>NZ_CP139348.1:0-1203471 GCF_038561965.1 Stutzerimonas stutzeri | reverse complement strand
GGCGCTGGCGCAGGAATACCCGGACTTTGGCGAACTGCTGCATCGCTTCGCCTCCCTGCAGATCCGCAACCAGGGCACCCTGGGTGGCAACATCGGCAATGCCTCGCCCATCGGCGATTCGCCGCCGCTATTGATCGCTCTAGGCGCTCAAGTGGTCCTGCGCAAGGGCAGCAACAGCCGGACGTTGCTGCTGCAGGATTACTTCATCGACTACAAGGTCACCGCCCGCGAACAAGGCGAGTTCATCGAGAAGATTATCGTGCCGCGCGCCCAGGCCAACCGGGTGTTCCGCGCCTACAAGGTGTCCAAGCGTCTGGACGATGACATCTCCGCGGTCTGCGCCGCGTTCGACCTGAAGCTCGAAAATGGGCTGATCGACGATGCCCGCGTCGCCTTCGGCGGCATGGCCGCCATTCCGAAACGCGCGGTGGCCTGCGAGCGCGCGCTGATCGGCGCGCCGTTCAATGCCGACACCATCGAGCGCGCCTGCGAAGCGCTGGGAAAGGACTTCACGCCGCTCACCGACTTCCGTGCCAGCCGCGAATACCGCCTGCTGGTCGCCCAGAATCTGCTGCGCAAATGCTTCCACGAACAACAAGCGCCGGCGTATGAAACGAGGGTCACTTCCTATGCATAAGCCAACCAAGTCACAAGAAGAATTGGCCGCCCTGTTCAAGCAGGATCTGGTGACTGGCGTCGGCCGTGGCGTCAAGCATGACAGCGCGCCCAAGCACGTTACCGGCGAAGCGGTCTATGTCGACGACCGTCTGGAATTCCCCAACCAGCTGCACGTCTACGCCCGGATGAGCGACCGTGCCCACGCACGCATCGTGCGCATCGACACGGCGCCCTGCTATGAAGTGCCCGGCGTCGCCATCGCCATCACCGCTCAGGACGTGCCGGGTCAGCTGGACATCGGCGCGGTCATGCCCGGTGACCCACTGCTGGCGGACGGTATTGTCGAGTTCATCGGCCAGCCGGTGATCGCCGTCGCCGCCGACAGCCTGGAAACCGCCCGCAAGGCGGCCATGGCTGCGATCATCGAATACGAAGACCTGGAACCGGTGCTCGACGTGGTCGATGCGCTGCACAAGAAGCACTTCGTGCTCGACAGCCATACGCACCAGCGCGGCGATTCGGCGACCGCGCTTGCCGCCGCCCCCCGCAGACTGCAAGGCAGTCTGCACATCGGCGGGCAGGAGCACTTCTATCTTGAAACCCAGGTTTCCTCGGTGATGCCGACCGAAGACGGCGGCATGATTGTCTATACCTCGACGCAAAACCCCACCGAAGTACAGAAGCTGGTTGCCGAAGTGCTCGGCGTCTCGATGAACAAGATCGTCATCGACATGCGCCGCATGGGCGGCGGCTTCGGCGGCAAGGAAACCCAGGCCGCGGGCCCTGCGTGCATGTGCGCGGTGATCGCGCACCTCACTGGCCGCCCGACCAAGATGCGCCTGCCACGCATGGAAGACATGACCATGACCGGCAAGCGCCATCCGTTCTACGTCGAGTACGACGTCGGCTTCGATGATGACGGCCTGCTGCACGGTATCGAGATCGACCTGGCCGGCAACTGCGGCTACTCGCCGGACCTCTCCGGCTCCATCGTCGACCGCGCCATGTTCCACTCCGACAACGCCTATTACCTGGGCGACGCCACCATCAACGGCCATCGCTGCAAGACCAACCTGGCCTCCAACACCGCCTACCGCGGCTTTGGCGGCCCGCAAGGCATGGTCGCCATCGAGGAGATCATGGACGCGGTGGCACGCGAGCTGGGCAAGGACCCGCTGGACGTCCGCAAGCGCAACTATTACGGCAAGACCGAGCGCAACGTCACCCCGTACTACCAGACCGTCGAGCACAACATGCTCGAGGAGATGACCGCCGAGCTCGAAGCCAGCAGTGAATACGCCAGGCGCCGCGAGGAGATCCGTGCGTTTAACGCCACAAGTCCGATCCTCAAGAAGGGCCTGTCGCTGACGCCGGTGAAATTCGGAATCAGCTTTACCGCCAGCTTCCTCAACCAGGGCGGCGCGCTGGTGCACGTCTACACCGACGGCAGCATCCACCTGAACCATGGCGGCACAGAAATGGGTCAGGGCTTGAATACCAAGGTGGCCCAGGTGGTGGCCGAGGTGTTCCAGGTCGACATTGATCGCATCCAGATCACCGCGACGAACACCGACAAGGTGCCGAACACCTCGCCAACCGCCGCTTCCAGCGGTACCGACCTCAACGGTAAAGCAGCGCAGAACGCCGCCCAGACCATCAAGCAGCGGTTGGTCGAATTTGCCGCGCGGCATTACCAGGTCACCGAAGAGGACGTGGAATTCAAGAACGGTCAGGTGCGCGTGCGTGACCGGTACGTATCGTTCGACGAGCTGATTCAGCAGGCCTATTTCGGGCAGGTGTCGCTGTCGTCCACCGGCTTCTACCGCACGCCGAAGATCTACTACGACCGCAGCCAGGCGCGCGGCCGGCCGTTCTACTACTTCGCCTACGGCGCGGCCTGCTCGGAGGTGATCGTCGATACGCTGACAGGCGAGTACAAGATGCTGCGCAGCGACATCCTGCATGACGTCGGCGCCTCGCTGAATCCGGCTATCGATATCGGCCAGGTAGAAGGCGGCTTCGTCCAGGGCATGGGCTGGCTGACCATGGAAGAGCTGGTGTGGAACGACAAGGGCAAGCTGATGACCAGCGGCCCGGCCAGCTACAAAGTTCCGGCCGTTGCCGACATGCCGCTGGATCTGCGGGTCAAGCTGGTGGAAAACCGCAAGAATCCGGAAGACACCGTGTTCCATTCCAAGGCCGTCGGCGAGCCGCCGTTCATGCTCGGCATTTCGGTCTGGTGTGCAATCAAGGACGCCGTCGCCAGTCTGGCGGACTACAAGGCGCAGCCGAAGATCGACGCGCCGGCGACGCCCGAACGGGTGCTGTGGGGGGTGGAGCAGATGCGCAAGTTGAAGCGGACGGCCAAGGCTGCGCCGCTACCGGCAACCGAAACGATTAGCTGAGCGGCCTCGTAACGCAAAGGAGTTGCGTAGAGAGAACCGTAGGATGGCGTTGAGCGAAGCGATACCCATCGATGTTGCCGATGATCGCGGCGGGTATCGCAAGCTCAACCCACCCTACGGTGGTGGAGTTAATCGTAGGAGCGAGCTTGATCGCGGCGTGTTCCGCGCCGCAGCGAAGCGATCGCCGAACTCTGTTCCCGAGCAGAACTAGGCGGCTCTGGCGCCTACACGGAAAAATCGCATGCCATTAGGCATCGGAGAACGACATGAACAGCTGGATAGACGCCCTCGCCGACCTGCAACAACAAGGCGAACCCTGTGTGTTGGTGACCATCATAGAGGAGCGTGGCTCGACGCCGCGCAATGCCGGCTCGAAGATGGTGGTCAGCCGCGAGCGTCTGTACGACACCATTGGTGGCGGCCATCTGGAATACAAGGCGCAGCAGATCGCTCATGAGATGCTGGAAAACCGCAGCCGCGATACCCGTCTCGAGCGCTTCTCCCTCGGCGCGAGCCTGGGCCAATGTTGCGGCGGCGCCACTGTGCTGCTGTTTGAACCCATGGGCCAACCGCAGGCACATATCGCCGTGTTCGGTGCCGGCCATGTGGGTCGCGCCTTGGTGCCGCTACTGGCCAGCTTGCCGTGCAAGGTGCGTTGGATCGATTCACGTGAAAGCGAATTTCCGGCTCATATCCCCCAGGGGGTCGAGAAGGTGGTGAATGACGAAGTCGTCGATGAAGTCGAGGACATGCCCGCGGGCAGCTACTTCATCGTCATGACCCACAACCATCAACTCGACTTGGAGCTGACCGCGGCGATCCTCGAGCGTAACGACTTCACCTACTACGGGCTCATTGGCTCGAAGAGCAAACGCGCCAAGTTCGAACACCGCCTGCGCGACCGCGGCTTCCAGCCCGAAACCGTGCAGCGCATGCGCTGCCCGATGGGTATCGCCGAAGTGAAGGGTAAATTGCCGATCGAGATTGCCGTATCGATTGCCGGTGAGGTGATTGCCACCTACAACGCCAGCTTTGGTGAAAAAACCGCAGACGGTGAAAAGCCGGTGCCCATGCTGGTGCCCGCCTCACGACGTGGCTGACGGCACGCGGTTTTAACCGCGAAAAAACGTCACAGCGCGTCAATGCCATCGCGCCCATGATTTATTACGAAGAAACACCACACCCACAAAGCGTTTCGCGCCGCACTGCTGCCCTGCCTCGTCGATTCAGGACTGGTAGACGCAGAACCGGGCACGACAACGCATTGGGCCGGAATCCAACAACGAAGGAATGGGAGCGCTCAGGGACGTCGAGCCTTGGGCACGAAGACGCCGCTTCGAGCGAATCGCGGTCAAGGCCGCTCCCACGACTGTTTTATGAGAGAACGCCATGCATCAAGCAAAAGCCTACCGTGCCGCCCTGCTCCACTGCCTTGCTGACCCGCGCGAAGTGGGCATCGAGCAATCCTACGAATATTTCGAGGACGGCCTGCTGGTGGTCGAGGACGGCAAGATCGCGCGCATCGGCGCTGCCACCGAGCTGCTACCCACGCTGCCGGCCGGCACCGAGGTGGTCGAATACCCGGATGCGCTGATCACCCCCGGCTTCATCGATACCCATATTCACTACCCGCAGGTCGGCGTGATCGGCTCGTACGGCACCCAGCTGCTGGATTGGCTGGAAACCTACACCTTCCCCAACGAAGGGCGTTTCAGCGACATGGCGCATGCCCGCGAGCAGGCAGACCTGTTCCTCGGCGAGTTGCTGCGCAACGGCACCACCACAGCGCTGGTGTTCGGCACGGTGCACAAGCAGTCGGTGGATGCCTTCTTTGAAGCGGCAGAAAAGCTCAACCTGCGCATGATCGCCGGCAAGGTGCTGATGGACCGCAACGCACCGGACTTCCTCACCGACACCGCCGAAACCGGCTATGCCGACAGCAAGGAACTGATCGAGCGCTGGCACGGCAAGGGCCGCCTGCATTACGCCGTCACGCCGCGTTTCGCGCCGACCAGCACCCCCGAGCAAATGACACTCGCCGGCAAGCTGTTCGCCGAATTCCCCGACCTGTACATGCACACCCACATTTCTGAGAACAAGCAGGAGGTCGAGTGGGTTAAAGAGCTGTTCCCGGAGCGTAAAGGCTACCTCGACGTCTACGACCATCATGGTCTGATCGGCGCGCGCTCGGTATTCGCCCATGGCATCCACCTGTGCGACGACGAATGCAAACGTCTTGGAGAGACCGGTTCGGCCGTCGCCTTCTGCCCCACCTCCAACCTGTTCCTCGGCAGCGGCCTGTTCGATCTGGCCAAGCTGGAAGGCTACGGCGTACGGGTGGGGTTAGGCACGGATGTCGGCGGCGGCACCAGCTTCTCGCAACTGCAAAGCCTCAACGAGGCCTACAAGGTGCTGCAGCTGCAGGGCCAGAAACTCGATGCGTTCAAGGCGCTCTACCTGGCCACGCTCGGCGGCGCACGGGCGCTGTATCTGGACGACAAGATCGGCAACCTGCAACCGGGCAAAGATGCCGACTTCGTCGTCCTCGACTACAAGGCGACCCCACTGATCGACTACCGCCTGAGCCAGGCGACAACGCTGCAGGAGAAACTCTTCGCCCTGATGATTCTGGGTGATGACCGCGCGGTGAAAGAAACCTACGCCGCAGGGGTTTCGGTGCACCGAAAGGCTTCCTGAACAGCAGGTCGCGGACGTAATCATCAACAGCCGTTGATGCGTGTTTTGTTGGACGCGTGGATCGGAGAAGCGGGATCCACCCTACGGATCGGAGCCAAAACCGCGGCCCGTAGGGTGGATGTCGCTTTTTACATCCACCACCAGTCGCACAGAACCCAATGAACCCGTGAATCGCGCTTTTTACGTCCACCATCAAATCGCACCAAGCTAAAGAACGCGTGGATCCGTGAAGCGCGATCCGCCCTACGGCTTCAACGCCGCCATCAGCGTGTCGAGGTTGTGCTCGAACATGCCGAGATAGGTGCTGGCTGGTCCCTCACTAGCGAGTGCATCCGAATACAGCGTGCCGCCGACGGTGGCGCCGGCCTCGTCGGCGATCTGCTCGATCAGCCGCGGATCACGGATGTTCTCGACGAACACCGCGCGTACGCCCTCGCTGCGTATCTGCCGGATCAGTGCGGCGACGTCCGCCGCCGAGGGTTCGTCATGGGTGGACAATCCCTGAGGCGCGATGAATTCCAGCTGCCAGGCCTGCCCCAAGTAGCCGAATGCGTCGTGGCTGGTCACTACCTTGCGCTGACTGGCCGGCAAACCCGAAATCCGAGCGTCCGCTTTTTTGAGTAACGCGTGCAGGCGGGTCAGGTAGGCGTCGCGACGCTCGTTGTAGACGTCGCGGTTGGCAGGGTCGAGTTCGCCGAGTGCCTTGGCGATGTTTCGTACATAGATCTCGGCATTGGTCAGGCTCTGCCAGGCATGCGGATCCGGCACTCGCTCTCCATCCTCATCCAGCATCAACGGCACGACACCCGCACTGGCATTGATGCGTTTGCCGGTGGGCTCGCTGCTGGAGAGCACGCGCTCCAGCCATGGCTCGAAGCCCAGGCCGTTGGCGATGATCAGGTCGGCACGCAGCAAAGCCTTGGCATCGTCCGGGCTGGGCTCGTAGAGATGCGCGTCGGCATCGGCATGCACGAGATTGATCAGGTCGATGTTGTCGCCGCCGACTTCGCGAGTCAGATCCGCCAGGATGCTGAAGCTCGCCACCACATTCAGTTTTTCCGCCGCTTGCAACGACAAAGGCAGCCACAAGGCCAGCGCGAAAAGCAGGTAACGCATGATCAATACCTCAAACAGTCATGGGAAATGGAGACGAGCGCAGCAGGCCGTGAACCGGGCCAGCGACCACCGAGAACAGATAGAAAATGCCGGCCAACAGCACGATGCACGGCCCGCTGGGCAGGCTGGCGTAGAAGGAAAGCAGCAGCCCCAGCCACACGCACACTGCGCCGATCAGCGCAGCGAGCGGCAACAGGACCAACAGTCGACGGCTCCAGAAGCGCGCCGCGGCAGCGGGCAACATCATCAGCCCCACCACCATCAGCGCGCCGATGGCCTGGAAGCCGATCACCAGGTTGAGCACCACCAGCGTCAGGAAGGCGGCATGTGCCAGCGGGCCGAAGCGGCTGATGCTGCGCAGGAACAACGGATCGAGGCTGTCCAGCGCCAGGGCGCGATAGCTCAGGGCGAGCACCACCAGGCTGAACATTGCAGTGCCGAGCATGCCGTACAACGTGGTCGTATCCACCGCCAGCGCCGAGCCGAACAAGAGGTGCAACAGATCCAGCTTGCGCCCGGCCAAACCAAGCAGGAGCACACCGCTGGCCAGCGAAATCGGATACAGCGCCGCGAGGCTGGCATCCTCGCGCAGCCCGGTACGCCGCGTGACCCAGGCTGCTGCCCCGGCCATGCCAAGGCCGGCCACCAAGCCGCCTGCGGTCAGCGCCGGCAGGCTCAAGCCGAACAACCAGAATGCCAGCGCTGCGCCGGGCAAAATGCCGTGGGCGATGGCATCACCCATCAGGCTCATCCGACGCAGAATGAGAAACACGCCAAGCGGTCCGGCACTGCAGGCCAGCGCAACGCTGCCGAACAAGGCCCGGCGCATGAATGCGAATTCGCTGAAAGGTGCCCAGAGAACATCCGGCGTCACGCGACCTGCCCAAGCTGTTGCCGCTCGGCCGCGAACTGGCGGATCGGTGCCTTGAGGCAACCGCTGCGCGCGATCAGCAACCCCTCGCAGTTGTTCCGCTCCAGTCCGGCAAGGTTATGGCTGACCAGTACCAGCGTCCTCCCCTCCTGCTGCCAGCGCTCGACGTGCTGCCAGAGTAGACGCAACCCCACGTCGTCCAATGCCGCCTCGGGTTCGTCGAGCAACAACACCTGAGCATCGGTCAGGCTCAGACGCGCCAGCAAGGCACGCTGCAATTCGCCACCGGAAAGCGCATGCAAGCCCTGGCTTTGAAGGTCGAGCAGCCCCCAGTCCACCAATGTCTGGCGCAGCCGCGCCTGACGCCCGCTACGCCCCAGTCGGCTGCGCCAGAAACCGGCACTGACCAGTTCGGCCAGGCGAATGGGGAACTGCCGATCCACGTGCTGTTGTTGCGGCAAATAGGCCACACCACCCATGAGCGGTACACCCACATCGACTCGGCCTGCCAATGGCCGATCCAGCCCTGCTATCACCTTGAGCAGGCTGCTCTTGCCCGAGCCGTTGCTACCGATGACGGCGGTCAGGCTGCCCGCCGTCAAGCGCAGATCCAGCGGTGGCGTAAGCGCGCGCCCACCGGCGCCCCACTGCAAGCCATGGCATTCGATCATTGTCACCTCGTAATTGAGTAGTTCCGGGCCGCACGGTATTTGCGCTCGGCAGCGCGCCCGCGTCTCTGCCTAGATGCGGGAGTGAGCCAGCAAGCGCATGCTATAGTTATAACATAACAATATGCATATCGACCAAGGCGCCGCAACCGACCTCTGTAATGATCAGCAAGGATGAAGGAGACGCATGGGAGATCCCGGGACTAGAAAAACAGACGCAGCCTGCACCGCCAAAGAGCGGGACATAGGCAGACGGAGTTCAGCGGCATCGAGACAGAGAATGGCTTCGCAGGGGGCTGCTTGGTTCCGGCGGGCTGCCGGCGCGATTGATGGCGAAACACTTGGCGCTGGCGCGATGCGCGCCAGCGCGATCAGGTCTAAGCCTAGCGGGCCGTACGCGGCTTTTTCTTCGCCAGGGCGAGATGCGAGAAAACGGCGTGCAGATCGTCTGACGCGCTGTCTTCATCGAGGTTGAGCTTGCTGTCGATGTGATCCATGTGATGCATCATCAGGCTGACCGCTTTTTCGCTGTCGCGCGCAGCGATGGCGTCGATCAGCTGGTTGTGCTCATCGTAAGAGCAATGCGAGCGGTTGCCGCTTTCGTACTGAGCAATGATCAGTGAGGTCTGCGAAACCAGACTGCGCTGGAAACTCACCAGCGGTGCATTCTTCGCCGCCTCGGCCAGTTTCAGATGGAATTCGCCGGAAAGACGAATGCCGGCACCGCGATCGCCACGGGCGAAGCAATCTTGCTCGTCTGTCACCATCTGCCGCAGTTCGGCCAGCTGATCGGCGCCTGCGTGCTGCACCGCCAGTTCGGTGATGGCTCGCTCGACCAACCGCCGCGCGAAAAAGATCTGTCGGGCTTCGTCGACACTGGGACTGGCAACCACGGCGCCGCGGTTGGGCCGCAGCAGCACCACGCCCTCGTGCGCCAGGCGCGAAAGCGCGCGTCGGATGATGGTGCGGCTCACCCCGAAAATTTCGCCCAGGGCTTCTTCACTGAGCTTGGTGCCCGGCGCAAGGCGCTGTTCGAGGATTGCATCGAAGATGTGTGCGTAAACGATGTCGTCCTGGGTCCCGGTACGGACCTTGCCGCTTTTCGTCGGCTTTTTCAGAGGCTGCAACTGTTCGTTCATGGTGACTCGCGTCGGAAGTATCGGCAGACCGAACTTTACTGCCTTTCAGCGCCTGACTGCAGTGGCTGTGGGGCAAACAGCGAAATAAATCCAGTTTCATTGTGCACAATCAACGATTTGCAAATCTCGACGCCTACCGCCTTTGTTCTAGCGTGCCTGTCCAGAGAACTGCCCGAGAGCGTCTATCCAGAGACCCAAAGGCAAACATTACGAATCGAGTTGCATTTTTTGTATACAAAAGCATAATCGCGAACAAGCCTTCCTGACCTTTCGGTCAAAAAAATCGAACAGGACGAGCCCTCACCATCACCTGCCTCAAGAGCACCGCTCTGGGTGATAGACAACAAGAACGATGAGGAACACCTTGTGGAAAGCACCAAGCAGGAACAGGCGGCCCTCGGGCTGCAGCCGAAGAATCCCGGCTTGCTCGACCGATTCTTCAAACTCACCGCCCACCGAACCACCATCAAGACCGAGCTGCTTGCCGGCCTGACGACGTTCGTCACCATGGCCTATATCATCTTCGTCAACCCCAACATCATGGCCGACGCCGGCATCGACCATGGCGCGGCTTTCGTTGCGACCTGTATCGGTGCGGCCCTCGGTTGTCTGCTGATGGGGCTTTACGCGAACTGGCCGGTGGGCTTGGCGCCCGGCATGGGTCTCAACGCGTTCTTCACCTATACCGTGGTCGGCGAGATGGGCTACAGCTGGCAGATCGCGCTGGGCGCGGTGTTCATCTCCGGCATCCTGTTCATGATCATGAGCCTGTCTCGTCTACGCGAGTGGTTGCTCAACAGCATTCCGATGAGCCTGCGCTTCGCCATGGGCGCCGGCGTCGGCCTGTTTCTCGGCTTGATCGGCTTGAAGACCGCCGGCATCGTCGTCGACAGCCCCGCGACCCTGCTGACCATGGGCTCATTCGGCGAACCCACTGCGCTGCTCGCAGCTGTGTGCTTTCTGATGATCGCCGTACTCAGTCATCGCAACATCTTCGGCGCGATTCTGCTGAGCATGCTGGTGGTCACCGGCATCGGTTGGGCGCTGGGTCTGGTCGAGTACAACGGCCTGGTTTCGATGCCGCCTAGTCTGGCGCCGACCTGGCTAGCCATGGACATCGCCGGCGCGCTGAACGTCGCGATGGTCAGCGTGATCCTGGCCTTTCTCTTCGTGAACATGTTCGACACCGCCGGCACGCTGATGGGCGTTGCGCATCGCGCGCACCTTGTGGATGAAGACGGCAAGATCCAGAACCTCTCACGCGCCCTCAAAGCGGACAGTACCTCCAGTGTCGCCGGCGCGCTGGTCGGCTGCCCACCCGTCACCAGCTACGTCGAAAGTGCTTCGGGCGTTGCCGCGGGCGGCCGTACCGGGCTGACCGCGGTCACCGTCGGTGCACTGTTCCTGGTCGCCATGTTCTTTGCGCCGCTGGCCGGCATGATCCCTGCGTATGCCACGGCCGGCGCACTGATCTATGTAGCCATGCTGATGATGAGCGGCATGGCGCACATCGACTGGAAGGACCACACCGACACCATTCCGGCTATCGTTACGGTGGTGATGATGCCGCTGACGTTTTCCATCGCTAATGGCATCGCGCTGGGCTTCCTGACCTACGCGACGCTCAAGCTGCTGACGGGGCAGCGCGAGAAGGTCTCGATCAGCCTGTATGTCTTGTGCGTGATCTTTATCGCCAAGTTCGCGTTTCTCTGAACGAAGCTGGGCAGCGCCCGGCTCGCCCCCTAGCCCCTCCGCTTGCGGTGGGGCTTTTGCATAGGCCAAGGAGGCCCAATGACCCTTGAGATATGGCTGTTATTCGCCGGTGCGGCGCTGGTGGTGATTCTCATACCGGGGCCGCTGTCGCTGCTGATGATCAGCAACAGCCTGAACTACGGGGTACGCCGTTCCTGGCCGGCCTTCCTCGGCGGGGTGACAGCCTCGCTCGCCCTGCTCTGCGCCTCGGCCCTGGGACTCGGCGCATTGCTAATGGCGTCGGAGCAGGTATTCAGCGTGCTGAAAATCCTCGGTGCCTTCTATCTGTTCTACCTGGCTTGGCAGAGCTGGCAAGAGGCTCGCCAGGCACCGGCGCCGAGCGACATCGAAACCCCGGCCCTCGTCCCGCGTTTCAGTCGGCTGTTCGGCCGGGCGTTTCTGCTGGGCGGCAGCAATCCGAAGGACATCCTCTTCTTCGCCGCCTTTCTGCCGCAGTTTCTAAGCACGGCGCAGCCTTTTCTGCCGCAGCTGCTGGTGATGATCGTCACCTGGGCGGTGCTGGATCTCGGCTGCAAGTTGGCCTATGGACTTGGCGCGCAGCGTGCGGGCCATTACCTGCGCTCCGGAAGGGGGCACGTCTGGTTCAACCGGACCAGCGCGGCGCTGTTTGGGGGCGCAGGTGCGGCTTCGTTGTTTAGCCGGTGAGTGAGGACTTTCATCCACTCCGTCAGCTGCGGTGACGCGGCGGAGAACTCGTCTTCGCCCCCAAGCACCCGCTAGCCGCACGCCGTAGTTCGCGCACAGCTTTCTCCCGCCCATAAAAAACCCGCCATGACGGCGGGCAAAGGGACTCCAGAAGAGTCAGCACGTAAAGGAAATGCCTCAGCTACCGCGATAGGTCGAATAGCTGTACGGCGAAATCAGTAGCGGCACGTGATAGTGATCCTGCCCGGCATCGATACCGAAACGCAGGACCACTTCGTCGAGGAACGCCGGCTCACCCAGTTTCACGCCGCGGCTGCGGTAGTAATCGCCAGCGTGGAAATGCAGCTGGTAGACGCCAGACAGGTAATCATCACCCTCCAGCAATGGGCTGTTGCAGCGGCCATCGGCATTGGTTTCTCGGCTGGCGACCAAGGTCAGCGCCTGGTCGTCAACGCGATACAGCGACACCTTGATCCCGCTGCCCGGACAACCATGGGCGGCATCGAGTACATGTGTGGTCAATCGGCCCACGGGCACCTCCGCTTCGTTGATAGGAAACTGACCCGAGCATAACCACGCGAACCGGCCCACTCAAGACAATTTGCATATAATTTTGTACACAATTCAAAATAGGCAGGATTGGCCCGATCTCTGCAGATCTCTGGTGCCACCATGCTGACTGCGTAGCAGCATCCCCAAAGCGATCAGCGCGATACCGGCGAAATTGGCTATTTACAAACGGCACATCAATTTGTATACAATCGGATCATCCAGTCGAGCTAGACGACCCGCCATACAGGAAGCACCTCAGTGACCGCCGACTACCCACGCGACCTGATCGGTTACGCCAGCAATCCACCGCACCCGCATTGGCCGGGCGATGCCCGTATCGCCTTGTCTTTCGTACTCAATTACGAAGAAGGCGGCGAGCGCTGCGTGCTGCACGGCGACAAGGAATCCGAAGCCTTCCTGTCCGAGATGGTCTCTGCTCAGCCGTTGCAAGGCGTACGCAACATGAGCATGGAGTCGCTCTACGAGTACGGTAGCCGCGCCGGTGTCTGGCGCCTGCTCAAGCTGTTCGATAAGCACGACATTCCGCTGACCATCTTCGCCGTGGCCATGGCCGCCCAGCGCCATCCGGAGCTGATAAAAGCGATGGCCAATGCCGGTCACGAAATCTGCAGCCATGGCTACCGCTGGATTGACTACCAGTACATGGACGAGGAGCAGGAGCGCGAGCACATGCTCGAAGCGATCCGCATCCTCACCGATATCGTTGGCGAACGTCCGCTGGGCTGGTACACCGGCCGCACCGGGCCGCACACCCGCCGGCTGGTGCGCGAGGAAGGTGGCTTTCTCTACGACTCCGACACCTACGACGACGACCTGCCCTACTGGGACCCGGAATCGACACCGGAACAGCCGCACCTGGTGATCCCGTACACGCTGGACACCAACGACATGCGCTTTACCCAGGTCCAGGGCTTCAACACCGGCGACGATTTCTTCACCTATCTGAAGGACGCGTTCGACGTGCTCTACGCCGAAGGCTGCGAAGGTGCGCCGAAGATGTTGTCCATCGGTATGCACTGCCGGCTGCTCGGTCGCCCGGCGCGCCTGGCCTCGCTTGCTCGCTTCCTCGAATACGTGAAGGGCTTCGACAAGGTCTGGTGCGCTCGCCGCGTCGATATCGCACGGCACTGGCATGCCACCCACCCTCTTACTGCGGAGCGCAACGCATGACCCCCTTCAAGACGATCAAACCTTCGACCCTGGACCGCGACGCGTTCGTCGCCGCCTTCGCCGATGTTTACGAACACTCCCCATGGGTCGCCGAGACGGTCTATGGCGCCGGCGTCGACGAGACGCTGGATTACGTCGAGGTGATGCACACCCGCCTGTCGCAGGCCATGCTCGCGGCCGATCACGCGACGCAGCTGGCATTGGTCAATGCTCACCCTGATCTGGCAGGCAAGGCCGCCGTGCGTGGCGAGTTGACCGCCTCCAGCACTTCGGAACAGGCCGGCGCCGGCATCCATGAATGCACCGCCGAGGAGTTCGACCGTTTCACCGAACTCAACGATTCCTACAAGGCGAAGTTCGGCTTCCCCTTCATCATGGCGGTCAAGGGCAGCAATCGACATCAGATCCTTGCCGCCTTCGAGGAACGCATCCACAACGACCCCGAGCGGGAGTTCGCCCGAGCGCTGGCGGAGATCAACAAGATCGCCTTGTTCCGTCTGCAGGCGATGTAACGACCGCATCAACGCAGTGATCGATCGAAACCGCTTCTCTCAGCCAAGGCAGACGAGTCATGAAAGCTAGCTCCGTACCCTTCGAAAAATACGTCAACCTTGCTGATGCCCGCCTGGGCACCCGCGCCGTCTCCGTCACCGACGACTGGTTCGCCGACGTCAATCGGCTGTTCCAGCCGACGCCGGCGGTATGGAAGGAAGGCGTATTCGATGACAACGGCAAGTGGATGGACGGCTGGGAGTCGCGCCGCAAGCGCTTCGAAGGCTACGACCACGCGGTGATTCGCCTGGGCGTGCCGGGCTCGATCAAGGGCGTCGACATCGATACCAGCTTCTTCACCGGCAACTACCCGCCGTCCGCCTCGCTGGAAGCCTGCTTCATTACCGAAGGCGACCCGAGCGACGACACCGTCTGGACGGAAATCCTGCCGGCGGTCGAGCTGCAGGGCAACAGCCACCACTATCACGAGATCGCGTTCGACAAGCCGGTCAGCCACCTGCGCTTCAACATCTACCCGGACGGCGGTGTGGCACGCCTGCGCGTGCACGGCATCCCGTTCCGCGACTGGAACAGCGTCGGCGACAACGAGCAGCTCGACCTGGCGTCGGCGCTCAATGGCGGCCGTGCGCTGGCCTGCTCGGACGAGCACTTCGGCCGTATGAGCAACATCCTCAACCCCAATCGTGGCGAAAACATGGGCGACGGCTGGGAGACCGCCCGTCGTCGT
This sequence comes from Stutzerimonas stutzeri, assembly GCF_038561965.1. Lineage (NCBI taxonomy): Bacteria > Pseudomonadati > Pseudomonadota > Gammaproteobacteria > Pseudomonadales > Pseudomonadaceae > Stutzerimonas > Stutzerimonas stutzeri. The sequence goes on along the minus strand of NZ_CP139348.1, from coordinate 1,188,556 downwards.
ACGCCGGGTAACGATTGGGTCATCGTCGCCCTAGGTCACCCGGGCGAGATCGAACGCATCGTCGTCGACACCCTGCATTTCAAGGGCAACTACCCCGACAGCTGCAGCATCCAGGCAGCCTATGTCAAAGGCGGCACCGACAGCCAGATCGAGACCCAGAGCCTGTTCTGGCGCGAACTGCTGCCGAGCCAGAAGCTTTCCATGCACGCCGAGCACACATTCAGCGAGCAGATCGCCAAGCTCGGCCCGATCACCCACGTGCGCCTGAACATTTTCCCGGACGGTGGCGTCAGCCGGCTGCGGTTGTTCGGCAAGGCGGCCCGCTAAAGCCGGCGGTTGTAGGGTGGCTTGCTGCCTGAGGGTCAGCGACTACGCCATGGTGGGCTGAAGCCCACCCTCCTGCTCCGGCAGCCGGCCGGCCCACCCCAAAATCATTACGAACTGAACGAGCACAGCATGCGCACACTCAAGATCGAACCGTTGACCAAGGAAGCCTTCGCCCCATTCGGTGATGTGATCGAAACCGAAGGCAGCGACCACTTCATGATCAACAACGGTTCCACCCGCCGCTATCACAAGCTGGCAACGGTCGAGACCGCGCAGCCGGACGATAAGGCCATCATCAGCATCTTCGCCGCCGATGCGCTGGAGATGCCGCTGGTCATCCGCATGCTCGAAAGACACCCGCTGGGCAGCCAGGCGTTCATTCCGCTGCTCGGCAACCCCTTTCTGGTCGTGGTCGCGCCACTTGGCGATGCACCTGTACCGGGTAACGTCCGCGCCTTCCGCAGCAACGGCAGGCAGGGCGTCAATTACCACCGCGGCGTCTGGCACCACCCGGTGCTGACGATCGAAAAGCGGGATGAATTCCTGGTGGTCGATCGCAGCGGTTCAGGCAACAACTGCGACGAGTACTTCTTCACGGAGGATCAGCAACTCCTCCTCGACCCCCAACGGAAATCGACTTGAGTGCAGCCGCACTCGCGACGGGCTCAAGCCGACTCCAATAAGAAGAAATGACGGCCGCTACGGTGGCCGTGCAAAGAGGTAATCAACGTGGACGCACATCTGACCGAATGGCTGAACCTGAGTATTCGCTGGATTCACATGATCGTCGGCATCGCCTGGATCGGTGCCTCCTTCTACTTCGTCTGGCTGGAAAACAACCTCAACCGCAGTAACCCACGCGAGGGGCTTTCGGGCGACCTCTGGGCCATCCACGGTGGCGGTATCTACCACCTGGAAAAATACAAGCTGGCCCCGCCGCAGATGCCGGAAAACCTGCACTGGTTCAAGTGGGAGGCCTACACCACCTGGCTGTCCGGCGTGGCACTGCTGATGGTGGTGTATTACCTCAACCCGAGCCTGTACCTGATCGCGCCAGGCAGTGGCCTGTCTCCCGCGACCGCCATCGCCCTAGGCTTCGGCTCGCTGATCGTGGGCTGGTTCGTCTACGACCTGCTCTGCGATTCAGCCCTTGGCAAAACGCCCGCCCTGCTCGGCCTGATCCTCTTCGTACTGGTGATCGCCGCCTGCTGGGGCTATTCGCAAGTATTCAGCGGTCGCGCGGCCTACATTCACACCGGTGCGCTGATCGGCACGATCATGGTCGGCAACGTGTTCCGCATCATCATGCCGGCCCAGCGCGCGCTGGTGGCGGCCATCGAACAGAACCGCACGCCCGACCCGTTGCTGCCGGCCAAGGGCCTGCTGCGTTCGCGGCACAACAATTACTTCACCCTGCCGGTGCTGTTCATCATGATCAGCAACCACTTCCCCAGCACATACGGCAGCCAGTACAACTGGCTGATCCTCGCCGCCCTCGGCGCGCTGTCGGTGCTGGCACGCCACTACTTCAACACCCGCCACAGTGGTAATCGCTTCGCCTGGGCGCTACCGGCCGCGGCACTGGGCATGATCTGCCTGGCCTATGTCACCGCGCCGAATCGCCAACCGGCCGCGCCGAACCTGGCGCCGACTAGCCCCGAGCAAGCCAGCATGAGTGCGCAGCAGACCGGCACTTCCACCGTTGCAGAGGCTGACGCCAGCAACAGCGAGTTCGCCAAGGTTCGCAGCGTGATCGATGAGCGCTGCACGGTGTGCCATGCCGCACAGCCGAGCAGCCCATTGTTCAGCGCGCCCCCGGCAGGCGTGATGTTCGATACGCCTGAGCAGATCAAGCAGCAGGCAGCGAAGATCCATGCGCAGTCCGTCGCCAGCCAGATCATGCCGCTGGGCAATATGACCAACATGACTCAGGAAGAGCGCGACCTGCTTGGTGCCTGGATCGACAAGGGCGCCCCGATCGACTGATCGGCGCCCGCCAGCCGCGCTCCCGGGCGCGGCTTTTTTTCATCCCGAGCAACCCAACCTAACCACACCAGACGGAGAGAACTCCTGACCCGGTGGGCCCGGCTGCAGCCGATCGAGCCCAGAAACCCGGCCTCGCACGTTCAGCGAGGTCACCGCGACTATCCAATAACAAAAGCGTCCGAGGTGTTTGCATGAACGATGTGACCGAGCGGGAAACCGCGCCAGCCACAGAAAAGCGGCTGCCCTTGCTGCAGATGCTGCTGGTGAGTCTCCAGCACGTCCTGCTGATGTATGGGGGAGCTGTCGCAGTCCCGCTGATAGTGGGCCAGGCGGCCGGGCTGTCGCGCGAAGAAATTGCCTTCCTGATCAACGCCGACCTGCTGGTGGCCGGTATCGCAACCGTTGTGCAGTCGATGGGTATCGGGCCGCTAGGAATCCGCATGCCGGTCATGATGGGCGCGAGCTTCGCGGCGGTAAGCAGCATGGTGGTCATGGCCGGCATGCCGGGCGTAGGCATGACTGGCATTTTCGGTGCGACCATCGCCGCCGGCTTCTTCGGTTTGCTGATCGCTCCCTTCGTCTGCAAGATCGTGCGGCTGTTTCCACCTCTGGTAACCGGCACGGTGATTACCGCTATCGGGCTCTCGCTATTCCCGGTGGCAGTCAACTGGGCAGGCGGCGGAAGCGCTACTGGCGAATTCGGCGCCCTGCCCTACCTTGGGGTCGCGGCAGCCGTACTGGTCGTCATTCTGCTGATCAACCAGTTCATGCGCGGCTTCTGGGTCAACGTATCGGTGCTGATCGGCATGGGCCTGGGCTATGTGCTGGCTGGCAGCCTCGGCATGGTCGATCTGACCGGCATACATACCGCGTCCACATTTGAAGTCGTCACGCCCAATCACTTTGGCGCACCGCAATTCCTCCTCGCCCCCATTCTGTCGATGTGCCTGGTGGTGGTGATCATCTTCGTCGAGTCCGCGGGGATGTTTCTCGCCCTTGGCAAGATTACCGGCCAGGAAGTCGATCCGAACCAGCTGCGCCGTGGCCTGCTGTGTGATGCCGGCGCGACGTTCCTGGCTGGTTTCATGAACACTTTCACGCACTCATCGTTCGCCCAGAACATCGGCCTGGTGCAGATGACAGGCGTGCGCAGCCGCTACGTCACCGCCGTCGCCGGGCTGATCCTGATCAGCCTGAGCCTGCTACCGAAAGCAGCGTTCATGGTTGCATCGATCCCCGCGGCAGTGCTCGGCGGCGCCGGTATCGCCATGTTCGGCATGGTCGCGGCGACAGGCATCAAGATTCTCCAGGAGGCCGATATCAGTGATCGACGCAACCAGCTGTTGGTTGCGGTAAGCATCGGTCTGGGCATGATTCCAGTAGTTCGCCCGGAGTTCTTCGCGCAGCTGCCGCACTGGCTGGAGCCGATCACCCACAGCGGTATCGCCCTAGCGACGTTGAGTGCCGTGGCGCTGAATCTGCTGTTCAACGTGCTTGGCGGCCCGGAGCGTGAGGCCTTGACCGGCTCGGCCCACACCTGAGCCTGAACGTGGCGGCCAGCCTGGGCCGCCACGCAGGCCATGCCCGTCGGTTCACCTCTCGCCGAGCATGCCTCGACAAGCAACGACATCCCGTTACAATGCCGCGCCCTCCCTGCCCGGACGCCGCCGATGTTAGAAGCCAGCTGGATTGCCTTTGCCTTTGTCCTGGGGCTGGCGGCCCGTTACATCGGTCTGCCACCGCTGATTGGCTACCTGGCAGCCGGCTTCGCCCTATCGACTGCCGGCTCGGATGTTGGCGTCGGCCCCAACGACAGCGACATCCTCCAGCATCTGGCCCATCTCGGCGTCCTGCTGCTGCTGTTTACCGTCGGCCTCAAGCTGAAGATCAGCAACCTGGTACGGCGTGAGGTCATCGGCGGCAGCCTGCTGCATTTCGTCATATCTAGCCTGCTGGTGCTGCCGGGCATCGTGCTGATTCTCGATATGCCCTGGAACGAGGCGTTGCTACTGGCGATCGCACTGTCGTTCTCCAGTACCGTGCTGGCGGCCAAGGTGCTGGAGAGCAAGCGCGAGCTGCGCGCGTTCCATGGCCGGGTAGCAATCGGCGTGCTGATCATCCAGGACCTTATTGCGCTGGTGGTAATGAGCGTGGCCGCCGGCCAGGTGCCGTCGCCATGGGCTTTGCTGGTGTTCCTGCTGCCGCTACTGCGTCCGTTGCTGTTCCGCCTGCTGGACGCCAGCGGTCATGAAGAACTGCTGATACTGCTGGGATTGATGCTCGCGCTGGTGGTCGGCGGCCACGGCTTCGAAGCGGTCGGGCTGAGCTCCGAACTGGGTGCGCTCGCCTTCGGCGCCATGCTGGCCAAGCACAAGCGAGCCGGCGAACTGTCCAACTCGCTGTGGGCGATCAAGGAAGTCTTTCTGGTCGGCTTCTTTCTACAGATCGGCATGGGCGGCCTGCCGGATGCCAGCGCGCTGACCTTCGCGCTGGTGATGGCCGTGTTGCTGCCGCTCAAGGGCGTGCTGTTCTTCTTTCTATTCCTCGGCTTTCGTCTGCGCGCACGCAGTGCCTTCCTCAGCGCCTCGAGCCTGACCAACTACAGCGAGTTCGGCCTGATCGTCGCCAGCGTGGTACTGCCGCAATGGTTGACGCCGCTGGCAGTTGCCGTGGCGCTTTCGTTCGTCGTCTCGGCGCAGCTCAATCGAGTGGTACACCCGTTATACGAACGCCTGGCCCGCCGGCTGATTCCGCTTGAACGAAACATCCGTCACCCCGACGAGCAACCGGTGTCGCTCGGCGATGCACAGATCCTGATCATGGGCATGGGCCGCACCGGCCGCGCGGCCTACGACCACCTGAGCGCGAAGGGCTATCGCCTGGTCAGCCTGGATTCCGACCCGGTGATGGTCGAGCGCAATAGCGCCGAAGGCCGCCATATTCTGTTTGCCGATGCCGAAGACCAGATGTTCTGGCAGAACCTCCAGATGAACGACGTCAAGGCAGTGATCCTGGCGATGAATGACGCCGAAGCGAAGATCATTTCCACCACCAAGCTGCGTGGAAATGGTTTCTCAGGCCTGATCGTCTCCCATGCCATGTACGAAGACATTGCCCAGCGCATACAAGAGGCCGGGGCCGATCACACCTACCTGACCATGAGCGAAGCCGGCGCGGGCCTGGCGGAGAACGTCGCGCGGGCCTTGGACCCTAAATAGCGAAGGTGCGACCATCGGTCATCTTGTACACAATCCGAAAATTTATTGTTCCAACGTCTGTCCACAGATTGTTATAGTCGGGCCATCCGATCACCGCCCTACAGCTGGTGCGACGGGTAGAGGTGCCGTGACCCTCGAAAGCCCATGACCGTACAACAACAAATGGCAGGCTTGACCATGACCGCAACCGATACGAGCAGCGGCAGCGCTGCAGCACCTCAGCAAGACCTCATCTATGGGCTGGACGACCGTCCGGCCCCCCTTCCGGCACTCTTCGCGGCACTGCAGCACGTACTGGCGAGCTTCGTCGGCGTAATCACCCCGACCCTGATCGTCGGCAGCGCCCTCGGCCTGGGCGCCTACGTGCCCTACCTCGTCAGCATGGCGCTGTTCGTCTCCGGGCTCGGCACCTTCGTCCAGGCCAAGCGCATCGGCCCGATCGGCTCCGGGCTGCTGTGCCTGCAGGGCACCAGCTTCGGCTTTCTCAGCGCGATCCTCAGCGCCGGCTTCATCGTCAAGGCACGCGGCGGCACGCCTGAGGAGATTCTCGCCACGCTGTTCGGCGTCAGCTTTTGCGCGGCCTTCGTAGAAATCGCCTTCAGCCAGTGCATCAACAAGCTGCGTCGGGTGATTACTCCCGTGGTCACCGGCACGATCATCTGCCTGATGGGACTGTCGCTGATCAAGGTGGCCATGACCGACATCGCTGGCGGCTACGGCGCGCCCGATCTTGGCGCGCTGTCCAACCTCGCTCTGGCGGGCCTGGTAATCGGCATCATCGTGGTGCTCAACCGCTTCCCCTGGCCGGTACTTCGGCTTTCTGCAGTGATCGTCGCGCTCGGCGTTGGCTACGGCGTGGCACTGGCGATGGGCAAGGTCGACCTGTCCGGCCTCGGCAGCCTGCCCTTGGTCAGCGTGCCGCAGCCGTTCCGTTTCGGCTTCGCCTTCGACTGGATGGCGTTCATTCCGATCGCTGTGATTTTCTTGATCACACCGCTGGAGACAGCGGGCGACCTCACGGCCAACTCGATGATTTCACGCCAACCGGTGCGCGGGCCGCTGTATATGCGGCGCATCAAGTCGGGCATCCTGGCTGACGGCTGCGCTTCGGTCACCGCAGCGGTGTTCAACAGCCTGCCGATGACCACCTTCAGCCAGAACAATGGCGTGATCCAGCTGACCGGCGTGGCCAGCCGCTATGTCGGCTTCTATATAGCCGGGCTGCTGATTCTGCTGGGCCTGTTCCCGGTGGTCGGCGGCGTGCTGCAAGCCATGCCCAAGCCCGTGCTCGGCGGCGCCACCCTCATCATGTTCGGCACCGTAGCGATCGCCGGCATCAAGATCCTCGCCGAAGCGGGTCTGCATCGGCGCAACATGCTGATCGTCTCGATCTCGCTGGGCATGGGGCTGGGCGTTGCCGGCGTGCCGGAAGTGCTGAGCGCGATGCCCGACGTGCTGAAAAACATCTTCGGCTCGCCGATCACCATCGGCGCCTTCAGCGCCATTCTGCTCAATCTGTTCCTGCCCCGAGAGCCGAGCGAGATGGATGTCTTCGACCCGGAAGAGCTGATCGAGGATGCCGTCGGCACCAACACCCTCTCGGTGAACATCCCCGACTACCGGAAACAGGATGATCGCCACAACCGTGACGTCATGCCGCATGCGACCAGGGCCGATTCTACGGGTTGAACGACGCTCGCACCGCTTCCCGCCGTCTCGACCTTCGCCCAGAATACGCGCCGGTCGCGACGGCCTTGCCTACAAAAAAAAACACACAGGAACCACACCTATGCAACTGAAGACTGCCCCGCTCTGCCTCGCCCTTACCGGCGCCCTGCTCGCGACACCGGCGCTGGCCGGCGATCTGATGCACTGGCAGAACAACAGCCTGACCTACCTGTACGGCCAGGATTACAAGGTCGATCCCGACACCCAGCAGACCGTCACCTTCGAACATGCCAGCGGTTGGGCATGGGGCGACATGTTCTTCTTCGTCGATAACATCTGGTACAACGGCGTGAGTGGCAGCGACGGCCACACCTACTACGGCGAGTTCAGCCCACGCCTGTCGCTGAGCAAGATCAGCGGCCGCGACTTCTCCTTCGGTGTGGTCAAGGACGTGCTGGTTGCCGCCACCTACGAGCGCGGCGAAAGCTCGGCCGCAGGCGTGCCGAATCAGAACTACCTCTTGGGCCCAGGCTTCGATCTCGACCTGCCTGGCTTTGACCGTTTCGCGCTGAACTTCTACTACCGCAAGCCCGACGGCTCCACCGGCCGTGCTTCCGGTCAGTGGCAAGTGACGCCCACCTGGGCGATGACCTTCCCGGTCGGCAAGTCGGACATCCTCTTCGACGGCTTCATTGACTGGGTTGTCAATGATGCGGGTTCCGAGTCCCGCGGCGATTTCCTGAAGAAGAACCTGCACATCGTCCCGCAGATCAAATACGACCTGGGCAAGGCGCTGAACAACGAGCCGGGTCGTCTCTATGTGGGTATCGAATACGACTACTGGTCCAACAAGTACGGCATCGAAGACGGTGGATTCGTCAGCCGCAACTTCGTCGGCAAGACCGATCAGAGCACAGCCAGCGTGCTGATCAAGGCGCACTTCTAAACGCCTAGGCAAAAAAAACGGGGCGCCTCAGGGCGCCCCGTTTCGTTTCCGGCGTCCGGCTTACAGGCGGAAGCTCCCCATCTGCCGCCCCAGATCCTCTGCCAGTTGCGACAGCGCCTGGCAATCGGCCCGACATTCCTGCACGTCCTGCGCCGTGGCTTGCGCCAGATCGGCGATGCCCTGCACGTTATGGGTGATCTCCTCGGTGACGCTGCTCTGCTCCTCGGTCGCAGCGGCTACCTGAGTGTTCATGTCGCTGATGGCTTCCACTTGCTCGGTGATCGCCTGCAGCGACTGACCGGTGCGCTGGCTGGCATGCACGCCGGTACCCGTTGCGGCCTGGCCGGCATGCATGGCGCCCACCGCGGTCTCTGCACCATTCTTCAAACGCTGGATCATTTGCTGGATCTCGTCCGTCGATGCCTGGGTGCGGCTGGCCAGCGTGCGCACCTCATCGGCCACGACCGCGAAGCCACGACCCATGTCGCCGGCACGGGCCGCTTCGATGGCCGCGTTGAGTGCCAGCAGATTGGTCTGCTCGGAAATGCTGCGGATCACCGCCAGCACCTGATCGATTGAGGCCACCTGCTGCGCGAGCTCGGTGACCGAGCTGGCTGCCTGGCCGATCTCGCCGGACATCCGCTCGATGTGCCTGATCGATTCACCCACCACCTGTCGCGCCTGCAGTGCCTCGCTGCGCGCGCCTTGCGAGGCTTGCGCCGCGTTGCTGGCGTTGCGCGCGATTTCCTGCACGGTGAGACCCATCTCGTGCACGGCTGTGGCGACCATGTCGGTCATCTCATGCTGACGCCCCGCGCGCACGGCGGTGTCGTCGACCACCCGCGCCACCTGGCCGACAGCGGTGCGCAACTGCTCGCTGGTGTTGAGCACATCGCCGATCAGACTGCGCAGGCTGCCGATAAAGCGATTGAAGCCGCGCGCCAGATCGCCGAGCTCGTCGGCACGGCTTTCGTCCAGCCGACGCGTGAGATCGCCACCACCTCCGCCGATTTCAACCAGCGCGTTGGTCACCTGGCGAATCGGTTTCACCAGGCCTCGGGCCAACAAGACGACTAGCCCGAGGAAAAACAGGGCAATGCACGCGCCGATCAGGCTGATGGTCCAAAGCGTACGACGGGCTTCAGCAAAGATTTCCGCTTCCGGCACTTCGCTCACCAGTACCCAGCCAAGGCTTTCCAGCGGCTGTGCGATCGCCAGAAATGCTTCACCGTCGCGCTCGAAGCGTACCGCCCCCTCGGCCCGGTTGAGCAGTTGCTGCGCGGCATCACGCCCGGTCAGCGTGCTCAGTTCTGCTCGGTCATTGTTCTCGGTTCGTGGATGTACCTTCACCCGGCCATCGCCACTGATGAGATACACCTCACCGCGCTCGCCAAAACGAAAGTTGCTGATCAGCTCGGACATGCTCGTAAGGCTGTAGCCCAGCCCTGCAACACCCAAGGTCTTACCAGCGACACTGATGCGCTGGTTGATAAACAGGGTCGGTTGCCGAGAGGCCTTGTCGATATCAATCTCGAAACGCCGTTCGATGCCGCCATCTATAAGGCTGTAGAACCAACCGTCGCCTGCCGCGCTGCGGCTGAGCGTGCGAGATAGGCCCGCCTCTGAGTAATAGTTGCCGCTCTCCAGTACCGCGATCGAAGTGGTCAGCGCGTTCTGCTGCGCTTTCACACCGTCCAGATAACGACCGATAGCATCCGCGCCGATGCCAGATTCGCTTGCACGCAGCCAATCAAGCACCAGCGCGTTATGTGCAATGCCGGCCGTAGCGGTGATCGGAGCGGTAAGGGTGCGCTCGATGTCGTTACGAATGGCCGCGATATTTGCTGGCAATGCCTGGCCAACGAGATAGCGTTCGGCCAAGCGATTGACCGCGGAGGAATACACGAGAATGACGATCAGAGTACTGGTGAGCAGGGCTGCTCCCATGCTGACAATCAGCTGCCATTGGATACTGCGTTGCATGAAAGGCATCACTGCGACCTCGGTTGTTTTTAGAATGCATACAACTTGATGGCTATATGTATACATCAATATAAATTTGGCGTCATTATGCTATCGACTGGAAAAATGGGCCCTTTAGACCGTTTGGCGGAGGGCTGAAGCGCCGTCCCGGCCGGGCTGATTCGGCAGATAGAATGCGGGCAAAGAGCCGCGCAGTTGTTGCGGCAGGAGTGATCGATGCCGCGACTGAACCTGAAGCAGCGTTCCCTGCTCCCGCTTTTGGCGGTAATCATTGGAATTGGCTTCGCCGTTAGCAGCCTCGCCAGCTACTACATGTCTCGGGAAACCATCCGCAAAGGCATCATCGGCGTGGAGTTGCCGCTTACCGCGGATGTGATTTCAGGGGAAATACAAAAAGACCTGGTTCGCCTGGTCCAGGTCTCCTCGGCGATGGCGCAAGATCCTTTCGTGCTCGACTGGTTGGATCATGGTGAAGCCAACCCGGCATTGATCAGCCGTTACCTGCAAGCCATCCAGCAGCGATACGACACGTCCACGGCCTTCTTCGCCTCGCGCGTGTCGGAAACCTATTACACAGACACCTCAGCCCAAACCATGCAACCGAGCGATACAGCCGACGGCTGGTTCTATCGCTTCGAACAGAGCGGACTACCTTGGGAAATCGTCGTCGACGTCTCAAGGCTGACGATGTTCATCAACTATCGCGTGCTAGGCGCTGGCGGTGAGTTCCTGGGTGTCGCTGGGGTTGGCTTGACGCTCGAGCGGGTCGTGGAGCTGATCGATACGTACCAGCGTCGTTTTCAACGCAACATCTACTTCGTCGATGCACGCCGACGCATCGCCATGAGCGGTCAACATGGCGGGCCGGATGGCGCTGCCCGCGGAACCGCGCTGGCCGATGTCCCTGGCCTGGCCGATCTCAACCGACAATTGCCGCAGCTTCGCCCGGGCTCATTCGCGTACGAGAGCGGGGGCGCGCAACACTTCATCAACATTCGGGATATCCCGGAGCTGGGCTGGTTCCTGATGGTTGAAAAGCAGGAAAGCAGCGTTATGGCGCCGGTGCGCCGCGCCCTCTGGATAAATCTGCTGATCTGCTTCAGCGTGACCGCCACGGTGCTGTCGCTGGTGGGTCTGATCAGCCGCCGCTATCTGCAGCGGATCGAAACCATGGCCACCCACGATGCCCTGACCGGATTGCTCAATCGTCATGGTTTTGCGCTGGTCGCCGGACAGGCCATCCTGGAAACCAGGCGGCAACAAGGTAGCCTGTGCGCGGTAATTCTTGATCTGGACCACTTCAAGCAGTTCAACGATCGACACGGGCATCTGGCCGGTGATTTCGTGCTTCGTCACTTTGCGCAACTGCTGAGCAGGCAGATTCGGCAGTCCGATCTGGTATCCCGATGGGGCGGCGAAGAATTCGTCGTGCTCTTCAAAGACACCGACTTCGCCACCGCAGCCTCGCTGGCAGAGCGCGTGCGAGCGGCTACAGAGGCAGAGCTGTTCAACTATGACGGCACGCGCCTGGAGGTCACCGTAAGCATTGGCGCTGCGCGTCTTGCACCCAAAGGCACGCTTGAACAGATGCTACGGGAAGCGGACGAGGCCCTCTATCGAGCGAAAAACAGCGGACGCAACCGCGTATGCCTGGCTGCTGCAACCCACGAAACCGCTGGTACTGCGCCGTCCGGCTGCTAGTTTCCCCCGGTCTGCTTGAGCTTTTTCCGCTCGATAAAGTCGACCTTCCACTGCTCCATACCGATGTACTCAGACGACAGATTGGCCTCCACCTGATGCCTTTCCTTCAGCGCTGCGAGTTCGAGACGCTGCTCATCGAGAAAGCGGTCGAATCGCAGGATCAGCTCAGGATGCCGGACACTGGAAAGGTTGAAGGTGCCGCGGGTATGCGGCAGGCCCGGATCGAAAACCAACGCGCCGGGCTTGGCCCGCACGTTATTAAGGTAATGGGCTGCAACCACTACGTTGTAGTAGCCGCCATCGGTGTCCTTCAACAGCGCCTGCCGCACCATGCGCGGCAGATCCCTGGTACTGACCAACAGAATTTGATTCGTGCCGATACGGTCTTCGTAACCCCGCGGTGTCCAGCCATCCACCACGGCGAGCCGCCGGAGTTGCTCGAGGCCGAGTCCTGCGCGGCGCGGCGCCACCATGACCCCATCGACATAGTTGACCAGTGGCTGGCTGTATCTCACGTCGCGCCCGGTCTTCGCCGGGACCGACCAGTTCGGGTTGTCGGGGTATTTCGCATCGATTTCGCCTGCCAGCAGCGCCGGCAATAGCGCATCGACCGGCATCACCCGCAGGGTTACCCGCACGCCACTATGGGCGGCGAAACGGTCGAAAACCTCGCGCGCAAAGCCTTGGTAATTGCCCTCGGCGTCACCCTGGTAGTGCGGCAGGAATGCCGCCTTCTCAACGCCGATGGTGTAGGTCGGCTCAGCGAGGGCGGGAAGCGAGAACACCAGAACAACCGAGGCAAGAAAGGACTTCATGACCAACTCCTTTTGTTATCAATCGGCACGACTGCGCAGCGGTTCGGTGGAGCGAGATCAGCCCAGCGCATCCGGTTACAGTGCAACGCAAAGGACAGTAGCAGAGCGCACGAATATTTTGCATACAAATATACACTTTATTGTGCACAACCTATCGAATCCGGCGCTTTCTTGAGGCGAAAGAGAAGCCGGTGCTAGGATGCTGCCGCAGGCTACCAGGCACGGTAGTTGTGAAACGAAAAGGCCCCATGTCCAGTATCCGTGAGCGCAACAAAGAGCTGATTCTCAAAGCCGCCAGCGAGGAATTCGCCGAGAAAGGCTTCGCTGCGAGCAAAACCAGCGATATCGCTGCCCGCGCCGGGCTGCCAAAGCCCAACGTCTACTACTACTTCAAATCCAAGGAAAACCTCTATCGCGAGGTGTTGGAGAGCATTGTCGAACCGCTGCTCGAAGCGTCGGCACCGTTCAACCAGCCTGGGCATCCGGCCGATGTGCTGCGCGCCTATATCCGTACCAAGATCAGAATCTCGCGTGACCACGCCTGTGCCTCCAAGGTGTTCGCCAGCGAGATCATGCACGGCGCCCCACACCTGTCCCCTGAGCGCACCGCGCAGCTGAATGCGCAGGCTGCGCACAACATCGCCTGCATCCAGCGCTGGATCGACGACCGCCTGATGGCCGATGTCGACGCCAACCACCTGCTGTTCAGCATCTGGGCGGCGACGCAGACCTACGCTGACTTCGATTGGCAGATCAGCACCGTCACCGGCAAGACACGCCTCGACGACGCCGACTACGACGCGGCCGCCGACACCATCATCCGTTTGGTCCTCAAGGGTTGCGAGATCGCTGAACCAAGCTAGGCCCGTACGACTGCGCGGCCTGCTTCGGCGCGACTGGCGCAACTTCGGCGTCCGCAGCCCGCACCGAGGCGACTAACCAGGCCCGCTCGGCAAATTGACGGGCGAAATTCGTGGTCATGCTTGTCCTATGCGTGAATGCGCCACTGGGGCGCACCCGGACCCGCACTATCACGATGCCCGAATACCTCTCGCCGGTTCCTCGCTGGGAACCTCATGAACGCCCCTCGATGCCCGGCTCGCCGGCGATCCTGCTGCACAGCCCGCCGCGGCGCCTGGCCTATGCCGCGGTGGCGGTGCTCGTTGGGCTGACCGGCGGGCTCGGCAATGCGTTGTTCATCGCCAACCTGCCGGCAATCCAGGGCGACCTCGGCCTGACACCCGAACAGGGAGCGTGGCTGCCCGCCGCCTATTTCATGGTGAATGTCTCCACCAATCTGCTGATGATCAAGGTGCGCCAGCAATACGGCCTGCGCGTCTTCGCCGAGATTGGTCTGGCCGTCTATGCCTTGCTGACTATCGCCCATGTCTTCGTCGAAGGGCTGGGCATGGCCATGTTTGTACGCGCCGCCAGCGGTTTTGCCGCGGCGGCCACCACTTCGCTCGGGCTGTTCTACATGCTGCAGGCCTTTCGCAAGGTGGACCTGCCGCGAGGCGTGATCGTCGCCTTCGGTATGACCCAGGTGGCCACACCGCTGGCCTGGCTGCTGTCGCCACCGCTGGTGGATATCGGCCAGTGGCACCGTCTGTATGTGTTCGAGAGCGGCCTGGCGCTGTGTTCGCTGGCCGCCGTGGTGGTGCTCAAGCTGCCGGTTGGCGAGCGCATCAAGGTCTTCGAGCCACTGGATTTCCTCACCTTCGCTTTATTCGCTCCGGCCCTGGCACTGGTGGCCGCAGTATTCGCACAGGGCCGCGTGCAGTGGTGGACCGAGGCGCCCTGGCTGGGCTACGCGCTGATTGCCGCGTTGTTGCTCGGCTGCCTGACCTTCATGATCGAGCATCATCGGCGCAACCCCTTGCTGCAAACCCGCTGGCTTGGCACCGCGGAGATGCTGCGCTTCGCCTTCGGCGCCTTGGCGCTGCGCTTTCTGCTGGCCGAGCAGAGCTACGGTGCGGTCGGCCTGCTGCAGACACTCGGCATGGGGCCCGACCAGCTGCGCCCGCTGTATGCGGTGATCCTGCTCGGCCTGGTGATGGGCATCGCCGCCAGCGCGATGACGTTCAGCCCGCGGACCGCTTTGGTGCAAATTCTGCTTTCCATCGTGCTCATCGGCGTGGCGAGCTTTCTCGACGTGGACGCAACCAGCCAGACCCGCCCGCACGACCTGTTCCTCAGCCAGGGGCTGCTGTCGTTCGCCAGTGGGATGTTCCTCGGCCCGTTGCTGATCAGCGGTATCGGCAAGGCACTGGCCAACGGCCCGAACTACCTGGTGAGTTTCATCGTGCTGTTCTCCATGACCCAGAGCCTCGGCGGGCTGGCCGGCCCGACGATGTTCGGCACCTACCAGATCGTGCGCGAACAACACCACTCGGCGCACCTGACCGAGCAGATCGTCCCGGCAGACCCGCGCGTCGCCGCACGTCTGGCTCAGCAGAGCCAGGCGCTGGCATCGACCCAGGGCGACCCGCAGCTGCGCCAGGCGCTCGGTGGTGCGCGCCTGTCACAGACCATAACCCGCGAAGCCAACGTGCTGGCGTTCAACGACGTGTTCCGCCTGATCGGCCTGCTCGCCGTCGCCGTGCTCGGCTGGTCGCTGTTCCACACCCTGCGCCTGGCGCGACAGAAGAAGGCCCCTGCCCCATGAGCGATGCGCGCGCGCCCGACGACCAGACCACGCCAGCCACGGATGCCGGCGGAACCCCGCCCGAACCGCCCAAGACGATCCAGCCGAGTCGCCGCGCGATCGTCCTGATGTCGCTGGTCGCCCTGGCCGGGGTGCTGGCCATTCTCTATGCCTGGCAGCTCTGGCCGTTCTCCGGCAGCCAGGTGACCACCGAGAACGCCTACGTACGCGGCCAGCTCACCGTACTTGCGCCCCAAGTGGCCGGCTACGTCACGGAAGTCCGCGTGCAGGATTTCGAGGCGGTGGAACAGGGCCAGCTGCTGGTGCGCATCGATGATCGTCAGTACCGCCAACGAGTGGCACAACGTCGTGCGGAGCGCGACGCCGCACGTTTCGAACTGGAAAACCTCGACCAGCAACTGGCCGCCGATCGCGCCACCCTGGCTGTGCGCCGCGCCGATCTGTTCGCCGCCGAAGCCGAGCAGGCCCGAGCACGCGCGGACGAGCGCCGGGTCGATGAGCTGGCCGAACGTGGTTCGGTGTCCATCCGTGAGCGCGACCAGGCCCGTGCCAGCGCCCGCGCGGCCGCCGCCAATGTGCGCAAAGCGCGGGCCGCCATCGAGATCGCAGAACAGACGCTCAAGGCCAGCGACATTTCCCGTGGCGGCCTGGAGGCGCGGGTACAGATTGCCGAGGCCACGCTGCGCCAGGCCGAGATCGACCTGGCCAACACCGAAATCATCGCCCCCGCAGCGGGCCGCGTCAGTGAGGTGGGGGTGCGCCTGGGCCAGTACGTTTCGGCCGGCTCACAGCTGCTCTTCCTGGTCCCGGCAAGGCTCTGGGTAATTGCCAACTACAAGGAAACCCAAACAGCGAACATGCGCCCCGGCCAGCCGGTCACCTTCGAAGTCGACGCGCTGGACGGCGCGCGCCTGACCGGACGTGTCGAGCGCCTGGCACCGGCGACCGGTTCCGAGTTCAGCGTCCTGCGCCCGGACAACGCCACCGGCAATTTCACCAAGGTGGTACAACGCCTGCCGGTGCGCATCGCCATCGACCCCGACCAGCCACTGGTTGAGCGCTTGCGTCCCGGCCTGTCGGTCATTACTCACGTGGACACCGCAGCGCAATGAAACCGTACGGCCTGTTCACCGCCCTGGCGCTCGGGTTGCTATGCGCTTGCGTGCCGCACCGCGAACCGATCCCCCAGCAAGCTCGGCTCGATGAAATACCTGCGCAGTGGCGGCTTCCGGCCAGCGCCTCGGCGCCAATCGAACAGTGGTGGCAGCGCTTCGCCGACCCCGAATTGGCGGCGCTGGTCGAACGTGCCCTGGCGCGCAACACCGACCTGCTGATCGGAGCGGAGCGCCTGGAAGCCGCACGAGAGCAGATCCGCCTGTCTCGCGCGGCCCTGTTGCCGAGCCTGGATGCCGTGCTCGGGATCGAACGCAGCCAGGATTTCGGCGCAGCCGGCCTGACTCGCACGACGGCAGCACAGCCTGGCATTCAGCTCAGCTACGAAGCGGACCTCTGGGGCCGGCTTGCCCGCCTGCGCCAGGTTGCCGACTTGCAGTACCAGGCCTCGGAGGCCGAACAGCAGACCCTGCTTCTAGCCGTCGCCGCCACCGTGGCGCAGGGCTATGTCTCGCTGCTGTCGTTGGACCGCCAGCTCGCGCTGACCCACGAAACCGTGGCGTCGCGCCAAGCGGCACTGCATCTGGCCGAGGATCGGGCACGAATGGGCTACACCTCCGAACTGGAGCTGACCCAGGCCCGCGCCGAGTTCGAAGCCGCGGCGCAGCTGGTGCCGCAACTGGAACAGGCCATCGTCGAGCAGGAGCATGCGCTGCGCCGGCTGACTGGCGACTCACCCGGCCCTGTTGCACGCGGCTCGCTGGACGAGCTGCACCCGCCCGCAGTGCCCGGCACCTTGCCCGCCGCCCTGCTGCGCCAGCGCCCTGACCTTTACCAGGCCGAACAGCAGCTCGCTGCCAGTGACCTGTTCCTCGACAGTGAGCGCGACCGTTTTCTGCCGCGCGTACAGCTGTCCGCGAGCCTCGGCCGCCTCTATGTGAACGCGCTGGACTACGACCCGGTGAAAGTCTGGAGCCTGGGCGCCAGCGTGCTCGCCCCGCTGTTCGATGGCGGACGCCGCGAGGCTGGCGTCGCTGTGGCCACGGCCGAACGCAATCAGGCCGCCTATGCCTACCGAGCGGCCGTGCTGACCGCCTTCAGCGAAGTGGAGAATGCGCTTTCCGGTCTGGATCGCCTCGCCAGCCAGCGCAGCCGGATCGAGGCACGCCGCAAGGTACTCACCCGCTCGCTGGAGATCGCCGAAGACCGCTACCACGGCGGCTACTCGTCCTACCTCGAAGCGCTCGATGCCCAGCGCAACCTGTTCGATACGCAACTGACCGAAGTGCAACTGCAGGAAGCGCGGATCAACCGTCTGATCCAGCTCTATCGCGCTCTGGGTGGTGGCTGGCAGGCACCGGACGATGTGCCTGCCAAGTTCTGATCCCGCCGTGGCCGCGAAACGGCGCCGGCAGGAAAACCATCCGCCCACAAAAAACGCCAGCAGGCGCTGGCGTTTTTGCATACCGCTCTCTGCTGACGCGCTAACGGTCAGCCGCGTGCGCGTGCGGCGTCGCGCAGTGCCTTGACCTGGTCGTGATTGCGCTGGACGCCCTGGTATTGGCGTTCGACAACGCTACGCACCTCGGCCGGCAGGTCTTTTTCCAGCGCCTTGCGGTAGCTCTTCACCGCAACATCCTCGCCACGCTCGCACTCGTTGAGAATGGCTTCATCGTCCTTACCGGTAATCATCGACTTGAGGTCGACCCAGCGACGATGCATGTCGGCAGAAACGCTGGTGCTGGTTTCCGGATCACCACCCATCGAGCGCACCAGCTGTTGCAGCTCGGACGCAGCGGTGGCGCAATCGCGCGAGCGCTGGTTCATGGTGCTTTTGAGCTGTGGATCGCGCAGGTCCTCAGCGCATTCGAGGAAGCCCTTCTCGCCGTCCTTGCTGGTTTCTATCAGATCGTTGAGTACTGAAATCGTCTCTTTCGTATCCATCGTGTACCTCCTGCCAAGTCGACTCGGGAGGGGCCGCATTGCTGCAGCCCGCGTTAAAAGTCGACTGCCCGCGCACCACAAAGGTTCAGCGAAACCGCTGGAAGGCACGCGCCTGGGTGCTGCGGTCGGGGCGACCGCAGCACCGCGTCAGCTCATGCAACCCAGGCGCTCAACGGCATGGGGCGGCCGAGCAGATAGCCTTGCGCCTTGTTCACCTCCAGACGCCGCAGCATGGCCAGTTCTTCCTGCGTTTCGACGCCCTCCGCGACGACTTTGCAGCCGGTTTCGTCGGCAAAACGGATCAGCGCCGCGGCGAGCGCACGGCAGCCGGTGTCACTGTCGACATTGCGGATCAGGCTGCTGTCGAGCTTGATCACATCCGGCTTGAGCTTGAGGATGTGGCGGAAGCTCGCATAGCCGGCTCCGGCATCATCCACGGCCAGGCGCAGCCCCTTGCTGCGCAGCGGCTCCAGCGCCTCAGCCAGCAGGGAATAGTCCTGTACGGATGCATGCTCAGTCACCTCGAGCATCAGGCGCGCCAGTGGCCGACCAGCAAGCACCTCGTCCAGTGCACCAGCGAGTATGGTGTCCGGCGAAACGTTGAGTGACAGGTAGTTATCGGCCGGCAACTGATCGAAGCCCAGCAGTGCTTCCTCGATCAGTGCCACCTCCAGGTCTTGCTGCAGTCCGACCTGTCCCGCCTCGGCGAACCATTTGTCCGGTGTGCGCTGCGGCTCGACGCTGAAACGAGCCAGCGCTTCATGACCGACGATTCGGTTCTCCACCAGGTGCACGATGGGCTGGTAGACGACTCGGTAGCTGCGCTCGGCGAGGATGGCCTCGATGCGGTTGCGCTTGTCCTTGAGGGCCTGCTGACTTTTCGTCTGGGATTCCAACAGGCGCCCGGCAAAGGCGGCGAACAGCCGCAGGGTGTTCAGGTCGCGCTCATCAAGGGAGTCGTTCGGTTGCGTGCTGAAACAACAGAAGGTGCCGTAAAGCACACCATCGCTGAAACGAATGGGCACGCTTAGGTGCGCACCTATCGGCAGCTCGGTAGTAACCGGAAGGAGCAATGCCTCGGCAAGCTGCGTGGCATCGTGGATCAGCTCGGGCAGGCGTCCATCGACGACGCGCTGGCAGTAGCTGTCCTCCAATGGACCGGAGTCACCAACGCAGAGGGTAAGGTGTTCTATCCGGCCGTCGACATGCCGGAACACACGAGCACCCTCGCTGAACTCGGCAACGAAGGCCACCTCCATTCCCAGGTAGCTGCGCACCGCATGCAGAGCCTCGCAGAGCATCGTGCCGATCGACAGATTGCCGGCCTCCAGCCTCGCCAGCATCGCCACTGGGTCTCGCCTGTCGTCAGCCGAATCTAGGTGTCCGAGCATCCATACCTCCTGCCACAACCGAATCGATGCCGATTGGCCACTACCTGGCCGGTTCGTGAGTTAGAACAGGCCACCTTGTAGCGAATAGCCAGCGCTCAGCCCCGCCAGCCGACCGGCGGCGCTGCGACCAGCCCGCGGGCACCAGCCAGGCCGGAAATGCGCTTCACGAGTCGCAAACGTCATCTCCCGCGAGACGGACCCACGTCGGCGCGTGGTCGCTGGCGTGCTCCTGATCGCGAACCCAGCGGTCGACTCCAGCATCCTGCAGGCGTGACGCGAGGTCCGGGCTGAGCAGCAGATGGTCGATGCGCAGCCCGGAGTTCTTCTGCCAGTGCTGTCGAAAGTAATCCCAGAACGTGTAGATGCGCTCGTCCGGATACCTGGCGCGCAGCGCGTCGGTCCAGCCCTGCGCCAGCAAGCGCGCAAAGCACTCGCGGCTTTCCGGCTGGAGCAGCGCGTCCTTCTTCCAGGAGCGCGGGCTGTAGATGTCCTCGTCGGTCGGCACTACGTTGTAATCCCCGGCCAGCACCACCGGGTGGCCGCTGCCGAGCAGGCCGGCGGCGTGTTCGATGAAGCGCTCGAACCAGCTCAGCTTGTAATCGAACTTCGGCCCCGGCTGCGGATTGCCGTTGGGGAGATAGAGACAGGCGACGATTACACCGTGGGCCGCCGCTTCCAGATATCGACTGTGCGTATCGTCCGGATCGCCAGGCAGACCGCGGCGGATCT
Organism: Stutzerimonas stutzeri; assembly: GCF_038561965.1. Taxonomy (NCBI): domain Bacteria; kingdom Pseudomonadati; phylum Pseudomonadota; class Gammaproteobacteria; order Pseudomonadales; family Pseudomonadaceae; genus Stutzerimonas; species Stutzerimonas stutzeri. The sequence continues at coordinate 1,168,070 of NZ_CP139348.1, read as the reverse complement.
CCAGCGGGTCGTCGCCCTTTGCCAGAATCGCCACGCCGTTCCATGACTTCTGCCCCTGCCAGATGGCACCGTAGCCAGCGGCGCGGATGTCATCGATGGGGAAGTCGGCGTCTTGCGCTTTGAGCTCCTGCAGGCACACCACATCAGGCTGCTCGCGCCCCAGCCATTCGAGCAGGTTGGTCCGTCGTGCACGGATCCCGTTGATGTTGTAGGTAGCGATTTTCAGACTATCCACGCGCGCATCTCTCACAGGCGGTTATATCCACCTTAGCTGTGACAGCACGCTGCGGCTTCCGTCTCGGGTACCGGTAATCGGATCAGCCGGGCATTTCAGCGAAACGCAGCGTGAATTCGGTCTGCTGCGCATCACTACGCGCGCCAACCTCGCCGCCGTGCAGCTGCATGATCGAGCGCACGATGGCCAGCCCCAGGCCGCCGGAATCGCCTGGTTCGGCGCGTGACGGATCGCAACGGTAGAAACGGTCGAACAGCCGCGGCAGGTGTTCCGCCGCAATCGGCGGCCCCTGATTGATTACGCTGACCCAACGCCAGCCATCCGCTGAGCCGCTGACAATGCGCACCGGACTATCGCTGGCGCCGTAGCGCAGCGCATTGGCCAGCAGGTTCGCCAGTGCGCGGCGGATCAGCTCGGCATCGCCGAACAGCTCACCTTCCGTCTCGTCGAGCAGGCGGATGCCGCGCTCCTCGGCAACCCCCTCGAAGTAGTCGCACAGTTGCTCGACCAGTGCGGGCAGCGAAAAAGCCTGCCGCGCGATGGCCGCTGCTGGCTGCTCGGCACGGGCGAGGAACAGCATGCTGTCGATCATCCGCGCCAGACGCTCGTATTCCTCCTGATTGGACACCAGCAACGCCTGATAGGCCTCGGCCTCCCGCGGCTTGTGCAGCAGCTGCTGGGTCTGGCCCATGAGGTTGCCCAGGGGCGTGCGCATCTCATGGGCCAGGTCCTCGCTGAAGCGGGACAGCCGCGCGAAGCCCTGTTCCAACCGACTCAGCATCTGGTTCAGCGCAGCACGCAGCGGTTCCAGCTCGCTGGGCATGGCCGATTCATCGAGACGCAAATGCAGATGTTGCACGTCGATGGTCAGTGCCTGGCGGGTCAGGTGGCGCACTGGGCGCAAGGCGCGTCGACTGATCAGCCAGCCGAGCACGGATGCCAGTAAGGCGCCAAGACTCAACGCCCACCACAGCTTCACACGATAGGCCGCCAGCATCTGCTCGCGCTCGGCGAGCAGGCGCCCGGCGACCAGCGTCAGCCCCGCCTCGCCCGGCAGCCGACGCCACGCCAGCCGCGCCCCATCAGCATCGGTTAGGGTCGCGGCGTCGCTAGCCGCCAATGACGGAATGCTCAGCCGCGCCGGATTGATTTCGATCAGCGCGCGGCCCTGTGCGTCCAGTAACCAGAGCAGGCTGTCGCGATTGCCCAGCATGTTTTCGTACAGCTGCGGCCGTTGCCGCAGCGCCTCGACACTGGCGCTGTCTTCCAGCAAAGCCTGCATGCGCTCCAGCCGGCCAAGCAGCGCCTGATCGTCACGCCAGGCGATCTCGCGCTCCAGCGAGCGGTAAAGGTACAGGCCGATGCTGCCCAACAGCACGCTCGCCACCAGGGCGAACGCCAGGGCCAGGCGCAGGCTGAGCGAACGCGGCAACAGGCTCACGTCGTGGTTTCCAGTACATAGCCCATGCCGCGCACGGTGTGGATGAGCTTGAGCGCATAAGGATCGTCGACCTTGGCGCGCAGGCGGCGGATCGCGACGTCGACCACATTGGTGTCGCTGTCGAAGTTCATCTGCCAGACCTGCGAGGCAATCTGCGCACGGGACAGCACCTCGCCTTCGCGCAGCAGCAACAGGTGCAGCAAGGCAAATTCTTTGTTGGTCAGGCTGATGCGCTCGCCCTGGCGGGTGACGCGGCGGCGCAGCAGGTCCAGCTCCAGATCAGCAACCTGAAAGCGCTCGACTTCGCGCGGCGGCCCGCGGCGCAGCAGGGTGCGCACCCGCGCCAGCAGCTCGGCGTAGGAGAACGGTTTGACCAGATAATCGTCGGCGCCCAGCTCCAGCCCGCGCACGCGGTCCTCCACCGCATCACGCGCCGTCAGGAACAGCACCGGGGTGTGCGCGGAGCGCTTGCGCACCACCTGCACGAGCTGCCAGCCATCGAGCCCCGGCAGCATGACGTCGAGGATCACCAGGTCGAAGGTCTCCTCCTCGATCAGGTATTTGCCATCGACGCCGTTGCGCGCCACATCTACCCGGTAGCCGGATTCTTCCAGCCCGCGCTTGAGGTAGTCAGCCGTCTTGGCCTCGTCCTCCACCACCAGAATTCGCATCGGATCACCTCGCTGATCACGCATAGGTTAGGGAGTCCGCAATGAACCGGCCATTACAAAAGCGTAATGCGCAGGCAACGGTTCTGACGGGCCGGCGGCGGCACCATGCGCCCCGAAGCTCAGCCACCCAAGGAAACCGGATATGCGTATCGCAGCCTCACTGTCATTGCTGGCGCTGGCCCTCAGTGCCAACGCCGCCACACCGGCACCGATCACTCAGCAGAACGTCTCGCTGGCCCTGGCCGAAGGCCTGATCCAGGCCACGCTGGACCAGTGCCACGCGGAAAACCGCACGGCGGTGGTCGCGGTAGTCGATCGCGGCGGCAACCTGGTCGCCCTGCGCCGGGACGACAACGTCGGCCCGCACAACACCCTCGCCGCCCAGCGCAAGGCCTACACCGCACTGTCGAGCAAGACGCCGACCCGTCTGTTCGCCGAGCGCGCCGCCGGCACACCGGACGCCGCCAACCTCAACACGCTCGACGAACTGCTGCTGCTCGGCGGTGGCGTACCGCTGAAGGTCGGCGACGAGGTGATCGGCGCCATCGGCGTGGCCGGTGCCGGCGGTGCCAAGAACGACGAGGCCTGCGCCATGGCCGCCATCGAAAAACTGCTGCCCTCCTCCCACTGAAGAAAAGGAAAACCCCATGAAAGCACTACGTTCCATCGCCGCCGGCTTGATGCTCAGCGGCCTGTCCGGCCTGACCCTCGCCGCCGGCAACCCGCTCAGCGTGCATGTGCTGAATCTGCAAGACGGCCTGCCTTCGCCGGACGTCCGCGTCACGCTGGAACAGCGTCAGGGCGACACCTGGCAGTCGCTCAACAGCGGCGAGACTAACGCCCAGGGCCGCATCACTGCGCTGTATCCCGAAGGCAAGGCGCTGGAGAAAGGCACCTATCGCGTCACCTTCATGACTGGCGACTGGTTCGCCACGCAGAAGGCCAGCACCTTTTTCCCCGAAGTTCCGGTGATCTTCGAGGCCGACGGCAGCGTCGAGCACTATCACATCCCGCTGCTGCTGAGCCCCTACGGCTTCTCCACCTACCGCGGCAACTGAGCCGCTCAGCGCACTTCCCAATAGCCCGGTGCGTTGTAGATGTCCTTCAGGTAGTCGATGAAGAAACGCACCTTGGCCGGCAGGTAGCGCTGCTGCGGGTATACCGCCTGGATGTCGTAGGCCGGCAGCGCGTACTCGTCGAGTACCGTCACCAGCTCGCCGCGCTTGAGTTCGGCCTGGATCTCCCAGGTCGAGCGCCAGCCGATACCCAGGCCCTGCTTGACCCAGTCGAACAGCAGCTCGCCGTCGTTGCAATCCAGGTTGCCAGCCACGCGGATCGCCACCTGGCGGCCGTCGCGCAGGAAGGTCCAGCCACGTTGCTGGCCGCCCTGCAGGTTGAAGGCGAGGCAGTTGTGCTGCGTCAGCTCTTCCAATGCCGTCGGCGTGCCATGCCGAGTGAAGTACTCCGGCGATCCGCAGACCACCCGCCGATTGGGAAACAGCCGTACCGCCACGTAGTTGGGGTCGGTCACCTCGCCGATGCGGATGCCCATGTCATACCCATGCCGCACCAGATCGACGACGCTGTCGGTAAAGTTGAACGACAGCTGCAGGTCCGGGTAGCGCGCCTGGAATGCCGGCGCGTGCGGGCCGATATGCCGCCTACCGAACGCCGCTGGCGCCGAGACCACCAGATGTCCACGCACCGAGGTGCCGTGATGGCTGATGCTGGCATCGGCTTCCTCGAAGTCCTTCAGCAGCCCGCGGGCGCGCTCCAGGTACTGCTCGCCCAGATCGGTCAGCGCCAATCCACGCGTGGAGCGGTGCATCAGCTTGACGCCCAGGTGCCGCTCCAGCGCATCGAGTCGACGGCCCATCACCACAGGCGTCACGCCCTCTTTCAGCGCGGCAGCGGCAAAGCTGCCGTTCTCGGCCACTAGCACGAAGCTGTGCAAGGTTGTGTAGCGATCCATTCGATACTCCTGATATCGACAGAACTGAAGTTTCGGCCAATTCCCTCGTTCCGACCAGCCCTTCATGCTTGGGCCACGTATAAAAACTATCGAGTTACCCGTAGGAGGGAACGACCCATGGCCCGAATGAGAGCAATCGATGCCGCCGTAGCGGTATTGCGCAAGGAAGGCATCGACACCGCCTTCGGCATCCCCGGTGCCGCGATCAATCCGCTGTACTCCGCCCTGCGCGCCGACGGCGGCATACGCCACATCCTTGCTCGTCATGTCGAAGGCGCTTCGCACATGGCCGAGGGCTATACCCGCACCAAGGCCGGCAACATCGGCGTGTGCATCGGCACCTCGGGCCCGGCCGGCACCGACATGATCACCGGCCTTTACTCCGCCTGGGCCGACTCGATACCGATCCTCTGCATCACCGGCCAGGCGCCGCGTGCTCGCCTCTATAAAGAAGATTTCCAGGCCGTGGACATCGAGTCCATCGCCAAGCCGGTGACCAAGTGGGCCGTGACCGTACGTGAGCCGGCGCTGGTGCCGCGCGTGTTCCAGCAAGCTTTCCACGTGATGCGCTCCGGTCGCCCCGGCCCTGTGCTGATCGACCTGCCGTTTGACGTGCAGATGGCCGAGATCGAATTCGACGTCGACACCTACGAACCGCTCGCCGTCTACAAGCCGGCCGCGACCCGCAAGCAGGTCGAGAAAGCCATCGACATGCTCTGCGCCGCCGAGCGTCCGCTGATCGTTGCTGGCGGCGGCATCTACAACGCCGGTGCCGAAGCTTTGCTGGTGGAGTTCGCCGAAACCGTTGGCGTACCGGTGATTCCGACCTTGATGGGCTGGGGCTCGATCCCCGATGACCATCCGCTGATGGCTGGCATGTGCGGGCTGCAGACCAGCCATCGCTACGGTAACGCGAACATGCTGGCCTCGGACTTCGTGCTCGGCATCGGCAACCGCTGGGCCAATCGCCACACCGGCACGGTCGAGGTCTACACCAAGGACCGCACCTTCGTGCACGTGGATATCGAACCGACCCAGATCGGCCGGGTGTTCTCGCCGGACTTCGGCATCACCTCCGATGCGGGCGCCGCGCTGAAGCTGTTCGTCGAAATCGCCAAGGAACGCAAGGCTGCGGGCAAGCTGCCGGATCGCACGCCGTGGGCTGCGGACTGCCAGGAGCGCAAGCGGACGATGCTGCGCAAGACCCACTTCGACTCGGTGCCGATGAAGCCGCAGCGCGTGTATCAGTGCATGAACAATGCCTTCGGCCGCGACGCCTGCTACGTCAGCACCATCGGTCTGTCGCAGATCGCCGCCGCGCAGTTCCTGCATGTCTACAAGCCGCGCCACTGGATCAACTGCGGCCAGGCCGGCCCGCTCGGCTGGACCATTCCGGCAGCGCTGGGTGTGGTCGCGGCTGACCCGACGCGCAAGGTGGTGGCGCTGTCGGGCGACTACGATTTCCAGTTCATGATCGAGGAGCTGGCGGTGGGTGCGCAGTTCAAGCTGCCCTACATCCACATCCTGGTGAACAACGCCTACCTCGGCCTGATCCGCCAGGCGCAGCGCGGCTTCGAGATGGATTACTGCGTGCAGCTGGGCTTCGAGAACATCAATGCCGACCACAGCGGCATGGAAGGTTACGGCGTCGACCACGTCGCGGTGGTCGAGGGCCTGGGCTGCAAGGCGATCCGCGTGTTCAAGCAGGAAGACCTGCGCCCCGCCATCGAACAGGCCCAGGCCTGGATGGCCGAGCATCAGGTGCCGGTGGTGATCGAGGTGATCCTCGAGCGGGTCACCAACATCGCCATGGGCACCGAGATCGACGCCATCAACGAATTCGAGGCGCTGGCCGAAGGCCGCGAAGACGCACCGACCGCGATTGGCTTGCTGGATTGATTCAGCTGTAACCAACGACGCGTGGACGACGCTTCGCGGTCTTCCTCGCTACCTAAGCGAATGTAGGGTGGATGTCGCGAAGCACATCCACCGCATGTCACCGCCGACGAATCGATTTCTCAACGTTCCCGGCACCGAAGCAAAACCTAATTGATCCCTACAGATCACAAGGAGAACCCCCATGCCCCGCTTTGCCGCCAACCTGTCGATGCTGTTCACCGAGCAGGACTTTACTGACCGCTTCGCCGCCGCCGCCCAGGCCGGCTTCAGCGGTGTCGAGTACCTGTTCCCCTACGACTACCCGGCCGAGGAGATCAAGGCCCGGCTGGAGGCCAACGGCCTGACCCAGGTGCTGTTCAACCTGCCGGCCGGTGACTGGGCGAGCGGAGAGCGCGGTATCGCGATCCTGCCGGAGCGAGTCGAAGAGTTCCGCGCGGGCGTCGATCAAGCGATCGCCTATGCCAAGGTGCTCGGCAACACTCAGGTCAACTGCCTGGCCGGTATCGCTCCGCGCAGCGCCGACCTCGGCAAGCTGGAGATGACCTTCATCGAGAACCTTCGCTATGCCGCGCAGAAACTCGAACAGGCCGGTATCCGCCTGGTGATGGAGATGATCAACACCCGCGACATCCCGCGCTTCTTCCTCAACAACACCTCCCAGGCGCAGGAAATTCGCGGCAAGGTCGGCCATCCCAACCTGTTCCTGCAGTACGACATCTATCACATGCAGATCATGGAAGGTGACCTGGCCCGGACCATCGAAACCAACCTGGAGGCGATCAACCACATCCAGCTGGCCGACAACCCGGGCCGTAACGAACCGGGCACCGGCGAGATCAACTACCACTTCCTGTTCGAGCATCTGGACCGCATCGGCTACCAGGGCTGGGTCGGCTGTGAATACAAGCCGGCCACCACTACGGAAGCAGGCCTTGGCTGGCTGAAAAGCCACAACGCCATCTGAACTGACGCGAACCAGACTAATTTTGAGGAGAACACTCATGGCTAAGATCGGATTTATCGGCACCGGCATCATGGGCTTGCCCATGGCTCAGAACCTGCAGAAGGCCGGCCACAGCCTTTTCGTTTCCACACACCACGATCCTGCTCCGGCGTCCCTGCTCGAAGCCGGTGCCGTCGCCCTGGCCAACCCGAAGGAAGTCGCCCAGGAAGCCGAGTTCATCATCGTCATGGTGCCGGATACCCCGCACGTCGAAGATGTGCTGTTCCGTGAGAACGGCATTGCCGAAGGTGTTGGCCCGAACAAGCTGGTGATCGACATGAGCTCGATCTCCCCTAGCGCCACCAAGCAGTTCGCCGAAAAGATCAACGCTACCGGCGCCCAGTACCTCGACGCACCGGTATCAGGCGGTGAAGTCGGCGCCAAGGCCGCAACGCTGTCGATCATGGTCGGCGGCAGCGAAGAAAGTTTCGCCCGTGCCCTGCCGCTGTTCCAGGCGATGGGCAAGAACATCACCCTGGTCGGCGGCAACGGCGACGGCCAGACCGCCAAGGTGGCCAACCAGATCATCGTTGCGCTGAACATCCAGGCCGTCGGCGAGGCCCTGCTGTTCGCCGCGAAGAACGGTGCCGATCCGGCCCGCGTTCGCGAGGCACTGATGGGCGGTTTCGCCGGTTCGAAAATTCTCGAAGTGCATGGCGAACGCATGATCAAGGGCACCTTCGACCCGGGCTTCCGCATCAGCCTGCATCAGAAGGACCTCAACCTGGCCTTGGCCGGCGCTCGCGAGCTGGGCCTGAACCTGCCCAACACGGCCAACGCGCAACAGGTATTCAGCACCTGCGCGGCCATCGGCGGCAGCGGCTGGGACCACTCGGCGCTGATCAAGGGCCTGGAGCACATGGCCAATTTCTCGATCCGCAAGGAGTAACGCCTTCGAGCGCGTGGCGACGGGCCAGCGGCACCCACCTTCAGGGACAGACAGACCGGGTGGTGGGTAGTCGCGAAGCCTGACGCAACGTCGCTCAAAGGGTCGGGTTGCAGGTTCGCAAGGTCGGAATCATCGCGTCTCCCCCACGACCGCAAGCCCTGCGCAGCTCAGCCCGACCGCCGTCTCGTACGGCACCTTTTCGATTCGCCCGGCACAAGGAGTCACGGCCCGACTGCCGGGCGGGTCGATTTCAATTGCAGACCTTAGTGCTTGCATTGGCGAGCCCTAAGGTCTGGAATCGGTTGCAGACCTCATACAAGGAGCTTCAGATGACCCTCGACCCACAAGCCCTGCTGCGCCAGTTGTTCGACAGCGCCATCGAGGCCGCTCACCCGCGTCACGTGCTTGTCGACCACCTGCCGGAAGACCGCAGCGGTCGCGCCATCGTCATTGGCGCAGGCAAGGCGGCCGCGGCCATGGCCGAAGCCATCGAGAAGGTATGGGAAGGCGAACTCTCCGGCCTCGTGGTGACTCGCTACGAGCACCATGCCGACTGCCGCCGCATCGAGGTCGTCGAGGCCGCCCACCCGGTACCGGACGATGCCGGCGAGCGCGTCGCCCGGCGCGTGCTGGAACTGGTCAGCAACCTCGAGGAAAGCGACCGGGTGATCTTCTTGCTTTCTGGCGGCGGCTCCTCGCTGCTGGCACTGCCGGCAGAAGGCATCTCGCTGGCCGACAAGCAGGCGATCAACAAGGCCTTGCTGCGCTCCGGCGCGCACATCGGCGAGATGAACTGCGTGCGCAAGCACCTTTCGGCGATCAAGGGCGGACGCCTGGCCAAAGCCTGCTGGCCAGCGAGCGTTTACACCTATGCGATTTCCGACGTGCCCGGCGACGAAGCCACGGTAATAGCGTCCGGCCCCACCGTGGCCGATCCGACTACATCGGCGCAGGCATTGGAAATTCTCGAGCGTTATCACATCGAGGTGCCGGCCAACGTTCGCGCCTGGCTCGAAGACCCACGCTCGGAAACCCTCAAGCCGGGCGATCCGATGCTTTCGCGCAGCCACTTCCAGTTGATCGCCACGCCGCAACAATCGCTCGACGCGGCGGCTGAGGCGGCCCGCGCTGCCGGCATTACGCCGCTGATCCTCGGCGATCTGGAAGGCGAGGCGCGCGAGGTCGCCAAGGTCCATGCCGGTATCGCTCGTCAGGTGGTGCTGCACGGCCAGCCGATCGCCGCGCCTTGCGTGATCCTCTCTGGCGGTGAAACCACGGTGACCGTGCGCGGCAACGGTCGTGGCGGGCGCAACGCCGAATTTCTCCTGAGCCTCACCGAAAACCTCCAGGGCCTGCCTGGGGTTTACGCGATGGCCGGTGACACTGACGGCATCGATGGCTCGGAAGACAACGCCGGCGCGCTGATGACCCCGAACAGCTACACCCGTGCCGAGGCCCAGGGCATGCGCGCCGCCGATGCGCTGGCCAACAATGATGGCTACGGCTACTTCGCCGCGCTGGACAGCCTGATCGTCACCGGCCCGACGCGCACCAACGTCAACGATTTTCGCGCCATCCTGATTCTGCCGCCCTCGGCCTAGACCGAGGACGCTCACCTGCCAGCGAGCCCGCCATGAAAGCCGACAAGAAGGTCAAGATACTTGCCACCCTAGGCCCCACCACCCGCAGCATCGACGATGTGCGCGCACTGGTCGGAGCCGGGGTCAACCTGTTCCGCCTGAACTTCAGCCATGGCGAGCACGCCGACCATGCCGAGCGCTTCGCCTGGATTCGCGAGGTGGAGCGTGAGCTGAACCAGCCGATCGGCATCCTCATGGACCTGCAAGGGCCCAAGCTCAGGGTGGGCCGCTTCGCCGAAGGCAAGGTGCGACTGGAACGCGACCAGGCCTTCCGCCTGGATCTGGATCCGACGCCGGGCGACAGCCAGCGGGTCAACCTGCCGCATCCGGAAATCATCGCCGCGCTGGAACCCGGCATGCAGTTGCTGATTGACGATGGCCGCTTGCGCCTTACCGTCACCGGGCGCCACGGCGATGCAATCGACACCCGCGTGGTGGCCGGCGGCGAGTTGTCCGACCGCAAGGGCGTCAATGTCCCGGAAGCAGTACTGGAGCTGAGCCCGCTGACGGACAAGGATCGCCGCGACCTGACGTTCGGCCTGCAGCTGGGTTTCGATTGGGTCGCACTGTCCTTCGTCCAGCGCCCGCAGGATATTCATGAGGCGCGCAAGCTGATCGGTGATCGCGCCTTCCTGATGGCCAAGATCGAGAAGCCGTCGGCTGTGCAGCATCTGCGCGAGATCGCACGCCTGTCCGACGCAATCATGGTGGCGCGCGGCGACCTGGGCGTGGAAGTGCCGGCCGAGAACGTGCCGCGTATCCAGAAGAACATCGTGCGCATCTGCCGTCAGCTGGGTCGACCGGTCGTAGTGGCCACGCAGATGCTCGAGTCCATGCGCTTCGCCCCGGCGCCGACTCGCGCCGAGGTCACCGACGTGGCCAATGCGGTTGCCGAGGGCGCGGACGCGGTGATGCTCTCCGCGGAAACCGCTTCCGGCGACTACCCGCTGGAAGCGGTGAGCATGATGAGCAAGATCATTCGCCAGGTGGAAAGCGGCCCGGATTTCCAGGCTCAGCTCGATGTACACCGACCGAACGCAGAGGCCACCCTGCCGGATGCCATCAGCTGCGCCATCCGCCGTATCAGCGGCATCCTGCCGGTGGCAGTGCTAGTCAACTACACCGAGTCAGGACGGTCGAGCCTGCGCGCCTCGCGCGAGCGCCCGGCCACGCCGATCCTAAGCCTGACGCCGAGCGTCGCCACCGCGCGTAAGCTCACCGTGGCCTGGGGCGTGTACTCGGTAGTGGATGCACCGATGCGCGACATGGAACAGGTCAGCAGTCACGCCCTGGAACTAGCGCGTGCACAGGGCATGGCGGATAGCGGCGACACGGTGCTGATCACCGCCGGCGTTCCCCTCGGCCAGCCGGGCACTACCAACACGCTGCGCATCGAAGTCCTGAGCTGACCAGGCCGGGCGTCTGCCTGGCCAAGCCAACCGATACCACCTCTGCCGCCGGCCCCATGCGGGCCGGCGCCCTTGCGTTCGCCCGGATTTCGCCGATGCGTGCTCCCGTTGCACTTCGCGCCGTGCTCCATGCCTTTGCCCAGATTTTCCTCCAGCGCCATGCCGGCTGTGGCGCGCTGGTCATCCTCGCACTGGCCCTGGCCAACCCGGCGCTGCTCGCTGGCGCCCTGTTCGGCGTTCTGATGGCCCATGCCGGCGCCGTCTGGCTGGGCTACCCGGCGGGCGATCACGAAGACGGTCTGTACGGCTACAACCCCGCCCTGCTCGGCGCGCTGCTGGTCCATCTACTCGGTCTTACGCCGGTGAGCCTGGCGACAATAGCGGCGGCCTCGCTAGCCAGCTGTCCGCTGCAGGCGTGGCTGCTCAACCGGCTGCGTCATCACGGCGGGCTGCCGGGGTTCACCTTTCCATTCGTCCTGATCGGATTCGTCACGCTGTTGGCGACTGCCCCTGCGCCTGCGTTCCTGGCCAGCAGGCTGCAGCCGGACGCCAGCGCGCTGTTCGGTGCCTGGCTGCTGGGCATCGGTCAGGTGGTCTTTATCGATGATCGGCTTGCGGCGGCCTGCCTGGTGACAGCGGTCGCCGTGGCGAACTGGCGTGATGCACTCTGGCTGCTGGCTGGCTCGGCGCTAGGCCTGGCGATTGCCACCTTGCTCGGCGCCCCCTGGCCCGACGGGCTGGCCGGCTTCAACCCGGCCCTGGCGGCCTTGGCGCTCGCCCAATGGCGGAGCGGCTGGAGCTTGCCGGTACTGGGCATGCTCGCCGCCATCGCGTTCTGGTTGATCCTTCAGGGTCTAGGGCTGCCGACCCTGACCCTGCCCTTTCTGCTGGCCACCTGGCTGGGCCTGCTGATTCGACCGCCGCGCCGCAGCCACAGCGGCTAGCTTTAGCCGCCAGTCGCCAGCGGGTCCTGTTCCTGCGGGTAGCGGTGCTCTTCTTCGACGTTGCCGTCGCTGCCATGCACGTTGACCAGCGCGGTACGCAGTTTCATGTAATCGCGGGTTTCATCGAGGATGTCCTGTCTGTTCCCGGCTTCGAGCAGTGCGCGTTGATCGCCTTCTTCGCGTAGCACCCAACGGTCGTCCTCGAACGTGATGTGATAAATCTCCATGGCGTATCTCCAACTGGTGGTTTGTATTGGGTTACCTGGTTAAGAAAGCCGCCAGCGTCCGAGGTTCGCCATTACCGGGCAGGGTTGAAAAGACCTTATAGGGTCGATCGAACCGTAATAATCAGGGTTGTTTCTACACTGGGTCCGCTGCAAACCTTGATTCAAGTCAATTCCAAGCTGGAACGATTGTTGAAAGACCTCTGGCAGAACGTTTCGTGATCGCGCGGCGATCACAGGACGCCATTCCCATCAGAGGAGTCAACAATGCTTTGTGCTGAACAGATCACCCTTATCAAGGCCACCGTACCGCTGCTGGAGAGCGGCGGCGAGGCGCTGACCACTCATTTCTACCAGCTGCTGCTCACCGAACATCCCGAGGTGCAGCCGCTATTCAACCAAGCCCACCAGGCCAGCGGCGAGCAGCCACGTGCCCTGGCCAACGGCGTATTGATGTACGCCAAACATATCGACCGCCTCGAAGCGCTCGGCCCACTGGTCGCACAGATCATCAACAAACACGTCGCCTTGCAGGTCCTGCCCGAGCATTACCCGCTGGTGGGCTCCTGCCTGCTGCGTGCCATTCGCGAAGTGCTGGGCGCGGAAGTCGCCACCGATGCGGTGATCGATGCCTGGGGTGCTGCCTATCGGCAGCTGGCTGACATCCTCATCGGCCAGGAAGAAGAACTCTATCAATCCAAGGCCGAGGCCGTTGGCGGCTGGCGTGGCGCGCGGCGTTTTCGCATCGCTCGCAAAGTCGTCGAGAGCGACGAGATCACCTCATTCCATCTGCAACCAGACGATGGCGAGCCAGTGATGGAGTTTCTGCCCGGCCAGTACATCGGCCTGCGCCTGGAGATCGACGGCAAGGACGTGCGGCGCAACTATTCGCTGTCCGCCGCCGGCAATGGCCGCGAATACCGCATTAGCGTCAAGCGCGAGCCCGGCGGCGTGGTGTCCAACGCTTTGCATGGCATGCCTGAGGACGCACTACTGGAACTGTTCGCACCGGCGGGCGAGTTCACCTTGCAACCCGGTGACAAGCCCTTGGTGCTGATCAGCGGCGGCGTGGGTATTACGCCAACCCTGGCAATGCTGGAACAGGCACTGGCCAGCGCACGACCGGTGCATTTCATCCACTGCGCCCGCAATGCCGAGGTACACGCTTTCCGCCATAGCGTGGATGCACTTGCCGAGCGCCACGCGCAGCTCAAGCGCTTCTACTGCTACGAGGAACACTCCGACGCAACGCCCGTGCCGGATGCCGTCGGCCGACTCAGCGAGCATCAACTCGCCGAATGGCTGCCCGCCGACCGCGATGTCGATGCCTACTTTCTCGGGCCGAAGCCGTTCATGGCTGCAGTTCGCCGTCAGCTGAAATCGCTCGGCGTGCCAGAGCAGCAGACTCGCTACGAGTTCTTCGGCCCCGCTTCCGCGCTCGATTGATCCATTCGGAGGCTCGCTCACGGCGAGCCTCTTCTCGAAGGAGACTCAGCCATGCTTTATCAAACGTCCGCGCCGCATCGTCTGATGAGCGCTGCCAATGCCTTGATGATCGCTGGCACGCTGCTTCTGCTGTCAGGCATCAGCGGCGCTTACCTGTTCGACCAATACCTGGCGATGGGCAGCATCGTCGCCGCCCATGCGCTGGTTATCCTCGGCCCTACGGCATTGAAGATCGGCTACGTCATGCGCCTTCTTGCCGAAAGACGCGAAAAACTTGCCGCCTGACGGTAACCAGATGCGCTCTTTCGGCAACTCATAACTTAGGCCAGCTCAACTTGCCGCTTCGCCTGTAATTTCACTCCGCCATAGTCCTACTCGACATAGGGGAAACCATTCGTCTACACATTTTAATTCTTCGAAACTCCTATCGCCGGACTGCCTCTGACACTGTGAAGGCTGTTGATCTCTTCTTCAGCCCTTTTGTGAAAGTCTCTATCCATTGAGGAGAAAAAGACATGGCAAATAACAATCCTGGCAACTTCGCCAACGATAAAGAGAAAGCATCAGAAGCTGGCCGCAAAGGCGGCCACAACAGCGGCGGAAACTTCGCCAACGACCGTGAAAAGGCCTCCGAGGCTGGCCGCAAGGGTGGCCAGAACAGCCACGGCGGTGGCCGCAGCAGCTAAACGCTGACGGCGTAAGAAGGGCAGGCGCCGATTGGCACCTGCCCTTCTTTTTGCCTTAAGGTTATAACGCCCATTAATCGGAATAGCCTTTACTTATCGATTAACTGCCGCCTAATAGCGATACCGAGATATCAAAATAATATATAAATAAAATCACCCTCAGCAACGCTTGCCAGCCAAGTAACGACACTTGTAAAACGCAGCTTGCCATTAGCAATATTACTTCATCCTCAACGAATTCAGCCTGTACCCTACGCCGTTTGTCGGTATCATCATGCGCTCTTTCCAACTTGGAGCAGTCGATGAACAGCAGCGCCTTTTCCGAGCGAATCATCCAGAGCCTGCTGGATACCGATTTCTACAAGCTGACCATGATGCAGGCAGTGCTGCATCATTATCCCAATGCAGAAGTCGAATGGGCGTTTCGCAGCCGCTCCGGCGAGGACCTGACACCTTTTCTCGATGAAATCCGCCAGCAGATCGAAGCACTTGCCGAGCTGCAGATAACACCCGAAGAGTTGGCCTTTCTCGAACGCATCCCCTATATGCAGCCGGATTTCATCCGTTTCCTGGGCCTGTTTCGCTTCGACCTGCGCTACCTGCGCGTCGGTATCGAAGACGGCGAACTGGTAATGCACCTGCGCGGCCCATGGCTGCACGTGATCCTTTTCGAGGTGCCGCTACTGGCTATCGTCAGCGAGGTGCGCAACCGGTCGCGCTACCCGCAGGTAACCATGGAGCAGGCAAGCGCGCGGCTGGATGAGAAGTTGAACTGGTTGCGCGGCCAGGCCAGCGCCGAGGAGCTGGCGAGCTTCACCCTGGCGGACTTCGGCACGCGCCGGCGCTTCTCCTATGCCGTCCAGGCAATGGTGGTTGAACGCCTGCAACACGGGTTTCCGGGCCGTTTCGTCGGCACCAGCAATGTGCATTTGGCGCGGGTACAACACGTGAAGCCGATGGGCACCATGGCTCACGAGTGGATCATGGCGCATCAGCAACTTGGCCCGCGGTTGATCGACAGTCAGGTCGCGGCACTCGATTGCTGGGTACGCGAGTACCGCGGTGCGCTGGGTATCGCGCTGACCGACTGCATCAACATGGATGCCTTTGTAAGCGATTTCGATCTGTACTTTGCCAAGCTGTTCGATGGCCTGCGCCATGACTCGGGCGACCCGCTGATCTGGGCCGAGAAGGCCATCGCGCACTATCAGCGTCTGGGCATCGACCCGCGGACCCGCCAGCTGATTTTTTCCGATGGCCTGAACTTCGCCAAGGCGCTGGATATTCACCGTGCCCTGATCGGCCGCACTCAGGCCAGCTTTGGCATCGGTACAGGCCTCACCTGCGACATTCCAGGTGTCGAGCCGACCAACATGGTCATCAAGATGACCGCCTGCAATGGCCAGCCGGTGGCGAAACTGTCGGATTCACCAGGCAAGACCATGTGCCGCGATGCCGCCTTCGTCAGCTATCTGCGGCATGTATTCAACGTCGCAGAAAGCTGACTGAACAGCGGCGAATCGAACGCCCGACCGATGCGCTATGCACCCGGAGCGAGCACTCCTTGCTCCAGGGCATCAAGATCCATCGCACAGAGGCGATTGCGCCCGCTCGTCTTGGCGTAGTACATGCGTTTGTCCGCCAGTTCCAGCAAGTCGCGGTAGTCAGTCACCTGATCGCAACGGCGCTCGGCCAGGCCGATGCTCGCCGTCAGCGCTGTGCCTTCCGGCCGCTGGCCCAGCCCATTGCCGACGATGCGTTCGAGCGCCTGGTGCGCCTGGTGCATGTCGGTGTCCGGCATGATCAGCACAAACTCCTCGCCGCCCCAGCGCAGCAGGCTATCGGAAGCACGCAGCTTAGCTACCAGGCGTCGGGCCGCCTCACGCAGCACCTGATCACCGGCTTCGTGGCCATGGTTGTCGTTGATTGCCTTGAAGTGGTCCAGATCAATAAATGCCAGGGCAAGAGCGCCGTTCTTGCGCTGCGCGCCATCCCACTGCAAGCGGAGGATTTCTTCGCCACTGCCGCGGGAGAAAATCCCGGTGAGCGGATCCCGAATGGCCTGGCGCACCAGCGCGAACATGAACGCCAGCTGGCTCATGCTGGCCAGGCTGGCGACGCCGGCAATCAGGATCAGCAGCCAGAACGCGCCGGCAAACGACGGCCAGTTGAGCGTCGCCCAGCTGAGGTAACCGGTCAGCGCCTGCGCCAGCAGCAGCAGGCAGGACAGCACCAGATTCTCCACCAGGGTCAACGGGAAGATGGTCAGCCCTGCCATCAGCACGAACGGCAGGAAGGCATAGCCGGCACCCACCACCGCGGAGAATTGCGCCAGCTGATAGCTGCCGAGCAAGGTGTGCGAAGCGATATAGAAGAGGGTCGGGATGGCGAACAAAATCGCGATCGCACGGTACGCATCCAACAGGTTGCCGCTGGGGCGATAGAACAACAGCAGGCAGGTGAACGCCAGGCAGGCCATCATCCGAAACCCGGCCAGCGCCGCCCAGAGCTGAGGTTCGAACACCATCAGATCGATCAGGCTCCACAACGGAGTCAGCACGGCGAAGAGGAAAGCGAACAAGCGCACGCGATTGACGATCAAGGTCGCGCGGCGCTGGCACAGCAGCAGCGGATGGCGCCCCGGGCTGAGCAGATGGCGAAGCTCGCTGGGCTTTAGCTCGCTGGGCAGTAGTGAACTCAAGCGGCTACGCAGCAGGTCGAGAAGTGATGGCATTTATTGTTGTGCTCCCTGGCTGGGAAATTCTATTTCCGTGCGGGCTGGTGATGTAGCTGGCAGTTCCGGCGGCCGCTAGCAAACGGTTCAGCCATCCAGTCAGATCATCGGGGCGATCGACTTGGCGTTCCCGATGCGCAAGCGCGGCGGATGGTATCAGTTGGCCATCAAAAACCCTTGAGCCAGGACAATGAATCGGAAGGCAAGCGGCCATTACGTCTTAGGAGGTAACGGGCCGCTGAGGCGAAATCGCCCTTTCGAGGGCTTATCTGCACGGCCACCTGCCACTAGCGTGACCGGGTCGCCCGCACGTGCGCGAGCGACGTATCCACAAGAAAAACAATAAGGAGATACTCCGTGCAGAGCGTTCTCAAACCGCTTGCGGCAATCATTCTGCTCACCTGTACGACCGGTACGGCCACCGCCAATAGCGGACCGTTCAGCCAGTTCGTTGTGTTCGGCGACTCGTTGAGCGACGCCGGCAACTTTCCCGACCTGCAAAGTCCGACACTCGGCGGCAACCCCACCGGCGGATTACGCTTCACCAACCGCACCGGCCCTACGTATGGTGCGGGCGAATATATCGGCGAGGTTGGCACACAACGATTGGCCAGCATGCTCGGCCTTCAATCGCTGCCTTCCACGCCGCTGTTACCGGCAATACTCACAGGCAATCCGGACGGCACCAACTATGCCGTTGGTGGCTATCGCACAGATCAGATCCTCGACTCGATAACCGGCGATTCGACTGTCTCAATCAACGGCCTCTCCCGCACCCGCCTTGGTTATCTGCGGGAATATCCGCGAGTCGACAGTAACGCGCTGTACTACCTGAACGGCGGCGGCAATGACATTTTCCAGGGGCGAGACATGCTCTTGGCAGCGAGCGACTTGGCCGAGGGCGTCAGAGCTCTGCAGGCAGCCGGGGCCCGCTACATCATCGTCTCCGATCTGCCCGATGTCGGCAGCACGCCGCTTGGCACACTTAATAACGTGACCGATATTTGGAATGATCTGACTACAGACTTCAATACGGAGCTGGCGAGCCGCCTGCAAGCCCAGGGCGGCAACTATGTGCTGGTGAATAACCGCCTGCTCTTGTCGGAAGTTCGCGCTGACCTTGCCGCATTCGGTTTTGACCCGAACGTGGCACAAACCGCTGTTTGCTTCGATTCTTCATCTTCTACCCCTTGCCTGCCTGACCCGACCTACGGCCTTGGCGGCACCGCCCCGGACCCTAATCGCCTGATGTTCAATGATGGCGTCCATCCGACCACCGCCGTTCACCAGATCAGCGCCGATTACCTCTACTCGATCATCGCCGCCCCGTGGGAAATCTCGCTGCTGCCAGAAATGGGCCGGTCCGCACTGCGCGCTCACTTGCAGCAACTGGACAACGAGCTGTCAGCCCAGCGTGGCAACTGGCAGGCGGTCGGTGCATGGCGCACTTTCGTCCAGGGTGGTTACAACCGGCCTGAGTACGACGGTTACGGTGGCGGAGACGGCCACGGGCTGAGCGTGTCGGTGGGTGTTACCCAGCGCCTGAGCGATGCCTGGCTGGGCGGAGTCAGCCTGGGTCTGGCGGAAAACTCCCTGGAACTGGGAAGAAACGACTCGGACTACGACATGCGCAGCTACCTCGCCACGGCTTTTGCGCGCTACGAGCAGCAGCGCCTGTTCGCCGACTTCAGCCTTAGCGTCGGTTACCTCGATTACCACGATCTGAAGCGGACCTTTGCCTTGGGCATCACCGAGCGAGCGGAAAAGGGGGACACCGAAGGTACGCTCTGGGGAGCCGCGGCCAAGGCTGGCTTCAACCTCATGCAGCCCGGTGACCAGCTGCAGTTCGGCCCGTTCATAGGCGCGAGCTACCAAAAGATCGAGGTCGACGGCTACAGCGAAAAAGGGACACGGTCGACCGCGCTGAGCTATCACGATCAGGAGTTGAAATCGCTGCGTCTTTCGCTCGGACTGTTCGGCGACTACGCCCTAACCGAGCGCACGCGGCTGTTCGGCGAAGTGGCGCGGGAGGTGGAACGTGAGGACGAGGATCGCCAAGATCTGCGCATGTCGCTGAACAGCGTACCGGGCAACACCTTCGAGCTGCCGGGTGCGGTACCGACCGGCGACCAGACGCGCTTCAGCCTTGGCCTGGCGCACCGTTTGACGCCAGGTCTGTCGTTGCGCGCCAACTACCACTACCGGGGCAACGACAACCGCGACCACGGGCTGGGGTTATCACTGGCCTGGGACTTGTAAGCAGCTACGCGGGGAGATGCCGCCGCCGCGAATAGGCGCGGCGGTGGCGAACTTCCGAGTCAGCGACCGTCAATCTGCCCTTGCAGGTTGGCGATCTGGCTCTGCATGGCA
The DNA here is from genome assembly GCF_038561965.1 of Stutzerimonas stutzeri. Lineage (NCBI taxonomy): Bacteria > Pseudomonadati > Pseudomonadota > Gammaproteobacteria > Pseudomonadales > Pseudomonadaceae > Stutzerimonas > Stutzerimonas stutzeri. The sequence goes on along the minus strand of NZ_CP139348.1, from coordinate 1,148,507 downwards.
TTGATGGTACGGGTGACCTGGGCGCGGAAGGAGTCGAACTCCGCCGTGTTGGTAGCGCTCGGTGCCGGACGGTTGTCCAGTTGGCTGCGCAATACCATGATGTCCTGCTCCAGACGGCTGATCGCCTGATTCTGATTGCCGCCCTGCTTCAGCGCGGCCACATCCTTGCTCAGAGCATCGAGCCGACCGGCCAGCTTGGCTTGCTCGTTCAATGTCGACTTCAATGATGCCTGCTCGCTGCCCAGCGTGTTGACGGTTTCCGTCAATGTCGCGGTGGTGCCTTGTTGAGCCTGAAGATCGGTACCCAGACGCTCGAAGCGCTTGCCCTGCTCTTCCAGGCGCTGATCCTGATTGCCCTGCCGGCCGGCCAGGCTTTGCTGCTCGGTGGCGAAGGCCTGCTGCTTGCGACCGAGTTCCACGGTCTGTTGCTCAAGCTGCTTGATGCGCAGCTTCACCGCCTCGCTTTCAGTGGTCACGTTGGACTCGGTCGCGACGACCTTGCCGGAAATGTCCTGCAACCGCCCCGCGGCATCTTCGCTGATGCGGGCGAAGCTCTCCTGAGTGGCAACCAACTGCATTTCCAGCATGGCGATCTTCTGATAGCTCCACCAGCCAAGCGCGCCGAGGCTGATCAGCAAGGCCAGCACCACGACCCACAGCGGAGCCGTACTCGCTTTGCTGCCGCCGCCGCTCGCGCGGCGCTTTTGTCGCGAGCGACCGTCATCGGGAGGTTCGGCCGCGGGTCGCCGCATCGGCTCGAGATCCGGCGCCGGATAGGGCTCCACGCGATCACGGCCTGTGGTCAGGCTGGGGATGTTGTCCAGTTCGTCGTGAGCATCGTTGCGCATGGGGTACCTTCAATGGCGCGAAGCGAAAAACAGCGCGCAGTATAACGATTCGGGAAGCAGCCATCAGCGATGGCGCCTCTGCCGACTAGATGCACCGCGGTAGGGCATCGCGCTGCTTGTGAAACGCATCACAGTGCACCGAAACCCAGATCGCCTGACGGTGAGACACCTACGCAGCGAGCGCGAGACATGACGCAAATCCTGCAAGCCTCACCAGCTGCGCCCTGCACTTGCCTGCAGTGGCTTTCAAAAAGTATCAGCGCAACTTGGTACGCGGCTTGCTATGCCTCTCATGCCAGCGGATAGACACTTCCGACACGGATGTCGGGCCTTAGGGCAATCACGAGGAAACACAGCATGGAGCTGAACAAAGCGGTTATCGACTGCATGCGCAGCCTGCGACGCAGACTTCGCGATGAGCAGCAACTCGACATCCATCTCAACCAACCGGATGCGGTATCGGCCATGCTTACCGGGTGCATGCACTCGAATGACGAGCTGACCCGCGAACTCGGCCGCCAGCTCGCCGTCTTCAGCGACCAGTTGCCGCCGCCCGTGCCGCGCCCATCGTCCAGCTCAAGCAACACCAAGGTGCGCATCTATCGAGGCCAGCGAGTTCTCGCCTGAGCCTGTCAATCGACCAGCAACCAACCACTGGCGCAACGCACCAGGTGCCGAGTCAATTCGTCGAGTAATTGCCCGCCATTGCGCCAGTGGTGCCAGTACAACGGCACGTCGATCGGCGGTCCGGACAGCACATCGACCAATTCCCCGCGCGCAAGTTCGCCACGCACCTGCAACTCCGGCACCAATCCCCAACCCAGCCCACTCAGCAGCAGACGCACGAACCCCTCGGAAGACGGGCACAAGTGGTGGATGAATGCCTCGCCGCCGCCAACTGCCGCCATGTAGCGATGTTGCAGCTGGTCGTCCGGGCCGAAGACCACAGCCGGCACGCGCGCGAGGTCACCGGGCGCTGCCGGCTGTTTGAAATGCCTACTGACAAACGCCGGACTGGCTAGTGCGCGATAGCGCATTGCACCGAGAAACTGGCTACGCGCACCCGCCAATGGGCGCTCCGCAGCGCAGACGCAGGCGGCAACCTCCCCGGCGCGCATCCGTTTGAGCCCGACGGCTTGGTCTTCCACTACGTGGTCGAGCAAAACCCGATGCTCGGCGCAAAACGGCGCCACCGCCCCGGCCCACCATGTCGCCAGGCTGTCGGCATTCAAGGCGATCCGTAATCGCTCCGGCAACCGGTTCTCGTCCAGTGCCGGAACCTGCCCTTGCAGATCACGCTCGAGCAGCCGCACCTGCTGCACGTGATTGAGCAGGCGCTGGCCTAGCTCGGTCGGCCTGGGTGGACTATCACGCAACAGCACCGGCTGACCAACGCGCGCTTCGAGCAGCTTGATTCGCTGCGATATGGCCGACTGCGAAAGCCCCAACGCCTGTGCAGCACGCTCGAAGCCGGCTTGCTCCACGACTGCGGCAAGCGCGGCGAGCAACTTGTAATCGAACATCAGATTTCCTAATGCCACCTGACCATAATTTGTTTCTCTTATAGCTCGCCACTTAGCAGACTCGCCAGCAGAAAACGAAAGAGGCGTAGGTTATGAATGCGATCTGGCAAAGCTATATCAACGGTTTACTGGTGGCCGCCGGCCTGATCATGGCCATCGGCGCGCAGAACGCCTTCGTGCTCGCGCAGAGCTTGCGCCGGGAACATCATCTTCCAGTGGCGGCGCTGTGCATTGTCTGTGACGTATTGCTGGTCAGTGTCGGCGTGTTCGGCCTGGCGGCGGTACTGGCGAGCAATCCGCTGCTGCTGGAAGTCACCCGCTGGGGCGGCGTGGCTTTCCTCGTCTGGTACGGCACGCTCGCGCTGCGCCGGGCGGCCAAGCCGCGAAGCTTGCGCAGCGCCGACGCGCAACCGCGTCCGCTGCGCGCGGTATTGCTGGCCGCGCTGGCCGTTACCCTGCTCAACCCGCACGTCTATCTCGATACCGTAGTGCTGATCGGATCACTCGGCGCACAACAGCCCGAGCCGGGCGCCTATACATTGGGTGCCGCTAGCGCCTCGACGCTGTGGTTCATGACTCTCGCGCTCGGCGGAGCCTGGCTTGCGCCCTGGCTGGCCCGTCCGCTGACCTGGCGCCTGATCGACCTCGGTGTCGCGGCCATGATGTTTGCGATTGCCGCGCAGCTGGCATTCGCTGGCTGACGCCTTTGCACGCGACATCCCACCGCGGGCCAATTAGCAGATCGAAAGGAACGCCACAGCCGGCGGCGCGGTCCACGCAAGGCGCAGCCAGTCATTCGCAACCGATGCATTGTCCCGGCAACCCCTCTGGAACCTATATTCCATACAGTTGCCGCGTGGTTTTGCCGCAGGTCGGGTGCTATGATCGCTGGCTCGCAGACATGGAGCGGAAGGCTTCAGTCTGTCTGTTCGGCCGACCGTGAACGGCCAGAGATTGCGCAAGCATGTAGCGAGCGAAGGGTACTACCGAGGTCTGGGCGGGACGCGTATTTCGCGCCTGCTGACCGGCATCGCCGGCACCGCCTCGTACGTTCCTTCCAGCTGGCCGCATCAATCCTCGACACCTGAGTAGGAGATACATCATGGCTTTCGAATTGCCGCCGCTGCCGTACAAAAAAAATGCTCTCGAGCCGCACATGTCCGCCGAGACGCTCGAGTTCCACCACGACAAGCACCACGCTGCTTACGTGACCAACCTGAACAACCTGATCCCGGGCACCGAGTTCGAAGGCAAGGACCTGGAAAGCATCATCAAGACCTCTTCCGGCGGAATCTTCAACAACGCCGCTCAGGTCTGGAACCACACCTTCTTCTGGAACTGCCTGGCACAAAACGCTGGTGGCCAGCCGACCGGCGCGCTGGCTGATGCCATCAACGCCTCCTTCGGCTCCTTCGACAAGTTCAAGGAAGAGTTCACCAAGACCGCCATCGGCACCTTCGGCTCCGGCTGGGCCTGGCTGGTCAAGAAGTCCGACGGTAGCCTGGGCCTGGCGAGCACTATCGGCGCCGGCAACCCGATGACTGCAGGCGACAAGCCGCTGCTGACCTGCGACGTCTGGGAGCATGCCTACTACATCGACTACCGCAACGCCCGTCCGAAATTTGTCGAAGCGTTCTGGAACCTGGTCAACTGGGACTTCGTCGCGAAGAACTTCGCAGGCTGAGTCACTGAACCAGCGTCATGGAAATGCCCGCACTCAATGCGGGCATTTTCATTTAAGGCTTCGGCCTTGCCTGCCGCTATACAAATGCAGGCCAAGAAATATACATCGCCTTACGTTAGCGGTATTCGGCGCGCAATGTTTCCTTAGGATTGCTTCGTTGTACTTGCATCCTATGACGTACTGCCGGCACAGTCGGAGCTGCTGTCCTCCCTGGTGTTAATCAGCCCTTTGACGACTGCCGAATGACTAACAATACTTCCGCAACCGAGCGTCGGCACGGAAAAGGACCTTCATTTGAAGCTGGAAATGCGCAATAGCCTGTCGCGTAAGCTCCTGCGTGTCGTCCTGCTATCAGCGCTGGCGGTAGGGCTGGTGCTCAGCTGCGCGCAGATCATCTTCGGCGCATACAAGACGCGCCAGCTGATCGAGGCCGACGCCCAACGTATCCTGCGCATGACTCGCGACCCTTCTACTCAGGCGATCTACAGCCTCGACCGCGAGATGGGCGCGCAGGTGATGGAAGGGCTCTTCCAGCACGAGTCGATTCGCATGGCATCCATCGGCCATCCGGACGAAGGCATGCTGGCGCTGAAGATCAGACCGCCTATCGATCTGCCGACCCGCTGGCTGACCGACCCGATCCTCCACCGCGACCGGCAGTTCTCGATCCCGCTCATCGGCAAACCGCCCTACAACGAATATTACGGCGAGCTGCGCATCACCCTGGACACGGCCCAATATGGCCAGGATTTCGTCAACGACTCCATCGTGATCTTCATCGTCGGCATCCTGCGCGCGCTTACCTTGGGCTTTGTGCTCTTTCTGATCTACCAGTGGCTGCTGACCCGGCCGCTGACCAAGCTCATCGAGCACCTGGCGCAGATCAACCCGGACCGCCCCGGCGAGCACAAGCTGCCGATGATCAGAGGTCACGAGCGCAACGAACTGGGCCTTTGGGTGGAAACGGCCAACGGGCTGCTCGCCTCTATCGAACACAACATGCATCTGCGTCTGGAAGCTGAAAGCAGCCTGCATCGGATGACCCAGTACGACTCGCTGACCGGATTACCCAACCGACAGCAGCTCCAACACCAGCTCGACCATATCCTCGACGAGGCGCGCCGTTTGCAGCGGCGCGTCGCGGTGCTCTGCCTGGGCCTTGACGACTTCAAGGGCATCAACGAGCAGTACAGCTACCAGACCGGCGACTGCCTGCTCAAGGCGCTGGCCGACCGCTTACGCGGCTCCGCAGGCCGACTCGGTGCACTGGCACGATTGGGTGGTGATCAGTTCGTGCTGGTGCTGAGCGGCATCGAGCAACCGTATGAAGCCGCTGAGCTGGCACAGGCGCTACTCGACGACCTGGAAAACCCGATCGATCTCGATCAGGACCCGATTCGGCTGCGGGCCACCATCGGTATCACGCTTTATCCGGAGGATGGCGACAACACCGAGAAGCTGCTGCAGAAAGCCGAGCAGACCATGACCCTCGCCAAGAGCCGCTCGCGCAACCGTTACCAGTTCTATGTGGCCAGCATCGACAGTGAAATGCGCGCTCGCCGGGAACTGGAAAAGGACCTCAGCGAAGCCCTCAAGCGCGACGAGTTCCATCTGGTCTATCAGCCTCAGGTGGACTATCGGCAGAATCGCATCACTGGCGTCGAAGCGCTGATTCGCTGGAAACATCCACAAGGCAGGCTGGTGCCCCCGGATCTGTTCATCCCTCTGGCTGAGCAGAACGGCAGCATCATCGAGATCGGCAAATGGGTACTTGACCAGGCCTGCAGCCAATTGCGTCGCTGGCATGCCGAAGGACATACCGGTTTGCGTGTGGCGGTGAATCTCTCCACGGTGCAACTGCGCCACCCGGAACTGCCGGCCATGATCGGCGAGCTGCTACAGACCCATCAGCTGCCCGCCGAAACCCTGGAGCTGGAGGTGACCGAGACAGGCCTGATGGAGGACATCGACGCCGCCGCAAACAACCTGCACAGCCTGCGGCGTTCCGGTGCGCTGATTGCGATCGATGATTTCGGTACTGGTTATTCCTCGCTCAGCTATCTCAAGAGCCTGCCGCTGGACAAGATCAAGATCGACAAGAGCTTCGTCCAGGACATTGGCCAGGACGAAGGCGCAACCATCGTCCGGGCGATCATCCAGCTCGGCAAGAGCCTGGGTATGACGGTGATCGCCGAGGGTGTCGAGACACCGGAGCAGGAAGCCTATCTGATCGCCGAGGGCTGTCAGGAGGGCCAGGGCTACTACTACAGCAAGCCGCTGGCGGCCGCTGATCTTGACCTGCTGCTGCGCCAGTCGGCGCCTTTTGATCGGGCGGGTAATTCCGAGCTGCGTTAGGCCGGCAAGCCTAAGCCTTAGCTGCCCGTTCGACGCCAGGCAGTCGCCCGAACGCTGGCCAGGCGCGAGGACTTCGTCCACACTTTCCGCCCTTTTTCGGCCATCCACGGCCTACGGCGAGCCCTCAATGAAACGCTTCGTACTTCTGGATACCGCCGCGATCCCCACCGGCGGCGCCTTGTGCCTGTTCGAATACGGCGATGACTTCGTCATCAAGATCCAGGGCGGCAACGGCAACCAGCTGATGAACACGCGTACCCATGGTTCGGAAGACGCGTTGGCCGAGATCCCCTGCAAACGGATCGCTTCGCGCCCGCAGGCACGCGTCCTGATCGGCGGACTGGGTATGGGCTTCACCCTCGCCTCCGCCCTGCGCCACCTCGGACAGGACGCCGAGGTACTGGTAGCCGAATTGGTGCCAGGGGTGATCGAGTGGAACCGCGGTGCGCTCGGCGAGAAGTCCGGACACCCGCTGCGCGACAGCCGCGCCGAGGTGCTCAATCAGGACGTCGCGGAGTTGCTGCAACAGCAGCCTCAGGGCTTCGATGCAATCATGCTGGACGTCGATAATGGCCCCGAAGGTTTGACGCAGAAGAGCAACAGTTGGCTCTATTCACTGGACGGTCTGAATGCCTGTGCCCGCGCGCTGCGTCCGTCCGGCGTGCTCGCCGTATGGTCGGCCAGCGCCGACAGGGCTTTCTCCGACAAGCTTGCCAAGGCCGGCTTCAAGGCCGAAGAAGTGCAGGTGTTCGCTCACGGCAACCGCGGCACGCGTCATACCATCTGGATCGCCGAAAAGCGCAAGCGCTGAGCAGGTCGCTGGGTGTTACCAGGCGGTAATACCGAACTGCATCGCCAGCCATACGGCACCTGCCAGGCACATGACTGCACCTCCTGTGGCCTGCCAATAGAAGCGCCGGGTGATGACCTCCTCCCCGTGACTGGACAGCACAAAGGGTAGCGCTTCACTTGGGCGCGCCAATTGATGTTGTTCCGGGGCGGCGCTCTTCTGCCGATGACGATCCTCGGCTTCGAACCGCGCGGCCAGGTGGACGCGATTCCATTCATGCTCGTCCAGTTGCCCATCGGCATTGCTGTCGAAACGCTGCAGAAGGCCGGCGTAGTCGCCCTTCCACTGACGGATCACTTCACGTTTGGCTGACGACAGATCGAGGCCTTGGCGCCCGCCGCCGGTGGTGCGAAAGTCGCCAATTGCGTACAGCGGTTCGCCCTCGTGCAGCCGCTCCTCGGTGTAGCGATAGCGTTTACCACTGCTCAGCAGGCTCAGCCAGCCACTCGGGGCGATGCCGCGCGGGTGACGCAGGCTGCCGGTCCATACCTTGCGAAAAGCAGGATGCACCTCGGCACCGCGCGGATCAATCAGGCACTCGCCCGTGGCATCGGCCAGGCGCAACCAGGCTTCGCTGGTGCCACGCTCCAATACGCTCCAACTGCTGCGCTTGCCATTGGAGCGATACTCCTCGATGCAGTAGCGCCACCATAGACAGGGCTCGCCCGTAAGCGGCGCCACCGATTGCGGCACGGACAGTTCACACAGCATGCCGACCAGCTCGACGTAGCCTTGAGCCGCCGAGCGGATGCGTGAAGTCGGCGTATCGAGCAGATGGCGCGCGCGCGACCAGCGGCTGATACAGACCCAGGCGCCGCCAAGGCAGAGCGCAGCGGCTAGGGCGAAGGTGAAGATCTGGCCGAGATCCATTTCAGCCGAACAGCGCCTTCAGATCGACGTCGGCCTTCTCCGCCTCGCTGAATTGCAGCAGCGCGGCCTCCTTGAATCCAAACGTCCGGGCCAGCAGCACATCGGGGAATTGCTCGATGCGTACGTTGTTCAGGTTGACCGCCTCGTTGTACAGCTCGCGGCGGTCGGCGATGCCGCTTTCCAGCCCACTGATGCGTTGCTGCAGGTGCCGGAAGCTCTCGTTGGCCTTCAGCTCGGGGTAATTCTCGGCCAGCGCGAACAGTCGACCCAGTCCGGCACGCAGCCCGGTTTCGGCCTGCCCCAGCGCACCGACATCGCCCTGCTCCCGCGCGCTGGAAACCGCGTTGCGCGCGCTGATCACCTGCTCCAGCGTATTGCGTTCGTGCTGCATGTACTGCCGACAGGTTTCCACTAGTTTGGGCAGCTCTTCATGCCGCTGGCGCAGCAGCACGTCGATGTTCGCCCAGGCCTTGCCGACGCCATGTTTCAGGCGCACCAGGCCGTTATAGAGAATCACCGCATAGGCGGCGACGAGGAACAGCACTACCAGCACAACTACCGCGCTCAGGCTCATGACATCTCCATATCTGGGCTGCAAAACGCCAGCATTCTACCGGTTGCGCTGACACGGAAGAGAGAGCCCGTGCACGCATTGGCTTTGCACAAAATGAAAATCTTTCGCATTATTGAGCGCTTCCGAGCAGCCCTCGGCTTCGTTCACTCGCACGCAAAGGAACCCGCACATGCTACGCACCCCCATCTGGGCAACCGCCAGCCTCCTCGCTGTCGCCATCTCGCTCGCCGGTTGCGGTGAAGACAAGACACCAACCAACCAGACCGCTGCACCGCAAAGCACAACCGAGAGCGTGCCGGCTGAACAGGCGCAGACGCCCGATGAGCAGGCGGCAAAAGCAGTCGTCGGCCACTACGCCGATCTGGCGCTGGCCGTTTTCAGCGACGCGCACAGCACTGCAGTGCAACTCCAGCAGGCAATCGATGCGTTGCTCGCCAACCCCAGCGAAGAAACCCTGCAGGCCGCTCGCCAAGAGTGGCTGGCTGCCCGTGTTCCGTACATGCAGAGCGAAGTGTTCCGCTTCGGCAACCCGGTCGTCGATGAGTGGGAAGGCCAGCTCAACGCCTGGCCGCTCGACGAAGGCCTGATCGACTACGTCGAAGGTGATTACCAGCACGCGCTCGGCAACCCGGGCGCCAACGCCAACATCATCGCCAATACCGAACTGCAGATCGGCGAAGACAAGATCGATACCCGCGAAATCACCGCCGAGCTGCTGACCAGCCTCAACGAGCTCGCCGGCTCCGAGGCCAACGTCGCCACCGGCTACCACGCCATTGAATTCCTGCTCTGGGGCCAGGACCTCAACGGCACCGGCCCGGGCGCCGGCGAGCGTCCGCATACAGACTACGTCGTAGGCGAAGGCTGCACGGGTGACAACTGCGACCGTCGCCGCACTTACCTGAAAGTCGCGACCGATCTGCTGGTCAGCGACCTGCAGGAAATGGTCGAGCAGTGGCAGCCAGGCGCGGAGAACTACCGTGCCAGCCTGGAAGCCGAATCGGGTGAGAACGGCCTGCGCAAGATGCTCTTCGGCATGGGCAGCCTCTCGCTCGGCGAACTGGCCGGCGAACGCATGAAGGTCGCACTGGAAGCCAACTCCACCGAAGACGAGCACGACTGCTTCAGTGACAACACGCACAACTCGCATTACTTCAACGCCCGCGGCATTCGCAACGTCTATCTGGGCGAATACAAGCGCGTGGACGGCAGCACCTTGACCGGCCCGAGCCTTGCCTCGCTGGTGCAGGGCGTCAGCCCTGAAGTGGACAGCACACTGAAGACCGACCTGGAGACCACCGAAGCCAAGCTGCAAGTGCTGGTCGAAAGTGCCAACAACGGCGAAGCCTTCGACCAGCTGATCGCTGCGGACAACGCCGAAGGTCAGGAAAAGGTGCGTAGCGCCATCGCCGCCCTGGTCAAGCAGACCGCCTCCATCGAACAGGCGGCCGCTGCCCTCAACATCAGTGACCTCAACCCCGACACGGCCGATCACGAGTTCTGATCGGCATCGACACGGGTGCAGCGCTTGCGCCCGTGTCGCATCACCAATCAACCCTCTGCTGCCGGTGCGCCACCGCAGTAATCCGCAAATGCAAATCCCTCTTATTCAAATTAGATTAGCCTGCTAAGATTGCGCGGCTTAATTCACCGCTCTGCAGGTAATCCAATGCGCCCGCTGTTTCGCCGCCTCTTTCCGTTGCTGGCCTTGGCTCTGGCCGCCTGCGGCAACGACGAAACGCCGCGTTTCGAACAACCCGAGCCCGGTGAAGCACTTTCTGGCGGCAGCACCACCGTCATGAAATTCGACCACAACGCCTTCTCGATGCCTTCGGCCAACCTGGCGCCGATGCGTCGGCTCGACTTCAGCGTAGGCAACAGCTTCTTCCGCAACCCTTGGGTCATTGCTCCCGCCTCCACTACGGCGCGCGACGGCCTTGGTCCGTTGTTCAACACCAACGCCTGCCAGAACTGCCACATCAAGGACGGTCGAGGCCATCCGCCTGCAGCCGGCGCAGCCAGCGCCGTATCCATGCTGGTGCGACTGTCGATTCCGGCAGGACCGGAGCACGCCGAAGTCGTTCATGAACGCGGCATCGCCCCTGAGCCGAGCTACGGCGGTCAGCTGCAGGACATGGCGATTCCTGGCGTCGCACCGGAAGGCAAGGTGCGTCTGCGCTATTCGACCGAGCGTGTGCGCTTCGCCGACGGCAGTGAAGTCGAGCTACGCAAACCGCTAATCGAACTGAGCGAACTGGGCTACGGCGATATGCATCCGAACACCCAGATGTCGCTGCGCATCGCGCCGCCGATGATTGGCCTCGGCCTGCTCGAAGCCATTCCCGAGGAGGCCCTGCTGGCCAATGCCGACCCCGATGACCGCGACGGCAACGGCATTTCCGGACGCCCCAACCGGGTCTTCGATCAAACCACCCGGCAAACCGTGATGGGCCGCTTCGGCTGGAAGGCCGGCCAACCGAGCCTGAATCAGCAGAATGCCGACGCCTTCTTCAACGACATGGGATTGTCCACCAGCCTGCTCAGCGGCAGCAGCTGCACCGAGCGGCAGACGGATTGCCGCGCCATGCCTGACGGTGGCGAGCCGGAAGTGAGTGACAACATCCTCGCCCAGATCCTGTTTTACACCCGCAATCTCGGCGTACCGGCGCGGCGCAACGTTGGTGATTCTCAGGTGCTCGCCGGCAAGACGCTGTTTCACCGTGCTGGCTGTCAGAACTGCCATGTACCGCAGTTCACCACCGCCGCCGACGCAGCGGAACCGGAGCTGGCCAACCAGCTCATCCGCCCCTATACCGACCTGCTTCTGCATGACATGGGCGAAGGCCTGGCCGATCACCGACCGGAGTTCGAGGCCAATGGTCGCGAATGGCGTACGCCGCCGCTCTGGGGCATCGGCCTGACGCAGACGGTCAGCGGGCATACCCAACTCCTTCACGACGGGCGTGCCCGTAGTCTGCTCGAAGCCATACTCTGGCATGGCGGCGAAGCGGAGAAATCCCGCCAGATCGTACTGGGCTTCGATCAGGAACAACGCAACGCGCTACTGAGCTTCCTCGAGTCGCTCTAAATGCCATCCAATCCAAGCTTTTTCGGCGCGAAAGCGCTGTAACGGCCTAGCCGACGAGGACACCATGATCCGTTCCAACTCCCTGCGCATTGCCAGTGGCAGCCTGTTTGCCGCGCTTGTGTTGAGCGCCTGCACCCCGACTGACCCGCAAGCTGAAACCAGCAAGGCGCTGGTCGATGGCGTGCTGTTGCCGAGCTACACCCAGTGGGCCGAGGCGGACCGCCGCCTGGCTGCAAGCGCTATTGCCTACTGCGCTGACAATCAGACAACCGAGGAGGCACGCGCGGCGTTCGTGCATGCACAGACCGCCTGGGCCGGCTTGCAGCCGCTGCTGATCGGCCCCATGGGCGAAGGCAATCTGGCCTGGCAGGTGCAATTCTGGCCCGACAAGAAGAATCTGGTCGCGCGCCAGGTCACGGCATTGCTTAGCGCCAAACCCGACCTTACCCAGGCCGATCTGGATGGCGCCAGCGTCGTGGTACAGGGCCTGAGCGCCTACGAATACATCCTCTTCGACAGCAGCATCGACCTCGGTGACAGCGCCACCAAAACGCGCTATTGCCCGTTGTTGACGGCTATCGGCGAGCACCAGCAGAAACTCGCCGCCAACGTGCTGCAGCAATGGCAAGACAAGGACGGCATGGCCGACCAGCTGCGCAGCTTCCCCAACGAACATTACGCCGAGCCGAGCGAAGCGATCGCCGAGCTGCTGCGGGTTCAGGTCACCGCACTCGACGGCCTGAAGAAAAAACTCGGCGCCCCGCTCGGTCGGCAGAGCAAGGGGCATCCGCAGCCGTATCAGGCCGAAGGCTGGCGCAGCGACACGACCCTGGCGAGCATCAGCGCGGCCGTCAAAGGCGCCGAAAGCCTGTGGCTGGGCGCCGATCAGGATGGCTTGCGCAAGCTGCTCGGCGCCGAGCAAGCAGACCTGGCCAAGCGCATCGACGCCGGTTACGCCGAACTGCTGCAGCAACTGGCCGGCATGACCCAACCGTTCGGCAAGCTGCTGTCCAGCGAAGAGGGTCGTACCGAGCTCGACGGGCTGTACCAACGGATCGACCGCCTGCATCGCCTGCACCAGCTGGAGCTGGCACGCGCGCTTGGTGTGCAGATCGGCTTTAACGCACACGACGGGGACTGATCATGAGGCGCCGCACCCTGCTTGGCCTGACCGGCGCCGTGCTTGCCGCTGGCGGTATAACCGGCTGGACGCTGACCCGTCATGGCGGACAGCCGGTGTTGCTGTCGGCGCGCAACGACAGTAACGGTCAACACTACGCGGTCGGCTACCGTCTCGACGGCAGCCAGGTATTCGCCACCCCTGTCGCCGAGCGCTGCCACGATGTTTACCCGCACCCGTACCTGCCGCTAGCGGTGTTCGTCGGTCGTCGCCCGAGTCGCGAAAGTTATCTGATCGACTCGCGTGACGGGCGCTTGCTGCAGACGCTGACGTCGCCGGCCCACCGCCACTTCTACGGTCACGGTGTGTTTCACAAGGAAGGCGAGTGGTTTTACACCACGGAGAACGACACCTCCGATGCCGGCCGCGGCGTACTCGGCGTCTATCGATTGGAAGGCCGCCAACTGCTGCGCGTCGGCGAGCACGCGACCCACGGAGTCGGCCCGCATCAGCTGTTGTGGATGCCGGACGGCGAAACCCTGGTCATCGCCAACGGCGGTATCCGCACCGAGGCCGACAGCCGCGAGATGATGAATCTCGCCGCCATGGAGCCGAGCCTGGTCCTGCTGCGCCGCGACGGCACCCTGATCAGCAAGGAACAGCTACCCGAGCAGATGAACAGCGTCCGCCACCTCGCCGTGGCGGCAGACGGCACTGTCGTGAGCGGTCAGCAATACGAAGGCGACCCAATGGACCGCGTACCGCTGCTGGCAATCAAGCGGCCGGGGCAAGCCTTCCAGCACTTCCCGCTTGGCGAGGCGCAGCGGCAGATCATGAACCAATACACCGCAAGCCTCGCCATTCACGACGAATTGCGCCTGCTGGCGGTGACCGCGCCGCGCGGTAACAAGGTCTTCATCTGGGATCTGGACAGCGCCGAACTGCGACAGGAAGCGCACCTACCCGACTGCGCCGGCGTCGCCGCGGTTGCCGAAGGCTTCGTGGTCAGTTCTGGCCAGGGCCGTTGCCGATTGTTCGACTGCCGCGGCAAGCAGATCGCCAGTACGCCGCTGGAGCTGCCGGCAGGGCTCTGGGACAACCACCTGCGCATCGTCTAGCTCAAGACAACGCTCACACCGCCGATACATCAAGGTAACGGCAGGGATGCTCATTGTTGTTTCATCACGCAACGAGACCTTGCCATGCTCCAAAAATCCCTGCGCGCTCAAATTCTCGCGCTGATCGGCGGCAGTCTTCTGCTGACGCTGCTCATCGCCCTCGTCTGCATTCGCATGCTCAGCGGTAACATCGATCACTTCCAGAAGCTGCTCGACGGCCCGCTGGCCGAACTGCAACTGATCGACGAGGCCAACCTCGAGTTCAAGGTGCAGGTCCAGGAATGGAAGAACGTGCTGCTGCGCGGCAAGCAGTCCGACACTCGCGCCCGCTACTGGAGCCAGTTCGAGAGCCAGGAAACCAAGGTGCAGAAAATCCTTGGCGACCTGCTCGTGCTGAGCGCGGACGAGCCCACCCTTGCGGCTCAAATCGAGCGTCTGCGTAACGAGCACCGTACCCTTGGCGTGGCCTACCGCAAAGGCCTGACCGACTACATCGCCGCTGACGCCGACCCGCTAGCAGGGGACGCCGCCGTAGCCGGGATCGATCGGGCGACCAGTGCTCAACTCAGCGAGCTGGTCAACCAGCTGCATGACGCCGCCGAGCAGCGCTCGGAAACCATTCGTGCCGATGCCGAAACCACCGCAATGCTGGGCCCGGTCATCATGATTCTGGCCGCGGTGGTGGTCGCCCTGCTGAGCCTGTGGCTAGTCAATCGGCAGATCATCGAGCCGATTCGCAGTCTGATCGAACACATCGCCCGCCTGAGCCAGGGCAAGTTCAGCGACCGCGTCGACGCCAGCCGCGCCGACGAGCTGGGCCGTCTCGCCGTCGCCGCCAATGTGCTGCGCGATTTCCTGGCCGACACCTTCACCCGCCTGCGGCAGAGCACCTCCAATCTGGACAGCGCCAGCGGCGAACTCAGCGCCATCGCCAAAATGATGGCCGACGGCACCCGGGAGCAGTTCTCGCGTACCGACCAGGTCGCCACGGCGATGCACGAGATGTCTGCGACCGCTCAGGAAGTATCGCGCCACGCTGCCGAGGCAGCCCAGGCCGCCGATGCTGCCGACCACGCCGCACAGCAGGGTGAGACGGTCATGCGGGCGACCATCGCCACCATCACCGAGATGAGCGGTGAAATCGCCAACACGGCAGCCGTCATTCGCCGCCTCGAAGGCGACAGCGGACGCATCGGCAAGGTGCTGGAGGTGATCCGCGGGATCGCCGATCAGACCAACCTGCTGGCGCTCAACGCGGCCATCGAAGCCGCCCGCGCAGGCGATGCCGGTCGCGGCTTTGCCGTAGTGGCCGACGAGGTGCGCACCCTGGCACAACGCACCGCCGAATCAACCGCTGAAATCCATCAGATCATCGATACCGTGCAGACTGGCGCCAGCAACGCAGTGCGCGCCATCGAGAACGGCCAAACACGCAGCGAACAAGGCGTCGGCCAGGTGACCGAGGCTGGCCAGATGCTGCAGCGCATCACCGAAGCGGTCGAGGCGATTCGCGACATGAACCGCCAGATCGCCACCGCTGCCGAGGAGCAGACAGCAGTGGCCGAAGACATCTCGCGCAACATCACCGAGATCACTTCGATCGCCACCATCAACCAGCAGAACGTGGAGCGGACCGAAACCGCAAGTCAGAACCTTCATGGCCTGTCGGCACAGCTCACCGAAGTCACTCAGCGCCTTGCCGGCTGACCGATAGCGGGGTGGGCCGGCAAACAGTCGTCCATCCCGACCTTCAGCGGTTTTCACCCTACCTGCCTCTTTACTTGGCCCCGATTCGGGGCTAAGTTCCTCGCTCTCCGATTGCTGCTGCGCCAGGCGCCAGCAGGTTGCCGACCCCGGCAATGATCGGATCGTTCGAACGGCTGCCTCGATCATGGCAGTAGACAGCCGGCTCACATCTCCAAGGAAATCGGAAAATGTTGCGCCGCATGCTGTTCATGCTCGGCGCGGTGGTCGTCGTCGTTGCGATCCTCGCCGCACTCAAGTTCAACTCGATCTACCAACAGATTCAGCAGTTCCAGGCACCCAAGCCGGCAATCAATGTCGAAACCGAGCTCGCCCGGCGCATGGACTGGCAAAGCCGCCTGCCGGCAATCGGCACGCTCAGAGCTTCTCAAGGCATCGACCTCAGCGTCGAGATCGCCGGGACGATCACCGACGTACAATTCCAGTCTGGCGAGAAGGTCAGCAAAGGCCAGGCGATTGTGCTGCTGGACAGCGAAATGGAGCAGGCCAGCCTGGCCAGCGCCGAAGCCGACCTCAACCTGTCCCGAGTGGAATTTCAGCGCGCACGCAGCCTGCTTGATCGCCAGGCCATCTCCCGCAGCGAGTACGACCGGCTCAACGCCGAATCGCAGAAGGCCCAGGCAAGCGTTGCCCAGCTGCGCGCCAGCCTGGCCAAGAAGCGCGTGCTGGCACCCTTTGCCGGCACTATCGGCATTCGTCAGGTGGACGTAGGTGACTACATCGCTGCCGGCACGCCGATCGCCACGCTGCAGGACCTGACCAGGCTATACGTCGACTTCTTTCTGGCCGAACAGCATGTGCCGCTGCTAGCCCTCGGACAGAAGGTTCAGCTGCGCGTAGCCGCCTACCCCGACGAACGTTTCGAAGGCGTGATCACCGCGCTGAACCCGAAAGTGGAGACCAGCACCCGTAACGTTCAGGTGCGCGCCGAGCTGGCCAACCCGGACGGCCGTCTGTTGCCCGGCATGTTCGCTGATCTTCAAGTATTGCTGCCGACCGAAACGGCGCAGGTGGTCGTGCCGGAAACGGCCATCACCTACACGCTGTACGGCAACTCGGTACTGCTGGTGACCGAAGGCACGCCGCCGGAAGGTATCAGCACGGACGAGCCTTACCTGGTGGTCGAACGCCGCTTCGTCACCACCGGCGAGCGACGCGATGGGCTGACGGTCGTCTTCGAAGGCCTCGAGGGCGGCGAGCAAGTGATCATTGCCGGCCAGCTCAAGCTGGACAGCGGCGCCCATGTCGCGATCAGCGAAAGCCGTACCCTCAAGCTGGAAGGCTCGCAGCAGCCGGCGACCAACTGAACGGCGCCTGCCGGTAACACGGCAGGCCCGACGCACAGCAGACTTCGAACAGGTTCCAGGGAATTCCCATGGCTTTCACCGATCCCTTCATCCGCCGACCCGTGCTGGCAAGCGTCATCAGCCTGCTGATCGTGCTGCTCGGCGTGCAGGCGTTCAACAGCCTGACCATTCGCCAGTATCCGCAGATGGAAAGCGCCCTGATCACGGTCACTACCGCCTATCCGGGCGCCAATGCCGAAACCATTCAGGGCTATATCACCCAGCCGCTCCAGCAGAGCCTGGCCAGCGCCGAAGGCGTTGACTACATGACCTCGGTCAGCCAGCAGAACGCCTCGGTAATCTCTGTGTACGCGCGCATCGGTGCCGACACCGACCGTCTCTACACCGAGCTGCTCAGCCAGGCCAACTCGGTGAAGAATCAGCTGCCGCAGAGCGCCGAGGACCCCGTGCTGAACAAGCAGGCGGCCGACTCCACCGCGCTGATGTACATCAGCTTCTACAGCGACCAGCTCTCCAACCCGCAAATCACCGACTATCTGTCGCGAGTGATTCAGCCGAAGCTGGCCACGCTGCCGGGCATGGCCGAAGCGGAAATCCTCGGCAATCAGGTCTTCGCCATGCGCCTCTGGCTGGATCCGGTGAAGCTCGCGGCGTACGGGGTTTCCGCCAGTGACGTCAACGAGGCGGTGCGCAAGTACAACTTCCTCTCCGCGGCTGGCGAGGTGAAAGGTCAGTATGTAGTCACCAGCATCAACGCCGACACCGAACTGAAGACTCCGGAGGCGTTCGCCGCGATCCCGCTGCGCACCCAAGGCGACAGCCGGGTGCTGCTGGGCGACGTCGCGCGGGTGGAGATGGGTGCCGAGAGCTACAACTCGATCAGCTCTTTCGACGGCATTCCCTCCGTCTATATCGGCATCAAGGGTACCCCCAGCGCCAACCCGCTTGATGTGATCAAGGAAGTGCGCGCAATCATGCCGCAGATCGAGGCGCAATTGCCGCCCGGACTCAAGGCCAGCATCGCCTACGACGCCACCGAGTTCATCCAGGCCTCCATCGACGAGGTGGTGAAGACCCTGGCCGAGGCGGCAGTGATCGTCGTCATCGTTGTGTTCCTCTTCCTCGGCTCGCTGCGCACCGTGCTGATTCCGGTGGTGACCATTCCCCTGTCGATGATCGGCGTGATGTTCTTCATGCAGGCCATGGGTTATTCGATCAACCTGCTGACGCTGCTGGCCATGGTGTTGGCAATCGGTCTGGTGGTGGACGACGCCATCGTCGTGGTGGAAAACATCCACCGGCATATCGAACAGGGCAAGGCGCCGTTTCAGGCGGCCATCGACGGCGCGCGGGAAATCGCCATGCCGGTGGTGACGATGACCATTACCCTGGCGGCGGTCTATGCGCCCATCGGCTTCCTACAGGGGCTCACCGGAGCGCTGTTCCAGGAGTTTGCCCTGACCTTGGCCGGGGCCGTGCTGATTTCCGGCGTCGTGGCGCTGACGCTGTCACCGATGATGTGTTCGAAGCTGCTGCGTCACGAGGAGAACCCCAGCGGATTTGCCAACCGTCTGGACGAGCTGTTCGAGCGGCTGAAGCAACGTTACCAGCGCGCTCTGCACGGCACCCTGAACACGCGCCCGGTGGTGCTGGTGTTTGCCGTGCTGGTCCTCGCGCTGATTCCCGCCCTGCTCATGTTCACCGAAAGCGAACTGGCGCCAGAAGAGGACCAGGGCATCGTATTCATGATGGCCAGCGCGCCAAAAACCGCCAACCTGGACTATCTGAACGCCTACACCGACCAGTTCCTGGAGATATTCCAGAGCTTTCCGGAGTACTACTCCTGGTTCCAGATCAATGGCTTCGATGGCGTGCAAAGCGGCATCGGCGGCTTCTTGCTCAAACCCTGGGATGAGCGCGAGCGCTCGCAGATGGAAATCCTCCCCGAAGTGCAGGCCAAGCTCGACCGCCTGCCCGGCCTGCAGATCTTCGGCTTCAACCTGCCCTCGCTACCTGGCACGGGTGAGGGTCTGCCGTTCCAGTTCGTCATCAACACGGCGAACGACTACGAGACGCTGCTGCAAGTGACCGACCGCATCCGCAAGCGCGCCGAGGAATCGGGCAAATTCGCCTTCCTCGATGTGGATCTGGCCTTCGACAAACCGGAGATCGTGGTCGAGATCGACCGCGAGAAGGCCGCGCAAATGGGCGTCTCCATGGAGGACCTCGGCCTGACACTGAGTACCCTTCTCGGCGAGGGCGAGATCAACCGCTTCACCATCGAGGGTCGCAGCTACAAGGTCATCGCTCAAGTCGAGCGCGCCTACCGCGACAACCCCGAGTGGCTGAGCAACTACTACGTGCGCAACGGGCAAGGTCAGATGCTGCCTCTGTCGACGCTGATAAAGGTGCGTGATCGCGCACGCCCAACCCAGCTCAAGCAGTTCCAGCAACTCAACGCGGCAATGATCCAGGGCTTTCCGATCGTCAGCATGGGGGAAGCGATCGATACGCTGCAGACCATAGCCCGCGAAGAGGCGCCCGACGGCTTCGGTTTCGATTACGCCGGTGCCTCGCGGCAGTACATCCAGGAAGGCAACGCGCTGTATCTGACCTTTGCTTTGGCTTTGGCGGTGATTTTCCTGGTGCTGGCTGCCCAGTTTGAAAGCTTCCGCGATCCGCTGGTCATCCTGGTTACCGTGCCACTCTCGGTCTGCGGTGCGCTGGTGCCGCTGTTTCTCGGCCTGTCGAGCATGAACATCTATACACAGGTGGGCTTGGTGACGCTGATCGGCCTGATCAGCAAGCACGGCATCATGATCGTCGAATTCGCCAATCAGCTGCGCCGTGAACAAGGGCTGAGTCGACGCGAAGCGGTGGAAGAAGCCGCGGCGATCCGCCTGCGCCCGGTACTGATGACCACTGCTGCAACAGTGTTCGGCATGGTGCCGCTGATCATTGCCAGCGGTGCCGGTGCGGTCAGCCGCTTCGATATCGGCCTGGTGATCGCCACCGGCATGTCGGTGGGGACGTTGTTCACCCTGTTCGTGCTACCAGCGGTCTATGACCTCGTAGCCCAGCCGGACCGCGTACCGAGCGAGCGCGCGGTGGTCAGCGCCAGCTGATGCCCAGGTGGTGCGTGGCTCAACGCATCCCCTGGGACAAGCCGTAAAGCAGCAACAACAGATCCTGATCGGGCCGCGCGGCGTCGAATCGGGCCTTGCCGCTGGGCGGCAGCGGACAGTAATCGCGCGTTGCACTGCTCTGTACCAGCGTGGCGCCAGGCTCGTTCCAAGCCGCCACGCACAGCGTGGTAACCCCAAGCGCGCCGACCAGAAACAATCCTCGAGCTATTTCCAGCTTCATGGCGTAAGCCCTTGATTAAGCGGATAGTTAACTGACCGTAGCCTAGCTGGTAAATTCTTGCGTGCTTTTGGACGAACGGTCACATCGGTCGTCGCGAACCTGACCGGCATGCTATCGCAAGGTCAAAAAAAACCCCGCACGAGGCGGGGTTCTTTTGCAGCTCAGGGGCCGGTCGGCTTACATCATGCCGCCCATGCCACCCATGCCACCCATGCCACCCATGTCCGGCATGCCACCAGCAGCCTTGTCGTCAGCCACTTCAGCGATCATCGCTTCGGTGGTGATCATCAGGCTGGCGATGGAAGCGGCGGCCTGCAGAGCAGAACGGGTTACCTTGGCCGGATCGAGAATGCCCATCTCGATCATGTCACCGTACTCGTCGGTCGCAGCGTTGTAACCGTAGTTACCATTGCCCTGCTTGACCTTGTCGACCACAACGCTCGGCTCGCCACCGGAGTTGGCAACGATCTGACGCAGCGGTGCTTCGACAGCACGACGCAGCAGAGTAATGCCCACGTCCTGATCGGCGTTTTCGCCCTTCAGCTCGGAGATCGCCTGCAGTGCACGGACCAGAGCGACACCGCCGCCAGGTACCACGCCTTCTTCAACGGCAGCACGGGTTGCGTGCAGCGCGTCTTCAACGCGGGCTTTCTTCTCTTTCATCTCGACTTCGGTGCCAGCACCGACCTTGATCACGGCAACACCGCCAGCCAGCTTGGCCAGACGCTCTTGCAGCTTCTCTTTGTCGTAGTCGGAAGTGGTGTCTTCGACCTGCTTGCGGATCTGCGCAACGCGAGCTTCGATGTCGACCTGCTGGCCAGCACCATCGATGATGGTGGTGTTTTCCTTGTTCAGCACAACGCGCTTGGCGTTACCCAGATGCTCCAGGGTAGCGGTTTCCAGGCTCAGGCCGACTTCTTCGGAAATCACGGTACCGCCAGTCAGGATGGCGAGATCCTGCAGCATGGCCTTGCGACGATCGCCGAAGCCAGGTGCCTTGACCGCAGCAACCTTGACGATGCCACGCATGTTGTTGACGACCAGAGTCGCCAGGGCTTCGCCCTCGACGTCTTCAGCGACGATCAGCAGCGGACGACCGGCTTTGGCAACAGCTTCCAGCACCGGCAGCATTTCGCGGATGTTGGAGATCTTCTTGTCGACCAGCAGCAGCAGCGGGCTGTCCAGCTCGGCGACCATGGTGTCCGGCTTGTTGATGAAGTACGGGGACAGGTAACCACGGTCGAACTGCATGCCTTCAACGACAGACAGTTCGTTTTCCAGGCCCGAGCCTTCTTCAACGGTGATCACGCCTTCCTTGCCAACCTTCTCCATGGCTTCGGCGATGATGGCGCCGATGGAGCTGTCGGAGTTAGCGGAGATGGTGCCAACCTGAGCGATGGCCTTGAAGTCAGCGCATGGCTTGGACTGATTCTTCAGCTCGGCGACGATGGCGATGGTCGCCTTGTCGATGCCACGCTTGAGGTCCATCGGGTTCATGCCGGCAGCAACGGCCTTCAGGCCTTCGTTGACGATCGACTGAGCCAGAACGGTAGCAGTGGTGGTGCCGTCGCCCGCGTCATCGTTGGCACGGGAAGCAACGTCCTTGACCAGCTGCGCGCCCATGTTTTCGAAACGGTCTTTCAGCTCGATTTCCTTGGCAACGGAAACGCCATCCTTGGTGATGGTCGGAGCGCCAAAGCTCTTCTCGATGACGACGTTACGACCTTTCGGGCCGAGGGTCGCTTTTACCGCGTCAGCCAGGACGTTGACGCCAACCAGCATCTTCTTGCGAGCGGAGTCGCCGAACTTAACTTCTTTAGCAGCCATGTTGATTCTTCCTCAAATTCTGTTGATGGAACGCAGTTCGCTAGAGGCGAACGCTGATCAGGCTTCGACGACGGCGAGGATTTCGTTCTCGCTCATCACCAGCAGATCTTCACCGTCAACCTTGACGGTGTTGCTGCCGGAGTAAGGGCCGAATACAACCTGGTCGCCAACCTTGACGGCCAGCTGACGGACTTCGCCGTTATCCAGAACGCGACCAGTGCCTACAGCGACGATCTCGCCACGGTTCGGCTTTTCGGCAGCGGAGCCCGGCAGAACGATACCGCCTGCGGTCTTGGTTTCTTCTTCGCTGCGACGAATTACGACGCGGTCATGCAGAGGACGAAGCTTCATTGTCGATCTCTCCTAGTAGAGTTATTCCATGCCGATGACCTTCATCGGCGGGTTGGGCAAATCCGGCGGTGCCGGTTGCGGCCCGCAATGCGAGCCGCAGAAGACGGACTGTCGAACACGACAGCGACCTTGCGGTGTCCGCTACATGCGGGCGTTCAAGAGTATTTCAAGGGGCGCGCATGAAATTTTCATGGCTGAAAACCAAAAACGGCATGCCTGAGAGCATGCCGAAACAGCGATTGGCCGGCCTAGCGGTCGCGGTCATTGCGCTCCCATTCGCCCTCAATCACGTTCGGCCGCTGCGGGTTGGCGCGCGCCTGCAGATCGTCGGAGAAAGCGCGCTGACGGCGCATCCGTGCTTCGATCCGCCGGTTGATCTGACGGAACAGAAAGTTGCGGGTCGGCGGGAAGAGCACGATCAGCGCCAGCACATCACTGATGAAGCCGGGCAGGAACAGCAAGCCGCCGCCGATGGCCATCATCAGCCCCTGCAGCATTTCGCGCTCGGGCAGTTCACCACGCGCCAGACGCTCGCGGGCGCGCCAGGCCGTGGCGAAACCGGCCAAGCGCAACAGCAACACGCCGGCGATGCCGCTGAGCACCAGCAGCAGGATGGTCGCCAGCGCGCCGATGGAACTGCCGACCTTGATCAGCACATACAGCTCGGCCAACGGAAACAACAGAAACAGTACAAAGAAGATTCGCATCGATGGTCCTTGACGGAAGATCAGCTTCCAGTCCTCTGTAGATGGCGGCATGGTCGGCCTAATTCAACCCGGATAGAAAACAGCCTGTAACCGGATTATGCGCAATGCGGCTGAAGCGAAACTGAATCCACTTCAGCCACGCGCCATCGCAACCAGCGCTTGGCGCACTGCCATCGGCGTTTCGCAGGGCTGCGGGAACGCCAGCCAATGCAGTGCCTGGCCGATACGCAGATGGAATCCCTCGCTGTCGACGCCAGCCATCTGCGCAGGCGTACTCTGCGGCAAACCGGCCTGCTCGACGTAACGGGCGATGGCGGCAGCGTGGTCGTCGTTCATGTGCTCGACCATGCCCCGCTCCAGCTCACCATTTTCGACCGCAAAGGGATTGGCCAGTGCGACGTGATCCAGCCAGTGAATTGCACCGAAACCGCCGATATAGCGCCAGCGCACCGGCTCCAGCACCCAGAAATCGAAGTCATGCACACGATGGTAATCGCGCGACTCGGGAAAGTAGCTGTAGTAGCGCTGCGCGGCCGACTCGATCGCCGCAGGCTCGTCGAGCTGTCGGGCTACGGCCAACAGCGTAAGCCGCCCAGCAGCCTGCACGTCCTCGGCGGCGCGTTCGCCAACCAGCAGCGAGCAGTGACCATCAGCTTTTAGATTGCGGGTGTGCTGGGCGATGCGGCTGATCAGGATCAGCGACCAGCCATTGGCGTCCAGGCAGTAAGGCACTACCGAACCGAATGGAAATCCCGGCATGGCCTGGGAATGAGTGGAGAGCACGCCGCGGTATTCCTTGAGCAGGAGTTGTCGGGCATGCTTGTTGGCTTCGGCGCTCACTGGGTCTCCTCGAGAGACGGGTTCGGGTCGACGGAGCGCTCAGCATAACGGTTTCCCCCGCGGGCGTCGTTCCCGCAGAACGAGCACATGGAGATAGGCATGCAGCTTCAAGACAAAGTCATCATCGTCACCGGCGGCGGCCAGGGTCTCGGCCGCGCCATGGGCGAGTACCTGGCGAGCAAGGGCGCGCGACTTGCACTGGTGGACCTGAATCAGGAGCGCCTGGACGAAGCTGTCGCTGCCTGCAAGGCAGTCGGCGGAGACGCCCGCGCCTACCTGTGCAACGTCGCCAACGAGGAACAGGTGACCGCCATGGTTTCATGTGTGGCCGATGACTTCGATGGCCTGCATGGGCTGGTGAACAACGCCGGTATCCTGCGCGATGGCCTGCTGCTGAAGGTCAAGGACGGCGAGATCAGCAAGATGAGCCTGGCGCAGTGGCAGGCGGTGATCGACGTCAACCTGACCGGTGTGTTCCTCTGCACCCGTGAAGTCGCGGCAAAGATGGTCGAGCTGAAGAGCGAAGGCGCGATCATCAACATCTCGTCGATCTCCCGCGCCGGCAATATGGGCCAGACCAATTACTCCGCTGCCAAAGCCGGGGTGGCGTCTGCCACGGTGGTTTGGGCGAAGGAGCTGGCACGCTACGGCATTCGTGTCGCCGGTGTGGCACCGGGCTTCATCGAGACGGAAATGGTCGCCAGCATGAAGCCTGAAGCCCTGGAGAAGATGACCGCCGGCATTCCGCTCAGGCGCATGGGCAAACCGGCGGAGATAGCTCATTCGGTGGCGTACATCTTCGAGAACGACTACTACACCGGACGCATTCTCGAACTCGATGGCGGCCTGCGCCTCTGATTGCATCCCTCGCGCAAAAAGAAAGGCAGCCATTGGCTGCCTTCTTTATATATGCACAACAGCCGGTCTGGCTTACCAGCCCACCCCGAACCCGATGCTGTAGCGGGTCTCGTCGAGGTCGTTGTCCGCGCCGCTGATGATGTCCTTCTGCGCCTTCATGTTCAGCGAGGCCCAGTCGGTCACCTTGTAGCGCAAGCCGATCTCGGCATCGAGCGCGTAATCGGCGACATTCTCTAGCGGCTTGCCAAGTTCACCGGTGCTGTACAGCTCGAAGGTCTTGCCTACCAGGTAACGGTTATAGTCCCACTTGGCTGCCGCCAGGTAGAAATTTTCCTTGTCGCCATCAGCGAACTCATAGTCGCTGCGGTTGATCAACGCGGCCAGCGAGAACGCGCCCAGTTCGTTGTCCCAGAACTGGTAACCCGGACCGGTACCAATGGTGCGCTGGCGGCGAACGTCTTCGATCTGATCACGCTTGTAGCTGAGACGCCCCTGCCAGAACCAATGCTGGTCGAGGAACCGGTCCAGCGCGTATTCGGCATCCCAGTTGTCGGTAACGGTCACGCCATCGCGGTATTCGCGGTTGTAGTTGCCGGTGCCGTTGTGGCGCCACAGGCCATGACGAGCCTTGGTATCGAAAGAGACGTCATAGTCATCGGTATCGGTTTCGGCGCGTTTGTAATCCATCGCCACGTCGATGTTGCCCTTCCAGGTGAAATCCTGAATCAGCGGTTTGGGATGAATGATCTGCGAAATGCTCGCCAGCTCCACGGTACGCGGAGCGGCACCGTTGATCAGCGTGACTTTGCCCTGCTCGGAAGCCCGCAATGCGTGCGCGACCTCACCGGTCACGTTGTCCTGTTTGACGAGTAGCTTCTGGTCGCTTTCCAGCGTGGCGATCTGGTTCCACTTCAGCGGAATCGAGCCACCGTATTCGGTTTCGATGAGCAATTTGCCGCCATCGAGCACGCTGATCTTGCCGGTCAGGCGATCACCGTTCTTCAGCCACACCGTGTCGGCGAACGATGGCAGGGCAACAGCGCAAAGGGTCGTGCAAAGCAGGGTTCTGGTGAGCATATTAAGGATGGGAATCTGTCGAAGGCGGTTGAAAGGCTGGCATTATCCCTATGCGTTCAACTACAGCAAGCAAAGACCGCCGAATGGACCGCGAGTTCTCTGCCTGACCAGTCCCCCGTCGCCCGGAAGCCAAGATGATTGATCACGCACCGCTGCTGCCGCCCTCTGCCGATGCCGAGGCGCGTCGTGCCGCCGTATACCTGGTGATGTCACAGATCCCGCCAGGCAAGGTCACAAGCTACGGCGAACTGGCCGCCATGGCCGGGCTCGGCCGCGCTGCCCGCTGGGTGGGCCGGTTGATGTCGCAATTACCCGACGGCACCAGTCTGCCCTGGCACCGGGTTATCGCTGCGGGGGGGCGGCTCAGCCTGCCAGCCGGTTCCGCAGCCGGGCATGAACAGCGTATGCGCCTGCGCGCCGAGGGCCTCACCATCGTCAACGACCGGGTGGACATGCGTCGGCACGGCTGGCATTCCACGGAGCACAGCGGTTAGAGTGCGCCCTTCGTCCGAACTGTACAGAACCTCGATGTATGTCCCGTGAAACCTGGCGCGATGCGCTAGCCGCCTACGCCAGCCCCGCTACGCTGGCCCTGCTGTTGCTGGGTTTCGCCGCGGGCCTCCCCGCTGTACTGGTGTTCTCCACGCTTTCGGTCTGGCTGCGCGAAGCCGGGGTTTCCAGGGAAACCATCGGCTTCGCCAGCTGGATCAGCCTGGCCTATGCCTTCAAGTGGGTCTGGTCGCCGATGCTCGATCAGTGGCGCCTGCCCTGGATCGGCAGCCTTGGCCGGCGCCGGTCATGGCTGGTGCTGTCGCAGGCGCTCATCGCCATCGGTCTGATCGGCATGGCGCTGTGCAATCCGCAGCACAACCTGACGATGCTCATCGCCCTGGCAGTGGTTGTGGCCTTTTCCTCGGCCACCCAGGACATCGCCATTGATGCGTACCGCCTGGAGATTGCCGAAGACAAATTACAGGCGACCCTGGCCGCTAGCTACATGACCGGCTACCGGGTCGCCATGCTGCTGGCCAGCGCCGGCGCACTGTTCCTCGCTGAGTGGCTGGGTTCAAGCAGCGTCGATTACAACCAGGCCGCGTGGGCCACGACCTATCTGGCGTTCGCTGTACTGATCATCCCCGGCCTGATCACCAGCCTGGTGATTCGCGAGCCGGAGGCTGGCACCCCGCTACCCAATGAGCCGTCACGTTTCAGCTTCAACCACCAGTTGGCGGCGGTTGGCCTGCTGCTGGTGCTGCTCATCTCGGTACCGGCGATGATCAACGCGCTGATCGCCCAGGCCTGGCCGCGGGCAACGCTGTACGCGCTGTTCATTCTCGGGACGATTTCACCGATGGGGCGGGCCCTGTTCGCACCGGTGCGCCACATCTTTGGTCAGGCAGCTCAGAGGCAGCGCCCGCTGCGTTTCGACTTCGCCCATCAGGCCGTGTCAGTGATCTTGCTGATCATCCTGATGGTTTCCACCACCGGCATGTTCCAGTCCTACTGGGGCGGCTACTGGCCACGCGGCACCATGTATCTGCTGATCTGCTGGGGCTGTCTCTCAGCACCCGGGCGTATCCTGATGGGCCCAGTACTGACGCCAATTACCGACTTCATCGTCCGCTACCGCTGGCAGGCACTGTTGCTGCTCGGATTGATAGCCACCTACCGCATGTCGGACACGGTGATGGGTGTGATGGCCAACGTGTTCTACATCGACCAGGGCTTTTCCAAGGACGAGATCGCCAGCGTCAGCAAGCTTTTCGGCCTGATCATGACGCTGCTCGGCGCAGCATTTGGCGGCTTGCTGATCGTGCGTTTCAGCATTCTGCCGATTCTCTTCATCGGCGGAGTCGCCTCGGCGGCGACCAATCTAATGTTCATGCTGCTGGTCGAGATGGGCGCGAACCTGCAAATGCTCATCGTCACCATCTCCTGCGACAACTTCAGCGGTGGTCTGGCGTCCACAGCATTCGTCGCCTACCTGTCGAGCCTGACCAATCTGAAGTTCTCCGCCACGCAATATGCATTGCTCAGCTCACTGATGCTGCTGTTGCCGCGCCTGCTTGGGGGGTATTCCGGGGTGATGGTGGAGAAGGTTGGCTACAGCGACTTTTTCCTGATCACCGCACTGCTCGGCATTCCGACCCTGGTGCTGATCGCCTGGCAGTGGTCGAGAACACGGCAGCAGCCGGATGAGCCGCAGCGCGACGCCACCTCAGAACAGTCCTGAAGAACGAAGAAGCCGGCATATGCCGGCTTCTTTCTGTCTGCACAACACGAACGCGTCAGCTCTGTACCAGATGCACCACACGCTGCGGGAACGGGATACCGACGCCAGCGGCAGTCAATCGCTCCTTGGCCTGCTCGGTGAAGCTGAAGGTCACCGGCCAGAAGTCGCCTGTCGCAACCCAAACACGCAGGGACAGGTTCACCGAACTGTCCCCAAGCCCGGTAACGAACACCACCGGCTCAGGCTCGCGCAGCACCCGCGGGTCCTCGGCTATTTCCAGCAATACCTGTCGTGCCAGCTTGATGTCACTGCTGTAGTCGATGCCGACATTGATGTCGGCACGGCGGCGGGGCTCGCGGGAAAAGTTGG
The DNA here is from genome assembly GCF_038561965.1 of Stutzerimonas stutzeri. Lineage (NCBI taxonomy): Bacteria > Pseudomonadati > Pseudomonadota > Gammaproteobacteria > Pseudomonadales > Pseudomonadaceae > Stutzerimonas > Stutzerimonas stutzeri. Next base: position 1,119,778 of record NZ_CP139348.1, on the reverse strand, counting down.
TGATGTGCCCATTGGAAAGCGCCCCGTTGGGCACCACCACCGTCTTGTTATCCCCGGTTTTGAGCACGGTATGAAAAATCTGGATGGAATTCACCGTACCCGCGGTGCCCTGCGCCTCGATCCACTCGCCAACGCGAAACGGACGGAACAGCAGGATCAGCACACCACCGGCGAAGTTCGCCAGGCTGCCCTGCAAGGCCAGGCCGATCGCAAGGCCGGCGGCACCGATCACCGCGATGAAGGAGGTGGTTTCCACGCCAATCATCGAAGCCACGCTGACCAGCAGCAACACCTTGAGCACCACACTGGCAAGGCTGCCGATAAAGCCATGCAGGGTCGGGTCCACCTGCCTGCGCTGCAATAGGCTGCTCACCTTGGCGGTCAGGGTGTTGATCAACCACCAGCCGAACAGGAATGTCAGCAGCGCCAGTGTCACCTGCGCGCCATACTGCAACACGATGGGCAGCCAGGATTCGGAAAGATCGACCAGGTAGTCGACGGAGAGGTCCATGGAGTTACTCCTTCAAGCATCGGCGCCCTGAGGACGGGCGCCGACGAACGCGGGGGATGAACGCTCGCGCCGAGGCGCGAAGGGGAATTAGTCGCGGAAGTTGTTGAACTGCAGCGGCATGCCGAATTCATGACCACGCAGGGCGGCGATCGCTTCCTGCAGATCGTCACGCTTCTTGCCGGTCACGCGTACCTGCTCACCCTGGATGGCAGCCTGCACCTTGAGCTTGGCGTCCTTGATGTGCGCAACGATCTTCTTCGCCAGTTCCTTTTCGATCCCTTCACGCAGCACCACTTCCTGCTTGGTACTCTTGCCGGATGGGTAGGCATCCTTGATCTCCAGGCACTGGATATCAATCTTGCGCTCGACCAGGCTCAACTTGAGGATCTCGAGCATCTGCTCCAATTGGAACTCAGCGTCTGCCGTCAGCTGCACGGTCAGGTCCTTGTGCTCGAAGCTGCCTTTGCCGCGCAGATCGTAACGACGATCCAGTTCCTTCATGGCGTTATCGATCGCGTTGGTGACTTCGTGTTTGTCCAGTTCGGACACCACGTCGAACGAGGGCATGGGATTCCTCCACTAAAGTAGCGCGACAGGCCGCATGAGCCGAGCGCGTATGTCTTGACGGTTAAGAAAGCGCGGTCATTATAACGATTCGACGTGTCAGCGCCCGCCCTACGGCAAGGAGTGACAGGACGTCCCCTCTTCAATTGATTGAGCTTGCCATGCCCAACCCCCTTCTGAGCATCCTCGTAGTCGATGACGCCAAGTTTTCCAGCGTCATGATAGGTCGCGCACTGAGCAAGGCTGGCTATCAGGACATCCGCTTCGCCAGCAGTGCTGCCGACGCGCTTGTGCAGCATGCGCAACGGCCTGCTCACGTGCTGTTAGCCGATTGGCTGATGCCGGAAATGGACGGCCTCGAACTGACCGGCCAGATTCGCCAACGCGATGCTCTGGGCGGCCACTACAGCTACGTCATCCTGCTGACTGGCCGCGATAGCGAGAATGCCCTAGGGCAAGCGTTCGACCACGGCGTCGACGACTTCATCAGCAAATCGGCAATGAACGAACAGTTGTTGCCACGCATCTTCGCCGCCGACCGCCTGTGTGGCTCCCTTCAGCGACTCAAGCAGGAGAATCATCAGCTCACGGAGAATGTCGCCACGCTCGAACAGCAAAGCCTGCAGGACCCGCTGACCGGCCTGGGCAATAGCCGTTACCTGCAGCAACGCTTGGCTGCCAGCCTGCGGCAGATGGAAAATCGCGGTTCAGCGCTGTACTACCTGCAGATCGGACTGCCCGATGCGGACATGCTACGCGAGCGTTACGGCGAGGCGGTCTACGCTGAGATTCTGTGTGCCATCGCTACCCGCCTGCAGCAACTGGTACGCCCGCTCGACGTGGTGTGCCGGATCGATGAAAGCCAGTTCGGCCTACTGGCGCTGGTCAACGACCTCAAGGGCTGCTCGCCGAGCAGCTTCAAGCGCTTGCACGAAGGTCTGAACCTCAGGGCATTGAAGACCAGCGAGGGGTTCGTCTCAATCAAGGCCGGCATCAGCCTGGTCAGCCTCGACACCGATGCATTGCCAATCTCGCCCGAAACGATCATCGAACGTGCTGCAGCCATGCTACCGAGCGCCTACAGCACCGGTCGTATCGTCCCGCAGCGTCTGAAGCAATCGGCCTGAAGCACGTGACCTGGCACGTGCTTGGCGCAGGCGCACTCGGCAGCCTATGGGCCACCCGCCTCGCCAGGGCCGGCATTCCGGTACGAATGATCCTCCGTTCCGCGCAGCGCCTGGTCGATTACCAGTGGGCCGGTGGGCTCACGCTGAGCGAAGCGGGTCACGCCAGCCTGCATGCCATCCCGGCAGAACTGCCTGACGCCGCCACGCCAATCCAGCGGCTGCTGGTCGCATGCAAGGCCTACGATGCGGAAGCCGCGATTGCCCCGTTGGCGCAGCGCCTCACCCCGAACTGCGAAATTCTACTGCTGCAGAACGGCCTTGGCAGCCAACAGGCGATTGCCGAGCGCTGGCCCCAGGCGCGCTGTATTTTCGTCTCGAGTACCGAAGGCGCCTATCGCGACGGCCCGATGCACGTGGTGTTCGCCGGACACGGGCAGAACTGGCTGGGCGACTCCGGCGGCGGCAACGCGCCTGCCTGGCTGGAGGACCTGGACCGTGCCGGCATCCCGCATATCTGGAGCACAAACATTCTGGCGCGCCTGTGGCGCAAGCTGGCACTGAACTGCGCAATCAACCCTCTGACCGTGCTTCACGATTGTCGCAACGGTGAACTGCTGCAACATCGTCAGCAGCTCAGCGAGCTCTGCGAAGAACTGACCGAGCTGCTCACCGCTTGTGACCAGGCAGCTGCCGCCGAGGATCTGGAGCGGGAGGTGCGGCGGGTGATCGAAGCGACGGCTGCCAACTACTCGTCCATGTATCAGGATGTGCGGCTCGGCCGCCGCACAGAAATCGCCTATCTGCTCGGCCATGCCTGCCGTAGCGCGGATTCCCTTGGTCTGGCCGTGCCGCGGCTGCACGAACTGCATCGTCGCCTGCGCGAACACCTGAGCCAGCGCGGATTGCCCACCGACTGAGCCCCGGCTACCCTGCAGAAACCCTCTGCTACGCCGTGCCCGCCAATGATCCTGCGTCAGCGCCTCGAAAACCTTCCAGTCGGCCGCAAACTGCTGCTCGCCCTCCTCGTTCTGCTTGCCGCCGTTCTGCTGGTCTCCAATCTCACCTTTATCAGCGCGGCCTACTGGATCTCGCGGCAGAGCGTGGCACCGCAGGCGATGCACACCCTTGGCGAGCTGTTCGCCACCGAACAGCTGAGCACTCGCGCGCTGTCGTCTCCGGAGGCGGCCAGAGCATTGCTCGAGCGCCTGGAAGGTTATGCGCCATTGCGCGCGGCGATGATCTACGACCGCGACGGCAACAGCCTCGCGCAACTGCAGCAAGGTGAACGGCTGCGCCTGCCGGAACAACTTGGTGAGGTCGCCCAATGGCGCGCGGGCGAGATTCGCGCCAATCTGCTGGTCAGGCTGCCGCAACCGGACGGCAGCGCCGGATACCTGCTAATGGTGGCCAGCAGCGAGCTGCCGGGCGCCTTCTATACCGGCACTCTGACGGCGAGCCTGGCGATTCTCGTTGCCAGCCTGCTGCTATGGGTACTGGTCGCCCGGCAGATTCGCCAACTGATCACCCGACCGATTCGCGACCTGGAGGCGCTGTCGCGCCAGGTCACCCGCGAGGAGGATTACTCGCTGCGCGCCGAGCCCGGCAATCAGGACGAGATCGGTCGGCTGGCCGATGCGTTCAACACCATGCTGTCGCGCATGGAAGCCCGCGAGCAGCAGCTCAAGCGCGCCCGCGACGACGCCCAGGAAGCGTTCGACCACGCCCAGGGACTGGCCGAGGAGACCCGTCACTCCAATCGCAAGCTGGAGCTGGAAGTGCAGGTGCGCAGCAAGATCGAGCAGAAGCTGACCGGCTTTCAGAAATACCTCAACAGCATCATCGACTCGATGCCCTCGGCGCTGATCGCCCTTGATGAGCAGCTCTATGTCACCCAATGGAACCAGGAAGCCACCAGCCTTTCCGGAACGCCATTGGATGATGCGCTCAACCAGCCGGTGTTCGTCGCCTTCGAACCACTCCGACCGTTCCTCGCGCAAATTCGGCGCACTTCGGAGCAGCACGTGGTTGAGAAAGTCGAACGAGTGACCTGGCTGCGCAACGACGAGCCGCGCCACTATGCGCTGACCTGCTATCCGCTGACGGGCACTGGCGGCCGCGGGGTGGTGATCCGCATCGACGACATCACCCAGCGCATCAACATGGAAGAAATGATGGTGCAGTCGGAAAAAATGCTTTCGGTCGGCAGCCTGGCCGCCGGCATGGCCCACGAGATCAACAACCCCCTCGGTGCCATCCTGCACAACGCACAGAACATTCGCCGCCGCCTCTCGCCGGAACTCGAGCGCAATCGTGAGGCGGCAGAGGAGACCGGCGTGCGGCTGGAGGCGGTCAACCAGTACCTGCAACGCCGTGAAGTGCCGCAGCTGCTCGACGGCATCCAACAGGCAGGCTCACGCGCGGCGAAGATCGTCAGCCACATGCTCAGCTTCAGCCGGAAGAGCAACCGCCAACTGGCCGACTGCCACCTGCCGATGCTGATCGACCAGGCGCTGGAGATCGCCGGCAACGACTTCGCGCTGATGGAGGGCTTCGACTTCAAGGCCATCGACATCGTCCGCGATTTCGATCCGCGCGTAGACCGCGTGCCGTGCATCGGCAATGAACTGGAGCAGGTGCTGCTCAATCTGCTGAAGAACGCCGCTCAGGCCATCCATACACACCAGACCGGGAGGCCTGGGCAGATCATCCTGCGCACGCGCCTGAATCCACCTTGGGCGGAAATCCAGGTGGAGGACAACGGTGGAGGTATTCCGGAAAATGTGCGCAAACGCATCTTCGAGCCATTCTTCACCACCAAGGAAGTCGGCCAGGGAACCGGACTGGGTCTTTCCGTCTCGTATTTCATCATCACCAACAATCATCAGGGTCAGATGGAGGTGCAGTGCCAACCCGGGCAAGGCTCCACCTTCACCCTGCGCCTGCCGCTGACCTCGCCCGCCGAGCCAGCCACAGCCTGAACACAAGGGATAAACGCATGGGCAATCGACTTTCGAAGATCTACACCCGCACTGGCGACACCGGCGAAACCGGCCTCGGCGACGGCCGCCGGGTACCCAAGGACCATCCCCGTGTGGAGGCCATGGGCGAGGTCGACACGCTGAACAGCCAGCTCGGGCTGCTACTGGCCGAACTGGCGGAGGCACAGGTGCAATGGCCAGCGCTCGACGAGCTGATCAGCGTCTTTGCGCCCTGTCAGCATCGCTTGTTCGACCTCGGTGGCGAACTGGCGATGCCTGATTACCAGGCACTGCAGGAAGCGGAAGTCGGGCGATTGGAACAGGCCATCGACAATTGGAACCAGGAGCTCGGGCCGCTTAAGGAATTCATTCTGCCCGGTGGGTCCCGTCTGATCGCCCTCGCCCACCTGTGCCGCAGCATGGCGCGAACAGCCGAACGCCGTTGCCAGCAGCTGAACGCCAGCGAAGCAGTGCGCCCGGTACTGCTCGCCTATCTGAACCGCCTTTCCGATGCCCTGTTCGTCGCCGCCCGCCTGATCGCCCGGCGCCAAGGTTGCGGAGAGATTCTCTGGCAGCCAGCCGCAGCGAAGCCCCGCGAATGACTGAGCCGACCGTCGCGCAACAGGCACGGCGGCGCGATGGCCTGCATGCCGTTTGGGAAGCGTTCATCGTCTTGCTGGTCTGCGCAAACCTCGCGCTGATCCTGTTCGACAGCCTGTTTGCGCTGCATCCCGTCAACGCCGCACTGGCGAGCCTCGCGCCAAGGCTGCATGAGAACTACCAGCAGACCATTCACGCGAACTTCCAGTACATCGACCTGGGGTTCGTGGCCATCTTCGTGCTCGACGTCGTACTTGGCTGGACCGTGGCCCTGTTCGAACGCCGCTATGCGCGCTGGTACTACTACCCGTTCGCCCACTGGTACGACGTGCTTGGCTGCATCCCCCTGGCCGGGCTGCGCTGGCTACGGGTATTGCGCGTGGGCTCGTTGCTGATCCGCCTGCAGCGCCTGGGCCTGATCGACATGCGGCGCTGGGCGATTTACGGCGTTTTCAGCCGCTATTACTACTTGCTGATCGAAGAGCTTTCCGATCGGGTGATGGTGCGCCTGTTCGGCCGCCTGCAGCAGGAGATCGGCGCCAGCGATGACTTGTCGCGACGCCTGCTGCAGGAGGTGGTCCGGCCGCGCAAGCAGCGCGTGCTGAACGACATTTCACGGCGCCTGCAAGCCATGCTGGAAACCGGTTATCGCGACAATCGAGGGGCCATCGAAGGCTACGTCAGCCAGCTGATTCACCAGGCGCTGCAGAACAACCCCGAGATGCACAACCTGCGCAAGCTGCCACTGGGTAACCGTCTAGCCAGCACGCTTGACGACGCCCTTAGCGACATCGCCTCGCGGCTGCTGCAAGGCGCTGTCGAAGGCATGCGCGGCGCGCAGTTTCAGACACTGGCGGGCAATCTGGCTGACGAGTTCTTCGACGCTTGGGTGTATCAGGATGAGCAGACCGACCTGGCATTGGAAGAACTGCTGGTCGACGTCATCGAGGTGCTCAAGCAACAGGTGCTCGACCGGCGCTGGAGCCGTTTCGTCGGCCCGACGCCACCGCCAACACATCCGCGGTGAGCCGCATTGACGGGCCAACACGCGCCGACCCGGCAGACATCGATAGGCTCACTCGACATACGCCGCCTCGGCGCATCGAGTCATTACCGGCGCTGCGCTGAAGCCCAGCCTAGGTAGGCCGCCTTCCCCGGACGAAGCCTTTGCAGGTGATCACCTCTGACGGTCCCGGCTTAGGATTCTTCAACCGCCTTGAAGCCCTCAGCGGATTTCTCGTCGAGGCGCGCGCCGATAATCATCTCGGTCGCCCAGTTCACCAGAATCGAGGTATAGGCTTCCTGACAACGCTCGTTGCTCAGGGCGTGGTCGGCACCGCCGATGATGCGATGCGTCAGCGACTGGGTACCGTGGAAGGCAGCGCGATAACTCATGATCGTTTCGTGAGGAACGAAGGTGTCGTGTTCGGACTCGACGATCAGCACGTCACCTCGAAACTCCGCGCAAGCCGCCAGCGCACGATTTTCCTCCGGCCGCACGCGCCTGCTACGTAGCTGGTTGAGCAGTTCCCGATCAAGCCGACGCTTGGGCACCTGCCACTCCCCGTCGAGGTACAAGGCCGGTACGCGCAGCGCCAACCATTTCACCGGACGCAATGCGGTGAGAATCGCCGCCAGGTAACCGCCGTAGCTGGTGCCGACCACGGCGATCGCCGAAGAGTCGATATGAGGATGCTGGGCAAGCAGGTCATAGGCTGCCAGCAGATCGTCGAGGTTCTGTTCGCGGGTTACCGTTTCCTGCTGTGCACGGGTTTGCGCATGGCCTCGCAGGTCGAACGACAGGCAGACGCAACCGAGCCCGGCGATGCCGCGCGCGCGGCTGAGATCACGTTGCTGGCTGCCACCCCAACCATGCACGAAGAGCACGCCAGGCATCTTCGCTGGAGGTGTGAGAAACGTACCGGCAATGTGTTCATCACCGACCAGGATGTCGACCATCTCGCTATGCGTCGCCATATTCCTCCACCATCACACACTTGGTAATGAAACCAACATCGGCGTCTTCGTCCCGATACAGCACGCTCGCCCCGGCCGGCGCGCTCTGCTGCTGTCCGTAGAACTCGAGCGACGATGCCCGCACCGCCCGAGTGGAGGCCCCCTGTTTGAAAATTTCCAGCGCGGCAATCTCCGCGCTGCTAGCGCCACCTATACGCCAGGACTGCTCAAGGACGCCGGAGCGCGGCTGTCCACGGCCATCGATGCCCTGAGCGATATCGTAATTGCGACGTGAAGCGAAGAATTGCCGATAACAGGCCGACGCCGCTTCGTCATAGACCTGCGCCTGACTGACCGCCAAGCGTGTGGTTTCCGGGAGATCCAGCTCCAGCAGCGCCTCGAAGTCGCCATTGACGACCACCAGATCGGAGCCGCCATAGACCTCGTTGCCTGCGTTGTCCTGGGTGAGGCGCTGTGTACCGTAATAGCTCGCCAGTCGGCCGCCGACTCGTATCTGGCCGACGCTAAAAGTCGTGACACGATCCAGATGCGCCTCCAGGACCACCCCGTACTGGGCCAGCTCCTGCTCGTCGAGGGTGAACAACGCGCGGTCGAGCGAATCACTGTCATCGACCCGTTGCTGGCCGCGCCCGCCCGTCGCCCGCACTGGCTTGATCCGCACCGGCCCCTCATGCAGTAGCCGCCGCCCGGCCTCACAGGCGTCTTCAAGACTGAAGGCGCTGTATCCGGCCAATACGCTGCCCTTCACCTGGGTACCGAAATCCCGCGACCAACCAACCGGGGCCGCCGCATCAGGACGGACCAGCGGATGAGTGATCGCCTTTGTTTCGATGAAGGCCTGCGGTACGACTCCGCCGAATAGATCGTTTTCTTCGTGCAACCCAAGCTCCTGCGCTTCGCGCAGACCGACGACGGTACCCGATGGCACGAGATAAGGATGGGCATCATAGCGGCGCGTCGGGTCGTACTCGCCGCCGTAACTCAAGCCCAGTAAGGCCGCCAGGCGTTCGGCCAATACCGCGTGAACAACTTTCTCGTGCTGCGGCTCGCGTGACCGGTTGGGGTAGGTCAACACGACCCTGCGTGAACTCTGCAGCGTTTGCGCATTCATCATCTTCGTGGACAGCTCCATGGACTGCTCGACATGCACGCCCCTGGCCGTAGCCAACGTGGCGTTCGCTTCCACCTGAGCGCTAGCACGGTGTAATGCGGTAGACCGCATTCAATGCTCAATGATCCTCAGCCCTCGGGCATGCGCCCTTTCACACGTCCTTTGCGCCACCCCGCGCAGAGCACAAAAAAGGGGAGCAGCCCGCAGCTGCTCCCCTTCTTTTTTTCGCTTCTCGGATCAGGCCGGCGCGGAAGACCGGATCAGGTGATCGAAGGCGCTCAGCGAAGCCTTGGCCCCTTCACCCAACGCGATCACGATCTGCTTGTACGGCACCGTGGTTACGTCACCGGCCGCGAACACGCCGGGGATGCTGGTCTGGCCTTTGGCGTCGACGATGATCTCGCCGAAGCGCGACAGCTCCACGCTACCCTTGAGCCAGTCGCTGTTGGGCAGCAGGCCGATCTGCACAAAGATGCCTTCCAGCTCGACGGTGTGCACGGCGTCGTTGTTGCGGTCCTTGTAGAGCAGGCCGGTGACTTTCTGGCCATCGCCCTGGACTTCGGTGGTCTGCGCCATCTTCAAGATGGTCACGTTGGGCAGGCTCTGCAGCTTGCGTTGCAGTACCGCATCGGCACGCAGTTCCTCACCAAATTCGAGCAGGGTGACATGGGCGACGATGCCGGCCAGGTCGATGGCCGCTTCCACGCCGGAGTTGCCGCCACCGATCACCGCCACACGCTTGCCCTTGAACAACGGGCCGTCGCAGTGCGGGCAGTAGGCGACGCCACGACCGCGGTATTCCTGCTCGCCGGGCACGTTCATTTCGCGCCAGCGTGCGCCGGTGGCAAGGATCAGGCTCCTGGCCTTGAGCTCGCCGCCGTTCTCGAACTGCACGCGATGCAGGCCGTCTTCGCCAGCCGGAATCAGCTTACTGGCACGCTGCAGGTTCATGATCTCGACTTCGTATTCACGCACGTGTTCTTCCAGCGCGCGGGCCAGTTTCGGGCCTTCGGTTTCCTTCACCGAGATGAAGTTCTCGATGGCCATGGTGTCGAGCACCTGGCCGCCGAAGCGCTCGGCCGCCACACCGGTACGGATGCCCTTGCGTGCGGCGTAGATGGCCGCTGCGGCGCCGGCCGGGCCACCACCGACCACCAGCACGTCGTAGGCGTCCTTGGCCTTGAGCTTCTCGGCGTCACGGGCGCTGGAGCCGGTATCGAGCTTGGCGAGGATCTCTTCCTCGCTCATGCGGCCCTGGGTGAACAGTTCGCCGTTGAGGTAGATGCTCGGCACCGACATGATCTGGCGACGCTCGACTTCGTCCTGGAACAGCGCGCCGTCGATGGCGACGTGCTTGATGTTCGGATTGAGCACGGCCATCAGGTTCAGCGCCTGGACCACGTCCGGGCAGTTCTGGCAGGACAGCGAGAAGTAGGTTTCGAAGCGGTAGTCGCCGTCCAGCGCCTTGATCTGCTCGATCACCTCGGGGGCGGTCTTCGACGGATGGCCGCCGACCTGCAGCAGCGCCAGCACCAGCGAGGTGAATTCGTGGCCCATGGGGATACCAGCGAAACGCAGGCTGATGTTGCCGCCGATGCGGTTGAGCGAGAACGACGGCTTGCGCGCATCGTCGCCGTCGGTCTCCAGGGTGATCTTGTCGCTGAGGCTGGCGATGTCCTGCAGCAGGCTCAGCATCTCCTGGGATTTCTCGCCGTCATCGAGGGACGCAACGATCTCGAAGGGCTGGGTGACCTTCTCCAGGTAGGCTTTCAACTGGGTCTTGAGATTGGTGTCCAACATGAGCAGCGGTACCCCGTACGGAATTCAGGAAATAAAACGCCCGGACGGTTCGCGTCCAGGCGTTGGTTCGAAGGAGCGAACAGCAGCTCCTTCGACAGGCAAGCAAGGCAGATAGGCTTTAGATCTTGCCGACCAGGTCCAGCGACGGAGCCAGGGTCTTCTCGCCTTCTTTCCACTTGGCCGGGCAAACTTCGCCCGGGTGAGCGGCGGTGTACTGGGCGGCTTTCAGCTTGCGCAGGGTTTCCGACACGTCACGAGCGATCTCGTTGGAATGAATCTCGACGGTCTTGATCACGCCTTCCGGGTTGATCAGGAAGGTGCCACGCAGAGCCAGACCTTCTTCTTCGATGTGCACACCGAAAGCGCGGGTCAGCTGGTGAGTCGGATCACCGATCAGCGGGAACTGCGCCTTGCCTACGGCAGGGGAAGTTTCGTGCCAGACCTTGTGCGAGAAGTGGGTATCGGTGGTGACGATGTACACCTCGGTACCGGCCTTCTGGAATTCGGCGTAGCTGTTGGCTGCGTCTTCGATTTCAGTCGGGCAGTTGAAGGTGAAGGCAGCCGGCATGAAGATCAGCACGGACCACTTGCCCTTCAGGGATTCTTCGGTGACTTCAATGAACTTGCCGTTGTGGAAGGCATTGACTTTGAACGGTTGAACTTGAGTGTTGATCAGCGACATCTGCTAACTCCTTTGGGGGGTTAAGAAACTTTGACGGGGCCTACGATAGCGCAGCCAGCAGCATACCGTTAATTGATTAAGGGAATAGCACTGATTGCTTTCATCTATCGACGACACATTCGGTTGACCGGCTCTACCGCAGCATCGCCAGTGACCCGTAAATGCGTAGGTGGTTCAATCTGGCCAAAACGCTCGAATCGCCGCGACGCCCTGCGCGCCGGCCTCACGAGCTCTGGGAATATCCGCCGTCAGCAGGCCGCCCAACAGGTAAGCCGGCCGGTCGAAGCCTAACAGCAAATCGGCGACACGCGCCCATCCCAACGGGGGCGCTTCCGGATGACTCGCGGTGACCTGCACCGGCGACAACGTGACGAAATCTACTCCCAATGACGCGGCCAGTTCCAGCTCTTCGGCATTATGGCAAGACGCCGCGAGCCATTGCCCGAGTGCTATTGGTCGGCCTTCACTTACCTGACGCAACTGCTCGGCAGTCAGGTGCCAACCTGCCTGCGGGAAGTTTGCCGCCCAGTCCAATGGTCCCTTGAGCATCAACTGCGCGCGACCCTCGCACAAAGCAAGTGCCCGTTCCGCCAGCGCAAGATATTCGGCATGCAGCAGCGACGGCGCACGTAGCTGGATCAGCCGAATTCCGTCATCCAGCGCGCGTGCGAGTCCGTCGAGCAAGCGTTGTGGAGCAATGCCATCTGGCGTGACCAGATAGCGTTGCGGCAGGCGCGCAGCCGCGACGATCGGTTGATTGGCGGCCGGGAAGCTGTAATTCGTCAGCTGATCTGCCGCCACCCACATCAGCGGCTGGCCTTCCGCGCCGTGCGGCTCACCGGTAAACGCCTGCACCTCCCAGACATCGAGGAGCACCTGCTTGTCCGGATAATCGTGGCGCACCTGGATCAATGGCTGCGCCGCGGTGACCACAATTCCCAGTTCCTCCAGCAGCTCGCGCGCCAGTGCCGCCTGGACGCCCTCACCTGCTTCAACCTTGCCGCCGGGAAACTCCCACAAGCCACCCTGATGCTTGTCGAGCGGGCGCTTGGCGATCAGTACACGCTCGTCGGCGCCACGGATGACAGCGGCGGCGACATGGATTCGTTTCACTTCTGCACTTCCTGAAGAGCGCTCTGACGCCAGCGCTGAAAAGCTGGCCACTGGTAGACCGTCTCGACATAACTCGCTGCGACAGCCGGCAGGGCTACTCGATAACTTCGTAGGCGCGAGGCAACTGGTGCGTAAAAAGCATCGGCGATGCTTGGCTGTCCGAACAGATAGTCGCCTATCGGGCCGAAGCGTCCGCGACAATCAGCCCAGATCGCACAAACCCGATCGATATCTGCCTGGACCGCATCGGGCAACTCAGGCAGCGCCTGGTCACGCGCCATATCCATCGGCAAATGGCTGCGCAGCGCCTGGAAGCCGCTGTGCATTTCAGCGCAAACGCTGCGGGCCAATGCGCGAGCGTACCGCTCGCGCGGCCACAAGCATGCCTCAGGGAAGCGCTCGGCCAGGTATTCGGCGATTGCCAGCGAATCCCATACCGGCCCGTCCTCGGTCAGTAGCACCGGGACTTTTCCAGTCGGCGAATAACCGAGCAGCCGAGCCCGACTGTCGGGCCGATAGAGCGAGACCGGAATCTGTACGCATGCAGCATCGGACAGATCCACTGCCAGAGCGGCACGCAGCGACCAGGATGAGTAGTTCTTGTCACCGACGACCAATTGCAGAGCCATGACAATGCGCCTCGATTGTCTTGCGGGAGAGTCAGTGGACGTTAAAGCGCGGCAAGCGCGAATGGCAAATTCCCATTGCGCATGGGGCCATGCGCAATGGGAATGGCGGAGGCAGGCGAGTCAGTCAGGTGCGGTATTCGGCGTTGATCTTCACGTATTCGTGGGACAGATCGGTGGTCCAGATAGTCTCGCTGCAGCTACCACGACCCAGTTCGATGCGGATGGTGATTTCCTCGAGGGCCATCACCGCTGCACCCTGTTCTTCGGTGTAGCTGGGCGAGCGTCCACCCTGGCTGGCAATGCAGACTTCGCCGAGAAAAACGTCGATCTTGCTGACATCCAGGTCCGGCACGCCGGCATAGCCGACAGCTGCGAGGATGCGACCCCAGTTCGGGTCGGAGGCGAACAACGCAGTCTTGATCAGTGGCGAATGCGCCACGGCGTAGGCGACGTCCAGGCACTCCTGGTGATTGCCGCCACCGTTGACCTGCACCGTGACGAATTTGGTCGCGCCTTCACCGTCGCGGACGATGGCCTGGGCCACCTCCATGAAGACTTCGAGCACTGCCTGCTTGAGCTTTTCGAACAGCTCGCCCGTAGCTTCGGTGACTTCCGGTAGAGCAGCCTGCCCGGTGGCGATCAGCATGCAGCAATCGTTGGTGGAAGTGTCGCCATCGATGGTGATGCGGTTGAACGACTTGTTCGCCGCATCGCGCACCAGATCCTGCAACACGCCGCCGGCCACCTTGGCGTCAGTGGCGATGTAGCCGAGCATGGTCGCCATGTTCGGTCGGATCATGCCGGCGCCCTTGCTGATGCCGGTGACCGTAACCGTGACGCCGTCATGCTGGAACTGCCGGCTGGCGCCCTTGGGCAGCGTATCGGTGGTCATGATGCCGGTAGCGGCTTCGGCCCAATGATCTGGCGACAGGTCATCGAGCGCGGCCTGCAGCGCCGATTCGATTTTCTGCACCGGCAGCGGCTCGCCGATCACACCGGTGGAAAACGGCAGCACCGCCGTCTCGTCGACCCCGGTGATGGCAGCGAGCGCCGCGCAGGTATACCGGGCATCCGCCAGACCTTGCGGCCCGGTGCCGGCGTTGGCGTTACCGGTGTTGGTCAACAGGTAACGCACCGGACCGTGCATACGTTCGCGGGTGACGATGACCGGGGCAGCGCAGAAGGCGTTGGTCGTGGTTACCCCAGCGACCCGCGAGCCTTCGGTACAGCGCATGATCACCACATCCTTGCGGCCCGGTCGCTTGATGCCAGCGGAAGCGATGCCGAGTTCGAAACCGGGTACCGGATGCAGGGTAGGTAAAGGACCAAGACCAACAGCCATGGATGCGCTCCTTCAAAACGATAGATGGCCAACGGGCCGAGAAAGGGATTGCGACAAAAACGCCGCGAGCGGCAGAAGCCGGTCGCGGCGCGGAATCACCAGGCGAGGACGGACTTACTGAACCTGGCCGTGGCAATGCTTGTATTTTTTACCCGATCCGCACGGGCAAGGCTCGTTACGGCCAATCTTGGGCTCGGTACGCACCGGCGCCGCAGCGACGTCGGCCTGGCCTTCGACTTCTGGCTCCTCCTCCGGCTGATCCAGAGCAGATACCTCGGCGTGCTGGAACTGCATGCGCTTGGCCAACTCTTCCGCCTCGTGACGCAGACGTGCTTCCTCTTCGACCGGATCTTCGCGACGAACCTGCACATGAGACAGCACGCGGATACTGTCGCGCTTGATGGATTCGAGCAGGTCCTGGAACAGTGTGAAGGACTCGCGCTTGTACTCCTGCTTCGGGTTTTTCTGGGCGTAACCGCGCAGATGAATACCATGACGCAGGTGATCCATGGTCGACAGATGGTCTTTCCACAGATCATCCAGTACGCGCAGCACGATCTGCTTCTCGAAGGAACGTAGCGCCTCGGCGCCAGCCAGCTCTTCCTTCTCGTTATAGGCCGCCAGCAACGCTTCGAGAATCCGCTCGCGCAGGGTTTCTTCGTAGAGTTTCTCGTCTTCGTCGAGCCACTGCTGGACCGGCAGACGTGAACCGAAATCGCTGTAGAGCACCGCTTCCAGACCGGGGATATCCCATTGCTCCGGCAGCGACTGCGGCGGGATATGCGCACTGATCGCGGCATCCAGCGCTTCCTGACGGAACTCGGCAATGGTCTGGCCGATTTCATCAGCAGCCAGCAAGCTGTTGCGCATGTGATAGATCACCTTGCGCTGCTCGTTGGCCACGTCGTCGTATTCGAGCAACTGCTTGCGCATGTCGAAGTTGCGGCCTTCGACCTTGCGCTGCGCCTTCTCGATGGCATTGGTTACCATGCGGTGCTCGATGGCCTCGCCCGACTCCATGCCCAGCGCCTTCATGAAATTCTTCACCCGATCGGAGGCGAAGATACGCATCAGGCTGTCTTCCAGCGACAGGTAGAAGCGGCTCGAGCCCGGGTCACCCTGACGGCCGGCGCGACCACGCAACTGATTGTCGATACGACGGGATTCATGACGCTCGGATGCAATGACGTGCAGGCCGCCCGCTTCTAGCACCTGCTGGTGGCGCTTCTGCCAGTCCGCCTTGATCTGCGCGACCTGTTCTTCAGTCGGATTCTCAAGCGCTGCAACTTCCACTTCCCAGTTGCCACCCAGAAGGATGTCGGTACCACGACCTGCCATGTTGGTAGCAATGGTCACGGCACCTGGGCGCCCGGCCTGGGCAATGATCTCGGCTTCCTTATCGTGGTGCTTGGCGTTGAGCACCTTATGCTCGAAGCCTTCCTTTTCCAGCAGGCGCGAAACGTATTCGGACGACTCGATAGTCGCCGTACCCACCAGCACCGGCCGGCTTTGCGCTCGACACTCTTTGATATCAGCGATGATGGCAGCGAATTTCTCTTCCTGGGTCAGATACACCAGGTCGTTAAAGTCCTTACGTGCCAGTGCCCGGTTGGTCGGAATGACAACAACAGGCAGGTTGTAGATCTGCTGGAATTCGAACGCTTCGGTGTCCGCCGTACCGGTCATGCCGGCCAGCTTCTTGTAAAGGCGAAAGTAGTTCTGGAATGTGGTCGAAGCCAGGGTCTGGCTCTCGGGCTGGATCTGCAGCCCTTCCTTCGCTTCGATGGCCTGGTGCAGGCCTTCGGAAAGACGACGGCCCGGCATGGTCCGGCCGGTGTGTTCGTCGATCAGCAGTACCTGGTTGTTCTGCACGATGTATTCGACGTTGCGATGGAATAGCTTGTGAGCACGCAGGCCAGCATACACATGGGTCAGCAGACCGAGGTTGTGCGCCGAATAGAGGCTTTCGCCCTCGGCCAGCAAACCGTCCTGGGTCAGCAATTCTTCAATGTACTGGTGACCCTGCTCGTTCAACTCAACCTGACGGGTCTTCTCATCGATGGAGAAATGCCCTTCCTGGGTGACGACCCCTTCCTCTTCCTCGATGTGCTGCGTGAGCCGAGGAATGAGCAGGTTGATCTGCTGGTACAGCTTGGAACTGTCCTCAGCCTGACCGGAGATGATCAGTGGTGTGCGCGCTTCGTCGATCAGGATGGAGTCGACTTCGTCGATCACGGCGAAGTTGAGTTCGCGCTGGTTCTTTTCCTGCAGGCTGAACGCCATGTTGTCGCGCAGGTAGTCGAAACCGAATTCGTTGTTGGTGCCGTAGGTGATGTCAGCGGCGTAGGCGGCGCGCTTTTCTTCCGGCGGCTGGAACGGGGTGACGATGCCAACCGAGAGGCCGAGGAATTCGTAAAGCGGGCGCATCCAGTTGGCGTCGCGGCGGGCCAGGTAGTCGTTGACCGTGACCACGTGCACGCCCTTGCCAGCCAGCGCATTGAGATACACCGCCAAGGTGGCAACCAGGGTCTTGCCTTCACCGGTGCGCATCTCGGCGATGCGGCCTTCATGCAGAGTCATGCCACCAATCAACTGAACGTCGAAATGGCGCATACCCATGACGCGCTTGCCGGCTTCGCGGCAGACGGCAAATGCTTCAGGAAGGATCTGATCGAGGGTTTCGCCTTTCTTGAGACGGGCCTTGAACTCTTCGGTCTTGCTGCGCAGCTGCTCGTCGGAGAGCGACAACATCTGCTCTTCGAGTGCATTGACGGACTGAACCGCCTTGAGCATGCGTTTGACCTCACGCTCATTCTTGCTTCCAAAGAGTTTCTTTAATAAAGGCGCAAACATATCGACAAAGACTTCCATGCTGGGGATGGAGGCACGCCCGCGGGGGTCACGGCTGCGTGCAAAGCCGCCATTCTACTCGGAAACGGCAGTGAGGAAAGGTGCCTAACTGCGCAGCGCAATGACTCAGCATCACTGCTAATGCCGTCCTAGGTGATCTTATCGAAAGCCAGACACAGCGCATTTCCAATACACGATCAGGCCCCTAAAATGCCCCGCTGCACTCCCCGCATCGACAGCGCCTGGGCGCGTAGGCTTCTGCTACGATGCGAGCGTCACCACTGAATCTACGGACCATCATGGCCTTTCGCCCGTCACCAGCCCGCGCACCGGCGGCCCTGTTGCGCGAAGTAAAGCCGCTCCGAGCGCTATTCGGCGAAGCCCTTCGCATTGATCGCCTGCAACATTTGCTGGAAAGCCAACTACAGCCCGCCGCCCGCGAGCATTGTCGTGTGGCATCTTGGCGCGAGGGCTGCCTGCTGCTGATCGTCACTGATGGCCACTGGGCCACACGACTGCGCTACCAGCAGCGGCGACTGCAGCGTCAGTTAGAGGCGCTCGAAGAATTTGCCGGATTGACTCGCATCCAGTTCAAAGTGCAGCCGCCGCCTCCACCGAGGCACACCCCGGCTCGCACGCAACCACTTTCGAGCAACGCCGCAAACAGCATTCAGGCGGCGGCCGATAGCATCCGCGACCCCAATTTGCGCGCCGCACTGGAACGCCTGGCCAGTCGTGGCAAAACGGAAGGCTGACATCCTGCTACAAATGCATGCCGCAACGTTGCGCAGGGCCCGCTGACACGGGTTAGCATGAACGACGTCGCAACGGAGGCCTTTTCATGCTGCTTAGCCACCTGTTTACCGGTAATCGGCCATGCTGATCGGCGCCCTGCTCATTCTCACGTGGCTGGTGCTGCTGATTCGCTATCCACTCAGAGCCGTGCCCATTTCGCTGGGAGCTACACTCGGCCTCGCACTGGTCGCCGGCTGGGTTATCTGGCAGGAGCATAGAGAAGAGCAACTGCTCGCTCGCATCGAGATTCAGTTGACTCACGACCCCCGTCGTTGCTCCGGCGCACAGCCATTGCACGTGCACCTGAAAAACCACACCGACAAGAAGCTGCAAAGTCTGCAATGGGAAGTGGCGGCTTACTCGCCAGGTTCACGCACCAACCTGGCGCGACGCGCCTATGACGCCCCGACGTATCAAGGGCCTGGCGATTTGCTGCCTGGAGCCAGTTGGGAGTCCTGTTTGCCGCTACCGCTGCTGCGTAGCGGCTACCGCGCGGCTACGCTGGAGTTCCAAGCCGACCGGTTGCAGGGGCATTTTGCCAACTGATCGCGAAGCTCGTCGAACTGCACACTACCAATCTTCGCACCGCCCGCTTATGCTGTACAAATAAACAGTATCAATCTGCCAATGACCGAGGTGGTAAATGGCCGTCGAAGTGGTGTACCGCAGCAGTCGGGACCTGGAGCGCTTGTTCATGGATAAAGCCGAAGCCGATCGTCATGACAAGATGCTGGAGCTGGCCGAGGCACTGGCTGCCGTCCTGCAGCAAGCCTCCCCATCGCTGAGCGAAAAACAGGCCGAAGATATCGGGATCTACATGGCAAGGCATCGGGATCTGTTCGCCAAGGCATTCAAGAGCAGCCCCGAGGCGCTGGCCGAACTGACGACGCAGACATGACGCGTACATAGCAGATCTACTTGCGACTTTTTCGACGACCTGTGAGCGTTGTGCTTGGGAAACTTGTCATCGCTTAGCCGGGTCCATTGCTGGCAACCCCTCAAAGAGGTATCCAGGCAATGACGAGTCCATTCCAGAAGATTAGCGATGTGTTTCGTCCCCGCTACAACGTCAATTTCAGCATCGAGAAGCCGGATGGCAGCATCCTGCTGACCCTGACCGGTGCAGAAGGCGTAGCTGTAAAGCGCTATATCAGTACCGACCAATGGCGTGACCAACAGCAGCTGCAGCGTCTGATTACCAGCCTGCAGGTCAGCCTTGCCATCGAACGCGGTGACCAGGTGTCATCACGCATGGTGCGCGGAGGCTTGCATCCGGCTCCTCTGTAACAGATCGACCTGACTGCCTGCAGGTTGCCGCCGTTTCGCCCCAAGCTCATCCAGAACAAGAACAAAAAAATAACAATTCTGGCTGTCGGTCACGAGACCCGCAGCGCATCGTTGCGCCTTACTCGGCTCAAGTCAGGCGCAACGATGAGTCACCCGCCCCATTAAGCTACTTTCGTTTCATAGCCAAGCAAGCGCCTTTGCCTTGGCCACAGCCTGCGTTCGGCGCGCGACTCCCAGCTTGGTGTTGATCCTGCGCGCATGTGTCTTGACCGTATGCAGCGATATGAATAGCTGTTCGGCAATCTCCTGATTGGAACAACCCTGAGCGATCAGCCGCAATACCGTCAGCTCCCGATTGCTAAGCACCGTCTCATCAGGTGCCGGCAACAGCGCCTCTGGCTCGCGCTCGTATCTCAACAACCGCTGCCGTAGTGACTCGCCCTTTTGCGAAGAAAGCACGCTCGCCAGCCATTGCGGTTGGCGGTGGTGCAGCTCATACAAGGGTTTAACTAGGTTTTGCCGTGCAGCTTCCCCGAGTGCCAGACGCAGTTCCAGCTCCGCCTCGACCATCTGACCGTCGGCATGCAGTGCCTCAGCCAGACTGAAACGGCATTCACAGGCCAGGCCTAGCCGCTGAACTCGCATGTTCTGCTCGATCTGATCGCGCAGGGCTGCGATCGCCTTCGCTGGCTGCCCGTCGAGAATATCTATTACCGCAAGATAGCGCCGCACTCTCGGCAGTAGCTCGTAGAAACCGGACGGAGACAAATAACCCGGCCCCTCGTACAACGCCAATACCTGACCTAGCGCGGCTCGTGCTTTACGCAACTCGCCCTGATGCAACCAGGCCACGCCGTTTATCAAAGGCAGGATGCCGCGAAACCTTGCCTCCGGTACATGGCGCCACTGCGACAGGCGCTCGGCGTCACGCAGCCAATGGTAAGCGCAGGCAAACTCCTGATTGCGAGCCGCGAGCTCGGCGAGCCCGACGTAGCCAAAGAAACAGTAGGAATCGCCGCAGGTTTCAGTCTCGGCCTTACCGAGCTGATAGGCCTCCTGCGCCGGCGCATCGAGGCCCTGGTAGGCCAGCAAATGCCCCTGCAGCAACTGCAGTCGGCCAATGAGCGGGCTGTGCCGTACTGACTCGCGCAAAGTCTGAAGTGCCTCGCTCAGAACCCCAACCGCACGTTCGAACTCGCCTGTCAGCTCTAACAGTTGAATGCGATCGACGCTGAGCATCACCTCATAAAGCACGCTGCCCTTAAGACGGGCGAGCTTCATCCCTTCGCTGTTGTATTGCTGAGCTAGCTCAAGCTCGCCTTCGGCCATGGCCTGCTGTGTCAGAACCTGATAGCAAAGCACACGCTGCGCCCAAGCATGATCGGACAAGACCTCCAGCGCCTGAAGACAGTTCTGCCGCGCCTCGGGCTCGCCGCGCAGGCGCGCAAGAAATCCTCGCAGAGCCTGCCATTGCGCCAATAGCTGCGCCTGCCGACGGGCATCCGGCTGTGGAAAGAACTTGGCCAGTTCAGCCAGACAGTCGTCTACCTCGTCGAGACGCGCCGAAATAATCAGCGCCCACCCCTGCAAAACGATCAGTCGCGTAGTGCTGGCAAACAGATCCTGAGGCAGCTCGCTTCGCCATTTCAGAAAGCGGGAAACGTTGTCCCCGATTAGTAGTTGTTCCTGTCCGTAACGCTGCAGGTAGTTCGCCGCCACTTCAGGTTGTCCTGCCCATAGCGCGTGCTCGACTGCCTCACGCATTTCGCCACGGCTGGCGAACCATTGGCAGGCGCGTAGATGCACCTGAGTCGGCGCCGAGCTTTCGGCCGAGCGCTGCAGCATTAGCACGAGCGGCTTCCACAGTCGAAACCACTCGCCGCAATTATCGATCTGCCGAATGAACAGCTGAAGAGTCTTGAGAATATCGAGAATTTCGCGGCCTACGCCGTCGAGCACATGATCGCAAAGCTCGGCAGAGAATCGGGGCATGCGTGCCAGCGCCATCAGCGCGCGGCGTACTTCGTCGCTTAACCCAGCCATGACTTCACGTTGGACGTAATCACGCAGCAGCGGCGTTCCGGCAAGCAGGCGTTCACGCAGCGCCTGCTCATCGGCCTGCAGCAGCATCAGGCAGACGCCGGCCGGCCAACCCTCCATCCCCCTCTGCAACTGCTGAAAGCTCTCCGGCGAGAGTGTCAGGCGATGCACTTGAAGTACCTGCTCGAGCTCCTCGGCAGTGAACGCCAACGCCTCGGCTTCGAATTCGAAAAGATGGCCCTGCAACAGGAGGCGCGGCAGCTTCCACGCCGGTTGTCGACGGCTCGACACCCACCAGCTAATTGGAGCGGGGCTCATGTCGAGGAGCATATCGAGGCAAGCATCAAGCTCAGGACTGTAATCACGCGGGTAGTCGTCGAGCATGATCCATAGCGGCTGCCGGACACGCCGCAATAGCGAGAGCATATCGTTCTCGCATCCCAAATTCATGGCGGCCCGCTCCCCAAGCGCATCGCTCAGTTGAGCGAAAAGAGCCTGAACGGTACAGCTGCGCCCGCCCAGATCCAGCCACACCAGACGAGTGCCGTCGGGCACCAGCCGAGCACATTCGCCCATCAGCACGGTCTTGCCAAATCCTGCCGGCGCGCAGATCAAACGTAAGCGACAATCGGTCTCAAGCAGCGCCTCGACCAATCTCGGCCGCCCAACGTGAAGCGGTGGCAACCGAGGAATTGACGCAAGTTGCTCTGCGGCGCTTGCCTCTGCACTGAGCGCATCAGGAATGAAGCGTACGGACATGGCAACGGTTCTCTTGTTCGAGTCAGTCCATTGAAACACAGCGGTGCGTGTGCCTGGCATTACGCTCGGTTGCCGCAGCCTTCCAGCCGAAGGGCTGAGTGCCGCTGCAGATAGCCGCCTCGTTGGTTACCTTTCAGGTAGACGGTGCGGCTAGCACCAAGCACCAAGCACCAAGCACCAAGTGGAAATTATCATCCACTGCTTCTCGACAAAAAAAAAGGCGGCCAACTTGGCCGCCTTATTCATCTGCTAAATGTCAGTAAATCAGCGCACCCCCGCATTGCGCAGCGCAGCCGGCGTGAAGTCTCGAGCCGAGGCACGGTAGCCGTACTCGTGAGGCTTCTCCTCGTTGCTCATACCGATCGCGATGTAGCGGCCAGAAATGATGTCGTAGAGCGCTTCGAAAGCGTAAGCCGGGACCTTGTGCTGGTAGTACTGCAGCGAATGGGCTTCACCTACACGCCAGAGCTGGCCACGACCGTCATACAGTTCCGACTGGACAATGGTCCAGCTGTCTTCATCAACGAAGAACCGACGCTTGGCGTAGATGTTGCGCTCGCCACTCTTGAGTGTGGCTTCGATTTCCCAAACACGGTGAAGCTCATAACGCGCCAAGTCCTGATTGACGTGACCGGCCTTGATCACATCCTTGTACTTCAGGTCGCTGGATGCAATTTCGTAGCTGTTGTACGGCACGAAGAGTTCTTTCTTGCCGACCAGCTTCCAGTCATAACGATCTGGTGCGCCACTGAACATATCGAAGTTATCGGTGGTGCGCATGCCGTCAGAAGCGGTACCTGGGCCGTCATATGCAACCTGTGGCGCACGGCGAACACGACGCTGACCGGCGTTGTAGATCCAGGCCTGACGCGGCTCCTTCACCTGATCCAACGAGTCATGCACCAGCAGTACGTTACCGGCCAGGCGGGACGGTGCCGTCACACGTTGCTTGAAGAACAGCAGCGCGTTCTTGGCGCGCTCCGGATCCAGGTCAGCCATACCCAGTGGAAACGCCACCTCGTCCTCAAAGTGGACCATGGTGTAGCTGCCATTGGTTTGCGGAGTGGCCTGAACGATATTGCGACGCACGTTGCCGCCGCGATAGCGAGTAATGTGGTTCCACACTACTTCCAGCCCGTTTTTAGGGATCGGAAATGCGTAATAGCGACTGTCGGTGAAGTTGGCGATACCGTTACCGCCCTCGACGAGTTCGGTATTCACCGCACTCTTCTTCGCAGCTTCGTAGATTTCATCCGGCACGGCGACCGACCGGTGAGTGGGGAACACGCGAATCTTGTAGGTTTCCGGATAGCGTTTGAACATCGCCATCTGGCCTGCAGTCAGCTTGTCCTTGTACTGCTCGGCATTCTGCGCGGTGATGACGAACTTGGGCTGTTCGTCCTTGAAGGGATTGGTCAGATGCCCGTTCTTGAGCGGCGCGGCGTCGGTCTTGAGACCACCGGTCCACTCAGGGATGCTGCCGTCAGCGTTACCGGCTTTTTCCGCGCCCAGCGGCGTCAGTGATGTACCGAGCTTGGCGGCTTCTTCAGGGGAAACGGCAGCCATCACACTGCTCGCAAGCAGAGAGAAGGCCAAGACACTGAATAGCTTTCTTGTTGTTTTCATACGATTCCAGTTCCTCTTGATCTTGTTATGCGGCCGGATGCGATGCCTATCGCTATCGCCCGACCGGCGCTTCCTCGCCAGCCGGACATCAGGGCAACACTCCTTAGAAGTTCACGCCCACGCTGAACGCGAGGAAGTCGCGATCAACCAGCGTGTTGAAGTCCCCCCCGAAGAAATCGGTGTAAGACAAGCTGGCGGTGTAGGTGTTCTGGTATTCGGCGTCCAGACCAACGCTAACGGCCTTAGCACCTTCGTTGAACAGACCATTCGGACCGTAACCATCAACGTCATGGGAGAACGACACGTTAGGTTTGAAGTTAATCCCAGCGAAGACGTTGTTGTAATCAGCAACAGCGCGCAGGCGGTAGCCCCAGGAGTTGGCGGTTACGAAGCCGTGGCGGCCGTAGTCGGCGAGTGCCAGCGGATCATCTGGCGTACCATAAATAGCATCGCGTCCGTAACGAAGTTCACTAGTACTCTCTAGACCACCTACGTGGGCATAGCCAATTTCACCCACAACAGTGACACGGCCAGCCCCCAGTACTTGATCGAAGAAATGGGTAAAGGTGGTCTGTATCTGGGTGATCTCTTTGCGGTTGTATCCGCGATTCTCCGCGCCGAAGCTGCTGTCAATCGGAGACGTCCCAGGCGCAATCGGATTAAGCAATGCTCTGGTTACGTCCTGGGTATTGATCTGCAACGGCGCGTTAGGGCGGTAGCTGATTTCCCCAGACCAAGCGGTACCTGAAGGCAACGTGGTAGAAAAGCTAAGGCCATACAGCTGAATATCTTCCGGATATTCAAGGTAATAGCTACCATTACCTAGCATTACAGCCCGCGCGGCGTCTGCAGCAAATGGGCCAGCGCCCGCCATAATGTCGCCAAGTGCCAGTGCTGTAGCAAGGCCTGCGCTCTGAGTACTGAGGTTTGGCGTACGGCTATGGTAGTTCATGAAATACGCACCATACTCCGTCGCGTCACCCAGCCAACGCAGCGCCAAACCGAACTGGCCTGAGTCCCGAGCATCACGATCCCCGGCACGGGGAAGTACGATACCCTCAGTCGTATAGTCAAAACCTTGGCCGTAGAAGCCAGCAAGGCCCGCCAACTGCGCGAGCGCTGGGGAGTAATTGCCAGCATGGTAGTTGTTGTCGCAACCATCCTGAACAACATCTACAGCGAAGAACGTGCCGCAGTTATCGGCGATGGTCTGGTCCCACTCCAGCTGATAGAACGCCTCCATGCTCAGGCGATCACTCAGGCTCTGCGAAATGTAAAACATGTTGACCGGAATCAAGCCCTCTTTGATCTCGGCTCCGGGGCGGCGAAATGCGGCCGCATCCAGCGGGTTAATTGAGTTGATGCTGTTGCCGATGAAGGTACTTTCGCCCCAACTGACAACCTGCCGGCCAACGCGGACAGTGCCTGGCAAATCGCCTAGCGCGTAGTTGTGATAAACGAACGCATCCAGAATCTGCGCACCCGAAGACTGGGCAGCTTCTTTACGATTGCTGTCACTAATGTCCTTGAACAACCGGCTCTCGTCCTTCAGCTCAAAGTCATACCAATATTTGCCGCGAACGAAGGCACCGCTATCCCGATAGCGGAGTTCAAGATCATGAACGCCCTTGAAGATTTTCGAGAAGGTTTCGCCCTTCTTGAAGTTCAGGCGCCCATCATCCCCAGTTTGGGTGTAGCCCGTTCCCCCATTGTTGATACCTACCAGATCCATATCCCGGTCAGTGGTCGACCAGCTGGCGCCGATGGACATGGAAGAATCGAACTGACCTTCGATTTCACCGATATTGAAGTTCACGGCGTATGCCGGGGCAGCGATGCTCAGCGCGACGGCGAGAGCTAGAGACTTCGGCTGGAAGATTCCTTGCCTTGTTGTTTTTGTCATGAGGCGCTCCTGGTTGGTTCGAAGTGCGTCAACCCTACCCAGACCTCGAGGTAGGGTTAAGCGCACTAAGGTTTGATTTAGCGTGTAATCCTTTAGTGTTAATAGCCTTTCCAGCAGTGGCTTTCAGCGCGATCACGTCGGGCCACGCGCAATAAGGACTTCCTGAGCTTAGCCGTGATTGCAAAGGCCGCAAAGCCCGCCGCAGAGCCTTTGCGCTCCCCGCCGTGAAGAAATGCTGGCCAGTTATCCTAAAGTTCAATTCATGACGGCGATATCACTCCCCAAAACCGTCGAATGACTTCCCAGCCGGTGTGCGGAACGCGGCGGCGTAGCGCAACAGATACTCGCGCAAAAAACTGCCGCAACGACGCCTATGCGTTACCTTCGTCAGGCGAGTGGGGCGAAACGAAACAGGGAGAGGAATCAGCGCTAAGCGCCGATGTAGCGGGCCGGAGCGATAGTCCAGACAACTAGCGTGAAAGTGCACCTACGAACGCAAACAAACGGCTCGCAATTCACCTATGTTGCCGGCGCACCCATTGCAGGTGCGCGGCGGCCTCAGTGAGGTTAACGGGGAACGCTTACAGCCCTTTCACTGCATAGATCCCCGGCGCGTTACGCCAGTAACCCTTGTAGTCCATGCCGTAACCGAAAATGTAGCGGTCAATGCAACTGAGCCCGACGTAATCAGCCTTCAGGTCAGGGCGCGCCTTGCGCTCGTGCTCCTTGTCGATCAGTACCGCCGTATGCACATCCGCAGCACCTGCATGCCGACAGAAGTCGATGATTGCACCAAGCGTATGGCCTTCATCCAAGATGTCATCGATGATCAGCACGTCGCGATCAATAAATGAAATTTCCGGCTTGGCCTTCCAGAATAGCTCACCACCGCTGGTTTCGTTACGGTAACGGGTCGCATGCAGGTAGGACAGTTCAAGCGGGAAATTCAGCTTCGGCACCAGCTTGCCGGAGAAGATCAGGCCGCCGTTCATCACACAGAAGACAACCGGGTTCCGATCAGCCAGCTCGCCATTGATCGTTTCCGCGACCTTGCTGATCGCTGCTTCCACTTGCTCTTCGGTGTACAGGCAGTCTGCCTCCGCCATGACTTGGCGGATATGTGCGAGATCGACGGACATGATGCGGTTTCCCTCAGAAGATGAGTGTTAGAGCGCCGAAAATGACACAGGCAGCTCACGCGGTTGAATCGCCATACCTGAACAGCGAAAAACCTGACCGAACAGCCTACTTTCAGCGGTCCGCGAAAGGGCGTGGAAGATACCCACCCGCGCCGTGCGCAGCAAGTCTGGCGGCTGGATGACGCGCGAATAGCCGCTGACCCGACGATGCTTTAATCTAAGCCGGTTTATTTGCCCGCCGGAGCCCACAATGCCCATTCGAGAGATCCGCCACCCGCTGATCCGCCACAAGCTCGGCCTTATGCGCCGCGCCGATATCAGCACCAAGAACTTCCGTGAACTGGCTCAGGAAGTGGGTTCGATCCTCACCTATGAAGCGACCTCGGATCTGCCGCTGGAACACTACAACATCGATGGTTGGTGCGGCCCGGTGCAGGTAGAGAAGATTTCCGGCAAAAAGATCACAGTCGTACCCATTCTGCGTGCCGGCATCGGCATGCTCGACGGCGTGCTCAGCCTGATCCCAGGCGCCAAGGTCAGCGCAGTGGGCATCGCGCGCAACGAGGAAACGCTAAAGGCGCAGACCTACCTGGAAAAGCTGGTTCCGGAAATCGAACAACGCCTGGCAATCATCATCGACCCGATGCTAGCCACCGGCGGTTCGATGGTCGCCACTATCGATATGCTGAAAAAAGCCGGTTGCAAGGAGATTCGCGCGCTGGTGCTAGTCGCCGCCCCGGAAGGCATCGCCGCCGTGGAACACGCGCACCCCGACGTGCTGATTTTCACCGCATCCATCGATGAGCGTCTCGACGAGCACGGCTACATCGTCCCGGGCTTAGGCGATGCCGGCGACAAGATCTTCGGCACTAAGCAGAAGGACATCTGAGCATGTCGCATACCGACGAGCCGCTTGGCCGGCAGGTGCTGGCTGGCGCGCAGATGCTATTCGTCGCCTTCGGCGCGCTGGTGCTGATGCCGCTGATCACCGGCATGGACCCCAACGTGGCGCTGTTCACCGCCGGCCTCGGAACCTTGCTGTTCCAGGTGATCACACGCCGCCAGGTGCCGGTTTTCCTGGCATCCAGTTTCGCGTTCATTGCCCCGATCATCGCCGCGAAGGGTGAGTTTGGCCTCCCGGCGGTCATGGGCGGCGTGGTTGCTGCCGGGCTGGTCTACATGCTGCTCGGCTTTGCCGTGCGCCTGAAGGGGCCGGGCTTCATCGACCGCCTGCTGCCGCCGGTGGTCATCGCCCCAGTGATCATCTCGATCGGCCTAGCGCTGTCGCCTGTAGCGGTAAACATGGCGATGGGCAAGGCTGGTGACGGCAGCGCACAGCTGATTCCATACCAGACGGCGATGCTTATTTCGATGCCAGCCCTGATCACCACCTTGCTGGTGGCAGTGCTGGGCAAGGGGCTTTTCCGGCTAGTGCCAATTCTCGCTGGGGTCGCGGTCGGCTACGGGCTTTCATTCGCGTTCGGCGTAGTCGATACCAGTGGTATTGCCGCTGCGCCCTGGCTGGCCGTGCCCAATTTCGTTACGCCCGAATTCAACATAGGCGCGATCCTGTTCATGGTTCCAGTCGCGCTGGCACCAGCCATCGAGCATATCGGCGGCGTAGTGGCCATCGGCAGCGTGACGGGTAACAACTACGTCAAAAAGCCCGGTTTGCACCGCACGCTGCTGGGCGACGGCGTAGCCACATCCGCGGCAGGACTGTTCGGCGGCCCACCCAACACCACCTATGCGGAGGTGACCGGCGCTGTGATGCTGACTAAGAACTACAATCCGAAAATCATGACTTGGGCAGCGATGTTTGCAATCACACTGGCTTTCATCGGCAAGTTTGGTGCTGGTCTTCTCAGCATCCCGGTCCCAGTGATGGGCGGCATCCTCTGCCTGCTGTTCGGCTCGATTGCGGTGGTTGGCCTGAGCACACTTATTCGCCATCAGGTGGACCTCTCCGAAGCCCGTAACCTGATCATCGTGTCGGTGACGTTGGTGTTCGGCATCGGCGGCATGGCCATCGGCTACGGTGAATTCACTCTCTCCGGCATTTCGCTGTGCGCGATCGTAGCGCTACTGCTCAACCTCCTGCTTCCGGGCGGCGAAGGCTGGCGCAACAAGCAGCTGAAAGAAGAACCATGACGTACAGGGCACCAGCCGCCGCCGCTGGTGCCGTCACGGGCCCACTGGCCCTCTTGCGCCCTCCCGGTTGAGCTAAATCGGCTAGACTGGCGCCATGAACGATTCGACCATTTCTCACCAGCAACTCGAAGACACGGCAGTGAGCTGCGCTACGTGCGCGGCCTGCTGCTGCCGTCTTGAAGTATTGCTGTTCAGCGACACCGGCGTGCCTGAACGCTTTATCGAGACTGACCGCTGGGGGGGCGAAGTGATGCTGCGGCTGGAAGACGGCTGGTGCGCAGCGCTAGACCGGGACAGCATGCGCTGCACGATCTATGAGAATCGTCCACTGATCTGCAGGGAGTTCGAACTGGGGTCGGATGATTGTCGCGAAGAGCGCAAGGGTACGGCCACAGCCTATCGCTGAGCCGTCTGGCGGAGCAGCAGGGCTCTGGAAAGCCCTGCAGCGATGCCACCGATATGGCTTAGAAAGCCATCCGGTAATGCAAGGCGTAGCTTTCGATGCCGTCATTCGGCTTCTTGATGCCAGCGTTGGAGTAATGGATCGCACGCACGCCCACTTCATGACCACCAGCAAAACGCAGACCAGCGCCGAACCGATCCTCGAACTGGAACGATGAACCCAGGCGGTTGCCTTCTACCTCAGTGTTCTCGAACGCGGCGACGCCGATACCCGCCTCGACGTAGGGTTTTACTGACTCACCGGCGAACTCGTAGACGAATACCGGAGCCAGCGAAATGCTGTGGTTGCTCGACGACTCGTCACCCTCCCAGTAGGTGTAGCCGGCATCCCAATAACCAGTCAGCCGACCCACGCGAGTCTGGAACCAGCTGGTGCCGAAGTCGAACTGCGCGCCCAGACGGTAGGTCATGGTCGACTCGTCGGTCTGGCCGACCGCAACGGTAAAGTCTACCGCGTGGGCAGCTGCCATTTGCCCTACGGAAAGCGCCGCCACGGCAGCGAGGGAAAACAGTTTTTTCATGGGAACGTCCTTATAAAAACACTGTGTTTGTTTGGTTATTTTATTGCCAGCATCACTTGAGAAACCGGGCTGCGTTGGGAGTTCCTAGCCAGAAAAGAACTCAACCTCGGCATTTTCACCCCAAAGTATAGGCAGGACACCGGCCATTCGCTGCGGATCGCCACTGCAATAGAAACGCTGGGCAGCCTCTCCATCGGCAAGTAAATGGCGCTCCGCCAGCATTTCACCCAAGTGCCGCGCGACGGCTGCGCCGGTATCAATAAGCCGGACGTCAGCAGGCAGCACCTGCGTCAGCAGCGGGCGGATGAAGGGGTAATGCGTGCAGCCAAGGATCAGCGTGTCACAACCCTGCGCCAGCAGCGGTTCGACCCAGCCGATCAGCATCGCGCGGGTCTCGGCGCTTTCCAGATCGCCCGCCTCGATGCGCTCGACCAAGCCGGGACATGGTTGAGTGATAACCCGTACATCGGCGGCGAAGCGATCCAGCAATGCGGCGAACCTCGCGCTTTTCAGCGTCCCGGTAGTGGCAAGCACGCCGACGACACCGCTCCGCGTGGCCTGAGCAGCAGGCTTAACGGCCGGCTCCATGGCAATGATCGGGATCTGCGGATAGCACTCGCGCAGTTCGCCTACCCCGGCAGCGGTCGCGGTATTGCACGCAACCACCAACGCCTTCGCACCCTGCTCGACGAGAAAGGCCGCGATGACGCGGCAGCGCTCGCGAATGTAGTCCGGACTCTTTTCGCCGTAAGGCACATGGGCGCTGTCGGCCAGGTAGAGCAGCGACTCATGCGGCAGGCGATGGCGGATTTCGCGCAGCACAGAGAGCCCGCCAACCCCCGAATCGAAAACGCCGACGGGCGCGTTGCAATCAGCCACGACCACACACCGCGCATTGCGGGTCGCGCTTGACGCGCATTTCGCGGAATCGGCTACCCAAGGCATCGATCAAGAGCAGCCGGCCAATCAGCGGTTCACCGAAACCTGCCAGCAGCTTGAGCGCCTCCAGCGCCTGCAGACTACCAACCATACCCACCAATGGACCGATCACACCGGCCTCGCTGCAAGTCAGCTCGGCTTCGCTACCGTGCCCGTACAAGCAGTGGTAGCACGGGCTGGTTTCGATGCGCGGATCGAATACCGACAGTTGCCCTTCGAGGCGGATGGCCGCACCGCTGACCAGCGGTTTCCTGGCCTTCACACAGGCGGCATTGACCGCCTCACGTATGCCGAAGTTGTCCGTACAATCGAGCACAAGATCGACCTGAGCGACCGCCGCCTCCAGCGAGTCGGCATCCAGACCGCTGCGGTGAGCTACCAGATGTACATGCGGGTTAAGTGCCTCCAGCCGGAGCATGGCCGAGTCGACCTTGTGCAGCCCCAGCGATGGAGTGTCATGGGCGATTTGTCGTTGCAGGTTGGTCAGATCCAGGGTATCGAAGTCCGCCAGATGCAGCTCACCGACCCCGGCAGCCGCCAGATAGAGCGCAACCGGCGAACCCAGCCCGCCAAGCCCAACGATCAGCACTCGGCTCTGCTTGAGTCGAAGCTGGCCCTCGATATCGACCTGCTTGAGCAGGATCTGCCGGCTGTAGCGCAGCAGTTCTTCGTCACTCAGCATCCAAAACCTCTCGAAACGAAATCATGGCAGGCGGCCAAGACTGATACGCTCGTGCCCACCCAGATCGAGTCGGCTCTGCGCATCTTCGAAACCATGAAGAACCAGCAGCGCGCGCACCGCTTCGGCCTGATCATAGCCATGCTCCAGCAGCAGCCAGCCACCCGACTGCAGGTGCGCTGGCGCCTGGCTGATGATCGAACGAATGTCGTCCAGCCCGTCCGCGCCTGCGACCAGCGCACTCTGCGGTTCGAAACGCACATCGCCCTGCTGCAGGTGCGGGTCGCTGGCTGGAATATAGGGAGGATTGCTGACGATCATCGCGAAGCGCTCAGCGTTCAGTGCGGCAAACCAGTCACTGACGGTGAAGGTGGCATTGCCCAGCCCGAGGCGCAGTCGATTGCGCTCGGCCAGCGCTACAGCCGCCTCGACACGGTCGACGCCGCAGACCTGCCAGCTCGGCCGCTCGACTGCCAGCGCCAGCGCGATCGCGCCAGTACCAGTGCCCAGATCAAGCACCCGAGCCGATGCCATCGGGAGCAACTGCAGCGCGGTTTCGACTAGCAATTCGGTGTCCGGGCGCGGGATCAGCGTATCCGCCGCCACTTCGAGTTCCAGACTCCAGAACCCCTGGCGACCGAGGATATAGGCGACTGGCTCACCCTGCCGCCGCCGCGCAAGATCAGCAGCGAAGCGTTCAGCGCTGGCAGGCGGCACCTCGCGCTCGGGCCAGGTGCGCAGATAGCTGGTCGACTTGCCCAGCGCCGCGGCGAGCAGCCACTCGGCATCCAGCCTGGCGCTCGGCGAATCCGGCAGATCGGCACTGTGCAGCAAGGACTCGATGGTTGGCATGGGTTGCTCGTAAATGTGGCGCAGCATGAAGCGAGGTAACAGTCAGTCGCCCAGCGCCGCCAGCTGATCGGCCTGATATTCCTGCAGCAAGGGCTCGATAACCTGCTCCACGGAGCCTGCGATCACTTCGTTGAGCGAATACAGCGTCAGGTTGACCCGATGGTCCGTGACGCGGCCCTGAGGAAAATTGTAGGTACGAATACGCTCGGAACGATCACCGGAACCGACCAGCAACTTGCGCGTTTCGGAAATCTCCTTGTGCGCCGCGGCGTCCTGCCGATCCTGCAGCTTGGCGGCGAGCCAGGCCATGGCCTTGGCGCGGTTCTTGTGCTGCGAACGCTCCTCCTGACATTCGACGACCATGCCGGTCGGCAAGTGCGTGATACGGATCGCCGAATCGGTCTTGTTGACGTGCTGACCACCAGCACCGGAGGAACGGTAGGTGTCGACGCGCAATTCGGCAGGATTAATCTCGACCGCCGCTTGCTCGTCCGGCTCGGGCAACACCGCAACAGTGCAGGCCGAGGTATGGATGCGGCCCTGCGACTCGGTTTCCGGCACGCGCTGTACCCGGTGCGCGCCGGACTCGAACTTGAGCTTGGCGTAGACGTTGTCGCCCTCGACGCGGGAAATCACTTCTTTGTAGCCGCCGTGCTCGCCCTCGTTCTCGGAGAGAATCTCGACGCGCCAGCCCTGCTTCTCGGCATAGCGGGAATACATTCGGAACAGATCGCCGGCGAAAATCGCTGCCTCGTCGCCGCCCGTGCCGGCGCGAATTTCGAGAAACACGTTGCGCCCGTCGTTCGGGTCCTTGGGCAGCAGCATGCGCTGCAGATTGGCCTCGAGCGTTTCGAGTTGGGCCTTGGCTTCGGCAACCTCCTCTTCGGCCATCTCGCGCATATCGGGATCGCTGTCCTTGAGCAGCGCCTGGGCGCCCTCTAGGTCCTGCTGAACCTTGCACAGCTGGCGATAGGCGACGATCACCGGTTCGACTTCAGCATATTCGCGAGAATAGGCACGAAAGCGAGTCTGGTCGCTGATGACTTCAGCATCGCCGAGCAGTGCGGTGAGTTCTTCGAAACGGTCCTGCAGAATATCCAACTTGTTGAGCAGCGAAGCTTTCATGGTTTTTCCGTGCCGTCGTGCAGGGCGAAGAGCTCCTGGGCCATGCTCAGCGCCTCGATGCGACCCTCTGCGGAGAGTTTCTTCAGCTGCACGCTGGGCGCATGCAGCAGCTTGTTGGTCAGGCCACGGGCCAGCTGAGCGAGCACATCTTCGGCACTGCCACCATTGGCCAGCAGGCGCTGGGCCTTACTCAGCTCGTCGTCGCGAATCCGCTCGGCATGCTGCCGATAGGCCTTGAGCACATCGACCGCGGCCAGTTCGCGCAAACGCTGCATGAAGTCTTCGGTGCCTGCAGCGACCAATTCCTCGGCAGCCTGAGCGGCACCCTGACGGCTCTTGAGGTTCTCCGCGACCACCTCGTGCAAGTCATCGACCGAGTACAGATAAACGTCGTCGAGCTCACCGACCTGCGGCTCGATGTCGCGCGGCACGGCGATATCGACCATGAACATCGGCTTGTGCTTGCGCCGCTTGAGGGCTTGCTCGACCGCGCCCTTGCCGAGAATCGGCAACTGGCTGGCGGTGGAACTGATGACGATGTCGCTGTTGTGCAACTCATCCGGGATATCGGCGAGCAGGATCGCATGCGCCCCCAGCTCGGCGGCCAGCGCACTGGCGCGCTCGAGCGTGCGGTTGGCGACGACGATCCTTTTCACGCCCTGCTCATGCAAGTGACGCGCCACCAAGGTAATGGTCTCCCCCGCACCGATCAGCAGCGCCTGACTGCGCTGCAGATTGCTGAAGATCTGCCGCGCCAGGCTGACTGCGGCAAACGCGACGGAAACCGGATTCTCGCCAATAGCAGTATCGGTGCGCACGGTCTTGGCGGTGCTGAATGTCGCCTGGAACAGCCGTCCAAGGAGCGGACCAACACTTCCAGCCTCCCGCGCCACCGCGTAGGCCGACTTCATCTGGCCGAGAATTTGCGGCTCGCCCAGCACCAACGAGTCGAGCCCTGAGGCGACCCGCATCATGTGGCGCACGGCCTGATCGTCGACATGCACATAAGCGCAAGCCTTGAGTTCGTCGAGGCTTAGACGGTGATAGCTGGCCAGCCAAGCCAGCACGGCGTCGGCTTCGACCTGATCCTGCTGCAGATACAGCTCGCTGCGGTTGCAGGTCGAGAGGATCGCCGCCTCGCGGGTCGGGGTGACGCGACACAGCTGGCGCAAGGCGTCGACCATCTGGTCGGGCGTGAAGGCTACGCGCTCGCGGACGTCCACCGAAGCGGTCTTGTGATTGATGCCAAGCGCGAGGAAAGCCATGCAGAATCGCTGATTCGATAACAGAGCGCGCAATTCTCCTACTTCGACAGATGGAGAACAACCATTGCCCTCGATTGTCGGATGCGATTGGTAGGGCCATTTGCCTACCAAACCGGCTCGCGCGCCCACCAGGGGGCGATGGGCTTGACCTGCGGCTTGTGTCATCATGCCGCGACCGCATACAGCCGTACATTTTTCCCCTATGAAAAGACTCGCCGCACTTGCCGCCCTGCTGTTGATCGGCGGCTGCCAGACCTTCACGCAGCAAGCATCCGAAAGCAGCCCGCCGGTCGAGGACGCTGCGCCGGAGAGCTCCGTCAGCGACGCGGCAGAGTATGGCTCGTTCAGCCGCCAATCCCTCTATGCGCTACTGGTCGCAGAGTTGGCCGGCCAGCGCAATCGCTTCGATATCGCCTTGGGCAACTATGTCCAGCAAGCCCATGCGACCCAGGATCCCGGCGTTGCCGAGCGAGGTTTTCGCATTGCCGAATACCTTGGTGCAGAGCAGGCCGCGCTGGATACCGCGATGATCTGGGCACGCAACGCCCCGCAAAGCCTCGAAGCGCAGCGTGCCGCTGCCGTGCAGCTCGCCCGCGCCGGTCGCTACGAGGAATCCATGGAATTCATGGAAAAGGTCCTTCAAGGCCAGGGCGATACGCACTTTGATTTCCTTGCGCTTTCAGCGTCGGAAACCGATCCGGATACCCGTGCCGGCCTGTTGCAGAGCTTCGACAAGCTGCTAGTCAAACACCCGGACAACCCTCAGCTGACCTTCGGCAAAGCCGTCCTGCTGCAGCAGGACGATCGCAGCGAAGAAGCACTGGCGCTGTTGCAGAAGCAACCGGCCAAGCAGCGTCAGATCCCCTCGATTCTTCTAGAGGCCCGCCTGCTACACAGCTTGCAGCGCAGCGACGAAGCGCTGCCGTTGCTTGAGAAAAGCCTTCGCCAGCATCCCGAAGACAAGCGCCTGCGCCTGACTTATGCACGCCTGCTGGTCGAGCAGGAGCGCCTGGAAGACGCCATGGGCGAGTTCGCAACGTTGGTCCAGCAGCATCCGGCCGATGACGACCTGCGCTTCTCCATGGCGCTGGTCTGCATGGAAGCCGAAGCCTGGCGTGAGGCCGCCGTTTATCTCGAAGAACTGATCGAGCGCGGCAGCCACATTGATGCGGCCTATTTCAATCTCGGCCGTGCCTACCAGGCCATGGGGCGAACCTCTAAAGCTCTGGATGCGTTGGCCCAGGTCGGCCCAGGCAATGAATACCTGCCGGCTAAGCTGCTGCAGAGCCAGCTGCTGTACTCCGCCAAGCGCGACCAGGAAGCCTCTGCAGTGCTGGCCGACGCGCGTCAGCGGCAGCCCGATTACTCCATTCAGCTATATCTCATCGAGATCGAAGCGCTCTCCGAACACAATCGCGTCGAGCAGGCGTGGAAGCTGGCGGAGCAGGCACTCGAGGACTTCCCCGATGACCTCAACCTGCTCTATACCCGCGCCATGCTCGCAGAAAAGCGCGGTGATCTGGCCCAACTGGAAAGCGACCTGCGCTTCATCATCGAGCGTGAGCCAGACAATGCCATGGCCCTCAACGCACTCGGCTACACCCTGGCTGACCGTACCAAACGTTACGACGAGGCACTGCAACTGATCGAGCAGGCTTACCAGCTCAACCCCGACGACCCGGCGATTCTCGACAGCCTCGGCTGGGTCAACTTCCGGCTGGGCAACCTGGCCGAAGCGGAAGCACTGCTGCGCAAGGCGCTGCAGCGCTTCCCCGACCACGAAGTAGCGGCACATCTGGGTGAAGTGCTGTGGGCGAAGGGTGAACGCAGCGAGGCCCGCGCGGTCTGGGGCAAGGCACTCAAACTACAACCCGACAGCGAGGTCTTGCGCGAAACGCTCAAGCGGCTGACCGGATCGGAGAAGCCCTAACCCATGCCCCTGCTGAAAAAACTACTCGCTCCCTGCCTGGCACTGCTGCTTGCTGGCTGTGCCGGCCTCGGTACACGCGAATCGGTTGAAGGCGCCGGCAATGCTGCCGCCTGGAAAGAGCACCGCAGCCAGGTCGAGACCCTCGATGGCTGGCAGATCAGCGGAAAAATCGGCATTCGCGCACCGCAGGAATCCGGCAGCGGCACGCTGTTCTGGCTGCAACGCCAGGACTATTTCGACATTCGCCTGTCCGGGCCGCTAGGCCGTGGCGCCACGCGACTGACTGGCCGGCCGAACGCTGTATCGCTGGAAGTAGCTGGCCAGGGTCGCTTCGAAGCGGACTCGCCGGAAGCGCTGGTCGAAGCGCAGCTCGGCTGGCAGTTGCCGGTATCCCACCTGCTCTGGTGGGTGCGCGGGCTGCCAGCGCCGGACAGCCGCAGTCGTCTGAGCCTGGACAGCGAAAGCCGCCTGGCACGCCTGGAGCAAGACGGCTGGCAGGTTGAGTATTTGGCCTATGCCGAACACAACGGCTTCATTCTGCCCGAGCGCATCCGCCTGCAAGGCCACGACCTGCAGATCACCTTGGTGGTCAAGGATTGGCAACCACGGCAGCTAGGCCGCTGAATGCAGACACTCACCCTGCCGGCGCCAGCCAAGCTCAACTTGATGCTGCACATCACCGGCCGCCGCGCCGATGGTTATCATGAGCTGCAGACACTGTTTCAGTTTCTCGACCATGGCGACGAACTCGGCTTCCGCCTGCGTGAAGATGGCAAAATCCGTCTGCACGCCGAGCTACCAGGGGTCGGTCACGACGACAACCTGATCGTCCGCGCGGCGCGCCTGTTGCAGCGCGCAAGCAGCTGCCCGCTAGGTGCCGACATCACCTTGCTCAAGCACCTACCCATGGGCGGCGGCATCGGCGGCGGCAGCTCCGACGCAGCGACCACCCTGCTAGGTCTCGATCACCTGTGGAACCTGCACCTCGGCGAGGATCGCCTGGCCGAACTGGCGCTCACCCTGGGTGCCGACGTACCGGTGTTCGTCCGCGGCCGGGCGGCGTTTGCAGAGGGAGTCGGCGAGCGTCTGCAACCGGTCGATTTACCCGAGCCATGGTTCCTCGTAATCGCGCCGCAAGTCTCTGTTAGTACAGCGGAAATATTTGCCGACCCAGAGTTGACACGTAATACCCCGGCCATTACAGTTCGCAGCCTTCTTGCAGGGGGCGGTCATAATGACTGTCAGCCGGTAGTCGAGAAGCGTTATCCAGAAGTTCGTAACGCTTTGAGCTTGTTGAACAAATTCGTTCCGGCAAGCATGACTGGCACTGGAGCTTGTGTGTTTGGGAGCTTCCCAAACGAAGGCGAGGCTGATAAAGTCCGCCGCCAACTTCCAGACACTTTGCCAAGTTTCGTGGCACGCGGTCGTAACGTTTCGATGTTGCACCGAAGCCTTGAAAAACTGGCGCAGGAAGCGAGTGCGTAGCACACAGGTTGTACGATACAGGGGCGTCGCCAAGCGGTAAGGCACCAGGTTTTGATCCTGGCATGCGTTGGTTCGAATCCAGCCGCCCCTGCCATAACCTCCCAAGGTTCGTATGATCGAAAGCGCACGGGATAGATAGAAGTTGACCCTACAGGGGCGTCGCCAAGCGGTAAGGCACCAGGTTTTGATCCTGGCATGCGTTGGTTCGAATCCAGCCGCCCCTGCCATACACTTGAAGCTGTTCAAGAGCTTGCCTTTTGAACAGCTTTTTATTCATCGGACCCACCCTCAGGCAGGTACTGCGCGTGTCCAAGATGATGGTCTTCACGGGGAACGCCAACCCCGACCTGGCCCGACGTGTCGTACGTCAGCTGCATATCCCCCTCGGTGATGCCTACGTCGGAAAGTTCTCCGACGGCGAAATCAGTGTCGAGATCAACGAGAACGTTCGCGGTAAGGACGTCTTTCTGATTCAGCCGACCTGCGCCCCGACCAACGACAATCTGATGGAGCTGGTGGTTCTGGCTGATGCCTTCCGCCGCTCCTCTGCGTCGCGCATCACCGCTGTGATCCCCTACTTCGGTTATGCCCGCCAGGATCGTCGCCCACGTTCCGCTCGAGTTCCGATCAGCGCCAAGGTCGTTGCCGACATGCTCGACGTCGTTGGCGTCAACCGTGTTCTGACCGTCGACCTGCACGCCGACCAGATCCAGGGTTTCTTCGACATGCCGGTGGATAACATCTACGGTTCGCCAGTGCTGGTCGATGACATCCAGGCTCAGCGCTTCGAAAACCTGATGATCGTTTCCCCCGACATCGGTGGCGTGGTCCGCGCCCGTGCCGTGGCCAAGTCCCTCGGGGTAGATCTGGCGATCATCGACAAGCGTCGGCCGAAAGCCAACCAGTCCGAAGTGATGCACATCATCGGTGACATCGATGGTCGTACCTGCATCCTCGTCGATGACATGGTCGATACCGCCGGCACCCTGTGCCATGCAGCCAAGGCGCTGAAAGATCATGGCGCTGCCAAGGTTTATGCCTACTGCACGCACCCGATCCTGTCCGGCCGCGCCATCGAGAACATCGAAGGTTCCGTGCTCGACGAGCTGGTGGTGACCAACACCATTCCGCTATCGGCCGCTGCGCAGTCCTGCACTCGAATTCGCCAACTGGACATCGCGCCAGTGGTGGCTGAAGCGGTACGCCGCATCAGCAATGCCGAATCGATCAGCGCGATGTTCCGCTAAGCACAAGCTTCGCGAATCGCACTGAACGTAATGTGCCCCGCCTCGTGCGGGGCTTTTTGCCCAACAGCCCGAGCGCTGGTCGCAAGCGCGACAGGTAATGTTGCTACTGGAGAATCACCATGAACAATTTCACTCTGAATGCCCAAGTGCGTTCCGACCTGGGGAAAGGTGCGAGCCGCCGCCTGCGTCGTAACGCCGCCCTGGTTCCGGCTGTCATCTACGGTGGCGAAAAGGCCCCGCAGTCCATCAGCATTCTGGCCAAGGATTTCGCCAAGCTGCTGGAGAACGAAGCCTCCTTCAGCCACGTTCTGACCCTGAACGTCGATGGCCAGGACGAATCCGTTCTGATCAAGGCACTGCAGCGTCACCCGGCTAAGAGCTTCGTCCTGCACGCCGACTTCGTTCGCGTCGTTGCCGGCCACAAGCTGACCGCTACCGTTCCCCTGCACTTCATCAACCAGGAGTCTTCGGTTGGCGTGAAGCAGCAAGGCGGCGAGATCCTGCACAACCTCAACGAAGTCGAAGTTTCCTGCATGCCGCAAGACCTGCCGGAATTCATCGAAGTCGACATGGCCAACGTTGAAGTCGGTCAGGTTCTGCACATGACCGACATCAAGCTGCCGAAAGGTGTTGAGCTGGTCGCCCTGGCCCACGGCAGTGACCTGCCGGTTGCCAACGTTCATGCTCCGCGCGTGAGCAAGGACGACGCTCCGAAAGAAGAAGGCGCTGCCGAGTAATCCACTCGCATAGCCGAAGAAGAGGCCCCCGTCGTGACTGCCGTAAAACTGATCGTCGGCCTGGGAAACCCAGGCCCTGAATACGACCAGACCCGGCATAACGCGGGGGCTCTTTTCGTTGAGCGCCTGGCTGCCCGTGAAGGCGTCTCGCTCAGCAATGATCGCAAGTACTTCGGCCTGGTCGGCAAGTTCAGCCATCAGGGTGAAGACATCCGTCTGCTTATCCCCACTACCTACATGAACCGCAGCGGTCAGGCAGTGGCGGCATTGGCCGGCTTTTTCCGAATTCCTCCCGAGTCCATCCTGGTCGCCCATGATGAACTCGACATGCCCCCCGGCGTCGCCAAGCTCAAGCAGGGCGGCGGTCATGGCGGGCACAACGGGCTGCGCGACATCATCGCCAAGCTCGGCAATCAGAACAGCTTTCATCGCCTGCGCCTGGGTATCGGCCATCCCGGCCACGCCAGCCTGGTCAGTGGTTACGTGCTGGGGCGTGCGCCGCAGGCCGAGCGCGAAAAGCTCGACGCCAGCATCGACTTCGCACTGGATGTCGTGCCCGAAATCCTGGCCGGCGACTGGACACGCGCCATGCAGCGCCTGCACAGCCAGAAGGCCTGAACCTAACTCCGAGGCTAGATCACTATGGGATTCAACTGCGGCATCGTCGGTCTGCCCAACGTCGGCAAGTCCACCCTGTTCAACGCCCTGACCAAATCCGGTATTGCGGCGGAGAACTTCCCGTTCTGCACCATCGAGCCGAACAGCGGCATCGTGCCGATGCCCGATCCACGTCTCGATGCGCTGGCGGCGATCGTCAAGCCGGAGCGGGTGATTCCCACCACCATGGAGTTCGTCGATATCGCCGGTTTGGTGGAAGGCGCCTCGAAAGGTGAAGGCCTGGGCAACAAGTTCCTCGCCAACATCCGCGAGACCGATGCCATCGCCCATGTCGTGCGCTGCTTCCAGGACGACAATGTGATTCACGTTGCCAACAGCGTCGACCCCAAGCGCGACATCGAAATCATCGACCTTGAGCTGATCTTCGCCGACCTCGACAGCTGCGAGAAGCAACTGCAGAAAGTCTCCCGTAACGCCAAGGGGGGCGACAAGGAAGCCGTGGCGCAGAAAGCCCTGCTTGAGAAGCTCATCCCACACTTCACCGAGGGCAAGCCGGCGCGCACCCTGATGAAGACCCTGGGTGATGACGAAAAGGCCTTGGTCCGAGGCTTTCACCTGCTCACCAGCAAGCCGGTGATGTACATCGCCAACGTCGCCGAAGACGGCTTCGAGAACAATCCGCTGCTCGACGTGGTCCAGGCCATCGCCGACGCCGAGGGTGCACCCGTAGTACCGGTGTGCAACAAGATCGAAGCGGAGATCGCCGAGCTCGATGACGGCGAAGAAAAAGACATGTTCCTCGAGTCCCTCGGCCTCGAAGAGCCCGGCCTGAACCGCGTGATCCGCGCCGGTTATGAATTGCTCAACCTGCAGACCTACTTCACCGCTGGCGTGAAGGAAGTCCGAGCCTGGACCGTCAGAATCGGCGCCACCGCCCCGCAGGCCGCGGCAGTGATCCACACCGACTTCGAGAAAGGCTTCATTCGTGCCGAAGTAGTCGCCTATGACGACTTCATTCAGTACAAGGGTGAAGCCGGGGCCAAGGAAGCCGGCAAATGGCGTTTGGAAGGCAAGGAATACATCGTCAAGGACGGCGACGTGATGCACTTCCGCTTCAACGTCTGAGCCACTGGCTCCACATGGAAAGCCCCTTGGCCTCCCGGCCAAGGGGCTTTTTTCGTAGTGGCGGGAGCGTTATCTCAGCCTGTAGCCTTCGCTGGCCGCGACGGATCGTGGAGTCTTTCAAGGCGACGTGACTTTTCCAAGTTACTCGAATCTCTGACTGCCAGGCTGGAGGCTGACGAGTAGATTGCCGACCGGCAACACCAGAGGCAGTACCCAGCGGCACACAAGGCGAAGCGATCGCTCCGCCTCGTCATCACGCATCTATCGCTTGGCCTTCTTCTTATTACGGTATTGGTCGAGCACTACGGCGACGACGATGATCATGCCCTTGATGATGTCTTGCAGGTAAGCGTCGACGCCGATGAACGTGAAGCCCGACGCCATGACACCGAGAATCAGCGCGCCGATGACGGTCCCGGTGATCCGCCCTACCCCGCCGACCAGGCTGGTGCCGCCAATGACTGCCGCGGCAATCGCGTCCAGCTCGTAACCCATGCCCATCCCCGCCTGGCCGGTCGCAGCGCGGGCCGAGGCGACGACGCCAGCTAACCCAGCCAGCAACCCGGCAATGCTGTAGACGATCACCAGGTGGCGCTTGACGTTAATGCCGGAGATTCGCGCGGCTTGCATATTGCCGCCGATGGCATAGGTGTACTTGCCGTATTTGGTGTAGCGCAGCGCTACGTGGAAGATCAGCGCGACGACTAAAAAGATAATGACGGGCATCGCCCCACTGCCGATGGCCGTGTAGGAGTCGCTGAGCATGCTCACCGGCTGACCTTCGGTGTAATAGCGAGCCAGACCACGGGCCGACACCATCATGCCGAGCGTGGCGATGAACGGTGGGATGCCGGTGATGGCAATGATGCTGCCGTTGATTACGCCGGCGAGCAGTCCGACGCCCAAGCCGGCCATCACTGGCACCCAGACCGGCAAGTCGGTCAGCGAGGGGAATACCGCGCGGCCGAAGTCGGAGGTCTGAGCCAGACTCGCCGCAACCATTGCCGACAAGGCCAGCACCGAGCCGGAAGACAGGTCGATACCTGTGGTGATGATCACCTGGGTCACGCCGATAGCCAGCAAGCCGATGA
The DNA here is from genome assembly GCF_038561965.1 of Stutzerimonas stutzeri. Classification (NCBI taxonomy): domain Bacteria; kingdom Pseudomonadati; phylum Pseudomonadota; class Gammaproteobacteria; order Pseudomonadales; family Pseudomonadaceae; genus Stutzerimonas; species Stutzerimonas stutzeri. The sequence continues at coordinate 1,076,718 of NZ_CP139348.1, read as the reverse complement.
TCGACACCTGCAGGATCATCAACACCAGCCGTTGAGAATTCATCAGGAAGCTCTGGTCCCGAACCATCCAGCCGAAGGCCTCGAAGATCAGGCCGATGCCAATCAGCACCAGCAGAATGCTCAGCTCCGTCGGCATCCGCCGACGCGAACGTACCGGGGCTTCGAGGGGTTTGTTCTCGGAAATGGCGCTCATTGTTATTGTCCTCGCTTGCGAGCCGCGCCCCGAACGGGCGCAGCTATCCGTTCAGTCAGTGGCGTCAGTGCAAAGATCTGATGCCGGAAGCCAGATGCATCACCCGCTCCTGCGTCGCTTCGCCGCGATCCAGGAAGCCCATCACCTCGCCTTCGTGCATGACCATGATGCGGTCGCTCATGCCCAGCACTTCCGGCAGCTCCGAGGAGATCATGATCACGGCCATGCCCTGCTCGGCCAGCTTGGAGATCAGGTGGTAGATCTCCGCCTTTGCGCCGACGTCGATCCCGCGGGTGGGCTCATCGAGGATGAGGATGCGTGGATTCGTCATCAGCCAGCGAGCCAGCAGCGCCTTCTGCTGATTGCCACCGGAAAGGTTGCCGATGCACTGCTCCAATGAGGGCGTCTTGACACGCAAGGTCTGACGCATCTCTTCGCAGAGTTCATGCAGTACTTTTTCGTGCACGAAGCCGGCACCGGTGTGCTGCGGTAGCACGGCCACCTCCATGTTTTCCTGCACGCTCAGGCAGGGAAAGATCCCGGTGTCCTTACGATCTTCGGTGAGCAGCGCCATGCCTTTGCCGATGGCCTTGCAGGGGTCGGTCATGCGGATCGACTCGCCGTCGAGAATGACTTCGCCGCTGGTAGCGGGCGTCACGCCGAACAGCGTTTCGGCGACATTGGTGCGACCCGAGCCCATCAGTCCGGCGATACCAAGAATTTCGCCGGAGCGCAGATCGAAGGACACGTCATGGAATACGCCATCCAGCGTCAGGTTGCGCACCGACAGCACGCTCGCGCCAACCGGCGCCATGCGCTCAGGGAATAGCTGGCTAAGCTCGCGGCCGACCATCATCGAGATCAGGCTGTCGCCGTCCATGCTGTCGGCCCGTTGCAGGCCGATGTAAGCGCCGTCGCGAAACACCGCCACCTCATCGGCGATGTTGAACACCTCATCCATCTTGTGGGTGATGTAGATGATCCCCTTACCCTGCGCCTTGAGGTCCGCGATGATCTCGAATAGGTGCGCCACTTCGGTTTCGGTGATGGCCGAGGTGGGCTCGTCCATGATCAGCACGTCGCTGTCATACGACACCGCTTTTGCGATCTCCACCATCTGCCGCGCAGCGATGCTCAGCTCACCCACCGGCTGGTCCGCATCGAGGCGGATGCGCAACCGTTCCAGCAGACCCTGGGTGCGTCGGCGCATTTCACCGTGATCGACCAGATGCAGCGCGTTGAGTGGTTCGCGGCCGAGCCAGACGTTCTCGGCGATGGTCATGTGCGGCATCAGGTTGAGCTCCTGATGAATCATCGCGATACCGGCCTGCAGCGCCTGCAACGGGGTCTGGAATTCGACCCGTTCACCGCGCAGGCGCAGCTCGCCGGCGTCGGGCTGGTAGATACCAGCGATGATCTTCATCAGGGTCGATTTGCCGGCACCGTTCTCGCCCATCAGGGCCAGCACGGTGCCAGGACGCAGGCGCAGCTGCACATCGTCCAGCGCGACGACGCCAGGAAAGCCCTTATGAACGTTGATGATCTCCAGCAGGTATTCCGAGCGGTGCAGCATTGCTGGCTCGGTGGTATAGGTCTTGGCAGCGGAACTGAGCATTTGCATCGTCTCCATTGGGGCCCCATCGGCGCCCCGCGCCGATGGCTGCGGTATTGCTTTAGCGTTGGTACTGCTGACTGTTTTCGCGCGTTACCAGATGCACATCGATCCAGATGTCGCCGTACAGCGCTTCGCCCTGGACAAGGCCGACCGCCGCGTCAAGGGCGCGCGCGCCCATCGCCGCCGGATCACGCAGCACGCTGAGCGCCAGCTGTTCACGGTCGATCGCCGCCAGGCCGTCGGGAGTTCCGTCGATACCTGCCACAGGCAGAGTGCTGTCAGCCTGACGAAGGGCCATGGCGGCACCGATGCCCATCTCGTCGTTGTTGGCCGCGACCGCGTCGATGTCGCGGCCGGACAGCAGCCAGTTGTTCATCAGGTTCATACCCTGATCGCGCTGCCAATCGCCGGACTGCTCCTCGACGACGCGGATCTCGGGGAACTCCGCCAGCACGCGCTTTACGCCTTCGGTGCGCTTGCGAGTGTCGTCGTGGGCAAGCCGTCCCAACAGAATTGCCAGGTTGCCTTTGCCACCCATGCGCTCAGCCAAGGCGCGCATCTGCATCTCGCCAATGGCGTGTTCGTCCGTGCCGACGAACACCACACCCTTGGGGAAGCGCTCTACTTCGGGCCGGCTGTTGAGATAAACCAGCGGGATGCCGGCGGCCACCACCCGTTCAGTGATCTTTCCGGTGGCGGCGGTATCAGCCGGGTTGACGATGATGGCGTCCACACCCTGGCTGATGAAGCTTTCAACCTGGCTGATCTGACGCACCACATCACCGCCGGCGTCTTCCAGGTTGAGCTTTGCCCCGCCAGGAACCTCGGCGGCACGTTCCTGCATGGCGCGCACCAGGTAGGCGATGTAGTTGTCGTATTGGGCCACTGCTACACCGATGCGCAGCTCAGCGAAGGCCTGGGTGCTGAGAAGCCACAGGCCGAAGCCGATGGCCGTAAGGATGCGTTTGGACATGCCATTTCCCCGCGATGAATGTGGTCAGCCGAGCGTGATGAAGCCGGTTACGGCGAGGCCGCAGAGCAACCGTCCGTCACGCTGCTGACAGACGCAGGCCGTATGGAGCCGGCCCAGGCTGCGAAGCAGGGCGCGCAAGCGGGTTGAAATAGAGAGCATTAGAATGCGTGGGGCAGCCCGGCGCAGGGATAGTCCAGGCAGGGCACGGCGAGCGGGTGTAGTGGTTTTCATCGACAGTACCTTTTTGCGGTCTTTGTTCTTGTTGTGGCGGGCGTGCACTGGGCGACACCCGCCTTGTCGTCAACCTGCAATGGACTCTAGTAGACTATAAATTCCATTTCAATCGCTAAATGCAATTTATTTTCTATTTGTTTTTCTACCAAGAATGCTCGACCTGCACGCCAAAATTGGTGCCGTGCCGGGCGCTGCCGAAACTGCCGGTATCGGATAGCGCGGAGCCCGCCACCAACTCGCTCGCCGCCTGCTGCGCGGCGCGGTTCCATTGGGCGTAGGTGACATAGAAACGAACTTCGGGATGTGCGCCCTTGAAGGTCGGCCCGTTAGGCGACCACGTCGGCGCCAACGTCAACTTGTTAAGCGTGCGGGTGCCGCCGGGTGCACGGACACGGTCATGGCCAAGCTCGGTAGCGAATTTGAACTGCTCGGTGAAGCCGTAGACGGTGCGTGCGCCGACTGAGAACCAGTGTTGATCGTCATCGTCCGGCCGGCGGTCCTTCTGATAGACGATCTGGAACTGTCCGCCCCAGCGCGGCGAGGTCTGCCAGTCGAAGAACTCGACGATGCGATAGCTGGTGCTGTCGCTGTCGAGGCCGACGTCTCCGGTCGACCCCAGCGCGATCCCAGGCCCGGCGCCGTATTGCAGCGCCAGGGTGTTGGTGCCACCCAACCCGAGAAACTCGCTCTGCTTGTGCTGCGCCGTAAGCGCCCAGCCGCTATTGGCTTCGTCCTGCCAGGTCGGCTTGTCGATGTAGCTAGCGCCCAACTCCAGTTCACCGCCAGGATTGGTCTTGAAGCCGGCGACATTGAAGTCGTGCCGATTGATGTAGCGCGCCTGATCGAGGTTGTCCTTGCGCGAGAAGGCGTAGCTGTAGCGTAGCCCGCCGATCTCCACGTCCTCGATGCCGCCCCCAGTGGCACTCTGATTCCAGTAGAAGAAATCAGAAATATCGATGGAGTTACGTTTGTAGTAGCGACGCCCGGCCCACAGCGAGCCGCCGTTCAGCGCAGCCACGTCCCGCCAGTAGCCATAGGCCTGGACCATGCGCGCGCGGCCATGGTCACCGGTAAATTGCGGGGTATGGTCGTACTCGTTGAACAGCTGGGCCATGCCGTAGAAGCCGACTCGCGAACCATCGTCCAGCGAGAAGAAGTCCTGCCAGGCACCCAGTTCGATCAGTTGCTCGCATTCGTTACCCAGGCGGTACTTGGAAGCGGCACCGGGGAGCTGGAAGCACTGCTGGGAATTGGAGCCGCTCGAGCCACCGGCACCGATGCGAAAGTAGCCTTCGGTTTCCAGCGCCATGGCCGCCGGCGTGGCAAACGCAGCGAAAACGAAGAGTGAAGTGGTTGCTGTTGTTATTGTTTTCATGTTGTTTTCCTTGGTCGAGATAGCCCGCTGCCTTTTCCTGAAGGCAAGCGATGCCCGCGAAGCCGGGGAGATCGCAAAACGGGCGGGATGAAACGATTGGGGCTGCTCAGGCGGCCGGCGCGAATGCGCGGCCGCCGCTGGCGTTACTGCTTGAGGCGCGCCTGGAAGGACTCGACGTTCTCCGGCGTGATCAGCTCGTAGGGAATCCAGAGGGTCTGCTCGACCGGCTCGCCTTTGGCCATTTTGATCGCTGCTTCGACGGTACCGTGCGCCTGGCCGCGGGCATCCTGAAATACCGAGGCGGCGAGCATGCCGCGCTTGACCGCCGCCAGGCCGTCCGGCGTGCCATCGACGCCGCCGATCAGTACCGAGTCCTTGCCGCGGCCGGCCTGTTGCAGGGCCATCGCCGCGCCAATGCCCATCTCGTCATTATTGGAGGCGACAGCGTCGAACTCGCGCCCCGACAGCAGCCAGTTGCTCATCAGGTCCATGCCCTTGTCGCGCATGTAGTTGGCGGTCTGCTCCTCGACCACGGTGATGCCCGGGTATTTGGCCAGCACTTCCTTCATGCCCTTGGTGCGGTTGTGAGTGGAGTTGTTCGCCAGGTCGCCGAGCATGATCACCACGTTGCCCTTGCCGCCCATTTTTTCTACCAAGTACTGCATCTGCAGGCGGCCAGCTTCCAGGTCGTTCGAGGCGACGGTGATAACGCCTTCAGGCAGTTTCTCGTCGTCGGGGCGGCGGTTCACGTAGATCAGCGGAATGCCAGCCTTGACCGCCGCCTGCGTAATGTTGCGAGTAGCTGCGGTGTCCACCGGGTTGACGATAATGGCGTCGACTCGCTGGCTGATGAAGCTCTGCACCTGATTGAGCTGCTTGACCACGTCACTGCGGGCATCTTCGAACTGCAATTGCACGCCCTCCTCCTTAGCCTTGCCAGCCATGGATTCGCGCAGGTAGGTCAGCCAGTTGTCGTCGAACTGCGACATGCTCACACCGAACTTGAGTTCGGCCATGGCGCCGGTACTGGTCATGAGCAGGGAAAGTGCCAAGGTGGCAATTCGTGTCTTGATACGCATGATGGGTAACTCCGTTGTTTTTGTTTGAATGGGTGGAGCGTGCAGGCATGCAGGCTCAGCCGCTGCCAGCGAGCGCAAACCATGTTCAAGGGGGCGCAGCCGTACCAGGACGGCAGGCGAGGAGGCTAAACAGCGGCAGCGAGGCCAACTCTCGTATCGAGGTACCAGCCGCGCGGGCCGGGGCGGTTTTCGGGATCTTCATTGACGGCACCTTTATTGTTTTTTGGGGGCTCGTCCGATCGACGCTGATACGACTGGCGAAGTGGACGATGAAACGTCAACTGCGAGACCGAATGTAATGGAATGTAAATTCCAGTACAACATATTTTGGAATTTATATTTTGCTTCAACCAGGCATGGAAATCTTGCTTCGAGCAGCCGCGACGCTACGAACCGCCGTGCCTGGTAACGCCGCCATGGGCAACATTCGCCGCGTCGCTACGCCAGGTGAAGCACCTGACCCAACGCAGCGCTCTGGCGAGCGGCGTCAAGCAGTCGCTGAGTGCTCAGCACCTCCTCCATCCTTACCGGCATGCTGCCTTCGCCTTTCAGCGCGGCGATCCACTGCCGGTAGAACGCAGGCCATTGACCGCGCTCGGAGGGGATCAATTCGCGATCATCGCCGCGTTGCAACCAGCCCCAGCGCAGATGCTCCTCGGCTCCCCAGCGCTTGCCGAGCGCCTTGGGCGTCTGGCCATCGAACAAGGCGTGGGCCTGCCCGTCCAGATGTTCGATGCGATAGCAGCCCTGGCTACCATTGATGCGAAGCCGCGGGCCGGGTGCATGCTGGATGGAACTGCCCCACAGGTGCGAGCGCACACCGTTGCGATGACTAAGAGAGACGAAGTAATCGCAGTCCAGCGACTCGTCCACGTAGCTCATCTCGGCATAGATCGACGCCACCGGCCCGAACAGCAGCAGTGCCTGGTCCAACTGATGACTGCCGATGTCGCGCAGCGCACCGCCACCGGCGACCTTGCCCTGATCGGCAGCCTGCCAGCCTTCGATGCGTGACTCGAAACGATGGACGTCGCCGAGCGCGCCGCTCTCGAGGAGTTTTCTGACAGTGAGGAAATCCGAATCCCAGCGCCGGTTCTGGTAGACGCACAACGGCACCCCAGCACGTTCGGCTCGTGTCGCCAGATCCCGCGCCTGGGCTTCGTCCAGGGCGAAAGGCTTGTCGCTGAGCACGGGCACGCCCAGTTCGATGGCTTCGCGCACCTGTGCCGTTCGTACTGCGGGCGGCGTGGAAATCACCACCGCATCGACCCCCGCTGCGACCAATGCGGCGAGCGAGTCGAAGACTGGCGTACCGCGGTGATCCTGCTCCACTTCGGCACGACGTTCCGCTGAGCGCGTGACCACACCGACGAGGATGCAGCCCGGTGTCGAGACAATGAAAGGGGCATGAAAGAAGCGCCCACCCAGGCCGTAGCCCACCAGACCGATACGCATGGCATTTTCCTTGCGGCAAGGCGAAGCCAGAGCCGCTACCGAGGCAGCGGGCAAAGGCTTGGCAAGATAAAGGTCAGGCCGCTTGGGTGCAGCGGCCGGAATATGCGATCAGCGCAGCAGTTCCTGCTTCACCCTATCGAGCATGAACCGACAGGACTCGTCGGCGCGCTCCTCCCAGGCAAACACCGCCACGGTGGCAATGCCGTCAAACTTCATCTCACGCAGCGTGGAGAAGAAGGCATCCCAGTCCACCTCACCCTGGCCAATGTCCAGGTGCTGGTGCACGGTCGCGGTGACGCCCGGCGGGTTGACGATATAGCGCAGGTTCGACGAACCCCGATGGTTGTATGTGTCGGCGATGATCACGTGGGTAAGTTTGTCGCCGGCGTACTTCAGCATCGGCGCGATATCGCCCTTGCCGTCGTCGTAGAAAAAGGTATGTGGCGCAGCGTAGAGGTAATTGACGAAGTCCACATCAAGCCCGCGGATCAGGTCGACACCCTCATTGTTACGCTCGCAGAAATCGTAGGGGTGCGCCTGAATATCGAGCTTGATGCCTTCGCGCTCGAAGATCGGCAGCAGCTCGTCCATCGACCTCATGAACTGTTGCTCGCAGATCAGCGCGTTGTCGGCCTGGCCGGCGAACTCGGTGTTCATCAGCTCGCAGTCCATCTCCACAGCAACCTGAATGGCGCGCTTCCAGTTGCGCACCGCCGCCTGACGGTTCTCTTCATCCGGTCCGGCCCAGTGGTACAGCGGCAACAGCGACGACAGCTGCACACCGGTGTCGCCAAGTGCCTTCTTGAATTCACGGATGCGCGCCTTGTCCACGCGCGGATATTTGTAGAAAGGGAAAAAATCCTCGCGCGGCGACAGCTCGATGTACTGGTAGCCGAGCTCAGCGGCCTTGTCGACCATCTGCGGAATCGGCAGGTGGCGGTACATGTAGGGATCAAGGGCGATGCGCATGTTCAGGTCCTCTTGTTCTTGTGCTGCAGGCGCGACTTCGCGCCTGCAGATGGTCAGTCAGGCATAGAAGGCGGGTTTCGCTGGCAACTCGATCGGCTCGACCTTGCCACTGGTCTGCGCCAGCACACAGGCGTCACCGCTGACGGCTGCGGTGTAGCCATCCCATGCCGACGGGCCGCCAATTTTTCCGTCGCGCACGCCGCAGATGAAATCTTGCAGCTCTACGTCATAGGCTTCGATGAAGCGTTGCTTCCAGTCGGTGAGGATGGTGTTCGACAACTTCGCCGCGCTGCGCATCTGCACCGAGGCCGGCTCCGGCAGCTTGGCGATGCCGGTCTCGCCGACCACTTCGCACTGGATGTCGTAGCCGTACTGGCAGTTGACGAAGATCTCCACATCGATACGAGTGCCCTTGGCGGTTTCCAGCAGGACGATCTGTGGGTCCTTCAGGTGCGGCAGCGCATTGGAGGTCTTGCGCGGGTAGAGCACCTGCGCCGAAACGAAGTGGTCGTCGAGCAGCCAGGTGAATACGTTCAGCTCATGGATCAGGGTGTCGGTGATGGCCATGTCGGTGTTGTAGGCCTCGCCGACCGAGGGGTTGCGGTGCGCCGCGTGAACCATCAGCGGCGCGCCGATGCCGTTCTCGTCAATGACCTTCTTTAGCGCGCGGTAGCCCGAGTCGTAAGGGCGCATGAAGCCCACCTGCACCAGGCGCTTGCCATGGGCCATCTCCGCTTCGACGATCTTGCGGCAGCCTGCTGCAGTCACTGCCAGCGGCTTTTCGCAGAACACCGGCTTGCCGGCGGCGATGGCTGCTAGCACGAATTCCTCATGGCTAGGGCCCCAGGACGTCACGAGGATGGCATCAACGTTATCCGCCCCGATCAGCTCCTGACCGCTGGCGTAAACCTCCGCCTGAATGCCCAGCCCTTCGACAACCTTGCGCGCCGCGTCAGCGTTGATGTCGTTCACCGCGACGACCTGCGAACCCGCCAGGGCGAAGCTGCAGCGACGAATGTGATCCTGGCCGATGGCGCCGGTACCGATGACTCCAAGTCTGATTGTCATGATGCGTGTCTCCAATTTGGTTTGGGTTCTTGTTTTGCAATGCGTGTTTGGAAGTTCAGTACTGACGCGCTTTGGCTGTATTCGCCTTGAGCATCTGCGACACCGCGGCGATACGTTCGCTTTGCGAAACCTCGGCGCCACCGACCCGCCACCAGGACAGATACTTGTGGATCATGGTCTTGGGCAGCACTTTGATATCGATGAGGGTCGAGACGCGCTGCTGGCGTGCATCGGCCAGCGCCGCGCGTAGCTCGTCGAGCGTGCGAACCTTGTAGGTCTTGCAGCCGTAGGCCGCGGCGCTCATGGCGAAATCCACCGGAATGAAGTCGCCATCGAGCTTGCCGGTCTCCGGGTTGCGGTAGCGGAACTCGGTGCCGAAGCTGTCCATACCGTGTTCCATCTGCAGGTTGTTGATGCAGCCGAACGTCATGTTGTCCAGCAGGATCACGTTGATCTTCTGCCGCTCCTGAATGGCGGTGACCAGTTCGGAATGCAGCATCAGGTAGGATCCATCACCGACCAGCGCATGCACTTCGCGATCCGGCTCGGCGAGCTTGACGCCCAGTGCGGCGTTCACCTCGTAGCCCATGCACGAGTAGCCGTATTCCAGGTGGTAGGTGTGCGGCCCCTTGCTGCGCCAGGCCCTCTGCAGGTCACCCGGCAAGCTGCCGGCGGCGGCGACGATGACGTCGCTGTCGCCCAGCTCGGCATTGAGCATGCCGAGCACCGCGCTCTGCGTCAGGCTGGAACCGGTGAGTTCGATGAACTCCTCCAGCACTGCGCGCGGCAGGTGATCGTCGATCTCCGGGACGAAACCGTCAGTGCCGTATTCAACAGCGTAGACGCGGTCGACCTCGGCCTTCAGTTGCGCTCGGGCATCGGCCACCGCACCGCCCCATGCCGCCTGGTAATCAGTACGGCCGAGGGCTTCGCCCAGTGCATCGAGGCCCACCTGGGCATCGGCCACCAGCTGCACGGCGTCCAGTTTCCACGCATCGAAGGGGCTGACGTTGAGGTTGATGAAGCGCACGTCCGGGTTCTGGAACAGCCATTTGGACGAGGTAGTGAAGTCGGTGTAGCGGGTGCCGACACCAATCACCAGATCCGCCTCCTTGGCCAGCAGATTGGCGGCCAGGCAGCCGGTTTCGCCAATGCCGCCGACGTTCAGCTCGTGAGCCGAGACGATGGCGCTCTTGCCGGCCTGGGTTTCGGCAAAGGGGATTTCGAAACGCTCGGCGAAGCGCTGCAGCGCGTCAGCCGCATCGGAATACTTCACCCCACCGCCACAGATCAGCAGCGGCTTGCGCTTGGCTTTGAGCAGCGCGACGGCGTCTTCCAGCATTGCCTCGCTCGGCAGGCGGCGATCCAGCCGGTGTACGCGCTTGGCGAAGAAGTAGTCGGGGTAATCGTAGGCTTCGCCCTGCACGTCCTGCGGCAGTGCCAGGGTCACCGCGCCGGTCTCGGCCGGATCGGTGAGTACACGCATGGCGTTGATCGCCGCGCTCATCAGCTGCTCGGGGCGCGTGATGCGATCCCAGTATTTGCTGACCGCCTTGAAGGCGTCATTCGTGCTGATCGAGAGATCGTGGGATTGCTCGATCTGCTGCAGCACCGGGTCGGGCTGACGGCTGGCGTACACATCGCCAGGCAGCAGCAGGACCGGAATGCGGTTGGCCGTCGCGGTCGCCGCGCCGGTAAGCATGTTGGCCGCGCCGGGGCCGACCGATGAGCTGCAGGCGTAGATCTGCCGGCGGCGCTTCTGTTTGGCGTAACCGATGGCGGCATGCACCATGCCCTGTTCGTTACGGCCCTGATGGACGACCAGCTCGCCGGCGTCCTGCTCCAGTGCCTGGCCGAGGCCGAGCACGTTGCCATGGCCGAAGATGGTGAAGATTCCCTTCACGAACTTGCTCTCGACCCCGTCGACGCTGACGTACTGGTTGTCGAGAAACCGCACCAGGGCCTGAGCCATGGTCAGTCGGATCGTATTCATAGCGACACCACCTTTATTGTTCAATTGCCGCTTCGTACTGAAAGCTGGCAGGAGCCGTGCAGACGGCGCCCTGCCACTGACGCGCTTCAGGCCGCGCGCCCGTCCGCCACCAGCACCCGCTCACGCAGGTGGTCCATGCTCTGCTTGAGGGCCGGCTCGGCGTCCTCCAGACCATGCACGGTGTCGGCAAACGGCTCGAACGAGCAGTGGCCCGCATAACCCTGTGCCAGCAGCTCGCGCAGTTGCGGGGCGTTGCCAAGAATGTCCGCGTCGCTGACCAGCACCCGATGGCCATCACGAATGTCGGCCAGGGGCACCGCACCATCCTCGACGCCCGAGATATGCACCAGCCCGGTCAGCTCCGGAAAGAACTCCTGCTCGCAGGCGAGGTGGTGGTGGAAGGTGTCGTGCACCAGGCGGAACACGTCCAGCCCGCCGACCGACTTGATTGCCTCGACAGCCTTGCGCTTGTGGCGCAGCGAGCATTCTTCGAAGCCCAGCGGCTCGACGAAACCGAGGATGCCGTGCTCGCGCAGGATCGGTGCGATCTCGCTCAGCGCGGTGCGCAGGCCGCGCGCACGTTCGGCCTCGTCGCGCGGATCGTTGCGATCATTCAGCGGGCACATCACCAGCGCCTCGGCACCGCAGTCACGAGCGTAGGCGGCGAGCTTCAAGGTCTGCGCGCGGCGCTCGTCGTTCCACACATCGAAGGGGTACAGGGCGTTGATCGACAACACACGCACGCCTTTTTTCTCGCATAGCTGGCGGATTCGCTCCGGCGGGGTGCCGTCTTCGATCTCGACGCCCTTGAGGTCGTTGCGAATCTCGATGGCATCAGCGCCGAGCGCCAGCGCCATGTCGATGAACTGGTCCAGCGGCAGGCGTGGGGCGGACATGCGGTTGAGGGCAAAACGTAGGGTCTGGCTCATCTTTTTTCTCCGTATTGATAAACGCAGGGTTATTTGGCAATCGGCATGCTGAATTCGGCGCCCTTGGCGATGCTGTCGGGCCAGCGCTGCATAACGCTCTTGTAGCGGGTGTAGAAACGCAGGCCTTCCTCGCCATAGGCGTGGTGATCGCCGAACAGCGAGCGCTTCCAGCCACCGAAGGAATGCCAGGCCATGGGCACCGGGATCGGCACGTTGATGCCGACCATGCCGACCTGAATGGAGCGGGCGAAGGCGCGGGCGATGCCGCCGTCGCTGGTGAAGCAGGAAACGCCGTTGCCAAACTCGTGGGCGTTGATCAACTCCACCGCCGAGGCGAAGTCCGGCACGCGGACGATGCAAAGCACCGGGCCGAAGATCTCTTCCTTGTAGATAGTCATTTCAGGCGTGACCTGATCGAACAGCGTGGCGCCGACGAAGAAGCCGTTCTCGGCACCGGGCACCTTGAAGTCGCGCCCGTCGACCAGCAACTGGGCGCCCTCTTCCACGCCCTTGCCGATGTAACTCTCGACCTTGGCCTTGTGCTGCGCAGTGACCAGCGGGCCCATGTCGGCATCGGCCTCAATGCCGTTGCGCACGCGCAGCGCGTCGATGCGCGGACGCAGCTTCTCGATCAGTCGATCACCGACATCGCCCACCGCGACCGCCACTGAGATGGCCATACAACGCTCACCCGCCGAGCCGTAGCCGGCGCCGATCAGCGCATCGGCAGCCTGTTCGAGATCGGCGTCGGGCATGACGATCATGTGGTTCTTCGCACCGCCCAAGGCCTGCACGCGCTTACCGCGGTGCGTGCCTTCCTGGTAGATGTACTCGGCAATCGGCGTCGAGCCGACGAAGGACACCGCTTCCACATCTGGATGTTCGAGCAGCGCGTCGACGGCTTCCTTGTCGCCCTGCACCACGTTGAACACGCCGTCGGGCAGCCCGGCCTGTTTGAGCAGGTCGGCCATCAACAGGCTGGCCGACGGATCGCGCTCAGAAGGCTTGAGGATGAAGGTATTACCGGTGGCCAGCGCCATCGGAATCATCCACAGCGGCACCATGACCGGGAAGTTGAACGGCGTGATTCCGGCGCAGACGCCCAGCGCCTGGCGCATGTTCCAGTTGTCGATGCCGCCGCCGATGTTGTCGGTGAAGGCGGTCTTCATCAGGTGCGGGGCACCGCAGGCGAACTCGACGATTTCGAGGCCACGGGTCACCTCGCCCATGGCGTCGGACAATACCTTGCCGTGCTCGCGGGTAATGATGCGCGCCAATTCTTCGTGGTGTTGATCGAGCAGCTCCTTGAACTTGAACAGGATGCGCGCGCGGCGTAGCGCCGACTGCTCGGACCAGGCTGGGAATGCCGCTCTCGCCGCAGCGACGGCCTCATCAACGGTCTGGCGGCTGGCCAGGGCAACGCGCGCGCCCACTTCACCGGTAGCCGGATTGAACACCTCGCTGAAGCGCTCCCCTTGCTGCTGAACCGCTCCATTGATGTAGTGACCGAGGGTGCTTATCTGACTCATCTGTTTCTTCCTCTCGCCGCTTGGGACGGCATCGCGTGTGATTAAGGGGCGCCGAGCAACCCGGTGCGGGCTTTCAGCGCTGATTACGGACCGCCTGGTAAGCAGGCCGGCGCTTGGACACATTCGAATAACGACCACCGGGCCGCAGCTTCTCGAGCATCACGCCTTCGATCTTCTCCAGCGCTACACCGCGGGTTTCCGGGACGAAGCGGGTGACGAACCAGTAGCCAAACGCGCAGCAGCCGGCGAACAGCCACATCGGGAAGGCGCCGTGAAAACGCTCCAACAGGTATGCGTTCTCGTTGATCATCGGGAAGGTCTGGGTGACCAGAAAGTTGGCCGCCCACATGGCGCAGACGGCGACGCTCATGCCCAGCGAGCGCATGCGGTTGGGGAATATTTCGGAGATCAGCACCCAGGTGCCGATGCCCCAGGACAGCGCGTACAGCACCATGAACAACAGCATGCCGAACAGCGCCAGGTAACCGGTCTGCTGGTTGTAGAGCGCATAGGAGGTGATCAGCAGGCCGGCAATGGCGCCGATGGTGCCAACGCGCATCAGTGCCAGGCGCCCGACGCGGTCGATCAGATAGGCGCCGATCATGGTGCCCACCAGCTGCATCACGCCGATCCAGATGGTCTGGTACAGCGCCGACTCGGTGCTACCGGTAACGCTCTTCAAGACCATGGGCGCGTAATACATCATCACGTTGACCCCGGTGACTTGCTGAATCATCGCCAGCAGGCAGCCGACCATGAGAATCAGGATCAGCCCGGACTCGCGCAGCTCCAGCTTGCCGGGACAGGTCTTGCGGTCCTGCTTGAGCGAAGCCTTGATCTCGCCCAACAACTGTTGCGCGTGCTCGGGGTTGGAAATGCGCGTGAGGGTGCGCAGTGCGGCCTTGTCCTGGCCGACCAGCACCTGCCAGCGCGGCGACTCGGGGATGGCGAAGACCACCAGACAGAACAGCGCGCAAGGCACAACTTCGGAGCCGATCATCCAGCGCCAGCCGTACTCCACCAACCACTGATCGGCGACGCCCTTGGCGATCTGGTAGTTGACGATGAACACCACCACCTGACCGAACACGATAGCCATCGACTGCATGCCCAGCGCCCGACCGCGCATGCCCTTGGGCGAGACCTCCGACATGTACATCGGCGACACGGTGGCTGCCAGGCCAACGGCGAGCCCGCCGATCATGCGGTAGAGCACGAACCAGGTGAAACTCTCGGCGAGCGCCGAGCCCAGCGCCGAGACGGTAAACAGCAGCGCAGCAATCACCAGGGCTTTCTTGCGGCCCAGGCGCCCGGCGATCCAGCCGGCACTCAGGGCACCGATGATGCAACCGATCACGACATTGGAAACGGCCCAGCCAGTCTCGGCTGCGGTGAGTCCGAAGTACTGCTTGAGCGAGTCCACGGCGCCGGAAATCACTGCCGTGTCATAGCCGAAAAGGATGCCGCCCAAGGCAGCCACTGCGCAGATCCGCAGCACATAGGCCACGTCGTGGCCACGGGTGGAGTCATGATATTCAGACATATCGTTTCGCTTCTCTGGCTTTTGTTATTGGGTTCCAGACGTCAGCTACTACTGAAGCTTCTGTACAGATGGCTCGCTCCTGAGCCGGTCACTGTCCTTCAGGTCTCTTGCGGTGTTGCACTGTTCAACCTTGCAACATCCATTCGTGCGCCGGATCGTTGTGGAATTTCCACACCCGCTTCGGCCCGGCCATCACGTTGAGGTAATACGAGCGGTAGCCGTATGGCACGCACACCGGGTGATAGCCGCGCGGCACCAGCACCACATCGTTGTTCTCCACCGCCAGCGCCTGATCGATGCTGCGGTCGTCGGTGTAGACACGCTGGAAGACGAAGCCCTGTGCGGGGTCGATGCGGTGGTAGTAGCTCTCCTCGAGAAAGCTCTGCGCCGGCAGGTCATCGGTGTCGTGCTTGTGCGGCGGGTAGCTCGACGAGTGCCCGGACGGGGTGATCACTTCCACCACCAGCAGGGAATGGGCAGCCTCGGTGTCTGGCAGGATGTCGCAAACGTAGCGGGTGTTGGCCTCCTTGCCGCGCATCGAGCGCTTCATGGAAGCCGGTTCGATCAGCCGCGGCGGCAGCGTATCGCCGGTTGCACCGGGTGCCATGCAGACGGCGATTTCCGCAGTGCCATGGGCGGTCACCTGCGCTTCCGTATGGGGCGGCAGATAGGCGGCGAAGGGCGACTTATCGTCGAACACACTTTGCCGATCGCCGATCTGCGACCAGTTGAACGCGCCATGCTGCGAATGGCTGCCCTGGATGCTGGCATGCCCGCTGAGTAATACGATGCAGGCCTCACGGTCCAGGCCGGCCACCGGCAGGGTGTCACCGTCGGCCAGTTGGTAGGCGGCGAAGCCGACGTACTCCAGCGCCTTTTCCGGCACCTCGACCAGCGTGCGGTCTTTCTGGCCTTTGACGAGCAGATTCATGGGGCCTCCTTTCAGGCTGTGGCGCGGTAGCGAGCTTCGGTCATCGCGACAAGCTCGCGCAGGGTGTCGAAGCCTTTCTTGGCATAGGCGTAGCTTGGCGCGACGGCGGGGTCCTGCTCGGCCTCGACGACGATCCAGCCGCGATAATCAGCCTGGTAGAGGCGATCGAGCATCGGCGCGAAGTCGAGGTCGCCGTCACCGGGCACGGTGAAGGCACCATTGACGATGCAGTCCGGAAAGCTCCACTGGTTGTTGCGCGCCAGTTGCACGACTGCTTGGCGAACATCCTTGAAGTGCACATGGCAGATGCGCTCGATGTGCCGATCGAGCAAGGCCAGCGGATCGCCACCACCCATGAAACAGTGGCCGGAATCGAACAGCAGACCGACTTCGTCTCCGGTCACTGCCATCAGCTGGTCGATGTCATCCGGCGTTTCGACGTAGGCGCCCATGTGGTGGTGGTACGCCAGCCGCACGCCTTGCGATTGGGTAAACGCCGCAACGCGAGTGAGCTTGTCGCCGTACGCCTGCCACTGCGCCTGACTGTGGAAGCGTGGACGCTCGAGCAACGGCACGCGTTTGCCCTGAATGGAGCCGGCCACCTCGCCGTACACCATTACCGTGGCACCGTTGTGGGCCAGCAGCCGGCAATGGCTGGCGATGGCTTCGATTTCGTCCTCGGCGCTGCGATGCGCAAGGCCGCTGGAATACCAGCCGGAAACCAGCGCCAGGTCATGTTCGGCGAGCACCTGATGAACGCCTTCAGGCGTCTTGGGGAATTTGCCGTTGAGCTCGAAGCCTTCGTAACCAATCGCCTTGCCTTCGCTCAGAGCGGTCGACAGCGGTGTCTCGCCACCGAGCGATGGCAAGTCGTCGTTGCTCCAGGAAATCGGGTTGATACCTATCCGGATGGGTGAATTGTTCATCTACGCACCTGCTTGTTCTTGTTCGGGCGGGTTCATGTGTCGCTGCGTTCAGGAGCGCGGGCGGGCCTCGCGCCAAGCGCCGATCAACCGTTCGAAGGTGGCTTGCACGCGGCCAATCAGCGCTTCGTCTTCAAGTTCACCAGCGAGCCAGGCGCGGCTCGGCTCCTGGAAGATTGTGCGGCCCACCGCGAAACCACGGCATACAACGCTGTCCCCGGCCTGGCGGAAGCCTTCGGCGAGTTCATCCACCGGCGCGTTGAGGCCAAGCACCACGACGCCGCGGCAATAGGGATCGCGCGCCTGGATGAGTTCGTCGAGCTGGCGCCAGACCGACGCGGGCTGCGCCTCGATCTTCCACCAGTCGGGGTAGATGCCGAGGTTGTACAGGCGCTTGAGCGCACGCGGCAGCACGTCCGGGTGCTCGCCAGGCAGATTCTTCGGCGGAATGATTTCCAGCAGCAGCTCGTGGCCGCTCACTTGAGTCGCTTCGTACAGCGCGCGGATCTGCGCCTCCTGTTCCAGGCGCAGCAGCGGTTCGTCGTCCGGGTGGTACTGCACCAGGCATTTGACGATCTGCTCACGGGGCCAGCTGACCAGCTGGGTGCCAATCGAACGACCATGCTCGAAGGCGAGCGGTCTGGAGAACTGCAGCTCCACCGGGCGCGCCACCCACCAACCGCGACCGGTGGCGGCATTCAGTGCGTCCTGGCCGAAGCGATCATCAGCCAGCAGGCCAACATTGCAGGCCACCCCCTGCCGCACCAAGTCAGTCTCGACCCGCTCGATGGCCTGTACGAACAGTTGCTTGAGGCGTGGAACATCACGGGAATCGACGCCCGCCTGCTGCGCCAGATCGGCGAACTGGCTGCGGTGGTCGAAGGCGAAAACGAACAGCTGGTTCCACGGTTTGCGCGCCACACTGACGCGGTGCAGGCGGTTCAACTCGACGTCCTGATCCGGGCGCGCCAAGGGCTCGGGGCGGCTGAACAGGTAGTCCAGCTCGGCCATGGTCGGCATTGCCGGGGCACAAGCGTGGCGAGACACCACCAGCCCGCCACAGGCGTTGGCCAGCTGGCAGCAGCGCGCATCGTCGGCGCCGGTCAACCAGCCGCGCAGGAAGCCCGACATGAAGGCATCGCCCGCGCCCAGCACGTTGAGTACTTCGACGCGAATGCCGCGATGAATCTCGCCGTCTTCCAGACGCTCAGGAATCGCACCGCGAATAACCGTGCAACCCAGCGCGCCAAGCTTGACCACCAGGGCTGCGTCAGTGACGCCGCGCACATTGCGCAGCGCGGTGAGCAGGTCATCGGATCCGCCGGCGATAAGGAACTCTTCCTCAGTGCCGACGATCAGGTCGAAGCGCGGCAGAATTCCTTGCACGTGAGCGGTCACTTCGGCGCTGGCGATAAAGCGCGTTTCGCCGTCGGCCTTGCCGGTCAGCCCCCAGAGCACCGGGCGGTAGTCAATATCAAGCACGCGCTGCACGCCATGCTTCGCGGCGAAATCCAGTGCGCGACTGCTGGCCTTGTAGACGCTCTCAGTGGAGAAGTGCGTGCCGGTGATCAGCAGCGCCTTGCTGGAGGCGATGAAGACTTCATCGATATCTTCTTCACGCAGGGCCATGTCGGCGCAGTTCTCGCGGTAGAAAACCAACGGGAACGTGTCGCGATCCTTGATGCCGAGCAAAACCATTGCGGTCAACCGTTGCGGGTCCACCTTGATGCCACTGGTATCGCAGCCTTCTCGCTTGAGCGATTCGACCAAGAAGCGCCCCATGTGGTCGTCACCGACACGCGTCAGCATCGCCGATTTAAGGCCAAGCCGCGCGGAACCGAAGGCGATATTTGCGGACGAACCGCCGAGGTATTTAGCGAAGCTGCTGACGTCCTCGAGGCGCGCCCCGACCTGCTGGGCATAGAGATCGACGCCGAGGCGCCCGAGACAAATCAGATCCAGCTGGCGGTCACTTGCGAAGGTTATGTCGCCCATGGCGGCTCCTGTTGTTCTTATGGCCTGCGTTCATCGCACGGTGGCGATCGGGATGAGTGGAGCCTACTGCTCGGATTCTGCTTTATCAACTTTTTTTCTATATTTATTTTTAGTGGAATTTTGATTCTATTAATGCGCGACTCGCTTGCCGATCCGCGGTCGAGTGACTTCCGCTTTCGGCACCGGATCGCGTAGGCTGGTCGAAAAATGGAGGGGAAGACGCCGCATGTCCGACATCGAATCCGTGCCTGCCGAGTCGGCGCAGGCGCCCGCCAGCGTCGACACGCTGTTGCAGCGCATCACCGACGACTTCGAAAGCCTGCCGCGGCAGCTGAAACGGGTTGCCAGCTACATCAGTGAGCAGACCGACCGGGTCATGGTCGATCGGATCAGCGACATCGCCACGCAGTGCGAGGTGCACCCCTCGGCCATCGTGCGTTTCTGTCAGCGCTTCGGCTTTTCCGGCTTCAGTGAGATGCAGGCGCTGTTTCGCGACGCCTACACACTCAAGGCGACGCCCGTCCAGAATTACCAGCAGCGCATTCGCAAGCTGATCGCCAATAAATCGCACAAGGCATCCGGCGCGGACCTGGCCCGCGAATGTGTCGACGCAACGCTTTCAGGACTGGAACGGCTAGGCAACGAGCTCGATGACGAAGCCTTCGAGGCCGCCGTGGACTTGCTGGTAAACGCGGACAACATCTATGTGGTTGGGGTGCGCCGCTCATTTGCGGTCGCCGATTACCTGGTCTACAACCTGCAGCACACCAATAAACGCATCCATCTGGTCTCCGGCCTCGGCGGTAGCTACCGCGAGCAAATGCGCAGCGTGCGCGCCAATGACCTGATCATTGCGATCAGCTTCAGCCCCTACGGCAAGGAAAGTCAGCAGTGCGTGCGCATCGCCCAGCACAAAGGCGCCAAGTCGCTGATCATCACCGACAGCCCCTTGTCCCCCCTGGCCAAGCGCGCCAATGCGGTGCTGATGGTCAATGAGGGCAGCGCGTTCGCCTTTCGCTCGCTCAGCGCCACGCTGTGTCTCTGCCAGGCCCTGTTCATCGCCCTCGCCTATCGCCTGGAGCTGTCAGTCGACGAGATTCAGGAGCAGCCCGACCTGGACAGCTGAGGCGTCTCTACATGCAAGCAAAGGCCCCGACGAGTCGGGGCCTTTTCGTTTCTGCCGAAGGGGATGCATCCGTTAAAGCGGGCCAGGATCAGGCATCGGATCAGGCGGAGGGGCAGCCTTTTCGAGTTGTTCGAGCACTTCTTCCGGCAGTTCATCCGGACCATCCAGCTCGGTGTCGCTTTCGGCGTCGTCAAGATCGTTGAGCGGGGATTCATCAGCTCGCCACGGCCAGACGGGCTGCGACGGTTGAAGCGGTTCGATACCAGGCATGACGGTTACCTCACGAGGTGTGTGCAGGTTAGGCACGCATCTGCCGGCCGGGTTCGAAAGGCGAAGCACCGTCCGGCGCAATCCGGACGATGCCGCATCAGCCCGCTACTTGAAGTTGCGCTTCACCAACCGTTCCAGCCAGCCGACGATGCCGGAGCGGAACAGCAGCACGCAGAGCACGAAGATCACCCCGAGAATGACGTGCACCCACTCGCCCAGCGGGCCATTCGACAGCGAGCTCTGCAGCGTCACCACCACGGTGGCGCCAACCAGGGGGCCGAGGATGGTGCCAACGCCACCTAGCAGGGTCATCAGGATGACCTCGCCGGACATGTGCCAGTGCGCATCGGTCAGCGAGGCCAGCTGGAACACCACGGTCTTGGTCGCGCCGGCCAGCCCGGCAAGCGCCGCGGAGATCACGAACGCCAGCAGTTTGTGCCGATCGACGTTGTAGCCGAGCGACACCGCGCGCGGTTCGTTCTCGCGGATGGCCTTGAGCACCTGGCCGTAGGGCGAGTGAATGGTGCGCTGAATGATGGCGAAGCCGAGGACGAACACCGCCAGCACGAAGTAGTACATGGCCATGTTGTTCTGCATGTCGACGAGGCCAAACAGATGCCCGCGTGGCACGCCCTGCAGACCATTCTCGCCACCGGTGAACGGCGCCTGGACGAAGACGAAGAACACCAGCTGCGCCAACGCCAGGGTGATCATCGCGAAGTAGATGCCCTGCCGCCGGATCGCCAACATGCCGAACAGCGCGCCGAGCACCGTCGAGGCCAGCGTGCCGGCGAGGATGCCAAGCTCGGTACTGAGCCCGCTGTAGCTGCTCAACATATAGCCGGTAATGTAGCCGCCGGTGGCGAAGAACGCCGCATGGCCGAAGGACAGCAATCCCGCGTAGCCCAGCAGCAAGTTGAAGGCGCAGGCGAACAAGGCGAAGCACAGCAGCTTCATCAGGAACACCGGATAGACCGCCAACGGTGCCAACAGCGCAATTACCAGCAGCACCGCGTAGAAGATCTTCTGCCGCCGCGCTGCCGCATGCCTGCGCTCGCGTACCACACTGGCCTGCCGCATCGATGCAGCCTGTACGTTTGCCGGATTCGTCATGCTCATGCCTCCTTACCAAAGAGTCCCGCAGGACGAATCAACAGCACCGCCACCATGACCAGGAACACCACAGTGTTGGCCGCTTCTGGATAGAACACCTTGGTCAGCCCCTCGATCAGGCCCATGGCGATACCCGTGACGATTGCACCGAGTATCGAGCCCATGCCGCCGATCACTACCACGGCGAACACCACGATCAGCAGGTTCGAGCCCATGCCCGGCGTAACCGCGTAGATGGGCGCCGCCAGTACACCGGCGAACGCTGCCAGCGCCACGCCGTAGCCGTAGGTCAGGGTGACCAGCAGCGGCACGTTGATGCCAAAGCCCTGCATCAATTTCGGGTTCTCGGTTCCGGCGCGCAGGTAAGAACCCAGGCGGGTGCGCTCGATCACGTACCAGGTCGCCAGACACACCACCAACGCGGCGACGATCACCCAGGCGCGGTAGGTTGGCAGGAACATGAAGCCGAGGTTGAAGCCGCCGCGCAGCAACTCCGGCATCGGATAGGACGAGCCGGATACGCCGAACAGCTTGACGAAGCTGCCCTCGACGATCAGCGCCAGGCCGAAGGTCAGCAGCAATCCGTAGAGGTGATCCTCACCGGCGATGCGCCGCAGCAGCCCGCGCTCGATGGCCATGCCCAGGCAGCCCACCACCAACGGCGCCAGCACCAGCGCGAACCAGTAGCTCACGCCCAGGTAATTCAGCGCCAGATACGCCACGAAGGCACCGAGCATGTACTGCGCACCATGGGCGAAGTTGATGATGCGCAGCAGGCCGAAGATGATCGCCAGGCCCAGGCTCAGCAGTGCGTAGAACGCCCCGTTGATCAGGCCGAGCAGCAGCTGCCCGAGCAGCACGCTCAGGGGTACGCCGAATAGGAGAGTCATGGTTCATCACCCAAAGGAAGTCCGTGGCACCCGGCCGTTACCGACCGGGTGATGGCGCGGCCTAGCCGATTACTCTTTGGCGACCAGCTTGGTGCATTGGGTTTCGGCGATCGGCCGGTAGGCCTGCTCGCCAGGGATGGTGCTGACCACCTTGTACAGGTCCCACTCGCCGCTGGATTCGGCCGGCGTCTTGACCTGTACCAGGTACATGTCGTGGACCATGCGGCCGTCCTCGCGAATACGCCCGTCCTTGGCGAACATGTCGTTGACCGGGGTCTTGGCCATCTGCGCGCGCACGGCGACCGTCTCGTCGGTGCCGGCGGCCTTCACGGCGTTCAGATAATGGGTGGTGGCTGAATAGATGCCGGCGTGCACCATGCCCGGCATGCGCTTGGTGCGTTCGTAATAGCGCTTGGCCCAGGCGCGGGTTTCATCGTTCATGTCCCAGTACCAGCCGGTAGTCAGCATCAGACCCTGGGTCACATCCAGGCCCATGGCATGGATGTCGTTGAGAAACACCACCATGCCGGCGAGCTTTTGCCCGGACTGGGTGACGCCGAATTCGCTGGCGGTCTTCAGCGAATTGACCGTATCGGCACCGGCGTTGGCCAGGGCGATCACTTCGGCGCCAGATCCCTGGGCCTGCAGCATGTAGGAGGAGAAATCGTTGCTCGGGAACGGATGGCGAACCTTGCCGACAACGCTGCCACCCTCGCCTTCCACCACCTTGGTGATGTCGGTTTCCATGGCATGGCCGAAGGCATAGTCGGCGGTGAGGATGAACCAGCTCTTGCCGCCATCGGCGAGTACCGCCTTGGCCGTGCCATTGGCTAGCGCGTAGGTGTCGTAGGTCCAGTGGATGTGGTTTGGCGAGCAGAACTCGTTGGTGATGCTCGATGCCGCCGCGCCGGAGATCAGTGCCAGCTTGCCGCCCTGCTCCACCACCTTGCTCGCGGCCAGTACCACGGAGCTGGCGACCATGCCAGTCACCATGTCGACGTTACGCTCGTCGATCCACTGGCGCACGGTGTTGGCGCCGACGTCAGGTTTGTTCAGGTCATCGGCATGGAAAACGACGATCTTCTTGCCGTCCACCTTGCCGCCGAAATCCTCCACGGCCATCTTCAGCGCTTCCAGGCCGCCCGGGCCGGAGAGGTCGCGGTAGGTGCCGGACATGTCGGCCAGATAGCCGATGCGGATTTCGTCGTTGCTGATCTCGGCCTGGGCGACCGAGGCGATCAGGGAAGAAGCCAGGATGGCACTCGCACTCTTGCGGAAAAAGCTCATGTATTCACCACTCTCGATTGTTTTTGTTGTGGTTGGGGCCGGCATCCACTGCGGCCGGTTACTGCTTTGCTGAGTCGTCCGGGCTCACACTCCGAGACAGGAATTGAGGAAATCCTTCTTCGAATCCAGGTCGGCCGCCTCGATCTCTTCGATGATGCGGCCGTGCTCCATGACGTAATGGCGGTCGGCCAATGGCGCGGCGAAGCGGAAGTTCTGCTCCACCAGGACGATGGTCAGGCCGCGCTGCTTGAGCTTGATCAGCACCTCGCCAAGCTTCTGCACGATGACTGGCGCCAGGCCTTCGGTGATCTCATCAAGCAGCAGCAGGTTGGCGCCGGTGCGCAGGATGCGCGCCATGGCCAACATCTGCTGCTCGCCACCGGAGAGCCGCGTGCCCTGGCTGAAACGGCGTTCGTAAAGGTTGGGAAACATTTCGTAGAGCTCGTCCAGGCTCATACCGCCACTGCGCACCGTCGGCGGCAGCAGGAGGTTTTCCTCGACGCTCAGGCTGGCGAAGATGCCGCGCTCTTCCGGGCAGTAGCCGACCCCCAAGCGCGGAATCTGGTGGGCCGGCATGCCGATGGTCTCGTTGCCGTTGACGACGATGGAGCCGGTGCGGCGTCCAACCATGTTCATGATCGCCCGCAGCGTGGTGGAGCGCCCGGCGCCGTTGCGCCCGAGCAGGGTCACCAGCTCGCCACGGCCGACCACCAGATCGACACCATGCAGAATGTGCGATTCGCCGTAGAAGGCATGCAGATCGCTGACGCGCAGCTGATCGCGGTCCATAGGTGGGGTCATGCGTGCGCCTCCTCAAGTGCTGCGGCTTCGCTGCCGAGATAGGCTTCGCGCACCTGCGGGTTGGCCGAAACGCTTTCGTAATCGCCCTCGGCAAGCACCGATCCGCGCGCCAGCACGGTGATGCGATCGCACAGGCGGCTGACCACGCTGAGGTTGTGCTCGACCATCAGCACCGTGCGGTTGGCCGCGGCCTTGCGCACCAGCTCGACGACCATGTCGACGTCTTCGCTGCCCATGCCCTGGGTCGGTTCGTCGAGCAGCAGCACGAAGGGGTCCAGCGCCAGCGTGGTGGCCAGCTCGAGCGCGCGCTTGCGGCCATAGGGCAGCTCGACCGCCAGGGTCTGGGCGAAGGATTGCAGGTCCACTTCGGCGAGCAGCTGCATCACCTGATCGTCCAGCTCACGCAGGCTGCGTTCGGACTTCCAGAAGTGAAAGGAATTACCCATCTTCTGCTGCAGCGCGACGCGCACGTTTTCCAGCACGCTCATGTGGCCGAACACTGCGGAAATCTGGAACGAGCGCACCAGGCCGAGCCGGGCGATCTCGTTGGCCTTCATCGAGGTGATGTTCTTACCGCGATAGAGGATCTCGCCGCGGGTAGGCGTGAGGAATTTGGTGAGCAGATTGAATACGGTGGTCTTGCCGGCGCCGTTGGGGCCGATAAGCGCATGGATGTGACCCTGACGGACCTTCAGATCGACGGAATCCACGGCGGTGAATCCGCGGAATTCCTTGGTCAGGCCGCGCGTTTCCAGCACGAACTCTGGTTCCATTGGGTGCCCTCTAACCTTGATTGTTGTTGTTGGTTATGGCGCAGGTCGCTGCATGACCTTTACGTAAACGATAACAACCAGTTTCCGTATACGGCAAGTGGCTTTTTCAAACGAATGATTGACCAGAGAGGCGCGGAGAATCTGGGCAAAAGGCCAGTAGCCGAGCCTGTGGCTTGACCGTGTTGCTTGCGCCGACATTACGGGAATGGCGCATCGATTCGCCTTGCCGTGCGACCGCTAGCGCGGATACCGAACACTGATGGTTCCCATGCGCTCGCGCAGGAGCCCAGTCAGGCGCTCCTGCACCTGGACGCAGAGCGTTCGCCCTCGGCGTACCCCGCGGGAGCGTGGGCACGCTCAGTTTTGAAGAGGTCGGCCATCCGGGGCGACGACCAAAGAATCCTGCCCAGCAGGGCGAAACCACGTTATCAAGCGACTCGGTAACCGGCTTACCACCGCCGCCAAATCAAACCTCGCACTACCTAAAAAAAGCACAGCCGGACCATCGCCCGGTCCGGCCATGCCCTCTCACATCAGAACTTCATCGTATAGCTGACAATCACCCGGTTCTCATCGATATCCGTGGTATGGCTTCCGCGATACATCACATTGCGCAACCGCACGTTGAAGTTCTTCAGCGGGCCGCTTTGCACGGTGTACGCCAGATCAACGTCCCGTTCCCACTCCTTGGCATCCGCACCAGCAATCTCGAAGTTGTCGCCACGTACGTAACGCGCCATCAACGTCAGGCCCGGAATGCCGGCTGCGGTGAAGTCATAGTCGTAGCGCATCTGCCAGCCATCCTCCTCGGCCCGCAGAAAGTGGTGGTAGGTCAGAGTATTGAGCGTCCATGGGTCGGTGCCGCCGCCAACGAAGGGCATCCCGGTGTCGCCGCTCTGGTCCTGATAACCCAGGCCCAGGGAATGCCCGGAGTAGAGCATGCTGAACATGCCGCCGATGTTGCGGTTGTCGACCCGGGCGTTGCCTTCGCCGTCACTCTTGAAGTAGCGGA
Source organism: Stutzerimonas stutzeri (assembly GCF_038561965.1). Classification (NCBI taxonomy): domain Bacteria; kingdom Pseudomonadati; phylum Pseudomonadota; class Gammaproteobacteria; order Pseudomonadales; family Pseudomonadaceae; genus Stutzerimonas; species Stutzerimonas stutzeri. Next base: position 1,050,642 of record NZ_CP139348.1, on the reverse strand, counting down.
TATCGGACTTCAGGCTGAGCTGATCGGACAGCGGCAGCACGTGCAGCAGGTTGACGTGATGCTGACTGTAGTTGTCTTCCAGCTCGGCGTAGTAATAGGTGGCGGCGAGTTTCGGCGTGAAGGAATAGCTGCCACCCGCGAAGTTGAAACGGTCGCTGGCCACGCCGCCACTCGCACCGTCGGCGAACATGGTCATGTCGCCGTAGTTGGACGAATCACGCAGGCGCGTGGAGCGGAACTGGCCGCCGAGCACGGTCAGCCCCTCGATTTCTTTCGACAGGATCTGCGCACCCTCGAAGGTCTGCGGCAGCATGCGCGTGTCGTTGCGGAACAGCACCGGCAGCGTCGGCTGGTGGGTGCCGATACTCAGTACGGTGTTCGACAGTTTGGCCTTGGCGGTGAGGCCGAGGAAGCTGTAGTCGTCCACTGGCTCGGCGCTGCTTGGACTGCGCGGCAGCGTGCCTGTGCCACTGGTGCCGGCGCCGGAATCGAGCTTCACGCCCAACAGGCCGAGCGCATCGACGCCGAAGCCAACCGGCCCTTCGGTGAAGCCGGACTGCAGGTTGAGGATGAAGCCCTGGCCCCACTCCTCCGCCTTGGATTTGGGCTCGCCCTTGTGGCGCGGGGAATCGACTTGACCGTCTTCGCGATAGTCGCGGTTCATATAGAAGTTGCGCAGTTCCAGATTTACCGTGGCGTCGTCGACGAACGCGGCGCTGGCGATGCTCGGCGCACCGAGTGCAGCGGCCATGCCACCGAAGAGGAAGTACTGGCTCAGGGGTTTCAGGTGCATAGATGTCTCTCTTGTTATTGTTGATGAATGCAGCTGTGTTAGCCCGACCGCGACTCCCTGCCGGACTGGATTACCACGTCATGCGGTAATGCGTTGCTCGCGCTCAGCGCGCGGTGCTTCTGGGCACACGGCCCAGCAGGTAGAACTCGTCGTTGGGTGGGGTGCGCGCCATGGACACCAGGCGGTTGGAAAGCCCAAACAGCCCGGCGATGGCGCCGATGTCCCAGATGTCGTCGCGACTGAAGCCCAGGGCTTCCAGCCGCGCCTGCCAGGCGTCATCCAGCACGCCGCGCTCCGCGGCCAGGTGCAGGGCGAAATCGAGCATGGTGCGCTGGCGTTCGGAGATCGGCGCGGTGCGGTAGTTGACGGCGATCTGGTCGGCCAGCTGCGCGTCCTTGGCGAGGATGCGCAGGATCGCGCCGTGGGCCACCACGCAATACAGGCAACCGTGGTCGGCACTGACCGCGACGACGATCATTTCCTTCTCGGCCTGGGTCAGGCTGTCGGCTTCGCGCTCCATCAGCGCATCGTGATAGGCGAAGAAGGCGCGGAACTCCGCCGGCCGATGGGCAAGCATGAGAAAGACGTTGGGAATGAAACCGGCCTTTTCCTGCACGGCGAGAATCCGTTCGCGCAGGTCGACAGGCAGCGCATCGAGGCTATCGGGCAGCGGAAAACGACTGACCGGTTGAGTCATGGCGAAAGTCATAGAAAGCTCCGTGAGAGTGAACGAGCATGCCGGCCGGGCGAACCGGCCGTTGTCGTCAGTGCTGTTCGCTGATGCCCAGCTCGACCACGCTGATCTCGCGCATGCGGAATTTCTGCACCTTGCCGCTGATGGTCATCGGGAAGTCGTCGACGAAGCGGATGTGCCGCGGCGTCTTGAAGTGGGCGATGCGGCCCTTGCAGAACTCGCGCAGCGCCTCGGCCTCGACCTCATGGCCGGGGTGCAGCTTGACCCAGGCGACGATCTCTTCGCCGAACTTGCTGTCCGGCACGCCGATCACCTGCACGTCGGCCACCGCCGGATGGGTGAAGAGGAATTCCTCGATCTCGCGCGGGTACACGTTCTCGCCGCCGCGAATGATCATGTCCTTGTTGCGGCCGACGATCTTGATGTAACCCTCATCGTCCATTACCGCGAGGTCGCCGGTGTGCATCCAGCGGGCGCCGTCGATGGCATCGCGGGTGGCGTCCGGGTTGTTCCAGTAGCCGAGCATCACGCTGTAGCCGCGGGTGCAGAGTTCGCCGATCTGCCCACGCGGCACCACCGCGCCGTGCTCGTCGACGATCTTGCTTTCCAGATGCGGCTGGGTGCGGCCGACGCTGGTCACACGGCGTTCCAGGTCGTCGTCGGCGCTGGTCTGGGTGGAGACCGGGCTGGTTTCGGTCATGCCGTAGGCGATCTGCATTTCCGCCAGGTGCATGTCGTCGATGACGCGCTTCATCACCTCGATCGGGCAGGTGGAGCCGGCCATGATGCCGGCGCGCAGGCTGCTCAGGTCCAGCGACTGGCGCTCCGGGTGGTCGAGCATGGCGATGAACATGGTCGGCACGCCGTACATGCCGGTGGCCTTTTCCTCGGCCGCAGCCTGCAACGCGGCCAGCGGCTCGAAAGCGGCGCTCGGGTAGATCATGGTGGTGCCGTGGGTGACGCAACCGAGGTTGCCCATGACCATGCCGAAGCAGTGGTACAGCGGCACCGGGATCACCAGACGGTCGTGCTCGGTGAGCTTGAGACTCTCGCCGACCATGTAGCCGTTGTTGAGGATGTTGTAGTGACTGAGGGTGGCGCCTTTCGGAAAGCCCGTGGTGCCGGAGGTGTACTGGATATTGATGGGGTCGTCGAACTGCAGGCGCTCGCCACACTGGCGCAGCTGCTCGGGGCCGACCTGCTCGGCCATCTCCATCAGCGCCTGCCACTGCAGCATGCCGTCCACCGGCTTGTCGCACAGGCTGATCACCCCGCGCAGCTCGGGCAGCATATGGCTCTGCAGGGCACCGACAGCGGCACTTTCCAGCTCCGGCAGCAGCTCGTGGAGCATGGCGTGGTAATCGGAGGTCTTGAAGGCATCGGCGCAGATCAGCCAACGGCAGCCGGACTGCTTCAAGGCGTATTCGAGTTCGCTGAGGCGGTAGGCGGGATTGATGTTGACCAGCACCACGCCGATCTTCGCGGTAGCGAACTGGGTGATGCACCACTGGGCATTGTTCGGCGACCAGATTCCCACTCGTTCGCCAGCTTGCAGTCCGAGGGCCAGCAGGCCACGCGCGCAACGGTCCACCGCTTCCGCCAGTTCCGCCCAGGTGTAACGCAGCTGCTGATGGCGCACCACCAGGGCCTCGCGCTGGGAAAAGCGCTCCACGGTACGGTCGAAGGCCGCGCCGATGGTCATGGGCAACAGGGGTTTGCTCTGCGGTCCGCAGGTATAGCTCGGAAGACTCATGACGATTTTCCTCAGTCTTATGTTTGTTATGAGGCGTGCTCGCAAGGGCGCTGGCGCTGCTGACAGTCACCCTAGGTCACGATTACGTTAACGTAAAGGTAACTAGCTGACAATATGTCGCAGGGTAGGCGAAAGTCGAGGGGTAGCACGTAGTCAAATGGCCAGTATTTGGTGGCGTATAACTGGCTGCAGCCTAAGTGGCGCGCCTCGCTGATGGGCTTCAGCTCACGGAAACTGCGGTGCCCCCTTGGTGGGCTAAAGCCCACCCTACTGGGAGATCGTAGCCAGTCGAACCGCTACGGTACGGCGGGCACCACGGCACCGTTGTAGGGTGGGCTTCAGCCCACCAGAACGAGCCGAGGCTACAACCGCATCTGCCGGCTACGGCGCCGTCAGGCACTTTCGCGCTGGTACTCGTGATGGAAATCCAGCGCGGCGAGGTTCTTGTCCTTGGCTTCGAGCATGATGTCGAAGCGATCCAGAAACTGGCATGCGTAACGATTCGTCCAGCGATTCCACATGCGCTTGCTGTGCGCATAGAGGTCGCGCTTGCTGACCTTTTCCAGCAACTCGGGGAGTTCCAGCTTCTGCTCCGGCGCGAAGCCTAGCTCCATCAGGCTCTCCTGCGGCTGCGAGTAGTGCATGGTCGGGCGCACACCGCGCCAGCTTTCCAGAACGCGCTCGATGCGCGGGTCGTCCGGCTCGATGTAGCGGTTCTCGTGAATCCAGCAGTGATGAATGTCCAGCACCACCGGCGCGAGGTCGGCGAGACTCAGGCAGTCGTCCAGGCCATAGGTCTTTTCATCGTTCTCGAAGGTGATGCAGTGCCGCGCCTCGCTCGACAGGCGGGGCCACACGGCACGCACACCTTCGGCGCCGAGCCGCCCGGCGATATGCAGGTTGCATTTGAAGTCCTGAAAGCGCCGGCCGTAACCCATCATGCGGATCATGTCAGCGTGGTATTCGAACTCCGCCAGGCTGTTCTCGACCACCTGCGGCTTGTCCGAACCCAGCACGCAATACTGGCCGGGATGCATGGACAGGCGGATATCGTTGACCCGCGCCAGTTCGCCGATCGCAGCGAAGCCAGCCTCGAGGCGATTCCGTATCTCAGCGCGGCGGTAGAAGGGCGCGATCTCGGCATGGCTGTAGAACGGCAGCAGGTCGCTGGACAGGCGCAACATGCGCAGCATCGGAGGCAACGTGGCGACGTATTCGAGCAACACCCACTGAGCGTTCAGATTGTGCTCGATGATCTCCTCCAGCCTCGTCTCGGCCGCTGCGCGACCGACCGAAGCCATCCAGCGCAGCGTGGTGCTGCGTGGGTTGAAGGTGCGCTCGATGCGCTCCAGCTCCTTCAGCGAGAGGCTCTGTTGCGGGTGGCGATACATGCAGGCGAAGCCGATGCGGGGCATGGAGTTCCTCGTCGGTGGCAGGCCGGCTTTGCGGCCACTGCCTGTTTAGTCCCGCCAGCCTCCAGCCAAGTGCCCCTGCACCGACGAAACACCACCGCGCCACCAACCAACGGCCGCACCTTACCGGGCCTATGCTTGCAGACATGTCGACTCGGCGGTGTGTTGACAGACCGAGAGCGGACCTTTACGTTAACGTAAAGCAGCGAACGATCATCCATGCTGATGACCTAGAACCGCTACCAGAGCGCCGGCCTGCACTCCGCCGGACGAACGAACCCTCTGAAAACAGAACAATTACAAGACAAGCAGGTGGCCCCATGAACTACTCCAGCCTCAATTTCGCCCTCGGTGAAACCATCGACATGCTGCGCGAGCAGCTGCAGGCCTTCGTCGCCGCCGAGATTGCCCCGCGCGCCGAAGCCATCGATCAGGAAAACCTGTTCCCGGCGGACATGTGGAGAAAATTCGGCGAGATGGGCCTGCTCGGCGTGACCGTCTCCGAGGAGTACGGTGGTGCCGGCCTCGGCTACTTGGCCCACGTGGTGGCGATGGAAGAAATCAGCCGCGGCTCGGCCTCGGTCGCCCTCTCCTACGGCGCCCATTCCAACCTGTGCGTCAACCAGATCAACCGCAACGGCAACCCCGAGCAGAAGGCGCGCTATCTGCCCAAGCTGGTCAGCGGCGAACATGTCGGTGCGCTGGCCATGAGCGAGCCCAATGCCGGCTCCGACGTGGTGTCGATGAAGCTGCGCGCCGAGAAACGCGGCGACCGCTACGTGCTCAACGGCAGCAAGACCTGGATTACCAACGGCCCGGACGCCAACACCTATGTGATCTACGCCAAGACCGATCTGGACAAGGGCGCACACGGCATCACCGCGTTCATCGTCGAGCGCGACTGGAAGGGTTTCTCTCGCGGCAGCAAGTTCGACAAGCTCGGCATGCGCGGCTCCAACACCTGCGAGCTGTTCTTCGATGACGTCGAGGTGCCGGCAGAAAACGTGCTGGGCGCAGAGAATGGCGGCGTCAAGGTGCTGATGAGCGGCCTGGACTACGAACGCGTGGTGCTGGCCGGCGGCCCGACCGGGATCATGCAGGCCTGCCTCGATGTGGTGGTGCCCTACATCCACGACCGCAAGCAGTTCGGCCAGAGCATCGGCGAGTTCCAGTTCATCCAGGGCAAGGTGGCGGACATGTACACCCAGCTCAACGCCAGCCGCGCCTATCTGTATGCCGTCGCCCAGGCCTGCGATCGCGGCGAAACCACCCGCAAGGATGCCGCCGGGGTCATCCTCTACACCGCCGAAAACGCCACGCAGATGGCCCTGCAGGCGATCCAGATTCTCGGCGGCAACGGCTACATCAACGAATTCCCGACCGGCCGCCTGCTGCGCGACGCCAAGCTCTACGAGATCGGCGCCGGCACCAGCGAGATTCGCCGCATGCTGATCGGCCGCGAGCTGTTCAACGAATCCAAGTGAGCTTGCGGGCTGAAAAATGCCCACAGCCTCGTAGGGTGGAAAACCGCGAAGCGTTTTCCACCGCAGTCGGTGGATGGCAGCGCCATCCATGATGGAATGAACGGAGCCAACCATGGCCATCCTGCACACCCAGATCAATTCCCGTTCGCCGGAGTTCGCCGCCAACAGCGCCGCGATGCTCGAACAGGTGAACAACCTGCGCGCCCTGCTCGGCCGCGTCAGCGAAGGCGGTGGCGCGACCGCTCAGCAGCGCCACGTCTCGCGCGGCAAGCTGCTGGTGCGCGAGCGCATTGACTGCCTGCTCGACGCCGGCTCGGCCTTTCTCGAACTCGCGCCGCTGGCCGCCCATGAGGTGTACGGCGAAGACGTCGCCGCCGCCGGCATGGTCGCCGGAATCGGCCGCGTCGAAGGCATCGAGTGCATGATCATCGCCAACGATGCCACCGTGAAAGGCGGCACCTACTACCCGCTGACGGTGAAAAAGCACCTGCGCGCGCAGACCGTCGCCCGCGAGAACCGTCTGCCCTGCATCTATCTGGTGGACTCCGGCGGCGCCAACCTGCCGCGCCAGGACGAGGTCTTCCCCGACCGCGAACACTTCGGCCGCATCTTCTTCAACCAGGCCAACATGAGCGCGATGGGCATCCCGCAGATCGCCGTGGTGATGGGCTCCTGCACCGCCGGCGGCGCCTATGTGCCGGCGATGGCCGATGAGACCATCATGGTGCGCAACCAGGCGACCATCTTCCTCGCCGGCCCGCCGCTGGTGAAAGCCGCCACCGGCGAGGTGGTGACCGCCGAGGAATTGGGCGGGGCCGACGTGCACTGCAAGACCTCGGGCGTTGCCGACCACTACGCCGAGAACGACGAGCATGCGCTGGCCATCGCCCGCCGCTGCGTGGCCAACCTCAACTGGCGCAAGCTCGGCCAGCTGCAGACCCGCGAGCCGCGCGCACCGCTGTATGCCGCCGACGAGCTGTACGGCGTGATTCCGGCCCAGGCCAAGCAACCCTACGACGTGCGCGAGGTGATCGCGCGGCTGGTGGATGGCAGCGAGTTCGATGAATTCAAGGCGCTGTTCGGCACCACCCTGGTTTGCGGCTTCGCCCACCTGCACGGCTATCCGATCGCCATCCTCGCCAACAACGGCATCCTCTTCGCCGAGGCGGCGCAGAAAGGCGCGCACTTCATCGAACTGGCCTGCCAGCGCGGCATCCCGCTGCTGTTCCTGCAGAACATCACCGGCTTTATGGTCGGTCAGAAATACGAGGCCGGCGGCATCGCCAAACACGGTGCCAAGCTGGTCACCGCAGTGGCCTGCGCCCAGGTGCCGAAATTCACCGTGCTCATCGGCGGCAGCTTCGGTGCCGGCAACTACGGCATGTGCGGCCGCGCCTACGACCCGCGCTTCCTGTGGATGTGGCCCAACGCACGGATCGCCGTGATGGGCGGCGAACAGGCCGCCGGGGTACTCGCCCAGGTCAAGCAGGAACAGAGCGAGCGCGCCGGCAAGAGCCTCGGCGCCGACGAGGTCGCAGCGATCAAGCAGCCAATCCTCGAACAGTACGAGCGCCAGGGCCATCCCTATTACTCCAGCACGCGGCTGTGGGACGACGGCGTGATCGACCCTGCGCAGACCCGCGAGGTGTTGGGGCTGGCGCTTTCAGCGGCGCTGAATGCGCCGATCGAGCCGACCCGCTTCGGCGTGTTCCGCATGTAATCCGAGCCGCCGGCGCTAGAAACGTCGGCGACTGCAGTCGCATCGAGGATGCCGAGATGACCGATTTCCAGACCATCGAGCTGAACAAAGACGCGCGCGGCGTGGCCACCCTCTGGCTCAACCGCGCGGACAAGAACAATGCCTTCGACGCCGGGGTGATTGGCGAACTGAACGCGGCCCTGGCGCAGGTGCAGGACGATGCGAGCATCCGCTTTCTGATCCTGCGCGGGCGCGGCAAGCACTTCTCCGCTGGCGCCGATCTGGGCTGGATGCGCGAGTCGGCGAAGCTCGACTACCAGGCCAACCTCGCCGACGCCCATGAGCTCGGCGAGCTGATGCAGCGCCTGTATGAGCTGCCGCAGCCAACCCTGGCCGTGGTGCAGGGTGCAGCGTTCGGTGGTGCGCTGGGGCTGATCGCCTGCTGCGACATGGCCATCGGCGCCAGCGACGCGTTGTTCTGTCTGTCGGAAGTACGCATCGGTCTGGCACCGGCGGTGATCAGCCCGTTCGTGGTCAAGGCCATCGGCGAGCGCGCCACCCGCCGCTACGCGCTGACCGCAGAACGCTTCAACGGCGAGCGCGCCCGTGAGTTGGGCCTGCTCGCCGAAACCTATCCGGCCAGTGAACTGGACGCCGCGCTCGGGCAGTGGGTCGACAACCTGCTGCTTAACAGCCCGCAGGCGCTCAAGGCCTGCAAGGATCTGTTGCTGGACGTGGGCGATGGAGATTTCGACGCCGACCTGCGCCAGACCACCGAACAGGCCATTGCCCGGCTGCGTACCAGCCCGGAAGGTCAGGAAGGCCTGAGCGCCTTTCTGGAAAAACGCACGCCCGCCTGGCAGGAGAAGAAGTGATGAATCGCCATATCGATACTCTGCTGGTGGCCAACCGCGGCGAGATCGCCTGCCGCGTGATGCGCACCGCCAAGGCCATGGGCCTGACCACCGTTGCCGTGCACAGCGCCATCGACGCCAGCGCGCGCCACGCCCGCGAAGCCGATATCCGCATCGACCTGGGCGGCGCCAAGCCGGCCGACAGCTACCTGCGCATCGACAAACTGATCGAAGCGGCGAAAGCCAGCGGTGCCCAGGCCATTCATCCGGGCTACGGCTTTCTCTCGGAGAACGCCGACTTCGCCCGCGCCATCGAACAGGCCGGGCTGATCTTCCTCGGCCCGCCCGCCTCCGCCATTGACGCCATGGGCAGCAAGTCCGCGGCCAAGGCGCTGATGGAAGAAGCCGGCGTGCCGCTGGTGCCGGGCTATCACGGCGAAGCGCAGGACGTGGAAACCTTCCGCGTTGCCGCAGAAAAGATCGGTTATCCGGTGCTACTCAAGGCCACCGCCGGTGGTGGCGGCAAGGGCATGAAGGTGGTCGAGCGCGAGGCGGAGCTCGCCGAGGCGCTGGCGTCCGCGCAACGTGAAGCGAAATCGTCATTCGGCGACTCGCGCATGCTGGTCGAGAAATACGTGCTCAAACCGCGCCATGTGGAAATCCAGGTCTTCGCCGACCAGCACGGCAACTGCCTGTACCTCAACGAGCGCGACTGCTCGATCCAGCGCCGCCACCAGAAAGTAGTCGAAGAAGCACCAGCGCCAGGCCTTTCCGCCGAACTGCGCCGCGCCATGGGTGAAGCTGCGGTGAAGGCGGCCAAGGCCATCGGCTACGTCGGTGCCGGCACCGTGGAATTCCTGCTCGATGCCCGTGGCGAATTCTTCTTCATGGAAATGAACACTCGTCTGCAGGTAGAGCACCCGGTCACCGAGGCCATCACCGGCCTTGATCTGGTCGCCTGGCAGATTCGCGTCGCCCGTGGCGAGCCGCTACCGATCAGCCAGGAGCAAGTGCCGCTGATCGGCCACGCCATCGAGGTCCGCCTGTACGCCGAAGACCCGGACAACGATTTCCTGCCCGCCACCGGCACCCTGGATCTATATCGTGAAGCCGAGGATGGCCCGGGCCGTCGCGTCGATAGCGGCGTTGCCGAGGGCGATACCGTGTCGCCGTTCTACGACCCGATGCTCGGCAAGCTGATCGCCTGGGGCGAGAACCGCGAGGAAGCGCGCCTCCGTCTGCTGGCAATGCTCGACGAGACCGCCGTCGGCGGCGTGCGCACCAACCTCGCCTTCCTGCGCCGCGTCGTTGGCCATCGCGCGTTTGCCGAGGCCGAGCTGGATACCGGCTTTATCCCGCGTCACGAAAGCGAGCTGCTGCGTCCGGCTGGCGAACTGTCCGATGCGTTCTGGCAGCAGGCTGCCGAGGTCTACGTGCAGACCGAACCGACCAAGGTGCGCGGCGACGATGCCCATTCACCGTGGTCCAAACGCGACGGGTTGCGCTTCGGCATGCCTACACAGATCACTCTGCACCTGCAGTGCAATGGCGAGAGCCGTCGGCTGCGGGTCGATCCGGCAGCGCAGCAGCAGAACGTCCGCACGCCCAAGGCGATCCGCCAGGGCGATGCGCTGTATCTGCAATGGAACGGCGAATGGCTGGCCGTGCGCGCCTTCGACCCCATCGCCGAAGCCGAGGCCAGCCACCAGCACCACGGCGGCCTGACCGCACCAATGAACGGCAGCATCGTTCGCGTGCTGGTGGAAGCCGGTCAACATGTCGAGGCCGGTACTGCTTTGATCGTGCTGGAAGCGATGAAGATGGAACACAGCATCCGCAGCGCCCAGGCCGGCGTGGTCAAGAGCCTGTTCTGCAGCGAAGGCGAGATGGTCAGCGAAGGCGCGGTGCTGCTGGAGATGGAAGAGGCCTGATTCGTAGGGTGGGCTTTAGCCCCCACAGCAGTGCCGGAGGCTTTTCGGTCAGCCTGCGGCGACATCGGTGGGCTGAAGCCCACCCTACAGTGAAGGCGTGCCGGTTTTGTAGGGTGGGCTTTAGCCCACCAGCAGCGTCACAATTCAACGACACTGGTGAAGGCTCGAAGAGCGTTCACCCCTGGAGGACATATGAGCCTGCCCAAACAGGTCCGGCTGGTGGAAGTCGGCCCGCGCGACGGTCTGCAGAACGAGCAGCAGCCGATCAGCGTCGCGGACAAGGTGCGCCTGGTGGACGACCTGAGCGCCGCTGGCCTCAACTACATCGAGGTCGGCAGCTTCGTCTCGCCCAAGTGGGTGCCGCAGATGGCCGGTTCCGCCGAGGTCTTCGCGCAGATCCAGCGCAAGGCCGGCGTCACCTATGCTGCGCTGACGCCGAACATGAAGGGGCTGGAAGCGGCCATCGAGGCCGGCGTGAAGGAAGTCGCGGTATTCGGTGCGGCCTCCGAGGCTTTTTCGCAAAAGAACATCAACTGCTCCATCGCCGAGAGCCTGGCGCGCTTCGCGCCGCTGATGGAAGCCGCCCGCGAGCAGGACATCCGCGTGCGCGGCTACGTCTCCTGCGTACTCGGCTGCCCCTACGAGGGCGACGTGGCGCCAGCAAAGGTCGCCGAAGTCGCCCGCGAGCTGTATGCCATGGGCTGCTACGAGGTTTCCCTTGGCGACACCATCGGCACCGGCACACCGGGCAAGACCCGCACGCTATTCGACACGGTGGCTCGTGAAGTGCCACGCGAACGACTCGCCGGGCATTTCCACGACACCTACGGCCAGGCACTGGCGAACATCTATGCGAGCCTGCTGGAAGGCATCGCGGTGTTCGACAGCTCGGTGGCCGGCCTCGGCGGTTGCCCCTACGCCAAAGGCGCCAGCGGCAATGTCGCCAGCGAAGACGTGCTGTACATGTTCAACGGGCTGGACATAGCCACCGGCATCGACCTCGATGCGTTGATCGCTGCCGGCCAGCGGATCAGCCAGCTGCTGGGCCGTGCCAATGGTTCGCGGGTGGCCCGCGCCAGGCAAGCCGGCTAGCGGCATCGTTCTTGCTAAACCCTATTCGTCGGGCGGCCATCTATCGGACCACCCGGCACAGACAGAACAACAAGTAGAGGTAATTCATGAACAAGATTTACCCCAGCGCCGCCCATGCCCTGGAAGGGTTGGTTCAGGACGGCATGACCATCGCCGTCGGCGGCTTCGGCCTGTGCGGCATTCCCGAGCAGCTGATCGCCGCCCTGCGCGACAGCGGCAAGAAAGACCTGACTGCCATCAGCAACAACGCCGGCGTCGACGGCTTCGGCCTCGGACTGCTGCTGGAGACCCGGCAGATCAGCAAGATGGTTTCCTCCTACGTGGGTGAGAACAAGGAGTTCGAACGCCAGTACCTGGCCGGTGAACTGGCCCTGGAATTCACCCCGCAAGGCACCCTGGCCGAGAAGCTGCGTGCCGGCGGCGCGGGCATTCCGGCGTTCTACACCAAGACCGGCTACGGCACTCTGGTCGCCGAGGGCAAGGAGACCCGCCAGTTCAACAGCGAGTGGTACGTGATGGAGGAATCCCTCACCGCCGACCTGGCCCTGGTCAAGGCATGGAAGGCTGACAAGGCCGGCAACCTGCTGTTTCGCAAGACCGCGCGCAACTTCAACCCGCTGGCGGCCATGGCTGGCGAGGCCTGCGTCGTCGAGGTGGAGGAGATCGTCGAAACCGGCGAGCTGGACCCGGACCAGATCCACCTGCCGGGTATCTACGTGCATCGCATCGTGCACAACCCGAGCCCGGAAAAACGCATCGAAAAACGCACGGTGAGGAGCTGAGACCATGGCCTGGACACGTGAACAGATGGCGCAACGCGCCGCCCAGGAGCTGCAGGACGGCTTCTACGTCAACCTCGGTATCGGCCTGCCGACCCTGGTCGCCAACTACATCCCCGAAGGCATGGACGTCTGGCTGCAGAGCGAGAACGGTCTGCTCGGCATCGGCCCCTTCCCGACCGAGGAAGAGATCGACCCGGACCTGATCAACGCCGGCAAGCAGACCGTCACCGCCCTGCCCGGCTCGAGTTTTTTCGACAATGCGCAGAGCTTCGCCATGATCCGCGGCGGCCACATCAACCTGGCCATCCTCGGCGCCATGCAGGTGTCGGAAAAAGGCGATCTGGCCAACTGGATGATCCCCGGCAAGATGGTCAAGGGCATGGGCGGCGCGATGGACCTGGTGGCCGGCGTCAAGCGCGTCGTGGTGCTGATGGAGCACACCGCCAAGGGCGGCGCGCACAAGATCCTGCCGGCCTGCGACCTGCCGCTGACCGGTCTCGGCGTGGTCGACCGGATCATCACCGACCTCGGCGTGCTGGACGTCACCGAGCAGGGCCTGAAGCTGGTCGAGCTGGCCGAAGGCGTCAGCTTCGACGAACTGCAAGAGGCCACCGGCAGCCCGATTCAACGCTGAGTCGCGGTACGGGAACGCCGCTCCGGGCTGCACAGCCAGCGGCGTTTTCCTCGGCCAGCCCGAGCGCTCGACGCGACCGCGAAGCCACACCCGCGCCAGCACTGGCCAGTCACTTAGGCGCCCGTATACTGCGGCATTGACCGGCCCGCCAGGCCGCCTCCCCCGTGTCGTTCGAGGGCACCCTTTCCCGGAGTCAGGCCGCGTGCCTGACCCTCGCGTTACGCTCCGGCGTAGCGCTTTTTTATTCGGAGTCCGTCATGCAAGACGTCGTCATCGTAGCTGCAACCCGCACCGCCATCGGCAGTTTCCAGGGCGCGCTGGCCAATGTGCCGGCAGTCGAACTGGGCGCTACCGTGATCCGCGCCCTGCTGGAAAAGACCGGCATCGATCCGGCCCAGGTCGATGAAGTGATCCTCGGCCATGTGCTCACCGCCGGCGCCGGACAGAACACCGCGCGCCAGGCCTCGATCAAGGCCGGCCTGCCCCACGCTGTACCCGCCATGACACTGAACAAGGTCTGCGGCTCGGGCCTCAAGGCCGTGCATCTGGCCGTGCAGGCGATCCGCTGCGGCGACGCCGACGTGGTCATCGCTGGCGGCATGGAGAACATGAGCCTCGCGCCCTACGTCATGCCCGGCGCGCGCACCGGCCTGCGCATGGGCCACGCGCAGATGGTCGACAGCATGATCACCGATGGCCTGTGGGATGCCTTCAACGACTACCACATGGGCATTACCGCCGAGAACCTGGCCGACAAGTACGGCATCGACCGTGCTCAGCAGGACGCCTTCGCTGCCCAGTCCCAGCAGCGCGCCGCCGCCGCCATCGAAAGCGGCCGTTTCGATGCCGAAATCACCCCGGTGCTGATCCCGCAGCGCAAGGGCGATCCGGTTGCCTTCGCCCGTGACGAACAGCCCCGCGCCGGCACCACGGCCGATTCCCTCGGCGGCCTGCGCGCAGCGTTCAAGAAAGACGGCAGCGTCACCGCCGGCAATGCCTCGACCCTCAACGACGGTGCCGCCGCGGTAGTGCTGATGAGCGCCAGCAAGGCCGAGGCGCTGGGCCTGCCGGTGCTGGCGAAGATCGCCGGCTACGCCAACGCCGGCGTCGACCCGGCGATCATGGGCATCGGCCCGGTTTCCGCTACCCGCCGCTGCCTGGAAAAAGCCAGCTGGTCGCTGGACGAACTGGACCTGATCGAAGCCAACGAAGCCTTCGCCGTGCAGGCGCTGTCAGTCGGTAAGGAATTGGGCTGGGATGCCGATAAGGTCAACGTGAACGGCGGCGCCATTGCCCTCGGCCATCCGATCGGCGCCTCGGGCTGCCGTATCCTGGTGACCCTGCTGCACGAGATGCAGCGCCGCGATGTTCGCAAGGGCCTGGCGACACTGTGCATCGGTGGTGGCCAGGGAGTAGCCTTGGCAGTCGAACGCGCCTGAGCGAACCGTCGCGGCAGGGCATGCTGGCAGACATACGCGCCCGGTTCGCCGGGCGCGACAGAGGATGATCGGAAGAATCATGGCTAAACAGACCTACAGCATTTCCGACCTGGCCAACGAGCTGGATATCACCACTCGCGCCATCCGCTTCTATGAAGAACAGGGCATGCTCACGCCGACTCGCCGCGGTCAGGAACGCATCTATTCGGGCAAGGATCGCGTCGCGCTGAAGCTGATCCTGCGCGGCAAGCGCATCGGCTTCTCATTGGCCGAATGCAAGACGCTGATCGAGCTGTACGACCCCAAGGCCGGCAACCAGAAGCAGCTGAACATCATGCTGCAGATGATCGCCGACCGCCGCCAGCAGCTGGAGCAGCAACTGCTCGACATCCAGCAAATGCAGCTTGAGCTGGACACCGCCGAAGAACGCTGCCGCACCGCTCTGGAAAACACGCTGGCCAAGCAAGCCGCCAGCTGATCGCCTCGCTTACCCAACGCCCATCCAAAAATCAGGTTTCACGCTCCGCGCGACGCCTGATTTTTTTGCACACCACAGCAAACAGCAAGTCCGGAAAAATGGACACTTTCCAGAATTGCAGACACCGCGGGTTTTCGGCCGTGCCGGTGTCTGCCGGAATGGACACCCTGCGTAGTGTCCCGAACGCTCGAACTCCGGCTTCGATCCGAAATTGGTGGGCTGAAGCCCACCCTACGGTTGATCGAGCAAAGGAGTGGCCCAGGGCGCTCCGCTTCCACTTGTAGGGTGGGCTTCAGCCCACCGCACCGCCTTGCACATCATCCACGAAAGCCCTGCACCAAATACCCCGCAGCCCCACCGCGCCGTCAAACCCCGTACGTCCGTAGGGTGGGCTTCAGCCCACCGGCCATCCCAACGCCAGTCCATAACCATCTGTCGAAGGTTCGCGCCTTCTGCCCACCGCCTCATCCCCACCGCACCACAACCGGTCCCCGCTTTTCGGCCTGCCCACACGATAGGCACAGAACCTGCAATCCACCCTCCGACGCCAGAACAAACCAAAGAACAAGACTGGCGCCGGATCGGCAGCATCGGCTCGGCCTCTGTTCTTGTTCTGGCCTGTTAACGCCCTCGACCCACGGGCAGTTACGCGTCCGCCCTCGGGCACCAGAACAACAACAAGAAGGAAACTTGCATGTCGACCAAGAACAAACTCTCCCGTATCGCCTGCGCCATCGGCGCCACCACCCTGCTCGGCGCCAGCCTGTTCAGTGGCGTCGCCAGTGCCGCGGAAAAGATCCGCTGGCAGGTGCCGCTGGCGTTTCCCTCGCACCTGATTGGCCTCTCCACCCCGGTCAAGCATCTGTCCGAATCGCTCAAGGCGGTATCCGGCGGTGATATCCAGCTGCGCTACTACGAGCCGGGCGAGCTGGTGCCGCCGTTCGAGATCATGGATGCAGTGAGCAGCGGCAAGTACCCGGCCGGCTACACCTGGATCGGCTACGACCAGGGCACCATTCCGGCCCTGCCGCTGTACTCCGGCGCGCCATTCAACATGGAGCCGCCGGCGCACCTGGCCTGGTACTACCAGGGTGACGGCAAGAAGCTGCTCGAGGAGATCTACGCCCAGCGCAACATCCACCCGATGCTGTGCAGCATCATCGGCCCGGAAGGCGCCGGCTGGTTTGCCAAGCCCATCGAGAAACTGGATGACTTCGATGGCCTGCGCATCCGCTTCGCCGGCATCGGCGGCAAGGTGCTGGAAAAGCTCGGCGCCTCGGTGACCATGGTGCCGGGCGGCGAGATCTATCAGGCGCTGGAGCGCAAGACCATCGACGCCACCGAGTTCTCGCAGCCGGCGGTGGACAAGATGTTGGGCCTGGACCAGATCATCAAGAACTACATCATGCCCGGCTGGCACCAGACGCTGACCACCTCGCACCTGCTGGTGAACAAGGACGTCTGGGACAAGCTGAAGCCGGAAAGCCGCGCGCTGATCGAGATGGGTTGCGAGTCGGCCACGCTCAAGGGCTTTGCCGAAAGCGAGTGGGCACAGCCGACCGCGCTGCGCGACTACCAGAAGCAGGGCGTGAAGGCCCAGGTACTGCCTGAGCCGGTACTGCGCGAACTGCAGAAGGTCACCGATGAAGTGCTCGACGAGATGGCCGCCAAGGACGAGATGTTCAAGCGCGTGCTGACCAGCCAGCGCGAGTTCATGCAGCACCACTCGATCTGGCACGGCATGGGCTACCTGCCGCGCGACTTCTACAAGTACGACTGACGGCTACGCCTAAGCCAGCGGGCACGGCGACGTGCCCGCGTTCATCACCTGTGTCGAGATTTCGAGGTCCGCCGTGTCCTTCAAGCCCGTCTCTCCCGATGCGCCAGCGCCTGACGCGCTGCCGTACAACCGCATCTCGCGACCACTGGACCGCCTGCTGGTGGCCATTGGCGAAGCCAGCGCCTGGCTCTGGCTGGCGGTTCTGCTGGTGGTACTGACCAACGTGTTCAGCCGCTTCGCCCTCTCGCGCGGCTCCATCGCGCTGGAGGAACTGTCCTGGCACCTGTTCGGCGCCGCCCTGATGCTCGCCCTCGCCTATGCCGTGGTGCGCGACGACCATGTACGCGTCGACGTGCTGCGCGAGCGCTTCAGCCTGCGCAGCCAGGCCTGGATCGAGCTGATCGCCATCCTGCTGCTGGCCCTACCGGTGATCGCGCTGATGATCGATGCGCTGATCCCCTACGCCTACAAGGCCTACCTCTACAACGAGCGTTCCCAGGCGCCGAGTGGGCTG
Organism: Stutzerimonas stutzeri; assembly: GCF_038561965.1. Lineage (NCBI taxonomy): Bacteria > Pseudomonadati > Pseudomonadota > Gammaproteobacteria > Pseudomonadales > Pseudomonadaceae > Stutzerimonas > Stutzerimonas stutzeri. The sequence continues at coordinate 1,033,303 of NZ_CP139348.1, read as the reverse complement.
CCCTACCGCTTCATCTTCAAGAGCGTACTGCCGCTGGGCTTGCTGCTGGTGGCGCTGGCGCTGTTCTCCCGCGCCCTGCGCTGCAGCACCCTGCTGTTCAATTTTCCGCGGGCCCTGATGGCCCCCTCGGACGAGCGCGACCGCGTTCGTTCGCAGCCCTGATGGAGTAGTCGCAATCATGGGTCTGGAAGAAATCCTCGTCATCGCCATGTTCGCCAGCTTCATGGGCCTGCTGCTGCTCGGCTTCCCGGTTGCCTGGTCGCTGGCCGGCATCGGTCTGCTGTTCGCCGTGGTCGGCTATGTGCTGGTCGAACACTTCGACGCCAATCTCTGGTTCACCTGGGACGGCACCATCGGCGTGCTCGACGCGCGCATCTACGGCATCGTCGCCAACGAGCTGATGGTCGCCCTGCCGCTGTTCATCTTCATGGGCATCATGCTCGACCGCTCGGGCATCGCCGAACGCCTGATGCACAGCCTGGTGCGCGTACTCGGCCCGCTGCGTGGCGGCTACGCGGTGACGGTGGTGGTGGTCGGCATCCTGCTCGCTGCCTCCACCGGCATCGTCGGCGCCTCGGTGGCACTGCTCGGCATGCTCTCCATCGGGCCGATGCTGCAGGCCAACTACAACAAGAGCCTGGCGGTGGGCACTGCCTGCTCGGTCGGCACGCTGGGCATCCTTATTCCGCCGAGCATCATGCTGGTGCTGATGGCCGACCGCCTCGGCACCTCGGAAGCCTCGGTGGGCAAACTGTTCATGGGCGCGCTGATACCCGGGATGATGCTGGCGCTGATGTACATCCTCTACATCGTGGTCGTCGCCTGGCTGAAGAAGGATTTCGCCCCGGCGCCGGCCAACCGGCCCAAGCTCGACGGCCGCGCGCTGCTCGACGTGTTCTGGGCCGTGGTACCACCGCTGGCGCTGATCTTCGCCGTGCTCGGCTCGATCTTCTTTGGCATCGCCACCACCACCGAGGCCTCGGCGGTCGGCGCCTTCGGTGCGTTGCTGATGGCTGCTGCCAGCCGCCGCCTGAGTCTGCCGGTACTCAAGGACGCGCTGTACCAGACCAGCCGCACCGCCGCGTTCATCTTCGGCATCTTCATCGGTGCCACGGTGTTCGCTGCGGTGCTGCGCGGCCTGGGCGGTGACGATGTGATCCGCGCGGCGCTGACCGGCCTGCCGTTCGGCCAGACCGGCGTGCTGCTTACCGTGCTGGCGATCACCTTCCTGCTGGGGTTCTTCCTCGACTGGGTGGAGATCACGCTGATCATCCTGCCGCTGGTGGCGCCGGTGCTGTTCTCCATGGGCGTCGATCCGCTGTGGTTCGCGATCCTTTTCGCGCTATGCCTGCAGACCTCGTTCCTCACGCCGCCGGTAGGCTTCGCGCTGTTCTACATCAAGGGCGTCTGCCCGCCGGGCATCACCACCCGCGATGTCTACCTCGGCGTGTTGCCCTACATCGTCATCCAGCTGATCGGTCTGGCCCTGGTGTTCTATTTCGCGCCGCTGGCCACCTGGCTGCCCAACGAAGTGTATTCCCAGCCCTGAGCCAACCGGCTGCCTTGCCCGTGGCAGCCGGGGCCAACCATAATCGGCCGACCAAGAACGGACCTGACTGCCCATGAGCATTGCCCGCGACGCACTCGACAACCACGGCCTGATCGTCGGCGTTTCCCCGGAACGCTTCCGTGCCGTGGCCATGCCACTGCTGTTCGATCACCTGAACGCGCAGTGCGAGGGCACCATCGCGGTCAACCGCCAGGCCCGTATCGTCTGGATCAACGACAAGTACGCCGAGAAAGTCGGCATCCGCGACCCATCCAGCGTGCTCGGCAAGGAGATCGAGGAAGTGTTGCCGGCCAGCCGACTGCGCGAAGTGGTGGAGAGCGGCCAGCCGAGCATGATCGACCTGATGGCATTCGGCGACGAGCACTTCGTGGTCACCCGCATCCCGCTGCGCGACGAGGACGGCACCCTGGTCGGCGCGCTGGGCTTCGTGCTGTTTGATCGCGCACGGCATCTAAAACCGCTGATGTCCAAGTACACCAGCCTGCAGACGCAGTTGGTCGCCACCCAGAACGAATTGGCCAAGGCGCGCCGGGCGCGTTACACCATCGCCGGCTTCATCGGTAACAGCCCCGCTGCCAGCGAGATCAAACGCCAGGCACGGCGGGCCGCGCAGCTCGACGCCACCGTGCTGCTGCGGGGTGAAACCGGCACCGGCAAGGAGCTGCTCGCCCAGGGCATCCACAACCTCTCGCCACGGGCACGCGGACCGTTCGTGGCGGTCAACGTCGCGGCGATTCCGGAAAGCCTGGTCGAGGCCGAACTGTTCGGCACCGCCCCCGGCGCCTTTACCGGCGCCGACCGCAAGGCGCGCATCGGCAAGTTCGAGGTGGCCAACGGCGGCACGCTGTTTCTCGACGAGATCGGCGACCTGCCGCTGCCGCTGCAGGCCAAGCTGCTGCGCGTGCTGCAGGAACAGGAGGTCGAGCCACTCGGCTCCAACCAGGTCAAGGCGCTCAACGTGCGGGTGATCGCCGCGACGCATATCGACCTGGAAGCCAAGGTCGCCGCCGGCCAGTTCCGCGACGACCTCTACTACCGCCTCAATGTCCTCGCCCTGCGCGTGCCGCCATTGCGCGAGCGCAGCAGCGACATCCCCGCGGTGGTCGAACACCTGCTCGACGACATCGCCAACCGCTCCGGCCAGCCGCCCATGGAGCTGAGCCCCGAGGCGCTGGCACTGCTCTGCGCACAACCCTGGCGCGGCAACGTGCGTGAGCTGGGCAACCTGCTGGAGCGTGCGCAGTTGTCCGCAGATGGCCCGCAGTTGCAGGCGGCGCATTTGATGCCATTGCTTGGCGATCAGGCCCGTTCCGCGGACGCACCAGCCTATGTCGCCGCCGCACCAGCGCCAGCGCAGGCCGCACCGGCAGCCGATATCGAAGAACTCCCGCTGCAACCGCTGGCGCAGACCATCGCCCAGGCCGAACGCCGCGCCCTGCAAAGCGCATTGCTCGCCTGCAAGGGCAACCGCCGCCGTGCCGCGATGGAGCTCGGCATCTCCCGCGCCAGCCTCTACAGCAAGCTGCAGCAACACGGCCTGAGCCAGCGCTGAGCGGTCTAGCCCGTGGCCTGCAAGCCAACGGCGATACGGCACTGTGACCTTGGCTGATCTACAGTTGTGTCAGGGCCGCCGATTCCCGGCGACGCAATGGGACGGGCAACGATGACAGACGATGCAGGCAAACTGGTTCTCAGACTGGCAGTCGGCGTGCTGATGCTGCTGCACGGCATCCACAAACTCTTGCACGGCGTCGATGGCATCGCCGGCATGCTCGGCGGCATGGGGCTGCCGGCGTTTCTCGCCTATGGCGTGTTTCTCGGCGAGGTGGTCGGGCCGCTGCTGGTGATTCTTGGCGTTTACACCCGTCTCGGTGCCCTGCTGATGCTGGGCAACATGGTCGTCGCGCTGGCCCTGGCGCATCGCGATGAACTCTGGTCGCTGGGCTCGATGGGCGGCTGGGCCATCGAATTGCAGGGGCTGTTCCTGTTCGGCGCGCTGGCCATCATGCTGCTTGGCGCCGGGCGCTACAGCGTCGGCGGGCTGAACGGCCGCTACAACTGACAGCGCCATGTCCGGCGTTGCGGACAGTCGTCCAGCGCGCCGGACATCGCTTCACGTGCCATCTACCGCACTGGACGCCTCGCCTCTTTCTGCCGATCTCCCTTCTTCCGCGCCGTAGAGCCCTCGCCCCAGCGGCGATGACCGACCATCGCCTGCCACCCCCTTCCTTCCAGCCGCTGGCATGCCATTGGCTTGAGCGCTATTGCGCCCGACCGGCGCACCGGCTCGACAACAAGAAGAAGGAAGCCCCAATGATGCCTATCCGTAGCAATCCGTTTACTCGACGCGCGCTGTGCCTGACGCCACTGGCCTTGGCGTTGCTCGCTGCCGAAGCCGCTCAGGCGGCGACCTGCGCCGAGCTGATCGGTCGCGAGGTTCCAGCGCAAGCCATCGGCCTGCCCACCAGCGGCGCGCGCGTCACCGCGGCGACCCCAGTGGCGGCTGGCGGCAGCGCACCGCAGACCTTCGGCCCCTATTGCGATGTCAGCGCCGAGATTCGCCCGGTCGATCCCGCTGCGCCGGCCATCCGCATGCGCCTGGCGCTGCCCGAGCAATGGAACCGCAAGGCAATTATGTTTGGCGGCGGCGGTTACAACGGCACGCTGCCGAACGTCGCCGGCAACGTGCCCGCCGGCCCGGTTGATCAGCCCACGCCGCTCGGCCGTGGCTACGCGGTGTTCAGCAGCGATTCCGGGCATGTCGCCGATCCGCTCAGCCCCGGCTCGTTCGCCTGGAACGACGAAGCCCTGGCCAACTACGCCCACGACGCACTGAAGAAAACCCGCGACACCGCGATGTACCTGATCGAACAGCGCTACGGCGCCGCGCCCGAGCGCAGCTATTTTGCTGGCGGCTCAACGGGCGGCCGTGAGGCGCTGGCGGTTGCGCAGCAATGGCCGACCGATTTCAACGGTGTGATCGCTCTCTACCCCGCCTACAACGCACTGGCGCTGGACCTGCAGTTCGGCCGCATCACCCGCGCACTTGCCCAGCCCGGTGCCTTCCCCAGCCTGGAGAAACGCGCCGCATTGCTCGAAGCGGCGATGCAGGCCTGCGACAAGCTGGATGGCGTGCGCGACGGCGTGATCAGCCATCAGGCCGCCTGCAATGCCCAGTTCGACCCGGCTCGCGCCAAGCTCAACGGCAAACCGCTGCGCTGCCCAGGTGGTGCCGATACCTCGCAACGCTGCCTGTCGGATGCGCAGATCCAAGCGCTGCGGGTGTTCAACACGCCGATTCGCTTCAACTTCCGGTTGGCCAGCGGTGAAACCCATTACCCGGGGTTCAACACCTGGGGCACCGATCTCGGCCGGCCCGGCGAAGGCGCGCAGCTGGTGGTCAATCGTCTGGGCCTCAACACTCTGCAACCGAGCTACCCGATGCCCGTGCACGGCACCGGCTTCGCCGAGGGCGCGCCCTACCATTCCGGCTTTTGGGATGAATGGGTGCGCTACTTCGTGACGCGCAATCCCACCTTCAACTCGCTCACCCTCGACCCGCAGAATCCCGGCCCGTGGCAGGCGCGCATCAGCGAGCTGTCGCTGCGCCAGGACGTCAACCAGACCAACCTCACCGCCTTCGCCAGAAACGGCGGCAAGCTCCTCATGGCTCACGGCAGTTCCGACCAACTGGTGAGCACCCGCGCCACCGCCGAGTATTACGAGCGCGTGCGCCGCGACATGGGCCCGGGCAAGACGCAGCGCTTCCTGCGCTACTACGAGATCCCCGGCTACGGCCACGCCGCCAGCACCGTGTTCAACGCCGCCTGGGATTCGCTGACCACGTTGGAGAATTGGGTCGAACAGGGCCGCGCACCGCGCAGGCAGGTCGTCGCCGATAGCGTTGGCGTGCCCGGTCGCACCCGCCCGCTGTGTGAATACCCCGGCTGGCCGAAGTACGTCGGCAAGGGCGACGTGAATGCCGCGTCAAGCTTCGTCTGCGTGAAGAGCCGCAAGGGCACGCGCTAGTACCTGAACCGGCGCCGGCTCCCCGGCCGGCGCCCCCTCCTTAAACCGTCCGCCGCGCTGGACACCGCCTCGTCAAAGCTGGCCGCGAGCCATACATGTCCAGCCTACCGGACGCTTCCCTAGCTGCTCCCGACGCTTGCCATCGCACCACGCAAGCGCTCTGGCGCGCGTCATCCAGCCGATCAAACCCGCTGTTTCCGTCACTGGCACGCCTTTCGCTCTATGCCCTGTAGCCGCCCGAGAGCGGCCCAAAACAACAACAAGAGGAAATACCATGCGACCGCACCACAAAACCCTCTGCCACATCCTCTGCGGCAGCGCCGTAGTGATCGCCACCCACCCCGCCAGCGCCGCCTTCGTCGAAGACAGCAAGGCCAGCATCGACCTGCGCAACTTCTACATGAACCGCGATTTCCGCTCCGGCGACGGTCAGTCCAAGGCCGAGGAATGGGCCCAGGGCTTCATGCTGAAAATGGAATCCGGCTACACCGAAGGCCCGATTGGCTTCGGCGTGGACGCCATCGGCCTGCTCGGCGTGAAGCTCGATTCCAGCCCCGACCGCGTCGGCACCGGCATCCTGCAGAGCGACCGCGAAGCGCCCAACCGCGCCCAGGACGACTACGGCTCCGCTGGCATCACGGCCAAGGCCAAGCTATCCGCCACCACCCTGCACGTCGGCACCCTGCAACCGATCCTGCCGGTGGTAATGCGCAACGACAGCCGCCTGCTACCGCAGACCTATCGCGGTGCCTGGCTGCAAAGCAAGGAGATCGAAGGCCTGACCCTGGACGTCGGCAAGCTCGACCGCGTCAACCAGCGCAACTCCTCCGATAACGAGGAAATGACCGCCTTCAACGGCGGCCGGCGCAACATCCAGTTCGGCAGCCAGACCAGCAGCGACGAATTCCTCTTCGCCGGCGCGCGCTACGCCTGGTCGCCGGAGCTGAGCACCAGCTACTACTACGGCGGGCTGGACGGCATCTACAAGGAGCACAACTTCGGCCTGGTTCATGTCCTGCCGCTTGGCGACAAGCAGAGCTTCAAGACCGACCTCCGCTACGTGCACCAGACCGACGACGGCGGCAGCAACGTCGACGCCGATGCCTTCGGCGCCATGTTCACCTACAAGCTCGGCGGCCACGCCTTCGGCGCCGGCTACCAGCAGCTCAACGGTGACACCGGTTTCGCCTACATCGCCGGCAGCGACAACTCGCTGGTCAACCTGGTGCAGATCAACGACTTCGGCAACGAGGACGAACGCTCCTGGCAGGTCCGCTATGACTACGACTTCGCCGCCATGGGCATCCCCGGCCTGAGCCTGATGACCCGCTACCTCTCCGGCGACAACGTCGACCGCGGCCCCGCTGCCAGCGAAGGCAAGACCTGGGAACGCAACACCGACATCGCCTACGTGTTCCAGAGCGGCCCGCTGAAAAATCTCGGCCTGCGCCTGCGCAACGCCACCACCCGCAGCAACTTCGGCAGCGACCTGGACGAGAACCGCTTTATCGTCAGTTACAGCCTGCCGCTCTGGTAAGCACCCACGCCGCAGCACCTCTCCTCGTTGGACTTCGCCGGGCCTCGCGCCCGGCTTTTTTTAGGCATGAAAAAGGCGACCCTCGGGCCGCCTTTTCTCACGCTTCAGCCTTGCCTGTCGGCTCAGCCCTGCTTGGTATTACGCCGCAGAATCTCGTTCACACGCTCCGCGGTATACACCCGCTTCGCCTCGTCGCTCGGCTTGTGCCGAACATCGAACATCACACCCGCACTGATTGCCAACACACAAACGATCACCGAGACCGCAGACAGCAACGTATTCATCACACGCCCTTAAGACACCAAAGAAAAACCGCTAGCGGCGGATGGCTCCCCGCGAAATGGCGCCGATTCTGCGCCGCGCCATGGGCAGCGTCAACGGCTACCTAAGGCGCCATAGCCCTCTGATACCGCGGCCTTCACAAGACTCTGCTCACTAGCCTATCGCCCTAACCTTCATGGCACAGCAATCTGCAGACTACCCAACGCAAACCGCACAAACACCGCCCAACCCACGGCACTCAAAACGCCCAACGCCAGATAACCCACCACAATCCCCAACGCGATCTGCTTCCACAATCCGGCGTGGGGGTCACGGTTGTAAACGGACGGCTCCACGGAACGAACATCCCGCTCGGCACGGATTTCATCAAAACGGTCAGGCATGGTTTACCTCGGTAAACGGAACAGCAAATAGATGGAACGAAAAAGGCGGCTAGCTTTGGCCAGGGGCCGTTGGATGTCTAGTGGGCGGCAACTAAACGCGAGGAAGGATCGCCCGTCACGAGGGCTACGCGCTATGAGCCGCCTTTTGCGGATCATCTGGGATCAGCACTTCGCTTATCTGCGCGCTTACAGAGCAAGCGCTTCGAACAGAAGCGAAGGCTCCGACTCAGAACAAGTGAAACTTAACGAACAGAAACGGGATGATGATCAAGAGCAAAGCCGTATTGTGCTGCCGCCTCGTCAGCCACACAAAAGCAACGAGCGACAACACGGTCGCCGGTAGCAAAAGGAGCTGATAAACATAGAAAGCGACGGCAAAACACTCGATCTGGTTGTCTTCAGACCCAAGAAAGAACAGACATTCCGTACCCAGCAAACCAAGGGCAGACCACCCAAGCGCACCTAGAACCGTTGCAGTTTTGAACAGCCATACGGCTATATTCTTCATAGCATCCTTGCCAAAGCGAGCCGTAGCCAGCGTGTAGTCACCGGACAAAACAAAAAAAGCGGTTAGCTTTCGCTAACCGCCTTTCTGTGTCTGGTGGCTACACCGGGACTTGAACCTGGGACATCAGCATTATGAATGCTGCGCTCTAACCAACTGAGCTATGTAGCCAAGTGGCGCGCATTATTCTCTGGTCGCCTGAGGCTGTCAACCCTGGCTCTGTAGATTTTTTATCCTTTTCAAACGGTTAGTTACGAACGGTCCGGACCGCTCAGGTGGGCCGCTCAGGTGGGCCGCTCAGGTGAAGCCGCCTAGGTCGGAATCCTTCGCGGCTTAGCGGAACGACGGCCTAGTGGCCAGCAGCAAGCCGGCGAAGATCAGCGCTCCGCCGATCCAGTGGAAGGGTTGCAGGGCTTCGCCCAGAAGCACCCAGCCGAGCAGCGCGGTGAAGACCGGCATCAGGTAGCTGGCCATGGCGGCCTTGGCGGCGCCGACGACTTTTACGCCGTGGTTCCAGGCGAGGTAGGCGATCAGCGAGGCGAACACGGCGGTGTAGCCGATGGCGCCGAGGTTGGCCGGCGTGGCGGCGAAGCCCCCTACCCGGCTCAGTTCGTACAGGTAGAACGGCAGGATCAGCGGCACGCCAAGCAGCATCAGCACGCCGAGCAGCACCAGCGGGGGCACGGTGAGGAAACTCGACCAGCGCCGCAGCAGCAGCGTGTACAGCGCCCAGACCAGCACGGCCAGCAGCATGATGAGGTCGCCGGCCTTGAACGACAGGCTGGCGAACGTCTGCCAGCTGCCCCGGCTGATCAGGTAGAGCAGCCCCGCCGCCGCCACGGCCATGCCGAACCAGGCACGCCGCAGCGGCCATTCACCGAGCAGAAAGCCCGCACCGATAAAGGTCGCCAGCGGCAGGCAGGTATTCACCAGCGTCAGGTTGATCGCTTCGGTGCTTTGCGCTGCGGTGTAGAGCAGCGAGTTGTAGCTGGCGATACCGAGCGCGGCGATCACCGGCAGGCGCCAGCCGGCGGCACGCAAGGCCGCTCGATGGGTCCAGATGCCTTTCGCCACGAAGGGCAGCAACAGGCAGGTAGCCAGCACCCAGCGCCAGAACGACAGGCTCAGCGGCGGAATCTGATCGTAAAAGGCGCGGGCCACCAGTGCGTTGCCGCTCCAGCAGAGCACAGCGATGAGCAGACCGGCGAATGCCGGGGCGTGGCGGCTGTTCATCAGGCGTTACGCGGCGGACGCAGGCGGTATTGCGACGGCAGCTGATCGAGTCCGCTGACGGTGACGTTGAGGTTTTTCCAGATGCCGTCCTTGATGCCATAGATGCAGCCATGCACGGCCAACGGCTGGCCGCGGTGCCAGGCGTTCTGGACGATGGTGGTGTGGCTGACGTTGGCGACCTGCTGGATGACGTTGAGCTCACAGAGGCGGTCGACCTGCTCGTCTTCGGTGGCCAGCTTGGAGAGGTGCACGCGATGCTCGTAGTAGAGATCGCGGATGCTGCGCAGCCAGCCGTCGATCAGGCCCAGCTGGTCGTCACGCATGGAGGCGCGCACACCACCGCAGCCGTAGTGGCCGGTGACGAGGATGTGTTTGACCTTGAGCACGTCGACCGCGTACTGGATGACCGACAGGCAGTTGAGGTCGGTGTGCAGCACGACATTGGCGACATTGCGATGGACGAACAGGTCGCCAGGCAACAGACCGACGATCTCATTGGCGGGCACGCGGGCATCGGAACAGCCGATCCACAGGTATTCCGGCGCCTGCTGCTTGGACAGTTTTTCGAAGAAGGTGGGGTCTTCTTCCTTGATGGCCTCGGCCCAGCGGGCGTTGTTCTCGAACAGCGGTTCCAGCTCGCTCATCTACGTTGTCCCTATGGTTCGGCCCCGCACCTTACGAGCCGGCCTGGCCTTTGACAAGCAAGGCCGGCTCGCGCGGGCGGTCAGTCCGGCTCGACGAGTTCTTCCGTCTCGATGACCGTGGTGCTGGGCTGGGAGACGTACGAACGCAGGTCACGCATGAAGTTGTCGCGCCAGGCATCCAGATCGGCGGCACGGATGGCGCGCATCAGGTGCTCGTAGCGATCCTTGCGTTCGGCCAGCGGCATGCTCAGCGCACGGTCGAGGGCTTCGGCCATGCCGACGCAATCGTACGGATTGACGATCAGCGCGGAGGTCAGCTCGCGTGCGGCACCAGCGAAGCGCGACAGCACCAGCACGCCGGGGTCTTCCGGATCCTGCGCGGCGACGTATTCCTTGGCGACTAGGTTCATGCCATCACGCAACGGGGTGACGAAACCGACGTCGGCGGTGCGGAACAGGCCCATCAGCACGCGGCGGTCGTAGCTCTTGTTGAGGTAATGCAGCGGCGTCCAGTCGAGGTCGGAGAGGCGCCCGTTGAGGTGCCCGGCCTGGCTTTCGAGTTGCTCACGGATGTGCTGATAGGTGCGCACGTCGGAGCGCGAGGTCGGCGCGATCTGCAGGAATTCGACGTTATTGCGATGGCTCGGGTAGCGGTCGAGAAACTCTTCGTAGGCGCGGAAGCGCTCCACCAAACCCTTGGAGTAATCCAGCCGGTCAACCGAGATGATGGTCTGCCGTGTCGCGTCGCTGGCCCGGCGCATGGGATGGGCGCGGCCTTTGTAGCCTTCAGCGAGCTTCTGGATTTCGTCCGGCACCACGCCGATCGGATAGACCCCGGCGCGGAAGTTCTGCCCGTAGGCGGTCAGGCTGCCGTCCGGCTCGATGACGCCGCGCACTTCGCGGGTGATGTAGTCCTGAAAGGCCAGGCGGTCGGTGTCGGTCTGGAAGCCGATCAGGTCGTAGTAGCAGAAGGTCTTCAGCAGTTCGTTGTGCGGCGGGATGGCGGTGAGGATTTCCGGCGCGGGAAACGGGATGTGCAGGAAAAAACCGATGCGGTTGCGGATGCCCAGCTGGCGGCAGGCTTCGGCAAACGGGATGAGGTGGTAGTCGTGAATCCAGATGATGTCGTCGGGCTTGAGCAGCGGCTTGAGCTTCTCGGCCAGCATGCCGTTGACCCGCCGATAGCCGTCGTATTCTTCGCGGCTGTAGCGCGCCAGGTCGATGCGATAGTGGAAGATCGGCCAGAGCGTGTTGTTGGAGAAGCCGCGGTAGTATTGGTCGTAGTCACGCTTGTTCAGCGGTAGCGTGACGTAGGTGATGTTGCCCACTTCTTCGGTGTTGATGGTTGGCGTTGCGCTGATCTCGCCGCTCCAGCCGAACCAGATGCCACCGGCCTGGCGCAGGGCGTCGTAGACACCCACGGCCAGCCCTCCGGCGGCCACTTTGCCCGGTTTGATTGGCGCCACGCGGTTGGAAACCACTACTAAACGGCTCATGGCAGAAAATCTCGCTCTAGTCTGGTTTTATTTTTGGGCTCGGCCGGCACGCCGAGATCGTTCAGCAGCGCTTCGACCCACTCGCCAACGGCAGCCACCGATGCGACTCGCTCGCGGGCTTCGCTGGGGCCGTCGCCGACCTTGATGGATCGCCCACCGAGCGCATTGACGGCGGCAAAGCCGGCTTCGTCGGTGAGGTCGTCGCCAAGGAACACGGGGGTTTTGCCGGCGAATGGCGGCTCCTGCATGAAGGCGCGAATCACCTCGCCCTTGCTCGCCCCGCGGGGCTTGAGTTCGAACACGCACTTGCCCGGCTGCAGGGTCAGTACCTCGGCGTAACGCTGGGCGAAGTCTTCGGCCAGGTTGCGGGCAACTTCCTCCAGCTCAGGCGCCTGACGAAAATGCAGGGCGAAGGCGACGCTCTTGTTCTCCAGATGCAGGTCTGGATGCTGGCTGCACGCCTGCTGCAGCTCGCGCTGGATCTGCTCCAGCGCCTGGCTGTCGAGTGCCAGGTTGCGCAGCTCACCCGTCGCATCGCGGCGTTCAGCACCGTGCACGCCAGCGGCGGGCAGTTGCAGCGGCGCGAGCAAGGCATCGAGTTGCGCAAGCGGACGGCCAGAGATCACGGCGACTGGAATGCCGCCAGCATGCAAACGCTCCAGAGCCGCGAGGGTGGCGGGTGGAATGAAGACGAGCTCCGGTCGCGGCTGAATCTCAGCGAGCGTTCCGTCGACATCGAAGAAGAAAGCGTAGCGCCGTGCCTCGGGCGCGGGTTGGTCGTTTTGATCATTCATGCAGAGTAGGACTCCGGATCACGCGCGGTGGTTCGTCTCCTTTTCATCAAGAAGGTCAGGCATCTATGGCAGCAGGAAGGATGGACCCGGATGGTGGATCCGGCCAGCGGCGAGCCTGAATCTTCCCCGAGCCGCCGGGTCACACCTGCAAGACCGATGTCCTGACAGGAGACGATCATGAGCGATCAAAAACCCTACACCCCGACGGAAATCGACGACACCGAAGACCGCATGGGCTCGATGGAGCAACTCGACTTCGACCAGCGCCGCGACGAGCGCAAGGGCCGCATCGGTGATGAAGTGCCCGGCGAGCAGATTGCCGACGAGTTCCCGCCGGAGCGTGAGGCCGAAGCCGGAATGACGGTCGGTGAAGTGCCCAGTGGTGAAACCACAATGGACGACCTGGCCCCGGAAACGCAGATCCCGGACGACGGCGCGCGCTCGCCGAACGAACGCGGCCATGGCGGCCCGGCGGACCAGGACCTGAGCGTGGTGTCGGAGCACGAAATCGGCGCGGACGTGGATCTCGACGAAGCCGAACTGGGCCGCTACGACCCGGTCGACGGCAAGCCGTGGGACGGCCCCGCCAAAGGCGACGAAGACACCGGCCTCAGCGGCGGCGATGCGGTGTTGCGCGAGGATGACAGCGTGCTGTCCGACGACGAACTGGAAGGCGAAGCCCCGCTGGATTCGGGACGGGACAAGCGGCCGGGGGAATAAGCCGGAGCCATTTGCCGCAAGCCATAGGTACCTGCGCAACGAGAACTCGGATGGACGCTGCCGCAACGGGAGCGTCCCGCCAGGTACCTGTAGGGTGGGCTTCAGCCCACCAAATAACCAACACCTCGCGAAGGCGGTGGGCTAAAGCCCACCCTGCGGCATGGGTGCGCCGTAGGGATGGTTAGCCCTTCCGGGCAGCCGAATCAGCCCCCGCATGAGGGACCTGCCGCGCAGCAGTGCACACGTAGGGTGGGCTTCAGCCCACCAAATGACCGACACCTCGCGAAGCGGTGGGCTAAAGCCCACCCTACGGCATGGGTACGCCGTAGCGATAATTGGGCCGTTCCCAGGGAGCGCCCTCGTATGACTGAGCCTTCAGCCGATCCGGCGATCAATCCAGCAACGTACAGGCCATCACCAGTGCATCTTCGCGACCATCTGCCGCCGGGTAGTACGCCCGGCGCCGGCCGACTTCGTTGAAGCCATAGCGCTCATAGAGCCGATAAGCCGTGGTGTTGCTCGCGCGCACCTCGAGGAAGCATTCACGCCCGCCGCGTTCGCGGGCACGTTCCATGAGGTGTTCCAGCAGGCGCAAGCCAAGCCCGCGACCCTGGCTCTGCGGCTTGACGGTGATATTGAGCAGGTGCGCCTCGTCGAGGATCAGGTTGATCACACCGTGACCGACCTGTTGCTCGCCCTCGAACATTACCCAGCACTCGTAGGCACTCAACGCATCGTTGAAAATGCCCCGTGTCCAGGGATGGCTGAAGGCGGCGTATTCGATCGCCAACACAGTTTCGATATCCGCCGCGGTCATCGGGCGGAAGCTGACAGCATCATTCATCACGCGAACTACCTATATGCCAGCGCGGCATGCTGCGGCGCAGGGTCTTCCACAGCTCGGCCTTGGCGGACGGCTGCTCCATCAACTGTTCCAGCCCAGGCATCGCCAGCGCGCGCCCGAGGCCTTCGACGGCCAGTTCGCGGTAGCAGGCGTCGACATCCACTTCGCCGGCAAAACGCAGCGCTGGTCGGCCGATCAGCCAGATGCAGTCGCAACCCATGTTTTCCAACTCGGCGGCCATCACACCCTGGACGTAATCGCGTGCGGCCTCGCCGCCCTGGTCGAGGCTGCCCTTGTGCAGTAGCGGCCAGCGAATCGGCTCGCCATCGCCGACCTGCTGCGGCTTATCCGGCAGACGTGCAGCGCGCAGCAGATCCTTGAGCAGGATGTAGGCCGGATCGCGGCTCTGGAAGGATTCACCGGTGGGCAACTCCACCACCAGCAAGACGTTGCCGGCGCGCATCAGCTGCAGCGAGAAACGTGGCGGTGGCTCGATGGGCTTGGCCGGCTCGGCTGCCTGTTCTTCCGCCGCGGCAGCAACCGGTACCGGCTGCTTGGGCTCCGGCATGGCGATACGTGGGCGCGGCGCTTGCGGCTGTTCGATTGCCGGCGCTGCGGTCGTCGGCACCACAACCGACGCGGCAACAGGCACCTCGGCTACAGGTGCAACGGCAATCTCCGGCTCCGCTTCGACCACGACCGGCAACAGCAGCTCCGGCCGCGACGGCGCAGCAAAAGGTAATTCGGTGCGCGGCAGCCAGCTGGCTACCTGCATGGCGTCGAGGTAGGCGCGACGCCGGGCTTCGTTGATCAAACGCCCTCCACCTGCGGATGAGCCTTGGCGCCGACCTGCATCAGGTTCAGCGCGTTGAGGTAAGCCTTGGCCGAAGCGACAACGATATCGGTATCAGCGCCGTTGCCATTGACGATGCGCCCGCCCTTCTCCAGCCGCACGGTGACTTCACCCTGGGAGTCGGTGCCCTGGGTGATGGCGTTGACCGAATACAGCTGCAGCGTGGCGCCCGACTGGGCGACCGCTTCGATGGCCTTGAACGTGGCGTCCACCGGGCCGGAACCCTGGGCTTGGGCGCTGCGCTCGGCACCGTCAACGCTGAGCACCAGCTTGGCTTCAGGCACGGTGCCGGTCTTGCTCGCGACTTCCAGGCTGGCCAGCTTGAAATGCTCCGGTGCTTCATCGGCCAGGGTATCGGAGACCAGCGCTTGCAGGTCTTCGTCGAAAATTTCGTGCTTCTTGTCCGCCAGTTCCTTGAAGCGGGCGAACGCAGCATTCAGCTCGTCACCTTCCAGCACGATGCCCAGCTCGTCCAGACGCGAACGGAATGCGGCACGCCCGGAGTGCTTGCCCATGACCATCTTGTTGGCATTCCAGCCAACCGACTGGGCGGACATGATTTCGTAGGTTTCGCGATGCTTGAGCACGCCGTCCTGGTGGATGCCCGACTCGTGGGCGAAAGCGTTGGCACCGACGATGGCCTTGTTCGGCTGCACCGGAAAACCGGTGATGCCCGACACCAGACGCGAGGCCGCGAGGATGTGCTCGGTCTCGATGCGGGTGTGCACGTCGAGCAGGT
Source organism: Stutzerimonas stutzeri (assembly GCF_038561965.1). Taxonomy (NCBI): domain Bacteria; kingdom Pseudomonadati; phylum Pseudomonadota; class Gammaproteobacteria; order Pseudomonadales; family Pseudomonadaceae; genus Stutzerimonas; species Stutzerimonas stutzeri. The sequence continues at coordinate 1,017,674 of NZ_CP139348.1, read as the reverse complement.
CCTGGCGGGTCTTGATCGCCATGACGATCTCTTCCAGCGCGGCGTTGCCGGCACGCTCGCCGAGGCCGTTGATGGTGCATTCCACCTGACGCGCGCCAGCTACCACGGCCGCCAGCGAGTTGGCCACGGCCAGGCCCAGGTCGTTGTGACAGTGCACGGAGAACACCGCTTTGTCGGCATTCGGGATGCGTTCGAGCAGCTGGCGGATGGTCTCGGCGTACTGGTGCGGGATGGCGTAGCCGACGGTGTCCGGGATGTTGATGGTACGCGCGCCGGCGTCGATGGCGGCCTCGATGATGCGGCAGAGGAAGTCGATTTCCGAACGACCGGCATCCTCACAGGAAAACTCCACGTCGGCGCACAGGCTGCGCGCCTTCTTCACCGCGCGCACGGCCTGCTCGACCACCTGGTCCGGCTGCATGCGCAGCTTGTACTGCATGTGGATCGGGCTGGTGGCGATAAAGGTGTGGATGCGCCCGGCGTTGGCCCCGGCCAGTGCTTCGGCGGCGCGCTCGATGTCGGCATCGACGGCGCGTGCCAGGCTGCACACGGTGCTGTCCTTGATGTTGTCGGCCACCAGTTTCACCGCGGCGAAATCGCCGGGGCTGGCGATGGCGAAGCCGGCCTCAATCACGTCCACCTTCAGCCGCTCCAGCGCGCGGGCGATGCGCAGCTTTTCCTCAGCGGTCATTGACGCGCCGGGGCTCTGCTCGCCGTCACGCAGGGTGGTGTCGAAGATGATGACGCGATCGTTGCTGCTCATAGGAAATCCTCACGGCTGCCGAGCGCCTCTCGGAGGGCGCCTGTACTCCGTGGATTGTCGCGTGAAATCGACGAAGCGGGAAGGCGAAGCTGTGTTCGTAGGGTGGATGTCATTTTTACATCCACCGTAAGCAGCGTAAGGTGGAAAACCGCAACGCGGTTTCCGCCAGCCCCCATTGGTGGAAAAGCCTTCGGCGTTTTCCACCCTACGAAACACAAATGCTGATCTCGCAGGCCGGCATGGCCACCGCAGGTTCCGCTGCACGTAGGGTGGATGTCGCTTTTTACATCCACCGCCGCGCCGCCGACAAAGCAAAAGGCCCCGCTACCAGAGCAGCGGGGCCTTTCGTTCTTGCGTGCAACTTGTCGCTGGCTTACTGATCCCAGGCCCGATCGCCACGCTCATCCTTGATACGAGTCGGCAGACCCATCACATCGAGCAGCTTGAGGAACGGCTGGGCCGGCAGCTCTTCGACGTTGACCATGCGCTGCGCATCCCACTCGCCACGCGCTACCAGCAGCGCGGTGGCAACCGGCGGTACGCCGGCGGTGTAGGAAATGCCCTGGCTATCGGTCTCGGCGTAGGCTTCTTCATGATCGGCCACGTTGTAGATGAACAGCTCGCGCGGCTGCCCGTCCTTCGTGCCCTTGACCAGATCGCCGATGCAGGTCTTGCCGGTGTAGCCCGGCGCCAGCGATGCGGGATCGGGCAGCACGGCCTTGACCACCTTGAGCGGTACTACCTCCAGGCCTTCAGCGGTGCGCACCGGCTGCTCGGAAAGCAGGCCAAGGTTATTCAGCACGGTAAAGACGTTGATGTAGTGCTCGCCGAAGCTCATCCAGAAGCGGACGTTCGGTACGTCGAGGTGCTTGGAAAGCGAATGCACCTCGTCATGGCCGGTCAGGTAGAGGCTCTGCTCGCCCACGATTGGCAGGTCGTCGGTGCGTTTGACCTCGAACATGCGGTTGGTCGTCCACTGGCTGTTCTGCCAGCTGTACACCTGACCGGTGAATTCGCGGAAATTGATTTCCGGGTCGAAATTGGTGGCGAAATACTTGCCGTGCGAACCGGCGTTGACGTCGAGAATGTCGATCGACTCGATCTTGTCGAAGTATTCCTGCTGCGCCAAGGCAGCGTATGCGTTGACCACGCCCGGGTCGAAACCGACGCCGAGGATGGCGGTGACGCCCTTTTCCTGGCACTCAGCCAGGTGCTTCCACTCGTAGTTGCCATACCACGGCGGCGTTTCGCAGATCTTGCCCGGCTCTTCGTGGATCGCGGTATCCAGATACGCGGCACCGGTGTCGATGCAGGCACGCAGCACGGACATGTTGAGGAAGGCAGAACCGACGTTGATGACGATCTGTGATTCGGTCTCACGAATCAGTGCCTTGGTCGAGTCCACGTCCATGGCGTCCAGCGCATAGGCTTTGATTTCGCCGGGCTGCTTGAGCCCGCCCTTGGCCTGCACGCTGTCGATGATGGCCTGGCATTTGGAGATGTTGCGCGACGCGATAGCAATACGACCGAGTTCATCGTTGTGCTGCGCGCACTTGTGGGCCACCACCTTGGCGACACCTCCTGCACCAATGATAAGAACGTTTTTCTTCAATTGTTTCACCCCCTTGTACTGCAGCCTCAGGAAAGGCTGGACAGGTAATCGTTAAAGTCGAACTCACGAACCACCTCGACGCTGCCGTCGAGCTGCTTTACTACGATGGACGGCATTTTCAGGCCGTTGAACCAGTTCTTCTTGACCATGGTGTAACCCGCCGCATCGATGAACGACAGCCGATCGCCGATGGCAAGCGGACGATCGAATTGGTACTCACCGAAGATGTCGCCGGCCAGACAGGATTTGCCGCACACCATGTAGCTGTGCTCGCCGTCGCTGGGCGCCATCTTGGCGTTGAGGCGGTAGATCAGCAGATCGAGCATGTGCGCCTCGATCGAGCTGTCGACCACGGCGAGATTCTTGCCGTTGTACAGCGTGTCGAGCACCGTCACTTCCAGCGACGCACTCATGGTGATCGCCGCTTCGCCGGGCTCGAGGTAGACCTGCACGCCGAACTTTTCCGAGAAGGCTTTCAGGCGTGCGCAGAAGGCATCCAGCGGATAGCCCTCACCGGTGAAGTGAATGCCACCGCCCAGGCTGACCCACTCGACTTTTTCCAGCAGGTGGCCGAAGCGCTCCTCGATGGTACTCAGCATCTCGCCGAACAGTTCGAAGCTGGGGTTCTCACAGTTGTTGTGGAACATGAAGCCGTTGATCTTGCCGATTACAGCTTCGATCTTCGCCGGGTCGTGCTCACCCAGACGGCTGAACGGGCGCGCAGGATCGGCCAGCAGGTAGTCGGAACTGCTGACCTGTGGGTTCACGCGCAAACCCCGAATGGTGCCTTCGGTGGCGGCCTCGAAACGCTCCAGTTGGCCGATGGAGTTGAAGATGATCTTGTCGCAGTTGGCGACCATTTCTTCGATTTCGTCGTCGGCCCAGGCCACGCTGTAGGCGTGGGTTTCGCCGGCGAACTTCTGCCGCCCGAGCTTGAGCTCGTACAGCGAGGACGAGGTGGTGCCGTCCATGTACTGCTGCATCAGGTCGAACACCGACCAGGTGGCGAAGCACTTCAGCGCCAGTAGAGCCTTGGCGCCGGACTGTTCGCGCACGTAGGCGATCTTCTCCAGATTGCCCAAGAGCTTCTGCTTGTCGATGAGGTAATACGGCGTCTTGATCATGTGTACGTGCCCCCAAGGGATTTCGCCGGACAGGAGCCGGCAGCTCCCCGTTTGCAAAAGCCGCGAATTGTGCCGATTACCGGTGCATATCGAAATAGATTTTCAACACTTCGTCATCATTCGGGACGCCCGATAGCGCTTCTGCCGCCGCGAACGCCGATGCTAGACAGGCTAACCCGCATGCAATGACGTTCAGGTGACTCGCGCGACTTGTGCTACGCCACACCGTTCTGGCCGCGGCCAATCGTCTGGCCTGCCATCAAACCAGCGCCAATGCAGTACAATTCGCGCTTTTTTACTGGCTGGACTGGCGCCTCGATGATCGAACCCAAGCGCGTATTGCGTGCCCTTGCCGAACACTGGACGTTGCTCGAGCCGCTGTGCGAGCGTTTCGACGCCGGCACCCTGAGCCTGGTCGAACTTCGCCATCAGCTCACCGCGCAACTGCCGGAAGGCACGCCCACCGATGTCACCGCCCTGCTCGACCAGTGGATCCGTCTGGACATTCTGGTGCCGGTGGCCAAAAGCCCCAATCGCTTCGAGCTGAACGCGCAGATCCACGACTTCCTCGCCTATCTGCGCCGCGAGCATCGTCTCGGCCTGTGCCTGGAGATCGAAGCCTATCTGCGTCACCTGGAGCGCCTGGCCGGGCATATCCTCGATGCCTTCGAGATTCGCGACGGCAACGACCTGGCCCGCCAGCTGCGCCTGCTCGACATGCGCGTGCGCGATGTATTGAAGAAGCTCGACAACGACGAGCAGGCGCTGGTCGCTGTGGCCGACCGGGCCAAGACCAGCGACCGCCAGATTCCACTGCGCCAGCGCTATGCCGAAGTCCTGGCGACCTGGGACGAATACGTCGAGCCGATGATTCAACTGGTCTCCGCCGATGGCGCCTTCGAACAGGGTGTACACCGCGTCGAGCAGGTGCTGATGAGGCTGCTCGGCGAACAGCAGCGCCTCGGCCAGCTGGTCGACGACGACCTGCTCGTGCGTACTCATGCACGCATTCTGGAGATGCAGACCACCGCCCAGCTGACCCTGCGCAAAGCGCGCGAATTGCTGCTGCCACTGCGCGAAGAAGCGCGCCGGCACAACGCCGTGACCCGTGGTGCGGCGCTGGCGCTGTCGGCGATCCGCAAGAAGGGTCTGGATGCCGTGCCACAGGCTTCGCTGCCGCTGTTTACCCGTCCGCAAACGACTTTTCTCGGCTCTGCCAGCCAGGTCGAGGCTTATGTCTACGCCCTGGCCCGCTTCGAGCCGAAACCAGCGCAGTTCCCCCGGGCCAGCACCAAGCGCAAGGGCGAGCAGCCCCGCGCCCCACGCACCGCCCGCGAGATGATCGAGCGTTGCCAGCAGGCCCTGCCGCTGCCGGACCTGATGGCCTGGCTGCTGGAACAGGAGCCCGATGGGGCGACCGACGAACTGCTCTACTGGTTCTCGCGCTTGTCACGCGATGGCCGATTCCAGCGTGACCGCCTGGAACGCCGCGAATACCTGACCCGCGAGCATCGGGTCAGCCTCAGCTCCTTCGCGCTGGTGGGCAACGCCAATGGCTGAGTCATTCGAGCGGCCTGTGGGGGCGTCCGGTGGAAAAGGCTTCGCCGCTTTCCACGGGGCGGTCTACCGCACTGCGGCCACCTCCCTCGCGGAACCCCTCGTAGGGTGGACAACGCGCAGCTTGTACGCCGCCAACCGCACCCAATTCTTCGCAGGACAAGGCTTCGCCCCTGTCCGTCCAACGATCTCCGAGCGACCTGAATGAACATCGACCTCAAGGAAATGACCCAGCTGGCGCCGATCTTCCGCGAGCTGTTCAAGGGCTATCACCTGTCGCGCAGCGAGCCAGAGCCCTACGCCCAACTATCGAACCTGCAGGACCAGTACCGCGCGCTGTTCAAGGCGCTTGGCTACGAGCTGGTCTGCGATCCGCGAGGCTTCTACTATTTCGTCCCCGAGCAGATGGGCGCGCAGGTGAACAAGACCGCGCAGCGCCTGGCACTGTTCACCTTCATTCTCGTCGAGCATCTGGCCGACCAGGGCCGCGACCCGCTGGCGGTGCTCGACGGCGGTAGCCTCGGCCGCGACGAACTGCCGGCGTTGCTGGACAAGTACCGCGACCTCTTCCAACAGGCCGAAGTCACCACCCAGGACGAGCTGGAAGAAAAGGTCATCCGCCGCCTGACCCAGCTGGGCTTTGCCGAAGACAGCAACGGCGTCTACCGCTTCCTGCCGCCGATGCACCGCTTTCTCGATGTCTGCCTGTCGGTACAGCAGGACCGTGATCTCGCCGCCAGCCTGCACAGCAGCGACCTGTCGCTGCCGGCGCCGCAGCTGATCGCCGAAGACGACAGCGAGGATGACATCATTCTTATCGAGGAGCCGGACGAGGCCCTTGTCGAAGAATCCGAAGAAGACGCCCTGGCCCGCGCCATCGCCGCTGAAAAGGAGCTTGAAGCATGAGCCAGGAACGCTACGGCATTCGCCGCTTTGCCCTGCTGAACACCGCCGGCTACAGCCTGGGCATCTTCCCGCTGGAAAACCCGTTGTCGGTCTACGGCGCCAACAACCTCGGCAAGTCCGCTTCGATCAACGCGCTGCAGTTCCCGATCCTGGCGCGCATGTCGGACATGAGCTTCGGCAAATACAGCCTGGAGCAGTCACGCAAGTTCTACTTCGCCTCTGACACCAGCTACATCCTGGTCGAAGTCATGCTGCCCCACGGCCCGCATGTGATCGGCGTCGCCGGACGCGGCCCGGGCGGCGGCTTCGGCCACCAGTTCTTCGTCTACCGGGGCTCGCTGGATCTTGACCACTACCAGCAGAACGGCACCTGCCTGCGCCAGCGCGAGCTGTTCGCCAATCTCGAACGCGCCGGCATCAAGGCCTACGAGGCCAAGCCGGATGAACTGCGCCGGTTGCTGGTCGGCGGGCACACGTCGATTCCGCTGGACATGACGCTGATCCCGCTGCGCTCGACCAGCGAGCAGAGCCTGAAGACCTTCCGCGCGCTGTTTATCAACCTGCTACATATGCGCGAGATCACTGCGGCCAAGCTCAAGCAACTGTTCCTCGACGCTTTCGAGCACAGCCTGCGTTCGGGCAGCGTCGACTACATCGCCGCCACCGAAGAGGCCTTCCGCGACGTGCGCCGCATGGAACAGGACTATCAGGCGCTTGTGGCTGCCGGCCCGCTGGTCGAGGCGCTGGCCGCCGGCGTTTCCCAGCGCGAGCTGCTGCGCGGCAAGCTGCATCGCCTGTCGCCGCTGCTCGACAACCTGCTCGGCACCTGGCACGACTACGCCGATGCGCGCAAGGAAGAGCTGGTAATCCAGGCCGAGCACTACCGGGGTGAGCAGGACGGCTTGCAGAACGAGCAGCGCGGCTCAACCGGCGAGCTGATGCGGCTGGAACGTGAAATCAGTGAAGCTCAGCGCTGGCTCGGCGAGCTGGCCGTCCTGAAGAACCGCTTCGCCCTGGTCGACGATGCCCACGTGCTGGAGCAGCAGCTACTCGCCGCCAAGGACGCCCACGACGAGCTGGCCGGTGCGCTGGCGCAGTCCCGCCAGTTTTCCAGTGAAGACCTGGACGAGCGTCTGCGCGATCTGGAAAAGCGCTTGAAGTCGGTGAAGCAACAGCTCGATCACGCCGACAACAACAGCTATTCGCGCCTGCGCGAAGAGTTCTCCCAGGCCGATGTCGACCGCCTGATGCGCCTGTTCAACGGCCAGCTGTTCAGCCTGCCGCTGGGTGAGAAAGGCATCACTGCCGAAGGCGAGGACTGGGTCAAGGCAGTCGAATCGGTGCTGGATCGCTTCAAAGGCGACACCTTCTCGGTGCCCGGCCTGTCAATCGATCTCTCGCACATCGAACCGCCGGCATTGCAGGCACTCGCCGACCGCGCCGCCCTGCGCGACCAGAAGGATCGCCTCGAACGCGAGCTCAAGCAGCTCAAGACCCAGCACGCCGTGGCCGTCGACCGCAACGCGAGCAAGGCTCAGGCCGAGGCGCTGTACCAGGCCGTGCTGGACGCGCAGAAGGCGCTGGAAGACTTCCGCCGCAGCCAGACCCTGGCCGCCGAAGAACCCGCGAAGCTGGAACAGCTGGCTCAGGCAGAAGCAGCCCAGGACGAACTCAAGCGCACCAGTGATGCCTTCGCCGAACGCGTGCAGCATCTATCGGCGAAGCTTCAGCTGATCGGCCGTCAACTGGCCGACCTGGAAGCCAAGGAACGCACCCTGGAGGACGCCCTGCGCCGTCGCCAGTTGCTGCCAAGCAACCTGCCGTTCGGCACGCCGTTCATGGACCCGGTGGACGACTCGCTGGACAACCTGCTGCCGCTGCTCAACGACTACCAGGACAGCTGGCAGGCACTGCAGCGCGTCGACGGCCAGATCGAGGCGCTGTATGCGCAGGTGCGGCTGAAGGGCGTGGCCAAGTTCGACAGCGAGGAAGATCCCGAGCGGCGCCTGCAGCTCTTGGTCAACGCCTACGCGCACCGCCAGGACGAGGCGCTGACCCTGGCCAAGGCCCGTCGCGCGGCCGTCACCGACATCGCCCGGACACTGCGCAATATTCGCAGCGACTACGAAAGCCTCGAGCACCAGTTGGCGCTGTTCAACCGCGAGATCAACAAGCGGCAGGTTTCCAACCTGGCGAGCTTCCGCATCGTACTGGCGCCGAACAAGGATGCGCTCAAGCACATCGACCAGATCATCCACAGCGCCGGGCAGTACGAGGAAGGCGAGACGCTCTCGGTGTTCGACCTGTCGCAGTCGGTCGAGCAGGACGCGAAGAACGAGGAGGCCAAGGAGTATCTGGCGCGGCTGGTGGCGGCGAACAACAACCAGCTGGGCTTGAAGGACCTATTCGAGCTGGCATTCGAAATCACCAAGGTCGGCGGCCAGCCGGTGATCCACACCGACATCGACGGTGCGGCGTCCAACGGCACCACCATGACCATCAAGGCGCTGACCAACATGTACCTGTTGCTGCACCTGATGGATCGTGAACAGGCCGGGCGCATCCGACTGCCCTACTACCTCGACGAGGCAGCGGATATCGACGAGCGCAACCAGCAGGCACTGATCGAAACCAGCCTGCAGCTGGGCTTCGTGCCAATCCTCGCGTCGGTCAAACCGCAGGTTTCCGCGCACGTCGCCATCGATCTGGAAGGCGGCAGCGGGCCGGCGGGCATTTACATTGACGAGGCGGACTGGAAATACATCAGCCGTCGCGAGGCGGTCGCCAGCGAGCACACTGCTTCAGCCCAACGGACCGAAGAACCGGCCTGACGAAAAAGGGCCCCGCGGGGCCCCTTTTCATGCACATCCGGCTATCGCCGTTGGGTGGGCTTCAGCCCACCGATAACGTCCCGGATCGATCGTCACTTGTCACTGGTAGCTCGCCCCAACTCGATCTTCGGCGCCCAATCAAACCACTCTTCCTGCGGCTCCTTGAACAAGGCAAAGGTCTGCCCCGGCAACGCACGCTGCCCCATCCGCTCCCCATCGGGGGTGGCGAAGGCAACCCCGCCCTCGATCAGCGACTCCAGCGAATCGGTGCGGAGGCTGGCACCCTTGAACAGGCTGAAGTCGACACCGAAGCCACTGGTTTCCCAGAACCGGCTGCCGGTGTGCACCAGCGCTGTGTAGCGCGGCTCGATGAGTACGCGGATCAGTACACGGTCGGCATTCTGGCCCAGCTCGTAACCGGTCACCTCACCGACTTTTACCTCACGATAGGTCACCGCATTGCCCGGTTTGATCGAGCCCAGCCGCGCAGCGCTAAGGACCAGTCTGAGCCCATCGCCAGCCTTCTGCGGCTCACGCTCCTGCCCCACGAAACGCGATTGGGCTGCAGCACCCGGCTTGCCGGGAGCAACCTCGAGGTAGGGACCGCTGACCAGGGTGTCTAGATTGGCCGTGCGCATGATGCCAAGCTCGGGCCGTACGACCCAGAACTGGGTGCCCGCGCGGGCAATACGAGACTCTGCAGCGGTTATCCGGGCCCGCAGTACGACATGTCCCAGATCGTCGCTCAGCGTCACGCTATCGACCTCACCGACGTCCAGCCCCTTGTAGCGGATAGGCGTTCCGGCCGCCAAGCCATCGCCGCGATCCAGACGAATCTCTACCGACGTACCGCGCCGTATCGCGCTGTCCCTGTCCTTGTGTAGCTCAAAGCGGGGCACTTTCTTGGTGGCCGCCGCTTGCGGATCCGGCGTCTCGAATGCGATCCCACCAGCCAGCAGGCTTTGCAGCGACTCGCTGCGCACCTCGATACCGGACAGCCCTCCGGTCAGTGAGATGCCACTGGCATTCCAGAACCGGCTCGAGCTATTCACCAGATCGGCGTAGGGCTGCTCGATGTGCACGCCAACCACAACCCGCTGCTGGTCCCGAGAAAACTGGTAGCTCTGCACTGAGCCTACCCGGACTTGGCGATAGAGGACGGGACTGCCGACATCCAGCGAGCCGAGATTGTCGGCCGTCAGCACCAGGTGAAGACCCGGCGAACGTATATCCAGCGGTGGCGCCTTGGCACGCGCCACGAAGTTGCGTCTGGCTTCGGCGCCCTTCTCACCAGGGCGAACCGAAATGTAATTGCCGCGCACCAGGGCCTCTAGCCCGGATATGCCGGCAACCGAAACAGACGGTTTGACTACCCAGAACTGCGTGTCCTCGACCAGATAGTCCTCGAACAGCGGGTCGATGGAGAGCTCGGCCTGCGCGCCACTGAGGTCCGAATCAATATCCAGCTTCTTCAGCAAGCCGACCTGCATGCCCTTGTAGATCACCGTTGTGCGGCCCGCCTGCAGCCCATCGAAATCCTGGAGCGATACGAGCGTCCTGATACCGGCCTGGGCCGCATCGAAATCCTCGTACAGCCGAAACGGGATGCTTGGATCGGTCGCCGGGCTGTCCTTGCGGTGCGCTGGCGTGGCGAAGGCGATGCCGCCGGCTACGATGCTGGCCAGCGACTCCGTACGAAACTTCACCCCCGTCAGGCCGGCATCCACGGTGACGCCACTGGCGTTCCAGAAACGAGTGTGTTTGCGCACCAGATGTGCGTATTCCGGTTGGATATACAGCTGCACCTCAACCGTGCTGTCGTCCTCAGCCAACACATAGTTCTTCACCTGCCCAACCTGAATTTGCCGGTAGAACACCGGGCTGCCGCGGTTCAACGAACCGAGCCGTTCGGCCTTAACGGTCAGGTGCAGGCCGATACGGCTGTCAGACATGGGCGGCTCTTCTACCAGCGCAACAAAACGCCGTGTAGCTTCTCCATCGGCAGGGCTAATGCCGATGTAGTTGCCCGACACCAGGGTCTCCAGCCCGGTAATCCCGGCGAGGGTCACACTGGGCTTTACCAGCCAGAAACGCGTGCCGCTGCGTAGGTAGCCATCAACATCCTTGTTCATCTCGATGTCCGCAACCACGACCTGCCGGCGCTCGTCATCGCCCAGATGCAGATCGCGTACGACACCGATCGTCATGCCCTTGTAGAGGACCGCAGTCTTGCCTATCTCGATCCCCTCGGCGCTCTCGAAGACCACTTCGATGTGTATGCCTCGCTCGCTATAGGCTTGCCAAGCGAGCCAGGCGCCAATCGCCAACGCGATTAGCGGCAGAATCCAGATGGCCGACCAGCTGGACGCAGGACGAGTATTGGCTTGTGGCAGGTCAGTCATGCTTGTTCCCGGATTCCGTGTTATCCCAGATCAGACGTGGGTCGAATGTGATCGCAGCCAGCATGGTCAGGACGACTACACTGGCGAATGCAACTGCGCCAAAACCGGCTTCGACGCTGGCGAGGCTGCCGAAATTGACGATCGCCACCAGAATGGCGATGACAAATATGTCGAGCATGGACCATCGCCCTATCCACTCGATAAATCTGAAAACAAGTATTCGCTGGCGCGGCGACATTGGGTGATGGCGCTGTACTGAGAACAGCAACATCGCAATCCCAACCAGCTTGAAGGTGGGCACCAGAATACTGGCGATGAACACCACCGCGGCAATCGGGAACATGCCGTGCTTGGCCAGGGTGACTACGCCGGACATGATCGTGTCCGGCGTGCCGCTGCCGAGCATGCGCACCGTCATGATCGGCAGAAGATTCGCCGGTAGATAGAGCAGCGCAGCGGTGATCAGCAACGCCCAGGTCCTTGCTATGCTGTTGGGCCTGCGCATGTGCACGCGGGCTCCACAACGACTGCAACGGTCATGGGAATGTTCGGCATTCGCACGGTTCAGCTGATGGCACTCATGACAGACCATCAGCCCAGCATCAGCGGCGCGCATCGCGGCGCTCCGATAACGCTTCCCAGACCTGGTGCGGCGACATGACCAATTCCAGCCACACCTGAACTACCAGTAGCCCGGCGAAGCACGCCAAACCGATCCCAAGGCTTAGCTCAGCCATGTCTCTCAGCTTGATGATCGAAACCAGAATGCCAAGCAGATAGACCTCCAACATGCCCCACTCCCGTAGATGGTGATAGGTCCGATAAAGCAGCGTCCCTAGAGGCTTTGCACGATCAGCTGCAATACAGACCAACACTACGAGCTGACACAACAGCTTGAGTAGCGGCACCGCCATACTGCAAAGAAACACCACGACGGCGATGCCTTGCATGCCGCTGTTGTAGAGGCTGAGCACACCGCTCCAGACGGTGTCATGGGTAACCCTGCCGAGCAGATTCAATTGCATGATGGGCAGGAAGTTGGCCGGGAAGTACAAGAGCAACGCCGCAAGCACCAAAGCCATGCCCGGCCCAACGATGCGATGGCGCAAACGAAACAACTCACAACCGCAACGTGGGCACTCTGCAACTTCACCGAGCGCGAGCGTCGGCTTCAGCATCAGCAGGTCACATTCAGGGCAAGCAGCCAACTGCTCGAGCGGAACCTCCTCGAGCCCTGGCGTAGCAGCCGATTCCGTCATGGCAAATACCCGAGCAAAGCGCTCATTCTAAACGAGCGGTGGATGCCGCTGTGAGTCGTCAGTCAGGCGGAGGCGACGATACGGGAAGCCCGTTTGAGGCTATCGAAGCGCTCCAAGGCGGTCCCAATATTTTGGTTACCGCCTAACGCCCAAAGCCCGCCCATATGCATCCGTAGACGAGCAGGCTGTTTTTGCACAACTTGTAGTGCTATTCGCCCGCAACGATCGTCCGACACTCTCAACGCAGCTATGTAGCTATGTAGCTATGTAGCTATGTAGCTATGTAGCTATGTAGCGGAATTATCTGAGCTCTGGATACAGACCGCACGCTGACCTGCAGCTTAAGAGGCAACCCGTCATGCCGGTGCTCCACCTCCCTGCCGCCCTCTGCCGCCTCTGCCGCCGACCCTAGGCCGCTCGACCAGCTAGCCCTAAGCATCGAGGTGACCGTTAAGTTGACCTTTCGATGATCAACGACAGTACGTGCTATCGCAGCTTTCTTTTGGGCAAAAGTAAACCCCCGACCCGCTTTCGCGGATCGGGGGTTTGGGAAAGGAGCTTGACGATGACCTACTCTCACATGGGGAGACCCCACACTACCATCGGCGATGCGTCGTTTCACTACTGAGTTCGGGATGGGATCAGGTGGTTCCAACGCTCTATGGTCGTCAAGCAATTCAGTTGCTGTCTCGGGGTTTAGCCGCTACAGCCAATTGGGTATGTGATCAGGTAATGCGTGTTCATGCTGATTTTCGGCTTTTCTGTCGACTTTCCGTCTAACAGCCAAATTGTTTGGGTGTTATATGGTCAAGCCTCACGGGCAATTAGTATTGGTTAGCTCAACGCCTCACAGCGCTTACACACCCAACCTATCAACGTCGTAGTCTTCGACGGCCCTTCAGGGAGCTCAAGGCTCCAGTGAGATCTCATCTTGAGGCAAGTTTCCCGCTTAGATGCTTTCAGCGGTTATCTCTTCCGAACGTAGCTACCCGGCAATGCCACTGGCGTGACAACCGGAACACCAGAGGTTCGTCCACTCCGGTCCTCTCGTACTAGGAGCAGCCCCTCTCAAATCTCAAACGTCCACGGCAGATAGGGACCGAACTGTCTCACGACGTTCTAAACCCAGCTCGCGTACCACTTTAAATGGCGAACAGCCATACCCTTGGGACCGGCTTCAGCCCCAGGATGTGATGAGCCGACATCGAGGTGCCAAACACCGCCGTCGATATGAACTCTTGGGCGGTATCAGCCTGTTATCCCCGGAGTACCTTTTATCCGTTGAGCGATGGCCCTTCCATACAGAACCACCGGATCACTAAGACCTACTTTCGTACCTGCTCGACGTGTCTGTCTCGCAGTCAAGCGCGCTTTTGCCTTTATACTCTACGACCGATTTCCGACCGGTCTGAGCGCACCTTCGTACTCCTCCGTTACTCTTTAGGAGGAGACCGCCCCAGTCAAACTACCCACCATACACTGTCCTCGATCCGGATAACGGACCAGAGTTAGAACCTCAAAGTTGCCAGGGTGGTATTTCAAGGTTGGCTCCACGCGAACTGGCGTCCACGCTTCAAAGCCTCCCACCTATCCTACACAAGCAAATTCAAAGTCCAGTGCAAAGCTATAGTAAAGGTTCACGGGGTCTTTCCGTCTAGCCGCGGATACACTGCATCTTCACAGCGATTTCAATTTCACTGAGTCTCGGGTGGAGACAGCGCCGCCATCGTTACGCCATTCGTGCAGGTCGGAACTTACCCGACAAGGAATTTCGCTACCTTAGGACCGTTATAGTTACGGCCGCCGTTTACCGGGGCTTCGATCAAGAGCTTCGCTTGCGCTAACCCCATCAATTAACCTTCCGGCACCGGGCAGGCGTCACACCCTATACGTCCACTTTCGTGTTTGCAGAGTGCTGTGTTTTTAATAAACAGTCGCAGCGGCCTGGTATCTTCGACCGGCATGGGCTTACGTAGTAAATACTTCACCCTCACCGGCGCACCTTCTCCCGAAGTTACGGTGCCATTTTGCCTAGTTCCTTCACCCGAGTTCTCTCAAGCGCCTTGGTATTCTCTACCCAACCACCTGTGTCGGTTTGGGGTACGGTTCCTAGTTACCTGAAGCTTAGAGGCTTTTCCTGGAAGCATGGCATCAACCACTTCGCTTTCTAAAAGAAAGCTCGTCATCAGCTCTCGGCATTAAGATCCCGGATTTACCTAAGATCTCTGCCTACCACCTTAAACAAGGACAACCAACGCCTTGCTGGCCTAGCCTTCTCCGTCCCCCCATCGCAGTAACTAGAAGTACGGGAATATTAACCCGTTTCCCATCGACTACGCTCTTCAGCCTCGCCTTAGGGACCGACTCACCCTGCGTCGATTAACGTTGCGCAGGAACCCTTGGTCTTTCGGCGTGCGAGTTTTTCACTCGCATTGTCGTTACTCATGTCAGCATTCGCACTTCTGATACCTCCAGCCAGCTTCTCAACTGACCTTCACAGGCTTACAGAACGCTCCTCTACCGCTCAACTTACGTTGAACCCGTAGCTTCGGTACCTGGTTTGAGCCCCGTTACATCTTCCGCGCAGGCCGACTCGACTAGTGAGCTATTACGCTTTCTTTAAAGGGTGGCTGCTTCTAAGCCAACCTCCTAGCTGTCTAAGCCTTCCCACATCGTTTCCCACTTAACCAGGATTTTGGGACCTTAGCTGACGGTCTGGGTTGTTTCCCTTTTCACGACGGACGTTAGCACCCGCCGTGTGTCTCCCGTGCTGACACTTGCTGGTATTCGGAGTTTGCATCGGTTTGGTAAGTCGGGATGACCCCCTAGCCGAAACAGTGCTCTACCCCCAGCAGTGATACACGAGGCGCTACCTAAATAGCTTTCGAGGAGAACCAGCTATCTCCGAGCTTGATTAGCCTTTCACTCCGATCCACAGGTCATCCGCTAACTTTTCAACGGTAGTCGGTTCGGTCCTCCAGTTAGTGTTACCCAACCTTCAACCTGCCCATGGATAGATCGCCCGGTTTCGGGTCTATTCCCAGCGACTAAACGCCCTATTAAGACTCGCTTTCGCTACGCCTCCCCTATTCGGTTAAGCTCGCCACTGAAAATAAGTCGCTGACCCATTATACAAAAGGTACGCAGTCACCTAACAAAGTAGGCTCCCACTGCTTGTACGCATACGGTTTCAGGATCTATTTCACTCCCCTCTCCGGGGTTCTTTTCGCCTTTCCCTCACGGTACTAGTTCACTATCGGTCAGTCAGTAGTATTTAGCCTTGGAGGATGGTCCCCCCATATTCAGACAAAGTTTCTCGTGCTCCGTCCTACTCGATTTCACTTCTAAGACCTTTTCGCGTACAGGGCTATCACCCACTATGGCCGCACTTTCCAGAGCGTTCCGCTAAAATCAAAGAAGCTTAAGGGCTAATCCCCGTTCGCTCGCCACTACTAAGGGAATCTCGGTTGATTTCTTTTCCTCAGGGTACTTAGATGTTTCAGTTCCCCTGGTTCGCCTCACACACCTATGTATTCAGTGTGTGATAACCATCTTATGATGGCTGGGTTCCCCCATTCAGACATCTCCGGATCAAAGTCTGTTTGCCGACTCCCCGAAGCTTTTCGCAGGCTACCACGTCTTTCATCGCCTCTGACTGCCAAGGCATCCACCGTATGCGCTTCTTCACTTGACCATATAACCCCAAGCAATCTGGTTACTGTCTAATAACGTGAAGACGACATTCGCCGAAAATCCGCATTCTGCCCATAAAGAGCAACTCGCAAATTTTACCTTGACTTGAATAATTACCAGTGAAAGTAACTACCCAAATCTACTTCTATCACATACCCAAATTTTTAAAGAACAGTTCTGGCGCAAAGACCAGAAATCAATACCCTCAAACATCCATCAGATGCCCAAGCAGCACTCATTTCTGAGCTTTCAGCGATTATCGAGTTAATGGTGGAGCCAAGGAGGATCGAACTCCTGACCTCCTGCGTGCAAAGCAGGCGCTCTCCCAGCTGAGCTATGGCCCCATCTACAGATCGGCCACATCCCATGACAATTGGTGGGTCTGGGCAGATTCGAACTGCCGACCTCACCCTTATCAGGGGTGCGCTCTAACCAACTGAGCTACAGACCCAATCGTCTCTCTCGGGTCGAAACCCAATCGCTTTTCGCTAGTGAATCAAGCAATTCGTGTGGGAGCTTATGAAGAAGCTGAAGTCTTCGATTAAGGAGGTGATCCAGCCGCAGGTTCCCCTACGGCTACCTTGTTACGACTTCACCCCAGTCATGAATCACTCCGTGGTAACCGTCCCCCCGAAGGTTAGACTAGCTACTTCTGGAGCAACCCACTCCCATGGTGTGACGGGCGGTGTGTACAAGGCCCGGGAACGTATTCACCGTGACATTCTGATTCACGATTACTAGCGATTCCGACTTCACGCAGTCGAGTTGCAGACTGCGATCCGGACTACGATCGGTTTTATGGGATTAGCTCCACCTCGCGGCTTGGCAACCCTTTGTACCGACCATTGTAGCACGTGTGTAGCCCAGGCCGTAAGGGCCATGATGACTTGACGTCATCCCCACCTTCCTCCGGTTTGTCACCGGCAGTCTCCTTAGAGTGCCCACCATTACGTGCTGGTAACTAAGGACAAGGGTTGCGCTCGTTACGGGACTTAACCCAACATCTCACGACACGAGCTGACGACAGCCATGCAGCACCTGTGTCAGAGTTCCCGAAGGCACCAATCCATCTCTGGAAAGTTCTCTGCATGTCAAGGCCTGGTAAGGTTCTTCGCGTTGCTTCGAATTAAACCACATGCTCCACCGCTTGTGCGGGCCCCCGTCAATTCATTTGAGTTTTAACCTTGCGGCCGTACTCCCCAGGCGGTCGACTTAATGCGTTAGCTGCGCCACTAAGATCTCAAGGATCCCAACGGCTAGTCGACATCGTTTACGGCGTGGACTACCAGGGTATCTAATCCTGTTTGCTCCCCACGCTTTCGCACCTCAGTGTCAGTATTAGCCCAGGTGGTCGCCTTCGCCACTGGTGTTCCTTCCTATATCTACGCATTTCACCGCTACACAGGAAATTCCACCACCCTCTGCCATACTCTAGCTTGCCAGTTTTGGATGCAGTTCCCAGGTTGAGCCCGGGGCTTTCACATTCAACTTAACAAACCACCTACGCGCGCTTTACGCCCAGTAATTCCGATTAACGCTTGCACCCTTCGTATTACCGCGGCTGCTGGCACGAAGTTAGCCGGTGCTTATTCTGTCGGTAACGTCAAAACAGCAAGGTATTAGCTTACTGCCCTTCCTCCCAACTTAAAGTGCTTTACAATCCGAAGACCTTCTTCACACACGCGGCATGGCTGGATCAGGCTTTCGCCCATTGTCCAATATTCCCCACTGCTGCCTCCCGTAGGAGTCTGGACCGTGTCTCAGTTCCAGTGTGACTGATCATCCTCTCAGACCAGTTACGGATCGTAGCCTTGGTGAGCCTTTACCTCACCAACTAGCTAATCCGACCTAGGCTCATCTGATAGCGCAAGGCCCGAAGGTCCCCTGCTTTCTCCCGTAGGACGTATGCGGTATTAGCGTTCCTTTCGAAACGTTGTCCCCCACTATCAGGCAGATTCCTAGGCATTACTCACCCGTCCGCCGCTGAATCAGAGAGCAAGCTCTCTTCATCCGCTCGACTTGCATGTGTTAGGCCTGCCGCCAGCGTTCAATCTGAGCCATGATCAAACTCTTCAGTTCAATACTGCTTGGGTTTTGAGAAAACCCTAAACTTGGCTCAGCAATCGCAAATCTCTTTACAAGTAAAGAGTAACTCTCGAATACTCGAGTGTTGCTTTGTGATGCTGATAATCTAGCTGACCATCAGTCTTACATTCACAAGCACCCACACGAATTGCTTGATTCAGTTGTTAAAGAGCGTTTCGATCAAGTCTTTCGTCTCAACCGAGGCCGCGCATTCTACAGCAGCCTTGTTACCTGTCAAGCTGTTTTTGAAGAACTTTTTCTTTCTTCTCAACCGCTTGCGCCTTCGATCAACTCTCATCTCTCGTCAGCGGGAGGCGAATCATACAGCGTTCAAAACCGCTGTCAACCACCTCTTTCAACCGCTTCCGATCAACCTGACCGAAGCCACCAACAGGACTCAACCACCACCCTGTCAGCCCGGCGCATTCTACTCGAATTTGCCATCCGTGCAACCCTTTTATTTCGCTAACCTTTTGATTTACAAGAGATTTTGCTTAAGGACTGCGCCGGAGAAGGTGCGCATTATAGGAGCCTGAAAACTAACGTCAACCGTTTATTTCAGTTTTGTTCCACGCTTCGTTACACCACGCAGCGAAGCAAGAGCCGTGGCTGCCACCGGTAAGCGCAGCAGCAACAACGCTGCAGCGATACCGGCATAGAGGAACCAGCGCGCGGCGTCGGCCCGAACGACCCAGAGCATATGCAGTAGAGCCACGATGACAATCAGATAGATCAGCCGATGTACCGACTTCCAGCGCTTTCCGAGGCGACGCATACTCCACCGGGAGGACGTCATCGCCAGGATGGCTAGTCCGAAGAAGGCAATAGTGCCGACTAGGATATAAGGTCGTTCTATCAACTCCCCACCCAGACGCCATAGCTCGCCACCTAATAGGAAGTAGAGGTAGCTAGTGATGTGGAGCAACGCATAGGTAAAGCACCAAAGCCCAAGCTGACGGCGCGTAGCAAGCCAACCACCCCATCCTGTCAGGCGCTGTAGGGGTGTCATCGAAAGCGTCAGAAGCAGCAGCACCAACGCGCCCTGCCCCAGGTTATCAACCAGTACTTTTCCCGGGTCAGGCCCGAGCTTGAGCTGCCAGGCCAGATACAGCCAGTACCCAGGCACACTCAGCGCCAAAGCGAATACGGCCAGCCGCCAAAACGGGTAGCGCATCAGTAGTCCTTACTGAGGTCCATGGCGCCGTATAACCCCGCAACCTCTTCGGCGTAACCATTGAATAGCAACGTATCGCGAACATTGGCGCTGAACAGGCTCCCAGGAAGTCGGCGCTCCTGGGCCTGGGACCAGCGCGGATGGGAAACCTTGGGGTTGACGTTCGCGTAGAAGCCATATTCTTGCGGCGCCATTGATTGCCAGGTCGTCGCTGGCTGGTCTCGCACAAAGCTGATACGTACGATCGACTTGATGCTCTTGAATCCGTACTTCCATGGAACCACCAGCCGCAACGGCGCACCGTTTTGATTAGGCAGCGTGCGGCCGTACATGCCGACGGCCAGCAGAGTCAGCGGGTGCATGGCCTCGTCCATTCGCAGTCCTTCGACATAAGGCCAGTCGATCAGCGCGAAACCGGAACGGGTGCCGCGCATCTCCTCGGGCCGGAATGCCGTTTCGAAGCGTACGTACTTGGCGGAAGAATGCGGCTGAACCCTGCGGACCAGATCTGCCAGAGGGAACCCAAGCCAGGGGATGACCATCGACCAGGCTTCCACGCAGCGCAGGCGATAGATTCGCTCCTCAAGCTGAGATTCAGAACAAAAATCCTCGAGCGAATATCGGCCAGGTCGATCAACTTCACCGTCCACCAGAACGGTCCAGGGTTCGACCTTTAGCGCAGAAGCATGACGCGCCGGATCACCCTTGTCGGGGCCGAACTCGTAGAAATTGTTGTATGAAGTGGCATCCGCATAAGGCGTGACGGATTCACCGTCCGGGACGACGGCATGCCAGCGGGTGGACGCGAGTTTATCGGTGAACCAGACCGGAGCAGACTCTGCAGTCGCGCCGGGATAGCGCTCGGAGGCCTTAGCCAGGGAAGGCAGGCCGACGATAGCGCCGGAGAGCATGGCCCCACGAAGCACCTGTCGACGACTCAGGTAAGCCGCGTCGGGCGTAACGTCAGACTCACGGCATTCACCGGAGGCGGGAATCCTGATAAGCATGGGGAGCTCCGCGTATTGATTCCGATGGAGCAATACGCGGAGCCGGCGTCAAAATCAACCCTCGACGCGCTTGCGGCGACGCAGCTGCATCAAGTATTGCACCGGGCCAGAAACCGCATATGCGAGGAAGATCAGCAACAGGATACGCGGCGGATCGCTGAACACGACGGCAAACACAAGCACGACCACAAGAATGGCGACAAAGGGGACGCGCCCTTTCAGATCAAGATCCTTGAAGCTGTAGTATTTGATATTGCTGACCATCAGCAAGCCAGCGGCGGCGACCATCAGCGCAAACAGCATGACCAGCACCAGCGGTAGATCGACGCCACGAATCCCCACCTCATCCAGCGCCCAGACGGCCCAGACCCAACCAGCGACCACTCCCGCCGCAGCCGGACTTGCCAGACCGATGAACCAGCGCTTGTCCACCTTGCCGATCTGCGTATTGAAACGTGCCAGTCGCAGCGCTGCACAGGCGACATAGATAAAGGCAACCGTAAGACCGACATTGCCCAACTCGGATAAAGCCCACTCATAAGCCAGAACTGCGGGAGCCAGCCCGAACGCCACCATATCCGAGAGCGAGTCATACTCTGCGCCGAAGGCGCTTTGCGTATTGGTCAGGCGAGCCACGCGCCCATCCAGCCCGTCCAGCACCATGGCAACGAAGACCGTCGCTGCGGCCACATAGAAGTTTCCATTAATAGCCGTAATGATCGAAAAGAAGCCGGCAAATAGGTTGGCGGTGGTGAACAGGTTGGGCAGCAGGTAGATGCCACGATGGCGCACCTTGCGCCCATCAGGCTCCTGGATTTCCTCGACATGCTCATCGATCGGCAGAATGCTCTCTGGCTCGACTGGCTTGTTCGGATCTTCGGGTTGTCCACTCATGCGCATTCACCTTCTACAACAGGTACGGATAGATTTCGACCAGATCAAGAGACCTGCGGTTCAGCCTGGCCAAACCCGCGATTTATACCAGAAGCCTGGCAGACAAAACGAAAAAACGCGGCCGAAGCCGCGTTTATTGAGCTGTAGAACGATCAGTTCTTGCTCTTGTCGACGATCTTGTTAGCCGCGATCCAAGGCATCATCCCGCGCAGCTTCTCGCCGACCACTTCGATGCCGTGGGCCGCGTTGTTGCGACGGTAGGCAGTCATGGACGGATAGTTTGCAGCGCCTTCGGTGATGAACATCTTCGCGTACTCGCCGTCCTGAATGCGCTTCAGCGCATTGCGCATAGCGGCGCGGGACTCTGCGTTGATGACCTCAGGGCCGGTCACGTACTCGCCGTACTCGGCATTGTTGGAGATCGAGTAGTTCATGTTGGCGATGCCGCCTTCGAACATCAGATCGACGATCAGCTTCAGCTCGTGCAGACACTCGAAGTAAGCCATTTCCGGCGCGTAGCCAGCTTCGACCAGCGTTTCGAAACCAGCCTTGACCAGCTCAACGCAACCACCGCACAGAACAGCCTGCTCGCCGAACAGGTCGGTTTCGGTTTCGTCCTTGAAGGTGGTTTCGATGATGCCGGTACGACCGCCGCCAACGCCACAGGCGTAGGACAGAGCGACATTACGGGCGTTGCCGGAAGCATCCTGGTAGATCGCGATCAGGTCAGGAATACCGCCGCCCTTGACGAACTCGGAACGCACGGTGTGGCCCGGCGCTTTGGGAGCGATCATGATGACGTCCAGATCACCGCGCGGCACGACCTGGTTGTAGTGGATCGCGAAGCCGTGAGCGAAGGCCAGGGTAGCGCCCTGCTTCAGGTTCGGCTCGACCTCGTCCTTGTACAGGCGGCCTTGGAATTCGTCGGGAGTCAGAATCATCACCAGGTCGGCGGCGGCAACGGCTGCCGGCACATCACTGACTTTCAGGCCATGAGCCTCGGCCTTGGCGATGGACGACGAGCCCGGACGCAGGCCAACGGTGACGTCGACGCCGGAATCCTTCAGGTTGCACGCGTGAGCGTGGCCCTGGGAGCCGTAACCGATGATGGCGACCTTCTTGCCCTGAATGATGGAGAGGTCGCAGTCTTTATCGTAAGAAACCTTCATGAATTACCCCTGTTGCCGGCCTCGTGGGCCATTCGATAAAACGTTACTGACTGGCGAGACGACGTGTCCGACAGCCGTTAGATACTCAGTACTTTGTCACCGCGGGAAATCCCGGTGACGCCACTGCGCACAACTTCCAGGATCGAAGCGGTGCCAACGGCCTGGATGAAACTGTCCAGCTTGTCACTGGTTCCGGCCAGCTGAATCGTATACACGCTGGTGGTCACATCGACGATCTGCCCGCGGAAGATATCGGTGGTGCGCTTGACCTCGGCACGCTGGGCGCCGGTAGCCTTGACCTTGATAAGCATCAGTTCACGCTCGATGTGAGCGCTCTCCGACAGGTCGACCAGCTTGACGACTTCAACCAGCTTATTGAGGTTTTTGGTGATCTGCTCGATCACCTCCTCATGGCCGACCGTGGTCAGCGTCAGACGCGACAGCGTCGGGTCTTCAGTCGGCGCCACGGTGAGGCTTTCGATGTTGTAGTTACGTTGCGAAAACAGACCGACCACACGAGACAGTGCACCCGGTTCGTTTTCCATCAGCAGGGAGATGATGTGTCTCATGATCAGGTCCGCTCCGTCTTGCTCAGCCACATGTCGCGCATCGCACCGTCTTTGATATGCATCGGATAGACGTGCTCGGCGGTATCGACAGCGATATCCAGGAAGACCAGACGATCCTTCATGGCGAATGCCTCTTCCATCATCGGCTTGAGGTCCTTGAGGTCGGTAATGCGCATTCCGACGTGACCATAGGCCTCGGCCAGCTTGACGAAGTCCGGCAGCGACTCCATGTAGGAGTGCGAGTAGCGACTGTTGTACACCATGTCCTGCCACTGGCGGACCATGCCCAACGCACCGTTGTTGAGGTTGATGATCTTCACCGGCAGGTCGTACTGCAGGCAGGTCGACAGCTCCTGGATGTTCATCTGGATACTGCCCTCGCCGGTAACGCAGGCGACATCGGCTTCGGGGAAGTTCAGCTTCACACCCATGGCTGCCGGCAGGCCAAAGCCCATGGTGCCGAGGCCGCCCGAGTTGAGCCAGCGGTTGGGCTTGTCGAACTTGTAGTACTGGCAGGCGAACATCTGATGCTGACCGACGTCCGAGGTTACATAGGCCTGGCCCTTGGTTACTTCGCAGAGCACCTCGATAGCTGCCTGCGGCTTGATGATCGAACCATCCCCCTCGTTATAGGGAAACAGCCGGCCATTGCCGCGCCATTCCTCGATCTGCTTCCACCAACTGGCCACGGTCTCGGCATTCGGCACCTGGCCGATCTCCTTGACGATGGCGACCATCTCGGTGAGCACGCTGTCGACCGGACCGACAATCGGGACGTCCGCCTTGATGGTCTTGGAGATAGATGCCGGATCGATGTCGATGTGGATGATCTTGGCGCTCGGGCAGAACTTGGTCGCACCATTGATCACGCGGTCATCGAAGCGCGCACCGACAGCCAGGATCACATCGGAGTGGTGCATCGCCAGGTTGGCGGTGTAGCTGCCGTGCATGCCGAGCATGCCGACGAACTGACGGTCGCTGCCCGGATAGCACCCTAGGCCCATCAGGGTGTTGGTCACCGGCAGGTTGAGCATCTTCGCCAGCTCTGTCAGTTGCGCCGAGGCCTTGCCCAGGACCACGCCGCCACCGGCGTAGATGATGGGCCGCTTGGCTCCCAGCAACAACTCCGCCGCCTTGCGAATCTGGCCCGAATGCCCACGCACGGCCGGGCTGTACGAACGCAGCTTGGCCTTCTTCGGGTAGACGTATTCGAACTTATCGGCCGGGTTGGTCATATCCTTCGGGATATCGATGACAACCGGCCCTGGACGCCCGGACTCGGCGAGATAGAACGCCTTCTTCATCACTTCGGGGATTTCCGAAGGATGTTTGATCATGAAGCTGTGCTTCACGATGGGCCGTGAGATGCCGATCATGTCGGTTTCCTGGAAGGCATCGGTGCCGACCATGGTGCTGGGCACCTGACCGGAGATGACCACCATCGGGATCGAGTCCATGAAGGCGGTGGCGATACCGGTGATGGCGTTGGTCGCCCCAGGACCGGAGGTCACCAGCACCACGCCAGCCTTGCCGGTCGCGCGCGCATAGCCATCGGCCATGTGGGTGGCGGCCTGCTCGTGGCGAACCAGGATGTGCTCGATGGACTTTTCCTTGAAAAGCGCATCGTAGATATGCAGAACGGCACCGCCCGGGTACCCGTAGATGTACTTAACGCCTTCGTCGCGCAGGAAGCGGACGACCATTTCAGCGCCGGATAAGAGTTCCACGTTGTTCACCTCTAAACGCCAGATAGCGAATCCAAGTCGGAGCCGCCAGAAATAGGTTTACTGCTAGCAGGGCATGAGCGACGGTGGTCGCCGACTACGTCAGCCACTGACTGAGCCAGTATTGGAAGAGACCCTGGTGTCTCGGGCTCTCCACCCAGCGCGAGGTAACGCGTTGCGGGTGATGCAGGTCGGCGCGGGTAGCACCTCATGTCTGTCTAGACTGAGCCGGTATCGCTTGCGGCGAGGCGACTCAGGACAGCAAGCCTCGAATTGTTCGGATTCAGCACCAGCAAGTCAAGCTTGCCGTTGTGTTTGAGCAATGTTGAGCTGTGACAGGGTGCAGAAGCGGCGCGCCGGCTTTTGGGTATAGTGACGACCGGTTTCCAATTCCAACGAAGGTAACAGCATGCGATTCACGTTTTTTGCGGGCGGCTTGCTACTGGCGCTTTGCGGCAACGTCATGGCCGCCCAGGTTTACAAATGGGTGGACGCCCAAGGGGTTACGCATTTCGGTGCGCAACCACCTCAGGGCCAGCAGGTGGAAACCGTCAATACGGTAACCGCGCCAGCGAAACCGGTCGCGGCGCCAGAACCGGCAGAGCAAAACGAGGCTGAAGCCGACCAGAGCAGCATCGACCGCAAGGTGAAGCAGCAGGTCGCCGCGCAGGAAACCGAACGCAAGGCGTACTGCGAAACCATGCGCACTAACCTGGCACAACTGCAGAACAACCCACGCGTGCGCGTCAACGACAACGGCGAAACCCGGCGGTTAACCGAAGAAGAGCGCCAATCGCGGATCAGCGAAACCCGCGACAAGATCGCCGAAAACTGCAACTGAGCTGGAATTACGGCTAGCGGCGCCAGGCGTCGCCGCGGCCTACGATGCCTTGATCAGTACGTCGAAATCGCGCAACGCCTCGAGCAGACTGACCGCCCGCGCCTCCCGATACGCGACCTCAGCCATGGCGCAAATGTCCGAGGCTGCCGGTAGAGGCAGATCCGACTCGACGATGGCCTTCATTCGAGGCAGGAAAATCCATTGCAGCCACTGCTCGAACCGCAGCGTATCCACGCAGAACGGCTCGACGCTGACCAGCGCCTCCTCCGGTGGAGGCTCAGCACTCCAAAGCCCCAGCGCTCGAAGCTCACGCTCGATCAACAGCAGCTGCTGAGCAACTGCAGGCAGGCGCTGATCCATCACAGGCTGACTTTGGCGCGTTCACGCGCCTGTGCCGCCCCTGCGTTGTCGCCCTGACGCTCCCGCGATTGAGCGATCAGCTCCCAGAGACTCGCCTGCAAGGCTGGACGCCCACTTGCATAACTCAATGCGCGACGCGACAGCTGTTCGGCCTGGGTGGCATCGCCCTGGGCCAGTCGGACCTGAGCGAGACGATAGAGCACTTGCGGCTCGCGCGGCGCAATGCGCTGCGCGCGTTCGAGGCTGGAAGCCGCACCGTTCAAATCACCACCGCCCTGCTGCTGCTGGGCCGTCGTCAGCAGTGCAAGCACGGGGCCGTCGAGTTGCTCGTCAGCAGCCAGGCCGCTTCCGGGACGAGGAATGCCGCTGGGCATACTCGGTTGCGGCGCGCTGGGTGGAGCCGAGATCGACGGTGCCGGCTGCCACGTTGGCTGGCTCGCGCCCGTCGACCCTGTAAAAGGAGCATCGGGCGCTGCGAATGTCTCAAGCGGTGCGGAACTCCCCTGCGGCACCATCACCACGACCCCCGAATCCTCCTGCTGCTGCCGCGGCGCGGCCATCGTCGGGGCCGGTGGCGCTCGATAGCCCTGACGCGCGGCCAGTTCCTCGGACACCGGAGCGCCCGAGTCCACTACCGGAATCGAGCGACGATCGACCGTGGCGCAGCCCTGGATCAGGACTACCGCCGTAACAACAGCCATCCACTGCTTGTTCACCAATTCAGACCCCTTCACAAGAAAACACAAGATGCATATCAGGCCGGCAGTTACTGCAGCCACCCACGCACCCAATCCATAACTGATTCGGCCGGTGCCTGGATGCCGCAGCCCGGCCCGGGAGTCGGCTCGCTGCCGCGAATATAGGGCATCTGTACGGCATCGGGGCAGCGCTCGTCCGTACCCAGGCCGCTACGTGCATCCACCCATGCGTATGTCACGTTGTCCGGCACCGGCATCTGCAGAGGCAGCGGGTCGGCTCGACGCATGAAGTCAGCCCAGACCTGCAGCGCTCCGGTCGCCCCGGTCAGCGAAGTCTTGCCGTTGTCATCACGTCCCAGCCAGACCACCGTCAGCAGATCCTGGCTGAAGCCAGCGAACCAGCTGTCACGCGAGTCGTTGGTGGTCCCGGTCTTCCCGGCCAGGTTGAGCGACCGCGGCAGACGGTTGTAGGCAGATCGTCCGGTCCCCTCGCTCATGGCGCGCTGCATGGCGTACTGGGTCAGGTAGATCGCACCGGGATCGAAGCGCTGCTGAATCTGGAACGGATACCGCTTGAGCGGCTCACCGTCCGCGGTCAGTACACTGCGAATACCGCGCAACGGCGTGTTGAAGCCACCGTTGGCCAATGTCTGGTACATGTCGGCCACTTCGATCGGACGAAGCCCGCCAGCGCCGAGCAGCATCGATGGGTAGGCCGGCCATTTCGGCGATGCGCCCAGCCGCTCAAGCGTCTTCAGCACGTTCGGCACACCCAGATCGAGCCCGAGCCGGGCCGTGGACAAGTTGTATGAATTAGCCAGCGCCTGATACAGATAGACCGTTCCATAGGCCTGACGCCCATAGTTCTGCGGCTTCCAGACCTGCCCGTCGGCGCCCTTGACCGAGAACGGCTCATCCTCGAGCAAGCTCGTCAGCGTGTATTGGCTAGGTTTCTCCAAGGCCGCAAGATAAATCGCAGGCTTGATCAGCGAGCCGATCGGGCGCGAAGCGTCCAACGCCCGATTGAATCCGGCGAAACCCGGTTGCCGGCCGCCCAGCATCGCCTGGATCTCTCCGGTTTCGGGGTTGGTCACGATCATCGCACCCTCAACGCCTTCGGTACTCTTGCCGAGCCGCTTGAGCGTTTCGCTCATGGCCTGTTCGGCTTTTAGCTGAAGGATCGGATCGAAACTGGTGAAGACGCGCAGGCCTTCCTCGGTGAGGTCCTCGTCCCGATAGTCCTCGCGTAGCTGACGCTTGACCAGATCGAGAAAGGCTGGATAGGAGCTGTCGGCCATGCTGCCACGCTGGGTCACACCCAACGGCGCCTGCTTGGCCTTGGCCACGTCCTCGGCGCTGACCACCTGTTGCTCGGCCAGTAGATCGAGAACCAGATTGCGGCGCTCCAGCGCCCTTTCCGGGTTGCGGCGCGGATTGTAGTAGGTCGGTCCTTTAACCATGCCGACCAACAGCGCCACCTGCGGCAACTTCAACTCAGCCAACGGCTGGCCGAAGAAGTACTGGCTCGCCAGGCCGAAGCCGTGCACGGCGCGACGGCCGTCCTGACCGAGAAACACCTCGTTAAGGTAGGCTTCGAGAATCTCCTGTTTTTCGTAATGCAGCTCCAGCAGCACCGCCATCATCGCCTCGGTGGCCTTGCGGTTGAGGCTGCGCTCATTGGTCAGGTAGAAGTTCTTCACCAGCTGTTGAGTCAGGGTACTGCCGCCCTGGCGAACCTGGCCCGCGGTCAGGTTGACCCACACCGCACGTGCGATGGACTTAGGCGATACGCCGAAGTGATTGAAGAACTCCCGGTCCTCCACCGCGACCAACGTCTCCACCAGATAGGGCGGCACCTGATCCAGCTTGATCAGAATGCGATCCTCGTTATGCGCCGGATACAGCCCGCCGATCAGCACCGGCTCCAGACGCGCGACCGGCAACGTGCCGCCATTACCCGCACTGAGGCCGGCAACGAAATCGCCGGAAAAGCGCACCCGCAGCCGCTGCGACTGCTCGGCACCTTCGTAGAACTGGAAGCCACGGGTATGCAGTTCGATGTCATTGCCAGCCACCGACGCGCCGCCCGGACCACTGACCGCACGTTCGCGGCGATAGCCCAGCGCGTCCAGCTCCGCGAGGAAATCGTTCTTGTCCAGCTTCTGCCCGGCGAAGAGTTCCAGCGGCCGGGCGTAGACCTTGGCTGGAATCGTCCAGCGCTTGCCGGAGAATTTCTCTTGCACCACGGCATCGAGATAAATAGCGAAACCGGCCAGGATCACCAGGCCGACAATGGACAGTTTTACCGCCCAGCCCAACCAAGGGCGAGCGCCAGCGGAGCGGCGCTTGGAGCGTGTACGGGGGGAGCGAGGTTTAGTCATGGCGGCGCATTATACGCACTTTGCAGCAGCGGACCGACGGCCTCTCAGCGGTTTGCAGCGCAACGCACAGCAGCCATAATGCCAGCGACTTTTCGACTGTGTGGACTGCTTCGCAGTGGACTCGCACGCCCCCGCTCAAGAACTTCAACAAGGAATGACCGTGAGCCAAGCATTGATCGCCGCCCTGCAGAATCCTGCCGTGTACCCGCACCCCACCGAGGGCGTCAGGGTCATCGAGACCCATATTTCCTGGGTGATCCTCACCGGCACCTACGCCTACAAAATCAAGAAACCGGTGGACTTCGGCTTCCTGAACTTTACGAATCTCGCCTCGCGCAAGCATTTCTGCGAAGAGGAACTACGACTCAACCAACGCATGGCACCCGACCTTTATCTGGAAGTCCTGCCCATTAGCGGCTCGCCGGATGCGCCCGAGATCAATGGCGCAGGCGAACCCTTCGAATACGCCCTGAAGATGCGTGAATTTCCGCAAACTCAGCTGCTGGCCGAATTGCAGGCGCGCGGCGAATTGACGGATACGCACATCGACGCCTTGGCCGAGCAGATTGCGCATTTTCACCAGAGCACCCCGCAGGTACCCGCCGGTCACACTCTGAGCAGCGCCGACGCGATCGTCGCGCCGATGCGGCAGAACTTCGAGCAGATTCGCCCACTACTCAGCGAAGCAGCAGACCTACGCCAGCTGGACTCGCTCGAAGATTGGACAGAAACCAGCATTCAACGCCTGCGCCCGCTGCTCGAGCAGCGCTGCCAACAGGGTTTCGTCCGCGAATGTCACGGCGACCTCCACCTGGGTAATGCTACGTTGATCGACGGCCATGTCGTCCTGTTCGACTGCATCGAATTCAATGAGCCGTTCCGCCTGATTGATGTTGCCTCGGATGCTGCGTTTCTCGCCATGGACCTGGAGGATCGCGGCCTGAAGTGCCAAGCACGCCGCTTCCTCAATGGATGGTTGGAGCACACCGGCGATTACGCAGCCCTGGCGCTGTTGAATCTGTACAAGGCCTATCGCGCGTTGGTACGTGCCAAGGTCAGCCTGTTCCGCCTGTATCAGGAGCAGGACGCCGTGCAGCGCAAGGTGATCGTGCGCCAGTACCGCAGCTATGCGAACCTGGCCGAAAGCTACAGCGCCATTCCCTCACGCTTCCTGGCCATTACCCATGGCGTTTCCGCCGTGGGCAAGAGCCACGTCGCGCTGCGTCTGGTTGAAGCCCTGGGCGCGATACGCCTGCGCTCGGACGTCGAGCGCAAGCGGCTGCATGGCGAGCAGTCCGACGCACAGCAGGGCCAGCTCGATACCGGCATCTATAGCCAGCAGGCCAGTGATGCGACCTATCAGCATCTGCACAAGCTCGCGACTACCGCGTTGCAAGCCGGATTTTCAGTGGTGATCGACGCTGCGTACCTTAAACAGCAACAGCGCCAGGATGCCTGGCAGGCGGCCGAGTCGACCGGCGTGCCGTTCTTGTTGCTCGACTGCCAGGCGCCCGATGCGGTGATCGCCCAGTGGCTGGCGCAGCGTCAGGCCGAAGGCCTCGATCCATCTGACGCGACCATGGATGTGGTCCATGCGCAGCAAGCCAGCCGTGAAGCCCTGAGCGAGAGCGAACGACTGCACAGCCGTCGAGTGGATACCCAGGACGCCGGCAGCCTTGACGAGCTGGTCGCAAACATCCGTCAACACCTGCCCGGTCTCTGACCGCCAGGCACCGCAGCGAGCAGAGCGCGGCGGTGCTTCTATACTCTGGTATCGCAATCGTGGATAACCGATATGCCTGCCAGCGAATCACGCTCCCCTGGGGCGGCCAGCGAAAGCGTTCAGCTGTTCTCCAGCCGCTCCACCGACTATGCGCGCTTCCGTCCGACCTACCCCGAGGCACTGTTCAGCTGGTTAGCGAGCCAGTGCGCAGAGACAGAAATCGCCATGGACGTCGCTGCGGGCAATGGGCAAGCCAGCTTCCCGCTGACGCGCCACTTCCATCAGGTTCTTGCATGCGACGCCAGTGCCGAGCAGCTGAACGCTGCGGACGACTGGCCGGATGTGCAGCGTGTCGTCGCCGACGCCCATCAGCTACCGGTGCAAAACGGGCAGCTCGATCTGCTGGTGGTCGCCCAGGCGCTGCACTGGTTTGCCACACCGGCATTTTTCGCCCAGGCGCGGCTCGCGCTGAAGCCGCACGGCCTGTTCTGCGCCTGGTGCTACAGCCTGCTGGAGGTGGCACCGCCGGTGGATGCGCTGATTCAGAACCTCCATAGCGAAATCCTTGCCGGCTACTGGCCAGCCGGCCGCACCAGCGTGGATGCCGGTTACCAAGACATCCGGCCTCCTTTTGCACGTATCGCATGCCCGGCATTTTCCCTGGCCGCCCATTGGGATCTTGCCGAGCTGATCGGCTACCTGCGCACCTGGTCCGCCGTCAAACAGTGGCAAAAGCAGCACCGTCGCGATCCGGTTGCAATGATAGAGCCGCAGTTGTCGTCAGCCTGGGGCCCGCCTGATCAGCGGCGACGCGTCCGCTGGCCGCTACACTTTATGACAGGCTTCCCCAATCGCTAGTACCGCAAGGATGCCGCCATGCACGACGAACTACTTTCACTCCGCAATCTAGGCAAGACCTCGGTGCAGTGGCTACACGCATCGGGCATCCATACCGCAGCCGATCTCCGAAGACTGGGGGCGGTAAGCTCCTATCGCGCGGTGAAGTCGCGAGGCTTCGGCGCCTCGAAGGTGCTTTTGTATGCCATTGAGGGCGCATTGCGCGACTTACCTTGGCAACAACTGCCGGCGCCCTTGAAGGAAGAACTCAATCGAAGCCTGGGTGACGAACACGACAACTAGAGCTGGCTCACAACCTCTGCTTGGCGAGATTTACTCGCTCAGGTCACAGGGCCTATTGTGCGCCGACGTGACCCTGCCAATCGTCTGCCCGTTCGTTCAAGGATTACCGACATGTATTTACTCGGGGAGCAACCGGCGTACGCCGATCGCCTGATCAACCGCCTGCAAACAATCCCCTCACAGCTGCTGGAAGGCTTGCAGCCGTCGGGCCCCAACCTTGAACTCAAGCACACCGATGACCTCTGTGCCGAGCTACCGACGCAACAACTCTTCATCATTGAAGCAGGACTGCTGCACGCGCTGATCGACGGTAAGGCGCTGTTCTATCTTCAAGAGGGTGACCTGGTTGGATTGCGCCAGTCCGGCGACCTGCCGGAATGCCGCTACTGCAGTGACGAGCCGATCAGCCTCATTCCCTACTCCCGCAACGCCGCGTTTCAGCATATTCATGCCGACGAGCACCGCCAGGAGCTGTTCACCCAATACCTGATCGGCCATACCGCGCTGCTCGGCGACGCGCTTGCGCGGCTCAAGCAACCGGAAATCCGCCCATCCACCGGTTTCAAGCATTTCGCCGTCGGCGAAGAACTGATTCGCCAGGGCGACGAAGCGGATAACGTGTTCATCATCATCGAAGGTCACGCGAATGCGGTCGTCGACGGCCAGAAAGTGGGTGACGTACAAAAGGACGAGATCTTCGGTGCCATGGCGGTGTTCACCCGCGAACGGCGCAGCGCAACGGTCGTGGCTAGCGAACCTTGCACGGTCATGGTCATTCCCAAGGAGCAGTTTCTCGGGCTGACGCAAAGCAATCCGCGCATTGCCCACAGCCTTATCGAGAGCATGGCGCGACGTATCGACCTGCTGAACAAGGAAGTCACCCATCTGCGCGTCAATGTTGCCGTCTGAGACAAGTGGCCGACGCACACGAATTTTTTTACGAAAGCCTGTTGACGCAGAAATGAGAATTGTTATTATTACCACAACTGATCGCGAGGTCAGCCGATAGCTGAAGGCTCAGGCAGTCGAGCCTTCAGGTTATCTCCTCATCAGGCTAATCACGGTATTGACCCGGCTCTGCCGGGTCTTTTTTTGCCTGCAGAAAAGCCGACCTTCCTATTTGCTATGTTGGCGCAGCTGTTCGCAGTGGTCCTGCTCCGGTTGTGCCGGCGTATACCAGACGTAATCGGCCTGCGCAGCGGCCACCGTCTCGCCCACTTCGGCCAGCATCAGCACCGCAACCGGCTTTCCGGACATATCCTCGATATGCAGCGGCACACCCAGATCACGCCGCACATGAAACGCGCCGGCTAGCAGCATCGAAGGTGTCGGTGCTGCGACCACCTGCTCGGCCATGCGCCGATCACGCTGCTGCTGCACCGCCAGCATCGCCGGCAGCTGGGACGCGGGCAACATCCCGCAATGGGAAACCTCGATCTGCGCCAGCAAGGCATTCCGCACCGCAGCGGTGGCGGATGTGCGCCCTTGCAGCGCTGGGGCCGCGCGGTAGATCGACATGATTTCCTCGCGCCCCAGATTGGCATGCAACAGCGGATACGGTTGAGCGAGGGCGTAACTGACCAGCGGGCCATACAGGCTCCAGTCCCACCCCTTCTGCCAGCCCAGCGCATCAGGAAGATCGGCTGGCCCACGACCTTCACGCACATCGCGGCGCAGCGCATCGATTCGCGCCTGCTGCTCGGGCTCGAGCATCTCCAGCAACAAGCTGCCCTGCGGCCGCCTCTGCTCCAGCGCCTGCAACAACCAGAGCTGCAATGCGTGATGGTCAGGATTGTCGTGGCGCTCGCCGACCAGCAGGTGGTCGTGAGCTTGCAGTTTCGTCACGAGCTGGGCAGGCGTAATCACCGCATTGCGCTGTAGGTCGACAATCGTGCCGAGATCAGGGTGATCGCGCCCTTCCGGGCTCTGCCACTCGGGCAATGCCGGCAACGTATGGCAACCGGTCAACAACCCCAGCAACAGCAATAGAGCGATGCGCACGAGAACCTCCTCAACGGGCGATGATCAGCGGATGACCGCGTTCGGGATGGCGCTGCACCAGCACGTCCAGACCGAAAACCGCTTGCAGCGGCTCTGCACGTAGCACCTCGTCAACCGATCCCTCAGCGTGCGGGCAGCCATTCTTGAGCAGCAGAAGACGATCACAGTAGCGCGCCGCCAGGTTCAGGTCATGCAGGATGACCAGCGCAGCGCCGCCCTGCGCAGCGAAACCTCTGACTGCCTGGAGAATGCTGTGTTGATGCGCAGGGTCGAGCATCGAAGTGGGCTCATCGAGCAGCAGCACTCGCCCCGGTCCGCCCGGCCACAGCTGTGCCAGCACCCGAGCCAGATGGACACGCTGGCGTTCGCCACCAGAGAGCTTGAGGTAACTGCGCGCCGCAAGATGCTGCGCGTCCGCGGCGGCAAGCGCCGCGGCGACGATGGCGGCGTCGGCCTGGCGCCCGGTGCGATGAGGCAGGCGACCCATGGCAACGACATCCGCGACGCGAAAAGCGAAACTCAATGTCGAGCTCTGCGGCAGCACGGCCAGACAGCGTGCGCGCTCTACGTCCGGCCATTCACCGAGCGCGCGGCCTTGCAGCAATACGCCTCCCGCAGATGGCAGCAACTCACCGGATAACGCCGCAAGCAGCGTGCTCTTGCCGGCGCCATTCGGCCCGAGCACGCCGAACACCTGCCCTGGCTGCAGCTCGAGCGATACGCTCTGCAGTGCCGTAATCGCACCTCTGCGCACCGTTAAATCGCTGCCTACCAGCATCAGACGCGCTCACGCAGCAGTAGATAAAGGAAGAACGGCGCCCCGAGCAACGCCGTAACGATACCGATCGGCAGCTCGGCAGGCGCGATCACCAGCCGCGCAGCAACATCGGCAAGTAGTAATAGGCTGGCGCCGGCAAGCGCTGATGCCGGCAACAACAACCGATGGTCGGGACCGACCAGCAAGCGCATCAGATGCGGAACCACCAACCCGATAAAGCCAATCAGGCCCGCTGCCGCAACCGCCGCACCAACACCTAGCGCCGTACAGACCACCAGCTCGCGTTTGACCCGCTCAACGTCAAAGCCTAGATGGCGCGCTTCCGACTCGCCCAGCAACAGCGCGTTCAGAGCACTCGACCGCCGCGGCAGCCAAAGCGCGACGGCGACCGTAATCAACAGCAGCGGCCAAAGCCGCGCGTAGCTGGCGCCGTTCAGGCTGCCGAGATTCCAAAAGGTCAGCGAGCGCAACGTTCGGTCGTCGGCCAGATAGGTGAACAATCCGACCACCGCACCAGCGAGTGCCGTAAGCGCAATGCCCGAAAGCAGCATGGTGGCGACATGTGTCTGGCCGTCGCGCCGACCCAGGCGATAAACCAGCAGCGTCACACCGAGCCCACCGACGAAGGCGAATGCCGACAAGAAGTAGGGCTCCCACGTAAGCGGCAAAGCCGGGACGAACGTGGCACCAACGATAGCGACCGCCGCGCCTAGGGCCGCACCACTGGACACCCCGACCAACCCCGGGTCGGCCAGCGGATTGCGAAACAGTCCCTGCATCGCCACCCCACAGAGCGCCAGCACCGCGCCGGAGGCACAGCCCAGCAACGTACGCGGCAGGCGAATTTGCGAGAGAATCAACTCAGCCTGCTCCAGTCCGGCTTGCTCGATCGGCGCGCCGAGCAGCCGCAACGCAGCAGCCAGGCTATCGCCAAGCGTCAGGCTCAGCGGCCCCAGTGCAAGCGACAGCCAGATGGCGGTCAGCAGCAACAGACCGAGTACGAAAAACAGAAAGCGCACGGGAACCAAACTGCCCATCGGAGTGCTTCGCCAAGCGATATGAGCGGCGAAGGATAAGAGCGCGCCGCGGCAGCCGCCACCCCGATACGCGCTATCGAGCCGCGCACGGCGCTTTGCTGCGATAATCGCTGCCTCTGGCGGAGGACATGATGATTCGATTGTGCGCAACACCCGAACTGCTCGAAGGGCAAAGCCGCGGCTTCACGGTCGGCGAACTGAAGGTGATCGCCGTTCGCCGCGATGGCCGGCCGTACCTGTATGAAAATCGCTGTCCGCACCGCGGCGTACCCCTGGAATGGCAGCCCGACCAGTTCCTCGACGACAGCGGTAGCCTGTTGCAGTGTGCGACCCATGGCGCGCTGTTTCTCATCGAATCCGGCGAGTGCGTGGCCGGCCCATGCGCCGGCCAGTCGCTGCGCCAGCTGGATGTAATCGAAGAACGGGACAGCATCTGGTTGCAAACTGATCGGCAGAGCGACAGTTGAGCGCGGGCGCCGACGCCCGCGCTTGGTTATCATGCCGCCACAGCTTTTCCGTGAGATCGCCATGCTTCGCCTGCTGAGTCTGCTGCTCCTGCTATTTGTGCTTCCCGCCAACGCCGGCCTGTT
This sequence comes from Stutzerimonas stutzeri, assembly GCF_038561965.1. Lineage (NCBI taxonomy): Bacteria > Pseudomonadati > Pseudomonadota > Gammaproteobacteria > Pseudomonadales > Pseudomonadaceae > Stutzerimonas > Stutzerimonas stutzeri. Next base: position 981,356 of record NZ_CP139348.1, on the reverse strand, counting down.
CGACAGCAAGCCCAGCGCAACCCTTGGTGGTGCGCTGAACAACAGTGGCGACTTCCTGCCGGTGCGCGAGGCTTTCAGGCTGAGCCTGGTGGAAGCTGCCCCCGAACGGATCACGCTGCGCTTCGTCGCAGCGGAGGGCTATTACCTCTATAGGCACCGCTTTGCGTTCCAGACCAGTGAGGCGAACGTCACGCTCGGCGAGGCGCAACTGCCAGACGGCACGCCCAAGGTCGACGACTATTTCGGCGAGATCGAAGCCTATTACGGCATCGTCGATATCGAAGTACCGGTAATCAACCCGGGCAACCGCCCCTTCGTTCTGCAGGTGTCCTATCAGGGTTGTGCCGACAAAGGCCTGTGCTACCCGCCGGAAACCGAATCGCTGCCCATCGGCGACGGGGCGGCGGCAGCGACCTCCTCCTCGGGCGATCAGTCCGGCGCGCAGGACCTGTCCTGGAAGTCGATCGCCCTGTTCTTTCTGGCCGGCCTGGGCCTGACCTTCACCCCCTGCGTGCTGCCAATGCTGCCGATCCTCACCGGCGTCGTGCTGCGTGACCAGCCGGGCGGCATGCGCAGCTTTCTGCTCTCGCTGGCCTATGTACTGCCGATGGCGGGCGGCTTCGCCGTGCTCGGCGCGCTGATGGGTGTATTCGGTGCCGAGCTGAATCTGCAAGCCCGACTGCAGTCCCCTTGGGTCCTGGTGCCGTTTGCGCTGTTCTTCGTTGCGTTTGCACTGGCCATGTTCGGCCTGTTCGAGCTGCGCCTACCCCAGGCGCTTAGCAGCCGACTCGATCGCCTCGCTGGCAATGCACGAGGTGGCTCGTTCACCGGTGCGGCGCTGCTCGGCGCGGTGTCGAGCCTGCTGGTGTCGCCCTGCGTTTCCGCACCGCTGGCCGGCGCACTGCTTTATATCAGCGCCAGTGGTGATGCACTGGGCGGCGGCCTGAAGCTGTTCGCCCTGGGGCTGGGCATGGGTGCACCGCTGGTGCTGTTCGCCACTGGCGGCGGCGCCCTGCTGCCCAAGAGCGGGCCATGGATGATCAGCGTGCGTAACGTATTCGGTGTACTGCTGCTCGCCGTCGCCGTGTGGATGCTCGAGCGCGTGCTGCCCGGCCCGTTTGCGCTGGCCTTGTGGGGCCTGCTCGCAGCTGGCAGCGCGGTCTTTCTCGGCACCCTCGAGTTCACCAGCAAGACACCACGGCAAAAGCTCGCCCAGCTGGCAGGTCTGGTACTGCTGGTCTACGCGCTGGCCGCTTGGGTCGGCGCATTGCAGGGTGGCTCGGACCCACTTCGACCGCTGCCGCACACTGCTGGTGGTGTATCGCCGGGCAGCATGGCCAGCGAAGGCTGGCATACGATCTCCACGCCCACCGAGCTCGACGCACAACTGGCCGCGGCCCGCGCTGCGGGCCAACCGCTGATGCTGGACTGGTATGCCGACTGGTGTATCAGCTGCAAGGTGATCGAACGCGAGGTCTTCGCCAATCCAAAAGTGGCACCGCGCCTGGCCGACTATCGTCTAATCCGCTTCGATATCACCGAGAGCAACGCAGCCCAACGCAGCCTGCTGGACCGCTACAAACTGTTCGGCCCGCCAGCCGTCCTGTTCTTCGATCGAGGCGGGAAAGAGATGGGTGAGGTACGCGTAGTCGGCGAGATAGACGCTTCCGGCTTCACCGAGCGGCTCGACCGGGCCGCCGCTCTGCTATAACCGCCGACGGTGCTTTTCCGCCTCGCCCGCTGCATGCCGAACACCAGCACCCACGGATTGATTGCGGCAATCTTCAGACATAATGCGGGCATTTCCCGCGATTGAGACATGACTGGACAGTCAGCCCTCGCTTGGGGCATAGTTTTTCCCTTTCGCGACCCAGCCGGCAGTGGCCAGGTCAGCGCATCCAGAAAAACAAGGAATATCGATGGCCACGCTTCTGGTCCTCCACGGGCCGAATCTGAATCTGCTCGGCACCCGCGAGCCTGGAGTCTACGGCGCGGTGACGCTGCCCCAGATCAACCAGGACCTGGAGCAGCACGCTCGTGATCGCGGCCACCATCTGCTGCATCTTCAATCCAATGCCGAGTACGAGCTGATCGAGCGCATTCACGCAGCTCGCAGCGAAGGCGTCGACTTCATCCTGATCAATCCTGCGGCATTCACGCATACCAGCGTCGCATTACGTGACGCGTTGCTGGCCGTGAGCATCCCATTCATCGAAGTGCACCTGTCCAACGTGCACAAGCGTGAACCTTTCCGCCATCACTCCTACTTTTCCGATATCGCGGTGGGTGTGATCTGCGGCCTTGGCGCCAGCGGCTACCGGCTGGCCTTGGAGGCCGCCCTGGAACAACTCGCTGCTTCCTGAGGGACTCGCACGCAGGTGCCAAGTCTTGAAGAAGCGAGCAGCAATGCCCTTTGAACTTACCTCGGAGTCAATGCTTCATGGATATTCGCAAAGTCAAAAAGCTGATCGAACTGCTGGAAGAGTCCGGTATCGACGAACTGGAAATCCACGAGGGTGAAGAGTCGGTACGCATCAGCCGCCACAGCAAGCAGGTAGCGATGCAGCAGCCCTTCTACGCCCCGGCTCCGGCCGCACCGGCCCCTGCCCCGGTAGCTGCTGCCCCGGCCGGCGACGCTACTCCCGCCGCGCCCAAGCTGAACGGTAACGTGGTCCGCTCGCCTATGGTCGGCACCTTCTATCGTGCCTCCTCGCCGGAATCCAAGGCGTTCGCCGAAGTCGGTCAGAGCGTGAAGAAAGGCGACATCCTCTGCATCGTCGAAGCCATGAAGATGATGAACCACATCGAGGCCGAGATCAGCGGCACCATCGAATCCATCCTGGTGGAGAATGGTCAGCCGGTCGAATACGACCAGCCGCTGTTCACCATCGTTTGAACCGCGGAGAGCCAGCGATGTTGGAAAAAGTACTGATCGCCAACCGCGGCGAGATTGCCCTTCGAGTTCTGCGCGCATGCAAGGAACTGGGCATCAAGACCGTGGCTGTGCACTCCACTGCCGACCGTGACCTGATGCACGTGTCGCTGGCCGACGAGTCCGTCTGCATCGGCCCGGCCGCCTCTGCCAAGTCCTACCTGAGCATCCCGGCACTGATTGCCGCTGCTGAAGTCACAGGCGCCGACGGCATCCACCCCGGCTACGGCTTCCTCGCCGAGAACGCCGACTTCGCCGAACAGGTGGAGAAGTCCGGCTTTACCTTCATCGGCCCGACCGCCGACGTCATTCGCCTGATGGGTGACAAGGTGTCCGCCAAGGACGCGATGAAGCAGGCCGGCGTGCCGACCGTTCCAGGTTCTGACGGCCCGCTGCCGGAAGACGAGACGGATGCGCTGCGGATCGCCCGCGAAGTGGGCTACCCGGTGATCATCAAGGCTGCCGGTGGTGGTGGTGGCCGCGGCATGCGCGTCGTGCACAAGGAAGAGGATCTGATCGCCTCGGCCAAGCTGACCCGCAACGAAGCCGGTGCCGCCTTCGGCAACCCGATGGTCTACCTCGAGAAGTTCCTGACCAATCCGCGCCACGTGGAAATCCAGGTTCTGGCCGACGGCCAGGGTAACGCCATCCATCTGGGCGATCGCGACTGCTCGCTGCAGCGCCGTCATCAAAAAGTGATCGAAGAGGCCCCTGCTCCGCTGATCGACGAAGAAGCCCGCAGCAAGGTTCTGGCCCGCTGCGTCAAGGCGTGCATTGATATCGGCTACCGCGGCGCCGGTACGTTCGAGTTCCTCTATGAAGACGGCAACTTCTACTTCATCGAGATGAACACTCGCGTACAGGTTGAGCATCCGGTTACCGAGATGGTCACCGGCATCGACATCGTCAAGGAAATGCTGCTGATCGGCGGTGGTCAGAAACTCTCGATCAAGCAGGAAGATGTCGTCATCCGCGGCCACGCCGTCGAATGCCGTATCAACGCCGAAGATCCGCGCACCTTCATGCCCAGCCCGGGCAAGGTGAAGCACTTCCACGCACCGGGCGGTAACGGCGTACGCGTCGATTCGCACCTGTATGACGGCTATACCGTGCCACCTCATTACGATTCGCTGATCGGCAAGCTGATCACCTTCGGGGCAAACCGTGATGAAGCCATGGGCCGCATGCGCAATGCGCTGGACGAGTTGATCGTCGACGGCATCAAGACCAACGCCCCGCTGCACCGCGACCTGGTGCGCGACCCCGGCTTCTGCAAGGGTGGCGTCAATATCCATTACCTGGAAAAGAAACTGGGCATGGACAAGCACTGAGCCCAGCTCGGCGCTGTAGTACAGAGGCTGCCTTCGGGCAGCCTTTGTCGTTTCTGTATATCGGCGCACCGCAGCCCAAGCTGGCCGCAACACGCGCCCTCCAGTAAGCTTGCCGGCTTTTACCGCGACCCCACTCGAGAGGCTTCCATGTCCTGGCTGCAGATCCGACTTGCGATTTCCCCCGATCAGGCCGAAGCCCTGGAAGACCAGCTGTTGGACTTGGGCGCGGTATCCGTAACCTTCATGGACGCCGAGGATCAGCCGATTTTCGAGCCGGACCTCAACACCACCCCGCTGTGGTCGCATACGCACCTGCTGGCACTGTTCGAAGCCGACACCCACCCGGACTCGCTGCTCGCCCACCTGCAGCTGTTGCGTGGCGGCGAGTTGCCTGAGCACCAGATCGAGGTAATCGAGGATCAGGATTGGGAGCGCAGCTGGATGGACAATTTCCAGCCGATGCGCTTCGGCCGCCGCCTGTGGATCGTCCCGAGCTGGCATGCGGCACCAGAGCCCGATGCGGTCAATCTGCTGCTGGACCCGGGACTGGCCTTCGGTACAGGCACTCACCCCACCACGGCGCTGTGTCTTGAATGGCTGGACGCGCAATCCTTGCAGGGTCAGTCGCTGCTGGATTTTGGCTGCGGCTCGGGAATTCTGGCGATTGCCGGCCTGCTGCTGGGTGCCGAGCATGCCGTCGGCACCGATATCGACACCCAGGCGCTGGACGCCTCGCGTGACAATGCCGAACGCAACGGCATCAGCGAGGAGCGTTTCGCGCTCTACCTGCCCGAGGCTCTGCCGGAAAAGCCAGCCGATGTGGTGGTCGCCAATATCCTCGCCGGCCCGCTCGTCTCGCTCGCGCCACGCATTACCGCACTGGTCAAGCCAGGCGGCCGCCTGGCGCTGTCCGGCATCCTGGCCGAGCAGGCAGAGGACGTCCGCGCCGCTTATAGCGGGGCATTTGAACTCGATCCAACTGCAGACAAAGACGGCTGGGTGCGCATCAGTGGCATCCGTCACGCTTGATTAGCGACTTGCGACCTCGCCCGCACACCCGCATACCAGCCGCCGCGAGCTACTGCCGCTCGGCGACTGGCTTACGCTAGACTAGCCGGCACATTCGCGCGGAAACACGCATGACCAGCTTCATCACCCAGTGTCCCAACTGCAGCACCCGCTTTCGTATCAGCCGCAACCAATTGCGCGCGGCCCACGGCGCAGTGCGTTGCGGCGCATGCATGGAAGTCTTCAACGCAGCTCACCATCTGCTGCGTGACGAGCTGAACCCCACGCAGCCACTGAGTGCTCACCATGCCGCGCCGGCCGAGGCGCAAGCGGTCGAGGTTGCCAAGCATGCAGAACCGGCACCAGCGGCCAAGACCGATGAAACCCTGTGGATCCATGACGACCTGGACCTCGACAGCCTCGATCTGGACGAAGAACTGGCCAAGCTGGAGCAGCAAGAGCGCGAATTCGCACGTGACCTTCTTGGCCTGGAAACTGATAGCACAGTCTCAAAGGAGGCTATCTCCGAACACGATGAGAGCTGGGCAGAGATTCTGCTGAACGCCGAACGGGGCGCCACGCCGTCGCCGGACGAGCCTGGCGCCGAGACCGTCCACTTCACCCCTGTCACTGCCGATGCACCCCCGCCGCCAAGCCCCCTGGCAATCAGCTCAAGGCCGCTGGATACCGCCAAGACGCAGCAAGCCCGCAGCGAGCGCATCGAGCCGGAGCTGGCGACCTCGTCTGAGCCACAGAACCTAGATGACGCTGCCATCTCAACCGAACCGCGCCGCGAACCGGGCATGCGTGACGAGCCGCTGTTCGAACTCGACGACGAACCGTTGCAACTGGACTGGCAAGAACGCAAGAAACCCTGGGGACGCTGGCTGGGCTGGGGTGCGCTGAACCTCTTGGCGGTGCTAGCCCTGGGTGCACAGTACGTCGTCTACAACTACGACGAGCTTTCGCGGCAACACCAGTACCGCACCTGGTTCGAGCGTATCTGCCCGACCTTGGGCTGCGAACTGCCTGCGCTGGTCGATATCGGTCAGATCAAGAGCAGCAACCTGGTTGTACGCAGCCACCCCGAGTTCACCGGCGCCCTGGTGGTGGACGCGATCCTCTATAACCGCGCCGCCTTTGCCCAGCCATTTCCGCTGCTGGAAATCCGTTTCGCCGATCTGAATGGAAAGCTGCTCGCCAGTCGCAGCTTCAAACCCAGCGAGTACCTCTCCGGCGAACTGGCGGGGCAGGCCCAGATGCCGCCTCAGGTTCCGATCCATATCGCTCTGGATATTCTCGACCCTGGCGCCAAGGCAGTGAACTACAGCCTGAGCTTCCATTCGCCGGATTAGCCGCACTTAACGTTTCGCGACAGCCCCGACGGCATTCGCGAGACCGGCGGCGGGTGCATCCAAACTCCCGGCGATAAGGCGACCGCTGTTCAGATTTTGTTCAAAACAGCCTTTAACCCGTCATGCGTAGCGGGTATTATGCCCACCCTTTTTTGCAGTCCCGATCGACCTAACAAGCAGGCCCCAAGCAGGGAATCTTCATGTCAGCGGTACGCATCGGCCCCTACACCTTGACCAATCAGTTGATCCTCGCGCCCATGGCTGGCGTGACCGATCAGCCGTTCCGCCAGTTGTGCCGCCGCTTCGGCGCGGCCCTGGTGGTCTCGGAAATGCTCACCAGCGATATGCGCTTGTGGAACAGTCGCAAGTCTCGCCTGCGCATGCCACACGCGGACGAACCCGAGCCGCGCTCGGTGCAGATCGCTGGTGGCGATCCGCAAATGCTGGCAGATGCCGCTCGCCGGAACGTAGAGCTTGGGGCACAGATCATCGACATCAATATGGGTTGCCCGGCGAAGAAGGTCTGTAACAAGGCCGCCGGCTCGGCGTTGATGCGTGATGAACGGCTGGTCGCCGAGATTCTCGAAGCCGTGGTTACTGCGGTGGACGTTCCGGTGACGCTGAAGATTCGCACCGGCTGGGACAGGCAGAACAAGAACGGGCTGACCGTCGCACGCATCGCAGAGCAGTCGGGCATCGCAGCACTTGCCGTTCACGGCAGGACCCGCGCGGATCTGTACACCGGCGAGGCCGAGTACGAGACCATCGCTGGCATCAAGCGCGCGGTGTCGATACCGGTGTTTGCCAATGGCGATATCGACTCGCCGCAGAAGGCTGCCCAGGTGCTACGGGCAACCGGAGTGGACGGCCTGCTGATCGGACGTGCGGCGCAGGGTCGCCCGTGGATCTTTCGCGAAGTGGAGCATTATCTGCGCACCGGCGAGCTGCTGGCGGCGCCGAAGCTGGAAGAAATCGAAGACACCCTGCTGGAGCATGTGCAGGCGCTGCATGAATTCTATGGCGAGGTGATGGGAGTCCGTATCGCCCGCAAACACGTGGGTTGGTATCTCGCAACACTGCCGGGCGCGCGGGACTTCCGTGCCCGTTTCAATCATCTGGAAGACAGGGATGCACAGGGCTTCAGCATTCGGCAATTTTTTGCCGAACAATGCTCAGGGCCTGGCTCGGTGGATGGAACAGAGGTGGCCGCATGACGCTGTTGAATGAAACATTGGTAAGTGGAACAACATCCGTGAGTGACAACGTAAACCTCAAGCAGCACCTGAACACGCCGAGCGAAGCAGGGCAGACACTGCGAGGCAGCGTCGAGAAAGCGCTGCACAACTATTTCGCCCGTCTCGAAGGTGCCGACGTCACGGACGTTTACAACCTCGTACTCTCCGAAGTGGAAGCGCCGCTGCTGGAAACCGTGATGCACTACGTCAAGGGCAACCAGACCAAGGCTTCCGAGCTGCTGGGCCTGAACCGCGGCACCCTGCGCAAGAAACTCAAACAGTACGACCTGCTCTGAAGCGGCAGCCGGCAGGGGCGGCTGTTCGCACCCCTGCCTCTTTCGCGGACTCAAGCCTGTAGCCTCTAGGAACCGTCAATGACCGACCAAACCACCCGCCTTCCCGTGCGCCGCGCGCTGATCAGCGTGTCTGACAAGACCGGCGTCGTCGACTTCGCCCGCGAACTCGAAGCCCTGGGCGTCGAGATCCTCTCCACCGGCGGCACCTTCAAGTTGCTGAGCGAGAGCGGCATCGCTGCCGTCGAAGTGGCCGACTACACCGGCTTCCCGGAGATGATGGACGGGCGGGTGAAGACCCTGCATCCGAAGATCCACGGCGGCATCCTCGGCCGTCGCGATCTCGATGGCGCGGTGATGGCGGAGCATGGCATTGCGCCGATCGACCTGGTGGCGGTCAACCTCTACCCGTTCGCCGCCACCGTGGCAAAACCCGGCTGCACCTTGCCGGACGCCATCGAGAACATCGACATCGGCGGTCCGACCATGGTCCGAAGCGCGGCGAAGAACCACAAGGACGTCGCCATCGTGGTCAATGCCGAGGACTACGCGGCAGTGGTCGACAACTTGAAGAACGGCGGGCTGACCTATGCCCAGCGCTTCGACCTGGCGCTCAAGGCGTTCGAACACACCGCCGGCTACGACGGCATGATCGCCAACTATCTGGGCGGCATCGACCAAAGCACAGAGCCGCTCAGCACCGAAAATCGCAGCCTGTTCCCGCGCACCTACAACATGCAGTTCATCAAGGCGCAGGACATGCGCTACGGCGAGAACCCGCATCAGCAAGCCGCCTTCTATGTAGAGAAGCCGGACGAAGCGTGCGTCGCGACCGCCAGGCAGCTGCAGGGCAAGGAGCTGTCGTTCAACAACGTGGCCGACACCGACGCGGCGCTGGAATGCGTGAAGAATTTCACCAAGCCGGCCTGTGTGATCGTCAAGCACGCCAATCCGTGCGGCGTGGCCGTGGTTCCGGAAGAGGAAGGCGGCATCCGCAAGGCCTACGACCTGGCCTACGTCACCGATAGCGAGTCGGCATTTGGCGGCATCATTGCCTTCAACCGCGAACTAGACGGCGAAACCGCCCAGGCCATCGTCGAGCGCCAGTTCGTCGAGGTGATCGTCGCGCCCAAGGTTTCTCAGGCGGCGCGCGACGTCATCGCCAGCAAGGCCAACGTGCGCCTGCTTGAGTGTGGCGAATGGCCGGCCGAACGCACCCCGGGCTGGGACTACAAGCGCGTCAATGGCGGGTTGCTGATCCAGAGCCGTGACATCGGCATGATCACCGAGGCCGATCTGAAGATCGTCACCCAGCGTGCGCCGACCGAGCAGGAAATCCATGACCTGATCTTCGCCTGGAAAGTAGCCAAGTTCGTCAAATCCAACGCCATCGTATACGCCAAGAATCGCCAGACCGTCGGTGTCGGCGCTGGCCAGATGAGCCGCGTTAACTCGGCGCGTATCGCTGCGATCAAGGCCGAGCACGCCGGCCTGCCGGTACCGGGTGCCGTCATGGCGTCCGATGCGTTCTTCCCCTTCCGCGACGGCATCGACAACGCAGCCAAGGCCGGCATCACCGCAGTGATCCAGCCGGGCGGCTCGATGCGCGACAACGAGGTGATCGCCGCGGCCGACGAAGCAGGCATTGCCATGGTCTTCACCGGCATGCGCCACTTTAGGCATTGATTTCGGCCGCACTGTAGCCAGCATCTGCTGCGTTGCCCCGGACTGCGCCAATGCTCATTGCCAACAGGCAACTGCGCTTGTCGAAGCCCAGGGCGCCTTGCATCTACCGGCTCCATTGCGACCTCGCACCCAGTCGCCTTTTTCGTAGGGTGGAAAACCGCGTAGCGTTTTCCACCGAATGGGCCAACGGCCCTTGCCTCCCTCTCTAGGAGACAGCAATGAATGTACTGATCATCGGCAGCGGCGGCCGCGAGCACGCCCTGGCCTGGAAGGTTGCGCAGGATCCGCGCGTGGCCAAGGTTTTCGTCGCCCCAGGCAACGCCGGCACCGCCACCGAAGCCAAGTGCGAGAACGTCGCCATCGACGTGCTGGCCATCGAACAGCTGGCTGACTTTGCCGCCGCCAACGTGCAGCTGACCATCGTCGGCCCCGAGGCGCCACTCGTCAAAGGCGTGGTCGACCTGTTCCGTTCGCGCGGTCTGGACATCTTCGGTCCAACGGCCGCCGCTGCTCAGCTGGAAGGTTCGAAGGCGTTCACCAAGGACTTTCTGGCTCGCCACACGATCCCCACTGCCGACTACCAGAACTTCACCGAAGTTGAGCCCGCCCTCGCCTACCTGCGCGAGAAGGGTGCGCCGATCGTCATCAAGGCCGACGGCCTGGCGGCAGGCAAGGGCGTGATCGTCGCCATGACGCTGGAAGAGGCTGAAGAAGCCGTGCGCGACATGCTCTCGGGTAATGCCTTCGGCGACGCCGGCGCCCGCGTGGTGATCGAAGAGTTCCTCGATGGCGAGGAAGCCTCTTTCATCGTCATGGTCGATGGCCAGAACGTATTGCCGATGGCCACCAGCCAGGACCACAAACGCGTTGGCAATGGTGACAGCGGTCCGAATACTGGCGGCATGGGTGCCTACTCTCCCGCCCCGGTAGTTACCGCCGAAGTGCACCAGCGCGTGATGGATGAGGTGATCTATCCAACCGTGCGCGGCATGGCCGCCGAAGGCAACGTCTACACCGGCTTTCTCTATGCCGGGCTGATGATCGACCAGAGCGGCGCGCCAAAGGTCATCGAGTTCAACTGCCGTTTCGGCGATCCGGAAACCCAGCCGATCATGGTGCGACTGGAGTCTTCGCTGGTGCTGCTGATCGAGGCTGCGCTGGCCAAGGCGCTTAACAAGGTAGAAGCGACATGGGATCCGCGCCCGACGGTTGGCGTCGTGCTGGCTGCCGGCGGCTACCCGGGCGATTACGCCAAAGGCGACGTGATCGATGGGCTGGACGATGCTGCTGCGCTGGACGGCAAGGTGTTCCATGCTGGCACTGCAATGAATGCCCAAGGCCAAGTCGTCACTGCCGGCGGTCGCGTGCTTTGCGCAACTGCAATCGGACGCAGTGTTTCCGAAGCACAGCAGCAGGCCTACCGTCTGGCGGAAAAAATTCGCTGGAATGGCTGCTTCTATCGCGACGATATTGGCTATCGCGCCATCGCGCGGGAGCTTGGCGACAGCTGAACGTAACCATTCGCCAGGAATGCGCGCGACGCCAAGCTTTATCAGCGTCGCACGCATTACAGGCCGACGGCGGCATGGCTATAATCCGCCGTCACACACATGAACGGACTTCTCTAGTGGGTCGGCTCCGGATTGCCATAGCTGTCATCTTCGGCCTGCTGCTGATCAACTTGATCCCGCTGTCGGCCCAGGCTGCCATTGCCCAACCGACACCCTCCTTTGCTACCGCAGCTGCCGAAACGGACTCTGTTCCGCAGAATTGGCGCATGCTGGTCGACCAGTCCGGCGGGCTTACGCTCGATGAGATAGTGTCTCAACGAGCCTTGTTTCAACGCCTGGACAAACTGTCCTACAGCGCCCCCGCCAGCGACAAAGCCATCTGGCTGCAGGTCAGCCTTCCACCGCTAGGCAAGCCCAAATGGCTGTGGCTGTTCGCGCCACGCGTGCAATACCTGGATTTCTATCTACTGCGTGACGGCCAGCTGGAGCGACACACCGAGACTGGCGAGATGCGCCCGATCAGCGCACGTCCGCTGGCCAATCGCGCCTACCTGTTCAGCCTGCCCAACGACGGACAGCCTCGCGAAGCCTACATCCGTCTACGATCCAGCCACCCGGTCATGGCCTGGTTCAACACCATTGATGACGCCGGCCTGGTCGCACAGAACAAGCCTGCCTATCTCTTTGGCGCGCTGTTCGGTGCCCTGGCACTGCTGATGGTCTACAACCTGCTGCGCTTTGCCTACACGCTCAGTTACACCCATATCTGGTTGAGTCTTCTGCACGGCGCGCTGCTCACCTGTGCTACGGCAAACCTTGGGGTTCTGGCCGTGTGGCTGCCCGGACTGACGTACAGCCAGCCGTTGATAGCCGACCTGGCGGCAGTGGTTGCCAGCAGCGCCTTGCTCGGCTACACCCTGGGCTTCTTCCACCATCGAGGACGCACCTGGATCACCTGGCTGCTGGGCATCGAGCTCAATGTGGTACTGGCGCTGGCGGCCAGCATCCTGATCAGTCAGTGGCCCTGGTACAGCTGGTTGATCTATTCGCTGGTAGTCGCCGCATCCTTCAGTGCGCTGGCGGTGGCTATCTATCATTGGCGGCAGGGTTACCAGCCTGCACGCCTGGTCGTAGCTGGCACGACGGTGTTCAACATCGGAATGGTGTTCTTCATGCCGATGCTGCTCGGCTTCGACCAGCTTGACCCAGGATGGCTGACCGGCGGCCTGTTCAGCCTCGCAACCCTTGCAGGCCTGCTGCTGAGCTTCGCCTTGCTCGAACGTCAGCGTCAGCGTCAGTCCGACAGTCGCACCCAATACACCGCAGCGGCCGTAACCAGTGCCGAACTGAAAACCAAAGCGGACTTCCTGTCGAAGATCAGCCATGAGCTGCGCACGCCCATGAATGGCGTGCTGGGCATGAGCGAGCTGCTGCTGGGCACATCGCTTTCAGCCAAGCAGCGCGATTACGTGCAGACGATCCACAGTTCCGGCAATGAACTGCTCAACCTGATCAACGAGATTCTTGACATCTCCAAGCTGGAATCTGGGCAGATCGAGCTGGACGATGTGCAGTTCGACTTCAATGCACTGATCGACGATTGCCTGAGCATCTTCCGCGCCAAGGCCGAACAGCAGAAGGTGGAGTTGATCAGTTTCATCCAACCCCAGCTGCCGCAAGTGGTTGCCGGCGATCCGACTCGCCTGCGCCAGACCCTGCTGAACCTGCTGGAGAATGCGTTCAAGCAGACAGATGAGGGTGAAGTATTGCTGATCGCCGCAGTCGACGGGCCTCAGGAAAGCCCCCGCTTGCGGATCACCGTACAGGATAGCGGGCGTCCGCTTGAGGCTTACGAGCGCGACGCATTGCTCAATGCAGCGGTCGATAGCCACGACTTCCTTGCAGCTACGCGCCACGGTGGTCGGCTCGGCCTGATCATCGCCCGGCAGCTGGTGCAGTTGATGGATGGCGATTTCGGCATCCAGACCGGAACCACCCAAGGCAACACGCTGTGGATCAGCCTGCCACTGTCCAGCGAGGGGCTGGCGCAAAGCAATGCTGACCTGGACGGACCGCTGCAAGGCACGCGATTGCTGATCGTGGATGACAACGACACCTGCCGCAAGGTGCTGGTGCAGCAGTGCAGCGGCTGGGGGCTTGACGTCAGCGCGGTCGGCTCGGGCAAGGAAGCGCTGGCCCTGTTACGCACCAAAGCGCATCTGCGGGAATACTTCGATGTGGTACTGCTCGACCAGGACATGCCAGGGATGACCGGCATGCAGTTGGCGAGCAAGATCAAGGAGGACTCCGGCCTCAATCATGACATTCTGCTGATCATGCTCACCGGTATGGGTAGCGCACCAAGCAAGATCATTGCACGCAACGCCGGCATCAAGCGCATCCTCGCCAAGCCGGTCGCCGGCTACACATTGAAGACAACGCTCGCTGACGAACTCGCACAGCGCCAGCAAGGCTCCCAGCATCGTGCCATGGCTACACCCCAGAACATGCCCCCCGTGGAGGTCCCCGGCGACTTCCGCATCTTGGTCGCCGAGGACAACAGCATCTCCACCAAGGTCATTCGGGGCATGCTGAACAAGCTCAACCTGCAACCGGACACCGCCTGCAACGGGGAAGAGGCGCTGGAAGCCATCAAGGCTCAGCCGTACGACCTGGTCCTGATGGACTGCGAAATGCCGGTGCTCGATGGCTTCCAGGCCACCCATCAGCTGCGTGAGTGGGAAGCGCGTAATGCCCGCCCGCGCACGCCGGTGGTTGCCCTGACTGCACACATCCTCAGCGAACACCGCGAGCGTGCTCGCGAGGCCGGCATGGATGGCCATATGGCCAAGCCGGTGGAACTGTCGCACCTGCGCGAGCTGATCGATCACTGGGTTCGGGTCAAACAGGCCGAAAGCGTCGACTGATGGCCTCCTGCGGTTGTCAGGCAGTCAACGGCTTCACATCACTGATCAATAGTCCGCTTTGCGGTTTCGCCGGCATGCGCGACAGGTCGATGCGAAGATCCTGCGCTGGCACCGCATATTCCATCTCGCGGGTCAGCACGCGCAACGCGACCTTCAGCAGTTCGATGGCAAGTCGTTCGCCCGGACAGCGGTGTCCCTCGGCAGGATCACCGCCGCCCTGGGTCACAAAGCTGAAGGCATTGTCCTGCCAATTCTCGAAGCGTTCGGGTTGGAACGCGTCGGGTTCGCTCCAGCGGCTTGCTTCCCGGTTGGTACCCCATAGATCGAGCATCACGCGCGTGCCTGCCGGGAAGTGATAGCCCTGCCAATCGAACCCTTCACGCACCCGTGCAGCGGTAAACGGGAAGAACGCATGAATGCGCCGTACCTCCTGCGCGAAGGGCTCGAGCATGGCATCCTCGTTGCGTAGCCGCTCGCGCCACTGCGGGTGAGCCAGTAGTTCCAGCGCCCCGTAGATGATGAAATAGGAGACCGCCACGGTCGGTCGTAGCAGATTGAGTAACTCGACGGCCGCCACCCGGCTGTCGAGGGGCGATCCATCCAGGTTGCGGTGATGGGCGACGACCATGAGTGCCTTCGTCGAATCGACTTTCAGCTCACCCGCACGCACCTGCTCGATCAGCTGTTGCAACCAGGCTTCCGCTTCGCGCCTGGCCTTGCGCGCAGCCCAGTGCCTGGCACCGACGCCTCCCGCGCCATCAATCAGGGCCACCAGCTGGTCACGCCGCTCAGCCAATTCCGCCAACGGCAGGGGCACACCGGCCCAGCGGCACACGCTATCGGTAAGAACAGTCTGCACCTCGCTCATCAGCTCGATATCGCTCTGCGTCTTCCACTCGCCGATGGCCCGACGCCAGCCTTGCTCGGTCAGCTTCACCACCTCTTCAACGGCAGCGGCGTCCAGCAGCTGCATGAACATGCGCTTGCGATGTCGATGTGCCTCACCGTCCAGCCCCTGAACGCCACCTTCGCCGATCAGGGTCTTTTTCAGCATCCGCGGCATCGCCTTTTCCCGCTGCAGGTAGCGCTCGTCATAGAACAGCCGCGCGGCTTCCTCGCCGCTCAGGCAAATGGTGTTCTGCATCAGCAAACGCGTCTGGAAGACGTTGCTGTGCAAGCGTAGGCAGCGGTCACGAATGAAAGGGTAGCCTTCGCCAAGCAGCGTTAGCGAGCTTTCCAGATGTTCGTCACGGGGAATGTCGGTCATTGGCGTACTCCACAGTTAGCTAGTTCTGCAGTCGACAGCTCACCACCTTGAGCGTTGCCGAAGGAGTGCCCCGAGAGTCGGAAAACTGAACAAAACCGGCTGGTTGCTGCCGATTATCTGGACGAGTCGAAACAGGTGGAGGTAATCGGCCTGGCGGCGAATCAGGGATAGCCGGCGCGCGCTGACAACGAGCGTGGCCGCCCCTGCAAATTCCAAGGAGCCACGCAATGATGAAGAGGAGCGATGTCGCCTGGACCCTGGTCGGGGGCTCGGCCGTGCTGCTGTCCGGCTATCTGCTTTACCACGAGGTGCGCAATATCTCCCTTGCCGAACTCACCGACAGCTTGCATGCAATCGGTGCTGGCGGCTGGATGCTGGCCGCGCTGTCGACCCTGGGCGCCTATGTCGCGCTGGCCTGGTACGACCGTATCGCCATGGCTCATCTGGGCAAGAAAATATCCTGGTGGTTCATCACCCTCTGCTCCTTCACCACCTATGCCCTGGCCCACAATATAGGGGCGTCGGTTTTTTCCGGCGCATTGGTGCGCTACCGCGCCTATCGCAGCAAGGGGCTTACGCCGCAGGAAATTGGCATCCTCATTGTCTTCTGCTCTTTGACGTTCGCGCTGGGCACGCTGTTTGCCGGTGGCGTCGTTCTGATCCTCAAGCCGCAACTGCTGGACCGCCTCGTCCATAGCCCCAGTTGGGTTTCGATCGCCATCGGCTCGGGCCTGCTTGTGTTGATCGCGCTCTACGTTTTCGGCGCTTGGCGCCAACTGCCCCCCTGGCGCCTGGGTAAATGGCACATCGAATATCCGCGACTACCAATCGTGGGGCGCCAGCTGCTGGCCGGACCACTGGAATTGCTCTGCGCAGCGGCAATCATCTACTTTGCGCTGCCTGCGGAGAACAACCCGGGTTATCTGACGATACTCGGTGTATTTCTCGCTTCGTTCTCCTTGGCGCTGCTGTCCCATGCCCCCGGAGGCCTCGGCGTGCTGGAGCTGACGTTCCTCGCCGCGCTTCCGGAGCTACCCACGGTGGACGTCCTGGCCGCGCTGATCGTATTCCGCGGTTTCTATTTGTTGCTGCCATTTGCCTTGGCCATGCTGATCGTCCTGGTGTTCGAGCACGGCCAATGGCGCGTGCGACGAGCCAATACGGAGCGGCCTTGAAACTTGCGTAAACACGCGCGACGCCCATACCGACGAAGATGGTCTGGCGAACAGAAGCAACACAGGCGATCATGCAGCCCTCTCCAGACCAACCCGATGTCATGACCGATACCACGCAAACACAGACCGAACATAAACCGCGCCCACTGATCGACCTGGCCGTCAGCATCCTGATTCCTTCGCTGATCCTGATGAAGCTCAGCGGTGAAGACCGTCTCGGTGCTGATGGCGCTCTGCTGCTAGCCCTGGCCTTCCCGCTCGGCTGGGGGCTGTGGGAGCTGGCCAAGTACCGCAAATTCAACTGGATCGCCCTGCTTGGCCTGATCAGTGTCTTGCTGACCGGCGGCATCGGCCTGTTGCAGCTGGACACCCAGTGGTTGGCAATCAAGGAGGCTGCCGTTCCGGGGGTCATCGGCATTGCCGTGCTGGCGTCGACTCGCACCCGTTACCCGCTGATTCGCACCCTGCTATACAACCCGAAGGTGCTCAACGTGGACAAGATTCACCAGCAGCTTGAGCACAACGGCCAGGTCGAACACTTCGAGACGCGCCTGCTGCGCGCGACCTACCTGCTCAGCGGCACCTTCTTCTTCTCGTCTTTCATGAACTATGTCTTGGCCAAATGGATCGTCAACAGTCCGGCTGGCAGCGAAGCGTTCAATGCCGAGCTGGGTCGCATGACCCTGCTCAGCTACCCAATGATCGCGATCCCCAGCATGCTGATGATGATGGCGATCTTCTACTACCTGTGGCGTACCATCCATGGCCTGACCGGCTTGCGGCTGGAGGACATCATGGCTGGCGCGCAGGAACAACGCGGCAACAAATAGCCGAGCATGAAAAAGGGCTGCCCGGCGCGTGCCGAACAGCCCTACTGCGCCCCCGTTCCGTCAGAACAGCAGCTTGAATATCCCGATCACCACGATCAGGCCAATGATGAAGATGATTCCCGCGGTCCCGCCGATAAATTTCAGCATGCTGTTCTCTCCCGTTTTCCAAAGGCTGTGATTTTGTGACACCCCCAGCTCGGGGGCGTTCGTCAAAATCCACCATGCAACGTCAAGACTGCCAGCTGCCGACGGGCAAAATTCGGTTAGCCAGCTGCGAGCATCATCCAGAGCGGCAGGCTGACGACGGCCAATACCGTGGACAGAAACACGGTCGAACTGACCGCTCGCGTATCCTCTGAGTGTTTGACGAAGGCCAGCACATTGACCCCGCTAGGGCAGGCCGCAAGCAGCACCAGTACGTTGCGCGCATCCTGATTCAGCCCAGGCAACAAACCGCTCAGCCACCAGACCAGTGCCGGAAACAGCGCCAGCTTGATCAGCGTCAGCAGTAGTACCAAGCTGCTTGGGCGCAACCGGTAACGCGACAGGCTGATACCCAGCACCATCAGCGCACAGGGCAACGCCGCTTGCGCCAGCCATCCGGCAACGCGCCACAGTGGCTCGGGCAGTGCCAGGCCGGAGAGGTTTAACAACGCACCAAGCAACAGCCCGATGATCAACGGATTCGCCAGGTTCTTCAGCAGCGCCGGCGCGCTGACCTTGTCGCCGTCACCCAGCGCCGCGTAGAAACTCTGCAGCGAAAACAGCACGAGACTGTGAAACACCAGGATGGCGAATACATAAACCAGACTTTCCGCGCCGAGCAGTGTGGTCACCAACGGGATGCCAACCAGCACATTGTTCGAATAGGCAGCCGTGAGACCCAGCGGTGTCGCCCGTCCGTTCCGCAGGTGGGCAACCGCATTGACCAGCAAGAAAACCAGCAGAACCGGCACGAAATAGGCCAGCAGAAGCATCGGCGACATGCCGTCGCTTAGCTCGGCACGTGCAATTCCGGTAAACAACACCGCCGGCATGAACAGTTTGAAGGTGACGCTGGCCAGGCCGGCGGCGCCTTCACTGCTCAACCATTGGCGCCAGCCGAACAGATAACCGAGCGTAATCAGACCGAAGATCGGCAGGATTGCCAACACCACCACCATGCTGCGCTTCCTCGCGAGAGCCGAACGTCAGGCCGCGCCCAGGCGCGGGGGGCGCAAGAATACACCGGTGATCGGGGAAATCGCACGGCGGCCGGGCGACCGCCGTAAACGTCGTATCAGGCCCGGGAGCTTCTTTCGCGGGCGACCGAGCGCTGTTCCTGGTGCTGCAGCGTGGCGATGACATCAGCCAGATCGTCCTGCCAGGCATGGAGCTTCAGGCCGAACGTCGACTCGAAGCGACTGCAATCGAGCACCGACCAGGCCGGGCGACGAGCAGGTGTTGGATATTGCGCAGTAGCGATCGGCGATACGGTCGGCTGTCGCTCGATCAGGCCGGCCGCTTCGCCCTGACGGAAAATCTCGGCGGCGAAGTCGTACCAGGAACAGGCTGGAGCGCCGCTGTAGTGGTACACGCCCCAGGCGAGCTCAGCACCGGCGGCATGCCGCCGGGCCAGCTCCAGCAACACCGAAGCGATCGTGCCAGCCTGGGTCGGGCAACCGATCTGATCGCTTACCACGCCAAGCGCATCGCGCTGCCGCGCGAGCCGCAGCATGGTCTTGACGAAATTGTGCCCGTGCACGCCATACACCCAACTGGTCCGCAGGATCAGGTGGGCAGGCAGGCGGGCCCTGATTGCCTCCTCCCCAGCCAGCTTGCTCGCGCCATACACGCCAGTCGGACCGGTTGCGTCGCCGTCGGTGTAAGGGTGATCGGCCTCACCCGAGAACACGTAATCGGTGGAGATGTGGAACAGCGGAATCCCCGCATGCGCGGCGGCCTCGGCGAGGTGACGCGCCCCGTCCCGGTTTACCGCATAGGCCTGCTCGCTATGGGATTCAGCATTGTCCACATGGGTGTAGGCTGCCGCATTGATGATCAGCTTGGGGCGTTGACGCATCGCGGCCGCGACCTGTTCAGGCTTGGAGATATCCAGCTGCGCCCGCGTCGGAGCCAGCGCTTCCAAGCCAAAACCTACCGCTCGCTCAACAAGCTCTCGCCCCACTTGGCCACCGGCACCGCAAACGAGAATTCGCATTCTTTGTCGCCTCATCAATGACGCCCGCGCCCGGCGCGGAGGTCCGAAAATCAGTTCTGCCCACAACGGCACGCGCGCAATCGCGGTGCCGCCCAAGATGCCGCCATCGAAGCCGGTAGGATCGCGTCGTTACGCCGTATCAAACGGCGGAGCAGAGCCTCCCGGAGGTGATGGATGTGGTTTCCAGCCTCGTTGAGGCCAGACGAAAGGCACTTTGTTCCCCAGCCGCAGAAAAATTTATGCCGCGGCGTCAGAGCAACACCGGTAGCCGAGCGCCAATCCGCAGCTCTGATGGGGACAGCTCGACGCCGTAAGCAAGCACCTCGACCCCAGCCGCCACTGCCTCCAGCAGCGCTGCGGCATATACCGGATCGATCTCGCCCGCGGGCCGAACCGCTTCGACACCACTGAGATTGACGCAGTACAGTTGCACGGCGCGTACCCCCGCCCGAGCCAGCGCCGCCAGTTCACGCAGGTGCCTGGTGCCACGCGCAGTCACCGCATCGGGAAACGCTGCAACAGCCGTATCGGCAAACCCGAGGGTGACGCTCTTGACCTCAACGAATGCGGCAACGCCAGCATAGTCGAGGCGAAAATCCACCCGGCTGTTCTCCGTTCCATAGGCGACTTCACGTTTTAGCGCCGTAAACCCCGCCAACTCGGCGATCTGCCCGTTCAGCAGCGCCTCCTCGACCAACGGATTGGCCCGTGCCGTATTCACGCAAGCCAAGCGCCCCTGCGGCGTTTCAACCAGTTCCCAGGTGCCAGGCAGCTTGCGCCGAGGGTCGTTGCTGCGTTGGAACCACAGCCGCGCGCCTTCCTCCATGCAGTTGAGCATCGACCCGGTGTTGGGGCAGTGAATACACAACGCCTCGCCTTCATCCGTGATGATATCGGCGAGAAAGCGCTTGTAACGCCTGACCAGTCGCCCCTGTTCCAGCGCTTGAGCGAAGCGCATCAGGATTGCCAGCTACGCAAGCCACGGGCGATGCGCGCGACGGCTTGCTCCAGACGAGGCAGGTCTTGGGTGTAGGCAAAGCGCACATGATGCCCGGCCTGGAAGCGGCCAAAATCCAATCCCGGGGTGATCGCGACGAATTCGATTTCCAGCATATGTTGGCAGAATGCGTAGGCATCGCCGCCGAACGCACTGATATCGGCATACAGATAGAACGCCCCTTGCGGCTCGACCGCGATGCCGAAGCCCAGCTCGCGCAGGGCTGGTAACAGGAAGTCTCGCCGACGGGCGAATTCGCAGCGTCGCGCCTTGAGTATCTCCAGCGTCGCCGGTTCGAAGCAGGCCAGGGCTGCGTGCTGGGCCATGCTTGGCGCGCTGATGTAGAGGTTTTGCGCAAGCTTTTCCAGCTCCGGAACGGCAGCCGGCGGCGCCACCAGCCAGCCCAGGCGCCAGCCGGTCATGCCGAAGTACTTGGAAAAGCTGTTGAGCACGAACGCGCCGTCATCGACCTCCAGCACGCTGGCCGCATCGACGCCATAAGTCAGCCCGTGGTAGATCTCATCAACCACCAGATGACCGCCACGTTCTTTCAGCGCCCCGGACAGCCGGGCCAGTTCGTCGCGCTCCAGCAGCGTGCCCGTCGGATTGGCCGGCGACGCGACCAGCGCACCGACACTGTCGCGGTCCCAGTAGCGCTCGACCAGCTCCGGGGTCAGCTGATAGCGAACCTCGGGGCCGACCGGCACCAATTGCGCAGTACCCTCGACTAGCCGCAGGAAATGCCGATTGCAGGGGTAGCCCGGATCGGCGAGCAACCAGTGCTTGCCCGGATCCACCAGCAGGCTCGCCGCCAGCAGCAGCGCACCGGAGCCACCGGGCGTAATCAGGATGCGTTCGGGGTCAATGGTTAATCCATAGCGTTGCACGTAGAAGCCGGCAATGGCTTCACGCAGCTGCGGCAGGCCGCGGGCGGGTGTGTAACGTGTGTGCCCGGCCGCCAATGCGGCCTGCCCTGCAGCGACGATAGGCGCTGCGGTGGTGAAGTCCGGTTCGCCAATTTCCAGATGAATGACGTCGTGGCCTTGAACTTGCAGCTGGTTGGCCCGCTCCAAAAGCGCCATGACGTGGAAAGGTTCGATTGCGCGGCTGCGCGCACTGTATGACGAGGTCATCTGACCTTCCTGCTGAGAACGAAACGTGAATTCTACCCAAGGTCCCGATACTGCTGTAATTACTGTTGGATTCGGGAGTAGCGCGCCCCGATCCGATCTGGTAAGTTCGCCCGCTTGCAGCCGCAGGGCCGGCACGGGCCGGCAAGGGACAAATCATCCTGCGCAATGGACATAGCGAGAGGCGTTCATCCATGCCCATTACCAAAGATACACCGTCGAACAAGCAACTGATTCGCGCCTTCGAGCCCTATAAGGAAAGCAAGGGCGACGAATACATGAGCGACAAGATGCGCGCCCACTTCACTGGCATCCTGAACAAGTGGAAACAGGAGCTGATGGAAGAGGTCGATCGCACCGTGCACCACATGCAGGACGAGGCTGCCAATTTCCCTGATCCGGCCGACCGTGCCAGCCAGGAAGAAGAGTTCAGCCTGGAACTGCGCGCCCGCGACCGCGAGCGCAAGCTGATCAAGAAGATCGACGAGACGCTGCAGCTGATCGAAGACAACGAGTACGGCTGGTGCGACTCCTGCGGCGTCGAGATCGGCATCCGCCGACTCGAAGCTCGCCCCACCGCCACGCTCTGCATCGACTGCAAGACGCTGGCGGAGATCAAGGAAAAGCAGATCGGTTCCTGATCCCGAACGGGGCGCTTCGGCGCCCCGCTTCATTTCAGGACTCTGCAGCGCTTCATCCGCCCCGCCATCACCGATCGCGCCGGCTCTGCCATGCCCTCTGCCACCCCTGCCCCTACTGATCGCTACGTCGGCCGTTTTGCCCCGACGCCCAGTGGTTACCTGCATTTCGGCTCGCTGGTCGCGGCCCTTGCTTCGTACCTGGATGCCCGCGCGGTCGGCGGTCGCTGGCTGCTACGCATGGAGGACATCGATCCGCCGCGGGAAATGCCGGGCGCGCAGAAGGCCATCGTCGATACGCTCTTGAGTTACGGCTTCGAATGGGACGGCGAGATGCTGTGCCAGAGCGAGCGGCACGCGGCATATCGCACCGCAATTGAGCGATTGCTCGATGAAGGGCTGGCCTATGCCTGCACCTGCTCGCGCAAGCAGCTCGCAGACTACCCTGGTCCCTACCCCGGCTTTTGCCGCGACGCCGGGAACGGCCTCGAAGATGCAGCCATTCGCCTGCGGCTACCGGACCGCGAGTGTGGCTTCATCGATCGCGTGCAGGGCGAGTTTCGTCAGCACCTGGGTCGCGAGGTTGGTGATTTCGTAATCTGCCGCCGCGACGGCCTGATCGCCTACCAGCTCGCCGTGGTGCTGGACGATGCCTGGCAAGGTGTCACCGACGTCGTGCGTGGCGCCGATCTGCTCGACTCCACGCCGCGCCAGCTCTACCTGCAGGAAGTATTGGGCCTGCCGCAACCACGCTATCTGCACCTGCCGCTGATCATCCAGCCGGACGGCCACAAGCTGGGCAAGAGCTACCGCTCGCCACCGTTGCAGCCCCACGAGGCGAGCCCGCTGCTGCTGCGCGCACTGCGCGCCCTCGGCCAGCTGCCGGCAGCAGAACTGAACGATGCGCTGCCAAGCGAAATCCTCGGCTGGGCGGTTAGTCACTGGGATGCCGAACGTATCCCGCGCACCCGGACTCTGGCTGAGGCGCAGCTGCGTTGAGTGGCCGGCAGCGCCGAGCGGAACATACGACTGGTTTTGCCCGCCACTGGTGGCTTGCAACGTGCCGCTGCTCTACCATCGCCTCACTTCCGACACGAGACCCGGCATGTATATCTACCGACTGGTGCTGCTCCTGGTAGTGGGGATCTATCTGTTCTCCCCGGCGATCATGGACTGGTGGATCGACCCCAACGGCGCGTGGTATCGACCCTACCTGCTGTGGCTGATCCTGATCGTGGTGACCTTCATTCTCCAGAGCCAGCGTGATGCAGACGAGCTTTAGCCTGAGCCACCTGATCCTGATCAGCGCCGCCTACCTGTTCATGCTGTTCGGCGTCGCCTGGGTCAGCGAACGCGGCCTGATTCCGCGCTGGGTCATCCGTCATCCACTGACCTACACCCTATCGCTGGGCGTCTATGCCAGCGCCTGGGCCTTCTACGGCACCGTCGGCCTGGCCTATCAGTACGGCTATGGTTTTCTCGCCACCTATCTGGGCGTCTGCGGCGCCTTTCTGCTGGCGCCGGTGCTGCTCTATCCGATTCTGCGCATCACCCGCACCTACCAGCTGTCGTCACTCGCCGACCTGGTGGCGTTCCGTTTCCGCAGCACCTGGAGCGGCGCCCTGACCACCATCGTCATGCTGATCGGCATGCTGCCGTTGCTCGCCCTGCAGATCCAGGCGGTGGCCGATGCCATCGGCATCCTCACCCTCGAACCGCTGCAAGAGCGCGTGGCGCTGGGCTACTGCCTGATGATCATGCTGTTCACCATTCTTTTCGGTGCCCGTCACATCGCCACGCGGGAAAAACATGAAGGACTGGTGTTCGCCATCGCCTTCGAATCCATCGTCAAACTGGTGACCTTCGGTGCGATCGGCCTCTATGCCCTTTATGTGGTATTCGGCGGCCCGCATCAGCTGGAGATCTGGCTGCTGCAGAACCAGTCGGCCTTGCAGGCATTGCACACACCTTTGCAGGAAGGCCCCTGGCGCACGCTGCTGCTGGTGTTCTTCGCCTCAGCCATCGTGATGCCGCACATGTACCACATGACCTTTACCGAAAACCTCAACCCACGCGGCCTGGTCAGTGCCAGCTGGGGTTTGCCGCTCTATCTGCTGCTGATGAGCCTGGCCGTACCGCTGATTCTCTGGGCCGGCCTCAAGCTTGGGGTGAGCACCAACCCGGAGTACTTCACCCTCGGCCTGGGGATCGCCGCGCAGAGCGAGACGTTGGCGCTACTGGCGTTCGTTGGCGGCCTGTCAGCCTCCAGTGGGTTGATCATCGTCAGCACCCTGGCGCTGTCGGGTATGGCGCTCAACCATCTGGTGCTGCCGCTGTATCAGCCATCCAGCGAAGGCAACATCTATCGCTGGCTGAAGTGGACACGCCGCAGCCTGATCTTCGCCATCATCATGGCCGGCTACGGTTTCTACCTGCTGCTCGGCGCCGAGCAGGATTTGTCCAACCTCGGCATCGTCGCCTTCGTCGCCACCCTGCAGTTCCTTCCAGGCGTGCTTTCGGTGCTCTACTGGCCGACGGCCAATCGGCGTGGCTACATCGCCGGCCTGCTGGGCGGCATCGGCGTCTGGATGGTAACCATGCTGTTGCCGCTGGTAGGCAATCTGGATGGTTTCTACATACCGTTATTCAACGTCGTCTACGTGCTGGATGACACCAGTTGGCACCTGGCTGCGATCGCCTCGCTAGCAGTCAACGTACTGGCGTTCTCGTTGTTCTCCATCTTCACCGAAACCAGTCCCGAAGAGCAGAGTGCTGCCGAAGCCTGCGCTGTGGAGAATGTCCGCCGCCCACAACGTCGCGAGCTGATGGCTGCCTCGCCGCAGGAGTTCGCTACCCAGCTGGCCAAGCCTCTCGGCGCCAAGACCGCCCAGCGCGAAGTGGAACAGGCACTGCGCGATCTGCAATTGCCCTTCGACGAGCACCGCCCCTACGCTCTGCGCCGCCTGCGCGACCGTATTGAAGCCAACCTTTCCGGCCTGATGGGCCCCAGCGTGGCGCAAGACATCGTCGAGAACTTCCTGGCCTACAAAAACGGTGCCGAGGGCTACATCACCGAAGATATTCACTTCATCGAGAGCCGTCTGGAGGAGTACCACTCGCGCCTGACCGGCCTGGCCGCTGAACTCGATGCCCTGCGCCGCTATCACCGGCAAACACTGCAGGAACTGCCCATGGGCGTCTGCTCGCTGGCCAAGGATCAGGAAATCCTCATGTGGAACCGCGCCCTCGAAGAGCTCACCGAGATTCCCGCGCTGCAGGTAGTCGGCTCGCGCCTGTCGACCATCGCCGAGCCCTGGCGCAGCCTGCTGAGCGATTTCATTGAGCAAGCCGACGAGCACCTGCACAAGCAACGCCTGGCGCACAATGGCCATCGCCGCTGCCTCAACCTGCACAAGGCAGCCATTGCCGAGCCACTGGCGCCGGGTAATAGCGGCCTGGTGCTGCTGGTCGAAGACCTGACCGAAACCCAGCAGCTTGAGGACCGCCTGGTGCACTCCGAACGCCTGGCCAGCATCGGCCGCCTGGCAGCCGGTGTTGCGCACGAAATCGGCAATCCGATCACCGGCATCGCCTGCCTGGCGCAGAACCTGCGGGAAGAGCGCGACGGTGATGGCGAAATCGTTGAGATCAGCGGCCAGATCATCGAGCAAACCAAGCGCGTCTCGCGCATTGTGCAATCGCTGATGAGCTTCGCCCATGCCGGCGAGCGCCAGCACCAGCTGTATCCGGTGAGCCTGGCGCAAGCCACGCAAGATGCCATCGGCCTGCTCTCGCTCAACCGCAATCGCACCGAGGTGCAGTTCGTCAACATCTGCGATCCGGAGCATTTTGCCGAAGGCGACCCGCAACGCCTCGCGCAAGTACTGATCAACCTGCTTTCCAATGCCCGCGACGCGTCGCCGCAAGGCGGCGTGATCCGTATCAGCAGCGAGGTCGCCGAGCAGACCGTGTATCTGCTGGTCGAGGACGAAGGCGAGGGGATTCCCAAGGACATTCAGGATCGACTGTTCGAACCGTTTTTCACCACCAAGGACCCAGGCGAAGGCACCGGCCTGGGCCTCGCGCTGGTCTATTCGATCATTGAAGAGCATTATGGCCAGATCGATATCGACAGCCCGGCCGACCCGGAAACACAGCGCGGCACCCGTTTTCGCATCACCCTGCCGCGGCATGTCGAAGCGTCCCATGCCGTAAGTTGAAGAGGCGACTGCCGTTCCGGCCCGGCGCCGGTTCTGCCTCCAGACCGTCGAGAGAGTACTGATGTCACACATTCTGATCGTCGAAGACGAAACCATCATCCGCTCTGCCCTGCGACGCCTGCTTGAGCGCAACCAGTACGAGGTCAGCGAAGCCGGCTCGGTGCAGGAGGCACAGGAGCGCTACAGCATTCCGGGTTTCGACCTCATCGTCAGCGACCTAAGACTACCCGGCGCGCCCGGCACAGAGCTGATCAAGCTCGCCGAAGGCACGCCAGTGCTGATCATGACCAGCTATGCCAGTCTGCGCTCGGCTGTGGACTCGATGAAGATGGGCGCGGTCGACTACATCGCCAAACCATTCGATCACGACGAGATGCTGCAGACCGTGGCACGCATTCTCAGCGACCATCAGCACAACGCCGCGACACAGGCGCAACCCGCGCGTAACACGAGCGCCGCATCAGGCGAAGCTGATCGGGACGACATCGGCATCATCGGCCACTGCGCGCCCATGCAGGATATGTTCGGCAAGATTCGCAAGGTCGCCCCGACCGACTCCAACGTGCTGATTCAGGGCGAGTCGGGCACCGGCAAGGAATTGGTCGCCCGTGCGCTGCACAACCTTTCACGACGCGCCAAGGCCCCGATGATTTCGGTCAACTGCGCCGCCATCCCGGAAACACTGATCGAGTCCGAACTGTTCGGCCATGAAAAAGGTGCCTTCACCGGCGCCAGTGCGGGCCGCGCCGGCCTGGTCGAAGCAGCGGATGGTGGCACACTGTTCCTCGACGAGATCGGCGAACTGCCACTGGAGGCGCAGGCACGCCTGCTGCGGGTATTGCAGGAAGGCGAGATCCGCCGGGTTGGCTCGGTGCAATCGCAGAAGGTCGATGTGCGCCTGATTGCAGCTACGCACCGCGACCTGAAAACCCTGGCCAAGACCGGGCAGTTCCGTGAAGACCTCTACTACCGACTGCACGTCATCGCGCTCAAGCTACCGCCGCTGCGCGAGCGCGGGAGTGACGTGCTGGAGATCGCCGAGGCGTTCCTCGCACGCCAGGGCGAACGCATGGGCAGCGATGATCTGCACTTCTCCCGCGATGCCGAGCAGGCGATCCGTCATTACTCCTGGCCAGGCAACGTGCGCGAGCTGGAAAACGCAATCGAACGCGCGGCAATTCTTAGCGAAAGCCCGGAAATCGATGCCGAGCTGCTTGGCATCGACATCGAGCTTGATGAGTTGGACGACGACTTCGACGAGCCCCTCGGCAGCATCCGCGGTATAGCCAGCAGCAACGAGCCGACCGAGGACCTGTCGCTGGAGGATTACTTCCAGCACTTCGTGCTCGAACATCAGGACCACATGACCGAAACCGAGCTGGCTCGCAAGCTGGGCATCAGCCGGAAATGCCTATGGGAACGGCGCCAGCGCCTGGGTATCCCACGCCGCAAATCGAGTAGCGCTGCTGGGTAACCTGTTACCGCCACTGCACGACTCGTAACAAAAACCGGGAGTAACGGTAACGTTGTCCCGGTTTTTTCTTGCCCGCCTGAAATGCAAAAATCACTAACCTACTGATATATAACGAATTTAAAAAGCTGGCACGGCAACTGCTATCTAAATGGCACAACAACAATAACAAGCAGATCCCATAACAAGAACAAGACGTAACGGCTCCAGCAAAATAACGACAAGAAGGCGGAGGCGCAGCTAACTGATTCTTTTGGAGAGGACTTGCCACGGGGTTCGCCCCACGACCAGGCCGAGAACAATAAAAAACTGCATCGAGCAGGGCCCGCACTGGTTGGATCGAAGATCAAGGCAAAGTCAGCAACCAAAGAAATCCGTTTGCTATTAGCTCTCATTATAAGAGCGCTCTCGAAGGCCACGGCCCAAGGGAACAGGCGAACAACAAGAACAGCAACGCCTGAACGACTAATAACAATAAAAGCACGCAACAGTATTCAGAGGGGAGCTTCGGCTCCCCTTTGTGCTATTCGGGATTTGTCGACCCGGCCCGCGAACCCGTTGCACTGGCGCCACATCAAGCACCACGCACCCGACCTGAGTGCTGCGCTGAGCAATACCTTCGTCACGCTGCGCAAGATGCTTTTTGACACCTCCCCGCGCATCGTTCAACATCCAGCACTCTCGGTGCTAGAATCCGCGCAGGTTTCGCGGCCATTCGCGACACCGGCCCGTCATTCCGCCACACAGTTGCCCCCCATGCTGAAAAAGCTGTTCCAGTCTTTTCGTCTTCCTCTGCGCCGTATCCCGCATCCCCGCCGCACACCTGAAATTCTGTCCAGCCGGCAGCATTCCCTGCATCGCAACGAGATCAGTCGTTACGCGGTGAGCGTGGTCGAACGGCTGCAGCAGGCTGGTTACGAGGCCTATGTCGTGGGCGGCTGCGTGCGCGATCTGCTGCTGCAGCTGAACCCCAAGGATTACGACGTCGCCACCAGCGCGACGCCCGAGCAGGTGCGTGCCGAGTTCCGCAACGCACGGGTGATTGGGCGACGGTTCAAGCTGGTGCATGTGCATTTCGGTCGCGAGATCATTGAAGTCGCCACCTTCCGCGCCAACCATCCCGAAGAGGATGACGATGACGCCAGCCATATGGCATCGCGTAATGAGAGCGGGCGCATCCTGCGCGACAACATCTATGGCACGCTCGAGGACGACGCCCAGCGCCGCGACTTCACCATTAACGCGCTGTATTACGATCCGACCACGGAACGCATTCTCGATCACACCCGCGGTGTGCATGATATCCGCAACCGCCTGATTCGGCTGATTGGTGACCCCGAGCAACGCTATCAGGAAGACCCGGTGCGCATGCTGCGCGCGGTGCGCTTCGCCGCCAAACTCGACTTTGAGATCGAGCGCCACAGCGCCGAACCCATCGTCGATCTGGCCGACCTGCTCGACGGCATTCCCTCGGCCCGTCTGTTCGACGAAATACTCAAGCTGTTCCTCGGTGGCAAGGCCGAGCGCACCTTCGAGCTGCTGCTCGAATACGACCTTTTCGCCCCGCTGTTCCCGGCGAGCGCAGCGGCCCTGGAGCGCGACCCGGAATACGCCGGTACGCTGATCCGCAACGCGCTGGCCAATACCGACCTGCGTATCCAGCAAGGCAAGCCGGTCACGCCCGCCTTCCTTTTCGCCGCACTGCTCTGGCCTGCCCTGCCCGCTCGCGTGCAGGAACTGCAGGATCGTGGCATGCCGCCGATCCCGGCGATGCAGGAAGCCGCGCACGACATCATCTGGGAGCAGTGCCAGCGCACCGCCATTCCCAAACGCTTCACCATGCCCATGCGCGAAATCTGGGATATGCAGGAGCGCCTGCCACGTCGCCAGGGTCGCCGCGCCGACCAGCTGCTGGAAAACCCCCGCTTCCGTGCCGGTTACGACTTCCTCCTGCTGCGTGAAAGCGCCGGTGAGCAGACCGGGGGCCTGGGTGACTGGTGGACCGACTACCAGGAAGCCAGCGAAAGCGAGCGGCGCAACATGATTCGCGGGCTCAGCAATAAAGACGAAGCGGGCGGAGCGAAAAAACGCCGCCGCGGCGGACGTCGCCGGCGGGCTCCGGGCGACAGCGCCGCCACCCCGGCCGAGTAAGATGGAACGCGTCTATATCGGCCTGGGGAGCAACCTGGCCGATCCGCAACAACAACTGCGCGGCGCCCTCCAGGCGCTGGCAGAGCTCTCGCAAAGCAACCTGGCGGCAGTCTCGTCACTCTATGCCAGCGATCCACTTGGGCCAGCCGACCAGCCACGCTACGTCAATGCTGTTGCTGCCCTGGACACCAGCCTCGCACCGCTCGCCCTGCTCGACGCCCTGCAGTGCATCGAACTGGCCCAGGGCCGCGAACGCAAAGCCAAACGCTGGGGACCACGCACGCTGGATCTGGATATGCTGCTGTTCGGCGACCGCCTGATTGACGAGCCGCGCCTCAAGGTTCCGCACTATCACATGCAGGCCCGCGCATTCGTGCTCTACCCATTGGCCGAGATTGCGCCGGCGGAACTGGTGCTAGCAGACGGTCGGCGACTCACCGATCTGCTCGCAGCCTGCCCATTCAGCGGCCTGGAGCGCCTCTCCAGCGACAGTGTCACCGTCGCGGTAACGAACGTAACGTGCGGGTAACACTCGCGATTGACTTACTCTGTCGCCGCCGGGACTATAAGCGCCCTCTGCCATTGGCGACCGCCGCGCGCTAGCGGTGCACTGCCCCGGCAATCCTGACCTCCGAGGCTCGAAGAGGACGGCATTCATGCCAGACGTAACCCTGACCACGCTGCAAGGACTCAAGCACAAGCGCGAGAAGATCGTCATGCTCACCTGCTATGACGCCACCTTCGCCAAGACCGCCTGCGATGCGGGCGTCGAGATGCTTTTGATCGGCGACTCACTCGGCATGGTCCTGCAAGGTCACGACAGCACCTTGCCAGTCACCGTCGCCGACATGGCCTACCACACCGCCAGCGTCAAACGCGGCAACCGTGGCGCGATGATCGTTGCCGACCTGCCATTCATGGCTAACGCCACGACTGAGCAGACCCTGAACAACTCGGCCGTGCTGATGCAGGCCGGCGCGCACATGATCAAGCTCGAAGGCACTGCCTGGCTGGCCGAGTCGATCCGGCTTCTGGCCGAGCGTGGCATTCCGGTCTGCGCCCACATGGGGCTGACGCCTCAGGCCGTTAACCTCTTCGGCGGTTACAAGGTCCAAGGCCGCGAAGAAGCCCAGGCGCAGCAAATGCTGGCAGACGCCAAAGCGCTGGAAGCCGCTGGCGCCGCGATGTTACTGCTCGAATGCGTCCCCAGCGATCTCGCCGCGCGCATTACTCAGGCGGTGGGCATTCCGGTGATCGGCATCGGCGCCGGCAGCGACACCGACGGCCAGGTGTTGGTGCTGCACGATATGCTCGGGCTTTCGCTCAGCAGTCGTGTACCGAAGTTCGTCAAGAACTTCATGCGCGAGCACGGCGACATCCCTTCCGCCATTGCCGGCTATGTAAAAGCGGTCAAGGCCACCGAATTTCCCGCAGCCGAGCACGGTTTCTCCGCATGAACATCGTCAAGACCATTGCCGACCTGCGCGCTGCGGTCGCCCGGGCCCGCAGCGAGGGCAAGCGCATCGGCTTCGTGCCGACCATGGGCAATCTGCACGCTGGCCATATCGCACTGGTAAAAAAGGCCGGTCAGCGTGCCGACTTCGTAGTCGCCAGCATCTTCGTCAACCCGCTGCAGTTCGGCCCCAACGAGGACCTGGACAGCTATCCGCGTACCCTGGCAGCGGATCAGGACAAGTTGTTCGAAGCCGGCTGCCACCTGCTCTTCGCGCCCAGCGTGGAAGAGATGTACCCACACGGCCAGGCCCAGCAGACCATCGTCCGCGTCCCTGGCGTATCGGAAGGCCTGTGTGGCGGCAGTCGCCCCGGGCACTTCGACGGCGTCTCCACGGTGGTGACCAAGCTGTTCAACATGGTTTTGCCGGATCTCGCGGTGTTCGGGCAGAAGGACTTCCAGCAGCTGGCGGTTATTCGCACCATGGTTCGCGACCTGAACATGCCGGTGCAGATCCTTTCCGAGCCGATCGTTCGGGCCGATGACGGCCTGGCACTGTCGTCGCGCAACGGCTATCTGACCCCGGACGAGCGTGCCACGGCTCCCGTGCTCTATCGCACGCTGAACCAGCTGGACATGGCCATCCGCGGCGGCCGCCGTGACTACCCGGCACTGATCGACGAAGGCCTGAGCGCGCTGCAAACCGCCGGCCTGCGTCCGGACTATCTGGAAGTTCGCAACGCCATCGATCTGCAGCCCGTGAGCGACGCGTCCAGCGAAGTGGTTATTCTCGCCGCTGCCTATTTGGGCAAGACGAGACTGCTCGATAACCTGCTCGTCGATATCCGCACATCGGCCTGATCCCAGCCAATTGTCCGCAGCCTTGATCACCCTCAAGGCTTGAGGCACACTCTGCGCCGCTTGCGCACCCGGAGGACCCTGCCATGCACGCCATCATGCTTAAGGCCAAACTGCACCGCGCCCAGGTAACTCACTCGGTGCTCGATTATGAAGGTTCCTGCGCCATCGACGGCGAGTGGCTGGACCTGGCCGGCATCCGTGAGTACGAACAGATCCAGATCTACAACGTCGACAACGGCGAGCGCTTCACCACCTACGCGATCCGCGGCGAGGAAGGGTCGAAAATCATCTCGGTCAACGGTGCCGCTGCTCACAAGGCGGGTGTCGGCCATCGCCTGATCATCTGCGCCTACGCCCACTACAGCGAGGCCGAGCTGCTCAGCTTCAAGCCTCACGTGCTCTACATGGGTGCCGACGGCGAGCTTAGCCACACCAGCAACGCCATCCCGGTACAGGTTGCCTGACCTCTCCGCCTGGCATCGCTGAAAAGAAAGCCCGAAGTGTTCGCACTTCGGGCTTTTTCGTTGTGCGAAGCGCCCACGGGTTCTGGATGATTGGGAAGATGCATCAGTGCAGGCAGAATAGAAGAAATAGCCCGGAACGTAGCAGGGGTTTTCCCTGTCTCAGCTGACTCTGATGGCATAGGATGTGCCTTCACCGGCTCGGTCAAAGCCGGGTTCGGCCAGCATCCGCAGCATTCAGGACGAGTGCCGGCGCGCCCGCACGGTCATACATATCACTGAATCCTGTCGCGGCCATTGCGCGCCGCGATGTGCACTAACCGCAAGGATTCAGCGGCCTGTCAAAGCAAAGGAAGCCGCATCACCATGAGCTACTACCAGCATCCGCTCGATGTCACCGGTCTGCCGTCCTGGAAGGCCTTGGAAGAACACCGCCTGGCCATGCAGAACTTCAGCATGCGCGAAGCATTCAAGGCCGACCCGACACGCTTCGATGATCTGTCGGTTTCCTGCAGCGGTCTGTTTCTCGACTATTCGAAGAACCTGATCACTCCTGAAACCCGCACCCTGCTGGTGAACCTCGCACGCGAGGCCGGCGTTGAGCAGGCAGCCCATGCGATGTTCGAAGGCGAGAGGATCAACGGCTCGGAGAATCGCCCGGTATTGCACACCGCACTGCGCCGTCCCATGGGCGAATCGGTGATGGTCGACGGCAAGAACATAATCCGCGACGTGCACACCGCCCTGGCGCAGATGACCGATATCGTCACCCGCATCCACAACAATCTGTGGCGCGGCTTTAGCGACAAGACCATCACCGACGTGGTGAACATCGGCATCGGCGGCTCCTTCCTCGGTCCGCAGCTGGTCTCCGAGGCGCTGCTGCCGTTCACCCAGCACGGCGTGCGCACGCATTACCTGGCGAACATCGACGGCAGCGAATTTCGCGAAGTAACCGCCAAGCTGAACGTTGAAACCACCCTGTTCATCATCTCCAGCAAGACCTTCGGCACGCTGGAGACGCTGAAGAACGCCCAAGCCGCGCGCAACTGGTACCTGGGCAAGGGTGGCACCGAGGAGAAGCTCTACCGTCATTTCATCGCGGTGACCAGCAACAAGCAGGCGGCCATGGAATTCGGCATCCGCGAAAAGAACATCTTCCCGATGTGGGATTGGGTCGGTGGCCGTTACTCGCTGTGGTCGGCGATCGGCCTGCCCATCGCGCTCGCCATCGGCATGTCCAACTTCAAGGACCTGCTCTCCGGCGCTTACAGCATGGACCAGCATTTCCTCAGCGAACCGTTCGAGAACAACATGCCGGTTCTGCTGGCAATGCTGGGCATTTGGTACCACAACTTCTGGGGCGCTGAGAGCTACGCCTTCCTGCCCTACGACCATTACCTGCGCAACTTCGTCAAACACCTGCAGCAGATGGACATGGAGTCCAACGGCAAGAGCGTGCGCCAGGACGGCACACCGGTTTCCTGCACCACCGGCCCAGTGATCTGGGGCGGTGTCGGCGCCAACGGCCAGCACGCCTATCATCAGTTGCTGCACCAAGGCACACCGCTGATTCCGGCGGATTTCATTGTCCCGGTGGTCAGCCACAACCCCGTCGCCGATCACCACGAGTGGCTCTACGCCAACTGCCTGTCGCAAAGCCAGGCGCTGATGCGCGGCAAGACGCGCGAGGAAGCCGAGGCTGAACTGCGTGCCAAGGGTCTGAGCGAAGCCGAGGTTCAGCGTCTTGCGCCGCACAAGGTGATTCCGGGCAACCGGCCGAGCAATACCGTGGTCATGGAAACCATCAGCCCCGGCCGTCTCGGCGCGTTGATCGCGCTATACGAGCACAAGGTCTTCGTCCAAGGCGTGATCTGGGGAATCAACTCCTTCGATCAGTGGGGCGTGGAACTTGGCAAGGACCTGGGCAAGGCCGTCTATAACCAGATGACCCGCTTCGATGCCGCTCCGGCAGAAGATGCCTCCACCCAAGGTCTGATCGACTTCTTCCGCGGCCGTCATCGCGGCTGACAGCGCCACCTGACCGGACGGCGCGC
The DNA here is from genome assembly GCF_038561965.1 of Stutzerimonas stutzeri. Taxonomy (NCBI): domain Bacteria; kingdom Pseudomonadati; phylum Pseudomonadota; class Gammaproteobacteria; order Pseudomonadales; family Pseudomonadaceae; genus Stutzerimonas; species Stutzerimonas stutzeri. The sequence continues at coordinate 946,167 of NZ_CP139348.1, read as the reverse complement.
TGCTGTCCGGTCACGCCTACCCAAGCCTCGCCCCTGGTCCGAACCTTAGCGCAACCGCAGGCAACGACCGCCTCCTCAGGTAACATCGCCTGCTTCAGAAGCCAGCAGCGCCATTACCATGGAATTCATCCGCCGTCAGATCGAAACCCGCGTGCTCAGCCTCACCGGCCTGGCGATCGGTGGCGTGGATTACGAGCATCCGCCGGGCGACCCTGGCCTGTTCGGGCCGGAGTCGGTCTGTTGGCGGGTGCACGGCGATTTCACCTCGATGATGGTCGGCGGAATCTCCGCGTTGCTGCTACAGGCGCTGCATCCTCTGGCGCTAGCCGGCGTGTGGGATCACTCCAACTTTCGCCAGGACCTGCTCGGCCGGCTGCGGCGCACCGGCCAGTTCATCTCCGCGACAACCTTCGGTAGCCAGGCCGACGCCGACCGGTTGATCGAGCGGGTCCAGCGGATCCACGCCGGCGTGACCGGTACGGCGCCGGATGGCCGCCCCTATGCCGCTTCCGACCCGGATCTGCTGACCTGGGTCCATGTCGCGGAAGTCAGCAGCTTTCTCAAATCGCACCTGCGTTACCTCAACCCTTCCCTCTCCGCGGCCGAGCAGGATCGCTATTACGATGAAGTCGCGCTGATAGCCGAGCGCCTCGGCGCCAAGGATGTGCCACGCTCACGCGCGCAGATCGCGGCTTACCTGGAACGACTCCGACCTCAGCTGCGTAGCGACGAACGCGCACTGGAGATCTTGCAGATACTGCGTACCGCCCCGGCGCCGAGCCCGCTGCTCCGGCCGTTCGGGACGCTGATGCTGCACGCCGGTGTCGAGCTCATGCCTGAATGGGCTCCGGCGATGCTTGGCCTTTCATTGAGCGACAACCGACGCCAGCTGATCCGCGCTGGCGTGCGCAGTACCGCACCGGTATTGCGCTGGGCCGTACGCAGCGGCTCAGTGCATCGCGCACGCCGGCGTATGGGCCTGCCGCCACGCTAGCATCGCCCGACTGTCGAAGCGTTTCTTGGTAAACTGCGCGCCCTCCTATTTCGAGTCGCCGCGCATGCCCTCTCTAGACCAGGCGCTGCGCGCCGCCTTCGAAGCCCGTCGCCCGCTGCTCGACGAGCTGCAGCTACAGGGCACTGATTGCTATCGGCTGTTCCATGGCAGCCAGGAAGGCGCAGCCGGTCTGACGGTCGATCGCTACGGGCCGCAACTGATGGTGCAGAGCTTTCACCAGTCACTCGATGCGCTGTCGTTGCAGACTATCCATGACGAGGCCGGCGAATTTCTCGGGCAACCGCTGCAACTCATCTACAACGACCGCTCGCAAAGCAACTCGCGCATCGATCGCAGCGTTGCGGGTCATCAGCCAGACGACGCTGCGCTCGAAGATCAGATCGCCCATGAGTGGAGCCTGCGCTATCGCATACGCGGGCGCCACAGCGGGCAGGATCCGCTGTTGTTTCTCGATCTGCGCAACGCCCGCGGTTGGGTTAAGCAGCACAGCGCCGGCAAGTCGGTGCTCAACCTGTTCTCCTATACCTGTGGCGTCGGGCTGTGCGCTGCTGCAGGCGGCGCGGCGGAAGTCTGGAATGTCGATTTTGCCGAGCGCAACCTGGCAGTGGGACGGGAAAACGGCGAGCTGAATCCGTCTTTGCCGCCGATGCATTTTGTCCAGTCCGACTACTTTCCGGCCATCCGCCAGCTGGCCGGGCTGCCGATCAGCGCGCGCCGCGGACGCGCGCTCCCGGATTACCCGCGCCTGGCGCAACGCCAGTTCGACCTGGTGTTGCTCGACCCGCCCGCCTGGGCACGCAGTGCGTTCGGCACGGTGGATCTGCTGCGCGACTACCAAAGCCTGCTCAAACCGGCGTTGCTGGCCACCGCCGAAGGGGGCGTGCTGATCTGTTGCAACAACCTGGCGAAGGTATCTATGGATGACTGGCGGAGCCAGGTCCTGCGCTGCGCCGAGAAAGCCGGCAGGCCGGTACGCGAATGGCAGGCGCTGGCACCGGCTGCCGACTTTCCGTCCCACGATGGGCTGGCACCACTAAAGACTCTGATTCTGCGGCTCTGAGCGCATTGCCCGCGTCGCTCGATTCGGGGAACCGCATGCCCGTGCCATACTCCAAGGCATCCATCCGCCAGGAATACTTCCGGTCATGCCCAAAGGAATGAAGCGTGCGTTCACCGGCGTGGCGCTCGCGCTGATCTGCTACAGCCTGCTTGGCTTCCTGATTCTGCCGGGTATCGCCCAACGCATCGTCAATCAACAGCTGGCGGTCTATGCAACCGTACCGGCGAGCCTGCAACGTATCGAATTCAACCCGTTCAGCCTTGAGCTTTCGCTGTTCGACTTGCACATCGGCGAGCAGGACGATCGTCAGCTAGCCTTCGAGCGGCTGTTCCTCGACCTGCAATGGGATAGCCTTTGGCAGCGCACCTTGCATCTGGCGGCGGTCGAACTGTGGGCGCCGCATGTCGAAGCGCGCTTCACCCAGGATGGCACGCTCAACCTCAACCAGCTGTTCAAGGCGCCTGAGGCGGAGCCAACAACCAGCGAAGACGGCGAAATCTTTCCGCTGCGCATCGACCGACTGCAGCTCGCACACGGACACCTCGGATTCGAGGATAAGCGGCCGAGCGAGCCGATCGTCCTGATATACGACTCGCTGGACTTCGAACTGCACAACCTGGCCACTCGCAGTGATGGCAACGCCGATGCGCGCCTTACTGCCAGCGGGCCAAGTGGCGGGCGCATCGATTGGCAGGGCGACCTCAACCTGCAGCCGTTGACCTCCCGCGGTAAGCTGCAAGTCAGCAAACTGCAGCTTAAGGACCTCTGGCCCTACGTCCGCGACGCCGCACCGTTGGTGCTCAAGGACGGCAGCCTCGAACTCAGCACGAGCTATCGCCTCGATCTCCATAAAGGCTTCACGTTATTGCTGGACGACGCCAGCGCGACATTGGGGCAGCTGGCACTCGATAGCCCGGACGGGCGCAAGCTGGTCCGCCTGGAACGACTCGAACTGAGCGAAGCCGCGCTGGACCTCGCCAAGCAGCGGGTCACCATCGGCAAGCTGCGCAGCCGCAACTTGGAAACCTGGGCCGCCCGGGAAGCCGACGGCGAGCTGGACTGGCAGAAACTGTTCGCCTCCACTCCGGATAAAGCGGATGCCGCCGGGGCAGCCGCAGTGGAAGAAACCCAGCCTGCCAGCGAAACCTGGCAATTGCTGCTGCGCGACGCACAGCTACGCGACTATCGGGTGCATCTGGCCGACCGCGTTCCGGACGACGACGTCGAACTGGCGTTGGGTCCGCTGAATCTCGACATCAGCGACTTCGACAGCCTCGGCACCAGTCCCTTCTCTCTCAAACTGGACACCGGCCTCGGCAAACAAGGTGCCGTCCAGGCCAACGGCCAACTGCAGCTGAAGCCCATGAGTGGCAAACTGGCCGTGGCCACTCGGGACATCGATCTGCGCCTCGCTCAGGCCTACCTCAGCCCGCTGGTCCACCTTGAGCTGCGCAGCGGAATGCTGGCCAGCGAATTGAATATCGAGCTGCAGGACACCGAGCCGTTGGCGTTCAGCGTGCGCGGCAGCGTCGACGCAACGCAACTGCATACGCTCGACACGATAAACAACCGCGACTTCGTCAAATGGCAACGGCTGCAACTCAGCGGCCTGGACTATCGCCACCCGAGCAGTCTCGCAATCGACCGTATCGACCTGACTCAGCCGTACGCCCGTTTCATCATTAATCCGGACCTAAGCACCAACATCAACGATCTGCTGGTCGAGCGCAGCGACCCGACAAGCGCCGCGGAAAAAAAGCAGTCGCCGGAGGCCGACCCGCTGGCCATTCGCATCGGCGGAATCAACATAGCCAACGGCTCGGCGAACTTCGCCGACTTCAGCCTGCGTCCACCTTTCGTTACGGCAATCCAGTCGCTCAACGGCGATATCGGTACGCTGGACAACCGTGCACAGAAGGCTGCCTCGGTGAACATCGCCGGCAAGGTGGATCAGTACGCCCCAGTCAGCATCAAGGGCAGCCTGACACCGTTCGACCCGTTGCAGAGCCTGGACATCGCGACCAGTTTCCGACAGGTAGAACTGACTACGCTGACACCCTATTCCGGCAAGTTTGCCGGCTACCGGATCCGCAAGGGCCGCCTCAATCTGGATCTGCACTACCGGATCGAGCAAGGCCGTTTGAACGCAAAGAACAAGGTGGTTCTGGAGCAGCTGCAGCTTGGCGAGAGGGTCGACAGCCCGGACGCGGTGGATCTACCTGTGCGCCTGGCGGTGGCCTTGCTGAAGGACAGCAAGGGCACCATCTCCATTGAGCTGCCGGTACAAGGCGACCTGAACGACCCGCAGTTCAGCGTCATGCCGATCGTCTGGCAGACGCTGCGCAACCTCGTGGTACGTGCTGCGCAAGCGCCCTTCAAGTTCATCGCGGGCCTGGCTGGCGGTGGCGATACAGACCTCAGCCACATCGGCTTCCGCCCGGCCAGCAGCGATCTGGATAGTGAAGCACGCAAGTCGCTGGACACACTGGCATCGGCGCTAAAGGAGCGCCCAGGGCTGCGTCTTGAGGTTGAGGGCATGAGCTCAAGCGAAGTCGACGGCCCGTTGGTCGCCGAGCAGCGTTTGCAACAGGAGCTTCGCGAAACCCAGTACCGCATTCTCCAGCGCCGCGGTGACAAGGTTCCGGCGGACCCAGGTCAGATCCAGATCGAAGACAGCGATACGGGACCATTACTCGAAGGTATCTACCGCAGTCGGCTTGGCCGGCAACCGCCAAGCGAGTGGGCCGGACTCGATACCGAACAGCGCGCCCAGCAGATGCGCCAGGCCGTGCTCGCTTCCTGGGCTGACAACGCAGCATTGTTGCGCCGCCTCAGTCGTGAGCGTGCCGGCGCGATAAAGGGTTATCTGGTCGAGGCAGGTCTGAATTCCGAGCGGGTCTATCTGTTGGACACCGGCACGGCGGAACAGGCGAGTGACGGCAAGGTAGCGACCGTACTACACCTAGGGAGTGACTGATGACAGCGACAAGATATCTAAGCGCGTGCTTGTTATTGGCGGCCTTCACCAGCGCCCACGCCGACACCATGCGCTGCGGCAGCCAACTGGTCACAACGGGCGATCGAACCTTTGAAGTCGAACGCAAATGCGGTGTGCCACAACACCGCGATCTGGTTGGGTACACCCTGAGCCGCAACGACCGCCAAGAGTTCGCCCTGGAAGAATGGGTGTACGGCCCTCAAAACGGGATGCTCAGCATCCTGACATTCGAAGGGAACCGCCTGGTTCGAATCGAAACCCGCAGAGCCAACTGAACACAGGGAGTCAGTAGATGAATCGTCACCTAACCAGCCTACTGCTTGTTGTGTCACTGAGCAGTCTGCATGCCGAGGCGGCCTCCACCTATCGTTGCAACAGCCGCCTGGTAAGTCTTGACGCCACTACGGCAGAGGTGCGCAGCAAGTGCGGGGAGCCGGTCACCAGTGCAATGGTGGGCTACAAGGAAATCATCGACGATTACGGCTATCGGCAGGAGGTTTCGGTCGAGGAGTGGGTCTATGGGCCGAACCATGGAATGCTCCACTTCTTGCGCTTCGAAGGTAATCGGTTGCGGCAGATCGATAGCCAGCGCGGCAACTAGCCCATAAAAAACCCCGCTAAAGCGGGGTTTTTTTATGCTCCGTCCCACCACTAACTAGCGGGAAAGAACTGTATCAATCTGCAGTTTTCAGGCCGTCGGCAGCAACGTTGCGAACGCCTTTGATACCTTTGGCCTTGGCAATAGCGGCCTCTTTTTCAGCCTCGGTAGCTACGGTCCCGGACAGCGAAACAACGCCATCCTTGGTTTCCACTTCGATGTCCATGCCTGGGGTGGCACCTTCAGCCAGCAGCGTGGACTTCACCTTGGTGGTGATCCAAGTATCGGAAGCGGCATCACCGGCGTCGTCCATGGTGTTGGCGGCCAACATCACGGTGTCGGTCTTATCGATGGCAGGGGTGTTATCAGCCAGCGCGGCGCCAGCAAATGGCAGGCTAAGAGCAGCGGCAATGGCGGCAGCGGTAAGGGTCTGAGTAGTCTTCATAGATGTCACTCCTGTTCTCATGGTTTCTGGGGCATGTCTCCGGCCCCAGATGCACAGATAACAGCGCAAGCGGTGTGCCAACTACCGCCATTATTTTTATCGTTATAAAACAATCACTTATGAGTTAGGCTTTTAACAGGTCACTTGCACTATGCATGCTTGGCCGTACCGTTGCGTGCATCTTGCAAGCTTACGCAGGCAAACGCGCAATAACTGCAGCCAAACAAAAAGGGCCCGAAGGCCCTTTCTGTCAGCTACGCAGGATCGCTCAGACGCCAGAAGCTTCCGCAGCGGCAACGTCCTTGATGGACAGCTTGATACGGCCGCGGTTGTCCACGTCCAGTACCAGTACTTTCACTTCCTGACCTTCCTTCAACACGTCGGTGACCTTCTCGACACGCTGATCGCTCAACATCGAGATGTGCACCAGGCCGTCCTTGCCAGGCAGGATGTTGACGAAGGCACCGAAGTCGACGATGCGCTCGACCTTGCCAACATAGATCTTGCCGATCTCGGCCTCGGCGGTGATGCCGAGAACGCGCTGCCTGGCGGCCTCAGCAGCCTCCTTGGTTTCACCGAAGATCTTGATCGAGCCGTCATCCTCGATGTCGATCGAGGCCTTGGTTTCTTCGCAGATGCTGCGGATGGTGGCGCCGCCCTTGCCGATGACGTCGCGGATTTTATCCTGATCGATCTTCATCGCGATCATGGTCGGTGCGTTGGCCGAAAGCTCGGTACGCGACTGAGCGATGACCTGGTTCATCTGACCGAGGATGTTCTGACGCGCTTCCAGAGCCTGGCCGAGTGCGATCTCCATGATCTCCTCGGTGATGCCCTGGATCTTGATGTCCATCTGCAGCGCAGTAACGCCTTTTGCAGTACCGGCAACCTTGAAGTCCATGTCACCCAGGTGATCTTCATCACCAAGGATGTCGGTCAGGACGGCAAACTTGTCGCCTTCCTTGACCAGGCCCATGGCGATACCGGCAACCGGCGCCTTCATCGGCACACCGGCGTCCATCAGAGCCAGGGAAGCGCCGCAGACCGAGGCCATGGAACTGGAACCGTTCGACTCGGTGATCTCCGAGACAACGCGGATGGTGTACGGGAACTCGTCAGCGCTCGGCAGCATGGCAGCAACCGAACGACGGGCCAGACGCCCGTGGCCGATTTCGCGGCGACCAGTCGCACCCATGCGACCACACTCGCCCACCGAGTAAGGTGGGAAGTTGTAGTGCAGCATGAAGGGATCTTTCTTCTCGCCTTCCAGGGTGTCGAGCAACTGCGCGTCACGGGCAGTACCGAGCGTGGCAATGACCAGCGCCTGGGTTTCACCACGGGTGAACAGCGCCGAGCCGTGGGTCTTGTCGAGCACGCCGACTTCGATACTCAGACCACGCACAGTGCGGGTGTCACGACCATCGATACGCGGCTTGCCGTTGACGATGTTTTCGCGAACGGTGCGGTATTCGATTTCGCCGAAGGCTTCTTTGACTTCGCCAGCAGACGGTTGGCCTTCTTCACCGGAGAACTTGGCAACGACCTGGTCTTTCAGCTCACCCAGGCGCGCATAGCGGTCCTGCTTGATGGTGATGGTGTAGGCCTGAGAGATGGCCTCGCCGAATTCGCTACGAATGGCGCTGAGCAGCTGAGTGTTTTCAGCCTTAGGCTGCCAATCCCAGACCGGCTTGCCCGCTTCGGCCGCCAACTCGGCAACAGCCTGGACTACCACCTGGAACTCGTCGTGAGCAAAGAGCACCGCGCCCAGCATCTGGTCTTCGGTCAGCTCTTTGGCTTCGGATTCGACCATCAGTACGGCGTCTTTAGTACCGGCAACGACCATGTCCAGGCTCGAAGCCTTGAGCTGTTCGTAGGTCGGGTTCAGCAGGTAGCCGGTTTCCGGATGGAAAGCGACACGGGCAGCGCCGATCGGGCCGTTGAACGGAATGCCGGAAATCGCCAGCGCGGCGGAAGTACCGATCATCGCAGCGATGTCCGGATCGGTCTTCTTGCTCGTCGATACGACGGTGCAGATGACCTGGACTTCGTTCTGGAAGCCTTCCGGGAAGAGCGGGCGGATCGGACGGTCGATCAGGCGCGAGGTCAGGGTTTCCTTCTCGGAAGGACGCGCTTCACGCTTGAAGAAACCGCCTGGAATTTTACCGGCAGCGTAGGTTTTTTCCTGGTAGTGGACCGAAAGCGGGAAAAAGCCTTTGCTCGGATCAGCAGTTTTAGCACCGGTGACGGCGACCAGAACGGCTACGTCGTCATCGACGGTGACCAGTACGGCGCCACTGGCTTGACGGGCGATACGGCCCGTTTCGAGGGTTACGGTCGACTGACCGAATTGAAATTTCTTGATTACCGGGTTCACGGTGGTTCCTTCTCTATGTTGCCTTGGGGGAAACGTTTCTCACACCTCGCGGGCCATGCCTCGCGCGAAGCGCCTTACTCGAATTCTTGGGCAATGCAGGGTATCGAACCCGGATGTTGTCCAAAGATGTAGCTCTGAAAGGCAAAAGCTGGAAGCAGGGCGAGCCCCACTTCCAGCTTTGGCATTCAGCTTCGCACCAGCATCGCTTAGCGACGCAGACCCAGACGACCGATCAGGGTGCTGTAACGAGTAGTGTCCTTGCCCTTCAGGTAATCCAGCAGCTTGCGGCGCTGGTTAACCATACGGATCAAACCACGACGCGAGTGGTGATCTTTACCGTTGGCTTTGAAGTGACCTTGCAGCTTGTTGATGTTGGTGGTCAGCAGGGCAACCTGCACTTCCGGCGAACCGGTATCACCTTCAGCTTGCTGGTACTCGCTAACGATCTGAGCTTTTTCTTCAACGCTAAGTGCCATGATGGGCTCCTATTGTGAACAGGCCGGGACATGTCCCGTGTTAATAAAAGGATTGACCGTGCCTGCCGACAGCCACCCTTGAAACGCCACTGCCGAAGCAGCGAGCGCATCGGTCATTCCGACCGAATCAGTCGACGCGGCGCGATGCGCCCGTCTTCGCTCACTTCACCAATACCGATGAAGCGAGCAGTGTGATCCTGTACACGAACCATCCCGTACTTGGGTGCTTCAGGCGCCCGCACCGGTTGCCCATGCAGCCAGTAATAAGCGCTGTGCTCGGAGAGCTGCAATAAAGGCCAATGCTCGAGCCCGCTATCCACCGGCTGCAGAAGACCATCCAGAGCTTCGGCACCACCCTCGCCGTGCAACTGCTCCAATGTTTCGAGCGTTACCGTCTGCGTCAGGTCGAACGGGCCGGCCTGGGTTCGCCGTAGCTCGGCGACATGCGCACCGCAGCCGAGCAAGTGGCCAATGTCTTCGACCAACGTACGGATATAGGTGCCTTTGCTGCATGCAACAGCCAGTCTCGCCTTATCGCCGTCGAGCGAGAGCAACTCCAGGCGCGCAATGTTAACAGAACGCGGCTCGCGCTCCACCACTTCTCCAGCACGTGCCAATTTGTATAGCGGCTGGCCGTCTCGCTTGAGTGCCGAATACATCGGGGGCACCTGCAGGATGCTCCCGCGAAACTGCGGCAACAGCGCCTCCAGCTGCTCGATGGTGACCTCTACCGGCTTGCGCTCCAGGACTTCACCTTCGGCATCGGCGGTGGTCGTGGTGACACCCAGCTGCATGACGGTCTCGTAAGCCTTGTCGGCATCCAGCAGGTACTGCGAGAACTTGGTAGCCTCGCCAAAACACAACGGCAACACCCCTGTGGCGAGCGGGTCGAGACTTCCGGTATGCCCGGCCTTCTCTGCATTCAGCAACCAGCGAACTTTCTGCAACGCAGCATTGGAGGTAAACCCACGCGGCTTGTCGAGCAGGATGATGCCGCTGACGTTACGGCGTATACGCTTGACCTGTGCCACGCTTATTCCCCGCGCTCGTCGCTGTGCTTGCGATCTTCGGCTACCGCACGCTCGATCAACGAGCTCAGCTCGACACCGCGACGAATGCTCGCGTCGTAGTTGAAATGCAGTTGCGGAACAGCGCGCAGCTTCATGCTCTTGCCGAGCTGCATGCGAAGGAACCCGGCAGCGTCGTTGAGAATGCGTAGATTGCCCTTGACCGCTTCCTGGTCGTCATCCTGACCCATGATCGTGATGAAGATCTTTGCATGGGACAGATCGCGACTGACGTCGACAGCGGTGATCGTAACCAGGCCCAGCCGCGGATCTTTGATTTCTCGCTGGATGAGTAGCGCCAACTCGCGCTGCATCTGGTCGCCGATACGCTGGGTACGACTGAATTCTTTGGCCATAAATTTCCACCCGTTTAAAAGCCGAAAGCTGGAAGCTCGAAGCGGTCACCGCATCTCTGCGGTCACCGACTCCTTGCTTCCAGCTTTCAGATTGACGCTTGCTTACAGCGAACGAGCCACTTCGACCTTCTCGAACACTTCGATCTTGTCGCCAGCCTTGACGTCGTTGTAACTCTTCACCGCGATACCGCATTCCATGCCGGCACGGACTTCCGCAACGTCATCCTTGAAGCGACGCAGGGATTCCAGCTCACCTTCGAAAATGACCACGTCATCGCGCAGGACACGAATCGGACGGTTGCGATGCACCATACCCTCGATGACCATGCAGCCCGCCACAGCGCCGAACTTCGGCGAACGGAACACGTCGCGCACTTCGGCGATGCCAAGGATGTTCTCTCGAACATCGCTGCCGAGCATGCCGGTCAGCGCCTTCTTGACGTCTTCGATGATGTCGTAGATCACGTTGTAGTAACGCAGATCCAGACCTTCCTGCTCGACGATCTTGCGCGCACCGGCGTCGGCACGAACGTTGAAGCCGAACAGCACGGCATTGGACGCCAGCGCCAAGTTGGCATCGCTCTCGGTGATACCACCGACACCACCACCAATGACACGCACCTGGACTTCATCATTACCCAGGCTGCCGAGCGAACCCTGCAACGCCTCGAGCGAACCACGGACGTCGGATTTGAGGACGATGTTGAGCGTCTTCTTCTCTTCCTGGCCCATGTTCTCGAAGATGTTTTCCAGCTTGCCGGCATGCGCACGGGCCAGCTTCACTTCGCGGAACTTGCCCTGACGGAACATGGCCACTTCACGCGCCTTCTTCTCATCAGCAAGAACGCTGAGCTCATCGCCCGCATCCGGCGTACCGTCAAGACCGAGGATCTCGACCGGAATCGAGGGACCCGCTTCCTTGATCGGCTTGCCATTCTCGTCGAGCATCGCGCGGATACGGCCGTAGTTCGAGCCAACCAGCGCCATGTCGCCTTGACGCAGCGTACCGTCCTGTACGAGCACGGTAGCGACCGGGCCGCGACCTTTATCCAGTCGCGATTCGACCACGACACCACGACCCGGAGCAGACGGAGTAGCCGTCAGTTCGAGGATCTCGGCCTGCAGCAATACTGCCTCGAGCAGATCGTCGACACCGGTACCCATCTTCGCGGATACCGAGACGAACGGCGTATCACCGCCCCACTCTTCCGAAGTCACTTCGTGAACAGACAGCTCGCTACGAATCCGGTCCAGATCGGCACCCGGCTTATCGATCTTGTTAACCGCAACCACCAGCGGAACACCAGCAGCCTTGGCATGCTGGATTGCCTCGATGGTCTGCGGCATTACGCCATCATCGGCCGCTACGACCAGGATCACGATATCGGTCGCTTGTGCACCACGGGCACGCATGGCAGTAAACGCCGCGTGGCCAGGGGTGTCGAGGAAGGTGACCATGCCGCGATCGGTTTCCACGTGGTAGGCACCGATGTGCTGGGTAATACCACCCGCCTCACCAGCAGCCACCTTGGCGCGACGTATATAGTCGAGCAACGACGTCTTACCGTGGTCGACGTGACCCATTACAGTCACGACCGGCGCACGTGTAATCGCCTCGCCTTCGAACTTCAACAGCTCGGCCAACTGTTCTTCTAGGGCGTTGTCACTGACCAGCTTGACCTTGTGGCCAAGCTCTTCTGCGATCAACTGGGCAGTTTCCTGATCAAGAACCTGGTTGATGGTCACCGGAGTGCCCATCTTGAACATGAACTTGATGACTTCAGCTGCCTTGACCGACATCTGCTGAGCCAAGTCGCCAACCGTGATGGTTTCGCCAATGGCCACTTCACGAACGATCGGACCGGTCGGGCTCTGGAAGCCATGCGCATTGCGCTTCTTCAGCTTCGATTTGCCACGCCCGCCGCGACGGAATCCATCGGCGTCGTCTTCGCCACTGCGCGCGGTGCGCGACAGCGGTGCTTTTGCCTTCAGGGAAGGGCGATGTTGAGCCTGCTTGCGATCACGACGTTCGTCGTCATCACTGCGCGGCTTCTCGACACGACGCGGCTCTTCCTTTTTACGCTCTGGCGCAGGAGCTACAGGCTCTACTGCCGCCGGCGCCGGCTCTGCACTTACTACCGGCTCTGCTGCTGCCGCAGCCGGCGCATCGGCCTGGGGCTTAGTCGACTCTGCCTGACGGCTAGCTTCTACGTCGGCACGCTCGCGCGCTTCCTGTTCGGCCTTCAGACGGGCAGCCTCTTCGGCCGCACGCTGCTCTTCCAGCTCGCGGCGCTGTTCGGCCTCGATCTCCTCGGCACTGCGTTTGACGAAGGTCTTCTTCTTACGCACTTCGACGCTGATGGTCTTGCTGCCCCCAACCTTGAGCTTGGTAGTGGTCTTGCGCTGCAAGGTAATCTTGCGCGGCTCGTCCACTTTTGCCCCGTGGGTGCTTTTCAAATGGGCCAACAGGGCCTGTTTCTCGTTATCGGTCACTACTTGCTCGGCGCTGGTGTGCGACAGTCCTGCCTCACGCATCTGCTGAAGCAGTCGCTCGACCGGTGTGGCGACCACTTGGGCCAGTTCTTTCACCGTGACTTGCGTCATGCATTTCTCTCCTCAGGCCGCTAATTACTTACTCGAACCAATGGGCTCGGGCGGCCATGATCAGCTTGCCGGCACGCTCTTCATCGATGCCGTCTATGTCGAGCAGATCGTCTATAGACTGCTCGGCCAGGTCTTCGCGGGTGATGACTCCCCGCACGGCCAACTCGACCGCCAGTTCTTTATCCATGCCTTCGAGTGCCAGCAGATCTTCAGCCGGCTGAGCGTCTGCAAGCTTCTCCTCGTTAGCGATGGCCTTAGTCAGCAGGCGATCTTTGGCCCGCGTACGTAGCTCATTGACGATGTCCTCGTCGAAGCCTTCGATGCCAAGCATTTCCTCCATGGGGACATAGGCAATCTCTTCGAGGGAGGTAAAGCCCTCTTCCACCAACACCTGAGCCAACTCCTCATCGACGTCCAGCTCTTCGACAAAGTTGCGCAGAATGTCGCCGGTTTCTTCCTGCTGTTTGGCCTGGATGTCCGCTTCGGTCATTACGTTCAGCGTCCAGCCGGACAGCTGGCTGGCCAGACGCACGTTCTGACCACCACGGCCAATCGCCTGAGCCAGATTATCCTCGGCAACTGCGATATCCATGGCGTGCGCATCTTCGTCGACGATAATCGCCGCGACTTCAGCGGGCGCCATCGCATTGATGACGAACTGTGCCGGGTTCTCGTCCCACAGGACGATATCGACGCGCTCACCACCAATTTCGCCCGAGACAGCCTGAACGCGCGAACCGCGCATGCCGATACAGGCACCCTGCGGATCAATGCGCTTGTCCTTGGAGCGAACGGCGATCTTGGCACGCGAGCCCGGATCACGAGACGCGCCCATGACCTCAATGAGGCCCTCGGCGATCTCCGGCACTTCGATGCGGAACAGCTCGATCAGCATTTGCGGCGCAGTACGCGACAGGATGAGCTGCGGACCGCGATTCTCGGTGCGAATTTCCTTGAGCAGTGCACGAACACGGGCACCGACGCGGAAGGTCTCACGCGCGATGATGTCCTCACGGGCGAGCAACGCTTCGGCGTTGTTGCCCAGATCAACGATGACACTGTCGCGGGTGACTTTCTTGACCGTACCGGAAATGATTTCGCCCAGGCGATCACGGTAGGCCTCTACCACTTGCGCACGCTCGGCCTCACGGACCTTCTGCACGATCACTTGCTTGGCGGTCTGCGCGGCGATACGGCCGAATTCGATGGATTCGATCTTTTCTTCGAAAACCTCACCGAGCTTGGCGTCGGGATTACGCTCCTGAGCCTGATCCAGAGCCAGCTGATGGGCTGGATCGTCAAAATGCTCATCGTCGACCACGGTCCAGCGACGGAACGTTTCGTAACTGCCGTTCTGGCGATTGATTTCTACACGCAGATCAACTTCATCCTCGTAGCGCTTCTTGGTAGCTGTGGCCAAGGCCAGCTCCAGCGCTTCGAAAATTACACTCGCCGGTACGCCCTTTTCATTGGACACCGACTCCACAACCAGCAGTACTTCTTTGCTCATCGTACGCCTCGCCTTTCGCAATCCATTGGGATCCGCGGGATCCGCTCTCAGTCAAAACGGGGAATGATGTTGGCCTTATCGATCATGTCGATAGGCAACAGGTATTCATGGTCGTCTACCAGCACCACGACATCCTGCTCTTCCACCCCACGGAGAAGACCCTGGAAATTGCGCCGGCCCTCGAAGGGCGAGCGCAGCTTTATTTTTACTTGGTCACCGACATGGGCCGAGTACTGTTCAGTGGTGAACAGTGGGCGATCCATACCGGGAGAAGAAACCTCAAGGGTGTAATCCACGCTGATCGGATCTTCCACGTCGAGCACACCACTCAATTGACGGCTGACCTTCTCGCAGTCGTCGATGAGGATGCCATCGGCATGGTCGATATAGACTCGCAGCAATGAATGCCGCCCCTGGGAAATGAACTCGATACCCCAGCACTGATAGCCAAGCGCCTCAACCACCGGGGCCAACAAGGCCTGCAACTGTTCTAGCTTGCTCGACATCGAAGTCCCTCGCGCATGCTGTACAAATGAAAAATGGGCGAAACGCCCATCCCTTTTGATCGCCTGTAAATGCCGGCGACCTGGCTTCAAGCTAATAAAAAGCCCCTGTACAGGGGCTTTTTATTGACTGGTTGCGGGGGCTGGATTTGAACCAACGACCTTCGGGTTATGAGCCCGACGAGCTACCAGACTGCTCCACCCCGCGTCAAACTGGGCACGAATTATACGACTCGCGCCTAATACAGGTCAACTTAAAACCCTTAAAACACAAGAAAGCCCGCACTAGGCGGGCCTGCTTGTTTGGTACCGAGGAGGGGACTCGAACCCCTACAGCCTATGGCCACTACCACCTCAAGGTAGCGTGTCTACCAATTCCACCACCTCGGCAAAAACCTTATTGCCCTTTTTCTACTTCAGGCAGATCGCCCGCAGCATCTGCCGGCTTGCGCTGCTCGAGCACCGGCACATCTTCTACAGCAGGCTTACTTACCGGCACTTCCAAAACCGCCGGATCCGGCAACCCCGCCTGGGACAACTGATCAGCCTGCTGCTTTGCAAAGAACGCCAAACCGAGACTAGTCAGGAAAAAAACGCCGGCCAGTATAGCAGTAAGACGACTCAGAAAGGTAGCAGAACCTTGGCTTCCGAAAACGGTAGCCGAAGCGCCCGACCCGAAAGAAGCACCAGCATCCGCACCTTTGCCCTGCTGCAGCAGCACCAGCGCAACAACACCTAGAGCAACCAGCAGATGCACCACAATCACAACAGTCTGCAACATCTGATCAGTTCCCCGCGGCGCGACAGATCGCGCCAAATTCATCCGCTTTCAGAGAGGCTCCACCAACCAGCCCCCCATCAATATCCGTCATCGCGAATAGCTCAGCGGCATTGTCCGCCTTGACGCTGCCGCCGTACAAAAGCCTAACGCCCTCGGCGATCTGGCGATCTTGACGCGACAACTGCTCTCGTATGGCAGCATGTACTTCCTGGGCCTGCTCAGGGGTTGCGGTCAAGCCAGTACCGATCGCCCATACAGGCTCGTACGCAATCACCGCAGACTTGAACGCCGACACACCGTGATCATCCAGCACTTGCGCCAATTGACGCCCGACCACTTCCAGTGTCTTGCCAGCCTCACGCTCATCGAGCGTTTCACCCAAACACAGCACAGGCTTCAAACCACCCTCCTGCGCTGCCAAAAACTTGCGACTGACCACCTCGTCCGTCTCACCCAATACCAGGCGACGCTCGGAGTGACCAACCAGAACCCACTCACAGCCAACCTCAGTAAACTGGTCTGCTGACACCTCTCCGGTTAGCGCCCCGAAGCCATTCTGCACCGCACAATCCTGGGAACCGACAGCAATACGCTCGCCATCTATGCCACCCAGAACCTGAGAGACATGCAGGCAGGAGGGGAACACCGCAACTTCGACGCCTGCAGGAAATGTCTGCAAGCGGAGAGACTCGATAAGCTCTGCGACGCTAGCGCGGGTACCGTTCATTTTCCAGTTACCAGCTACCATGGGGCGACGCATGCTTTACCTCATCGGTCAAAGTGGGCGCAGATGTTACTCAACAGAAAACGACCTGGCAAGCGCGATTACGCACAAACTTCAGTGACAACCTTGGCAAGCTCTTCCGCCATGCCGCGCACCTGACTTTCGTCATCGCCCTCGACCATGACTCGCACCAGCGGCTCGGTGCCGGACTTGCGCAAGAGTACGCGACCTCGCCCCCCCATGCGCTCGGTAACACTGTCGCAAGCAGCCTGCACGCTAGGGTGCGAGATAGGGTCCCGATCACCAGCAAAACGCACATTGATCAGTACCTGAGGGCACTTGTGCCACGCCAGTCGCTCCTGAGCCAACGTTTGCTCGCGCCGACGAAGCGCCAGCACGACCTGCAACGCCGCAATGATCGCATCGCCCGTAGTGGTGTGCTGAGCACAGACGATATGCCCGGAATTCTCACCGCCCAAAGCCCAGCCCCGATCAAGCATTTCTGCGATCACATAACGATCCCCGACCTTGGCCCGCGTGAACGGGATTTCCCGCGCCTTCAGGGCGAGCTCGAGTCCAAGGTTGCTCATCAGCGTACCCACCACCCCACCGGACAGTCGATCCCGCTCCTGCAGGTCAGTAGCGATGATATAGAGCAACTCGTCACCATCCACCATGGCGCCCGTGTGATCGACCATCATCACCCGATCACCATCACCATCAAAGGCAATACCCAGATCGGCGCCGTGCTCCACAACGGCCTTCTGCAGCTGCCCAACATGGGTGGAACCCACATCAGCATTGATGTTCAGCCCATCCGGCTGCGCGCCAATCACTATCACCTCAGCGCCCAGCTCACGAAAGACACTGGGCGCGACTTTATAGGTCGCGCCATGCGCACAATCGACCACCAGCTTCAATCCGGAAAAATCGGTACTGGTAGGCACACTGCTTTTACAGAACTCGATGTAGCGTCCCGCTGCGTCATTGATACGCGACGCCTTACCCAGCTGGGCCGACTCAACCACCGTCATCGGCGCATCGAGCAGCTCCTCTATCATCAGCTCCACTTCATCTGGAAGCTTGGTGCCGCGGCCCGAGAAGAATTTGATGCCGTTATCGTGATGCGGGTTGTGGGAGGCACTGATGACGATGCCAGCCTCCGCATGGAAAGTACGCGTCAGATAGGCGACAGCCGGCGTTGGCATGGGACCCAGTAACAGCACATCAGCGCCAGCTGCGGACAAACCCGCCTGCAGCGCCGATTCGAACATGTAACCCGAGATCCGCGTGTCCTTGCCGATCAGAATCCGGCACTTGCCCTGCTTGCGAAATGCCATGCCGGCGGCCCAACCCAGCTTCAGCATAAAGTCAGGCGTGATCGGAGGTTGCCCGACGTGACCGCGAATGCCATCGGTGCCGAAATACTTTCTAGTCATATTGTCTTCCCTATTCCGCCGCCTGCACTGCAGCAATCATTCGAACCACATCAACTGTCTCGGCAACATCGTGAACGCGCACGATCCGAGCGCCTTTGCTCACGGCAAGGGCCGCCAGCGCCAGGCTGCCATACATGCGTCCATCGACTGCGCGCCCCAGCACCGCCCCGACCATGCTCTTGCGCGACACGCCAACCAATAACGGTCGACCTAGACGGTGAAGGGCCTCCATGTGCCGGAACAGCACAAGATTATGCGACAGCGTCTTGGCAAAGCCGAAGCCGGGATCAAGAACTATCCGGTCAGCGGGAATTCCCGCTGCAGCGCAGGCAGCCATTCGCTGCTCGAGAAATGAACAGACCTCATCAATCACGTCGTCGTAGCGGGGGTCGTCCTGCATATTGCCCGGCTCGCCACGCATGTGCATCAGACAAACCGGCAAGCCGGCATCAGCGGCCGCATCCAACGCACCGTCGCGCTGCAGTGCACGTACATCGTTGATCAATCCCGCACCTAAACGAGCGCATTCGCGGATAACGGCAGGTGTAGAAGTATCTACCGAAACCACCACATCCAGCTCTCGAGCGACCGCTTCGACGACTGGCGCAACGCGCTCCAGCTCCTCGGTAGGCGATATAGAACGTGCACCGGGTCGCGTGGACTCGCCGCCTATATCGATCAGCGTAGCCCCAGCAGCCACCATCGCCTCGGCATGCTGTACAGCTGCGTCACGCTCGGCGAAGCGGCCACCATCAGAGAAAGAGTCAGGGGTGACATTGAGAATACCCATCACCTGGGGACGGGATAGATCAAGCACTCGACCACCGCAGACAAGTCGAGAGAGGAAAAACGAATCGGTCATTTACAAGCCTTGAGCGTTCAGGCCGGACGCGCAAGCCAGGGGCCCCACGCCGACTGCACCACCATGGCGCAACAGGCTGGACAATTTACACCAGAAGGGGCGCCTATGCGCCCCTCCTGGTTACAGACCATCATGTTGGCTGGTGAACTCACCAGATCCGCGACCTTAGTGCTCGCCAGCAGGGCCGCCGATCGGGGTTTGCGGACGACTGTCATCCGGAACAACCGGCGTGCCGGATGCTCCCGAACCACCTTCCCAATCACGTGGCTCACGCGGCGTGCGCCCAGCCATGATGTCGTCGATCTGCGGCGCATCGATGGTTTCGTACTTCATCAACGCCTCAGCCATCGTGTCGAGCTTGTCGCGGTTGTCAGTCAGAATTTGCTTGGCCGTGCCGTAGCAGCGATCAATGATGCTGCGCACTTCCTCATCAATCAGCTTCGCGGTTTCCCCGGACACGTTGGAATGTTGACTGCCAGCACTGCGACCAAGGAACACCTCGCCCTCCTCTTCGGCATACATCAACGGTCCGAGCTTTTCCGACAGGCCCCATTTGGTGACCATATTCCGAGCCAGCTGCGTTGCCCGCATGATGTCGTTCGACGCACCGGTGGTGACACCCTCGAACCCCAGAGTCATTTCCTCAGCGATACGACCACCGAACAACGAGCATATCTGACTGATCAGTGCGCGTTTCGAGAGGCTGTAACGGTCTTCTTCCGGCAAGAACATGGTGACGCCGAGCGCCCGACCACGCGGAATGATAGACACCTTGTAAACGGGATCATGCTCGGGAACCACCCGACCAACGATGGCATGACCTGCCTCATGGTAAGCCGTATTGAGCTTCTCCTTTTCCGACATGACCATGGACTTGCGCTCGGCGCCCATCATGATCTTGTCTTTGGCCAGCTCGAACTCTTTCATCTCGACCACACGCTTACCGGCACGGGCAGCAAACAGCGAAGCCTCGTTGACCAGGTTAGCCAAGTCGGCACCGGAAAAGCCCGGCGTACCGCGCGCAATAACGGCCGGAGCAACGTCTTCACCCATGGGCACTTTGCGCATATGTACTTTGAGGATCTGCTCGCGACCACGGATATCCGGCAGGCCAACAACCACCTGGCGGTCGAAACGGCCCGGACGCAGCAAGGCAGGGTCAAGCACGTCAGGACGGTTGGTGGCAGCGATCACGATGATGCCGTCGTTCATTTCGAAACCATCCATCTCAACCAGCAACTGGTTGAGAGTCTGCTCACGCTCGTCATGACCACCACCCATGCCCGCACCACGATGGCGGCCTACGGCATCGATCTCATCGATAAAGATGATGCAAGGCGCGTGTTTCTTGGCTTGCTCGAACATGTCACGCACACGGGATGCACCGACACCGACGAACATTTCCACAAAATCTGAACCGGAAATGGTGAAGAACGGCACCTTGGCTTCGCCAGCAACTGCCTTCGCCAAAAGAGTTTTACCGGTACCTGGCGAGCCAACCATCAGCACACCACGCGGGATGCGTCCGCCAAGGCGCTGAAACTTGCCCGGGTCGCGGAGGAACTCAACCAGTTCGTGGACTTCTTCTTTTGCTTCATCGCAGCCAGCAACATCGGCAAAGGTCGTTTTAACCTGATCTTCCGAGAGCAGGCGCGCCTTGCTCTTGCCGAAGCTCATCGGTCCACCCTTGCCGCCCGCCCCGCCCTGCATCTGGCGCATGAAGAACATGAACACGGCAATGATCACGAGAATCGGGAAGCTCGCAACCAGCAACTGGGTCCAGATGCTCTGCTGCTCGGGCTGCTTGCCTTCGATCAGCACATTATTATCGAGCAGGTCACCGATCAGGCCGTTGTCCTGAATCGCCGGGCGAATGGTCTTGAAGGTATCGCCTTCGCTGCGCTTGCCGATGATGACGAAGCCATCGACAGTCACGCGCTCGACGCGCCCTTCTTTGACTTGCTCGAGGAAGTCCGAGTAGTTCAGCGTCTGTGGCTCGCTCGGGCTGGAGAAGTTGTTCATCACCGTGACCAGGACGGCGGCGATGATCAGCCACAGGATCAGGTTTTTTGCCATGTCGTTCAAATTAACTACCCTCTGGAGCAAACCCGTTGTCTGCAGGCCCGCATGACGGCCGATTGGTTGCTCGGCCTAACTTACTACACAACGTACTGAAACTGGCAGCCGGTCTGTAACCCTATGAAACAGCGTAGCCCTTGTAGCGCGGGGCCGTCCATTCGACTGAAGCCTGTCTGATAGACCGCCAGATATGGCATTTTGCACCGAACGCCGCGCCACTTCTGCTTGCATGTGAAGCATCTAACCACGCACGCCACTTGCAGAGCGCCTTGCGTGCGCTTTTCCAATACCCGTCGCCCTTCCCAGGCACGTCGAATCACGAGCCGCGGAATATCCCGAGGATAAAACGCGGTGCCAGCATCGCGACAAATTTCGCGTTTTTTACGCGTGAACGCAGCGGGCTAATGCGCGCCTACATTCATATTGGGGCCATCTTGTGAATCACAAGTCCGCCAGAGCACTCAGCGATCACAAACCGATGCTCCGCGAAACTGGTCGGCTGAGAAGATGACGGCTTGGGCACGGCAACATCAGCACGACGAAAGGCGCCAAGCTGATGGCTTACCTGTGCGACGTTCAACCTGTCGGGTACACTAGCCGCCGTTTTCAAGGCTTCTGACGCAAGGGTCGAAATATGCCGCTCACCAACGAGCAAAAGAAACAGTACAAATCCATCGGCCACCACCTGAAGCCGGTTCTCATCGTGGCCGAGAACGGACTGACCGAAGGCGTTCAAGCCGAACTCGAGCGAGCCCTGAATGATCACGAACTGATCAAGATCCAGTTCCGCCTCGCAGAGCGCGAAGATCGTCGCGCTCTGATGGAAGTGCTGTGCAAGAACGGCAAGTGCGAGCTGGTACAAGCCATCGGCAAGATGGCATTGGTGTATCGCAAGAATCCGAAGCCGAACAAACAGCTTTCAAACATTCACCGCTTCCAGGCTTGAGATCGTTTTGCGGCAGACGCAAGTCTGCCGCCTCTCAATGCTCGCGACCGGGCGGCGGCTGCAGTACCAGCATCAGTCCGCAAAGCGCCATGGCCAGAAAGCTGAAACTGGCCCAGTAGAGCGATTCGAACCAGCCAGCTCGCATCAGCAACTGACTGCCCGCGAGCAGCATCACTGCCAGCAAAAGCTGGCCACGCACGTCGCGCCACAAGCCGTGCAAACCCGTCACTTGAATCAATACAAGCACCTGCAGCGCACCACAGATCGCGGCAAAGCCGACAAGCAATGGCCTCAGATTGCCGGCAATCTCCTCGACCAGCAACGGCGCCAGCCCGATGCGCCCAAGCGCGGGCAGCACCATGAACTGCAGCAACCACAAGCCACCAACCCAGAACGTCTGGGCCAGTTGCCAGGTGATGATGCCAGCCCGCGCGGGCTGCCGGTCAGAGATGGCGGACTTCGACAATCTCGTACTCAATCACGCCGCTGGGCGTCTTGACGGCCACAACGTCGCCTTCTTCCTTGCCAATCAGTGCGCGCGCAATCGGCGAACTCACCGACAGCTTGCCCTGCTTGATATTCGCCTCATCGTCACCGACGATCTGGTAGGTCACTCGCTCATCTGTCTCGACATTGGCGATTTCCACGGTGGTGCCGAAAATCACCTTGCCAGTATGGGCAATGGTGGTGACGTCGATGATCACCGCATTCTGCAGACGCCCTTCGATATCGCGGATACGCGCCTCGACCATGCCCTGCTGCTCGCGCGCAGCGTGGTACTCGGCGTTCTCCTTGAGGTCACCGAGCTCGCGCGCGGTGCCAATATCCTGGCTGAGCTTAGGACGCACCACCTTGGTGAGGTGCGCATGCTCTTCTTCCAGGGCGCGCGCGCCCTGGACGGTCATCGGGTATTTAGTCATGCGTTGATTCCTGCATGCAGGTCCTGCAGCCGGCGCACGGTCTTCTCGGGACCGAATTTCAGCGCCTCACAGATCGCCTGCCCCGCCGCGATGGTGGTGGTGCAGTAGATTTTGTGCTGCAGGGCGTTACGACGAATGGAATAGGAGTCAGCGATCGACTGACGACCTTCAGTGGTGTTTATGATCAGGGTGACTTCGTCATTCTTGATCATGTCGACCACATGCGGACGGCCCTCGGTCACCTTGTTGACGCGGCGCACAGGCAGACCCGCCGCCTCGATCAGCTTGGCAGTGCCGGCAGTGGCCACCACTTCAAAGCCCAGGCCAATCAGATCACGCGCCACACCCGCTACCAACGGCTTGTCGTCGTCACGCACACTGATAAAGGCCACACCAGCATTCGGCAGGATTTCGCTAGCGCCCGACTGGGCCTTGGCAAAGGCTTCGCCGAAGGTATCGCCCACGCCCATCACTTCACCGGTGGACTTCATTTCTGGGCCGAGGATCGGGTCGACGCCTGGGAACTTGGCGAACGGGAACACCGCTTCCTTGACGCTGAAGTACGGCGGGATGATTTCGGCGCTGTAACCCGCTTCTTCGAGCGTCTTGCCGGCCATGACACGCGCGGCCACCTTGGCCAGCGAGACGCCAACGCACTTGGAGACAAACGGCACGGTACGCGAAGCACGCGGGTTCACTTCGATGACGAAGATGTCCTCGCCCTGCACAGCCATCTGCACGTTCATCAGGCCGACCACATTGAGCTCCAGGGCCATCTTCTTGACCTGATCACGGATCTCGTCCTGGATGTGCATCGGCAGCGAGTACGGCGGCAGCGAGCAGGCGGAGTCACCGGAGTGCACGCCGGCCTGTTCGATGTGCTGCATGATCGCGCCGATCACCACAGTTTCGCCGTCGCACACCGCATCCACGTCCACTTCGATGGCGCAGTTGAGGAAGTGGTCGAGCAGCACCGGGCTGTCGTTGGAGACTTTTACCGCTTCGCGCATGTAACGCTTGAGCTCGTCTTCCTGGTAGACAATTTCCATTGCCCGACCGCCCAGCACATAGGACGGACGCACCACCAGCGGGTAACCGATGGTCTTGGAGTGAGCCAGGGCTTCGTCTTCACTGCGCGCGGTGGCGTTGGCCGGCTGGCGCAGGCCAAGGCGCTGAACCATTTGTTGGAAGCGCTCACGGTCTTCGGCGCGGTCGATAGCGTCCGGACTGGTGCCGATGATTGGCACGCCGGCTTCTTCCAGGGCGCGGCAGATTTTCAGCGGAGTCTGGCCGCCGTACTGCACGATCACACCCTTGGGCTGCTCGACGCGGACGATTTCCAGCACGTCTTCCAGGGTCACAGGCTCGAAGTACAGGCGATCAGAGGTGTCGTAGTCGGTGGAGACGGTTTCCGGATTGCAGTTGACCATGATGGTCTCGTAGCCGTCTTCACGCAGCGCCAGGGCGGCGTGCACGCAGCAGTAGTCGAACTCGATGCCCTGGCCGATACGGTTAGGACCGCCACCGAGGATCATGATTTTGTCGCGGCTCGACGGATTGGCCTCGCACTCTTCCTCGTAGGTCGAGTACAGGTAAGCGGTGTCGGTCGCGAACTCGGCAGCGCAGGTGTCGACGCGCTTGTACACCGGCAGCACCTTGAGCTTGTGACGGTGGCTGCGCAGGTTCTTCTCGGTCACACCCAGCAGTTTGGCCAGGCGAATGTCGGAGAAGCCTTTGCGCTTGAGCGTGTACATCGAGTCGCGATCAATGCTGGACAGCGCCAGGGTCTTGATGCGCTCTTCGTCCTTGATCAAGTCTTCGATCTGAACCAGGAACCACTCATCGATATTGGTCAGCGCAAAGACATCAGCCACGGTTTTACCCGCACGGAAGGCATCGGCGATGTACCAGATACGGTCAGCGCTGGGCACGGTCAGCTCGCGGCGTAGGGTGCTCTCGGCTTCAGGATCGGCCAGGTCGAGTTTTTCATCGAAACCGGCTACGCCCACTTCCAGACCGCGCAGGGCTTTCTGCAGGGATTCCTGGAAGGTGCGGCCGATGGCCATGACTTCACCGACCGACTTCATCTGGGTGGTCAGGCGGGCGTCGGCTTTCGGGAATTTCTCGAAGGCGAAACGCGGGATCTTGGTCACGACGTAGTCGATGGCCGGCTCGAACGAGGCCGGGGTACGACCGCCGGTGATGTCGTTGCTCAGCTCGTCGAGGGTGTAACCCACCGCCAGCTTGGCGGCGATCTTGGCGATCGGGAAGCCGGTGGCCTTGGAGGCCAGCGCCGAAGAACGCGACACGCGCGGGTTCATCTCGATCACGACCATACGGCCGGTGTTCGGGCAGATGCCGAACTGCACGTTGGAGCCGCCGGTTTCCACGCCGATCTCACGCAGCACCGCGAGCGATGCGTTACGCAGGATCTGGTATTCCTTGTCGGTCAGGGTTTGCGCTGGCGCCACGGTGATCGAGTCACCGGTGTGCACGCCCATCGGGTCGAAGTTCTCGATGGCGCAGACGATGATGCAGTTGTCCTTCTTGTCGCGGACCACCTCCATCTCGTATTCCTTCCAGCCGATCAAGGATTCGTCGATCAGCAGTTCGCTGGTCGGCGACAGATCGATACCGCGGGCGCAGATTTCTTCAAATTCTTCGCGGTTGTAGGCAATGCCGCCGCCAGTACCGCCCATGGTGAAGGACGGACGGATGATGCAGGGGAAGCCGACCTTCTCCAGCACCGCATAGGCTTCTTCCATGTTGTGGGCGATGCCGGAAACCGGGCAGGCCAGGCCGATGTCTTTCATCGCCTTGTCGAAGCGCGAGCGGTCTTCAGCCTTGTCGATGGTGTCGGCATTGGCACCGATCATCTCAACGCCGAACTTCTCCAGCACGCCGTGTTTTTCCAGATCCAGTGCGCAGTTCAGCGCAGTCTGGCCGCCCATGGTTGGCAGCAGAGCGTCGGGCCGCTCCTTCTCGATGATCTTGGCCACGGTGGCCCACTTGATCGGCTCGATATAGGTGGCGTCGGCCATCGACGGGTCGGTCATGATGGTGGCCGGGTTGGAGTTCACCAGGATGACGCGGAAGCCTTCCTCTTTCAGAGCCTTGCAAGCCTGAGCACCGGAGTAATCGAACTCGCACGCCTGGCCAATGACGATGGGGCCGGCGCCGAGGATGAGGATGCTTTTGATATCTGTACGTTTTGGCATTTTCTTACTCTCGAATCCTTTGGTCAGTCGACAGGCTTAGCGGCGCTTGGCCATGGCTTCGATGAAACGGTCGAACAGCGGCGCGACGTCGTGCGGGCCCGGGCTCGCTTCGGGGTGACCCTGGAAGCTGAAGGCAACCTTGTCGGTGCGCTCGATACCCTGCAGGGTGCCGTCGAACAGCGACTTGTGCGTCGCGCGCACATTGGCCGGTAGGCTCGCCTCATCCACGGCAAAGCCATGGTTCTGACTGGTGATCATCACCACGCCGGTCTTCAGGTCCTGAACCGGATGGTTCGCACCATGGTGGCCGTTGGGCATCTTCACGGTCTTGGCACCGGAAGCCAGCGCCAGCAGCTGATGGCCCAGGCAGATGCCGAATACAGGAATGTCGGTTTCAAGCACTTCCTGAATCGCCTTGATCGCGTAGTCGCACGGCTCGGGATCGCCTGGGCCGTTGGCCAGGAAGATACCGTCCGGATTCAGCGCCAAGGCTTCGCTGGCAGGCGTCTGCGCCGGCAGCACGGTGACGCGGCAACCACGCGCAACCAGCATGCGCAGGATGTTGTATTTCACGCCGTAGTCGAAGGCGACGACGTGATAAGGCAGTTCGCTGGCCGGGATTTCGGCATGGCCGTCATCCTTCAAACACCAGACGCTGGAACGCCACTCGTAGCGCTCCTTGACGCTGACTTCCTTAGCCAGATCCATGCCCTTGAGGCCAGGGAAACTGCGCGCCAGCTCCAGCGCTTTTTCTTCAGTCGCGTCGCTTCCGGCAAGGATGCAGCCATCTTGCGCACCCTTCTCTCGAAGAATGCGGGTCAAACGACGGGTGTCGATGCCAGCGATGGCAACGGTGCCGTTGGCCTTGAGATAGTCAGGCAGCGATTGCTTGTCGCGCCAGTTGCTGGATATCAGCGGCAGGTCACGAATCACCAGGCCGGCGGCCCAGACTTTCCAGGACTCGGCATCTTCCGGCGTGGTACCGGTGTTGCCGACGTGAGGATAGGTGAGGGTTACGATCTGCTTGGCGTAGGAAGGATCGGTGAGGATTTCCTGATAGCCGGTCATGGCGGTATTGAACACCACCTCACCAATGGTTTGCCCATCGGCGCCGATGGATTCGCCGCGAAAGATGCTGCCATCGGCAAGAGCCAGAATGGCTGGCGTAAGGGCTGGCTTAGTCAAGAGACCTCCCGTAGATCAAGGCTGGAGCAGACGCAGATTGTAAAAAAGCGGGATGACGTGTGAAGGTCATCCCGCTTTTTGTTTGATTCATTTCTGCGCAACTTTTAGTGGACACACTAAAGCGAGTAGCTTACAGAAAACCCTGTTTAGGGTCCAGCCAAAATGCCCGACAAGCGCACCCGGAACGAGCACGGCGTTGCCGAGCGGCGCAAAAACTCATTTCAGACCAAGCACATCCTGCATGTCATAAAGGCCGGCCGGCTTCTCGTCCAACCAGAGCGCAGCACGCACCGCACCCTTGGCGAAGGTCATACGACTGGAGGCCTTATGGGTGATTTCGACGCGCTCGCCGTCAGCTGCAAACAGCACGGTGTGATCACCGACCACATCGCCGGCTCGCACAGTAGCGAAACCGATCGTGTCGCGCTGCCGCGCCCCGGTCTGCCCTTCGCGCCCGTACACCGCGACCTTTTGCAGATCACGCCCCAGCGCCTCGGCCACCACCTCGCCCATGCGCAGTGCGGTACCTGAAGGTGCATCCACCTTGTGCCGGTGATGCGCCTCGATGATCTCAATATCAACCTCGTCGCCCAGCACCCGGGCTGCCGTGTCCAGCAGCTTGAGGCAGAGATTGACGCCAACACTGAAGTTGGCCGCGAAGACGATCGGGATGTCCTTGGCCGCCGCCGCGAGGCGCTCCTTCTCTTCCGGGGAGAAGCCGGTAGTACCGATCACCATGGCCTTGCCGGCACGGCGACATACCTCAAGGTTCTTCAGCGTTACCGACGGATGAGTAAAATCGATCAGCACGTCGAACTCGTCGACTGCTCTGGCGAGCTCTCCGGTCAGCGGCACACCTAGACGGCCAATCGCAGCCAGCTCGCCAGCATCGGCACCCACCAAGGTGCTGTCCGGACGATCGATGGCGGCCGTAAGGCCGGCGGCACCGCTGGTCTGCTGCACCGCCTCGATCAAGGTCTTGCCCATACGCCCGGCGGCGCCGGTCACTGCAATACGTCGCATCAAATCAGCTCCAGGCTGCAGGCCTCCGGGCGGCAGACGCAAGCACGAAGCCTGTCGCCCACCACCCGCAGCCCTGTGTCATACATCACCGAAAAAGCGCTTCACACCCTCGAACCAGCCACTGGCCTTAGGCGAATGGGACGTGTCGCCCTGCAACGTGCCACGAAACTCCTCAAGCATCTCGCGCTGACGCTTGCTCAGGTTGACCGGCGTTTCCACCGCCACCCGACACAGCAGATCACCCGCCGCGCCACCGCGCACCGGCGCGACGCCCTTGCCCCGCAAGCGGAACTGCTTGCCGGTCTGGGTGCCTTCCGGAATCTTCAGCTTGACGCGCCCATCCAGGGTCGGCACTTCCAACTCGCCACCCAATGCGGCATCGGCAAAGCTGATCGGTACTTCGCAATACAGATGCTTGCCGTCACGCTGGAAGATCGCGTGCTCGCGGACATTGACCACGACATACAGGTCGCCGGCCGGACCACCCTGAGTACCCGCCTCGCCTTCGCCGGACAGACGAATGCGATCGCCGGTGTCCACGCCTGGCGGAACCTTGACCGATAGTGTTTTCTGCTCCTCAACGCGCCCCTGCCCATGGCAGCTGCCGCACGGATCGGAAATCATCTTGCCGCTGCCATGGCAGCGTGGGCAGGTCTGCTGCACCGAGAAGAAGCCCTGCTGCATGCGCACCTGACCGATACCGCCACAGGTGGTACAGGTCACGGGGCTGGTGCCCTTCTTCGCGCCGGAGCCATCACAAGGCTTGCATTCGACCAGCGTCGGCACGCGAATCGTCACCGTGGTACCGCGCACGGCCTCTTCGAGATCCAACTCCAGCGTGTAGCGCAGATCACTGCCACGCTGCGCGCCGCCACGTCCGCCGCCGCGGCCGCCACTGAAGAAATCGCTGAACACATCGCCGAAGATGTCGGAGAAATTCGCGCCGCCATAACCAGCACCCGCTGCGCCAGCACCCATCTGCGGATCGACACCGGCGTGACCGTACTGATCGTAGGCAGCTCGCTTGCTCGGATCGGAAAGCACTTCATAGGCCTCGTTGGCCTCCTTGAAGGCTTCCTCGGCAGCCTTGTCTCCCGGATTACGGTCTGGGTGATGCTTCATCGCAAGGCGCCGGTAGGCTTTTTTCAGCTCCGCCTCGCTGACGCCACGCTCGACGCCCAGCACCTCATAAAAATCGCGTTTGGCCATAACTATCCTGAACCCTCAATTTCATGCCTTCCAGACACGCCGACGCGGGAGCAAGCCCCCGCGCAGCGGTCGGGCCCGCCCGAACGATGTCGGGGCGGGCTGGAACGGAAGCAAGCCAGGGCTTACTTGTTGTCCTTGACCTCTTCGAACTCGGCGTCGACCACGTCGTCGCCCGGCTGGGTCTGCTCGTCTGCCGATTGCCCTTCACCACCCTGAGGCTGCTCGGCGTACATCTTCTGCGCGACAGGTGTGGAGGCTTGGGAAACCGCAGCGATCTTGGCTTCGATCTCGGCTTTGTCGTCGCCCTTGATGGCCACTTCCAGCTCGCCAAGCGCTTTCTCGATTGCCGCCTTGTCGTCGTCGCTGGCCTTGTCGCCGGCCTCAACGAGCATCTTGCGGGTCGCATGCACCAGCTGATCGCCCTGGTTACGCGCAGTCGCCAGCTCTTCGAACTTGCGGTCTTCCTCGGCATTCGCTTCGGCGTCGCGCACCATCTGCTCGATTTCCTCCTCGGACAGACCGGAGTTGGCCTTGATCACGATGGATTGCTGCTTGCCAGTCGCCTTGTCCTTGGCGGACACATGCAGGATGCCGTTGGCGTCGATGTCGAAGGTGACCTCGATCTGCGGCATACCACGCGGTGCCGGCGGAATCTCGGCCAGGTCGAAGCGGCCCAGCGACTTGTTGCCGGTCGCCTGCTTGCGCTCACCCTGCAGCACGTGAATGGTCACCGCGCTCTGGTTGTCGTCGGCCGTGGAGAACACCTGCGACTTCTTGGTCGGAATGGTGGTGTTCTTCTCGATCAACGGCGTCATCACGCCACCCAGGGTCTCGATACCCAGGGTCAGGGGCGACACGTCGAGCAGCAGCACGTCCTTCACGTCACCGGCCAGCACCGCGCCCTGGATGGCAGCACCCATTGCGACGGCTTCGTCCGGGTTGACGTCCTTGCGCGCTTCCTTGCCGAAGAACTCGGCGACCTTCTGCTGAACCAGCGGCATACGGGTCTGACCGCCGACCAGGATCACGTCGTCGATCTTCGAAACGTCGACCCCGGCATCCTTCAGCGCGATGCGGCAAGGCTCGATGGTGCGCTGCACCAGATCCTCGACCAACGCTTCCAGCTTGGCGCGGGAGATCTTCACGTTCAGGTGCTTCGGACCGGTCGCATCGGCAGTGATGTAAGGCAGGTTGACGTCAGTTTGCTGGCTGGAAGACAGCTCGATCTTGGCCTTTTCAGCAGCTTCCTTCAGACGCTGCATCGCCAGCGGGTCACCCTTGAGGTTCATGCCGCTTTCTTTCTTGAACTCGTCGACGAGGTAGTCGATCAGGCGAATGTCGAAATCCTCGCCACCGAGGAAGGTGTCACCGTTGGTGGCCAACACTTCGAACTGGTGCTCGCCATCGACTTCGGCGATCTCGATCACCGACACGTCGAACGTGCCGCCGCCCAAGTCATAAACGATGACGGTGTGGTCGCCCCGGGCCTTGTCCATGCCGTACGCCAACGCAGCCGCGGTCGGCTCGTTGATGATTCGTTTGACGTCAAGACCAGCGATGCGGCCGGCATCTTTGGTGGCCTGACGCTGGCTGTCGTTGAAATAGGCCGGCACGGTGATAACCGCTTCGGTCACCGGCTCACCGAGGTAATCCTCGGCAGTCTTCTTCATCTTCTTGAGGATTTCCGCAGAGATCTGCGGCGGTGCCATTTTCTGGCCATTCACCTCGACCCAGGCGTCGCTGTTGTCCGCCTTGACGATCTTGTAAGGGACCATCTGGATGTCTTTCTGCACGACATCTTCATCGAAGCGACGACCGATCAGTCGCTTCACTGCATACAGAGTGTTGTGCGGGTTGGTCACCGCCTGACGCTTGGCCGACTGGCCAACCAGGATTTCGCCATCATTCGCATACGCGATGATCGACGGTGTAGTACGGCCGCCTTCGGCATTTTCAATAACCTTGGCTTTACCGTTTTCCAGGATCGAGACGCAGGAGTTGGTGGTTCCCAGGTCGATACCAATGATCTTGCCCATTTTAATTCGCTCTCCAAATTTCGATTGGTCCGCGCCTGCTTACCGGCTGCGGGTAACACAAAAACGCTTGACTACCAGATGGGGGTCGGCAGCCGGATTTCAAGCCTTCTCATCAATCGAAGGCGGCGCGTCGGCGGGCGCCTTGCTGACGACGACCATCGCCGGACGCAGTAGTCGACCGTTGAGCAGGTAGCCCTTCTGGAACACCTTAAGCACGCTGCCAGGCTCGACATGGGTGCTTTCTTCCATGGCCATGGCCTGGTGATGCTCGGCATTGAACGGCTCGCCATGCGGGTCGAGCTGCTCGAGCTGGTGACGCGCCAGGGTGTCCTGCAGCAGTTTGAGGGTCAGCTCGACGCCTTCGCGCATCGGCTTGACGGCCTCGTCATCCGGACTGGACAGTTCAAGACCGCGCTCCAGGCTATCGGCCACCGCCAACAGGTCACCGGCGAACTTCTCCAGCGCAAACTTGTGTGCCTTTTCCACATCCTGTTCGGCGCGCCGACGGATGTTCTGCAGCTCTGCTGCCACGCGCAGGGACTGATCCTGCGCGGCTGCCAGTTGCTCTTCCAGCGACTGCACGCGGGCGGCCAGATCCTCGGCTACATCCGCTTCCGAGTGCTCAGGCGTTTCCGGGTTCTGGTTATCCAGGTTCTGCTCGTCGGCCATGGGTCCTCCTCTATGTACGATCAGCGGGCAGCAAACCCGCGCTTGTGCGGCTATATGGGGGCGCCAAAACCTGCTTCAAGGGCTATCGCCGGCAGGCGATGCAGGAAATGACGAACCGTCGCATCAAATGCCTTCCCACACTCATCCGGCAAGGCTTGTAGCCGCCACAGAAACCACTGTATAAATACCCAGCACGCAACTTGGGGAGCCTCACATGCTGGTTCATCTGTCGGTACACAACTACGCCATCGTCGAGCACCTTGACCTCGAACTCAAACGAGGCATGAGCGTCATCAGCGGGGAAACAGGCGCTGGCAAGTCAATCATGCTGGACGCCCTTGGTCTGACCTTGGGCGACCGCACCGACAGCAGCGTCGTCCGCATTGGCGCCGATAAAGCCGACATCCTCGCCAGCTTCGATCTGGACGACATTCCCGATGCGCGAGCCTGGCTCGCAGAGCGCGACATGGACAACGAGGGTCCCTGCATCCTGCGTCGTGTGATCACTGCCGAAGGGCGCTCACGGGGGTATATCAATGGCACACCCTGCCCCCAGGGTGATCTCAAGGCACTGGGTGAGTTGTTGATCGACATTCACAGCCAGCACGAGCATCAGTCCTTATTGAAGACCGACACTCATCGACGCCTGCTCGACGAGTACAGTGGCAGCCAGGAACTGGCGCGACAGGTGCAACTGGCCGCGCAGCGCTGGCGGCAGACGCGCCAGACGCTGGAGCGCCTAAGCAATAGCGGCGACGAACAGCGCGCACGTCACCAGCTGCTCAGCTACCAGCTGGAAGAGCTGGAAAGCCTCTCGCTGGGCGAGAACGAACTGGAACAACTGGAACACGAACACAAAAACCTGGCCAATGCCGAGCAGCTGCTTGGCGCTTGCCGCCAGGTCATGGAGCTGTGCAGCGAAAGCGACGCCGGCAATGTGCTGTCCGCACTGACCAGCAGCCTGCAGCGCCTGACCGCCTTCCAGGAGCAACCCCAAGCCCTTAGCGAAGCGGTCAATCTGCTGGCAAGCGCTCAGATCCAAGTCGAAGAAGCCATCGGCGAACTCAATCGCTTCGTCGATCATTTCGACGCCGATCCCGAGCGCCAGCAGACGCTAGAAGAACGCCTGGACACGATCTACACCCTGGCCCGCAAGCATCGCGTCCAACCCAGCGAATTGCCTACCCTGCATCAGCGGCTGCTGGAAGAGCTCGAAGGACTCAACGCCGATGATGAAGCAGTTGAGCGTCTCGGCGAGGAGCTGGCGGCCTACGCCCGGCACTATGAAGAGAAAGCCGGCGAACTCAGCCGCATACGCCAGGCCGCAGCGGATCAACTGGCGAGCGCAGTAGAGGTTGAGATCCAGCGCCTG
Source organism: Stutzerimonas stutzeri (assembly GCF_038561965.1). NCBI lineage: Bacteria > Pseudomonadati > Pseudomonadota > Gammaproteobacteria > Pseudomonadales > Pseudomonadaceae > Stutzerimonas > Stutzerimonas stutzeri. The sequence continues at coordinate 912,698 of NZ_CP139348.1, read as the reverse complement.
GGCATGCCAGGCGGCAAGTTCAGCGTGCAATTCAAGCCTGCAGCCGAGGGCGAGTTGATGCCATACGGCCTGGAGCAGGTAGAGTTTCTCGTCAGCGCCAATCCAGGCCAACCAATGCGACCGCTGGCCAAGGTCGCATCGGGTGGTGAGCTATCACGCATCAGCCTGGCGATTCAGGTCATCACTGCGCAGACGTCGCGCGTACCGACACTGGTATTCGACGAAGTTGACGTTGGCATTGGCGGCCCCACCGCGGAGGTCGTCGGGCAGCTGCTGCGCCGCCTCGGCGAGCGCGGGCAGGTCCTGACCGTTACCCACTTACCCCAAGTTGCCGCCCAAGGGCATCACCACCTGTTCGTACACAAGGCCCGCGGCACCGATGAAACCCGCACCGCAGTAGCCGAGCTGGACCAGACCGGTCGAGTCGAGGAGATCGCGCGAATGCTCGGCGGCGTCGACCTGACCGAACAATCACTGGCCCATGCCAGGCAGATGGTCACATCAGCCCAGGCCTGAGCCCGACTGACAGGCATGAAAAAGGCGGCCACGGCCGCCTTTTTCACATACTGAAGATCAGTCTTTCTTGCGCACGTAGAGCACCAGATTGTGATCCACCAGCTCGTAGCCGTGGCGCTTGACGATCTCTTTCTGCAGTTTCTCGATCTCGGGATCGAAGAACTCGATGACATCGCCACTGTCGACGCAGACCATGTGGTCATGGTGCCCGCTATCGGCCAGTTCGAAGACGGCATGACCACCATCGAAGTTGTGCCGAACTACCAGGCCGGCCGCCTCGAACTGGGTCAGCACGCGATAGACCGTCGCCAGTCCGACATCCTCACCCGCCTCCATCAACGCCTTGTAGACGTCTTCGGCGCTCATGTGACGGCGATCGGTAGTGTCCAGCATCTGCAGGATTTTAACCCGCGGCAGAGTTACCTTGAGCCCAGCTTTACGTAGTTCGCTATTTTCGACCATGGTTGGCTTTCTCGCTGCTGCTGTTTCGCAGCCTCCTTCAATACGGGTATGATCCGGGTTCTTTGCCCAGCCAAGATAGTGGAAGTCACCCACCGATGCAAAACACCAAGCTCATGCTGACCAGCCTCACCCTTGTGGGTCTGTTCGCACTCGCCGGTTGTTCATTTCCCGGGGTTTACAAGGTCGACATTCAACAGGGCAATGTCGTCACGCAGGACATGATAGACCAGTTGCGCCCCGGAATGACCCGCCAGCAGGTGCGGTTTATCATGGGCAACCCGCTGATCACCGACACCTTCCATGCCAACCGCTGGGACTACCTGTACAGCATCCAGCCCGGCGGCAGTCAGCGCCAGCAGGAACGCGTGAGCCTGGTATTCAATGCGAACGACCAACTGGCTGGCCTTGCCGGCGACTTCATGCCCGGCGTGAGTCGCGACGAACAGATCCTTGGCCGCGACGCACAGGCGCCAGTCAGCACGCCTGCAGCCAAACCAAGCCAGCCAGAAGAGCGTCCCGCACCCGGCTCGCTGCTGGAGCAGATTCAGCGTGAAGTGGACCAGGCCGAACCGGTCCCGGTGCCGATTCCCGAGCCGCTGGAAACCGAATAAAAAAACGCCCGGCTAGTCCGGGCGTTTTGTTTCAGCATGTTCAGGCGTCCTCATCAGACGTCTCACCCTTGCTCTTGGCCGCTCGCGCAGCCCGCTGTTTGCGCACCTCTTTCGGGTCGGCAATCAGCGGCCGGTATACCTCGACCCGCTCACCCTCTTCCAACACTCGCTCCTCAGGCTTGGGCACCGCCTTGCCGAAGATCCCCAGCGGCGCCGCAGCCAGGTCCAAACCGGGAAAGTGAGCATCCAGACCCGAGCGCAGCGCGGCCTCGCGCACCGTGGTGCCGGCGGCCACCGTCATCTGTAGCAGCTTCTGCTTGTCCGCCAACGCATAGACCACTTCAACCGCAATCGACTGCTTATCCATAAAGCTGCTTCGCCCGCTCGCAGAAGGCATCTACCAAGGTATTGGCGGCCTGATTGAATAACGGCCCAAGCGTCGCCTTGACCAGCGGCCCAGCGTAATCGAAGGTGAGGTCCAGGCTGATCTTGCAGGCCTTCTCACCCAGTGCCTTGAACTCCCAGATGCCGTGCAGGTGACTGAAAGGCCCCTCTTCAAGGGTCATCTCGATACGCTTGCCGAAATCCAGTGCGTTGCGCGTCATGAAGCGCTGACTCAGCCCGGCCTTCGCCACCGTCATGCTGGCGTGCATTTCGGTCTCGCTGCTGGAAAGCACCTCGGTCGCAGAACACCAGGGCAGGAACTGCGGGTAGCTGGCTACGTCGTTGACCATGTCGAACAGCGCCTGCGCCGGATACGGCAGCAGCGCGGAACGTTGAATGTGCGTCGTCATGCGGACCTTCTACGTCGTCGTTTCATTGCGCGCCATTCGAAAAGCACCCGGCGCAGCCAGCTCGCAACCACATCGCTCATCGTTCGGGCGAGCCGACACGGCGCAAAGCGCGCACATTGTCGGGGATTAGTGGCTGCCCCTCAAGTTTCTGCCGCTGCCACTGCTGCAGGCTGTCGCCAGCCGCAGCGGGACTCCCTATAATGCGCCCCCTATGGCCAAACAGAAGAAACAGTCCCCCGGGACCATCGCGCTAAACAAGAAAGCGCTACACGACTACTTCATCGAACAGAAATTCGAGGCTGGCCTCGTTCTGGCCGGCTGGGAAGTGAAAAGCCTGCGTGCTGGCAAGGCGCAACTGGTCGACAGCTACGTCCTGCTCAAGGATGGAGAAGCCTGGTTGATGGGCTGTCACATTACGCCGCTGACCGCCGCCAGCACCCATGTCATTGCCGACCCGACCCGAACCCGCAAGCTGCTGCTGAACAAGCGCGAGCTGGGCAAACTGTTCGGTGCAGTGCAGCAGAAGGGTTACGCCTGCGTGGCGCTATCGCTGTACTGGAAGAAGCACATGATCAAGTGCGAGATTGCCCTCGGCAAAGGCAAGAAGGAGTTCGACAAGCGCCACACCGAGAAGGAACGTGATTCCGATCGGGAGATCCAGCGCGCGATGCGTACCAAGGGCAAGGACGATTGAGCCGCGCCCGCCGCCTGGCTTGATCAGCCCAAACGGCAATACCAGAGCCGGCACTGCCTGCCGGCTCTACGGTCACCCCTCCTTCAGCATCCTTTCGCCCTGCCTGCGCTGCGCACGCGCCAGCCGCTGAGCCTCCTGCTGACCCTCCGCCAGTACTTCCTGCACATAGTTGATATGGCGATGAATCACCTCGCGGGCCTCGGTCGCTCGCCGCCCCATGATTGCCTCGTACAACTCGCGATGCTGACTCATCAGCATGTCCCGCGTTTCGTCACGCAGGGCGTACATACCGCCGATGTTGGTTACCACGTTGCGCTTGAGCAGATCGAACAGGCCACGGATGGTGTGCAGCAACACCGCGTTGTGGCTGGCTTCGGCAATCGCGAGATGGAACTGGGCATCGGCCGCCCCTTCTTCCGCCCGCGTGACCTTGCCTTCACGGGCATAGCAGTCCTGCAATGCCACGAAAGCTTCGGTGAGCCGCTTCTGGTCGACCTCGGTCGCACGCAGCGCCGCGTAATAGGCACAGCTGCCCTCAAGTGTGTGACGAAATTCCAGTAGATCGCGCTGCGCATCGCTGTTGTTCTCAAGCAGATGCAACAACGGATCACTGAACGTCGAGCCGAGCGACTCGGCCACGAACGTACCGCCACCATGCCGGCTGACCAGCAGCCCCTTGGCCGCGAGCTTCTGTATCGCTTCGCGCAGCGAAGGCCGCGAAACTCCAAAGCGTTCAGCCAGGGCGCGCTCCGCCGGAAGACGCTCACCTGCCTTGAGCGTGCCTTCGAGAATCATGGTTTCCAGCTGCGCGACGATATCGTCCGCCAGCCGCCGCTGCCGCACCACTCCCACGTCCATAGTCACCCTCGAATGGTCTTACCAATCCGAAAATGCTAGCCATGACCGCGCATCCGCACAAGGCCCACTGCTGCGACCAAAGTCTATAGCTAGCTAATTGACGCCCCTATACGCAGCTCTTACGCTGACCATTCCCTCCTGTTAATTGGTCTTACCAATTAACAGGGTGGTCTAAAAATAAGAGGACTCAGCATGAGATCTGCGCACAAGAACAATTCCACGGTCCGCTCAGGGCCCTATCTGAACCGTACCGCAGGGGAAGCCTGACATGTCCAACGGACTGCTCGCACTTTTCGCCTTCACACCCATTCTGCTCGCAGCAATCATGCTGATCGGCCTGCGCTGGCCCGCCAGCCGCGCCATGCCGCTGGTCTTCCTGTTCACCGCAGCCATCGGGCTGTTCGTCTGGGACATGAGCGTCAACCGGATCATCGCCTCTACGCTGCAAGGCCTAGTAATCACCCTGGGCCTGCTGTGGATCATCTTCGGCGCGATCCTGCTGCTGAACACCCTGAAGCACTCCGGCGGCATCACCGCCATTCGCGCTGGTTTCACTACCATCAGCCCTGACCGCCGTATCCAGGCCATTATCATCGCCTGGCTGTTCGGCTGCTTCATCGAAGGCGCCTCCGGCTTCGGCACTCCGGCCGCCATCGCCGCACCGCTGCTGGTTGCGGTCGGCTTCCCAGCGATGGCCGCAGTCCTGCTCGGCATGCTGGTGCAAAGCACGCCGGTTTCCTTCGGTGCGGTCGGCACGCCGATTGTCGTCGGCATCAACAGCGGCCTGGATACCGCCACCATCGGCGCGCAACTGGTTGCCCAAGGTTCCAGCTGGAACGCCTACCTGCAGCAGATCACCAGCAGTGTGGCGATCACCCATGCCATCGTTGGCACCGTGATGCCACTGATCATGGTACTGATGCTGACCCGCTTCTTCGGCAAGGAAAAAAGCTGGAAAGCCGGCTTCGAAGTGCTGCCGTTCGCGATCTTCGCGGGCCTGGCATTCACCCTGCCCTACGCTGCCACCGGCATCTTCCTCGGCCCGGAATTCCCGTCGCTGCTCGGCGGCCTGGTCGGTCTGGCTATCGTCACCACCGCTGCTCGCTACAAATTCCTGACGCCGAAGACCACCTGGGACTTCGCCGATGCCAAGGAATGGCCGGCCGAGTGGCTCGGCACCATCGAAATGAAGCTGGACGAGATGACAGCTCGCCCGATGAGCGCCTTCCGTGCCTGGCTACCCTATGTACTGGTCGGCGCGATTCTGGTGATCAGCCGCGTGTTCCCGCAGGTCACTGCCGCGCTGAAATCGGTATCCATCGCGTTTGCCAACATCCTCGGCGAAACCGGCGTCAATGCCGGCATCGAGCCGCTGTATCTGCCGGGCGGCATCCTCGTCATGGTGGTGCTGATCACCTTCTTCCTGCACGGCATGCGCGCTTCCGAGCTCAAGGCGGCGGTGAAGGAATCCAGTGGCGTGCTGCTCAGTGCGGGCTTCGTGCTGCTGTTCACCGTGCCGATGGTGCGCATCCTGATCAACTCCGGCGTCAACGGCGCTGAACTGGCCAGCATGCCGATCGTCATGGCGCGCTACGTCGCCGACAGCGTAGGCAGCATCTACCCGCTGCTGGCACCCGCCGTAGGCGCACTGGGCGCGTTCCTCGCCGGCTCCAACACGGTCAGCAACATGATGTTCAGCCAGTTCCAGTTCGGCGTAGCACAATCACTGGGCATTTCCGGTGCGATGGTGGTTGCCACCCAGGCCGTCGGTGCTGCGGCAGGCAACATGGTCGCGATCCACAACGTGGTTGCTGCATCCGCCACCGTTGGCCTGCTCGGCCGCGAAGGCTCCACGCTGCGCAAGACCATATGGCCTACGCTGTACTACGTGCTGTTCACGGGGGTGATCAGCCTGATCGCCATCTATGTGTTAGGCGTAACCGACCCGCTGGTCGGGCTGTAAGAAACAGAATCGTGCCCCCATCTGGGGGCACGGTTGCATTCCAGAAACCGCATTTGCGGATAACCGGGCTAACCCGGAGACCAAGCCGATGAGCCAACTCTTCTACGATGCCGCGCCGAACGCTACCCGCGTCGCGCCGCCGCTGCCAAAGCCGCGCGAATACCCCGCCAAGCCGAGCCAGGTTTATCTGTTCGGTACCTGCGTAGTTGACCTGTTTTATCCCGAGGCCGGCCTGGATGCCATCCGCCTGCTCGAACGCGAAGGATTGACCGTGCACTTCCCGCAGGGCCAGACCTGCTGCGGCCAGCCGGCCTACACAACCGGCTACACCGATGAAGCACGCAAGGTCGCACGGGCGCAGCTGGAGCTGTTCGCCAACGACTGGCCGGTGGTCGTCCCTTCCGGCTCGTGCGCCGGAATGCTGCGCCACCACTATCTGGACCTGTTCAAGGACGAGCCGGCCACCCTCGCCCGAGTCGAAGCGCTGGCAGAGCGCACGTTCGAGCTGGCCGAGTTTCTGCTCAACGTCTGCAAGGTCGAGTTCAAAGATGCCGGCACGCCAGCCAAGGTCGCGCTGCACACCTCCTGCTCGGCCCGCCGGGAAATGAATACCCACCTGCACGCCCGCGCGCTACTCGCTCAGCTGGGCCAGGTCGAGCGCGTCGAGCATGACCACGAAAGCGAATGCTGCGGCTTCGGCGGCACCTTCAGCGTGCGCATGCCCGACATCTCCGGTGCCATGGTGCTGGACAAGACCCGCGCGCTGAAGGAATCCGGTGCGCATCAGGTGATCAGCGCCGACTGCGGCTGCTTGATGAACATCAACGGTTCGCTGGAAAAGCAGCGTGAAGCCCTGCGCGGCCAGCATCTGGCGAGCTTCCTCTGGCAACGCACCGGAGGTGCCCGATGAACGCCGAACAGCGTATTCCCGCGATACAGATCGAGAACGCCGGCGACCCGGATTTCCGCGCCCGCGCCCGCACGTCACTGAAGGACGACCAGTTGCGACGCAACTTCCGCACCGCCATGGACTCGCTGATGACCAAGCGCGCCACGGCGTTCAGCGATGCCGACGAACGCGAGCGGCTGCGCGAGATGGGCAACCGGATCCGCGCCCGCGCACTGTCGAAGCTGCCCGAATTGCTCGAGCGGCTGGAAACCAACCTGACCCGCAACGGCGTGAACGTGCACTGGGCGGAGACGGTGGAAGAGGCGAACAACATCGTCCTTGAGATCGCCCGCGCCCACGAGGCGAAGCAGGTGATCAAGGGCAAATCGATGGTCAGCGAAGAGATGGAAATGAACCATTTCCTCGAAGGTCATGGCATCGAATGCCTGGAATCGGACATGGGCGAATACATCGTCCAGCTCGACCACGAAAAGCCTTCCCATATCATCATGCCGGCCATCCACAAGAACGCCGGCCAGGTCGCGACCTTGTTTCACGAGAAACTAGGCGTGGAGTACACCAAGGACGTCGACCAACTCATTCAGATCGGCCGCCGCACACTGCGCCAGAAATTCTTCGAGGCCGATATCGGCGTCTCCGGCGTGAACTTCGCAGTGGCTGAAACCGGCACCCTGCTGCTCGTCGAGAACGAGGGCAACGGGCGCATGTCCACCGGCGTGCCGCCGGTACACATCGCCGTCACCGGCATTGAAAAGGTCGTGGAGAACCTGCGTGACGTGGTCCCGCTGCTCTCGCTGCTGACCCGCTCGGCGCTCGGCCAGCCGATCACCACCTACGTCAACATGATCTCCAGCCCGCGCAAGGCCGATGAGCTCGACGGCCCGCAGGAAGTGCACCTGATCCTGCTGGACAACGGCCGCAGCCAGGCCTTCGCCGACAGTGAATTGCGCCAGACGCTCAACTGCATCCGCTGTGGCGCCTGCATGAACCATTGCCCGGTGTACACCCGCGTCGGCGGTCACACTTACGGCGAGGTCTACCCCGGCCCCATCGGCAAGATCATCACGCCGCACATGGTCGGCCTGGACAAGGTGCCGGATCATCCCAGCGCCTCTTCTCTATGCGGCGCTTGTGGCGAAGTCTGCCCGGTGAAAATCCCGATCCCGGCCATTCTGCGTCGGCTGCGTGAAGAGAACATCAAGGCACCGGACGATCCGCACAAGGTCATGCTTGGCCAGGGCAGCAAGTACTCGAAGAAGGAACGCCTGATGTGGGCCGGCTGGCGCCTGCTCAACACCAGCCCGACGCTTTACCGCCTGTTCGGCTTCTTCGCTACCCGTCTGCGCGCCCTTACGCCATCGAACATCGGCCCCTGGACGCAGAACCACAGCGCACCAAAACCTGCCGCCCGCTCGCTGCACGAGCTGGCCCGCGAGCACCTGGAGGGCAAGCGATGAGTGCCAAGGCCAACATCCTCGCCAAGCTGAAAAAAAGCCTGGAAGGCGCTACGCCCATCGTCGATGACTACGACGAGTCGCTGGTCACCCAACCTTGGACCTACGCGCCCGAGCAGCGTATCGCTCGTCTGCGCCAGCTTATGGAAGCGGTGCATACCGAGATCCACCTGACCAGCGTCGCCGGCTGGCCAGCCCTGCTCGAACAGCTATTGCACGATCGCCAGCTGCCAAGCCTGTTGATTGCCCCGACCACGCCGTACGGCCAGCGCTTCACCGAGCACTGCGCCGGCCGCGAAGGCCTGCCGACGCTCAAGGCCTACGACCGCCCGGTCGAGGAGTGGAAGCAAGAGCTGTTCGACGACACCCCGGCCAGCCTCACCGGCACCCTTGGCGCAATCGCCTCCACCGGCAGCCTGATCATGTGGCCGACCCGCGAGGAGCCGCGCCTTATGAGCCTGGTACCGCCGGTACATTTCGCCATCCTCAAGGCCAGCGAAATCCACGACAACTTCTACGAGATCCAGCAGAAGTTCCAGTGGGCCGCCGGCATGCCGACCAATGCGCTGCTGGTCTCCGGCCCGTCGAAAACCGCCGACATCGAGCAGGTGCTGGCCTACGGCGCCCATGGCCCGAAGGATCTGATCCTGCTGATCCTGGAGGACGCATGAACGCCGCGGCGCAAGTCGAACGTGCGCCGCTGCCAGTCGCGTTCCTCCGCGAAGTCGACCGCCTGATCCCAATCGAGCGGCGTTTCGACGACCCGCTCTCCACCCTGGCCTTCGGCACTGACGCGAGCTTCTACCGGCTGATCCCCAAGCTGGTGGTGCGCGTCGAGTCCGAAGCCGAAGTGATTGCGCTGCTCAAACTGGCCCATGCGGAAAATGTCCCGGTCACCTTCCGTGCGGCCGGCACCAGCTTGTCCGGCCAGGCGATCAGCGACTCGGTGCTGATCGTGCTCGGCGACAACTGGAACGGCCGCGAGATTCGCAACGGCGGCGAGCAGATCCGCCTGCAGCCCGGCGTCATCGGTGCTAACGCCAATGCCGTGCTCGCTCCATTTCAGCGCAAGATCGGCCCTGATCCGGCCTCGATCAACGCCGCGAAGATCGGCGGCATCGTTGCCAACAATTCCAGCGGCATGTGCTGCGGCACTGCGCAGAACACCTACAAAACCCTCGCCGGCCTGCGCGTCGTACTGGCAGACGGCACCGTGGTCGACAGCGAAGATGGCGCCAGCGTCGACGCCTTCCGCCAGAGCCACGCCGCACTGCTCGATCAACTGGCCGAACTCGGGCGCGAAACTCGCGCCAATGTTGAGCTGGCCGCAAAGATTCGCCACAAATACCGGCTGAAGAACACCACCGGCTTCTCGCTCAATGCGCTGGTCGATTACGACGAGCCACTGGATATCCTCAACCATCTGATGGTCGGCTCCGAGGGCACCCTGGGCTTTATCAGCGCAGTGACCTACGACACCGTGCCGGATCACCCGCACAAGGCCAGCGCGTTGGTCGTGTTCCCCGACGTGGAAACCTGTTGCCTGGCCGTACCGGTACTCAAGCAGCAACCGGTCTCGGCCGTGGAGCTGCTCGACCGTCGCAGCCTACGCTCGGTCGAGCACAAGGCCGGCATGCCCGAGTGGGTGAAGGAGCTGTCGCCAACTGCCTGCGCGCTGCTAATTGAATCGCGCGCCGCCAGCCAGTCGCTGCTGCATGAGCAGATCAATCTGATCATGACTTCCATCGCGCATTTCCCGGTGGAGAAGCAGGTCGACTTCAGCGAAGACCCGGTGGTCTACAACCAGCTGTGGAAGATCCGCAAGGACACTTTCCCCGCAGTTGGCGCCGTGCGCCAGACCGGCACCACGGTGATCATCGAAGACGTCACCTTCCCGGTCGAACGCCTGGCCGAGGGCGTCAACCGCCTCATCGAACTGCTCGACAAGCACCGCTACGACGAAGCGATCCTCTTTGGCCACGCGCTGGAGGGCAACTTGCACTTCGTCTTCACCCAGGGCTTCGATGACCCGGCCCAGGTCGCCCGTTACGAAGCCTTCATGGGCGAAGTGGCGCAGCTGGTCGCCGTCGAGTTCGGCGGTGCGCTCAAGGCCGAACACGGCACCGGGCGCAACATGGCACCCTACGTCGAGCTGGAATGGGGCAGCGAAGCCTATGCGCTGATGTGGAAAATCAAACGCCTGCTCGACCCCACCGGAATCCTCAATCCAGACGTAGTACTTTCCGAAGACCCGGACATCCACCTGAAGAACCTCAAGCCGATGCCGGCCGCCGACGAGATCGTCGACAAGTGCATCGAATGCGGCTTCTGCGAACCGGTCTGCCCGTCCAACGGGTTGACCCTGACGCCGCGCCAGCGGATCGTCATCTGGCGCGACATCCAGGCGCGCAAGCGAGCCGGTGTCGACACCTCGGAGATTGAACGCCTCTACCACTACCACGGCGTCGAAACCTGTGCCGCCACCGGCCTCTGCGCACAACGCTGCCCGGTGGGCATCAACACAGGCGATCTGGTACGCAAGCTACGCGGGCATGAAGCGAGCAAAACCGGTACTGCCAACTGGCTGGCCGATCATTTCAGCACCGCCGTGCAGGGTACGCGCTTCATGCTGCACGTCGCCAACGGCGCCCACATGATCCTAGGCACCAAGCGCCTGGCCAAACTGTCCGCGACCATGACCAATGCGAGCAAGGGCCGCGTTCCGCAATGGACGCCGGCCATGCCGCAACCCTTGCAGCGCCTGCACCTGCCCCAGCCCGCCGCTCAGGATGAGCGCCCACGCGTGGTCTATCTGGCCGCCTGCGTCTCACGCGCCATGGCACCCGCCGCCCGCGACCAGGAACAGGAGCCGCTACTCGACAAGACCCGCAGCCTGCTGGAAAAGGCCGGCTACCAGGTAATCTTCCCCGAGCAGTTGAACGACCTGTGCTGCGGTCAGCCGTTCGCCTCCAAGGGCTATGCCGAACAGGGCGAACGCAAGCGTCAGGAGATGCTCGACGCCCTGCTCAAGGCCAGCCGCGGCGGGCTCGACCCGATCTACTGCGACACCAGCCCCTGTACGCTGCGCCTGGTCCAGGGCCTGACCGATCAGCGCCTGGATCTCTACGATCCGGTGCGTTTCATCCGCACCCACCTGCTCGACAAGCTGGACTTCGTTCCGCAGGAAAAAGCGATCGCCGTGCATGTCACCTGCAGCACCCAGCATCTTGGGGAAGCGCAGGCGCTGATCGATATCGCCCGACATTGCGCCCAGGAAGTCGTGGTGCCCGAAGGCATCCATTGTTGCGGCTTCGCCGGTGACAAGGGCTTCACCACGCCCGAGCTCAATGGCCACGCACTGCGCAGCCTGAAGGACGCGGTGCAGATCTGCGATGAAGGCATCTCCACCAGCCGCACCTGCGAGATCGGCTTGTCGCGTCATGGCGAGATCGACTACCACGGGCTGGTCTATCTGGTGGATCGCGTCACGCGCAGTAAAACAGCAGCGCAATAGCTCTAGCGCGAAGGTTACGGCCCTGCTCAGCGGAGCGGGGCCGTTTCGTTTGTGGCGTTTCGATGAACGCTCACGCGCAATCGCAGTCGGAATTTTAGAGCCCCTGACGGGTTCGATTCGACTCGGCGCCGCCGTTTCAGCAGTTATCAGGCAGGCCCGGGAAGTCCACAAGACTGGAGGACCCACAATGAAAGTTCACGCACTGCTCGCATCCGCGGTACTGCTAGCCAGCCCCGCCGTCTTCGCACAACAGGACCTGTGTCAGGTCAACCTGCAGGAAATCGACGACAACATGGCCACCAACACCGCCACCTTGGGTGAGCCGGCCAGGAGCAAAGTCGAGGAATACGTCCAGCAGGCGCGCCAATCCCAGCAGTCCGGCGACACCGAAGCGTGCATCGCTCACTCCACCAAAGCCCTGCAAGAGCTCAAAGGCCCAGGCAGCTCGGGCAGCGGTGGCACCGCAGGCTCCGGCTCCGGTGGCGGCAACTGACCGAAGGCGGTGGGATCGTGCAAACGATCCTGCCGCAGCCGCTGTACACTTTTTAACCAGCGTGATTAAAAAGTGATCGACACACCGTAAAGATCGCCGTACACTCCCGCCCCAGCACCACAAGCGTCACCAGGGGCCGATTAGGATTCGACGCCGGTAACAAAACTTGAGGGGCATGCCGAGTTGGTAACAGAACTCGTAAATAAACTGTTGCAAACTTATAGTTGCCAACGACGACAACTACGAAGGGTACGCGCTAGCCGCCTAACCTTCATCTGGTCGCTTCGGCGCCAGCGGTCACTAGGGGATGCCTGTAAACCCGAAATGACTGTCAGATAGAACAGGATCGCCGCCAAGTTCGCTGTAGACGTAACGGCTAAAACTCATACAGCTCGCTCCAAGCACCCTGCCAATCGGGCGGCGCGGAGTTAACTCAGTAGATCTGGCTAAGCATGTAGAACCGATAGCGGAGAGCTGGCGGACGGGGGTTCAAATCCCCCCGGCTCCACCAAACACAAAGCCCCGAGAATCTTGAGATTCTCGGGGCTTTTCTTTGTGCGGTCGAAAGACGGTTCGAAGGTCCTCAGCAAACAGTCCTGCGCTTTACCTCGATACGCGCCTGAATCTCTGTCGGCATTGCGCGCAGCTCTGGACGACACGCTAGTAACGTTCGCGCCGGTCATCACAGCGCAGGGGCAGTCACTCCTCGGAAAAGTAGTCGCTGTCGATCTGCTTGACCTCATACACCTGCTTAACGCTCACGCCGAGGTTGTGTTCGACCATCAGGCGGGCGAGCTCGATGCCGTCGATCAGCACCACCTTGATATCCAGGCCGAGTGCTGCGTCCCTCGCGCCAGCAGAAAAATCCGAGGTGGTGATGAATACACCCTTGCGCGCCCTCTTTCGCGTCAGTGCGCCGATGAACTTGTCGATCTCCGGGCGGTGCACGGTGTTGGCCCAGCGCTTGGCTTGCAGGTAGATCACATCCAGCCCGAGCTTGTCTTCCTTGATGATGCCGTCGATACCGTCGTCGTTGGTGAGCTGGGTCGCTTTGCCAGCCTCCTTTCGTGAACCGCCGTAGCCCATGGCAATCATCAGATCAACGACTACCTGCTCGAAGAAGCTCGGCGTAGCAGCCCGCACCTGCGCCAGCAGTTCGTCGGCCAGGGATTGCTGCAACGCCTGATAGGCTTCGGCCAGTTGCTCATCCGGCGTGGTTTCGGTCAGATCGCTGCCTACAACGGCAGCGGCATCTGTCACCTGAGGTTTAGCCGTATGAAAATCGGCGAACTCAGGAAACTGCTTCAGCCAGGCCACGGTGATCCGCGCCGGGCCACTGGCAAGCGCCTCCCGCCCCCGGTCGGTGATCTGCACCATTCCCTTGCTCGGAATCGTCAGCAGGCCAGCCTTGTTCAGATAGGTTCTGGCCCAGCCCACTCGATTGTTGATCACGGTCTGATTCCCCGAGGGCAGCCGCTCCTTGCGCTCTTCTTCGGTCAGCTGGAACACATCAGCGATGCGCACGCGCAGGGCGCCAAGCGGCAACGGCGCTCCGTCGCCAACCGCCTGCAGCACCGGTCGCATGACACTTTGAAAATCCGGAATTGCCATCCTGTGCATTTCTCCTAAGTGCTGTGTAGTTGAAAGAAACTCACAAACCGGCCGACGGACGAGCCCCGCCAGCCAGAGCCTTCAGCATTTTGTAGATGACCAGCGCAAACGCCCGACTCTTGGTCTCGTTATCCAGCACGCCCAACGACATCTTCTCGTTGTCGGTCATGGCATCCAGCACGGTATCGATCACCCGTTTTGGCAGCAGCCCGTGCATCACTTGGTCGATCGAGTGGTTGTTCACCTGTGCCATCAAATCATCCTGGCGCGAGAGACGTTCGGTGATGCCAGCAGCAAAATGCAGCTGGTCGTCATCGTGCGTGTCCGCCCCGAAGATATCGTTGAGCGCCTCGATGATCTCCGACAGGCGCTTCTTCTCCGGGTCGTGCGGTTTGCCGCTGCCGACGTCGCTGCCGGGCTTGAGGGTGTACTCGCCGCCCTCCTCGCTCAGGCGCAGCTGGTGTTCGGCGCGTTTGCTAAGTCGGTAGTGGGTCAACTGCAGCTCGCCGACGTCCACGTCGTCCTGATGCAGGCGGTCGATCCGCAGCAGCGGGTGCAGGTGCTTGGCGAACACGCAGAGCTGTTCCAGCTCGCGATCCTCATAAGGCACGATCTGCGAAAGGAATTCATACAGGCGCACAAAGCTCTGCAGGTTCTTGCGAAACAGGTCGAGCTGATCCACCTGTTCGCCGGCTTCCTTGAGTGCGTGCTCGGCTTTCTTCAAACCGGCGCTGTCACCATTGGCTTCGGCGGTGCGTTTGAAATCCAGCGCCTGCTGGCGCGACTCGATGCTGAAGGCGTAACGCTTGGCGAAGCGCTCCTTGGCCGGCTGGCAGTAGTAGCTGAGCTTGCTGGCCGCCGCTTTCGGGTCGAAGAAGGCCAGGGCGAAGGCTTCGACCTCCTGCCAGTGATAGATCCCCTCGGCATCCAGCTTTTTCTGCAGGTCGTAGATGATCTGCGGGTCGGTGACATCGCTTAGCTCGGCCTTGGTGTAGTACGGCAGGAAGGCGTCGAGGATGTCTTGCGGCTCGTTGAAGAAGTCTAGGATGAAGGTCTGCTTGGCCGGAAAGGTACGGTTCAACCGCGACAGGGTCTGCACGCAGTCCACGCCCTGCAGCTTCTTGTCCACGTACATGGCGCAGAGCTTGGGCTGGTCGAAGCCGGTCTGGTACTTGTTGGCGGCGATCATCACGTTGAAGTCCTGGGTGTCGAACGCGTCAGCCAGGTCGCGGCCATTCAGGCCGGCGTTGAGCAGGCTGCTGTTTTCCGTCACTTCCTCGGGGATCACCTCATCCGGCAATACGCTGCCGGAGAACGCCACTAGCGGATGCACGTCGGCGTAGCCCATCTGCTGCACGTAGGCCTTCACCGCCAACTGGTAGCGCACCGCCTCCTGGCGGCTGCTGGTCACCACCATCGCCTTGGCCTGTCCATTGAGCAGGTGGCGAATGTTGGCGCGGAAGTGCTCGACGATGATCTCGACCTTCTTGTCAATGTTGTACGGATGCAGCCGCACCCAGCGCGCCAGCTTCATGCGTGCCTTCTTCGAGTCCACCTCGTCGTCTTCGCCGTCCGGGTGGGCGATCTTCCAGGCGGTGCTGTAGGTGGTGTAGTTCTGCAGCACGTCGAGGATGAAACCCTCTTCGATGGCCTGGCGCATGGAGTACAGATGAAACGCCTCGGGCTTGTTGCTGGCACTGGGTGGCAGCGTCGGGTCGGGCACACGGCCGAACAGCTCCAAGGTCTTGGCCTTGGGCGTGGCGGTGAAGGCGTAGTAGCTGATGCGCTCGTTCGGCTGACGCGCCTGTACGGCGGCATCGAGCAAATCTTCGGCGCTGATCTCTTCTGGCTCTTGTCCATTGGAGCCGAGCGCATCGCTGCCGAGAATCTGCTTCAGCTTGCTCGCCGAGGAGCCGGTCTGCGAGGAATGCGCCTCGTCGGCGATTACCGCATAGCGCCCCGAGGCGAGCTTGGGGTATTTCTCCAGCGCGTCGAACAGCGCCGGGAAGGTCTGGATGGTGACGATGATGATGCGTGTCTGCTCGGCCAGCGCCTCAGCCAGTTGCTCAGACTTGCTCTGGCTGCCGACGTCGCGGGTGATCGGCCGCACCACACCCTGGGCGTGCTCGAACTGGTAGATGGTGTTCTGCAACTGGCTGTCCAGCACCGTGCGGTCGGTGACCACGATCACCGAACTAAACAGCCGCTGGCCGTCGTGGCTGTACATCGAGGCGAGCTGGTGGGCAGTCCAGGCGATGGAGTTGGACTTGCCGGAACCGGCGCTGTGCTGGATCAGGTAACGCTTGCCCGGGCCTTCGGCGTGGGTGGTTTCGATCAGCCTGTTGACCACATCCCATTGGTGGTAGCGCGGGAAGATCATCGTTTCCCTGGTGGTCAGCGAGCCGTCGAATCCCTCGCTGGTCTTCTTGTCCAGATGCAGGAAGCGCCCGAGCACCTTGAGCCAGGCATCCGGCTGGAACAGCTGTTGCCACAGGTAGCCGGTGGCGTACTGGCTGTCGTCTGGCGGCGGCGGGTTGCCGGCGCCGCCTTCCGCGCTGCCGAGGTTGAACGGCAGAAAGAAGGTGTCCTTGCCGTCCAGCTTGGTGGTCATCGCCACCTCGTTCTGGCCCACCGCGAAATGCACCAGCGCGCCGCGTTTAAAGGTCAGCAGTGGCTCGGGCTTGCGTGTGAGCGGGTCTTTTACTGGGCGGTCATAACGGTACTGGCGCTTGGCGTTTTCCACCGACTGCTTGAACTCGCTTTTCAGCTCCAGCGTGGCAGTGGGGATGCCGTTGACGAACAACACCAAGTCCAGCCGTGGGTTGTAGCTCTGGCCGCTACCGCCAGCCTCACGCGCATGGGGCGAGTAAGACACCTCCGGCACCACGCGAAGGCGGTTGCACTGGTAGCGCTTGAGGGTGTCCGGGTTCATGCCGTGGTCGGGCTGGAAGCTGCACAGCTCGACTTTTACCGCGGGTAGTTTGAAGCCATGGCGCAGCACGTCGAGGGTGCCGCTTTGCTCCAACTCGCGCACCAGCTTCTGCACCAGCACATCGTCAGGGTTATTCGGGTTGGCCTTGGCGAACTTGTCCCAACGCTCCGGCCAGGCGTCCTTGAAGTAACCAAGAAAGTCCTCGGTATACAGCGCCGTGCGCCGGTCGTAGCCGCTGGCCGGGCCAGTGAGCCAGCCCTGGGCGACCATGGCGGTGATGATGTCCTGCTGAAACTGGGCTTCCTTGCTGTCCGCCATTTATACAGCCTCTGCTACTGCTAATTCGGGGGCTTGGGCGCTGGCCGGAGGCTGCCAGCCGCGCACGTCGATTTTGCCGGTGACGGCGGCGGAGATTAGGGCGGAGCGGCGTTCTATAAGCAAAGAAACACCATTTTCCGCCTCAGTCACGAGCTGATCGAACCGAGAAACTTCAGTATCAAGAAACGCCACAATGTCATGCTGCTCACCAGACGGTGGTACGGGAAATTTCTCAGGGGATATGTGCTTATTGTTAATCTGGGGAACCGTTGATACATCTGCCAACTCTGCAAGCCCTCGACACTTCAAGACATTGGCGAAGTAGTACGCATTATTGTCAGCTTCCATCTCCCAGCCCATGAGATTGGGATCAAGTAATGCGCTCACCTCCACGACATTTACCTTATTAAGGAAAATTGCAGCGCCACGCTTGGGAAAAATAACAAACTGACTTCTTGGTCGATACGCTTTTTCAATCGATGGATCTACAAAGAAATCCCACTGCCCGATACTGAGTGTATCTGCTGACAATGAGCCAACCTTCAAAAACGGCAGATTCCCACTGTCATTCACCATATCTTCCGGCACTGCTTCGGAGCCAAAAAGCATTCCAATGTAGCCGCCTTTTCTGACAATCCAATGCGCCGGCACCTCGCCTAGCCACTCCACGCCGGAGTTCTTCATCGGCACCGTGGGGTCGAGGCCTTTGGTGACGGCGTGGTAGATCACGGCCTGGCGCTTTTCCTTGAGCAGCTCGATCAGGCGCTGCTGCTCTTCGATCAGCGCGTCGATGCGAGCGGTTTCGTGGTCGAGGAAGTGGGCGATTTGGGTTTGTTCAAATACCTCAGGTGTCGCGACCTTGAAGTTATTGATCACATCAGTGGGCACCCGTTTCAGCCCGCCAGCACCGATCATGCTGGAAGTGCAGAAGTCCATGTAACTGTCTTCTTGCACGCGGTAATAAAGGTACTCAGCATTAACACCCTGATAGGGTCTAAGAACGTTGATTTCGCTAGAGCCGAACCCAATTCCATTAGTTAGGCCTTTGGCAATCGCAACATTCTTATTCTCGAAGCACGGCGTGACCTTAGCCTGCAGTACGTCTCCATCTTCGAAGTAGGTGTAGCCGCCAATGACCTCGCCGATGGGGCGCTCTTCATCCAGTTGCACGACACCAGTTTTTAGCTTCTCCATGGGAACGAAGCTACATAGTCGTCCCGTATCGCCGTCGTAGCCTGACTTTCTCGGATTGAGTAATGCGCGATGCTTTAACGGCGTCAATATCCAATGCTCCGGCACCTCGCCTAGCCACTCCACATCAGATTTTTTATACGCCGGATACGCTGGATAGCTCATGCCGACAGCCCTTCAATCATCTGCTTGATACGGTCGGTGCACGCTTTCAAATCACGGTCGATCTCGGCCAGCGGGCGCGGAGGCTGGAACACATAGAAGTGGCGGTTAAAAGGAATCTCGAAGCCGACAATGCCGACCTCGCCATCCTGCGCATCACGCTTGCTTTCGTCGATCCAAGCATCCGGCACATGGGGGATGACTTCGCGCTGGAAGTAGTCGTATACCGACTCGCCCAGCGGCACGTTCTCGTTGTCGCGCAGGCCGCTGTCAGCCTCAGGCTGGCCCTTGGTGGTGCAGATATCCGCCTCGGGGTCGCGCTCGCTCAGGGCGTTGAGCAGCGCCTTGAGTTCCGCCGTGGCGAGGGAAACGCCGTGGGCGCCGAGGGTCTTCTTTAGCAGCTTGCTGAACTGCTCGCGGTTGCGGTGCAGCACGCTCGCATCCATGGTTTGCAGGGCGGTCAGCAGCTGTTGCTGAACGGCGCTGTCGAGTTTCTGCAGGGCTTTTTCTTCCAGCACTTTGCCGATGCGCTCGGCGCTGGTTTGGAAGTTCAGGCGCAGCGGGCGCTCGACGGTGATACGGCGGTAGCCGAAGGCCTCGATGGGGAAGATCTTGCTTTGCGCGGTGGCCTCGAAGCGGCCGTAGAGGCGCACCAGCTCGTCGATCTGCTCCTCGGTGATGTACTGGCGCTTGCTGCCGAGGGATTTGCGCATCTTGGCGAAATGCCCGCTGCCATCGAGCAGCTGCACCTTACCCTTGCGCGTGTCGGGCTTGTGGTTGGAGAGAATCCACACGTAGGTGGCTATACCGGTGTTGTAGAACATGTCTGTCGGCAACGCGACGATGGCTTCGACCAGATCGTTCTGCAGCAGGTAGCGGCGAATCTCCGATTCGCCCGACCCGGCGCCGCCGGTGAACAGTGGCGAGCCGTTGAGGATGATGCCGATGCGCGAGCCGCCTTCACGCGGGTCACGCATCTTGCTGACCAGGTGCAGAAGGAACAGCAGCGAGCCGTCGGACACTCGTGGCAGGCCGGGGCCGAAGCGACCGTCGAAGCCTTTGTGGCTGTGCTCGTCGGTGATCTGCTTCTGCACCTTCTTCCATTCCACGCCGAACGGCGGGTTGCTGAGCATGAAGTCGAAACGCTTGTCGGCCAGCTGGTCGTTGGACAGGGTGTTGCCGAGCTTGATGCTGGCGACGTCTTGGCCCTTGATCAGCATGTCTGCCTTGCAGATGGCGTACGACTCGGGGTTGAGTTCCTGGCCGTGCAGGGACACGGTGACCTTTTCGCTGATGGACTGGATGTACTCGTCGCCCTCGGAGAGGAAGCCGCCGGTGCCCGCGGTCGGGTCATAGATGGTGACGATGCTGTTGGGCGCGAGCTTGCCGTCCTGCCCGGTGATCACCAGCGAGGTGGTGAGGTGCACGATATCGCGCGGGGTGAAGTGTTCCCCGGCGGTTTCGTTGGAGCTTTCCGCGAATTTGCGGATCAGCTCCTCGAAGATAATGCCCATGCCGAAGTTGCTGATGCGCTCGGGGCTCAGGTCGGTGGCGGCGAAACGCTGCACCACCTGGTACAGCAGGTTGGCGGTTTCCAGCTGCTGAACGAAATCCTCGAAGTGGAAGTGCTCGAAGATCTCGCGGGCATCCTTGCTGAAGGCCTGCACGTAGCTCATCAGGTCGGCGGCGGTCTGGGTGTCCGACAGCGTGCCGAGGGTCAGCGGCGAGGCGTTGAAGAACTGCTGGCCGGCGGCGCGCAGCAGGATCATCTCGCGGACGGTATCGGGGCGGCCTTCCTGGGCGAAGGTCTGCTTGATGACCTCGTCCTTGGTCGGCGCGAGCACGCATTCCATCCGCCGCAGCAGGGTGAACGGCAGGATGATGCGGCCGTACTGGGATTGCTTGAAGTCACCGCGCAACAGATCGGCAATCGACCAGAGAAACGCGGCCGTCTGGGAATGATTTTCCGTGTTCACGCTACAGCTCCAAGGGGGATCGGCAAAAGCCGTTACTTTACCCCGCTGGGCGCGTCACAAGGTGAGGTCAATGCAGGCGCTTTCCCTGTCGGCATCGATGGTACGACACGCAACAGCAAGCCAGCCTCTCGGGGAGCGCTGTTTCAATGCCTCTTCAACCCGCCATACGCAGGTCAGTTAGCGCCTGGCCCGGATAGTATCGATGAATGCTCTATGCTGGTTCATTCCAGCCGCCCCGTAGCAAGGAGTCTCTATGCCCAGCCTCGAATACCTGATTACCTGTCTGGTTGTCGTGCTGATACCCGGCGCAGGGGTGATCTATACGGTTTCGACTGCGCTGATGCACGGCCGTCGCGCCGGTATTCTGGCCGCGACAGCCTGTACGCTAGGGATTCTGCCGCATCTGCTGGCGACCATTCTCGGTGTCGCGGCGATCCTGCATTCCAGTGCGCTGGTCTTCGAGACTCTGCGTTATGCCGGTGCCGCCTACCTGCTCTATCTCGCCTACGCGACCTGGCGTGACCGTTCCGCGCTGGCGGTGGGCGGCGATAGTGAACCACTCAGGGTTCGGTCGCTGGTTGCCAAGGCGCTGTTGGTCAATCTGCTGAACCCGAAACTGACCATTTTCTTCCTGGCCTTTCTGCCGCAATTCATCCGGCCGGGCGCGGGTGATGAGCTTGGACAGCTGCTCGGCCTCAGCGCGACTTTCATGCTAATGACATTCGCGATCTTTACCGTCTACGGCCTGCTGGCGCACGCCTTTCGCAAGACAGTCATCGAGTCGCAGCGCGTTCAGGCCTGGTTGCGCCGGGGCTTCGCGGCATCATTTGCCGGTCTCGGTGTGAACCTGGCCTTGGCCGACAGATGAATTCCCAGGCCTTTGACGCGCCGAGCAAACGCACACGGCAATGGTTCCAGCGTCAACGGATCAGGCGGACCGTGCCGCTCTGTATGGCGTAGGCACTGAGCAGCCTGAACGAGCCGATTTGCCGCACTCGCTCAGGCGCAATCAAAGCTAGCCGAGCTCACCCTGCCATCAGTTTAGCGGGGCGGACTCAGTCATCCATAAATCGCCGGCTCCCGGTAATGCCGGGCGCAGGCCTCACCGTTTTCGCGGAAGAGGTGGCATTTGTCGGCCTTTAGGCCGGCGGCGAAGGTTTCGCCTTCGGTGACGCGCAGGTTGCCGTCGACGCAGAGGGTGATGACGTCCTGCAGGCGCTCCAGGGTGAGGTAGAGCAGGTTGTACTGGCCCAGCCGTTCAGCCACGGTGATCTGGCCGTGGAAGGTGAAGTCGGCCTCTTCCGGCATGACGAAGTGTTCGGGACGGATGCCGAGGGTCAGCGGGTCGCCGGCGCTGACGGCGCTGCCATCCACCGGCAAGGTGAGTGGGTAGCCGCTGGGCAGTTCGATGGTGACGGTTTCAGGGCTGGCGGAGATGGCACGTACGTCGACAAAGTTCATCTGCGGCGAGCCGAGGAAGCCGGCGACGAAGCGATTCTTCGGGTAGTGGTACAGGTGCAGCGGTTGCCCGACCTGGGCGATTTCGCCGGCGTTGAGCACGACGATCTTGTCGGCCAGGGTCATGGCTTCGACCTGGTCGTGGGTCACGTAAATCATGGTGGAACGGATGCGCTGGTGCAGGCGGGCAATCTCGATGCGCATCTGCACGCGCAGGAAGGCATCGAGGTTCGACAGCGGTTCGTCGAAGAGGAAGACCTTGGGCTCGCGGACCATGGTGCGGCCGATGGCGACGCGCTGGCGCTGGCCGCCGGAAAGATCCTTGGGTTTGCGTTCGAGCAATTTTTCCAGTTGGAGGATTTCCGCGACCGCTTCGACGCGGCGCGTGATCTCGCGCTTTTCGACGCTGGCGAGCTTGAGGCCGAAGGCCATGTTCTCGGCCACGGTCATGTGCGGGTAGAGGGCATAGGACTGAAAAACCATGCCCACCGAGCGATCCTTGGGGGGCAGGTCGTTGACGCGCTGGTTGTCGATCAGTAGATCGCCCGAGGTGATGTCCTCGAGCCCAGCGATCAGCCGCAGCAGGGTGGATTTGCCGCAGCCGGACGGACCGACGAAGACGACGAATTCGCCGTCTTCGATATCCAGGTCGATATGCCGGGTGATCGGCGTACCGTCGTAACTCTTGCAGATGTCGCGCAGCGTGACACTGGCCATCGTTATTGTTCTCCGTTTATGCCGCCAAGCTCTCGTTATCTGGCGCAGCGGTGGGCCAACCCCGCCGCTGCCGACGCTCCCTTAACCCGCGAGCCGCACGTAGCCGAAGCCATGGGCCGGCAACCGCGCCCACTGGCCGTCGTATTCGGCGAAGCTCGCCGGTACGTCCACCAGCGGCACCGCCTGCCCCGGCAGCTCGTAGCTGCGCGGCAGATCGCCCAGGTTGAACAGGCACAGCCAGGCTTCGTCGCCCAGTCGCCGCTCGAACACCAGCAAGGCGTCGTCATGGTAGACCATGCGGATATCGCCCTCGATCAGCAGGCGCTGCTCGCGCCGCCAGCCGAGGAAGCGCCGGTAGCAGTTGAGCATCGAGTGCGGATCGGCATCCTGCGCGGCCACCGACAGCGAACGGTGCGAGTCATCCACCGGCAGCCACGGCTCGCTGCCGGTGAAGCCGGCGTGATGCGCTTCGCTCTGCCAGGGCATCGGCGTGCGGCAACCGTCGCGGCCCTTGAATTCCGGCCAAAAGGTGATGCCGTACGGATCGACCAGATCTTCGTAGCGCAGTTCCGCTTCGGGCAGCCCCAGTTCCTCGCCCTGGTACATGCAGACGCTGCCGCGCAGGGACAACAGCAGTGCCATCAGCAGCCGACCGCGCTCCGGATCGGGACGGCCATTGAGCGCCCAGCGTGTCATGACCCGGACCACGTCGTGGTTGCCCATCGACCAGCACGACCAGCCATCCGCCAGTTCACGCTCGATACCTTCGACGGTGTGACGGATGTAGGCCGGACTGCACTGCTCGGTAAGCAGGTCGAAGGAATACGCCATGTGCAGCGTGTCGCCGCCGCTGGTGTAGGCCGCCATGGTGCGCAACGACTCGTCACAACCGATCTCGGCCACCGAGGAGGCACCGGGATAGCGCTGCAGCAGCGCACGCAGGCGGCGCAGGAAGTCCATGTTTTCTGGGCGCGTCTTGTCGTAGATGTGGCGCTGGTAGGCGTAAGGGTTGTCGACACGCACACCGATGCTGCCTTCGCGAATCTCGGTGTTCGGCGGGTTGTCGCGCAGTTCGGCGTCGTGGAAGTAGAAGTTGGCCGCATCGAGGCGGAAACCGTCCACGCCGAGCTTGAGCCAGAACTCCATGTCGTCGAGCACTTGATCCTGCACAGCCGGGCAGTGGAAGTTCAGGTCCGGCTGGCTGGAGAGAAAGTTATGCAGGTAGTACTGCCGGCGCCGGCTGTCCCAGCTCCAGGCCGGGCCGCCAAAGACCGACAGCCAGTTGTTCGGCACGGTGCCATCCGGCTTGGGATCGGCCCAGACGTACCAGTCGGCCTTGTCGTTGTCGCGGCTGGAGCGGCTTTCGACGAACCACTGATGCTGGTCGGAAGAATGGTTGAGCACCTGATCGATTAGCACGCGCATGCCGCGCTCATGGCAGGCCTGGACCAGCCGAACGAAGTCGTCGAGGGTGCCGAACAGCGGATCAACGCCGCGGTAGTCGGCCACGTCGTAGCCAAAATCCTTCATCGGCGAGGTGAAGAAGGGCGACAGCCAGATGGCGTCGACGTTGAGGCTGGCGATGTAGTCCAGCTTGTGCAGCACGCCCGGCAGGTCACCCACGCCGTCGCCGTTGCTGTCGAAGAAACTACGTGGGTAGACCTGATAGATCACCCCGCCGCGCCACCAATTCTGAAGTTGCTCGGACATGTCAGGTTACCTTGAGTGAGCAGTGAAGACGGGTCCACTCTAGGTGCGGCATCCAGTCGCAACATCCTCCGGCGGCGGGCTTGTGCAGGCGTACGGGCCGGGCGTAGACGGCGCGCTCGGCGAGGGCGTAGACGGCGACAGCGAGCCGGTCAGCGTATCCGCGCCGGGTTGCCGACCACCGTGGCGCCGGCTGGCACGTCGCGGGTAACCACGCTGCCCGCGCCGATTACCGCGTCGTCACCGACCGTCACGCCAGGAAGGATGATCGCCCCGCCGCCGACCCAGACGTTCCTGCCAATATGGATCGGCCGGCCGAACTCGACGCCTGATCGGCGCGCCTCGGGATCACGCGGATGATCGGCGGTGTAGAGCTGCACGGCCGGGCCAATCTGCGCGCCGGCGCCGATGTGCACCGCAACCACGTCGAGAATCACGCAATTGAAGTTGAGGAAGGCGCCCTCGCCGAGATGGATGTTGTAGCCGTAGTCGCAGTGGAACGGCGGGCGGATCACCGCACCGGCACCGACCGCGGCCAACCGTTCGGCCAGAAGTGTGCGGCGCTCGTCCGGCGACGCCGCCAGCGCCGCGTTGTAGCGCACCATCCAGGCTTTGGCCGCGGCCTGATCGGCAAGGATTTCCGGATCGCCGGGGTAGTAAAGCTCGCCGGCCAACATCTTCTGTTTCTCGCTCATCGCCATGGCAACGCCTCCTTCGCAAAGAGGTCGAGGGTGCCACAGCCAGGCGCCGCACTCCTCCTCCCCCGCCCGGCGGCCAACGGACGAGGCGATTGATGGTTCCGTGCGATGCCTTCGCATCCACCAGCAGGCTCGACTAGGGTTGATGCACTGTTCACCCTCGCCTTCGGAGCACTGCCTGTGAAACTGATCGGTCGCTACATGTCGCCTTTCGTCCGCCGCGTCGGCGTCAGCCTGCATCTGTTGGACATACCGTTCACCAACGAACCACTCAGTGTCCTGACGGATAGTCTGAAGATTCGCGAGTACTCGCCGCTGGGTCGAGTGCCCGCGTTGGTGCTGGAGGATGGTCAGGTGCTGATCGACAGCAATGCCATCCTCGATTATTTCGATCAGCTGGCTGGCGCCAAGCGCGCACTGCTGCCGCTATCCGGCCCTGAGCGCATCGAAGCGATGAACCTGCTGGCCTTTGCCGTCGGTGCCTGCGAGAAAACCGTGGCGGCGTATTACGAGCGCGATCGGCGGCCGGAAGGGCTGGTCTGGGACGACTGGTATCGCCATTGTGAGGATCAGGCGCGCGGTGCGCTGGCGTTGCTGGACGCACGCCAGGCTGAGCGCGGCGAGCGCCCCTTGCTGGGCGAGCGCATGAGTCAGGTGGATATCAGTGCGGTAGTCGCCTACGACTTCGCCCGCCTCACCCTGCCCGACACGCTGGCGCCGGACGGCGCCTTCCCGCATCTGGCCTCAGCGTCACAGCGCGCCAACGCCCTGCCCGCCTTCGCCCAGACCCAGTGGAAGGGCTGAGCTCCGAGCGCTTCAATCCCCCTGAATCTTGCTCAGCAGATCGCGCGCGAGCTGCACGGCCTCGGCGCGGTGGGTGATGTTGAGCTTCTGGTAGAGGCTGCGGATGTGCGTCTTGATGGTGGTGGGCGCGACGTTGAGGTGATCGGCGATCTGCTCGTTGGACTGCCCGGCATGGATCAGGCTCAGCACCTGCCACTCGCGCCGGGTCAGCGGTGAGCGGCGGATCAGCTCGGGGACGTCGGGGCGATTGATGATGTCCTGGATCACCGCCTCGTCGAGGGTGATGCGGATGGCGCGGCTGAAGTCGCGCTGCTGCTGCGCCAGCTGGATCAGCCGCGTGGCGCGCTGGGCTTCCGGCTCGTCGAGGGTGCGCTCATGCAGCAGGCTCTTGAGCATGCCGATGATCGGCTTGCCAACCCGCAGGAAGCTGCCGATGGCACCGCTGCCGCTGGCCAGGGTCATCGCCCGTTGCAGGTGATCGAGCGCCTGCTGCCGTTCTTCACGCAACCAGTGCAGCTGTGCCAGGAGGATGTGGTTGCGGTTGCGATCCATCACCAGGCCATGGCGTTCGGCGTCGGTCAGCAGCTGACGCAGGATTGGCAGCGCGCTGTCCAGCTGGCCGAGCGTCACATGGGCGCGCGCGTGGTTGCGTGCGTTGAGCTGGGAAAAGTGGTTGGCGCCAGCGCTGACCGGTGGTGCGCTGATCAGCCATTGGCGAATCGCCTCGCGATCCTGGCTGGAATCCCAGTAGGCGAGCATCACCGCGTGGGCGTTGGCCAGCCAGTCGATGTGGTAGCGATCATCGGCGAGCATCGCCTGCATCTGACTGATGTAATCGGCACAGGCGCTCTGCTGGCCGCGGGCGTAGGCGACGCCGGCCAGCAACGTGTGGCTCTGCAGGCGCCAGCGCTGGTCGCCAAGCTCGTCGAGAATCTGGATGCCCTGCAGCGCGCATTGTTCGGCCGCGTCCAGCTGATGCCACTCCAGCAACACCTGGCCGCGCACGCGGTAGATGAACTCGACGATGGGCGTGGCCCGCAGGTGCTGCTGTTCGATGTACTGGATCGCCCGTTCCTGCAGGGTGTAGGCCTTCTGCAGATGGCCCTGGGCGATGGCGATCTCCGACAGTTGGCCGAGGCTCCAGACCACCAGGTGCGACGCATTGATCTCGCGGGCGCGGCGCTCGGCTTCCTCGTACTGCTTCTGCGCCTGTGGCAGTGCGCCCTGGACGAAATGCACCTCGGCCAGACCGGACATCGCCGCCACCCGCGAGGTGCGCATGATCAACGGCTCGCAGGTCAGCGCCTCCTGGGCCAGCGTGATGGCGCGCTGTTCATCGCCCTGGTTCATCGCGACTTGCGCACGCACCGCATTGAATTCACAGACGATGCGCGCCCAGTCCTGCTCGGAGCAGCTGCGCTGTAGCGCCAGTTCGGCGGCCTTGAACCAGCGTTCGACATGTTCGAACTGATAGGAATTCTGCGACACCCAGGCTTGCAGCAAAGTAAGCAGCGGCGAGCCGGCGATCACCGTTTCCGGCAGGGTTTCCAGGCATTGCTGCAGCAGCCCGAGCTGGCCCTGGCGGTAGAAGGCGCGCCCGTGGCGCTGGAGGATTTCGGCGACCTGCTGCGGGTCGCCCGCCTGCACCGCATGGCGTGCGGCCTCCTCGGGCAGGTTCTCGGACAGCAACGCCTCGGCGGCACGCAGGTGCAACTGGTTGAGCCGCTGCGGCTGATGGGTGCGCAGCTCGCCCTGCAGGAACACGGCGAACAACGGATGGTAGCTGTACCAGCGGCGCAGGCTGTCCAGTGGCTGGATGAACAGGCCGCCGCGCTCGAGCCGTTCGAGCATCTCGCGACCGTGGCAGGCTTCGGTGAGGCGATCGGCCAGCGCAGCATCGAAACGGTCGAGCAGGCAGGTCGCCTCGAGAAAGCCGCGCAGGTCTTCGGGCAGCCCCTCGATCACCTGCTCGCGCATGTAGTCGCGGATGTCCGGATGGCCGAGCAGCAGGTTTTCCAGGAACAGGTCCATGCCACGGCTGGTCTGCACCTCCTGCAGCGCCAGTTGCAATGCGCAGGGCCAGCCGCCGATGCGGCGGTTGAGCCGCTCGACCTGCTCGCGATTGATGCTCACCGGCACGCCCAGCTCCAGCAGGGCCTGCACCTCATCATCCTCGAAGGCCAGCTGGCGGGCATCGAGCAGCAGCAGCTGGTGCTTGACTCGCAGCTCGGCCACGCCCAGCTCCGGCAGGCGGCGGCTGCACACCAGCAGCGTCATCCAGCAGGGCATGTGGCGCAGGAAGAAACGCAGCCCGGCAATCAGCTCGCGCTCATGCAGCACCTCGAACTCGTCGAGCACGATGAGGATCGCCTCGTGCTCGCCTGGCAGCTCGGCCAGCAGCTGGGTGAACAACGCATCCAGCGACACCAGGCCCTGCTCGGCGAGCGCGGCGGACAACGGGCAACCGGCATCGAGTTGGCGATCCAGCGCCTGGGTCAGGTAGCGACCGAACTGCAACGCGAGGTTGTCGCTGGCATGTAGCTGCAGCCAGGCGACGCGGCCATCGAAGCCCCGTGCCCACTGCGCCGCCAGGGTGGTCTTGCCGAAGCCGCTGGCCGCGTGCAGCACGGCCAGACGCACCTGCGGCAGGCGCAGCTGCCATTCGTCCAGGCGCGGGCGCTCGAGCAGGCCCGGCGGCAGCATGGGGATCGCCAGCTTGGTGGGAATCAGCGGTAGCAACGCTGGCATCGAGGCATTCATGGACGGCTCCCTGTTCTCGTTCTTGTTGTTGTTTTTCCCGTGGCCTGGCGCACCGGCTCGCATGGCTCCCGCTCCCCGGTCTGGCGCCCTGTTTCGCTAAGTCCTCAGCCTTTCACACCGCCCGCAGTGAGCCCACCGACAATCCACTTCTGGCAGTAGAGGAACACCGCCGTGATGGGCAAGCCGGACAGCACCGCCGCGGCGGCAAAATCACCCCACAGGTAGTTCTGCGGATACAGGTATTGCTGGGCACCCACCGAGAGGGTCAGCTTGTCGACGTCCATCAGCAGCACCGAGGCAATCGGATATTCGGTAACACTGGTGATGAACGCGAGGATGAACACCACCGCCAGGATCGGCACGCTCATCGGCAGCAGGATATGGAAGAACGCCTGCCAAGTGGTCGCACCGTCGACGATGGCGGCTTCCTCAAGCGAGGCATCGATGCTTTCGAAGTAGCCCTTGATGGTCCAGATATGCAGCGCCATGCCACCCAGCGAGGCGACGATTACCGCGCCGTGGCTGTTCACCCCGAGCCAGCTGACGTGCTGACCGAGCTGGTCGAACAGCGCATAGATGGCCACCAGCGAGAGCACCGGCGGGAACATCTGGAAGATCAGCATGCTTTTCAGGATCGGCGCCTTGCCGCCGAAGCGCATGCGCGCGAAGGCATAGGCGCTGGTGGTCGACAGCAGCAGGATCAGTATCGAGCTGACGAAGGCGATCTTCACCGAGTTCCACAGCCACAGCAGCACGGGGAACGGCGGCTGGGTCACGCTGCCGTCCGCGTGGGTGTAGGGAATGCCGAGCGCCAGCGACCAGTGTTCCAGCGTCGGGTTCTCGGGGAACAGGCTGCCGGTGGCGAAGTTGCCTTCGCGGAAGGAGATCGAGATCACCATCAGCAGCGGGAAGAGGATCGCAGCGACGAAGGCGAGCAGTGCCGCATGAGTCGCCCAGAGCCGGTAACGCGCGGATTTCGGTTGCACCATGGCCATTGCCGGTCTCCTTATACCTTCACTTTCGAGAGTTTGAGATTCAGCAGCGCCATGGCACCGACGAGGATGAAGATCATCGTGGCGATGGCCGCGGCCAGGGCGAAGTCCTGTCCGGAATCCTGGAAGGCGATGCGGTAGGTGTAGCTCACCAGCAGGTCCGTGGTGCCGGCCGGCGTGGTGGCGCCGATGATGTCCGGCCCGCCGCGGGTCAACAGGGTGATGAGCACGAAATTGTTGAAGTTGAAGGCGAAGCAGGCGATCAGCAGCGGCATCAGCGGCTTGATCAGCTGCGGCAGGGTAATGCGCAGCAGGTTATCCAGCGGGCTGGCGCCATCAATCGCCGACGCCTCGTACTGGTCGCGCGGGATGGCCTGCAGCAGGCCCATGCACAGCAGCAGCATGTATGGGTAGCCGAGCCAGGTGTTGACGATCAGGATCATCGTGCGGGCCAGGCTCGGATCGCTGAACCAGTCCGGACGGATGCCGAACAACCCTTCCAGCAACAGGTTGATCTCACCGAAGTTCTGATTGAACAGCCCGCGGAACACCAGGATGGAAATGAACCCCGGCACCGCATACGGCAGGATCAGCATCAGCCGGTAGAATGCCTTGCCGCGCACCAGCTCCCATTGCAGCAGGCTGGCCAGCACCAGGCCGACGGCCAGGGTGAAGACCACCGTGAGCCCGGCGAAGGCGAAGGTCCAGGCGAAGATCTGTATGAAAGGTTCGCGAATGCTCGGCTCGGTCAGCACACGGGCGAAGTTGGAGAAGCCAGTGAATACGGCGAAGCCCGGCGGCACCGCCTTGCCGGTTTCATCGACATAGAAGCCGCGCTCCATGTCGGCGGTCAGCCGCGCACCGGTACGGGTGTCGACCAGCACGCCGGGGCCGTCCTGCCGATACTGCGGCTCGACCGCCGCCACCTCGCGCAGACCGTACAGGCGCAGCAGGCTGCCATCCGGCGCCTGCATGACCCACTGTTCCAGGTTCTTGCGCCGCTGAATCACCTCGCGCAGTGCCAACGCCTCACCCAGCCCGTCGACACTTTCAGCCGGCTGCAGCGCAAGTGGCGCTTCCGGGTCCGGTTCGCCGGTCAGCGGCGGGCTGACGAACATGCCCAGCTCGCCCTTGTCCACCCGCAGACGCTCGCCGTCCGGGCTCTGGTGCAGGCTGAAGCGAAAACGCTCGCCGGCCAGATAGGTCTGGCTCAGGTGATAGCGTTCGACCTGGGCCTGGTTGAGCAGGTTGGTGCCGCTGTAGTTGGTGAACCCGATGCCCACGGTATAGAGCAGCGGGAAGATGACGAACACCAGCATGCCCGCCACCGACGGGAAGATGTAGCGCTGGGCGTACATGCGCCGATTGATGAACAGGTAGCTGGCGATCCCGGTGACCACCAGTCCGAGCAGGGCGAACGCCATCTGCTTCTGGACGTAGAGCGCGACCACCAGGTACAGCGCAAAAGCGTTGAAGGCCAGCCAAAGCAGCCAGCGCACGCCGGTGGTCAGGGAGCGGGGCAGGCCCCAGGGTGTCGGACGGGTCATGGCAGGGCTGGGCAACTCGGCACGGGCATTCACGAGAGAAGAACCTTTCTGAACGGAGCTTAGTCTGCCGGCGCGCCTGTGCAGGCGCGCCAGCGACGGTTCAACGGGTGATGCGCTTGGCGGCATCGTCCAGGGCGGCGTCGACATCCTGCCGGCCAGAGGTGATGTTGGTCAGCGCAGCAGCCATCGATGACCAGAACGCCCCCATCTCCGGCACGTTGGGCATCGGCTCGCCCATCTGCGCGTTCTCGAAGGTCGCCTTGATGTGCGGATTGGCGGACAGCTCTTCCATGTAGGCCGTGTTGGCCACCGCACCCAGTGGCACGTCGGCATTCACCGTCTTCAGGCCTTCGACCTGCAGCAGGTAGTTCTCGAGGAATTCCACGGCCAGGTCCTTGTTCGGGCTGGCCGAGTTGAGCAGCGCTGCGGCGACGCCGACAAAGGGCTTGCCCGGCTCGCCATCGACGCCCGGAATCGGTGCCACGCCGAAGTCGATGCCGCTCTTCTCGATGTTCGACCAGGCCCAGGGGCCGCTGATCATCATCGCCGAGTCGCCCTTGTTGAACGCCGCTTCGGCCACGCTGTAGTCGGCGCCCTTGGGCATTGCGCCCTTGTCGATCAGGTCGCGCAGCACCTGCGCACCGGCCTTGGCGCCGGCGTTGTTCACGCCGGTGGACTTGACGTTGTAGCCGCCATCGGTCTGCTCAAACACGTAGCCGCCCTTGGCCGACAGCAGCGGCCAGGTGAAGTAGGTGTTGTTGTAGTCCCAGAGAATGGCGCGCTTGCCTTGTGCGGCGAGCTTCTCATTGAGTGCCATGACGTCATCGAAGGTCTTGGGCGGGGTATCAACGAGTGCCTTGTTGTAGATCAGGCCGATGGTTTCGACGGAAATCGGATAGCCCCACAGCTTGTTGTCGTAGGTCACCGCCTGCCAGGAGAAATCGGCAATGCCCGACTTGGTGTCGGCGCTGGGGGTTACCGGAGTCAGCAGCCCGCTCTTGGCCCATTCGCCGATGCGGTCATGGGCCCAGATGAAGATGTCCGGGCCGTTGCCGGTGGCAGCAGCTTGCTGGAACTTGTCGGTGGCGCTGTCCGGGTGGGCCACTTCGACCGGAATGCCGGTCTCGGCGGTGAACTTCTTGCCGACTTCGGCCAGGCCCTTGTAGCCCTTGTCGCCGTTGATCCAGACGACCAGCTTGCCTTCCTCGATCGCCGCCAGCGCCGGTAGCGGCAGGCTGAAGGTGGCCGCCAGGCCGACGGTGGCGATACACCAGAATTTCTTGTTCATGCTTCGCTTTCCTCGTGGCTTCTTTTAGTTGTTCCACCTGCTGCCGGCCTGAGGCTCTGACAGTCGTTCCATCCTCGGCGCGTGCCATGCCATCTACATCCTCCTCCTCAAGAGGGTGGAGGGCGTAGAAGCGGGGCGTAGATGCTTGGTCGCAGCCGCACAAAATACGCCATCAGCCTAGCGCTTACGCCTATACCCGGCTGTCAACGAGCGGTCA
This sequence comes from Stutzerimonas stutzeri, assembly GCF_038561965.1. Classification (NCBI taxonomy): domain Bacteria; kingdom Pseudomonadati; phylum Pseudomonadota; class Gammaproteobacteria; order Pseudomonadales; family Pseudomonadaceae; genus Stutzerimonas; species Stutzerimonas stutzeri. Next base: position 880,051 of record NZ_CP139348.1, on the reverse strand, counting down.
AATGTAGCGAAAATGCATAATGGAGCCACATCTAATGCGCGCCCACTGGCTGTCTGCCCTGCCGCTACTGTTTGGCCTCGCCCTGCCCTTGCCCAGCCTGGCTGCTCCCGAGCTGAGCGTTCGCCTGAACGAACAGCCACTGACACCGAACTGGAACGCCCTGGCTGCCGATCGCTACGACACCGAGCTTGCGCTCGAACCCGGCCAGCTGCAGTTGCGCATGCCAGGCGCCAGCGCCGGGAACGTCGCGCTGGCGCCGTTCCGTCGGCAGCCGCTTGGCAAAGACAGCGCCTACCGCTACGAAGTGCCCGAAGCCGGACGCTATCGTTTGATCGTCGAAACCGGCACGGACGCGGCGCTGCGTCTGTTGCCGATCAAGGCCGCCGAGCAGAAGGCGGCGACAACGGCATGCCAAGCCTGGGATGGCAATGCCGTGAACGTGGCGGTTGGCGATGTGTTCCGCGACGGCCAGCCCCTGCGCGACGCGCTGTCCGGCGCTACGGCGGTCGTCCGCAACGGCCAGGTGACGTTAAAGCCAGCCACCGACAGCGATGGCCTGCTACTGCTCGAAGTCGCCGAACCGGCGGGTGCCGCGCCGTCGCACGACTGGCGCAACGCGACGGTGTATTTCGTCCTTACTGACCGCTTCGCCAACGGCGACCCAAGCAACGACCGCAGCTATGGCCGCGAGCCGGACGGTCTCGACGAGATCGGCACCTTCCACGGCGGCGACCTCAAGGGGCTGACCGAACGGCTCGACCACATCGCCAGCCTCGGCGTCGATGCGCTGTGGATCAGCGCGCCCTACGAACAGATCCACGGCTGGGTCGGCGGTGGCGATAGCGGCGACTTCCGCCACTACGGCTATCACGGCTACTACGCGCTGGATTTCACCCAGCTCGACGCCAACATGGGCAGCGAGGATGACCTGCGCGCCCTCATCAGCGCGGCCCATGCTCGCGGCATTCGCGTGCTCTTCGATGTGGTGATGAACCACCCCGGCTATTCGACCCTGCAGGACATGCAGCAGATGGGCTTCGGCGCCCTGCGCGACGGCATGGCCGCCTACCTGCCCGAGCAGTGGAGCGCCTGGCAGCCGGAAGCCCACGAGAACCTGCACGCGTACCACAACCTGGTGGATTACGAGCACCCGAGCTGGTCTGCCTGGTGGGGCCGCGACTGGGTGCGCGCTGGCATCGCCGATTACGACACACCGCCCAGTAGCACGGTTGATCCGCTCAAGGGCTCGCTGGCCTTTCTGCCGGATTTTCGCACCGAGTCCGAAGCCATCGTCGAGCTGCCGGAGTTTCTTTCGCGCAAGGCACACACCCGCGCCGTCCCGCGTGAGGGTTATCGGGTCCGTGATTACCTGATCGAATGGCTGACGCTCTGGGTTCGGGACTTCGGCGTCGACGGCTTTCGGGTCGATACCGTCAAGCATGTCGAACCCGCCACCTGGGCCGAACTACGCGCCGCCGCCGAACACGCCCGTGCCGACTGGGCGCGCGCCAATCCGGACGATCCCATGGCCAGCGAGCCGTTCTGGATGGTCGGCGAGGTGTTTGGCCACGGCCCGCAGGCCAGCGACTACCTGGACCAGGGCTTCGACGCGCTGATCAACTTCGACTTTCAGCAGCAGTCGCTGGCTGCCAGCGATTGCCTGGCCGCCGCCGAGCCCAGTTTCGCCGACTACGCCAGGCGCCTAGCCGAGACGCCCAGGCACAACCTGCTGAGCTATGCCTCATCCCACGATACCGCGCTGTTCAGCCAGTTGGCCAAGGGCGACCTGGCGCGCCAGCGCGGCCTGGCCGCCGCCCTGCTGCTGGCGCCCGGCGCAGTGCAGGTCTACTACGGTGACGAAAGCGCCCGCGCCTTCGGCCCCAGTGGATCGGACCCGTACCAGGGCACCCGCAGCCCGATGAACTGGGCCGAGCACGAGCGACCCGAGGTCGCCGCACTGATTGAACGCTGGCAGCGAATCGGCCAGTTCCGTGCACGCCACCCGGCCATCGGCGCGGGAACGCATCGCCTGCTTTCGCCCGGCCAGCCTTATGCCTTCGCTCGTGAACTGGGCGAGGACAAGGTCATCGTGGTGCAGGCTCGATGAGTTCGGCCTCGCTGACTGCCGCCGCGCGGCGACAGGCCCAGCTGGCCTTTCTCGCCAGCGGCACGGAGTTTCGCCTGGGCCGGGTTGAGGACTGTCCACTGCCGCCGCAGCAACTCGCCGCCGTCAGCGGGAGCGAGCCCTGGGTGCGCGACTGCTTCGACGATGGCCTGACCGCATGCGTTTATCGCGTGCAGCTGGATGGCCGCGACTGGGCGCTCAAGGTCGCCCGCCGGCCCTGTCGCGTGCAAAACCCGGACGGCCAGGCGAGCTTTCTCAACGAGCTGCAACGCCGCCGCGATCTTGCACGCTTGATGCGCAACCCTGAGCAGGCCGAACGCCTGGCCGGCATCGTACCGACGCAATACGCCTCGCTGCAGCAGGGCATCGTGCTGTCGCCCTGGGTCGACGGCAGTCGCATCGAACGCTGGAGCGAGCGCCAGCTGCTGGAGCTGTTCGAGCTGCTGGTCACACTACTGCTGGGCGGGCTGTTCGAATGGGATCTGGCTGCAGGCAACACGCTGGACGATGGCCGCATTCGCCTGTTCGATTTCGGCTACCTCTACCCCTTCGACCCGCTGCGCCAGTACAACAGCGACGGCCTCGCCTCGCCGGGCTTTCATGCGGCCGAGCGCTTCGAGACCCGCCAGCTGTTCGCCTGTTTGCTGCGTATGGAGCAGGAAAGCGAGACATGGGCACTGGCTGATTTCGAGCTGGAAAAACGCATTGCTCTCGAAGCCTACGAGCGGTTGCATCGAGAGCTGACAGCCCGCGGCGCAAGCGAAACGGTATTGGACTGGCTGACTGCCGTGATGCGTCACTGGCGCAACGCACTGGCTGGCGATCTGGCCGGGCTGTACCTGCAGGAAGCCTGGCGCTCGCACTGGCTGGACGTGAAGGACGACCTCAGTGGGCAGAGCTGCACGCCGCTGACCCTGCAGCGCCTGGCCTGGCTCAATGAAATGGCGACTACCCACCATCCCGACCTGCTCGCCAGCGGGGCGTTGGCCAACGAACGACAGCCCGGCCGTGAAGCGCTGCTCAACGAGCTGCGCCTGGCGGAAGCACAGGCGATTCGCTGGCAATTGGCGGATGTTCAGAACGCCCAGGAGGTATGAGCCGCGCGGGTGTGGCAACGCTATGGCCAAAGCGGGAACCTGAAGGTTGGCTGCTAGGTGAAGCTCCGCTGTGGTGGGCTGAAGCCCACCCTACGATGCAGCTAATCTCGTCGTATGCGTACGGTGCCGCGACTCGCAGCTGAACCCGTCCTTGTAGGGTGGGCTTCAGCCCACCGCAACGGTCCTAGCAACAGCCACGCGGCTACCAGAATCCACGGCCGTGCCCAACATAACAGTGCCGCCAAAAAAAGCCCGCCTCACATAGGCGAGGCGGGCCACAGGTGCTCGTGCTTCTTCGGGCTAGAAGCGCCCGACCGTACTGGTGCCTTCGCTGGGCGTCAGGCGGTTGTTCGCCCCGCCCTGCCACTGCCGCACCAGCGTTGCGTTGGCCTCGTTGCGGATCAGGCATTTCCACTCCACGTTCTGGCCGGCAGGCACGGAGATGCTGCCCTTCCAGGTCGGGTAGGCGCTGGTATCGGTCAGGCGCACGGCGGATGCCGGGCTCCAATTGCCGAGCTGGCTGACATTGCCCGCCGCGTAGACGCTGTCGCCGGGTTGCGTCACGCCGTTGTCGCAGCGGAAGCTCACGTTGACCAGTCCGCCGGGCTCCTCACCACCACCATTGCCAGTGCCACTACGCCACACGCGCACCTGGCCGTTGCTGGTGTTGACCACCTCGCTGAAGTTGCCGCTGGCGACTTGCGCGGGATTGCCAAGGTTGGAGTTGAGCGCCACGACCAGCGTCTGCTGCGTACCACTGACCGTAGCGACCAGGCCCGAGTAACCGCTGTGGAAGCTGATCGCCGAATCGGCACGCACGCCGGCGGCGCGACGCACCTGAATCAGCTGGCGGATGAAGTCGCCGTAACCCCAGTCGTACATGTGCGACCAGTACACCACCGGCGTGCCGGGGCTGGTGAGGATGTAGGCATAGGCCTGGCGAATCAGCCCGTCCTGCAGCGCCCAGTGATGCTGACCGCCGTTCTGTCCGGGCGAGTAGCCGGTGTCGTGGTTGTCGACGAAGGTCACCGCCACCTCGCGCCAGCGCGGGTCTGGGTTGCCGTTCAGGCCGTTCTTCCAGTCGGCGATCGAGCCGTTCTGCATGCGCTCCTTGAGGGCGAAGTCGAACACCGGGCACTTGGCGCGATCGGACCAGTCCTTGATGATCTGCTGCCAGCTGGCGGTGTTGCGCCAGTCCCAGCTCGGGTATTCGGAGGGGCCTTTCCACAGCTCGCCGACGCAGAAACTGTTGTCGGCGCTGTCGGTCATCCAGCTGTTGACCCGCTCCGGCGCAAAACCGCGGACGAAGTCGAAGCGAAAGCCGCCGGCACTGTACTGGCCGCGCAAGTTGGCGAACTCGTCGCGGAACATGCCGTAGACCTGCGGATGACCGGTATTGAGGTCCGCATCGCCGCCGACGAAACGGTCGCCGTCGTCGCAGTCGTTGGGGTAGTTGCCCGGGTCGGCGCAGTCATTGCGCCAGAAGCCCTGGCCGGCCGGCAGGTTGATTTCCTTGTTCGGGTAACCACGGTTCATGTGGTTGGGCACCACGTCATAAAGCACCTTGACGCCGGCGCCACCGAGCGCGCCGGCGGCCTGCCGCAGCTGGGAATCGCTGCCGTAGCGGCCATTCTTGTTGAAGTCGTGCCAGAAGTAGCCTTCGCCACCGCCGGATTTGCCGCCCTCGCTCCAGCTGGAGAAGTCGCGCCAGGGCACTGGCATCCAGATCGCCGAGAAGCCGTCGGCGGCGATGGTCGAGGCCTGCTGGCGGAGGATGTTGTACCAGTTGTTCGGCGCCTCGCGGACGACGTTCCAATGGAAGCCCTGAAGGATGATTTCGTCGCCGCCGTGGTAGCGCACGGCGTTGGGGCTCTTGCCGGCCTGGTCGGCCATGGACTGCAGCGGTAGCGGCAGCAGGATCGCCGCCAATACGGCGGCACGCAGGATGTGGCTCATCGCAATACTCCGGTTCTTGTGCTTGTTCGGGTATCCGACGGCGGGGCCGCCAGATGAGGATGAACGCCGGCCGGGTCTTCGACCGGCATCCGCAGGCTGCCCCTACGCGCCCCTGCGACCAACCTCCCCCGCACGGCTCACGGTGGCGTAGTGGCCAGGCGGAAGGCCCCTGGCAATCATCTGCGCCCCTCTCGTCTCATCCCCGCCCCGGGAATTACGCCGTACTCATCCCTCTTACGCCCTCGTTCTGCGCCAGCGAAATCTGCGCCCCGGAGGATGCCGCAGCCACCGCGATCTCCGAGGCTTGCGTCACCGCGCTGCACCGCCACCGGCCGGCAGCGAAGGCGTGATCGTTCGGCATTAACAAGAAAAACAAGGACCTCGTCATGAAGCACACCGCGCACCCAAGCTTTGCCCTCAAACCCGCCTGCATCCTCGCTGCCCTTCTGGTCGGCGGCCCGGCTTTGGCGGTCGACTTCCACGGTTACCTGCGCTCTGGCGTCGGCGCCACGGCGGGCGGCGGCGATCAGGCCTGCTTCCAGGCAGCCGGCGCGCCAGCAAAATACCGTCTGGGTAACGAATGCGAAACCTACGCCGAGATCGGCCTCGGCCAGGAAGTCTGGAGCGAAGGCGACAGGAGCTTCTATGTAGACAGCATGATCGCCTACCGCTCCGATCAGGGTAACGACTGGGAAGCCACCGGCACTGACACCAACGGCGGCGAGAACAACCCGTTCGACGAAGCCGGCACCACCTCCATCCGCCAGTTCAACGTGGTCGGCAAAAACCTGATCCCGAGCCTGCCAGGCGCGGCGATCTGGGCCGGCAAGCGCTACTACAAGCGCCACGATGTACACATCAACGACTACTACTACTGGGACGTTTCCGGCCCCGGCGCCGGTATCGAGGACATCGACCTGGGCTTCGCCAAGGCGAGCGTGGCATGGATCCGCAATACCGACGGCGACTGGGTCTACCAGGGCTCGGGCACCGGCACCAACCTGGCCAACGACACCCTGGACTTCCGCCTCGCCGAAATCGACGTCAACCCGGGCGGCAAGCTGGAGATCGGCTACGACTACGGCAAGGCCAACCTTACCGATGAGCAGGAGCGCGACCCTGGCTACCAGGACCAGAAAGGCCACCTGGTCACCCTCGAGCACACCCAGAGCGACTGGTTCGGCGGCTACAACAAGCTCGCCCTGCAGTACGGCACCGACGGCATCATCGGCAGCAGTGGGCGCAACAACACCGGTAACAGCGACGGCAAGATGTTCCGCCTGGTCAACCAGGGCGTGGTCGGCCTGACTGACAACATCGAGATGATGTATGTGCAGATCTATGAGGACCGCGATTTCGACAACGACTCCGGACAGACCTGGGCCAGCTTCGGCGTGCGCCCGGTGTACAAGTGGAGCGACGTCATGAGCACCGCGCTGGAGTTCGGTTACGACCGCGTCGATCCGCAGGCCGACGGCGAACGCTCCCGCGACCTGAAGAAACTCACCCTCGCCCAGCAGTGGTCAGCCGGCAACAGCTTCTGGGCGCGCCCGCAGATTCGCGTGTTCGCCACCTACGCACAGTGGGACGGCGGCCGTTACCAGGCAGCCAGCGAGTCCATCGATGCCGGTGACGACGACGGCATCACCTTCGGCGTGCAGGCCGAAGCCTGGTGGTAAGCCGCACCGTTTGAATGCCGTTGCGGGCCGACCGCGACGGCACCCCTTCCGCTCCCACCGTCCAGACGGTGCCTTTGCCCCGACGCTGGCAGGTCGGGGCATTTTTTGTTCGGAGAACTACCATGCATCGCATGTTCTTCCTTGCCGCCGGGCTAGCCGCCCTGACGGTTGCCGGCTGCAGCAGCGAACCGTTGCGCCGGGTCGACGCCCTCACTGCCACCCCGGCGCCGCTGCAACGTTCGGTCGAGCAGGCGCGTGATGCGCTGGCCGCCGCGCCAACCTGCTGCAACGGTATCGACCAGTTGCCCTTCCAGCAACTCGAGGCCGGTTTCACTGGCGACATGCTGATCGACACCCAGGCGCCGGCCTACGCCTTCGAAACCGGCAAGAGCTTCTTCCGCGCCTTCACGCTGCCAGCTGGCGGCCCGTCATTCGAGATCCGCCTCTACAGCCAGGCCGGCAGCAGCGTACTCGCGCCCAATGCCATGCTGCTCGACAGCCGCATGCGTCCGACCCGACTGCTCGGCGCCGATGACTTCAGCTATGTACCGCCGACCGGGCTCAAGGGTGACAGCCTCGATGCGCGCATTCGCATCGACCGCTCGCAGCCCGAGCACCCGGGCAACGAGCGCTACCTGATCCTCTACACCAGCGACGCGCAAATGGCCGGCCAGACCGTTCTGCAGCACCCGGCCAAGGCCTATGCCAAGGCGCTCGGCAACGAGCCGCCAAGCATCCCCGACCCGGTGGCGCGGCATTCGCCAGTAGGCGTGATCAGACTGGTGATGATCCCCGACAGCGCCGCCGGCTCGACCGCCAAAGGCTACGTACCGGGCTACAGCATCGGCCAGGAAATGGGTAACGAGCTGCCCAGCGCGCCGGCACCGGCCGTGCTGCCAGAAACCTCGTCCTACTACCGCCAGGCGATCGATGCGGCACTGGCGCAAAAGGATGTCGAACGCGCCCTGCGCCTGGCCGACGAAGCGGCGCGAGTGGGTGATAGCGGAGCGAAGAAGTACCTGCTGGAGCGCATCGAGATACGCTGAAAAACCGGCAAGCGCGCGCACCATTGCCTGCTACCCATAGGGTGGGCTTCAGCCCACCAGATGCAGGAGCACCGACTCCCCCAGGCGGCCCGGTACGAACGAGACGATTCGCACATCTGCGCCATCGAAGCGGTGGATGGATAGAGCGTCATCCACCCTACGACGCCTGCTGGCACCGTAGGGTGGGCTTCAGCCCACCAATTGCAGGAAGGCGGAGTGCGCAAACCGCCTCGAGCGTACGTCAGGACAAGGCGCCACGTTTCAGGCCGTCAGCTTCAACCCCACCAAACCCGCCAGCAGCAGCACGACGCTCGCCAGCCGTGCGGGCGAGGCGCTTTCGCCGAAGATAAGGATGCCCAATGCCACGGTGCCCAGCGCGCCGATGCCGACCCAGATGGCATAGGCGGTACCCACCGGCAGGACCTGCATGGCGCGGGCAAGAAGGAAGAAGCTCCCCGCCATGGCCACAACGGTGAGCGCACTGGGCAGCGGGCGGGTGAAGCCCTCGGAAGCCTTGAGGCCAATGGCCCAACCCACTTCCAGAAGACCGGCGATAGTCAGCATGATCCAGGCCGAATGCATGACGAGGACTCCATCAACTGCAGGGTCGTCCCCGCACGATTCGACACGCCGACGGGTCGTCCCGCGGCGGACGCGACCCTAGCACAGGAGCGCACCATTTTGGACCACCCGCAGCCCCCGTCGATCGCTGGCTTGTTGAATCAGGACGAATCGATGCGAATCCCATCACGAATGCCGCGCGGTGGATGGGTGAAGCGTCATCCACCCTACGAATCGTCGCGTAGGGTTTGATGGTTCCCACGCTCCTGCGTGGGAACCCACCTTCAGGCGCTCCGGCGCCAAGCACGTGACGGACCCAGCGGCGTGCCCACGCCGGAGCGTGGGTACGTTCAATCCGGCAATCGGTGGCATGTCGTATCGGGGATATAGCGGTGTGATCCCATCGCGAATGCCACGCGGTGGATGGTGAAGCGTCATCCACCCTACGAAACCCGGTCCACCCCCCGGATTTTGATGGTTCCCACGCTCCTGCGTGGGAACCCACCTTCAGGCGCTCCCGCGCCCAAGGCACGTGACGGACCCAGCGGCGTGCCCACGCGGGAGCGTGGGTACGATCAATCCGGCAATCGGTGGCATGTCGTATCGGGGATATAGCGGTGTGATCCCATCGCGAATGCCGCGCGGTGGATGGGTGAAGCGTCATCCACCCTACGAACCGTCGCGTAGGGTGGAAAACTGCGAAGCATTTTCCACCTTGGATGGCCGACAGATGAGCATCCCAGCCTTACGCCACTTCATGCCCTCGGGCCGCTTCGCTCAGGTAGAACCAGGTGGGACGGTCGAGTGCCAGTTCGGCGCCCTGCAATGCCTCCTCGATGCGCTCCCAGCGCAAGCTGCCGAGAATCGGCAGTGGGCGCCCAGGCAACATGCGCAGCCAGGCCAGCGCTACCTGATTGGCCGTCGCGCCCCGGTCGGCGGCGACTGCTTCGAGGGCGTTGCGCAGCCGCTCGCCGAAGCGCCCGCCTGCCATCGGAGACCAGGCCAAAACCTGCAGGCCCGTAGCCTGCAAGGCATGCAAACCGCCGTTCCAGACCCAATCCTGGGCCTGCAGCGAGAGTTCGATCTGGTTGCAGCGCAGCGGCACGCGTTGCGCCAATGCCTGGCAATGCAACACCTCGGCATTCGACAGCCCTACCCAGCCGACCTTGCCGCTGGCGATCAGGTCGTTCAGCGTGTCGGCCACCTCGTCGACCTGCAACAGCGGGTCCGGCCGGTGCAGCAGAAAACCGTCGAGCCGCTCCACACCCAGCCTAGCCAGGCTGCCGTCGACCGCCTCGCGCAGATAACGGGCACTGGTGTCGTAGTGCTTGACCTGCCAACGCGAGCAATCCTGCCCCGCCGGCACGATATCGGCCTTGCCGATGATCTGCAGACGCTGGCGCAGCGCCGGCGCCAGGCGCAGGGCCGCGCCGAAGTGCGCCTCGCAGCGCCCGCCGGCATAGATGTCGGCATGGTCGAAACCATTCAACCCGCGCTCGACGCAGCGTTCGATGAACGCCAGCAGTGCCTGGGGTTCACCCAGCTCGGGGTATTCCATCAGGCGCATCATGCCCAGCAAAAGCGGCTGGGCGAGCACGGGCGAGGCCATGGCAAGGCTCCGTCAGAAGATGTAATCAGTGGTGAGGAAGCTGGAGCGACGCTCACGGATGATGTCATCGACCAGCTGCTTGTTGGCTTCGTTGAAGCGAGTCGCCACCAGGGTGCGGATGGAGAACACACGCAACGCATCATGTACCGACAGTGTGCCCTCGGCGGAATTCTTGCGACCGTTGAACGGGTAGCTGTCCGGCCCGCGCTGGCACTGGGCATTGATGTTGATGCGGCCGACCTGGTTGACGAAGGCATCGACCAGCTCGCCGACCTGCGCCGGGTCGTTGCCGAAGATCGACAGCTGCTGGCCGTAGTCCGAAGCGGTGACGTAGTCGATCACCTCCTGCAGCTCGCGATACGGCACCACGGGCACCAGCGGGCCGAACTGTTCTTCGTGATAGACACGCATGGACGAATCGACCGGGCTCAGCACCGCCGGATGAAAGAAGGTCTGGTGCGACTCGCCGCCACCGGCATTGACCACTCGCGCGCCCTTGGCTACTGCGTCTTCGAGCACCGCGTGCAGATAATCGGTCTTGCCTGGCTCCGGCAGCGGCGTCAGCGCCACGCCCGGCTCCCAGGGCATGCCGGGCTTGAGCGCATTGACGCGAGCGGCGAAACGTTCGAGGAAACCATCGAGCACCGCCTCGTGCACGAAGAGAATCTTCAACGCCGTGCAGCGCTGGCCATTGAACGACAGCGCGCCAGTCACGGCCTCTTCCACGGCATTGTCCAGATCGACATCCGGCAGGACGATGCCCGGGTTCTTCGCGTCCAGCCCCAGCGCGGCGCGCAGGCGGTGCGGACGCGGGTGCAGCTTCTTCAGATCGGCGGCACCCTTGTGCGTGCCGATGAAGGCGAACACGTCGACCTTGCCGCTGGCCATCAGCGCGCTGACCGTTTCGCGACCTCGGCCATAGATGACGTTGATGACGCCGGCCGGGAAGCTGTCGCGGAAGGCTTCGAGCAGCGGATGTACCAGCAGCACACCGAACTTGGCCGGTTTGAACACCACCGTGTTGCCCATGATCAGCGCCGGGATCAGCGTGGTGAAGGTTTCGTTCAGCGGGTAGTTGTACGGCCCCATGCACAGCGCCACGCCCATCGGCACGCGGCGGATCTGGCCGAGCGTGCCCTGCTCCAGCTCGAAGCGGCTGGAGCTGCGGTCCAGCTCCTTCAGCGCATGAATGGTGTCGACGATGTAGTCGCAGGTGCGGTCGAATTCCTTTTCGGAATCCTTGAGGTTCTTGCCAATCTCCCACATCAGCAGCTTGACCACCGCCTCGCGCTGCTCGCGCATGCGCGCCAGGAAGGCCTCCACATGGGAGATGCGCTCGGCCACGCGCATGGTCGGCCAGGCGCCGCGACCGTTATCGTAAGCGGCGACGGCGGCGTCCAAAGCGCGTAGCGCGGCGTCGGCATCCAGCAGCGGCGTACTGCCAAGGACTACCTGGCGCTCGCTGCCGTCCGCCTCGCGCAGGAACACCGGGCTGCGCACCTCGGCCAAAGGACCGTCCCAGTTCATCAGCTTGCCATCGACCAGATAATCGCGCTGCGTAACCGGTGCATCCGGACGATAGGCCTCGGGAATCTCATCCAGACGGGGGAAAAGCTCGGAAAGCGGGCGCGCGTTGCTCATGCAACCTCCAGGTAGCGAGAAGAAGGGGGAGAAGCGGCGGGCCTTTGCCCGCCACGAAGGGATGGGACGATTACAGCTCGCGCTGCTCGGCACGCTCGGCGCGCAGGTCGAAGTCGCGCGGCAGTTCGGCTGCCGACGCGCTGTCCAGCGCCTGCAGGGCCTGGCGCGTGGCGCTTTCGATGGCGGCCCAGCCGCCGGCACGCACGGCCTTGGCATCGACCATCCAGGTGCCGCCGACGCACATCACATTGGTCAGGGCCAGGTAGTCCCGCGCGTTGCGCGCATTGACGCCGCCAGTCGGGCAGAAGCGGATGTCACCGAACGGCCCGCCCAGCGCCTTAAGCGCTGCCACGCCGCCACAGATCTCGGCGGGGAACAGCTTGAAGCGGCGATAGCCCATGGCATAGCCGAGCATGATTTCCGAAGCGCTGGCGACGCCCGGCAGCAGCGGCAGCGGCCCCTGCAACGCGGCCTCGAGCAGCGCCGGCGTGCTGCCGGGCGAGACGATGAACTGCGCACCGGCGGCCTCGGCCTGCTCGAGCATGTTGGCGTCGAGCACGGTGCCGGCGCCGACGATCAGCTCCGGGCGCTGCTCGCGCAGCAGGCGAATGGCGCCCAGGCCCAGCGCCGAACGCAGGGTGATTTCCAGCACGCGCAGGCCGCCGGCGGCCAGAGCATCGGCCAGCGGCAGAATGTCCGCCTCACGCTCGATGGTGATCACCGGCAGGATGCGCGCAGCGCTGCACCACTTGTCGATCAGGGCGATCTTGTCGTTCATGGCTTCGGCGCTGGTTTGGATAGATGTCATGGAAAATTCCTTGCGGCCTCAGGGGCACCAGTAGATTTCGAGGGGACGGGCGAGGAAGGCGCGGATCGGCATCGCTTCGTAGGGCTCGCCAGCCAGGGCCTGATTGAGCGTGGCGAGCTTGCCGCGACCATGCAGGGCGAGCAGCGTCAGCCGGGCACTGGCCAGCAACGACAGGCTCATGCTCAAACGCTGGCGCGGCACAGTCGGCGCCTGCATCGGCAAGCAACGCCGCGTGCCACGCGGGTCGAGCGCCTGCTGCAGATTCGGGCTGTCCGGAAACAGCGAGGCGGTGTGGCCGTCCTCACCCATGCCCAGCACCAGCACATCGATTGGCGGCAGTTCGGCCAGCGCGGCATCGGCGCGTTCGGCCGCCTGCTCCAGGCTCGCCGCGCTCTGGTAAAGCCCGACCAGGCGCGCTGCAGCAGCCGGCCCCTGCAGCAGGTGGCGACGCAGCAGACCTTCGTTGCTGTCGGGATGACTGACCGGCACCCAGCGCTCGTCGGCGAGGCTGACGGTGACCTTGGCCCAATCCAGTTCCTGCTGCGCCAGGCGTTCGAAGAAGGCGATCGGGCTGCGGCCGCCGGAAACCACCAGCGTCGCCGCACCGCGCTCGGTGATCGCACTGCGCAGGGCGTTGCTCACGGTCAGCGCCAGTTCGCCGGCCAGCTGCTCGGCGTCACCAAGGCTGAAGCCCAGGGTCTGCACCGGCAGATCGAGATTAGAGATCGTCATACCAACTCCTGCCATCACGGCTGATCAGGGCAATCGAAGCAGCCGGTCCCCAGCTGCCTGCTGCGTAAGGTTTGGGGGGGGCGCCGACGCGCTGCCAGCCGTCGATCAGCTGGTCGCACCACTTCCAGGCGTATTCGATTTCGTCCTTGCGCACGAAGAGGTTCTGGTTGCCCTTCATCACTTCGAGCAACAGCCGCTCGTAGGCATCGGGGATGCGCGGGCTCTTGTAGGTTTCCGAGAAATTCAGCTGCAACGGGCCGCTGCGCAGCTGCATACCCTTGTCCAGGCCCTGGTCCTTGGTCATCACCAGCAGCGAAATGCCTTCCTGCGGCTGCAGACGGATGATCAGCTTGTTGCCGATCAGCTGGCGCTGCTCCGGGGCGAAGATGTAGTGCGGCGGCGCCTTGAAGTGAATGACGATCTGCGACAGCTTCTGCGGCATGCGCTTGCCGGTGCGCAGGTAGAACGGCACGCCGGCCCAGCGCCAGTTGCAGATCTCGGCACGCAGCGCGACGAAGGTTTCAGTGTCGCTCTGGGTGTTGGAATTTTCTTCCTCCAGATAGCCCGGCACGTGGCGGCCAAGGATGCTGCCGGCGACGTACTGGCCGCGCACCAGCTGCTGGCCGAGCTGCTCCGGCGCAATCGGCGCCAGCGCCTTGAGCACCTTGACCTTCTCGTCGCGGATGCTGTCGGCCGAGAGGTCGCTGGGCGGGTCCATGGCGATCAGGCAGAGCAGCTGTAGCAGGTGGTTCTGGATCATGTCGCGCAGCTGGCCGGCCTGGTCGAAGTAGCCCCAGCGCCCTTCGATGCCGACCGTTTCGGCAACGGTGATCTCCACGTGAGAGATGTGGTTCTGGTTCCACTGGGTCTCGAACAGGCTGTTGGCGAAGCGCAGGGCGATCAGGTTCTGCACCGTGTCCTTGCCCAGGTAATGGTCGATGCGATAGGTGCGGTCTTCCGGGAAGAAGCGCGCCACCGCATCGTTCACTTCGCGGGAGGACTCCAGGTCATGGCCGATGGGCTTTTCCAGCACCACGCGGGTGCGCTCGGCCAGCCCCGCCTCGGCCAGCCCGGCGCAGATCGCGCCGTAGACCGAAGCCGGGGTAGCGAAGAAAGCGACGATGCTTTCGACCTGGCCGGCCTTGTCCGCCAACGCGGCGAAATCCTCGGCACGGCGGAAATCCATGCTCAGGTAATCCAGGCGCGCCATGAAGCGCTGCAGCACGGCTTCATCGAGGTCGCGCTCGCCGACATGGCGGCGCAGATGCTCTTCAATCATTGCCAGATGGCTTGCCGCCTCGCTGCTCTCGCGAGCCAGTGCGAGCAAACGGGTTTCGGTTGGCAGCAGGCCGGCGCGATCGAGCTGATAAAGCGCGGGGAACAGCTTGCGCAGGGCCAGATCACCGAGGGCGCCGAACAGCGCCAGGGTGCAGGGTTCGACAGATAATGGCGTCATGATGTTTGTTCTTCTACTAATACTGCCCTATGAATACACGGCGATGCCTGGTTATTCAAGTTTAATGTAGTAATAAAAACAACATTTACCGCAAATCGAGATTCCTGTGGTCGCTCCGCACCCTGCTCAGTAGCATAGGCCACCCCTTTCGCAAGCCGCATCAGGACTGACATGGACCGCGTACACAACCTGCTTGAGCAGATCCAGCGCCGCATCGAAGACCTCAACAAGGCCGAGCGCAAGGTCGCCGAGGTGATCCTGCGCAATCCGCAGCAGGCCACTCGCTTCAGCATCGCCACCCTGGCACAGACCGCCCAGGTCAGCGAGCCTACGGTCAACCGCTTCTGCCGCTCGTTTGGCGTCAGCGGTTATCCCGAGCTGAAGATGCAGCTGGCGCAAAGCCTCGCCAGCGGCGCCGCCTATGTAAGCCAGGCGGTAGAACCGGACGACGGCCCGGCGGAATACACGCGCAAGATTTTCGGCTCGGCCATCGCCTCGCTGGACAGCGCCTGCCAGAGCCTCGACCCGCAGCTGGTCAGCCGCGCCGTCGACCTGATGATCCAGGCCCGGCAGATCCACTTCTTCGGCCTCGGCGCCTCGGCCTCGGTGGCGCTGGATGCGCAGCACAAATTCTTCCGCTTCAACCTGGCAGTGACCGCCCATTCGGACGTGCTGATGCAGCGCATGCTGGCCTCGGTAGCGCATACCGGCGAGCTGTTCGTGATCATTTCCTACACCGGGCGCACCCGCGAATTGGTAGAGGTGGCACGTATCGCGCGGCAGAACGGCGCCTCGGTACTCGGCCTGACCGCCGCCGGCTCGCCACTGGCGCAGGCCAGCACGCTGAGCCTGAACATTCCGCTTCCCGAGGACACCGACATCTACATGCCAATGACCTCACGCATCATCCAACTCACCGTACTCGACGTGCTCGCTACCGGCATGACCCTGCGCCGTGGCGTGGATTTCCAGCCGCATCTGCGCAAGGTGAAGGAAAGCCTCAATGCCAGCCGCTATCCAGCGAATGAAGAACCGGGCTAAAGAAACCGAGGCAGCGCGGACGCGGGATGTTGCTATAACAACATCCCGCCATCACCACGCCCAATACCGCCAGATCAGCGCGCCAGCGCCTGCTCCAGCGCCACGCCGGCGCCTTCCAGCCCCGGATATTCAGCGGTAACCAGCCACACCGGTACGTCGCCGAGATAGCCACTCATGCAGCCCTTGCTGGCGAAGCCGCGGGCGAAACCACTGGCCGCGAAGAAATCGGCGAAACGCGGCACCACACCGCCGACGATATACACCCCTCCCCGCGCGCCGAGCGTGAGCACGTTGTTGCCGGCGACCCGCCCGAGCCAGACACAGAACTGCTCCAAGGCCGCCACCGCCACATGATCACCCGCAAGCGCAGCCGCCGTAACCTCCGCCGGCGACGCCAGTCGGGGCATCAAACCGGCCAAGCCGCAGACCGCACGATAGAGCAACAACAGGCCACCGCCACTGAGTACGTCTTCGGCGCGCACATGGCCAAGCTGAGCGAACAGCACCTGCCACAGCGCCGCCTCATGCGCATCCGCCACTGGCAGATCGACGTGTCCGCCCTCCCCCGGCAGCGCGCGCCAATTACCGCCACCCAAGGGCAGCAACGCGGCGACACCAAGCCCCGTGCCCGGCCCGATGACCAATGCCGGCGCATCCGGCTCGGCCTCGCCGGCGCAGATCATGCGGCGCTCCGCCTCGCCCACCCGCGTCATACCCAGCGCCATCGCGGCGAAGTCATTGATCAGCAGCAGCTCGTCCAGCTGCAGGGCACCGCAAAAGTCGCTTCGCGTCAGCCGCCAGTGATTGTTGGTGAAGGTGAACTGCTCGCCCTTGACCGGTCCGGCACAGGCCAGGCACATGGCGCGAATGCTGCCCGGCGCCAGGCCGAGCGTTGACAGGTAATGTTCGACTGCCTGCTCCGGGGTTTCGAAATCCGCCGCGGCCAGTACCCGCACCGACTCAAGCTGCGAGTCGCGCCACAGGGCAAAACGCGCATTGGTGCCGCCGATATCACCGACCAGCGCCAGCGTCATCGCAGCGCCTCCAGCCCGGCGGTGAATACGCTGGCGCCCTGCTCGGCGGAACTGAACGCAGCCCGCATAAAGCCGAACAGCTCGCGCCCGCAACCCTGCACCTGCGCGGCAGGCGCCGCTACCGGGGAACGATCGGCCAGCTCCGCGGCATCGACCAGCACCTCGAGCACGCCACTTTGCCCATCCACACGCAGCAGATCACCGTCACGCAAGCGCGCCAGCGGCCCGCCATCGATGGCTTCGGGACACACATGAATTGCCGCCGGGACCTTGCCCGACGCACCGGACATGCGCCCGTCGGTAACCAGCGCGACCTTGAAACCGCGGTCCTGCAGCAGACCGAGATAGGGCGTCAGCTTGTGCAACTCGGGCATGCCGTTGGCACGTGGCCCCTGGAAGCGCACCACCGCAATGAAGTCGCGCTCCAGCTCGCCCGCCTTGAATGCCTCGACCAACTCCAGCTGATCGGCAAAGACTCGCGCCGGCGCCTCCACGACGCGATGCTCGGGAGCCACGGCAGACACCTTCATCACGCCGCGACCGAGATTGCCGCTCATCACCCGCAGACCGCCTTCGGCAGAAAACGGCCGAGCGACCGGCCGCAGGAGGCTTTCGTCCAGGCTCGCCGCCGCGCCTTCACGCCAGGTCAGCCGACCGTCTTCGAGGAAGGGCTCCTGGGTGTAGCGATTGAGCCCACGGCCCATCACGGTATGCACATCCTCGTGCAGCAGGCCGGCCGCGAGCAGCTCGCGCACCAGCACCGCTACACCGCCCGCAGCATGGAAATGATTGATGTCGGCCGAGCCGTTGGGATAGACCCGGGCCAGCGTTGGCACCACGGCGGAGAGGTCGGCCATGTCCTGCCAGGTCAGCTGGATGCCGGCCGCCTGGGCAATGGCCGGCATGTGCAGGGTGTGGTTGGTCGAGCCGCCGGTGGCATGCAGCGCGACGATGGCGTTGACCAGCACACGCTCGTCGACCAGCTCACCCAGCGGCGTGAAGCTGCCACCCTGCGGCGTCAGTCGAGTGACTTGGTGCGCCGCCTCGGCGGTCAGCGCATCGCGCAATGGCGTGCCCGGATTGACGAAGGACGACCCCGGCAGATGCAGACCCATCACTTCCATCAGCATCTGGTTGGTGTTGGCGGTGCCGTAGAACGTGCAGGTGCCAGGGCTGTGGTAGGCCTGCATCTCCGCCGCCAGCAGTTCATCGCGACTGGCCTTGCCTTCGGCATAGCGCTGGCGCACCGCGGCCTTGTCCTTGTTGGCCAGGCCGGATGGCATCGGCCCGGCCGGCACGAACACGGCCGGCAGATGACCGAAGCGCAGCGCGCCGATCAGCAGCCCGGGAACGATCTTGTCGCAGATACCGAGCAACAGCGCCGCATCGAACAGGTTGTGCGACAACGCCACCGCGGTGCTCATGGCGATCACCTCGCGACTGGCAATGGCCAGCTCCATTCCCGGCTCGCCCTGGGTGACGCCATCACACATCGCCGGCACGCCGCCCGCCACCTGTCCCACCGAGCCGATGTCGCGCAGCGCCTGGCGCAGGCGTTCGGGGTAGTCCTCGTACGGCTGATGAGCCGAAAGCATGTCGTTGTAGGCGGTGACGATGGCGACGTTGGCCGCATCCGGCAGGCGCAGGCGCTGCTTGTCCTGCGCACCGCAACCGGCAACGCCGTGGGCGAAGTTCGCGCATTGCGCCCCGTTGCGCGCGGGGCCAGCACTGGCAGCGCCGCGAATCATGGCGAGATATGGCTCGCGCGTCGGGCGGCTGCGCTCGATCAGGCGCTGGGTGACTTCGACGACTACGGGATGCATGAAACCTCCTATTTGTAGTTTTTATAAACAATAGGTCGGAATCATAACGGCGAATCAGGCGGCTTCGAAGAAATATGTTTGTTTAAACAACAAACAATCAACCGCGCAACAGTTCCAGCTGACGGCGCAGCTGGGCAACATGGGCTTTTTCCGCCCGTAGCCCCGAGGTCAATTCAGCCTTGTCCTGTTCCAGACGCACGATCACCTGGCCGAGGCCATCCAGCAGCTCGCGCAATACCGTCAGCTCACGGCACTGGCTTTGCCGCCCCATCCATAGCAACCAGAGCAATACCAATAGCACCATCACGCTGCACAGCGAGGTGCCGATCAATAGCCAGGCTAGGCTCATTGCACTCATCGTTTCGCTCCTTTGATAACGGCGCAGTGCCGCTTCAGAGCCTCAACGATATGTAGCTTATGACGACAGGTCGATAATGTTTACTTGAACAGGTAAACAATTGCAGCGGGTCTTTGCGATGAGCCGATGGCCATGACGGCCATATCCCGCTCAGCTCGGTAGGCGCTGCGCCAGCCTGACGCAGCGCTCAAGCAACCACCTGTCGTGAAACATTACAGATAGGCGTCGGCGCTATTCACCGACATCCACCGAACGCCGCGGATCGTCAGCCTGAGCGGGATCGCGATGTTCCAGTTGCAGGAACAACGCGGCAGCCAGCATTGCCATGCCGCCGACGCAGAGGAAGGTCAGCTGGAATGCATGCAGCACTTCGCTGCCCTGGGCGTCATCCACCGTGAAGCCACCGAGCAGCGCACCGGCAGTGGCGACACCAAGGCTCATCGACAACTGCACCACCACCGACAACAGGCTGTTACCGCTGCTGGCATCGGCATGGCTGAGGCCGACCAGGGTGACGGTGTTCATCGCGGTGAACTGCATCGAGTTGACCATGCCGATCAGCCCGAGGTGCACCAGCAGCAGCCAGGTCGGCGTGAGCGTATCGATGGTCGCCAGACTGGCGATCAGGCAGCCAAGCAGCAGGGTGTTGCCGATCAGCAGGCGGCGATAACCGAGGCGGTCGATGATCGGCTTGGCCAGGGACTTCACTGCCATCGCCCCGAGTGCCAGCGGGATCATGCTCATCCCGGCCTGCGCCGGCGAATAGCCCAGCGCCACCTGCAGCAGCAGCGGCAGCAGGAACGGCAACGCGCCGCCGCCCAATCGGGCGAACAGGTTGCCGAAGATACCCACGGCAAAGCTGCGCGTATGGAACAGTGCCGGACTGAACAGCGGCGCGCTGATGCGCCCCGCGCGCAGCCAGTAAGCGGCCATGCACGCCGCGCCTGCGAACAGCAGCAGCATCACGTGAGCATGCGACATGTGCATATGACCGAGCCCTTCAAGAGCGATAGTGACCAGCACCATCGCCGCGCCGAACAGCACGAAGCCCAGCGTATCGAAGCGCACCCGCTCGGGGCCCTTCAGATCCGGCATGAAACGCAGCGCAGCGATACAGCCGATCACCCCCACCGGCAGATTGATTAGGAAGATCCAGTGCCAGGAGGCGTACTCCACCAGCCAGCCGCCCAGGGTTGGCCCAAGCAGCGGGCCGACCAGCCCCGGCAGCGCGATGAAGGCCATGATCCGCACGAAGTCGCTGCGCGGAAACGCCCGCAGCACCACCAACCGCCCCACCGGCAGCATCAATGCACCGCCCAGCCCCTGCAGCACACGGGACGCCACCAGCTGGTTGAAGCTGGTGGACAGCGCGCAGAACAGCGAGCCCACGGAGAACAGCACGATGGCGGTAACGAAGATGCGCCGGCTGCCGAAGCGGTCGGCGATCCAGCCGGACGCCGGAATCAGCAGCGCCACGGTCAGCATGTAGGCGATCACCACGCCCTGCATGCGCAGCGGGTTTTCCGCCAGATCACGCGCCATGGCCGGCAGCGCGGTGTTGAGAATGGTGCCGTCGAGCGTCTGCATGAAGAAGGCGATCGCCACCAGCCACGGCAGGATCCGTGCGGCGCGGGCGTCGAGAGCTACGGGCGGTTGCATGAAGGCCCCGGATACGAAAAGTGCACCATGTTAGAGGATTCGTTCGATGCAGGTTCGCAACGCGCCGCTCGTTGGCGGGCAACCAGGCTTACTGTGACGACTGGTCGCAGCTCGGCTACAGCCCCCGCGAGCAGCGGTTTGTAGTGACATTCGGATTTGCATACAGCCACCGGTAACAAAATATTTCTTGGGAAATTGACGCGAATCATTATCATTCGAAGGCGCAAGTGCAATCTTCTCTCCGTCCTTTTCTGCTTTCCGGAGGCTCCCCAAATGCGCATCCCCGCCACTCTGGCTATCACCACCTTGCTGCTCACCCCGCTCGCCCAGGCGAAGGAATACCCCATCGGCGAACCGCAACAGTGCGGCGGCATGGAGGTCGGCGCGGTGTATCTGCAGCCGGTCGAAATGGACCCGCCGGGCATGATGCGCGCCGCCGCCGAGTCCGACGTCCATCTGGAAGCCGATATCAGCGCCACCGAAGACAACCGCAACGGCTGGCAGGAAGGCAGCTTCGTGCCGTATCTGAGCATCCACTACACGCTGCGCAAGAAAGGCTCCGACGAGGTGGTGGAGGGCGAATTCCATCCGATGGTGGCCAACGATGGGCCGCACTACGGTGACAACGTCAAGCTGCTCGGCCCAGGCAAATACCAGCTGACCTACAAGATTCTTCCGCCAGGCTCGGGGCACAACATGTTCGGTCGCCACACCGACAAGGAAACCGGCGTCGCGCCCTGGTTCGAAGGCTGCGAGCTGAGCTACGAGTTCACCTATGCCGGCATCGGCAAGAAAGGGGGCTACTGATGCGCCGCGCCGGGCAAGCGCTGCTCGGCATGTTGCCGTTGCTTGCCGGGCTTGCTGGCCCGGCTCAGGCAGCGCTGCCGACGTATGAGCTGACCATCCGCGACGGCCACTTCGAGCCGGCAACCATCGAAGTGCCGGCCCGCCAGCGCTTCAAGATCATCGTGCACAACGCCGGCAGCGGGCCGACGGAGTTCGAAAGCACACCGCTGCGCGTCGAGAAGGTGCTGTCACCCGGTGTGACCTCCTTCGTCGTGATCCACCCGCTCAAGCCAGGTCGCTATCCGTTCTTCGACGAATTCCATATGGATCTTCCCGAAGGCGAGATCATCGCCAAGTAGTAAAAAGGAGCACATCCATGGGCCAATCCATGTTCATCGTCTGGCGCGAAAGCGTCGAGGCCCTGCTGGTCATCGGCATCCTGCATGCCTGGCTGCGCCAGCAACCGGGCGCGGGCAATGCGCTGCGCATGCTCTGGGCCGGTGTCGCCGCCGGCCTCGGCCTGGCCGCCGCGCTGGGCTGGGGCGTGCTGCATGCAGGTGACTGGCTCGCCGGCAGCGGTGGTGAATGGTTCCAGTGCGCGATGCTGCTGGTAGCCAGCCTGCTGATCCTGCACATGGTCGGCTGGATGCATCAGCATGGCCGCACCATGAAGGCCAGCCTGCAGAACAGCGCCGCGGAAAAGCTCAGCCAGGGCAGCGGTTTCGGTTTGCTGCTACTGGCCATGCTCGCAGTGGGCCGCGAAGGCAGCGAGACGGTGGTGTTTCTCTACGGCATCGGCAACCAGCAGGAGGGGCTGGACCTCACCCGCTTCGTCATCGGCGGCGTGCTCGGTTTCATCCTCGCCCTGCTCAGCTATGCGGCTCTGCAGGCCGGCAGTCGCTACTTCAGCTGGCGGCGCTTCTTCCAGGTCAGCGAGGTGATGTTGCTGCTGCTCGGTGGCGCGTTGCTGATGGCGGCGCTGGATCGCTTCAGTGGCCAGCTGATGGGCATGGACGTACCGGAGGTGCTCTACACCGTGTTTGGCGATCCGCTCTGGGATACCTCCGCCCTGCTGGATGACGGCAGCGCGTTAGGCGGCACCATCGCGGGTCTCACTGGCTATCGCGCGATGCCTTCGCTGGCGGCGGTTGCAACCCTGGGGCTGTACTGGCTTGCCGCATGGGCCTGGCTCAAACCCCGGCCGCAGGTGCAGCTCGCTACGAGGCCGGCGTGATTACCCAAGCGCCGTGGCTGGCGCGACTCGGCGACCTGCTACGCCAGCATGCGAAGGCCATTCGCCTGCTGCAGTGGCTGGTGGTGGGCTTCTACCTGACGCTGCTGGTGCTCCCCGCCGTTCTCGATCTGCCGCCGGCCCAGGCCGGTATGCTCGACAACCTGACGGTGCTCGCGCAGTTCATCTTCTGGGGCCTCTGGTGGCCGTTCGTGCTGCTGTCGATGGTCTTCTTCGGCCGCCTGTGGTGCGGCGTGCTCTGCCCCGAGGGTTCGCTCAGCGAGTGGATCAGCTGGCGCGGGCTGAACAAGCGCACGCCGCGCTGGGTACGCTGGAGCGGCTGGCCGACCATTGCCTTCATCCTCACCACCGTCTACGGCCAGCTGATCAGCGTCTATGACTACGCCCAGGCGGCGCTGCTGATCCTCGGCGGCTCCACGGTCGCGGCGATGCTGGTGGGCTTTCTCTACGGCCGCGGCAAGCGCGTCTGGTGCCGCCATCTGTGCCCGGTCAGCGGCGTGTTCGCATTGCTCGCCCGGCTGGCGCCGGTGCATTACAAGGTCGATGAGCAGCGCTGGCTGGAAAATCGCGAACCGCACCTGCCGACACCCAACTGCGCCCCGCTGATCGACATCCGCCGCATGCAGGGCAACGCCGACTGTCACGCCTGCGGTCGCTGCAGCAGCCAACGCGGGGCGGTGCAGTTGAGTGCACGCTCGCCGAACGCGGAAATTCTCATCGTCGGTGGCCAGCAGCAAAGCAATCACTGGGACAGCACGCTGTTGCTGTTCGGCATGATCGGCCTGGCCATGGGCGCCTTCCAGTGGACGGTCAGTCCCTGGTTCATCACCCTCAAGCAAGCCGCGGCGGAATGGCTGGTGGACCGCGACATCTTCTGGCCGCTGGAAGCCAACGCCCCCTGGTGGCTGCTGACCCACTATCCGCAGGCCAACGATGCCTTCACCTGGCTCGATGGGGCAGTGATCCTCACCTATATCTTCGGCGCCTCGTTGCTCGTCGGCGGCGCGCTATGGCTGCTGCTGCGCGCTGCCGTGCGAGTAATGCGCCGTGGCGACAACGTGTTCCAGCACCTGGCATTGGCGCTGGTCCCGCTGGGCGGCGCCGGGCTGTTCCTCGGCCTTTCCGCGACGACAGTGAAGCTGCTGCGCTACGAAGGCTTCCTGCTGGCCTGGGCACAACCGGCGCGCGCCGCGCTGCTGATCGGCGCCGTGCTCTGGAGCCTGTACCTGGCCTGGAACGTGATCAGCCGTCACGGCGGCAACGGCCTGCGCCGGTTGCTGGCGTTTGCCTGCGTCAACGCCAGCTGCGTACTGGTGGGCTATGGCTGGTGGTTGCAGTTCTGGGGCTGGTGAGTAGCCTGAACATGTTGGGCTAGAGCCCATCCCCGATGGGACTGCAGCACCGGCAGGCGTAGGGTGGGCTTCAGCCCACCAGAATCTCTTCAACGCCCCGCACGGTGGGCTAAAGCCCACCCTACAGAGCCAAGCCTAGCGCGCAAGCACGCGTGGATAAGGTACTCGCCACACTCGCTAGCCGCGCAAAACGAACGAAGGAAACAACCGATCCAGCCGCTCCCACAGTCGCTGCTGATCGTAGGGCGCACGGCTTTCGGCGAGGCTGTCGTCAAACATCCGCGCGGTGCGCACGCATTGCACGGCGAAGCGTTCGACCCCCAGCCGGCGCAAGCGCTGGGCCATGTCCCAGAGGGTATCGGCGTCGAACAGCTGCCAATGCACAGTGGTCCGGCATTCATGCTCGACGCCGCTGTCCAGCAGGTGTTGGAGGCTCTTCCAGTTGGCCTTGCCGCTACCATCCACGCCGGTGATCGCCGTGCTGTGCTCGGGCAGTGCCTTGATGTCGAAACCGACCCAATCGACCAGTGGCAGGATGTTGGCGAACAGCTTCGGCTTGATGCCCGCACTGTGCAGGCCGACCTTGTAGCCCAGCGCCCGCACCTGAGCGATCGCCTCGGGCAGCGCGGTCTGCAGGGTCGGCTCACCACCGCTGAACACCACCGCCTCGAGCAGGCCGACGCGTTGTTCGAGGAAGGTGAGGATTTCCGACCAGGGCTTTTCCTCACTGCCACAGGCGGGGATCAGTTGCGGGTTGTGACAGTAGCGGCAGCGCCAGCCGCAACCCTGGCAGAACAGCACACAGGCCAGATGGTCGGGGAAATCCAGCGTGGTCAGGGGGACCAGCCCCCCGACGCGAAGTGCTGCGGTCACCGCGCCGCAGCTTCGGTGAAATGCAGCCGCTCGCGGTGCTCGGACTGCTTGCCCGGGTTGAACGCGGTAACCGGGCGGTGATAGCCCATTACGCGGGTCCAGACTTCGCAACGCTGGCGCTGGTCCTGGGGCAGTTGGCTGGCTGGGTTCATGGTGACGCTCCTTTATTGAGGGTTAAGTATGCGGCGCCGCACCTGACGGGGCGGCGTGACATGGGATCGCAGATCAGACGGCTACGACCGCGGCAGCCTGCCGCTTGTGCAGCAGTGCCTCATCACACTTCGGACAGAACTCGTGCTCGCCGGCCAGATAACCGTGCACCGGGCAGATCGAGAAGGTCGGCGTTACCGTCAGGTAAGGCAGCCGGTAGCGCGACAGGGCGTTGCGCACCAGCTTCTTGCAGGCCTCGGCGGAGGAAATCTGCTCGGCCATATAGAGGTGCAGCACGGTGCCGCCGGTGTATTTGCACTGCAGTTCGTCCTGCAGCTCCAGGGCCTCGAACGGGTCATCGGTGTAACCCACCGGCAGCTGCGAGGAGTTGGTGTAGTACGGCGCCTCCACGGAGCCGGCCTGGAGAATGTCGGGGAAGCGCTTGCGGTCTTCCTTGGCGAAACGATAGGTGGTGCCTTCGGCCGGCGTCGCCTCGAGGTTGTAGAGGTGCCCGGTATCTTCCTGAAACTGCACCAGTCGCGCCCGCACATGGTCGAGCACCTCGATCGCCAACGCTCGGCCGGGCGCAGTTTGCAGCCCCTCGGCGTCGTCGGTGAAGTTGCGCACCATCTCGTGAAGGCCGTTCACACCGATGGTGGAGAAGTGATTGCGCAGGGTGCCGAGGTAACGCTTGGTGTATGGGTAGAGGCCGGCATCCATGTGGTTCTGAATGACCTTGCGCTTGACCTCAAGGCTCTGCCGCGCCATGTCCAGCAGCGCATCCAGCTGTTCCAGCAGAGCCGCCTTGTCGCCGCGATAGAGATAGCCCAGCCGCGCACAGTTGACCGTCACCACCCCGAGCGAGCCGGTCTGCTCGGCTGAGCCGAACAGCCCGCCGCCGCGCTTGAGCAGCTCGCGGACGTCCAGCTGCAGGCGGCAGCACATTGAGCGCACCTGGTTGGGCTGCATGTCCGAGTTGAGGAAGTTCTGGAAGTACGGCAACCCGTAGCGTGCGGTCATCTCGAACAGGCGGTCAGCGTTCTCGCTGTCCCAGGGAAAGTCGTGGGTGATGTTGTAGGTAGGTATTGGAAAGGTGAACACCCGGCCAAGGCCGTCGCCAGCCTGCATTACTTCTATATAGGCGCGGTTGATCAGCTCCATCTCGGCCTGCAGATCGCCGTAGGCGAAAGGCATCTCCTCACCACCGATATAGGGGATCTGCTCGCGCAGGTCCTCGGGGCAGACCCAGTCGAAGGTCAGGTTGGTGAACGGCGTCTGCGTACCCCAGCGAGACGGCACGTTGAGGTTGTAGATGAATTCCTGGATCGCCTGACGGATCTCGCGGTAACCGAGATTGTCCTTGCGCACGAACGGCGCGAGGTAGGTATCGAAGCTACTGAACGCCTGGGCGCCGGCCCACTCGTTCTGCAGCGTGCCGAGGAAGTTGACCATCTGCCCCAGCGCGCTGGAGAGATGCTTGGGCGGGCCGGACTCGACGCGTCCAGGAATACCGTTGAAGCCCTCGTTGAGCAGCGTGCGCAATGACCAGCCGGCACAATAGCCGGCGAGCATGTCCAGGTCGTGAATATGCAGATCGCCTTCGCGGTGGGCCGTGCCGATTGCCGGGCTGTAGACCTCGTCCAGCCAGTAGTTGGCGGTGACCTTGCCGGACACATTGAGGATCAGTCCGCCGAGCGAGTAACCCTGATTGGCATTGGCCCGTACTCGCCAGTCCTCTCGCGAGAGGTATTCGTTCATCGAGGCAGCCACATCGACCACCGCCTTGCGGTCGCGGCGCAGGCGCGCATGACGTTCGCGGTAGACGATATAGGCGCGGGCGGTATCGAAGTAGCCGGCAGCCATCAGCGCGCGCTCGACCCCATCCTGCACCTGCTCTACTTCAACCGCCGTGCGATGGGCCAACTGCATGCGAACGGCCTCGGCCAGCGCCTGTGCCACCGGAGCCTCGAACTCGCCAGTCGCCGCGCCGGCGGTCGCGATTGCACGCGCAATCTTGTCCACTTCGAATGCTGCCAGCCGTCCGTCACGCTTGCGCAGCGAAACCGGTTTTGCCACTTCTGCCTGCCTGGGCATCAACGCCTCCATAACCATATGTAGTGTGTTTTTGTCTTATAGACACAATATGGTGTGACTTTAGAGGCGTAACGCGGTTACCAAATTGACCAGCGTCAAGCATCCCCGAGTGACTGCCAAACGGCCTCCGCACGCCATGACGGGCAGACTTGTCTGCGATCAAGGAAGCGCCAGACGCCTGCCTCCTAGGATGAAGGCTGATAAAACCCGGGCCAGTCCGGGGGAGGACACATGCTCACCGAAAAAACCCTGGTGGCCGAGCTGCGCCGCCACCATCTGTTCAGCCGACTGCCTGAGGCCGCGCTACAGGAGGTGTGTACCTCAGCCAACCTGAAGCGCCTGCCGGCCGGGGCGGCGCTGTTTCATCAGGGCGACAAGGCCGATCGCTTCTATTTCCTGTTCAGCGGACAGATCAAGCTGCACCGCGTCGTCTGCGATGGGCAGGAGAAGCTGGTGGAGGTAATGCGTGCCGGAGAATCCTTTGCCGAAGCCCTGCTGTTCAAGGGCACACCCAGCTACCCGGTCAGCGCGACAGCACTCAAGGCCAGCCTGGTGGCGAGCCTGAACGGCCCGCATTACCGGCGCATTCTCGAGCAGCACCCGGACATCTGCCTGGACATCCTGGCCACCCTGAGCATCCGCCTGCACCAGCGCATGACCGAGATCGACACGCTCACCCTGGCCAACGCCAGCCACCGAGTGGTGCGCTTCCTCGCGCAATCGCAACAGGATGACAGCGGCGTGGTGATGCTCGACGTACCCAAGCGGCTGATCGCATCGAAGCTCGGCATCCAGCCGGAAACCTTCTCGCGCATCCTGCATCGGCTGATCGATGCCGGAACCATTTCCGTCCAGCGACGGCGCATCGAGATTCTCGACAACCGCAAGCTGGCCGCCTATGACGAGTGAGCGGCGGCAGATCTTCCCGCAGCGCCTGATGGCTGTCGAAGCCACTTACCGGCGTGCCGTTAATGGCCCGCATCGTGCCACTGCCAGGAGAACGCTGTGATCACCACCACGCCCCTGCCCTTGGTCTATTCCTGTTCCGGCTGTTCGAATGTCGCTCAGCTGGCCAACACCCTGGCGGTTCGCCTCGACCGCGCCGGGCTCGCGGAAATGTCCTGTATCGCCGGTGTCGGCGGACGGGTCGCTGCGCTGGTAAAGAAGGCCAATTCCGGCCGCCCGATCCTGGCCATCGATGGCTGCCCAATGCACTGCGCCCGCGCCTGCCTGGCGCAACATGGCGTCACCCCAGACGTGCATATCACCCTCAGCAGCTACGGCCTGCGCAAACGTTATCGGGAAGATTGCAGCGAGGACGAAATCACCGCGTTGTTCGAGGACATGCGAGACATCATCGCCAGCGACCGCATGCAGCTGCACGCGAATTGACATAACCGGGATTCGACGACGGCTCGATGCCCTTAATCTAGCGCGAAGGCAGATGCGCGGCTTCCAAGGTGGGCTGAAGCCCACCGAGAAGGTAGGAGCGAGCTTTCATGGTGGGCTGCAACCCACCGCGTCAGCCACGACAGGCGCTCCATCCGCAGCGGTAAACCGCTCTGTCAGGCTCTGGCCGTCTGGGCTCGGCCAGCCGCGGCGACTTCCTCGCCGGCACCCTGCAGCAGTTTCCATAGCCAGCTCGGCAGGGTATCCGGGTCGAGGCTGTCGATCAGGTTTTTGATCGACAAGCCCAGTTCGGTGTCGCCCTCGATGACCAGGCGGCGGCGAAAGAACAGCGTATCGGGGTCTTCCTGACGGCTGGCAAGCAGCAGGAATTCGCGCCAGTTGCCGCGAATGGTTACTTCAACCGGCGCCTGAGCGGCAATGCGCAGCTGCTCGCGCTCGCAGGTCAGGCACCAGGCGAGACCGAGGTCGGCGACCTCGAGCCGCATCCAATGGCCGTCGAGCACCTCGAAGGCACCGTCGCTCAGCGCCTCGGCGAACACCTGATTGAGGCTGCGCTCCAGCGCCAGGCGCTGCAGCAGGAATGGCGTCTTGGCCGCGAGTGGCAACAGCCGCCCGCCGAGATTCACCAGATGGGCACGCGGGCTCAGCATAATCCGGCCTCCTCGGCACGCAGCATGCCAGGCTGGCCATGCCAATAACCATTGCAGCCATCCACCGCCAGCGGCGGCAATGCGCCTTTGCGCACCGCATCGAAGGCGTCAATCACCTCTTCCATGCCAGCAGCGCGAGGGCTCAGGCGCAGCAGATCGGCACCGCTGTCGACCAGGCCTGCATAGTCGGCCAGCAGGTTGCTGACCGCCGCGGACATGGTCTGGATGCCGTTGATGGTAAACAGCGCCTCGCCCTCCTGGCTCAGCAGCGGAATGCCCTCGGGGTAGTTCTGACAGCAGAACTGGCAATCATCCTTGGGGCGGTTTTCGGCACGGGCAGTGAAGCAACGCGCCGAATAGGCCAGCGGCAGATGGCCGTAGGCGAATATCTCGATCTCCGGTAATGGAACGTCCAGCTCCAGCATCTGCGCCCGGGCGCTCTTGATCAGCGCGCCGGAGGCTTCCACTGGCGGCACCCAGCGAGTCATGCCGCTGGCCACCAGCTCGGCCAGGGCATGGCCGTTGTAGAGGTTCAGCGCAGGGCCACCAACGAAGGGCAGCTTGCGCTCGGACATCAGCTGCACCGCGCCCATGTCGTTGGCCTCCACCAGTAGCTCGCCGTTGTCGCACAGGCGACGCAGGCTGGACAGCTCCGAGGCGGCCTCGACCAGCGTCAGGCCGGACAGCACCAGCTGCGCCGACGAAGCTTCCGCCAGGTCGCGGGCCAGGCCGAGCCAGTCGTCGAGCATCAGCGCGCGGCGCTTGGAGCACACGGTTTCGCCGAGATAGATCACGTCCAGCGGCTGGCTGGCCATGTTGGCGTAGAAGTCCAGCGTCTGCTGGCGATCCCAGTAGAACAGCACTGGGCCGAGAGAGAGTTTCATGGGTGACTCCTCGTTCATTGCCAGGCCCGGTGATAGGCACCCAGGGTGGTCTGCGAGCCTTCGGAAAGGCCGTCTAGCACCTGTCGCCAGCCGGGTTCGACCGCATAGCGCTGTGGCGCCTTGAGATAGCTGTCCAGTGCGGCACGCCAGACGCGGGTGACCTGCTCGACGTAGGCCGGGCTGCGCTGACGGCCCTCGATCTTCATCGCGGTGACACCGATGGCAGCGAGCTCGGGGATCAGATCCAGGGTGTTCAGACTGGTCGGCTCCTCCAGCGCATGGAAACGCTGGCCATTGACCATGAAGCGACCTTTGCACAGTGTCGGATAGCCGGCCGACTCGCCTTCGGCGTAGCGGTCGATCAGTACATCGTTCAGGCGCGAGGTCAGCCCTTCCGGCTCCTCACTCCAGCGCACCGCCTTGGCTGGCGAGCAGACACCACAGAGGTTCGGCGATTCGCCGGTCAGATAGGACGATAGATGGCAGCGCCCTTCGGCCATGATGCACAGGCTGCCGAAGGCGAATACCTCGATCGGCACCGGACTGCTCGCCGCGACCTGCTTGACCTGTTTGAGCGACAGCACCCGCGGCAGCACCGCGCGGTTGATGCCATAGCGCTCCTGATAGAAAGCCAGCGCCGCGGCATTGGTCGCCGAGCCCTGTACCGACAGGTGCAGATTGAGCTTGGGATGGCGCTTGCTGGCGTAACCCAGCACACCGGGGTCGGCCGCGATCAGGGCATCGACGCCCATGTCCGCGGCCTGATCGACCGCGCGCTGCCAGCGGTTCCAGCCATCGGGCTGGGCATAGGTATTGACCGCGATATACAGCTGGCGGCCCTTCTCGCGGATCAGCTGCAGCCCCTTGTCGAGCTGCTTTTCATCAAGATTGAGACCGGCGAAATGGCGGGCGTTGGTGTCGTCGCGAAATCCGACGTAGATGGCATCGGCGCCCTGCTGGACGGCGGCTTTGAGCGCGGGCAGGCTTCCTGCCGGGCAGACCAGGTGCATGACAACTCCTAGACATTCGGGTACATGCGCGCCACGCACCAGTGGCGCGGCGGTCGTTCGGCTGAACGGAAAACAGCCGGCAGTCTAGGCAGCTGACCATTGGCCAGCATTGATAGGGGTCAAGTTTGGTCGGACGTCGCCGCTGCGACGAAACGCAGCAGCCAGGTGCGCGCCAGCAGCGTCGTTGCTGACGGGACAATGGGCTCAGATGCCCTCGTCGCCCTCGAACTCCTCGGTGGCACGAGCGACCATCTGCCGCCACGCACCGGACTCCTCGCCCAGCAGGCGAAGGGCCTTGAGGCTCGCGGCGAAGGCGTCACGGTAGTGCAGCGGATTGTTTTCGCTGGCGGCCCGCTCGGCAAAGGTCTGCGCCTCGCTCAGCAGCGCTTCGAATTGGTTCTGGTCCAGGGCCATTGGGCTCTCCTCGGGATGGTGATGTGAGGTTAGACCATGCTGCGGCGTCTGCGACTCTCGCCGGCCGACGGGCGCTACTTGAGCTTCAGCCGCCGCGCCAGTTTGTGCAGGTTGCTCGGATCGACGTCCAGCAGACGTGCAGCCTGCGCCCAGTTCTCGCCGCTGGCCTCCAAGGCTCGGACGATGGCCTGGCGCTGCGCAGCGTCGACGGTTTGGCGCAGGGCCAGCACCTCGTCGGCGATTACTGGCTCTTCGGCCACCTGTGGCACGTGCAAGCCGGCGGTGTGGCTGTCCAGGTCCAGCAAATCGGGTTCCAGCGTGAGGATTTCGCTGCGCGACGCGCCACGACTGAGCAGCCGTAACGCCGCGCGACTGACGACGTGCTCCAGCTCGCGCACGTTGCCCGGCCAGGAATAGCCCAGCAGCGCACGCTCCGCGGCCGGCGACAGACGCATGCTGCGCAGCCCCAGGCGTGCGCGATTGAGTTCGAGGAAGTATCCGGCGAGGATCAGCACGTCGTTGCCACGCTCGCGCAATGGCGGAATCGGCGCCGGATAGACCGACAGGCGATGATAGAGATCGGCCCGAAAATGCCCGTCGCGCACGCTTTCGCGCAGATTGCGATTGGTCGCGGCGATGATGCGCACGTCTACCTGTCGCGGCTTGTCTGCACCCAGCCGCTGGATTTCTCCGTTCTGCAACGTGCGCAACAGCTTGGCCTGCACTGTCAGCGGCAGTTCACCGACTTCGTCGAGCAGTAGCGTGCCGCCATTGGCGGCATCGAAACGACCGGGCCGATCGGTAGTGGCGCCGGAGAAGGCTCCTTTTACATGGCCGAACAGCTCGCTTTCAGCAAGGGATTCAGGCAATGCCGCGCAGTTGACATGCACCAGTGGCTTGTTGCGGCGCCGCGAATGCCGATGCAGCCAGCGCGCAAACAACTCCTTGCCGACGCCAGTCTCGCCCAGCAGCAGCACCGGCAGCTCGGAATCCGCGACCACCTGCAGTTCACGCAGCAACTCGCGGATCACATCACTCTGACCGAGAATTTCACCGTCGCCATGGTCCAGGGTGGTCTCCATCACGTCGCTGCGCGCCAGGCGCAGGCCGCGATTCTCGTGCTCCAGACGGGTAACTCGCACGGCGGCTTCGATCACCAGGGTGTAGCGCTGCAGATCGCGCCGGGCATCGTCATCGAAGGTCCCGGCATGCAGCGCGTCCAGCGTCAAAGCGCCCCAGAGCTTGCCCTCGACGTAGAGGCTGACACCCATGCAGTCGTGCACCGGTAACGGTTCGCCGATGCGCTCGTCGAGCAGGCCGTCATACGGGTCTGGCAAGCGGCTGTCGGGCTCGAACCAGGTCGGCTCGCGCTGCGAGAGAATTGCCGCCAGCCGAGGGTGCTGGGCGATGACGAAACGCCGACCGAGCGCCTCCTGCACCAGCCCTACCGCCGCCAGCGGACGCAGACTGTCCTCGTCGAGGCGCAGCAGTACGACGGCGCCGCAATGGAAGTGCTGGTGCAGCGTATGAACCAAGCGCTGCAGCCTTACGGCATTGGGCAGTTCGGTAGTCAGATCGGCGAGCAGGGCGTCGGCCATCATGGTTATCTATACCCTCAGGGTTTTTGGAACCATAACCGCTAAGGGTAAAAACCACCAGCTGCGTGTCGTAGTCGCCATTTTCCGGGGCTATGCGCCTGGCACGGCTGTTGCGATGTACTGGTCATTCCATTCAGGACGGCCGCTATGACCATCGATCTCATCGACCAGACACTCGGCAATCTCGCATGTTCGGTGCCGGGTGCCACACGGATTTTTCGGCAGTTTCGCCTCGACTTCTGCTGCGGCGGCGACGTCCCACTGCGCGATGCCGCCGCGCGAATAGATGTCGACCCGCAGATCATCGCCGGCGCCCTGCTCGCCCTGGAGCCAGAGGACGCGCAAACAGACTGGCGCACCGTTCCGGCCGGCCAGCTGATCGACTATCTCCTGGCGCGTTTTCATGAGCGTCATCGCGACCAGTTCCCCGAGCTGATTCGCCTGGCCAGCCGCGTCGAACAAGTCCATGGCAGCCGCCCGGAATGCCCCAACGGCCTCGCCGAACACCTGTGGAACATGCAGCAGGAACTGGAAAGCCACATGCTCAAGGAAGAGCAGATTCTCTTCCCGATGCTGCAGCGCGGCATGCGCTTCCCGCAGGCGCAAGGGCCGATCTCGGTAATGCGCTACGAGCACGAGGAGCACGGCAACGCACTGGCACAGCTGGCAGCCCTGACCAATGACATCACTCCGCCGGCCAATGCCTGCAACACCTGGCGTGCGCTGTATCGCGGGCTGGCGGAAATGCGCGACGACCTGATGCAGCACATCCATCTGGAGAACAACGTGCTGTTCCGCAACGCCGAAGCACCGGCTGCGGGTTCGCAAACTATCGAGGTGGTTCAGTCATGAAACAGTATCTGCAACCTGTCGCCTGGGGCTTAGCCATGGTTTCGATCGTCGCGCTGGCCAGCAATTTCGCCTTGAGCATGGTGATCAACACGGCGCAAGCGGCCACAGCGCACGACCACAGCCAGCACGCACAACCGGTAGTCGCCACCAAGGCTACGCATGGAGAGCGCTGGAGCACCGACGTGGCGCTGCGCGAAGGCATGACCCGCATACACGAAGCCGTACAGCGCAGCATGCCGGACAACCCCGGCCAGCCAGTCAGTGACGAGTCAGCGGCCTCGCTGCAACGCGATATCGAAGCGGCAACCAGCTACCTGATCGCCAACTGCGAGCTGCCGGAAGCGGCTGACAACGCACTTCACGGTCTGCTGATCGATCTGCTCAAGGGCGCCGAGGCGCTGTCCGAGCCCGAGCAGCGCGAGTCCGGCCTACAACGCGTCCTCGATACTCTGGAGCGCTATCCGCAGCTGTTCGCCGAGCCGGTCTGGCGTGACGGATTCATTGCCCACTTGCATTGATCGACGCCCGGCGCGAGCAATTGTTTGGCCAGACCATGACCACCATCAAGGTCTGGCCTGCGTCATTGCACCTCACATGCGCTAGGCTGAAGGCTGACGTTTGTTGTTGTTGTTCAATTGAAACAGGACGCCTTGCATGGTGCTTCACCGAGTACACCACCAAATCCTCCGCAGCCACCACCTGTTCGAACCTCTCAACGAAGAGCAGATGGAAGAACTGCTCAACGCCAGCCAATTGCTCAACCTCGACAAGGGCGACAACCTGTTCCACCAGGGCGAGCCGGCGCACAACTTCTACTTCGTCATCTCCGGCGCAGTGAAGGTCTACCGGCTGACACCGGATGGCCAGGAGAAGGTCTTCGAGGTCATCGGCAATCGGCAGACGTTCGCCGAAGCCATGATGCTGATGGATACGCCCAACTATGTTGCCTCGGCCCAGGCGGTCTGTCCGTCGCAGGTCTACCGCTTCTCCAACGCCGCTTACATGCGCCTGCTGGAGGCCAACCAGCGCCTGACCTTCGCCTTGCTCGGCAAGCTTTGCGTACGCCTGCACCAGCGCATCAACGAGATCGAAACGCTGTCGCTGAAGAACGCCACTCACCGCGTGGTGCGTTACCTGTTGACGCAACTGGCGCGAGTGAAGGACGACAGCAACAGCTTCGAACTGCCGATGGCCAAACAGCTGGTCGCCGGACACCTGTCGATCCAGCCGGAAACCTTTTCGCGGATCATCCGCCGCTTGATCGACGAGAGCATCATCACCCAGGAAGGTCGGCAGATCGCCATCCTCGATCGTCAGCGACTCGAGCAGTTCGAGTAAAGGCGGCGCGTGCGGGCTGCCGCCTAACCGTCAGACGGGGCGCCACATGCGGCGGCGCAGCTTTTTCCGGCGGTTGATTGCGGTCAACTTCAATCAACAACCGGACATGGCAAGCTGCAACTGACGTAGAGAGGACGCCGCCATGCCCAAGTGCTTGTACTGCCAACAACCCAACCCTCCGCAGCAAGCCGAGTGCAGCAATTGCGGCATGCCGCTACCGAAACACGCCGACAGCGCTCCGGAACGCCAGCAGCGGCGCTTCCTGTGGTTTTGCATCGGCCTCACCGTCTTCTGCGCGGTGATGATCGTCTGGTTGCCACGCTATCTGTTTTAACGGCCTTCCCGACGAGGCCGTAGTCCGTAGGGTGGATCACGCTTCATAGACCCACCGAACGGTGTGCACGGCGGATGTGAAAAGCGACATCCACCCTACATGTCTGAAGCTCGCCCTACGGGTTCGCGATGAGCCGTAGCCCCCCCGCACGCGAGGTACATGGCGGCATAACCTAAAGAGACAACCACGTCGCGATCTG
The DNA here is from genome assembly GCF_038561965.1 of Stutzerimonas stutzeri. Lineage (NCBI taxonomy): Bacteria > Pseudomonadati > Pseudomonadota > Gammaproteobacteria > Pseudomonadales > Pseudomonadaceae > Stutzerimonas > Stutzerimonas stutzeri. The sequence continues at coordinate 844,230 of NZ_CP139348.1, read as the reverse complement.
CTCGCCGGGACCGTAGGGTGGGCTTCAGCCCACCAGAAACCCGAAACGAGCCAGCTGTCCCAGAGAACCCCGAAGCGAAAAGCCCCCCACCTGACCGATTACCACGCAAGATCGCAACCCAGTACCGTCCAAAAATGGCGGGCTGAAGCCCGCCCTACGGTATGCGTTGAGACATCGGGCGCCGTTACGGCTGGGTCAGCTGCTTGTACAGCTGCGGCAGGCGGAACGGCAGCTGTTGCGGTTCCTTGATCAGCGTGTAGCCGTTGGCGCCGAACATGTACGGCAGGTAGTCGCCGGCCTCGCGGTCGATGGTGATGCAGAACGGCAGCAGGCCCTGCTTGCGAGCCTCCATCACCGCCTGACGGGTATCTTCGACGCCGTAGCGGCCCTCGTAGAGATCAAGGTCGTTCGGTTTGCCGTCGGTGACCAGCAACAACAGCTTGCGCCGCTGCTTGCAGTTGCCAAGCAGTTCGGTGGCGTGGCGGATGGCGGCGCCCATGCGGGTGTAGTAACCGGGCTTGAGCGCCTGGATGCGCCCACGGGTTTCATCACCGTAGGGCTGACGGAAACTCTTCAGCTCCTGCATGCGCACCTGCTGGCGACGCAGCGAGGAGAAGCCGTACAGCGCGAACGGATCACCCACCGCCGACAGTGCCTCGCCAAACAGCAACAGGCTGTCGATCACCACGTCGATCACCCGGTGCTCATTGTCCAGGTGAGCGTCGGTGGACATCGACAGGTCGGCCAGCAACAGACACGCCAGGTCGCGACGGTTCTGCCGCTGTTCCATGAACAGACCGCGCTCGGCGCACTGGCCGTTTTGCCGCTCGACGTGGAAGTCCAGCCAGGCCTGCATGTCCAGTTCCGACCCCTGAGGTTGCTGCCGCAGCCACTGGCGGTCGTTGCGCAGATGTTCGAACTGCCGGCGCAGCCGCCGGGCCAGCGGCGACAGGCGCAGCGGCAATGGCTTGGCCTCGGAGCCACACGGCAGCATCAGCTGCAGGTTGACGAAATCCTTCTGCAGACACTGCTTGCGATAGTCCCACTCGGGCAGCTTGATGCCTTCGCCCAGCGGCACATCGTCGAAGTCGGCAGCTGGCAGGTCGAGATCGAGCTTCAGCCCGCCGCCCTGGCGCATACGCTGGCGCGACAGCGCCAGCTCGTCGAGATCTTCTGCTACACGGGCCGCATCGAGGTCTTCGGTGTCGTCATCGCAGCGGTCCAGCTCGACATGCTCGGACCAGCTGAACAGGTTTTCCAGACGGAACAGCAGCAGCCCGCCTTTGCTGGAGCTGTCGTCGACGCGCCGGGCACGCTTGCGCTGCCGGGATTCTCCGCTAGGTGGCGTTTCCAGGTTGCCTTCGCCCTCCTCGGCGCGATAGGTCGCCTGGGGCTCGCCGAGATTGTCGGCCGGATACAGCCACAGCGGCAGCGGCCAGGGCGCGCGCTCGCAGCGCGGGAACTGGCTGACGCTACCGGGCTCACGCAGTGCCTGACATAACGCGGCCTCCAGCGCGGCTTCGGCCTTCGGTAGCTGGCGCGGGTCCGGGCGCAGCTGCAGATGCGCCTCGACCAGGCGCTGATAACGCGGGCGCATGGCCGGAAACTGTTCGAGCAGCGCTTGTGTCCAGCGCTGGTTGTCACGCGCCCAATGGCGCATCTTGCCGGCCTGTGCCGCGATCAGCGCCAGCCAGCGATAAAGATCCTGATTGAGCGAGACCTCCGGGTAGACCGCAAGACTCTGTGGCAACCGCAGATTACTGCTGTCGCACCAGGCCACCGGCAATTGCATGCAGGTGCCAGCCACCTGTTGCAGCAGGTTGCGGCGCAACACCAGATCGCGCGCGCTGGCGGCTTCGACGCCGACACCGCTGGCCCCACCCATGGCACGAAACATCAGTGACAGCGAGCGCTGCATGCTCTCCAGATCAACCCGTGCCTCCGGGAAATCCGGGCTGGCGCGACGGGTGATGAAGCGGTGCCAGACACTACCGACCCACTCTTCCACTTCGATGGTAAAGGCCATGGCGGTTACTCCGTGCTGGCACTGGAAAAGCAAAACGGCCCGCTATTACCAGCCGGGCCGTCGATCATCATTGCAATCCGTCTCAGGCCGCAGCAGCTGCTACTGGTGCAACAACCGGTACGCGACCACGTTGGCGGAAGCTGTACAGGTAGCAGATCAGGCCGATCAGGAAGAACACCCCTGCCACCAGGCGCAGCCAGAAGAAGATGGCCAACTGGTCAGCGGTATTCATGAACGACATGGCAGCGCCGTCGGCAGGAATTCGCTGCAACCACACCTGCACCACGCCAGCAGCGGTGAGGAACAGAGTGATGGCGACCATGGAGATGGTCATCAGCCAGAAGCCCCAGACTTCGATGCGCTGAGCGCGTGCATCCGGTGCTTCACCCAGGCCACGCAGACGCGGCATGGCGTAGCTGATCATGGTCATCACGATCATTGCGTAGGCACCGTAGAAGGCCAGGTGGCCGTGTGCGGCAGTCAGCTGCGAACCGTGGGTGTAGTAGTTCACCGGAGCCAGGGTGTGCAGGAAGCCCCACACGCCGGCACCGAGGAAGGCAGTCACGGTAGTGCCGATGGCCCACAGCGAAGCGGCCTTGTTCGGATGCTCGCGGCGGCGACGGTTAACCATGTTCAGGGCGAACAGCACCATGGCGAAGAATGGCAGCGGCTCAAGAGCGGAGAAGATCGATCCTACCCACAGCCACACCGTCGGAGCGCCGATCCAGAAGAAGTGGTGACCCGTACCGATGATGCCGGTGATCAATGCCATGGCGATGATCACGTAGAGCCACTTCTCGACCACTTCGCGGTCCACGCCGGTGATCTTGATCAGGACGAAGGCCAGCATCGAACCCATGATCAGTTCCCACACGCCTTCCACCCACAGGTGCACGACGAACCACCAGTAGTACTTGTCGCGTGCCAGGTTCTCGGGGTTGTAGAAGGAGAACAGGAAGAACACCGCGAGGCCGATCAGACCGGTCATCATCACCGTGCTGACCACGGTCTTGCGACCCTTGAGCATGGTCATGCCGATGTTGTAGAGGAAGCCCAGGGCAACCACCACGATCCCGATCTTGGTAATCGTCGGCTGCTCGAGGAACTCGCGTCCCATGGTCGGCAGCAATTCGTTGTGAGTCATCTCTGCAAGCCCTGCGTAGGGCACGAACAGATAACCGAGAATGGTCAGCACACCGGCGGCGGCAAACACCCAGAACAGGATGATGGCCAGCTTTGGACTGTGCAGTTCGCGGTCCGATTCCTCGGGGATGAGGTAGTAGGCCGCGCCCATGAAGCCAAACAGCAGCCAGACGATCAGCAGATTGGTGTGAACCATCCGTGCCACGTTGAAAGGCAGCAGCGGGAACAGGAAGTCACCGACGACGTACTGCAGCCCCATGATCAGACCGAACAGGATCTGACCGACGAACAGGATCAGCGCAAACACGAAGTAGGGTTTGGCAACGGCCTGCGACTGGAATTTGAGATGCGGATTGATACTGCTCATCTCGTGGCCCCTCCTAGGGATTCGGAAACAAAGACGTCCATCACTCAACCCTCCTTGTTTGGCGGCCAGTTGTTGGTATCGATCTTCGAAGTCCACTTAAGGAACTCCGCCATATCGTCAACTTGCTGCTCGCTGAGATTGAACTGCGGCATTGCACGGCGACCGGGGGCTCCGAGTGGCTGAGCTTTCATCCAGGCATGCAGGAAGGGTTTGAAGGTTTCCTCTCCGCCGCGACGGACGAACACGTTGCCAAGCTCCGGCGCGAAGTAGGCGCCTTCACCGAGCAGGCTGTGGCAGCCGATGCAGTTGTTGTTTTCCCAGACTGCCTTGCCGCGTACTACCGCTTCGGTCAACTCCGATGCGTTCGTTCGTTCGGGGAAAGTCTGCTCTGTGTGGTAAGTAAGACCGAGGAACACTAGGAAGAAGAAGACGCTTCCTCCGAAGTAGATATTCCTGGCCATACCCTTGGTGAAGGTCTCGGACATGGTCGCCTCCTCATGGCTTGGCGTGGCCAGTTTAAGAAGGAGGCTATCGAAACGTGCTTGATGGCAATCAAGAAAAACCCGAACGTGGCAGTAGGGCTTTCTGAGTTGAGCGTGGGATAGGCGCAAAGCCTTGTGCCGCAAGGGCTGCAGTGTTTCGGACGGCCGAACCGGGACGATTTCCGACGCTGCAAAGGCGAAATTAGGGCTAGACGCTGTTGCGTCTGGCGCCCCCGCAACACCGCGTCAGTGCCGCCTGATCAGGCGCGGCGCTGCCCTGCCAGACGCAGGCCGGTCTTCTTCAGAATGCGGCTGGACACCAGCATCTCGTTCGCTCGGCAGGCATTGCCCAGCAAGGCTCGAATCTGATTGCGATAGGCCTCGATGTCACTGGCATCACGCCCGTGCACCATGGCGAACAGGTTGTATGGCCAGCCTTCCTGGCGCGGCCGCCGATAGCAGTGACTGACGAAGGGCTGCGCCCCGATCAGGGCACCCAGACGCGCGATATCGGCATCGTCGACGTCCCACACGGTCATGCCGTTGTGCCGATAGCCGAGGCGGTAGTGATTGGGTATTACCGCAATCCGCCGGATCGCACCATCGGCCTGCAGACGCTGCAGCAGTGCCAGCGTCTCGTCGACATCGACCCCCAGCTCATCGGCGAGCCAGGCCCAGGGATCGGCCACCAGCGGCAGCCCGGCCTCGGTCAGTTCGATCAGGCGGCGAGTCAGGTGATCATCAGACGGGGAAGTGCAAACCGACATGAAAGGTTTCCTCTTTCGGCAGATTCAGCACCGCCAGGCCAGTCTCGACCTCGATGCGCGCAATGCTCTCGGCGATGCCCTGTGGCGTTTCGCAACCGAGCACGAACCACATGTTCCAACGGTGCTCGCGGCGATAGTTGTGAGCGACCTCCGGCATCGCTCCGAGCTGCGCAGCAACCTCGTCGAAGCGCTCTTCCGGCACCGATAACGCCGCCAGGGTGAAGGAACCGCCAAGGCGGTCGATGTCGAACATCGGGCCGAATCGGGTCAGCGTGCCATCGTCGAGCAAGGCCTGAACCCGCTCGCGCAACGCCTCGGAGGTACTGCCCAATTCGTTGGCCAGCGCCTCCCACGGGTGACGTACCAGTGGCAGGCCGTGCTGCAGACGATTGATCAGCTGGCGGTCGAAATCATCCATGGGCAACCCCCGGCAATGGCGGCGCGAAGCGACCACCGCACTGCTTGAAGGCCCGTGTGCTGAACAGCAGCTGGTGCGGCACCTCGCTGAGGCCGTTATCAGCCAGCAGGCGCTCAATCAGCAGGCAGACCTGCTCGCGCTCCCGCCCGTGGACCATGCAAAACAGGTTGTATGGCCACTGCGGCAAACGCCGCGGGCGCTGATAGCAGAGATTGACCCCGGCGGCCTGGCCGAGCCGCCGCCCGACCTCATCGACCTGCGCATCAGGAATGTCCATCACCAGCATGGCGTTGGCGCGAAAACCCAGCGCGCGGTGCTTGAGCACCAGCCCGACGCGACGGAACAAACCTTCTTCCTGCCAGCACTGGATCTGTTCGAGGACCCGCTCCTCGATGCTGCCGATCTGCTCGGCGAGCCGCTGATAGGGGCGTGCAGCCAGCGGCAAACCGCCTTCGAGCAGGCGGCGCAACTGCATCGCCTGCAGGTCATCGAGGCAACCGGTCATGATGGATCTCCCAGCGGAAAGCCAAGGTCGATGCGAAACGCGTGCAGCATCGGCAGGTCGAGCGGCGTGAGGCCGGTATCGGCCTCGATCTCGGCCAGCAGCCGGTCGATGTGCGGCCGATCCGGCCCGGTCAGCACGAACCAGAGGTTGTAGCGATGCTCGCGCAAGTAATTGTGATTGACCTCGGGAAAGGCGTTGATCCGCGCCGCGACCTGTTCCAGCCGCGCTTCGGGCACGGCCAGCGCAACCAGCGTACTGGCGCCGGCGCGGCTGTGCTCAAACACCGGGCCGATGCGCGACAGGCCGCCGCCTTCCTGCAAGTGTTCCAGGCATGTCAGCACCTCGCCTTCGCTGCAGCCAAGCTCCTCGGCCATGGCGCGGTAGGGTTCGGCGCACAGCGGCATGCCGTGCTGGTAGCGGTCGATCAGTCGGCGACTGAGGGCGTCGATTTGCATGTCACAACCCCGTCTCGTGGGCGCGGCTGCTGAAGAAGATGCCACTCGGGCTGTGCGCCGGTAGTCGCTTGAGCAGCTTCAGGGTGTAGGGGTCCCAGACCTGGATCTCTTCGCCGTCACGCACGGACAGCCAGAGCTGGTCGCCGCGGGCGGTGAACTCCATGTGCAGCACGGCCGGGCCGGGTTCCAGGTCGGCGATGATCTCGTGGGTCTCGCTGTCGATGACCTGCACCCGGTGGTTGTCGGGGTGGGCGAAGTTGACCCAGATCTGCCGCGCATCCGGCCGTGCCATGACGAATATCGGCTGGCCGGCGACGTCGATAGCGGCGGTCTGTTGCCAATTCTGCGAATCCATTACCAGTACGCGGTGCTGGCCGACCGCAGGCACGAAGGTCTGGTTACCGGCCACGGTCCAGCCTTCCAGATGCGGCATTTTGTAGACCGGCAGCTTCTGCTCGCCGCGGCCATAGCCATCGAGAATGCGCTCGACACCGCGCTCGGGATGCCAGAGATCGATCTTGGCCATGCCGTCCTCGCCGAACAGGCCGGCGATGTAATAGCGGCCCTCCGGCGTCAGCAGCGCATCGTAAGGTTGCCGACCGATACCCTCGAAGCGGGTGATCTTTGGCTGGTTGCCCTGGCTGAAATCCAGCAACCAGGTTTCGTCGGTGTCGAACAGGCTGTAGATGAAGCCCCGTCCCGGCACGTCGATCACGCCGACGACGCGGGCATTGCGGCTGCCATCGGCCAGTGGCGTGGCCGGAATGTCGGCGACCAATTCCAGGCTCGTGGCATCGAAGACCTTGACCCCGCCCGGCTCGTAGTTGCCGACCGCGATCAGGGTGCCGTCCTGGCTGATGGCGCCACCGATGCTGTTGCCGCCCTGGATCACCCGGCGGTCGATGCGCTGACGCAGCAGGTCGACCTTGGTCAGCCCGCCATCGCGGCCGAACACGTAGGCATAGCGCTGATCACGGGAGAACACTACCGAGGCATGGGACAGATCGCCCAGGCCTTCGATACGGGCGAGTTGGCTCTGGTTAGTGCTCTCGATGATCTGCAGGCTACCGGTGGCACGCTCCACCACCACGCCCAGGTCACCGGTGCCGCGTAGCGGTTGCTGTGCACAGGCTGCAAGCAGGCCGGCCGCAGCCAGCAGCAGGAAAGGACGAATCATGGCTTGGGATATCCTTCGAGGAGCCGGTCGACCAGATAGGCGATGTCCTGCTCGTCGAGCAGTGCATTCCAGCCGGGCATGGCAGTGCCGGGGCGGCCGTGGGTAACGGTGGCGACAAGACTGTCACGGGGTTTGCCGGCAAGCGCCTCGCGGGTCAGCGCGGGGCCAAGGCCGCCGGTCATGCGCAGGCCATGGCAGGAGCCACAGTCCTGAAGAAGCAGGTGATCGAGCTTTGCCTGGCGCTCGGCAGCGGGCGCTGCGGCCACAGCAAGCGGTATCAGGAGAACGGACGCCAGGGCCAGCCCCAGACGTGAAACGGCGTGTCGGGCAACTGTCATGGCGTCCTCCGGTGCGACTTACTTGAGGCTAAGAACCCACTCGGCGAGGGTCTTGGCTTCTTCTTCGGTGACTGGGTTTGGCGGCATCGGGATCGGACCCCAAACGCCTTGGCTGCCATTCTTGATGTGCTGGGCCAGGGTATCGGCGGCGCCTTCGACGCCCGCGTTCTTGGCAGCGACTTCTTTCAGAGCCGGGCCAACCATCTTGGTGTCGACACTGTGGCAGGCCGCGCAGGGCTTGCTCTTGAACAGCGCTTCACCGTCCTGAGCCAACGCCGGCTGCAGGGTCAGCGCGCCACCCAGGGCGAGCATCGGGATAAGGATTTTCTTCATTAGAACTATTCCTCAAGGCTAAAAGAGTGAACGTTACCGCTCACCCAAAGGGTGCTCAGCAAAACGCACTGAGCAAGTGCACGGTAAATTTACCGCTTGTGCTAGGCAACCTTTTGTCCTTGGTCATTGTTTGTGGGTTCCGGACCTCAAACGGCTGCGTCGCAACCAGTGCGGGCAGGTTCAGAATGAACGAGCCTCCAGACCGCTTCCTTGATTGCAATCAAATCACCCCGTCAGCAGGTGACGATGCGTATCGCCGCCGGTCTGGTGCCCGTGAAAAGCACAAGGCCGGCATGCGCCGGCCCGTTGCTTGGTGCTCCTGCTTACTGCTTGGCGGCAGTGATGTCACCCTGGGCGTCGATGCCCAGCGTGTAGCCGAGCGACACGTGGTGGAAGCGCCCGGTGGCACTGTCGTCATGGATCGCAAAGCCGAAGTTGTAGAGGTTGCCCGACGCCAGTGTCACGTCGCCTTCGCCACCTGCGAATTTGCGTGTGAACACTACCGACCAGGTATCCCCATCGAGCTGCCCTTGGGCGTCGACCAGCGCCTGGCCACCTTCCATTACCCGCTCAGTGGCAACGTAGCCATCGAAGGCCTTGTTCTCGCCGCTGCGCCACTGGTTCAGGTCGTAGTAGACGCCATTGGCCAGCGAACCGTCCTTGACGTATTTGGTCTTGGTGTCGGCAGCGCCCGGCATGGTGCGCGCATCGCCGTGGCAGCTACCCCAGCAACCGCCCGCCTCGGCCAGTTCCACCTTGGAACCGCCTTCGAGCATGTAGGCGATTTTCACCGGATTGGCAGCGTCCATCGGCGCGGCGCCGGAGGCTGTCGGTTGTTTCCAGGTGAAACGCAGATAGAGGTTCTCGCCATCGTTGGCGGCCTGAACCTTGGCGTTGATGAAGGGAGCCTTGCCAGCGATAGGACTGGGCTCGAGCTTCTTGCCGCCGGCCATCTTGACGCCCATGTCGGTGGCTTCTTCGGAGTGGCAGCCGACACAGGTTTCGCCTTTTTTCAGCGCCCGTGCACCGCCGTGCTCGGTGCCCTTGGTGATCCATTCCACCGGTGATACACCCGGGTAGAACAGCGTGACATCGGTCGCTGTCACCGCATTCCAGTCGGCAGGCGCGGCAGCCATAGCGTTTTGTGCACCGAAGGCGATCACCGCCGCCACCGCACTGGCCATCAGGGTCTTTTTCATAATCGGTTCCTCATCATCGATGGTTGGCTGGCCCGCCAGAACCTGGGGTCAGTCTTCGTCTTCTTCGGTCATGCCTTCGGGCAGGTGGTGCGCAATCCCCTTGTGGCAAGCGATGCAGGTCAGGTTGTCTTCACGCGCCATCTCGTGCTGCTTGCGGGCACGCTGCTTTTGCATGTCGGAACTCATGCTTTCCAGGCTGTGGCAGTTACGGCATTCGCGGGAATCGGATGCCCTCATCCGCGCCCACTCGCGACGCGCCAGAGTCAGCCGCTTGGCTTCGAATTTCTCCGCGGTGTCGATGGTGCCGACAATCTTGCCCCACAGCTCCTTGGAGGCCTCGACCTTGCGCACCATCTTGTGCGTCCAGTCGCGCGGCACATGGCAGTCAGGGCAGGTCGCGCGAACACCGGTGCGGTTGGCGTAGTGAATGGTTTCCTTGTACTCGGGGTAAACGTTGTTCCCCATCTCGTGGCAGGAGATGCAGAAGTTCTCGGTGTTGGTGGCTTCCAGCGCGGTATTGAAACCGCCCCAGAACACGACGCCGGCTACGATGCCCACTATCAGAATGCCGCCGAGCGAATAACGCGCGCTCGGCCGGCGTAATAGCGCAAGGATGCCGCCCTTTTTTTGCTTGTTGCCGTCTTGATCTGTCATGGAATCTGTTCCCTTGCCAGACCCACCGCGCCAGGCACGGTGGGTGTTAACAGGCAATCCTCGGGCGGATTAGTACACGTCGTGCATGGTGTTGAAGACGTTGAACTTGCCGGTCGGCGTGACGATTGCCGGGTCGGTGATCACTTTCTTCAGCTTCAGCGTCTTGTCGTCGTAGATCACGATGGCGGACTGGTCGGTCTTGCCACCCCACAGGGAGATCCAGACTTCGTCACCGGCCAGGTTGTACTCGGGGTGGGTGGCGCGACGGATCGCCTTGCTTTCCGGCAGACCGGAGTCCTTGGCGACGTCGAGACGCTTGGGCTCCTTGGTCAGGTCGCCCAGGTCGTAGACGTAGACGGACTCGGCGACTTCCCGCTCGGGGTTCATCGGCGCGTCGGCCCAGAGGTTCTTCGACTTCGGATGGGTCTTGACGAACAGGTTGCCGGCGCCCGGCATCTTCAGCTCCTGCACCACCTTCCAGTTGTGTTCCTTGTACTTGGCGTACTTCGGATCATCGGAGGCAGTAGAGATCAGCGAGACCACGTCATCACCCAGGTGACCGGTGGTCCAGACCGGACCGAACTGCGGGTGGATGAAGTTGGCGCCGCGACCCGGGTGCGGGATTTTCGCGGTGTCGACCAGCGCGGCCAGCTTGCCGGTCTTGGTGTCGACCGCAGCGACCTTGTTGGAGGCGTTGGCAGCGACCATGAAGTAGCGCTTGGAGTAGTCCCAGCCGCCGTCGTGCAGGAACTTGGCCGACTCGATGGTGGTGGTCTTGAGGTTCTTCAGGTCGGTGTAGTCAACCAGGATGATCTGTCCGGTTTCCTTCACGTTGACCACCCACTCCGGCTTGATGTGCGAGGCGACGATGGACGCCACGCGCGGCTCGGGATGGTATTCGCCGTCGACGGTCTGACCGCGGGTCGAAACGACCTTGATCGGCTCCAGGGTCTCGCCGTCCATGATCGAATACTGCGGCGGCCAGTAGGTGCCACCGATCAGGTACTTGTCCTCGTAGCCCTTGAACTTGGAGGTGTCCACCGAACGGGCATCGGAACCCAGGCGCACGGTAGCGACGGTGGTCGGATCTTCGTACCACATGTCGATGATGGTGGTCAGGCCATCACGGCCGACGGTGTAGACGTAGCGGCCGGAAGCCGACAGGCGCGAGATGTGCACCGCGTAGCCGGTGTCCAGCACCTTCCAGATGGTGTGGGTATCGCCGTCGACCAGGGCCAGCTTGCCCGCATCGCGCAGGGTGATGGCAAAGACGTTCTGCAGATTGATCTTGTTCAGCTGCTTCTTCGGACGCTGGTCAACCGGAACGATGAGCTTCCAGCTGTCCTTCATGTCCTGCAGGGAGAACTCTGGCGGCACATCCGGAGTGTTCTGGATGTAACGCGCCATCAAGTTGATTTCTTCCTTGGTCAGGATGTCGTCATAATTGACCATCCCGCCTTCGGTGCCATAGGCAATGATGTTTTCCAGGCGTTTGGTGCCCAGATTGAGGGTGCCGCCCTCGCTCTTCTTGCCATCCGCGTCGGTCTTGCTCCAGTGCGGTTCGAGGTTCTTGCCCGTGGCTCCTTTACGCAGAACGCCGTGGCAACCGGCACAGCGTTCGAAATAGATCTGCTTGGCCGCTTCCTTCTCTTCGGCGGTCATTTCTGGGGCTGCGGCCTGGGCAACGGCCAGACCAAGCAACGAAAGGCCGGCGATCAGGCCAGCCAGAATAGGTTTACCGACATTGCTCATCCTTCTCTCCTATGGGAGCGCACCTGGCGACTCCTGCTAGTTACGGCGGTGTGGCAGTTCCCGGGGACTTCTTCTTTTTGCGACTTGGATGCTATGAGAGCGCCGCTGCGAAGGCGCTTGACGGCAATCAAGAGAGGCCCCCACCCCCCCTTAGCGTGACGCCTTGTCGCGGGCTGCAAAGGTCGATTCGCCTGGCGCCGGGCTTGGTTCGCACGCCATCCGAGCCGGGACTTGATCGCAATCAAGCTTTGCCGGCGGATGGCTTGAGAGGGTTCGGAGGGGTCGGTAGCTTGGCGATGGAAATAACCAACTGCTGCCGTGAGGTACTTGCCTGTGAATGCGATTGAAATCCCGACTGCCGCCGGCACGCCTGACGCGCCCTTCTATCAACCGCTCGGCAACGAGGAGCAGTTGTTCGAACAGGCCTGGCAGCACGGCATGCCCGTGCTGATCAAGGGCCCGACCGGCTGCGGCAAGACCCGTTTCGTGCAGCATATGGCGCATCGTCTGAACCTGCCGCTGTACACCGTGGCCTGTCACGATGACCTGTCCGCTGCCGACCTGGTCGGCCGCCATCTGATCGGCGCCCAGGGCACCTGGTGGCAGGACGGCCCGCTGACTCGCGCCGTGCGCGAAGGTGGCATCTGCTATCTGGACGAAGTGGTGGAAGCACGGCAGGACACCGCGGTGGTGCTGCACCCGCTGGCCGACGATCGCCGCGAGCTGTTCATCGAGCGCACCGCCGAAGCGCTCAAGGCGCCGCCGGGCTTCATGCTGGTGGTGTCGTACAACCCCGGCTACCAGAACCTGCTCAAGGGCATGAAGCCCAGCACCCGCCAGCGCTTCGTGGCGATGCGCTTCGATTATCCGCCAGCCATCGAGGAAGAGCGCATCGTGGTCAACGAGGCGCAGGTGGATGCCGCGCTTGCCGCACAGGTAGTCAAGCTCGGCCAGGCGCTGCGCCGGCTGGAGCAGCACGACCTGGAAGAAGTCGCCTCGACCCGCCTGCTGATCTTCACTGCGCGGATGATCCGCTCCGGCATGACCCCGCGCCAGGCCTGCCTGGCGTGTCTCGCCGAACCGCTGTCGGATGACCCGCAGACGGTCGCCGCGCTGATGGACGTGGTCGATGTCCACTTCGGCTGAAACCATAGCCAGTCACGTCCGGCGCCTGCCGGGCGATCTGGCGATGTGGTTCTTTATCCTTGCCGAGCTGACCGTCTTTGCCATCCTGATCCTGGCGTTCGCGGTTGCACAGATGCTCTACCCCGAGCAATTCAATGAAAGCCGCGCGTCACTGGACAGTTCCATCGGTCTGGCACTGACCCTGAGCCTGCTGACCTCGGGCCTGTTCGCTGCGCTGGCGGTGGAGCAGGTGCGCCAGGCCCGATCCGGACGCGCCGCGCTGCTATTGCTTGCCGCGCTGGGATCGTCCTGCGTCTATGTGGCGCTCAAGCTCAACGAGTACAGCCATCTGGCCGGGCTCGGCCTGGGCATGGAACACAACACCTTCTTCACCCTGTACTGGATTCTGACGGGCTTTCATTTCCTGCATGTGCTGCTGGGCATGGTGATCCTCGCCTGGCTGGCTGTGCACTGTCGGCGCGGCGCCTACGGCCCCGACAACCACAGCGGGCTGGAGTCCGGGGTGCTCTATTGGCACATGGTGGATATGGTCTGGGTGCTGCTGTTCCCGCTGGTCTACGTGCTGAGGTAAGTCATGTCTGCTTCGAAGGTTCTGGTGGCCTGCTGGCTCGGCCTGGCCCTGCTATCGGTTTCCACTGTCCTGCTGGGCAATGCCGGCGCCACGTTGGCATTGACCGCAGCGGTTCTGCTCACGGCGTTCGGCAAGGCCTGGCTGATCACCGATGGTTTCATGGAGTTGCGTCATGCCCCGCGGGCGTGGCGCCTGCTACTGCTCGCCTGGCCGCTGGTGCTGGTGCTCGGCGTGCTGCTAACCCTGCTCTGACCAACGGTACCCCGGCAAAGAAGCTGACGAGGCGGTCAGCCATGCCCCGCGCCTTTTATTGTTTCCGATCAAGGCCAGCCCTATCCCGCTCAGTGATCCTGCTGCCCAAGGAACGGGCGCCCGACACGGCGCGCCCGGTGAGATACGCTGCAGAAGCGGAGTCGCCCCATGTTGAGAATAAGCCATTACCTGCGCGCCCTGGCCCAACCGGCCACAGCGGTACTCGGCGCCCGCAGCGCCAGCGGCAAGCGCCCACCCGTGGTGATCTGGAACCTGCTACGGCGCTGCAACCTGACCTGCAAACACTGCTACGCCACCTCCGCCGACAGCGAATTTCGCGACGAGCTGGACACCGACGAGGCGTTGAAGGTCATCGATGAGCTGCACGAAGCAGGCGTTCGCGTGTTGATCCTCTCCGGCGGTGAGCCGCTGCTGCGAGCCGACATCTTCCAGCTTGCCGATTACGCCCGCGACAAGGGCTTCTTCGTCGCCCTGTCGACCAACGGCACGCTGATCGACGAGAGCAACATCGAGCGTATCGCCGCGGCGCAGTTCGACTACGTCGGCATCAGCATCGATGGCCTGGAAGCGGTGCACGACGACTGGCGCCAGCTCAAGGGCAGTTTCGCCGCCTCCATGCACGCCATCGACCTGTGCCGCCAGCGCGACATCCGCGTCGGCCTGCGCACCACCCTGACCCAGAATAACTACCCGCAGCTGCCGGCCCTGCTGGCGCTGATGCGCGAACATGACGTGCAGAAGTTCTACCTCTCGCACCTCAACTACAGCGGCCGCGGCAAACGCAGCCGCAAGGCCGACGCCCACCACCAGATGACCCGCGACGCCATGCATCAGCTGTTCGACCAGGCCTGGGACGATGTGCAGCACGGCCGCGAGACCGACTTCGTAAGCGGCAACAACGACGCCGACGCGGTTCTCCTGCTGCAGTGGGCCGAAGAGCGCCTGCCGGAGCACCGTGACCGCCTGGAAAGCATGCTTCGCGCCTGGGGCGGCAACTCCTCGGGCAGCGGTATCGCCAACATCGACAACATCGGTGACGTGCACCCCGACACTTACTGGTGGCAGCACACCGTCGGCAACGTGCGCCGGCAGCACTTCAGCGACATCTGGCTGAACGAGCCCGCCCCGCTGCTGCAGGAGCTACGCCAGCACCCGCGTGCGGTCACTGGTCGCTGTGCCGATTGCCGTTGGCTGGAGATCTGCAATGGCAACACCCGTACCCGCGCCTGGGCAGAGGGCGATCTGTGGGCCGAAGACCCCGGCTGCTACCTCACCGACGAGGAAATCGGCCGGCCAGCCGCCGAGCGCATCCCCAGCATCGCCATCTAATCATTCGAAGCGGCCAGCAAGCGCCGCAGCAAGCACTCCGTAAGCCCGATGAGAATTCAGGAGCACCGCATGGACCAGCCACTCACATTTCCCGCTTCGCTGAGCGCCGCGTTTGCCCCCGGCGAAGTCGCCCTGGTTGGTGCTGGCCCCGGCGACCCCGGCCTGCTGACCCTGCGCGCCTGGAGCCTGCTGCAACAAGCCGACGCGGTGGTTTACGACCGTCTGGTCAGCGAGGGACTGATGGAACTGCTGCCGGCACGCTGCAGCCGTCACTACGTAGGCAAGAGCAGCGGCTACCACAGCCTGCCGCAGCCGGAGATCAACCAACTGCTGGCCGACCTGGCCGTGCAGAACAAGCGCGTGGTGCGGCTCAAGGGTGGCGACCCGTTCATCTTCGGCCGCGGTGCCGAGGAGCTGGAGTTCCTGCTGCAGCGCGGCATCGACTGCCAGGTGGTGCCGGGCATCACCGCTGCGGCCGGCTGCAGCGCCTATGCCGGCATCCCGCTGACGCACCGCGATCTGGCGCATTCCTGCCAGTTCATCACCGGCCATCTGCAGACCAACGGCGAGCTGCACCTGCCATGGGATGCCCTGGCCCAGGGTGGCCAGACACTGGTGTTCTACATGGGCCTGGCCAGCCTCGGTGAAATCTCGCGCAACCTGATCTCCGCCGGCCTGCCAGTGGATACCCCAGCTGCGCTGATCGGCAACGGCACTCGTGAGAATCAGCAAGTGGTGCGCTGCACGCTGCGGCAGCTGCCGAGCATGGCCGACGAGCAACACCTCACGCCGCCGACCCTGACCGTGATCGGCCGGGTGGTTGACCTGTTCGCCGATCGCCAGGTCCAGCACCCGGCGCGCCTGCACGGGGATTCAGCCCCGCAAACGGAGGCCGTATGCAACTGATACCCGCCCTGCTGCTGGCCGCTGCGCTGCCAGCGGCCACCTTCGTCGCCCTTGACCTGGCCATTCCGCGGGCTGCCGCTGCGACACCAGCGGCCGATAGCCAGGCCCTCTATGAGCAGCACTGCCAGGGCTGCCACGGTGTCAACCGCCTCGGTGGTGCCGGGCCGGCACTGTTGCCGGAAAGCCTCAGTCGCATCAAGCCAGCCGAAGCCCATGCGGTGATCCGCGACGGCCGCCCGGCGAGCCAGATGGCTGCCTATTCCAGCGTGCTGAACGAAGCGCAGATCAGCGAACTGGTCGACTACCTCTACCAGCCATCTGCCGTACCGCCGACCTGGAGCGATGCCGAAATCCGCGCCAGCCACCGCATCCTCAATGACGTCGCCACGCTGCCGAGCACGCCGCAACATGGCGCCGACCCGCGTAACCTGTTCGTTGTGGTGGAGGCAGGCAATCACCACGTCAGGGTTCTCGATGGCGATCGCTTCGAGGAACTGGCCAACTTCCAGTCGCACTTCGCCCTGCACGGCGGGCCGAAGTTCTCCCCCGACGGCCGCTTCGTCTACTTCGCCTCCCGTGACGGCTGGGTCAGCGTCTATGACCTGCACAACCTGACCATGCTCGCCGAGGTACGCGCCGGGCTGAACACGCGCAACCTGGCTGTCAGCAACGATGGTCGCTGGGTGCTGGTGGGCAACTACCTGCCGGGCAATCTGGTGTTGCTCGACGCCCGCGACCTGTCGCTGATCAAGCACATCCCGACCGTCGGCCAGGACGGCACCCCGTCACGGGTCAGCGCCGTGTATACCGCACCGCCGCGCAACAGCTTCGTGGTCGCGCTGAAAGACGTGCAGGAAGCCTGGGAACTGTCCTATGCCGGCGAGCCGACCTTCGAACCGCGACGGATCAAGGCGATCGACTATCTCGACGATTTCTCCTTCACCCCGGATTACCGTTACCTGCTCGCCACCTCGCGCAAGGCCCACGGCGGCCAAGTCATCGACCTCGACAGTGGCAAAGCGGTGACCGACATCCCGCTGCCGGGCATGCCGCATCTGGGCTCGGGGATCTACTGGAAGCGCGACGGCAAGTGGGTATTCGCCACCCCGAACGTCAGCAAGGGGCTGATCTCGGTGCTGGACCTGGAAACCTGGAAGCTGATCAAGGAGATCCCCACTGAAGGCCCGGGCTTCTTCATGCGCAGCCAGGCCAATTCGCCCTATGCCTGGACCGACGTGTTCTTCGGCCCGAACAACGACGCCGTGCACCTGATCGACAAGCAGACCCTGGAGGTCGCCCACACGCTGCGCCCGATGCCAGGCAAGAACGCCGCCCACGTCGAGTTCACCAACGACGGCCGCTACGCCCTGCTCAGCGTCTGGGACACCGACGGCGCACTGATCGTCTACGACGCCAACACCCTGGAAGAAATTAAACGCATCCCGATGAACAAGCCCTCCGGCAAGTACAACGTCGGCAACAAGATCGAATTTGCCGAAGGTACTTCGCACTAGAGCGCGACCGCCTCGAGGTCGGTCGAGTGATCGGTGGCGCAACGCCACCGATCACTCTCCAATAGCAGCCAACCAGCCCCACCGCCCGCGCTAGACGCAACGGCTCTCGTTTTCTGCCACCCGCACGACCCGATCCAGCCCGCCGCGGCACCAGGCGGCTCCTTGCTCACGTCACCACAAGTGACCAACCAGTCTATCTTTGAACATAGAGTCACTATAATATCGCTTAGCCATCACACATCAACGTGAAGGCTAAGCCAACGGATGGCTGTGGGCGCTCTCAATGCATTCGCACCCCGTTGGAGAAGTACAGTGGCTCGACATTTGGCACGTGGTTTCACACTGATCGAAGTGATGATCGTGGTGGTCATCATTGGCATTCTTGCCTCCATCGCGCTGCCGAACTATCGCCAGTACGTCGTCCGCAGTAACCGTACCGCGGCGCAGGCGCAGATGTTGGACATCGCCAACCGTCAGCAGCATTTCCTGCTCGCCAACCGATCCTATGCCGATACCCCGGCGCTTACCGCCAGTGGTTTCAGCCTCTCCAGCGAAGTGAGCCCTCACTACAGCTTTGCCGTCACCGTCGGCAGCGGCACGGTGCCCTCCTACCTGATTACGTTCACGGCCGTTGGCAGCCAGGCCAGCGACGGTAACCTGACCCTCGACAACGAGGGAACGAAGACTCCGGCGGACAAGTGGTGAACACCATGGGAACGGGGAGCGGCCGCCAGGCTGGTATCAGCCTGATCGAAGTACTGGTCACATTGGTCGTTCTTGCCGTAGGTCTGCTCGGCGTGATGGCGCTGCAGGCACGCCTGCAGCAATCAGAGATGGAGACCTATCAGCGCTCGCAGGCCCTGCTGTTGCTCGACGACATCGCAGCGCGCATCACCGCCAACCGCACGGCAGCGGCAAGTTACGTAACGGGCACCGCTAGCCCTCTGGGAGCCGGCATGACCTGCCCCACCAATAGCTCGACGCAACAGCAACGGGACTCCGCCATGTGGTGCGCGGCGCTTCAGGGCGCAAGCGAAAGCACCAGCAGCGGCCTCGCCGGCGCCATGATCGGCGGGCGCGGCTGCATCGAGCCGCTGGGCAGCAATCAGTATCTGTTGACGGTCGCCTGGCAAGGCTCCCTCCCGCTGGCCGCGCCAAACGCGAGCGTAGCCTGCGGCAAAGACGCATTCGATGGCGCGACCGGCAGCCAATGCAGCAACGACCGCTGCCGGCGAGTGGTGACCACCCTCGTACGGGTGGCGCCGCTATGAACCGTCTGCCGCGGAGCAATGCCGGCCGTAACGGCAGCGCAGGCTTCGGCCTGATCGAGCTGATGGTGGCGATGACCATCGCGCTGATACTCAGCGCGGCCACGTTGGGCCTGTATCTGAACATGAGTCGCAGCAACAGCGAGCTGGCCAAGACCAACAGCCAGATGGAACACGGCCGGCTGGCGATTCGTCTGCTCCGCGATGACCTGGTGCACGCCGGTTTCCTGAATGGCTATCTGCCGGAATTCGACGACCTGACCGCAGCCGGTGCTCCGTCCGACTACCCCAGTGCAATCCCGGCTCCGTGCGCGCCCTACTCGGCTTGGGACGCACAGTACAAGACCAACCTGATCGGCGTTCCGCTCCAGCTGTACGCTGCCGTACCAACCGACTGCGCCAGCACGATGCCTTCGGCGCTTGCCGGCAGCGATGTGCTGCTGGTCCGTCACGTAGCCGGTTGCGTGACCGGCTCGGCCAACTGCGACGTCGACGTCAACGGCAGGCTCTACTGGCAGACATCCTACTGTGCGAGCGAACCCCGCTACGTATTCGATACCAGCGGCTTCACGCTGCACAGGCGCAACTGCACGGCCGCGGCGGAGAAGCGTCGCTTCCTCAACACGGCCTACTACATCCGCAACTTTGCAGTAACCGCTGGCGACGGTATCCCGACGTTGATGCAGTCGAGCTTCGACCTGGCCGGCGGCGCACTGGAGCAGCAGGACCCCGTCCCGATGGTCGAAGGCGTCGAGGCGATGCGCTTCGTCCTCGGCATCGACAACCTAAGCGATACCGGAGCGGCAGTCGACTACAGCCAGGCCGTGCAATGGGCCAGCGCGCTGAACCGCAACTCGCCGACCAACCGGGGCGATGGCGCCCCGGACTCCACCTGCACATCCGCCACACCCTGCAGCCTTGCGCAACTGACCAACACCGTAGTGGTTCAGGTTCACCTTCTGGTGCGCAACATCGAACCCACACCGGGCTACCAGTCCAGCAAGACCTACAACCTGGGCGGCCAGACGTTCGGGCCTTTCTCCGATGCATTTCAGCGCCACGTCTATTCCACCACCGTGCGCCTGACCAACGTTTCGGCTCGCAGGGAAACGCCATGAACGCATCCGAGTCCCGCGGCTTCGCCCTGATCACCGCATTGATCATGCTGCTCCTGCTGACGGTGATGGTGACCTCGTCCTACACCCTGACCAAGGTCAACCTGGACGTAGTGGGTAACCAGCAATGGCGCAACGAAGCGCTGGCGGCGGCGGATAACGCCATCGAGCAGGTGATTCCTTCACTGAGCCTTACCACGCCCTCCGCGCAAACGATCGGCATTGATATCAACCGGGACGGCGCGGATGACTATGAGGTCGCGCTGGCCGCACCCCAGTGCCTCAGAACCAGCCTGGCCAGCGCTGTGGCGCCCAGCAGCCTGACTCTGGAAGGCATGTCCAGTTCTACCTGGAATACCGAGTGGGAGCTGGTCGCCAGCGTCCTGGACCCTGGCACCGGCGCATCGGTGCGGGTGCGCTCCGGCATCCGCCTGTTGCTCTCTGACGCTCGCAAGAACCAGCTGTGCCCATGAAGTCGGCCTACGAGGTAAGCGCATGAAAACCCATCTTAGCCGCCTGCTGCTGGCGTTAGCCGCCAGCCTGAGCCAACTGGCTGTAGCCGAGGATATTGATCTGTTCGTTGGTGTACCTGGCAGCGCGACCGGGGCGCCGAACGTGCTGATCATCCTCGACAACACGGCCAACTGGAACACTGCATTCAGCAACGAGATGGCCGCGTTGCGCTCAGTGGTCAGCGCGCTACCGCTGGACAAGTTTCGCCTCGGCATCATGATGTTTACGGAGACCGGCAACGGCAACTCCGGTTCGGATGGCGCTTATGTACGGGCGGCCTTGCGGCAGATGGACGTAGCGAATAAAACACGTATGGTCGATCTAGTGGCCAGTTTCCACGAGAACGGTGATAAGTCGAACGGCGGCAAGGTAAGCAGGGCGATGCAGGAGGCTTATCTGTATTTCGCTGGCGCCACACCGCACGCAGGAAATAACAAGGCCAAGGCCGATTACGCCGGCAATATCAGCGGAACGGCCGCCTCCAACGCCATCTACGCACTGCCCAACAACGCGTTAGCGAGCAAGACTGCCACCTCGTATCTGTCACCGATCATTTCAGGCTGCGGCAAGAATTACATCATCTACATCAGTAACGGCCCCGCGCAGGACAGCGCCTCCGATATTGCTCAGGCAACGACAGCGTTGGCCGGCCTGGGTGGATCCACCACCACAATTCCCATCACGCCAAGCGGCTCGCAGGACAATATCGCGGATGAGTGGGCGCGCTTCATGAAGAAAAGCAGCCAGCAGATCACTACCTATACGATCGACGTCAACCGTGATACGACCGGTCAGGGGCCCGGCTGGACGGCACTTCTGCAAAGCATGGCGCGCACCAGCGACGGCAAGTATTTCGATGTCAGCAGTACCGGCAACCAGATCGTCGACGCCCTCAATGCCGTCTTTTCTGAAGTTCAGGCGACCAACAGCGTATTCGCCTCGGTCAGCCTGCCGGTCAGCGTCAATGCCCAAGGCACCTACCTGAACCAGGTCTTTATCGGCATGTTCCGTCCGGACGAAGACGGATTCCCGCGTTGGCATGGCAATCTCAAGCAGTACAAGCTCGGCTACATCGGCTCCGACCTTCGTCTGCTCGATGCCGACAGCGCAAGCGCCATCAACAGCAACACCGGATTTATCACCGAGTGCGCACGCAGCTTCTGGACGCCGGCCGCAGCAGATAGCTACTGGAGCTTCAGCGCCCGCGGCAACTGCCTGACGGGGGGGGATTCGAGCGGGTCCAACAGTCCGGATGGCAACATCGTCGAGAAAGGCGGCCAGGCTTATCTGCTGCGGGCATCTAGCTCTCGCAACATGTTCACCTGCGGCGCAGCCGGTGGCTGCACGTCGTTAACCAGCTTTTCGACCACCAACAACGCGATAACGGCAACGACCCTGGGCGTAGCCAATGACAGCGAACGCACAGCCATAATCAACTGGGCCCGCGGCGTCGATATCAAAGACGAGAACGGCAATGGCAACGTCAGCGAAATGCGCCCTTCGGCGCACGGCGACGTGGTGCATTCGCGCCCGGTAGCGATCAATTACGGCAGTACCGGCAGCCCGAGCGTGGTGGCGTTCTATGGTGGCAACGATGGTGCATTGCGTGCCGTAGTGGGCAATCGAACCAATGCGCTCGGTACCCACGCCGCAGGCAGCGAGCTCTGGTCATTCATGCCGCCGGAGTTCTACGGCAAGATCAAGCGGCTCTATGACAACAACATTCCCATCAGTTTTCCTGGCTTTACCGGTACCTCGACGCCAAAACCCAAGGCATACGGCATGGATGGTCCGGTCGTGGCCTACCAGAGCGACTCCACCGCCTGGATCTACGCGACCATGCGTCGAGGCGGAAGAGCGCTGTACGCCTTCAATGTGAGCGATCCGGCGACGCCGGCGCTGAAATGGAAACGTGGCTGTCCGAACAACTTCGCCGCCGATGGCAGCGTCAGCGACAGCGACTGCAGCGACGGTTTCAGCGGCATCGGCCAGACCTGGGCGCCACCCAAGTCGCTCAAGGCCAGCGGCTATGGTTCAGGCGCACTGCCGATGTTGATCATGGGCGGCGGCTACGACAGCTGTGAGGACGGCGACCCGAACACCTGCACCAGCGCCACCAAGGGCAACAAGGTCTATGTGCTCGATGCCGACAGTGGCGAACTGCTCAAGACATTCGACACTCTGCGCAGCGTGGTTTCGGATATCACCCTGGTACGCAATAGTTCCGGCCAGGCCCTTTACGGCTACCTTGCCGACCTTGGCGGCAATGTCTACCGCATCACCATGGGCGCAGCCGCCCCGCAACAGTGGGGCATCACTCGCATCGCCGCCCTTGGCTGCGCCACTGCTGGCACCTGCACACGGAACCGCAAGTTCATGTTTGCCCCGGACATCGTCGCCGATGGCGCCGACTACGTGCTCATGCTCGGCTCCGGCGACCGGGAAAAACCGCTCCTCGACTACGATGACGCGGCAGCCACCTCAAACTACTTCTTCATGCTGCGCGACCGCCCAAGCGACGCCAACTGGCTCACCAGCGAGGCGGGTACCTGCGGCGCCAATCTGCTCTGCCTTGGTTCGCTACTCAGCGTGACCACTCAGAGCGCACCGACTGCCGCCAACCTGGGGCAGAAAAAGGGCTGGTACCTGCAGCTCGATAACACCGAGCAAGTGGTGACCTCGGCAATCACCGTGTTCGGCGATGTCACCTTCAGCACCCATCAGCCTCGCGTGCCGAACGCCGGCGTATGTTCGGGACTCGGCGAAACGCGCGTCTACACCGTCAACTACCTGACCGGCCAGGGCGTCTATCACGACGTGGTCGGCGATGGTCTGCCGCCCTCACCGGTGGCCGGCATGGTGACGCTGGACGACGGCGTGACCACCGTGCCGTTCGTGATCGGTGCAGATCCGTCTTCGCCCTTGCAAGGCAGCCCGCCGATCAACCCAGCCTCGGTCATGCAACCGACCTCCCGGGTGTTCTGGAACATCGAGCAGTAGGGGACGGCATGACATACCGTAAACGCCAACAAGCCACGAGTGCCCGCCAGGCCGCATTCACCCTCATAGAAGTGATGGTGACGCTGGCGATACTGGCCGTGCTCGCGGCCATTGCCGTGCCGGGCTACGACAGCATCGTGCTCAACAGTCGGCTGCGTACCTACACCACGGACTTTTCGGCCAGCGCTCAGCTCGCCCGCAGCGAGGCCATGAAGCGCAATAGCCCGGTGACGCTATGCAGCTCCAGCAACGGTGCGACGTGCGACGCCAGCGCCGGGTGGGAACAGGGCTGGGTGATACGCTCCGGCAGTACGGTGATCCGGCGCTTCCCAGCAGCCAACCCTGGCTATCTGCTCTCTTCCACGGTACGCGAGCTGACCTTCCTGCCAAGCGGCTTCGGCTCCACGCCCGCATCGCTGACCATCTGCCGCGCCTCCCCGCTCGGCAGCCAGGAGCGCGCGCTTACCCTCTCGGTGACCGGTCGCATCACGCTCACGCGTACCCAGACCGGTAACTGCTCGTGATTGGTGCGTAACCCGCGCCGTTGCGGTTGCTACAATCGCAACCCAAACCAACTCGGGGCTCGCACATGGACATCGATCTCGCCCGCACCTTTCTCGAGATCATCCGCAGCGGCAGCTTCATCGCCACTGCCGAGCGACTGCATATCACCCAGACCGCTGTCACCGCGCGCATTCAGAACCTGGAAAGCCAGCTGAGCTGCAAGCTCTTCGTGCGCAATCGAGCGGGTGCTCGTCTGACTACCGACGGCGAGCGCTTTGCGGCCTATGCACGGCAACTGGTGCAGACCTGGGAGGCCGCGCGGCGAGATCTGCCGCTGCCGCAGGGATACGGAGAAATGCTCACGCTGGGGGCCGAAGTGAGTCTGTGCAACCCACTGATGCTGGCCTGGGTGCAACGCCTGCGTCAGACGCTGCCCGGCCACGCCTTGCGCAGCGAGGTTGCCAGCGACGCCGAACTGCAGCACAAACTCGAGCTTGGCACGCTGGACGCGGCACTGGTGCATCAGCCGGAGTACCGACCGGGCCTGCAGGTGGAACAGCTACTGGAAGAGAAGCTGATTCAAGTGGCGCACAAAAGCCTGCCAGCGCCTTATCTGTACATCGACTGGGGACCGGCGTTTCGCAAGCAGCATGACCAGGCGCTGCCCGAACACACCCGCGCCGCACTCACCTTCAGCCTCGGGCCGCTGGCCCTGCAATATCTGCTGCAATGCGGCGGGCGTGGGTATTTCCGTACGCGGGTGGTGCAGCGCTATCTCGACGAAGGCCTGCTCGAGCGGGTCGAACATGCCCCGGAATTCAGCTATCCGGTGTACCTGATGCATGCGCGGGCCAGCGAATCGCCGGCGCTGCTCAAGGCGGTGGAAATGCTGCGCGAAGTGGCACGCGACGAATACGATTGGTCACGCTGGTATTACCCGCTCTGAAGCCGAACTTCAGTCCGGCAGGTGTCGAAGCCAGTTGCGATACAGCGCGGCGATCAGGTCGGTCTGGGTGATCATGCCGACCAGGCGCCGCTCGGCATCCACCACCGGCAGGCAATGCAGACCACGGTCAGAAAGCAGATAGACCAGCTCGACCATGTGCGTATCGGGCGTCACCGAGACCACCGGGGAGCTCATGATGGCGCGCAGCTTGGTGCCACGCAGGAACTTCAGCTGGCCGAAGTTCAGCCGTCCTGGCCGTGGATGGAAATGCTTGAGCAGATCGACCAGGGTAACGATGCCGACCAGCTCGAGGGTTTCGCTCACCACCACCGGCAACGAACGCAGACGATTGCGCTGCAGCGTGCTCCAGGCCTGCTCGATGAAGGTGTCGGGTGTGTGCGAATAGAGGTCGCGGGACATGATGTCCGCTGCGGTGACCTCGCCCATGCTGCGGCGCAGCGCGTGCTTCTCGGTCTGTTTGATCAACCGTTCAAGATCGTCACGGGTCACGTCGACATACTCGCCGAACTCGCGCAGCGCGCGGTCGACGTCGTCATGACTGAAGCTCATGCGCTCGCTCGGCTGCGGGTCGCTCGTATGGTGCAGGCTTTCGCGCGGCAGCCTCGGTTTCGGATACGGATGCCGCGTGAGATTGTTGTACAGAAGCGCCACGGCCAGCAGCAACAACGAATTGAACGCCACCGGATAGAGCAGTCCATAACCTAGGTGGTGAATTTCAGGACTGCCAACCACCGCAACCAGCGCCAGGGCCGCGCCGGGCGGATGTAGGCAGCGCAGGCTGAACAGGCAGACCAGTACCAGGCACACGCACAACGCCGCCGCCGCCATCGGCGAAAGGCTGGTCAAGCCCAGGCTGACCCCGATCACAGTAGCCAGCAGGTTGCCGCCGAGCACCGACCAGGGCTGAGCGAACGGGCTGGAGGAAGCGGCGAACAGCAACACCGCCGAAGCCCCCGCAGGTGCTAGCAACTGCAACGTCAACGGCGCGCCAAATAGCCAGAAACCGCTGAAAACACTCAACAGCATGACGATGGCGATGCCACCTGCAGCACGCAGCCATTCTTTCGGCGGGGCATTGAACGGGGCGGGAACGAAGGAGCGGAACCAGTCGATGAGGTTGTCGTGCATGTGTCCTGCTTGGATCGAGACGGCGGAGGCGCGCATAACGCGCAGCGGCTATTCGCTCGGCAGCACTGCAACGGTTGCCGGCAGCGCAAGCAGCGACGTCAGGTCGCAGCCGCTGCGACGCAATGCCACAGCGCATGAAAGCGGGCGGCATTGTCGGCCGGACGTGCAAACAATCTCTAACGAATACTTTTGAGCGGATAGTGCAATTTAAATGCACTAAAACCGTGCGCAACGCTGTTACAAGAACGAAAGCGCTGCTGGAGAGGAACAGCCAGGCCATCGTGGCGGCCTGGCTAAGTGGCGATGCGGCGCCGCTGGGGGCGCCGTTCGAAGCTGACCGATCAGCTGATGGTATAGCCGTTGTCCACCACCCAATCCTGACCGAATACGCCACGCGCGCCCTGGGAAAGCTGGAACAGAATCACGTTGGCCACCGCCGCGGACTCAAGGAAATGCCCCGGCAACAAGCGTTTGGTGACGCCGTCGGCGACCGCTTCGAGCTGGTCGTCACTGAGCCCCAGCGTGCCCCAGATTGCGGTAGCGGTCGGGCCGGGCGAGACCATGTTGATGCGCACGTCCAGCGGTGCGAATTCCGCCGCCAGCGTGCGTGCCTGCGCAGCCAGTGCCGCCTTGCTGGCGATATACGCGGCCAGGCCGGGAAAGGCCGAACGGATCAGAAAGGTACCGACGAATACTACCGAGGCGGGCTTGGCCAGTTCGTTGCGCAGCGCCGCGAAGGTGTTCAGCGCGCCAGCACCGTTGACCGCCCATTGGCGGTCGAACGCGGCCATGTCCAGCCCGTCGGCCAGCTCGGCGATACCCGCGTTGGGCACCAGGTAATGCACCGTGCCCAGCTGCGCGGCACGTCGTGCCAGCTGAGCCAGATCATCGGCCGAGGTGACATCGCCTTGCAGCCACTGCAGCTGCTCGGCATGGGTTTCCAGCAGCGGCTCGAGCCCTCCGAGGCTGCGCGACATCGCCAGCACCCGCGCGCCCCGCTGCAGCAAGGCTGAGCACAATGCCAGACCGATTCCGGAGCTGGCTCCGGTGACTACAGCCAGACGATCCTGAAACTCGCTTTTCATCATCATCTCCGAGCTCGACGCATGCCGAGTCACAGGCCGCCTTACAAGGCAGCGTTATTGGGGCTAGGTAATTTGGCGAACAGGTGCTGTGCACCTGCCCGATTTCACGCGCCGGGCTTCAGCCCGGATGACCGTCTACGCGCGCGGCGACCAGCATCGGCGCATAGCGCCAGACGTAGAGTGCGAAGGCCAGGGTCCAGCAGATCGCAGCCAGCCACAGACCACCTACCGGCCAGGCGACGGAGAGGAACACCCGCGCCGCTGTGCCCAGGTTGAACAGCAAGAAAGCGCCGATAATCCCGGCCGGCAGCTGTAACGGCCGGCCCGTATGGCCGAGGGTCACCCGCGCAATCATCGCCAGAATCAGCCCGCTCATGGAGCCCACACTCAGTGCGTGCAGCGACGGGCTGGATTGCGCCAGCAGACCGAAATGCCAGAGCGCCAGACCGAACGCAGCAACCACCAGCCAGAGCATCGCCATATGCAGTGACCAGAGCAGCCCGACTTTCCAGATGCCGTGGTCGTACCAGCGCGCCAGGCGCAGCAGATGGCCAACACCAATTGCGACAAACAGCGCGCCTAGCGCCGGGTGCGGCTGCATCGCGACGCCGAAGGCATGCAACAAGGCGATCACACCGGTGCCCACCAGCAAGGCGATGTCCAGCCAGACCCAGGGTTTGACGGCCTCGACCTTGCCCAGTCCACGCTGGGTGAAGAATGGAATAACCCGGCCGCCAATCAGCGCCATCAACGCCGCGACCAGCCACAAGCCGGCCAGCACGCCCTGGCGCTGCAGAGCGTCGTTGCCCTGCACCAGGCCTGTGAGAATCAGAACATCGGCGCCGAGCATCAGGGAAAGCACCACCACGATCGGGTAGTTGCGCTTCTGCCGCACCGCCCAGAGCATCCGCGCCATCATCCACACCAGCACCAGCAGAAACAGCAGGTCGAGTGGCGCCAGCCACTCGGCGGGCAGGCCGAACAGCCAACCCAGACGAGCCGCCAACCAGACCGCCGCCAGGCCTACCAGGCGATTGCCCGATGGCGCCGTTTGGCCGGTCCAGGTCTGCACCGCGGTGAGCAGAAAGCCGGCAACGATCGCCATGGCGAAACCGAACAGCATTTCGTGGCGGTGCCAGGCCAGCCAGCCTCCGGTGGGCTGAAAACCCGGCCAGTGGCCGGTCCAGGTCGCTACCCAGAGCGGAATCGCCAGCAGCGCGTAAACGGCGCCGGCGAGAAAGAACGGGCGAAACGCGAGTCGCCAGATGGGCGCGATACTCAGGGCTTTTCGCCGATCGATAACTTGCACGGAAGGGCCTCCAGACGTTCTGTGCCCGGCTGCGACAATCACTACGCGCCGGACTAGATGACCGCTCCCGAATCTGGGAGCCAGGATTACTTTCTACAGGGTAGGTGCCCTCGGCAGACTTGATTGCAATCAGCTTTTTTCCGAGGCGACGGAAAAGTGACGATTGGCGCGCAGGGGGCGCGCATAAGCGCACCGTTGCGGTGCGCAGCAGCATTGCCGGTTGAGGAGGCGAGGAAGTCGCGGATGAACCCGGCGGGCATCGCGATTACGCCCGCCGTCGTCAGTTCAGATGCCGGGCCATGGTCACGGCAGATCGAGGCGTGACTACTTGAGTTCCTGCTTCACCGCTTCGGCCTGGGCCGTGGTTTCGCCCTCACTCACCGATTTGCGAAAACCGCTGATCGCGCTGCCCAGATCGGAGCCCAGGCCACGCAGGCGCTTGGTGCCGAACAGCATGACCACGATCAGAAGAATGATCAGAAGTTGCCAGATGCTGATACCCATCATTTGTGCTTACCTCGGGATGTGTCGAAAGACTGGTTGCGGTTACTGAATCGCTTCAATGCCCCTGGTGCGAAGCGCCGGGCCTGTGGTCGTGCATGCTGCCGTGCTGCATGCTGGCTGCCTCCTGCAGCAGCGCCTGGTCGATCTGGTCGAAGCGCAGTACGCGACCGCCATGCTCCTCGGCCAGACGCAGCGCGTCCTGCTCCTGGGCGAAGCTTGCCAGCGACGCGCCCATGGCGCCCTTGAGCGATGTGCCGACCACATAGTAGGCGCTGGTTGCGTCGATCAGATGACCATCGTCCGGGTGCTCCCAAACGCTGCGACCCATGTCATGCACATACAACTTGGCGTTGAGCAGCCGGTTCTCCGGTTGCAGCCACCAGCCGAGCATCTCGGCGGTGGAGCAGAACTTCTTCACCCCGCCCTTCTCCACTGCTTGCCCCTTGGGGCCTGGGAAGTCGCTGATGACCATGCCGCAGACGTGGCATTCGTCTTCAGCATGAAACGCCACCGGCTCGAGCGATTGCTGAGCCTCTTGCTTCTCTTCACAGCCGCTCAGGCCGAAAGCGAGCAATGCGGCGAACAGGGTGCCGGCACCGATGCGATACAAAGCGTTCATGCAGGTATTCCTCGATTCGTGAGTATCAGGTCAGGCGGCGGCGGAAGATGCCGTACGCGAGCAGCAGCGACGCCCCGATCCACGCCAGCAGGCACAGCCAGAGTACCGATGCCGGCACCGGCAGGTCAGCGCCGAGCGAGAGTACGCCCATGGCGCTGCCACTGCCCTCGAAGCCGGATAGATTGATCAGCCGGTAGATGTCGGTGGGGTTGAGCAGCAGTAACCAGGGCAGCAGCTCGGGATTGAACTTGCCTTCACTGAGCACCAGCAGCGCCAGCAGCACCAAGTCGAACACCAGCACGAAGAGAAACCACACGCCGAGCGCCAGTCCGGCCGCGCTCGACTTCTCGCTGACCTTGCCGCTGAGCACGTAGGCGAAAGCGAGGAATACCCAGCCAAGCAGTGTCGAGGAGATCATGAAACGGCCGAACGCCCAGAGCAGCAGGCCGAGTTCGACACCGTCGACCAGCAGGGCAATGGCCAGCGCCGCACAACCGAAGCCGATCAGTACCGCCAGGGCGAGGATCAGCCCGTGGCCGACGAACTTGCCGAGCAAGATCTGCCCGCGGCCCAGCGGATAGGTCAACAGCAGCATCAAGGTGCCGCCCTCGTCCTCACCGACGATGGCGTCGTAAGCCAGAAGCAGAGCGATCAGCGGCATCAGGAACGTGGCCAGGCTGGCCAGGCTGGCGATGGTCGCCGGAATCGAGGTGAAGCCAAGCTGGCCGGAAGCCGCGGCGCCGAGCCAGGCGATGCCAACCGCCAGCACGGCGAAAAGCAGGCTGATGGCGAGCAGCCAGCGGTTGCGCAGGCCATCACTGAATTCCTTGCGGGCGATGTTCCATACCTGGTTCATACGCGACCCTCCTGAGCGCGCACGTCGCCGGCGCGCTCCATGTAAAAGCGATAAAGGTCTTCCAGCGACGGCTGATGGATCTCGATGTCTTCCGGCTCGCTTTCGCCGAGCAGTTCACGCAGCAACACCAGCTTATGGCCGTTTACCGCCACCACCTCCAGGCTCGATTCACTGAGACCACGGGCGCTGTGCCCGGCGGCGCTCCAGCGCTGCAACCAGCTATCACGCTCGCGGACACCGCTGGCGCGGATACGCACCGGCAGACCGGCTTCGGCACGCAGCTGCGTCAGGCTGCCGACCGCCTGCAAGCTGCCCTTGGCGAGGATTGCCGCACGGTTGATATGCGCTTCGACGCCAGGCAGCACGTGGGAGCAGAGAATGATGCTGGTGCCGCGCTGGCGCAGGCGATCAATCAGCAAGTACAGATCTTGCGTGGCAATCGGATCGAGGCCCACCGTCGGCTCGTCGAGCAGCAGCAGGCGCGGCTCGCCAAGCAGTGCCTGGGCCAGCCCGAGGCGCTGGCGCATGCCCTTGGAATAGGTTTTCACCCGGCGATCGGCAGCGTGCGCCAAGCCGACCTGTTCGAGCAGTTCATCCACCTGAGCCACAGCCGCGCCCTTCAGCCGGGCGAAGTGGCGCAGGGTTTCGCGACCACTCAACTGCGGGTAGAAGGTGACGTTCTCTGGCAGATAGCCAAGCTGGCGGCGCACCTGCGGATCGTTTGGCGCGCGGCCGAGCACTTTGACCCGGCCTTCGCTCGGCGAAAGCAGGCCGAGAATCAGTTTCATGCTGGTGGTCTTGCCCGCGCCGTTATGGCCGAACAGCCCCAGCACCTCGCCTTCACCGAGGTTCAGATTCAGATCGTGCAGCACGGTCATGCTGCCGTAACGCTGGCTTACGCCCTGGATCTCGACGGCGTTCATGACGTTGGTTCCTGCTTTTCGGTTAGGAGTTTTTCAGTGGGCAGCTTCATCAGCGGATGGCTGTCCTGCACGCCCGGCGACTTGACCACCGGGAAGGCCCGCTGCACCCAGCGCAGCACTTCGATGCTCGGGCTGTTCATCAACAGACGCACCTGCGGGTAGAGCCAGAGCAGGCGATCAACGTTGTCGTTGGGTTCGTAGGCGACATCGCCAAGACCGTCGTCATTGCGGTCCCAGCCCAGGTAATCGCTCCAGTAGTTGCCACGGCCGTCCACCGACCATTCCTGGGTGCGACTGGCGACGTACTTGACCTGCTGCTGATTGGCGACGAAGGCGTTACCGGAAATGCGGTTGTCTTCCGAGCCCGCGGTCAGATGGATGCCCAGCGAGCTTTTCTCGAAGTGGTTGTTTTCGATGGTGTTGAACAGCGAGTTGTAGATGAACAGGGCCTTGCCCTCGCCACCGCTGATCATGCTGTCGCCGCCCGTGTCGCCACGCTGCACGTCACTGACGAAGTTGCCCTTGATCGTCGAGTAGGTGATGTAGTTCATCAGGATGCCGTAGTTCTGGTCCCGCTCGGAACGGTTGCCGATCACGGTCAGCTTGCGGCTCTGCATCAGGGCATAACCGGTGCGGGTACGCCGGGTGATGTTGTCGATCACGCTGTTGTCATTAGCGAACATGTAATGCACGCCGTAACGCAGATCCTCGAGGACATTGGCTTCCAGGTGATTGCCGTTGGAGGTGTCGATGTAGATACCGTCGCGGGCATTGCGCACCTGGTTACCGATAACCCGCGCACCTTTCACCGCGAACAGATGGATACCGTTGCCGCGGTCCTGCGAGCGAACGCTCGGCTCACCGTCGATTGTGTTGCCGGTCACCTGCACGTCGCTGGCGCCATCGACAAACACGCCGAATCCGGGGCCATGCATGCGGTTGTTGCTGATCAACGCGCGCCCGGCGGCCGGCAGGATGAAAATCGCCGAATCCATAGCGGTCAGATTGGCGCCCCACTCGCGCAGCGTACAACCGTCGACGACGACGTCGGGTGCGCTGATAACGAGGCTGCTGCCCTGCCCCTCTGACCGGATGATCGCCCCCGGCTCGCAATGCAACTGCAGGGTCTGCTCGATGGTGAACTGACCCTGATATTCCCCGGCAGGTAGCCGCCAGCGGTTTTCACCGTCGGGCTGCAGCGGCAGGGTTGTGATCGATTGCGGCGCCGCCTGGGCAGTGCCACTCAATAGGAGCAGCAGCGTGACTGCTGCCGAGTAAAGCGAAAACGTAGCCTGAGCTTTGAACACTGCGTTTGACCTTCTTCAGCTTCCAGGCGGGTGAATCCTGCCGCTGGAACCCCGGCGATACACCGAGGTTCTGCGCGCAATCGTTGCACCATCACCCGCCTGCTGACGGGCGATGGTTCGTACAGCTTAAGCGGGCTCGACCAGCATGCGGCCGACCATTTCCATGTGCAGCGCGTGGCAGAACCAGCTGCAGTAGTACCAGTGCAGGCCGGGCTTGTCAGCGACGAAGGTAATGGAAGAGGTCTGCTGCGGGCTGATCTCCATGCTCGCACCATGGTTGACCATGACGAAACCGTGGGACACGTCCTCGATCTGGTCGATGTTGGTGATGGTCACGGTAACTTCATCGCCCTGCTTGACGGTGAATTCCTGCACGCCGAACGCCGGCGCCATGGAGGTCATATAGACGCGCACCTTGTTGCCGTCACGGATGACCTTGTTGTCGGCGTCCAGGTTGATGCCGTCCTTCTTCGCCATTTCCACGGTGGGGGCGAAGAACGGGTCGTTGCGGTCCCAGATCTTCTTGGTCTTGATCTGGTCGCGACGGGCCATGATGCAGTCGTGCGGCTCGGCATAAGTCGGGCCATCGTGCACCAGCTTCATTTCCTCGCCGGAAATGTCGATCAGCTGATCGTTCTCCGGATGCAGCGGGCCGGTCGGCAGGAAGCGGTCCTTGCTGAACTTGCACAGCGCCACCAGCCACTTGCCGTCGGCTTCGCTGGTTTCGCACAGCGAGGCATGGATGTGGCCAGGCTGGTAATGCACGTCCAGCTTCTGCTTGATGTAGTTGACCTTCTCGCCGTTGTAGGCGCGAACCGCATCGGCCATGTTCCACTTCACCACCTGGCTGTCGATGAACACGGTGGTGTAGGCGTTGCCGCGACCGTCGAAGGTGGTGTGCAGCGGGCCGAGGCCCAGTTCCACTTCGGCAGCGATGGTGTCGCGCGGGTCCTTCAGCTTGTCGGCGAACAGATCAGGCAACTTGGCGATTTCGATCATCGACACGGTAGGGGACAGCTTGCCGTTGGCGATGAAGTACTTGCCGTCGGACGAAGTGTTCAGGCCGTGCGGGTTCTTCGGTACCGGGATGTAGCGGGTGAACTGGCTGTCCTTCTCGGCCTTCTTGCGGCCGTCGAGCACCGGCACCTTGGAGTCGCCGAGAGTGATGAACTTGCCGGCCTTGACCGCAGCTTCTGCAGCCACGATGTCGAATACCACGACCCAGTCGCGCTCGTTGCGCATCATGCCGCCGAGGTCGTAGGCCTTTTCCGAGTTGTAGCAGGTGGCTGCGGTGAAGCGGCCGGTGTAATCGGCGTCGGTGTTATCGAGGTTGCCGTCGACGATGATCTGGAAGGCCATCTCCATCTTCTCGGCGTCGATGACGTTGTACATGGTGTAGCTGTTCTCATCCTGCAGATCGAAGATCTTGCCGTCGTTCGGGTGCGGGATGACGAATTCGGCGTTGGCGAATACGTATTTGGTGTGTGGCACCTTCTGCAGGCGCAGGCCGTGGATGGCCTGGCAGTTCGGCACGGTGATCATCTTGTCGCACTTCATGATATCCAGACGGATACGGGCGACGCGGGTGTTGGCCTTGTCGTTGATGAACAGGTACTTGCCGTCGTACTTGCCGTCAGTCATGGAGATGTGCGGGTGGTGGCAGTCGCCGTTGAGGAACTTGGCACTGTCGCCCATGATCGCGCGGCTTTCGTTGGTCAGGCCCCAGCCGCTGGCGGAATCGACGTTGAACACCGGGATACGCATCAGCTCGCGCATCGACGGGATACCAAGCACGCGCACTTCACCCTGGTGGCCGCCGCTCCAGAAACCGTAGTAGTCATCCAGTTCGCCCGGAGCGACGTGGATGTTCTGCCGCGCGTCCTTGACCGCTGCGGCCCAGGATTCACGGGTCATCACTGCGCCGCCCAGGGCAGTGGCCGCTACAGCCGCGCCGGTAACGGCGCTGGCGCCGAGGAAGCCGCGACGGCTCATGCCGCCTTTTTCCAGCGCCTCGGGGTTGTTCTTGCTCTTGTCGCTCATGGGGTTTTGCTCCTTTGGGACATCTGCTTCAACACAACGATCGAGCACCTCGCCAACGGCGACGGCTCAGGGTTCCACCACTTGCACCACGGGAATCAGCTCGGCGGATGCCGGTGCTTTCTTGCCGCGCTTGTTGCGCTTGTTCTTGTTCACCAGCGGCGGACACTTGTTCTCGTTGTGATAAGTCATCTGGCAGTCGAGACAGTAGTGGCACTCGTTGGCATTGATGCGGCCGTCCGGATGGATCGCCTGGATCTCGCATTCCTTGGCGCAGAGCTGGCACGGATCGCCACACTCCTTGCGGCGCTTGAGCCAGTCGAACAGACGCAACTTGGTCGGAATCGCCAGCGCCGCGCCCAGCGGGCAGACGTAGCGGCAGTACACCTTGCGGGTGAAGATATTGATCACCAGCAGGAACACCGCGTAGGCGACGAACCACCACTGGCGGTCGAACTTGAGGGTGATGGCGGTCTTGAAGGGCTCAACCTCGGCGGCCTTCTCGGCCATCATCATCGACTCGAGGGAGAGGCCGAACAGCACCAGCAGGACAATGTACTTGATCGCCCAGAGCCGCTCGTGCACGGCGAACGGCAGCTCGTACTGCGGAATCTTCAGCTTGCGCGCGGCCTCGTTGATCAGCTCCTGCAGGGCACCGAACGGGCACAACCAGCCGCAGAATACCCCGCGACCCCAGAGCAGGATGCTGGCGGCAGTGAAGGTCCAGATGATGAAAATCACCGGATCGGAAAGGAACAGCTCCCAGCGGAAGTCCTGAAACAACGCATGAACGAAGGTCAGCACGTTGACCACAGACAGCTGGCCCAGCGCATACCAGCCGATGAACCCGACGGTGAACACCAGGTAGCCGCGGCGCAGCCAGTGGAGGAATTTCGGTTGCTGGGTGAATTTGTCCTGCAGGAACAGAATCACGGTCAGCAGACCAAGCGCCGCGAGGATCACGCCGATCTGGAAGGACTTCTGGTACCAGATGTTGACCCACATCGGCCGGTTGGCTTCCTCGATCGCAGCCAGTTCCTCGGCAGTTGGCTGCGGACGCTCGATGTAATCCTCGAGCATCTGATAAGGCAGCTCGAAGCTGGTGAACATGCCACTGACCGGGCCGGTCTGGCGACGCACCAGCAGTTCCAGCGTCCAGGGTGAGCCTGGGTCGAACGCCGCTTGCGCACGAATGATGAAGATCGCCATCTCGCTGAAGCGCGGCGCGCCGTCGAGGTAGATGTCGTTGAGCCGCTGGAAGTCGAGATCACGGAAACTGATGATGTCGCCGAATTGGCGCAGCTGCATCCGATCGAAAATGCCGCCGCGCACGTAACCCGAGCCCTTGAACGAATACTCGCCGCTGCCCAGTACTGCGATGGCCTGCTCGCCGGGTTTGAGCTCTTCCATCAGAAAGCGGTACTGGTTTTCACCTAGCAGATTGCGGCCGATGGTCGGCGGGTTCAGGTGGGTCGCGTAGAGGTCGATGAAGGTGTCGTTGGCGGTTTGCGCCGTGGCCTCGTCGATGCCTTCGGCTTCGGTGCCCTTGAATGCCTCGTCGATCTGCCCGCGGGTCAGGTGCAAACGACGGATAGCGCCACTGCCGGTCAATTCGGTCCAGTCGGCAGGCTGGAACAGGTCCTGGCGGACGCTGGCAGGCTTAGGTCGCGCGCTGTCGCCGGCCTCGATCAGGCCCAGCGATACCGCCACTTCATGGGCGGCGCGCATGACCACCTCGTTGACCACCATCACCGTCACCGTGGCACCGGTCACGGCGTCGATGGTCACCGCGTTGCTGTCCTTGGAGCGGCCGACCACTACGCGCCGGTCCGCCTTGATGCCTTCGTACTTGGCGTTGAAATCGTGCAGCTTCTGCTCGGGGATGCCGATCAGCAGGATCGGCTCGTGGTGCTCGAGCACATAGGCATCGCGGATTACGCCCTGCGGATCGAGCAGCACCTGCATGTTGATCGGCTTGCCGGAGTAGGCCGGGATCTTGGTGACGTTGATGCTCTGGAAGGCGTAGCCCAGCACCTCGTCGCCCTTGCGCAGCGTGCGAACCTGATAGTCGCCCTCGGGCTCGGAAATGCTCTGGGCATCGGGAAAGAACTGCTCGATGCGCTGGCGCTCGGCCTCGTATTCCTTGGCCTGCGACGGCAGTGCGCAAACAGTCAGGGTTAAAAGTATGACAAGGCTCTTGGCCCAGGCACCTAACGCACCAGCCAGCCAGAACTCGCGGGGAGCCATCTCATTACCTGCTTGTGCCGTTGATATGGCCTGCATGGTAGGGGAGCGGTGGCGCGACTCCCCTTGACTGCAATCAAGGACGCGCCCGGCGGGCACTTTCGTTGTTCCATGTCAAAGAATCCATGACACGGAACGAACACGGCGTTGCAGTGACCAGCCTAGGCCACCAGCGGAGAGACGCAAGCGTATGCACCGGAATGGCGCAAACTTGAGAAAGGCCGCGCAACGGCGAGAGCAGCGCAGCCAGCAGCAATCGTTGTCAGTGCCGCCCGGGCGGCGTGAGGTAATCGGCCGTCGCGCCACGTGTGGCCTCGCTGGCCTTGATTTCCATCCTGGCAATGCTGCGCAGATGTACCTGGTCAGGGCCGTCGGCGAAGCGCAGGGCGCGGCCGCCGGTCCACATGTCGGCCAGCGGCGTATCCGGCGTCAGCCCCATCGCGCCATAGACCTGGATCGCGCGATCCACCACGTTGGTGTGCATGCGCGGCACCAGCGCCTTGATCATCGAGATCTCCTTGCGCGCCGCCTTGGCACCGACCTCGTCGATCATCCAGGCGGTCTTGAGCACCAGCAGCCGTGCCTGCTCGATCTCGATGCGCGATTCGGCGATCCAGTCGGCGACATTGGAATATTGCTGCAGGTACTTGCCGAACGCCTTGCGCTCCTGGCAACGCTCGACCATCAGCTCCAACGCCAGCTCGGCCATGCCGATCGAACGCATGCAGTGGTGGATGCGCCCAGGCCCGAGACGCGCCTGAGCCATCATGAAGCCGTCGCCCTCCTTGCCCAGCAGGTTGCTCGCTGGCACCCGTACATTGCGCAGCAGGAGCTCACTGTGGCCTTCCGGCGCGATGTGGTTCATCACCGGGATATTGCGCACCAGCTCAACACCGGGTGTGTCGAACGGCACCAGGATCATGCTCTGCTGCTGATGGCTCTCCGCGTCCGGGGCGGTCTTGCCCATGACGATCAGGAGTTTGCAGTTGGGATGCGAGGCGTTGGTGATGAACCACTTGCGCCCGTTGATCACGTAGTCGTCGCCGTCGCGGCGGATCAGCGTCTGGATATTGGTAGCGTCCGAAGACGGCACGTCCGGCTCGGTCATGGCAAAGGCCGAACGGATCGCCCCATCAAGCAGCGGCTTGAGCCAGCGCTCGCGCTGCTCGGCTGAGGCGAACATGTGCAGCAGCTCCATGTTGCCGGTGTCCGGCGCGTTGCAGTTGAACACCTCTGAGGCCCAGTGCACGCGGCCCATGATCTCGGCCAGCGGCGCGTACTCGAGATTGCTCAGGCCCATACCCGGCTCATCGTCGCGAAGCGACGGCAAAAACAGGTTCCATAGCCCTTCCGAACGCGCCAGCGCCTTGAGATCGTCCATGAACGACACCGGATACTGACCGGCCGCCACCTCCGAATGCCAGGCACCGATGCGCGGCACGATGTGCTCATCCATGAAGCCGCGCAGCTGCTGGCGCAGCGCCTCGACGCGTGGGCTGTAGGCGAAATCCATGGGGCAACCTCTGCTGGTCCGGTAAACGATGCAGCCACCATAGCTCCCACTGCCGTTAAAGCAACGAGCCTGCAGCGGCTGAATCGAGCTCCATCAGCGCCACGATAAGCGCCACCTTACTTGACCAGAATCATCACCTTGCGCGGCGGACCTGCTAGGGCAGGCGCAGGCTGGTTCGCCACCGACAGGCCAGGCCAGCAGCCACTTGCATACGGAGCTCGCAGCGCCGGGCTACCAGTGCAGGTAGAACATGCCCTTGGCCAGCAACACGATGCCGATCATCTGCAGCAGGATCGCCCAATGAATGGCCCGGTAGCGCACCGGCGTCATGCGCCCTTTGCGCAGCAGGATCGCCACCAGACCGAAGGTGAGAAACACGCCGATCGCCAGCAGAACCTTCAGCGACAGCAGCGTGGCGAAGCTGCTGGCAAACGGGGCGGCCAGCGCCTGCCGGTGGTACCAGCCCAGGCCGATACCGGCACCGTAGACGAACAGCACGACCCAGTGCAGGACCACCCGCGAACGGGCACCGACGGCGCGCTCGACCAGGGGCATGGTCTGCTCGCCGATCTGCTGACGGACACGACCGAGGATCATCA
Source organism: Stutzerimonas stutzeri (assembly GCF_038561965.1). Lineage (NCBI taxonomy): Bacteria > Pseudomonadati > Pseudomonadota > Gammaproteobacteria > Pseudomonadales > Pseudomonadaceae > Stutzerimonas > Stutzerimonas stutzeri. The sequence continues at coordinate 805,384 of NZ_CP139348.1, read as the reverse complement.
CCTCGAAGAACAGCGTGCCGATGAAGAAGATCGCGGCCAGCAAATGCACCACATGCAGAACGGAATAACTCATCAGTGCCTCCTAGTGACGGTCAGCCGCGATCATCCCCCATCGATCAACTACCCGACCAGCCGTACGACATCATTTGGCTGACGCAGTGACCCGCCCGCCATCGCGCTCGATCTGCTGGCCCTGCAGGAAGCCGCCGTCGGATGTACGAATGCGCGCGACACTGCCATCCTCGCGCTTGACCACATACAGAGTCTGCTCCATCCCGGCAGCCTGTTGCGCGCCCTGCCCCATCAAATAACCGACACCGCCACCGACCAGCGCGCCGACAGGGCCGCCTGCCGCAGCGCCGAGCATAAAGCCGCTGAGCCCGCCGAAACCGCCACCGACCGCGCGATCGGCATGCACTTCCAGAACCTCGTCCGCACTGACTAGGCTGCTTGCCAGAATCACCGTCGCTGCCACCAGAACCGTCGTGTATTTCATTTCGTGCTCCTTTCGGGAATGGGTGTCACGAAAAGAACAGCTTCAGGAAACGTGCCGCTTTTTCTATCAATAAAATCAAAGTGATATGGCGGACAAGGTAATAAGAACCCATACACAAAAGGTCTTTATGACCTATACGAGAGTACTTTTAACCTCTCACTGTGCTGTATTGCGTCTACGCTTCAGGCGAAACGAAAACAACGGACCGACGACCCCATGATTCGATGCAAACGCGCCTATCAGGCGCCATCGCCTGAAGACGGCTACCGTGTGCTGATCGACAGACTCTGGCCGCGCGGCAAACGCAAGGACAGCCTGGCACTGGACGCCTGGCTAGCGGACGTCGCACCTTCGGCCGAGCTACGTAAAGCGTTCAAGGTCGGCACGATGCAGTTCGAGGAATTCAGCCGGCGTTACCGCGGCGAGCTGGCGGCGCATCCTGAGAATTGGTGGTCACTGCTCGAGATTGCCGAACGGGGCACTTTGACGCTGGTATACGCCGCGCGCGACGAACAGCAGAACAATGCGCAGGTACTGGCCGAATGGCTGGAACAGGAAGGGGAGCGGCTTGAGCGCCACAGCTCGCCGGCCTGCATGGCCGGCGAGATTCAGCGTCGCCTCAGCGACGACGATTGACGGTCATGGCAGCGCGAATCAGGTCAGCGCCGATTTCCGCTTCGTAGGTTTTCCACACCGGCAACATCTGCTCGCGCCAGGCCTGGCGCTCTTCCGGCGTCAGGGTGATCAACTGGCTGCTACCGCTGGCGAGGATGCGATCGCGGTCGCGCCGATTCACTGCCGCGGCCTCGCGATTCACCGCCTGGGTTACCTCGAGAATGATCCCCTCCAGCTCGGAGCGCACGGCGAAGGGCATGCTCAGCCAGAACTCGTTGTTGGTGATCAGCATGTAGTCGAGCACACCGTGGTTGCTCTCAGTGATGTACGGCTGAACGCTGTGCATGTTCTGGCTGAGGATGTTCGACCACGGGTTTTCCGCACCCTGCACCACGCCGCCCTTGAGCGACTCGTAAACCTTGGCGAACGGCAGTACGACCGACTTGGCACCAACCGCCGCGAACTGCGCTTCGAGCACGGGCGACGGCTGGATGCGGAACGCCAGACCGTTGGCATCGCTCGGCTTGCGCAGCGGTGTAGTCGCGGAAAGCTGCTTCAGGCCGTTGTTCCAGTAAGCGAGTCCGTAAACCCCATGATCGGCCATGGAACGCAGCAGCTGACGCGCAGCCTCGCGTTTCTGGAAGCGCTGCAACGCCTCGGCATCGTCGAACAGGAAGGGCAAGTCGAACAGCTGCAGCTTCTTGGTATAAGGCGCGAACTTCGACATCGACGGCGCCAGCAACTGGACCTTGTTGTCGAACAGAGCCTGCATCTCTTCTGCATCGCCCACCAGGGCCGAGTTCGGGTAGACCTCGACCTTCACCTTGCCGGCCATGCGCTCTTCGACCAGCTGTTTGAGCAGCAGCGCGCCCTTGCCCTTGGGCGTGTCATCCGCCACCACGTGGGCGAACTTGATGACGATCGGCTCGCCCTCGGCAGCCAGCACAGGGGCACTCGACCAATACAGGGCTGCGATCAGCGCAGCGACACAAGACTTGTACATCTGACCCCCAACGGGAAAAGCCCGAAGACGCCTCGTGAGCGCCGTCGAGTGGTTTATCGATATTGATAGGCCTGGCTAACGCAACAACGCAGCCGGCCTTTTTTCTGAGGTGGCCAAATCAGTGATCTGCGGCAGTCACTGGCTGACCTTTATTGGAATGTGGCTGGCAGAGAATGCGGCGCCAGGGCCGCCCGCAGCCATACGAAAGTCTTAGTGATCACCGCGCATGGCACAAGGCCGGAAAAGTCCGACCAGCTCTCAAAACGAGACTTTCAACCTGACCGTGGCTGACAGCGAAGTGGCAAACGCAGCGCTGCCAGCCAAACCGGGGCCAGAGATCAGCGACGGTTGACAGTCATCGCCGCGCGCATGATGTCTGCACCGATCTGTGCTTCGAACGACTTCCACACCGGTTGCATCTTCGCTCGCCAGGCCTGGCGCTGCTCGGGAGTCAGGGTGACCAGAGTGGTGCTGCCACCGGCCAGTAGCTGCTCGCGCTCACGCTCGTTGATCGAGGCGGCCTCGGCGTTCACGGTCTGGGTGACCTCGAGCACGATGTTGTCCAGCTCCGAGCGTACGGCGAAGGGAATGCTGGTCCAGAACTCCAGGTTGGTCACCAGCATGTAGTTGAGCACGCCGTGATTGGTCTCGGTGACATAGCTCTGCTTGAGGCCAGCGTTCTGGCCACGGATGTTCGACCACGGCCCCTCGGTGCCCTGCACCTTACCGCTCTGCATCGCCTTGGACACCTCGGAGAACGGCAACCGCACCGCCGTGGCGTCGACCGCGGCGAACTGCGCCTCGAGCACCGGTGAGGGCTGAATGCGGAACGCCAGCCCCGCCGCATCGGCCGGACTCCGCAGTGGCTGATTGGCCGAAAGCTGCTTGAGACCGTTGTTCCAGTACGCCAGGCCGTAGATGCCGCGGCCAGCCATCGAGCGCAGCAGTTCACGGCTTGCTTCACGCTTCTGGAAGCGCGCAACGGCGGCGGCGTCATCGAACAGGAATGGCAGGTCGAATACTTCCAGCTTCGGCGAGTACTCGATGAACTTGGATAGCGAGGGCGCCAGCATCTGCACCTTGTTGTCGAGCAACGCCTGCATCTCGTCAGCGTCCCCCACCAGCGTGGAGTTCGGATAAACCTCGACGTCTACCTTGCCTGCCAGCCGCTCGCGCACCAGCTTCTGAAACAACAGAGCGCCCTTGCCCTTGGGCGTGTCGTCCGCCACGACGTGGGCAAACTTGATGACGATGGGCTCCGCGGCCTGAGCAGCCATTGGCGAAAGGATGACGACCAGCGCCGCGAAAGGCGCAATAACCAGAGACTTGAACACTTCTACCCCCACGGGAAATAAGCTCGGCACGGCGCCTCGTGAGCTCCGTTCGAGTGGTATGCGATTCGATGTGGTTCAACCGTCGCCGGGTGTGGCGCAGCTGACTTTGTAGCGAGGCGACCAGTGCACGGCGAACGGAGTCGCAGACTGGCCTTTCTTGGAATGGCAGTGACCGATCAGTACGGATTGAATCCGCACGGTCACTGAGCGGCGCAGTGTTGGCCATCGGAGGCTCTGGCACAAGGGCTTAAGGTCCGACCAGCTCTCAAAACAGAACATTGCATCCATCGGCTGGGCCGAACTTTCTCTCCGGCACCGCCTTCTATTGGCTAACACCCGCCAGGGCCATCTGTGATGACTAACGACCAAGCGAACCTGCACCCCGCAGTGACCGATTGCCTGATCATCGGCGGAGGGCCAGCCGGCCTGACCGCGGCACTCTATCTGGCGCGCTTCCGGCGCAGCTGCATGGTGGTGGATGCAGGGTCGAGCCGGGCGTCGTGGATACCGCGCTCGCGTAATTATCCGGGCTTTCCGCCGGGCATCACCGGCAACGATCTGCTGGTGCGATTGCGCGAACAGGCCGGCGGCTATGGTGCACGGATAGAGCACGGCCGAGTGGACCATATCGAACCCCATCTAGAGGGCTTCAGTGTGCGCTATGGCGAGCAGACCTGCGTGACGCGGCGGATCATTCTCGCCACTGGCATCGAGGACACACTGCCGGACATGCCCGACGTCGAGACGGCGATCGCCGAGGGCAAGGTGCGGCTCTGTGCGATCTGCGATGGCTATGAAGTCGACGGCGACAACGTTGCGGTCTATGGCGAAGCGGAGAACGCCATCAACCATGCGGTGTTCCTGCGCACCTTCACCGATCAGGTCACGGTGGTGGTGCATGGCGAGCAGGACGCCTGCGACCAGGCCATCGCACTGGCCGAGCATTATGCGATCCGCGTGATCAGCGACCGCGTCGAGTCCATGCAACCTTGCGAAACCGGCATTGACCTGCTGACCTGCCGCGGCGAACGGCACCACTTCGACATCATCTACCCCAATCTGGGGGCGCGCTTTCGCTCCGAACTGGCCATCCAGCTAGGCCTGGACTGTGACGCGTGCGGCGGCGTGAAGGTGGACGAACACCTGCAAACCTCGCTACACGGGCTGTATGCCATTGGCGACGTGACCATGGGCTTGAAGCAGATCAGCGTCGCCATCGGCCAAGCGGCCCAGGCGGCTACCGCGGTGCACAACAGCCTGGAAGCCAACCCCTGGGGCGGGTCCGTACCGGTGGCCAGATAGGCCCGCTGGAAAGCGTATCGGCAGATCGCTGCAGCCCCTGCTGCGTCTAATCAACATTCGTGAGCGTCTGGAGGTCTAGGCTTATATAAGCCTTTTTCCCGGAGCACCTCATGTCACTCAGCGTCTTCGACCTGTTCAAAATCGGCATCGGCCCGTCCAGTTCGCACACCGTTGGGCCGATGCGTGCAGCGCTGCAGTTTGCCGAAGGCCTGCGCAATGACGAACTGCTCGCCGCCACCGACCACCTCAGGGTCGAGCTGTACGGCTCGCTTGGTGCTACGGGCAAGGGCCACGGCAGCGACAAGGCCGTGCTGCTCGGCCTTGAAGGCGAGCGGCCCGAGAGCGTCGATACGGCGAGCATTCCCCAGCGCATGGCGACATTGCGCGAATCCGGCGGACTTCGCCTGCTGGGCGAGAAAACCGTACGCTTCGATGGCGGCAGCGATCTGCAATTCATCCGCAAGCCGCTCGCCTTCCATCCCAACGGCATGATTTTCCGCGCGTTCGATGCCGCCGGATTGCAACTGCGCAGCCGCGAGTACTATTCGGTGGGTGGCGGTTTCGTCATCGACGAACAGGCCACCGGCGGCGAGCGCATCGTCGAAGACACCACACCGCTGCCCTACCCCTTCCACAGTGCCGTGGAACTGCTTGGCCACTGCACGACACACGGCCTCGCCATCAGCCAGCTGATGCTGGCCAACGAAACGGCCTGGCGCCCGCAAGACGATACCCGCGCCGGGCTGCTGCGCATCTGGCAGGTGATGCAGGACTGCGTGGACACCGGCTGCCGTACCGAGGGCGTGATGCCCGGCGGGCTCAAGGTGCGCCGGCGCGCGGCGGGACTGTACCGCCAACTCAGCGAGCACCCCGAAGCCAACCTGCGCGATGCACTCAATGTACTCGACTGGGTCGATCTGTACGCACTCGCGGTCAACGAGGAAAACGCCAGCGGCGGTCGCGTGGTCACCGCCCCCACCAACGGTGCCGCCGGCATCATCCCGGCGCTGCTGCATTACTACATGCGCTTCGTACCGGGCGCGGACGAGGACGGCGTGGTGCGCTTTCTGCTAACCGCCGCGGCCATCGGCATCCTCTACAAGGAGAACGCCTCGATCTCCGGCGCTGAAGTTGGTTGCCAGGGCGAGGTCGGCGTGGCCTGCTCGATGGGCGCCGGCGCGCTGTGCGAGGTGCTTGGCGGCACGCCGCAGCAGGTGGAGAATGCCGCCGAGATCGGCATGGAGCACAACCTCGGCCTGACCTGCGACCCGGTCGGTGGGCTGGTCCAGGTGCCCTGCATCGAACGCAACGCCATGGGTGCGGTGAAGGCCATCAACGCCGCACGCATGGCGCTGCGCGGCGACGGCAGCCACTTCATCTCGCTGGACAAGGTCATCCGCACCATGCGCCAGACCGGCGCCGACATGAAGAGCAAGTACAAGGAGACCGCTCGCGGCGGGCTCGCAGTGAACATCATCGAGTGCTGACACCTCGCTGGACGCTGGTGCTTGTGCGCAGCAATCAACGTGGCGAACCTTTATCATCCGTTCGGCAGCACGCAGCTGAGCGAAGGAATCCGCCCCCGGTATTGCTGTCTGCCTTCTATGCCGCCCGCCCCGGAAGTCCGGAAAACAAGAATACCGAGGAATCGATGAGCACCAGCCTAGAGCCGTCCACGCCCAAAAACAGCAATCTGTGCCGAAGTACACTGGACTTTCCGGTGATCGGAATCGGGGCATCGGCTGGTGGGCTCAAGGCTTTGATGACGCTATTCGAGCACATGCCACGCGATTGCGGCATGGCGTTCGTGGTGATCATGCACCTATCACCCAAGCACGAAAGCAATGCCGACAAGATTCTGCAGAACGTCACCAAGATGCCGGTGCTTCAGGTTACCCAGCCCGTCCCGATCGAGCGTAACCACGTCTATGTGATTCCGCCGGCACTTGACCTGCTGATGAACGATGGCTATCTGCGGCTGGTGAAGCCCGAGCGCGAGCGCGGCGCCCAGGTCGCGATCGATCTGTTCTTCCGTACGCTGGCCGATGTTCACCACACCCATGCCGTCGGCGTGGTGCTGTCTGGCAGCGGCTCCGATGGTTCGGTCGGGCTGTCGCGCATCAAGGAGCAAGGCGGCGTCACCCTGGCCCAGACGCCTGCAGATGCCGAATACGACTCGATGCCGCGCAGCGCCATCGACACCGGCATGGTCGATATCGTGCTACCGGTCGCAGAGATGCCCCAGCGCCTGGTTGAGCTACGCCGTAATCAGGAATTGCTGTTGAAACGGCAGGATCCTATTGCTTCGCCGGGCGATACCGAGCAAGCCGGCGCCGAGCAGAGCGAACTTGAACAAGCCCAGGCCCATGCCCAATCCAAGCCCAACGAATTGGCGTTGCGTGAGATTCTCGCGGCGCTGCGCACGCGCACTGGCCACGATTTCCGGCACTACAAGCAGGCCACGGTGCTGCGCCGTATCGAACGGCGAATGCAAGTCAACGCGCTGCGTGACATGCCCAGCTATGCGCGGTTTCTGCAAAGCCATCCGGAAGAAACCCCGGCGCTGCTGGCCGACATGCTGATCGGCGTAACCAATTTCTTCCGTGATCGCGAAGCATTCGAGGCGCTGGAGCGCGACATCATTCCCGCGCTGTTCGAGCAGAAGCTGGATACCGACGACAAATCGCTGCGCGTGTGGACGGCGGCATGCTCGACCGGCGAAGAGGCCTATTCCTTGGCCATCCTGCTGGCCGATCAGGCGGAAATTTGCGGCGCCCAGGGCGATATCCAGTCACAGGTGTTCGCTACCGATATCGACGACCGCGCGTTGGAAACCGCACGCGCCGGCATCTACCCGGAAGCCATCGTCACCGACGTGCCGCCGACACGGCTGCGGCAGTACTTCGTCAAGGAGCAGAGCCATTACCGCATGCAGAAGGAGCTGCGCGAACGCATCCTGTTTGCCCGCCACAACATCCTGCGTGACCCACCGTTCTCGCGAATCGACCTGATCTCCTGCCGCAACCTGATGATCTACCTGGACCGGGACATCCAGGTCGAAGTGCTGCGCATGTTCCATTTCGCCCTCAACCCCGGCGGCTACCTGTTCCTTGGCAGCTCGGAAACCGCCGATGCCTGTAGCCAGTTGTTCACACCGGTGGACAAGAAGAACCGCATCTACCGCGCCAAGGAAGTGGGCTCTTCCCTGCGCCGTGCGCCGTCGGGGCCGTATCACGGTTTCACCCTCACCGCGCCTAGCCGCCCACCGTTCAGTGAACCGCCCATGCGCAACCGGAAATTCTCTTTCGCGGATGTGCATCAGCGCGCGCTCGAGCAGTACGCACCGCCCAGCGTCATCGTCAATCACGATGCCGAAATCGTGCATATGTCCGATCGTGCGGGCAATTTTTTGCGCTATGTCGGCGGCGAGCCCTCGCTGAACCTGACGACGCTCGTGCATCCGCAGCTGCGCCTCGAACTGCGCACCGCGCTGTATCAGGCGACGCATACCGGGAAGAGCGTGGAGGCACGGCGGGTGCGCCTGGAGCGCGACGGGCGCAGTTACTACGTCAACATGGTGGTTCGTCCGTTCCGCGACAACGAGGCCGGCAGCGATTACATGCTGGTGATCTTCGATGAAGTGGAAGCCTGCATGGACCCCACTACGCTGGAGCATCCGGAAACCAAGGACAGCGTACTGACCCAGCTGGAAGCCGAACTGCAGCAGACCAAGGAGCAGCTGCAGATCACCATGGAACACTCGGAAACCTCAACCGAGGAGCTGCGAGCGTCCAACGAAGAACTGCAGGCGATAAACGAGGAGCTGCGCTCGGCCACCGAGGAACTGGAAACCAGCAAGGAAGAGCTGCAGTCGATCAACGAGGAGCTGACCACGGTCAACTTCGAGCTCAAAACGAAGGTCGACGAAACCAGCAAGATCAACGATGACTTGCAGAACCTGATCTCCTCGACCGACATCGCCACGCTGTTCGTCGACCGCAAGCTGCGTATCAAATGGTTCACCCCGCGCACGCGCGATATCTTCAATGTGATCGGCAACGACGCCGGGCGCTCACTGCTGGATATCACCCACCGCCTCGACTATCCACAACTGCACACGGATGCGGCGAAGGCTTTCGAAGAGCTTCATCTGGTCGAGCGGGAGGTTATGGAACGGGACGGCAGTCACTGGTACCTGGCGCGCTTTCTACCCTATCGAACGCTGGATGATCGTATCCAGGGCGCCGTGTTGACCTTTATCGACATTACCGGCCGACGCCGTGCGGAAGAGCGGCTCGAGGAGGGCGAAGCACATATGCGTCTCTTGGCGCAGAGCACCAAGGGTTACGCCATCATTACCCTGGACTGCAGCGGTTGCATCACCACCTGGAGCCGCGGCGCACAGACGCTGTTCGGCTACACCGAGCAGCAAGCCCTCGGTCAATGCATCGACATGCTCTACACCACGCAAGACCGTGCAGCCAGGGTGCCGGAGGCCGAGCGCAAACGCGCGCTTGAGCTGGGGCAGGCGTCAGACGAACGCTGGCATGTCCGCCGTGATGGCGTGCAGCGTTACTTCAGTGGCCTGGTAAACCCGTTGGTGGACGGTGATGGCAAGATAATCGGCTTCGCCAAGATTGCTCGCGACTTGACCGAAGAACGCCAGAACAACTCCGAAAGGCAGCATGAGCTGGAGACGATCCAGGCAGCGAATCAACAGAAAGACCAGTTTTTCGCCGTGCTGTCTCACGAGCTCAAGCACCCGCTGAACCTCATTCAGCTCAACACCGATCTGCTTTCGCGCTCACCGGCGGCGAAAAACTCGCAGAGTTTGCAAAAGGCGACCCAGGCGATCCAGAACGCCGTGCGCAGCCAGTCACGGATCATCGACGACCTGATGGATGTCTCGCGCATCCGTACCGGCAAACTCAAGTTGCACTTCGCCACGTTGCGCTACCAGGAAGTATTGCGCGGCATCGAAGCAGTGTTCGCCCCCCTCGCCCAAGCCGAGAACGTGATCTTCGAGACCTTCAAGCCGGACGCTCCGCTTTACATTCAAGCCGACCCGACGCGCCTGGATCAGATCATCTGGAATCTGTTGAACAACGCCTGGAAATTCACCAAGGGCGGTGAGCGCATCTGCATGCAGCTCGAACGCGACGGCGACCAGGCACGCCTGGACATCATCGATACCGGCGAGGGAATTTCCGCAGATTTCCTGCCCAAAGTGTTCGATATGTTCGGCCAGGCGGAAATGCAGCATACCCAGCGCGCCAAGCACGGGCTGGGTATAGGCCTAGCGCTGGTCAAGCAGTTGGTCGAGGCGCATAACGGCCGCATCGAAGGCTTCTCAGAGGGCATTGGCCGTGGCGCGCGCTTCAGCGTCTGGCTTCCGGTGCACTTGCAGACCGAGTTCGAACTCAACGAGCTGGCCAACACCGATCAGACCGGCGGGCTTACCGGTATCAAGATCCTGCTGGTGGATGACTCGCCAGACATCCTCGACACCATGCGCGAGCTGCTGGAAAGCGAAGGCGGGGACGTCACCACCGCCGACGGCGGCGCACAGGGCATCGAGCTGGCTGAGCAGACCCGCTTCGATGTGATCGTTTCGGATGTCGGCATGCCGGAAATCGACGGCCACAAGATGATGTCCATCATCCGCCGCCAGGGCGCCAACTCGCATACGCCGAGCATCGCACTGACCGGTTACGGCACCCTGCGCGACGTCGAAAAAGCCAAGGCCGCAGGCTTCACCCTGCACCTGCGCAAACCCATCGATCTGCAAGCGTTGATCGATGCCGTGACCCAAGCCGTGCGCTGAGACCGCACAGGACGCGGCCACAATGGCGATGAGCATCGCCACATAGCGCTAATGCAGCCCCGTCTGATGATTCTGACGGTTCTGATCGTTCTGATCGTTCTGATCGTTCTGATGGTTCCCACGCTCCGGCGTGGGAACCCAATCAGGGCGCTCCCGCGCCCAGCGACGCGGAGCATCGCCAACCACGCCCCCCACGCAGAGCATGGGAGCGATCAGAAATAGAAGTAGCTGGCCTCCAGAGCAGGTCTGTGGCCTGCATTCACCGCGGGGTCGCGCCTCTCACCGCCTCTGCTCTGCGTTGCCATGCAGGCGCTTCAGCAGGGCCGACCGAATACTGACAGCCACAGGCCTCACGCATCTGCCTTGCCCACCCCATGCTCGCGCAGCTTGTTGGCGATGGTGGTATGCGACACACCGAGCCGCTTGCCCAGTTGGCGGCTGCTCGGAAACTGCTTGTACAGCCCTTCCAGCACGGCCTTCTCGAAGCGCCCGACGATGCTCGCCAGATCGCCCTCAACTGAGAAATCGCCCAGCGGTTGCGCTGCGCCGTAGCCCGGCAGGCGAATATGCTCAGGCTTGATGGTGCCGCCCTCGCAGAGCGAAACCGCCTGGAACAGGGTGTTCTCCAGCTGCCGCACGTTGCCCGGCCAGTGATAGCCGGCCAGCCGCTCCAGCGCCTGCGGCGAGAGCGTCGGCAGCGGACAGCCGATCTGCCGGCTGGCCTGATCGATGAAGTGCAGCGCCAGCAGCTGCAGGCCGTCCAGGCAGTCGCGCAGCGGCGGAATGTGCAGCGACAGCACATTGAGGCGGTGATAGAGATCCTGGCGAAACTGGCCGGTGGCGCAGAGTTCGGACAGGTCGAGCTGGGTCGCGCAGATCACCCGCACATCGAGATAGACCTCCTCATCGCTGCCGACCCGACGGAAGCCGCCGTCCTGCAGAAAGCGCAGCAGCTTGGCTTGTAGTCGTGGACTCATCTCGCCGACGCCATCGAGAAACAGCGTACCGCCAGCGGTCAGCTCCAGCAGGCCGAGCTTGCCTTCCGGGCGCGCGCCCTCGAAGGCACCAGGGCCGTAGCCGAATAGCTCGGTTTCGGCCATGGACTCCGGCAAGCCGGCGCAGTTGAGCGCCATAAACGGTGACTGGCCGCGCGGGCTGGACAGGTGACAGGCGCGTGCCAGCAGCTCCTTGCCGGTGCCGGTTTCGCCCTCGATCAACAGCGGCGCATCCAGCGGCGCCATGCGCCGCGCCTCGCGCACCACCGCCGCCATGACTTTCGAACTCTGGAAGATGCTGTCGAAGCCACGCAGCTCCTGCTTGCGCACCTGGTAGATGCGTTCACCGACCCGGTCGGCGCGATGTAGGGTCAGTACCGCGCCGGCCAATGCCTCACTGTCGTCGTGTTCGGATTGCAGCGGCGCAATGTCGGCGAGGAACACGTCGCCCTTGATCTTCACCCGCAGGCCGTTGATCCGCGCTTTGTTGGCGCGCACCAGCTCGGGCAGATCGAAATCCTCGGCGTAGCGCGACAGGCTCATCCCCGGCACTTCGTCGACGCGCACGCCGAGCAGCTGCGCGGCAGCACGATTGGCGGCGACGATGGCGCCGCTCATGTCGATCGACAGCACCGGAAACTCCAGCGCGCCGAGCAACGCATTGAGTTCCAGGGAATGCCGCTCGCTGGGCATCAGGCTGACCTTGCGCAGCTCGAACACGCCGGGCAGTGCCTCGATCTTTGGCCGCAGGGCCTGCAGCTGCAGGTTCATCAGGTTGGGACAGTGCAGGTAAATGGCGTTGCCCTGCTCGCCCCCCACCTCTCCACGGGCGACGTTGATGCCGTAGTCGACCAGCAGGTTGAGCATGTCGCGCAGGATGCCGACGCGGTTCTGGCAGAGAATCTTGATACGCATGACGAAGCCCTGTTGTTTTGTTGTGGGGCTGGCGACGCTTCACTGGAACGCCGCAAATTTCCGTCAAGATTATTTGCCAGATAAGGCGCTTGGCAATGCCGTCGATCCGGCCACTGGCGATAACGTCACGCTTTCCTTACACCGCGCACCGCGCTCGCTGCGACATTCCGCCACATTCGCACTCCCCCGCGGCGCGACTTCGCGTTCGAATGAAGGCAACAACAAGATGCCTAAGCGGCCAGGAGTACCGATGAAGACCACCCGCTACGTAGCCCGCGAACCGGACGCGCAGGGGCGCATTCATTACCCGGACGCCGAACATGCCGTCTGGCAGACCCTGATCGAGCGCCAGCTGAAGCTGCTCGACGGCCGCGCCTGCCAGGAATACCTCGACGGTCTCGACCAGCTCGCCCTGCCCCGCGAGCGCATCCCGCAGCTCGGCGAGATCAACCGCGTGCTGGCTGCCACTACCGGCTGGCAGGTCGAGCGCGTACCGGCGCTGATCCCCTTTCAACGCTTTTTCGAGCTACTGGCGAGCAAACGCTTTCCGGTCGCCACCTTTATCCGCACGCCGGAAGAACTGGATTACCTGCAGGAGCCGGACATCTTTCACGAGATCTTCGGCCACTGCCCGCTACTGACCAACCCGTGGTTCGCCGAATTCACCCACACCTACGGGCAACTCGGATTGAATGCCAGCAAGGAAGAGCGGGTATTCCTCGCCCGCCTGTACTGGATGACCATCGAGTTCGGCCTGGTGGACACCCCGGCCGGGCTGCGCATCTACGGCGGCGGCATCCTCTCCTCGCCGAAGGAAACGCTCTACAGCCTGTCCAACGAGCCGGAGCGGCAATCGTTCGATGCCATGGAAGCCATGCGCACGCCTTATCGCATCGACATCCTGCAGCCGCTGTACTTCGTCCTGCCCGAGCTCAAGCAGCTGTTCGACCTGGCCCAGCAGGACATCATGGCGATGGTGCGCGAGGCCATGCATCTGGGGTTGCACCAACCGAAGTTTCCGCCGAAGGCGGCCTGATTCGGTGCTCGTGGCGGGCTGAAGCCCACCCTACGGGCGCCATCTATTCTGTAGGGTGGGCTTCAGCCCACCACCTTGCCTAAGCTTTCAATCTTCAAACGACGTCAATCATCAAGAAAGGGACCTACACCATGACCGCCCTCGCCCAAGCCCAGTGCGAAGCCTGCCGCGCCGATGCGCCAAAAGTATCCGATGAAGAACTGGCCGAGCTGATCCGCGAGATTCCTGACTGGAACATCGAGGTGCGTGGCGATCACATGGAGCTGGAGCGTGTGTTCCTGTTCCGCACCTTCCGCCACGCCCTGGCCTTTACCAATGCCGTCGGCGCCATCGCCGAGGAGGTCGGCCACCATCCCGCCCTGCTCACCGAGTGGGGCAAAGTGACCGTGACCTGGTGGAGCCATGAGATGCGCGGCCTGCACCGCAACGATTTCATCATGGCCGCACGCACCGACCAGCTCGCCGCCAGCGCGGAGGGCCGCAAGTAATGCACTTCGGCCAGATTCCCCGCGTGCCCGGCGACCCGATCCTCGGCCTGCTCGACTTGTATCGCGCCGATCCCAACCCGGCCAAGCTCGACCTGGGCGTCGGCGTCTACAAGGATGCCCAGGGCCTGACGCCGATCCCGCGCGCGGTGAAGCTGGCCGAGCAGCGCCTGGTCGACAGCGAGCAGACCAAGAGCTACATCGGTGGCCATGGCGACCCGCAATTCGGTGCCCTGCTGCTGCGCCAGGTGCTCGGCAGTCGCGCCATCGCCCTCGGTGAACAGCGCGCCGGCTGCACCCAGGCGCCCGGCGGCACTGGCGCGCTGCGGCTGGCCGGTGAGTTCATCGCCAAGTGCCTGCCCGGACGCAGCATCTGGCTGAGCGACCCGACCTGGCCTATCCACGAAACCCTGTTCGCCGCCGCCGGCCTGCGCGTGCAGCACTACCCCTACGTCGGCGCCGACAACCGCCTCGATGTCGACGGCATGCTCGCCGCGCTGCAGCAGGTGCCGGCCGGCGACGTGGTGCTGCTGCACGCCTGCTGCCACAACCCCACCGGCTTCGACCTGGATCACGACGACTGGCTGCGGGTGCTCGACGTGGTGCGTGCACGCGAGCTGTTGCCGCTGTTCGACTTCGCCTATCAGGGCTTTGGCGATGGCCTGGAAGAGGACGCCTGGGCGGTGCGACTGTTCGCCGAAACGCTGCCGGAAATACTGATCACCAGTTCCTGCTCGAAGAACTTCGGCCTCTACCGCGAACGCACTGGCGCGTTGATCGCCGTCACCAGCGATGCCGAGCGCCTGCTCGATGTACGCAGCCAGCTCGCCTCCCTGGCGCGCAATCTCTGGTCGACACCGCCCTCTCATGGCGCCGCGGTGGTGGCGACGATCCTCGGCGACGAGCCGCTGCGGCAGATCTGGCAGGACGAGGTCGAGCGCATGCGTCGGCGCATCGCCAGCCTGCGCGCCGGTCTTGTCGAGGCGCTGACGCCCTATGGCCTGGCCGAGCGCTTTGCGCATATCGCCCAGCAGCGCGGGATGTTCTCCTACACCGGCCTCACCGCCGAGCAGGTACGGCGGCTGCGCGCCGAGGATTCGGTGTATCTGGTGGAGAGTGGTAGGGCCAACGTCGCCGGGCTGGATGCCGAGCGCCTGGATGCGCTGGCCAAGGCGATTGCACGGGTAGTTTCGAAGTAAGCGAGGTGCGCGCCGGTGACGCCGCTTCTGGCGACGCCGCCGGGTACGCCGGAGCGAGGAGACAGTCGCGCGGCTCGTGACCACGCAGCTGGCTGCCGGAGCAGCGTCGGCACAGTAGCGCGGCAAGCTTTCATCTGGCTTTCAACGTGCGCCCACGCTGCCTATGCTGAGCGATAGTCGTCCGACCGATTACTGCCATGCCTGACTCCGCCACAACCCGCCAACAGCTCGCCGCCCTGCACCAACAGGGTTTCGTCCTGCTGCGCGGGGTGGTCGACCCATCGACGATCACAGCACTGCGTGATGCCATCGACCGGCTCGAACCCATTCACTGGGACTACCAGGGCCTGGTCGACGATCACTTCAAGTGCGTCTTCAACCGCTCACCATTCTGGCTGCGCTTTCTCGACCTGCCCGGGGTGATCGAACTGGCCGAGGCGGCGCTCGGCACCGATTGCCACATCATCGGCCAGACTGCCTGGCGCAGCCGACCCGGCTTTATCGGCGGCGAGCTGCACGCGGACTATCTGGCCATGGAGCTACCGGAAAGCCTGCTGGCCGATCCGGCCTTCGAGCTGCCGATGCAGGTCTGCACCGCGCACCTGTACCTGGACGACATCGACGCCGACCTCTGCCCGACCCGGGTGATTCCCGGCAGCCACCGCGCCGGGCGCAAGCCGCGCCCGGGCGAAACGCAGTGGCACGGACGCGCGCCTGAGCCGGTGCTGTGCCAGGCCGGCGACTTGCTGTTCTTTCGCAGCGACCTCTGGCACGCCGGCAGTCGCAACCGCACCGCCGAGCGCAGCCGCTACCTGCTGCAGATCCACTACGGCCGGCGCATGGTCGCGCAGAAGTTCTCGCCCTACCTGCACTTCAGCTTCAACCCCGAGGTGCTGGCCGCTGCCACGCCGCGCCAGCGCCGCTTGCTCGGCGAGCACGAAGCGGCCGAATACGACTGAAATCCCTGGCACCGAACCTGCATCGACTGAAGCCAGCCGCGCCCGCGCGGCCATTGACTCGCATTCGCCAGATGAGGATTCGTCATGATCAGCAGTCGTGAACAGGTCACCCAGATGATCGTCGCCGCCAAGGTGCGCAAGGGCCTGAAGTGGGCGCATGTCGCCGAAAGCATCGGCATGTCCAAGGAGTGGACCACCGCCGGCTGCCTCGGCCAAATGGCCTTCGACAAGGCCCAGGCGGAAACCCTGGGGCAGCTCTTCGAACTCTCCGACGAAGCCGTCGCCTGGCTGCAGATCGCTCCCTACAAGGGCTCGCTGCCCACCGCGGTGCCCAGCGATCCGCTGATCTACCGCTGGTACGAGCTGGTCAATGTCTACGGCACCACCATCAAGGAACTGATCCACGAGGAATTCGGCGA
Organism: Stutzerimonas stutzeri; assembly: GCF_038561965.1. NCBI lineage: Bacteria > Pseudomonadati > Pseudomonadota > Gammaproteobacteria > Pseudomonadales > Pseudomonadaceae > Stutzerimonas > Stutzerimonas stutzeri. The sequence continues at coordinate 788,802 of NZ_CP139348.1, read as the reverse complement.
CGGCATCATGAGCGCCATCGACTTCTCCATGGACATCCAGCGCCAGAGCGACCCCAAGGGCGATCGCGTCAATGTGGTGTTGTCCGGCAAGTTCCTGCCCTACAAGAGCTACTGAGGCGCCCGGCCAAACCAGTCAGCGGGTGCGGATCTCCCCGCGCGCCAGGCTTTCCACGTTGTTGCCCAGCGGGTCAGCGGCGCTCAGGTCCGCACCACGTTCGCGCAGCGCTTCGAGCAATGCCTCGCGCTGGAACAGTGCCGCGTACATGGCTGCAGTCTGGCCGGCGGCATTGCGCTGGTTCGGATCGCATTCGGTGGCCAGCAGCCGCTTGGCGATGCGCAGCTCGCCTTTGAAGATCGCGCCGAGCAGCGCCGTATTGCCGCGTTTGTCTTCGGCGCAGGCATCAGCCCCGGCGGCGAGCAGACGCTCCACCGTGTCGCCATGGCCGTTGTAGGCCGCCAGGATGAGGGCGGTGTAGCCCTTGTCATCGGCGGTATTCAGGTCGTAACCGGCCTGGATGAATTCGTCGAGAATCTCGTTATCGCCGAAACGCCCGGCATTGAGGAAGTAGTCGCGCAACTGCGTCTGCACCGCCTCGCGCGTGTCAGCCGCGTTCGCCAGTGGCCCATCATTGGCCAGGGCGGCCCCGCTGCCCAACAGCAGCGCTGCCATCAGCAAAAGACCTTTCATGTTCTCTCCAGCTAAAAAAGACCCGGGCCATCGCCCGACCCGGGTCGAATACAACCGGTTGCTTAGTCCTGCAGTTCGGCAGCCAACGCCTTGACCCGCTTGAGGTCGGCCTTGGCGACTTTGCTCAGGCCTTCGCCGTAGCTCACGTCGGCCTTGTAGAAGAACGACAGCAGGATGTGCTTGGCTTCGTCGTCCGCCTTGGCCAGCTCGCCGCCCAGGGTGTTGACCAGGTCTTGCTGTTCCTTCTTGCTGAACGAGCGATACAGATCGCCGGCCTGCTTGAAGTTCTGCTGGCGCTGGATCGGCGCCTGCTGGGTGGTGCCACTCAGCTCCAGCTTGCTGTACACGGCGCGCGGGGTTTCCTCACGGTTTTCGCGACGGCTCGGCTGGTAATTGACGCTGCTGGTGGTGTGGCCGGCGTTCAGCTGGCCGTCCTGATTGCCGTTGTTGACCGGCACCTTCGGGCGATTTATCGGCAGGCTCATGCCGTTGGCACCGACGCGGTACATCTGGGTGTCGGCATAGGAGAACAGACGGCCCTGCAGCAGGCGGTCCTCGGACGGCTCGATACCTGGCACCAGGTTGGCCGGCGCCATGGCGACCTGCTCGGTTTCCTGGAAGATGTTGTCCGGGTTCTTGTTCAGCACCATCTGGCCGATCTTGCGCTCCGGCACGTCGGGCCAGATCTTGGTGGCATCCAGCGGATCGAAGTCGAACTTGGCCAGGTCCTCTGGCTTGAGCACTTGGATCATCAGGTCCCATTTGGGGTAGTCGCCGTTGTCGATGGCGGTGATCAGATCGCGGCTCAGGTGGCTGTAGTCCTTGCCCTGCATCGCCTCGTTCTCTTTCGGGTCGAGGTTCTTCAGGCCCTGCTGGCTCTTCCAGCGGAATTTCACGTAGTGGGTTTCGCCTTCGTCGTTGACGAACTTGTAGGCGTGCACGCCATTGCCATCCATCATCCGGTAGCTCGCCGGGGTGCCCTGGTTGGAGTACAGCAGGGTCAGGGTGCGGGTCGACTCGGGGTGGTGCGAGAGGAAGTCGAAGCGGCGCGTATCGTCATCCAGGTTGGTGCGCGGGTCCGGTTTGAACGAGTGGACCATGTCCGGGAACTTGACCGCATCGCGAATGAAGAAGGTCGGGAAGTTATTGCCGACCAGGTCCCAGTTGCCATCGGCGGTGTAGAACTTGGTGGCGAAGCCGCGCGGGTCACGCAGGGTTTCCGGCGAATGCAGGCCGTGCACCACGGTGGAGAAGCGGACAAATACCGGGGTGCTGCTGCCCTTCTCGAAAACCTTGGCCAGGGTCAGGTCGGAGATGTCGTCGGTGGCGGTGAACTCACCGTGGGCACCAGTACCGCGGGCATGCACGACACGCTCGGGTACGCGCTCGCGGCCGAAGCGTTGCAGCTTCTGCAGCAGCTGCACGTCCTGCAGCAGTACCGGGCCGTTGGGGCCGGCGGTCTGGGAATTCTGGTTGTTGCCGACCGGCGCGCCGTTGTCGCGGGTCAGCGGGGCAGCGTTGGCGGACAAGGCAAACAGGCTCGCGGAAAGAACGCCGAGCGCAAATCGCGCGGGCGCGGAGCGCAATTGATTCGGGGACATGATGCTTCCTCTTCTGATTTCTAATCGCGTACAGAAACGCGAAGTGGAAGCCTAAGAGCCGCTTGACCGATGCCCCAATTGAATAAGCCGAACGCCGTCATAGAGAAAATGTCGCTCCGCTTGGCGGAACTTCGCGCTAAGGCGCCATCCCGGTGCAGGCAGCCAGGGCTGTGCACCGCCACGAATCAGCGTGAAGACAGCGTTCATCGCCAGCGCGCCGAGTTGGCCGATCGGTCAGCAATGGCATGGCATCTGCAATCCGGCTGCATCCACCCAGCGGAGCATCCACCATGAAACAGCCCGTCGACACCGACTACCCCCTGAGCGAAGTGCCGGCCGGCGCACGCAAGGGGCTGTGGTCGACTTCCATTCTGCTGTTCGGCTTCACCTTCTTCACTGCCACCATGTTCGCCGGTGGCAAGATCGGCCTGGCCTTCGACTTCAAGACCATGCTCTGGGCCGCGGTGCTCGGCAACCTGCTGCTCGGCGCCTATGCCGCCGCACTCGGCCTGATCGCCTGCCGCAGCGGGCTGAATTCAGTGCTCATGGGGCGTTTCTGTTTCGGCGAAGTCGGCAGCCGGCTGTCCGACTTCCTGCTCGGTTTCACCCAGATCGGCTGGTATGCCTGGGGCACGGCGACCATCGCCATCGTCCTGGTGCGTCTGCTGGAATTGCCGGAAAGCTGGACGCTGCCGTTGATGGTGCTGTTCGGTTTCGGCTTCTGCCTGACCGCCTTCGTCGGCTACAAGGGCCTCGACCTACTCTCGCGTATCGCGGTGCCGGCCATGCTGGTGCTGCTGATCGCCTCGCTGTGGACCGCCACCCGTGATGTCGGCGGGCTGGACGGCCTGCTCGCGGTGCAGCCGGCCGACAGCCTGACCCTCGGCATGGCGATCACCATGATCTTCGGCACCTTCGTCAGCGGTGCAACCCAGGCCACCAACTGGACGCGTTTCGCCAGGAGCAGCAAGGTCGCGGTGTGGGCCAGCCTGATTGGCTTCTTCATCGGCAATGGTCTGATGATCGTCGCCGGCGCCTACGGGGCCATCGTTTACCAGCAGCCGGATATCGTCGAAGTGCTGGTGCTGCAGGGCCTGTCGATGGCCGCGGTGGTGATGCTCTTTCTCAACCTCTGGACCACCCAGGACAACACCATCTACAACTTCGCCGCCGCCGGCTGCAACCTGCTGCGCACCGAGCGTCGCCGCCTGGTCACCCTCGGTGGCGCCTTCGTCGGCACGCTGCTGGCGCTCGGTGGCATGTACGAACTGCTGATCCCGTTCCTGATCCTGCTCGGCTCGATCATCCCGCCCATCGGCGGCGTGATCATGGCGGACTATTTCTACCGCCATCGCGGGCACTATCCGAAACTGGCCGAAGCGCGCCTACCCAAGTACAACAGCCTGGGCCTGGCGGCCTATGTGCTGGGCGCCGCCTGCGCCTATTTCTCGCCCTGGGTGGCGCCCATCGTCGGCATACTGGTGGCCGCCGCGGCCTATATTGTGCTGTACGAAGGCCAGCGCCTGGCCCAATCGCGCACGGTGCTGACGCGAACCGACGCACGCTGAACCAAGGAGTCGCCATGAACATCCTCAACGCCCGCCTGCGGGGTCGCAGCGGTCTGTACCGCATCGAACTGGACGGCGCACGGATCGCCGCCATCAGCGCGCAGCAGGCTCCGGCCGAAGCCAACGACGGTGATATCGACGCTGCCAGCAACCTGGTGGTGCCACCCTTCATCGAGCCGCATATCCATCTGGATGCCACCCTCACCGCCGGCCAGCCGGCGTGGAACATGAGCGGTACGCTGTTCGAGGGCATCGAGCGCTGGGGCGAGCGCAAGGCGCTGGTGACCCACGAGGACACCAAGGCGCGTGCGAAGAAGACCATCGACATGCTGGTCGACCACGGCATCCAGCATGTGCGCACCCACGTCGACGTCACCGACCCGACGCTGTCGGCGCTGAAATCGATGCTTGAAGTGCGCGAGGAAACCCGCCACCTGATGGACCTGCAGATCGTCGCCTTTCCGCAGGAGGGCATCGAGTCGTTCAAGGGCGGCCGCGAATTGATGACCGAGGCGATCGCCATGGGCGCCGATGTGGTCGGCGGCATTCCACACTTCGAGAACACTCGCGACCAGGGCGTCAGCTCGATCAAGTTCCTCATGGATCTGGCCGAGCGCAGCGGCTGCCTGGTGGACGTGCACTGCGACGAAACCGACGACCCGCAATCACGCTTTCTCGAAGTGCTCGCCGAAGAAGCGCGCGTGCGCGAGATGGGCGAGCGCGTCACCGCCAGCCACACCACGGCGATGGGCTCCTACGACAACGCCTACTGCTCCAAACTGTTCCGCCTGCTCAAGCTGTCGAAGATCAACTTCGTCTCCTGCCCGACCGAGAGCATCCATCTGCAGGGCCGCTTCGACACCTATCCCAAGCGTCGCGGACTGACCCGTGTGGCCGAGATCGATCGCGCCGGGATGAACGTCTGCTTCGGCCAGGATTCCATCGTCGACCCCTGGTATCCGCTGGGCAACGGCAACATCCTGCGCATTCTCGAAGCCGGCCTGCACATCTGCCACATGCTCGGCTACGAGGACCTGCAGCGCGGCCTTGACCTGATCACCGACAACAGCGCACGGACGCTGAACCTGGGCGAGCGCTACGGACTGGAAGTGGGGCGCCCGGCGAACCTGCTGGTGCTGTCGGCGCCAGACGATTACGAGATGCTGCGCACCCAGGGCCATGCCCTGCTTTCGGTGCGCAATGGTGAAGTGCTGATGCGCCGCACGCCGGCGCAGATTCAGCGTTACTGAGCGGCCGCGGTCGTCTTGCGCAGGCGGTTGATGTTCGCCATCTCCTCGGCGGGAGTCAGCCTGAGGTGCGATAGATAGGTCGCCAGCGCCTCGACGTCCGCAGCGGAAAGATGGCTGGCAACACCAATCATCACCGAACCGGTGCGGCTGGGGTCGTTCTCGCGGAAGCGCGTCAGCGCCTTGCGGATGTATTCGTCCGGCTGCCCGGCAAGCCGCGGCATGGTTTCCATGCCCTCGGCATGCGCGCCGTGGCAGCCGGTGCAAGTGGTCTGGAAGATCTTCTCGCCGGCCTTGCGCAATGCCACATCTGGCGTGCCCTCCGGTGGGCTGACCTTTTGCTGGCTGAAGAATACTGCGATGTTCACCCGTTCCTCCGTGCTGAGGTTCTTCGCCAGCTTGGACATGACGAAGTCGACACGCTCACCACTGGCGAACTTCTCGAAGGAGTGGAACAGGTAAAGCGGATTCTGCCCGGCGAGATTAGGGATGTGCTTGCGCTTGCTGTTGCCTGCTTCGCCGTGGCAGTAGGAGCAGAACACCGCACGCTCCTGCCCCGCCAAGCTGGCCTGCTCGCGTCGTTGCTCGTCAGCCATGACGTAGTTGAAGCGCTCGATAATCGCCTCGCTGGCATGAGAAATGGGTACGAAGCTGGCGAGCAAAGCAAGAACGAGCATACGCATGGGAGGCATCCGTTTACTGAAGTAGCCGGGGGAGAGTTCTTTTTAGGCGACCGACTATAGAAAGCGGCAGGCGCAACGACCCCGGCACAGGTCAACAAAAGTGCTGCGGGCATGCGCAATCAACCTTGTTCGTGATTTCCATCACAACGCAGAAGACTTCCGGACCAAGCTAGAGGACATTAGCGCCATGGCTGGCGCTTTTTCCGCCAAATGACAGAAGTGCGCGCCTTTGCCGCATTGACGATAGAAAAAATCGATGAAGCGATTTGCCAGATAGCCCAGACAGACGAGAGGTATTCGACTAAAGTAGCGACCCTTGATCCCCGAGGAGCCGTAACCCCCATGTTAGATGGACATGCAGAGCTGACCATGACCGTGCTGATGACGCCGGACAAAGCCAATTTCTCCGGCAACGTACATGGCGGCACGCTGCTCAAATATCTCGACGAAGTCGCCTATGCCTGCGCTAGCCGCTACGCCGGGCAGTATGTCGTCACCCTCTCGGTGGACCAGGTGGTGTTCCGCCAGCCAGTGCACGTCGGCGAGCTGGTCACCTTCCTCGCCTCGGTCAACTACACCGGCACCACCTCGATGGAGATCGGCATCAAGGTCATCACCGAAGACATTCGCGAGAAGACCGTACGCCACACCAATAGCTGCTTCTTCACCATGGTCGCCCTCGGCGAGGACGGCAAACCGGTGCCAGTGCCGCCGCTGAACCCGAAAACTGCCGAGCAGCAGCGCCGTTTCGCCCAGGCCTACCAGCGCCGCGAAATCCGCCGCGAGCTTGAGCATCGTTACAGCGAGCTACGCGCAGGCAGCGAGCGCCTCACTGCGGTGAAATAAGCCCCCGCTCTGAGACGGCGTGGAATCCAGCCGGCCTGGATCCACGCCAGCGCCCAACTTGTAACAAAACCTTATACAATGCACGGCCTTCCGCACCCCGCCTTTAAGGACCTGCCGTGAGCACCTTGCCGCCCTGCCCCAAATGCAACTCCGAATACACCTACGAAGACGGCCAGATGCTGATCTGTCCCGAGTGCGCCCATGAGTGGTCAGCCAGCGAAAGCGCGACTGCCGCGAACGAGAGCGACAAGGTGATCAAGGATGCCGTGGGCAACACCCTCCAGGACGGCGACACCGTCAGCGTGATCAAGGACCTCAAGGTCAAGGGCTCGTCGCTGGTGGTCAAGGTTGGCACCAAGGTGAAAAACATCCGCCTGTGCGATGGCGATCACGACATCGATTGCAAGATCGACGGCATCGGCGCAATGAAGCTGAAGTCCGAGTTCGTCAAGAAAGTCTGAGCTGAGACGCTCCCCCGAAAGCCCGGCGCTCGCCGGGCTTTCGCGTTTTCAGAGCAGTCGCAACAGCCAGTCCAGGCGATCACGCGTGAATCCACTGCCGATGAACAGCAAGTCGATCCAGAACGCCTGATGCACCACCACGATCAGCCAGAACGCCAGCTGATAGCTCAGCTTGCGGGTCTTGTGGCGGAACAGCTGCTGCGCCAGCAGCGCGCCCGGCCAGCCGCCCGCCAGTTCGAACATGTGCAGCGTGGTTTCCGGCGTGCGCCAGCGGTCCTTCAGCGCGCTGTGCTTGTCGCGCCAGTAGAGGAAGAAGGTCACTAAGCTGGCCACGGCATAGATCACCAACGGCAACACCGCGCCCAACCGGTATAGGCTGCCTAGCAGCGGCAGCAGACACAGCAGGCCGAAGACCACCAGCTTGGCTGGCAAATATTGGATGCTGCTGGCGAGCAATTTGCGCGACGGCTTGCCGGCGCTTCGCGCAGCGCCAGGTGAGCCGACCTGTTGCTGATTGGTCTGCCGCTGGCTACCCGGACGCTGGCGAATCGCCGGTTGATCCAACGTCATCGGCGCGTCCAGACGCAAATGCTCGGCGCGCAGCCGCCCCTGAGGATCGCGCCCGGCCAGATAAAGCACGCGATCACCCACCAGCGGCCGGCGCTCGCCATGCACAGCAGAGATATGCGCAAACACGTCCTCGCCGCCCTGCTCTGGACGGATGAAGCCAAAGCCCTTCTGGTCGTTCCAGCTTTTCAGCGTGCCCCGCTGTTCCATGCCGAGAATCCATGTAATGAAAGGCGCGCATGCTAACCGAGCCCGCCGCGCTCGGCATGTGTTGGCTGCACGCCGCTATGGCCAGGGCACAGCTGTCGGCGTTAAGGTCGGGCGATCTTCAGCCCAGGGATGAACCATGGCCAGCAAGCCCAGCAGTTCGAACAAGCAGAAACACCTAGCGGTCCTGATCGACGCCGACAATGCGCCCGCCGCCATCGTCGAGGGGCTGTTCGAGGAAATCGCCAAGTATGGCGTCGCCAGCGTCAAGCGCATTTACGGCGACTGGACCAAACCCAACCTGGGCAGCTGGAAGAAGGTCCTGCTCGACTATTCGATCCAGCCAATCCAGCAGTTCGCCTATACCTCGGGCAAGAACGCCACCGACAGCTCGCTGATCATCGATGCCATGGACCTGCTTTACACACGGCGCTTCGACGGTTTCTGCCTGGTTTCCAGCGACAGCGATTTCACCCGCCTGGCTGCGCGCATCCGCGAGGAAGGTCTGACGGTGTACGGCTTCGGCGAGCAGAAGACGCCCTCTCCGTTCGTTTCCGCCTGCGACAAGTTCATCTACACCGAGATCCTGCGCGCCGATGCGCCGAAAGCATCCATCGAAGCAGCGCTGCCGGAGAAGCTTGCCGCCGCAGTACAGGCCGAGGAACCGGGCAGCAAGCCGCCAAAGGCAGCCGATAAAAGCGACACCATCAAATGCCAGCAGGTACCGGTGGACTTCATCGCCAAAGTGCTCGACGACCTGACTGAAGAAGACGACTGGATTCAACTGGGAACGCTGGGGCAGAACATCAGCAAGCTGCGCCCGGCTTTCGACCCACGGCTGTATGGCTGCAAGAAGCTCAGCGACCTGATCGCCAACCAGCCCAAACGCTTCGACCTGGAGTCCCGTGGCAGCAGCGCCACCGGTGGCAAGGACCTCTACGTTCGCCTGCGCAAGCCCGGCAAGCACTGAGCGCAGCGGCTCAGATCGGCCTCTCGTCCGGTGCCTTCCAGCACACCCGATCCCGGCCTTCATGCTTGGCGCGGTACAACGAGGCATCGGCACGGCGCAGCAGACTGTCCACGGTGTCCGTCGCGTTCAGTTCGGCGACGCCCGCGCTAAGTGTCTGGGCTCTGACAGTGCTGAACGGGAACGTCCGTGCCTGTTCGCACAGCCGCTCGGCGAACAAAACCGCCTGTTGCCCACTGGTTTCCGGACACAACACCAGAAATTCCTCACCACCCCAACGACCTACCGCATCGCTACCGCGCAGGCAGGACTGCAGCAGACCGGCAAACTGTTTGAGCACACGGTCGCCCATCTGGTGACCGAACTCGTCGTTGATACGTTTGAAGTGATCGATATCCAGCATGACGACCGAAAACGGCCGGTGATACCGCCGAGCCTGCTCCAGCGCCTTGGCGAAACGCCGATCCAATGCTGCACGATTGGCCAGCCCGGTGAGCGCGTCGGTTTGCGATTTGACTTGTAGCTGCTCGTTCAGCCGGCGCAACCGCCCGATCCAGAACAGACTGGTCAGCAGCATCACCGAGAAAGCCACCACGATCTGGAGGATAAGCCGGTAATCGGTGCCTGACTGCAGGCGCACCAGCGCATGGCTGTTGGCGATCTGGTTCAGCTCGCTCGGGGTGATGGTTGCGATCGCCTTGTTCAGTATGTCGCGCAGCACGGGCTCGCTTTTCAGCACGCCGATTCGGAACTGGTTATCGAAACTCGTCAGCTGGCCAGCGATCTTCAGGTTGAACCAGCCTTCCCGGCGAATGGTGTAAGCGGCCACAGTCAAGGAGCGCACCGTCAGATCCGCCTTGCGATCGTTTACCAGCGCCAGCGCCTGAGCATCCGTGTCGGTGCTGATAACGCGAAGCTGAGGAAAGTCTCGCCGCACGCTTTCCTCCACCGAGGTGCCGGACGGCAACGCGACGGTGGCGCCTGCAAGGGCAGAAAGGTCCGCCACGTACGGATGATCTTCCCGCGCGATAACCACATTGGCGTCAGTGAACAGCGGTTGCGTGAAGATCAGCCAGGCATCACGCAGGGGCGTCTGATTGAGAAAGCTGAGCAGTTGGCAGCGGCCGGCCTGGGAATAAGCAACCGACTCATCCCAGTCGCTGGTTGCCACGATATCCAGTTGCAGCCCCGCGCGAGAGGCAACGAGCCGCAGCAGATCGGCTGCGATCCCCTCATGTTCGCCACGGGCATTGAGAATCTCGAACGGCAGCCAGTCGGGATCGACGCAGATGCTGACGGAGCGATTGTCAGCCAGCCAGTCACGCTCGGCTGCGTTTAGTTCGAGCGCTACATCGGCCGAGGCCGCTGCACCACCCGCAAACGCCAGCAACGCAAGGAGCAAATACCTAGTCACTTCAGCCACCCTAAAAAGGACCGCACGTAACATTGGCGACTGTTGCAGTTCAACACGGCGCAAATGACACGGCAAGACGATAGATAGCTATACGCCATCATTTTTCGTGCCAACGTTTTTTTGACGCTCGCTCATCATTTGCAATCATTGAGTCAAGAAGCTATCGAACCGACTGCAATTGACCACTTCTAACGGGGACCGAATGACGGAGGTTCTTATGAAAAATCAGCTTGCCCTCGCCTGTAGCCTGGTGCTTTGCGCTCCGCTAGCCCTCGCCCAGACGCCCCCGCCTGAAATCATCACGCATCTCAATGGCTTGGATATCGAGGTGAGCCCGATGGGCGTGCCGGCCAAATCCGAGGGCGTGGAAGGCGAATTGCTCGGCGTGCGTGCAGTGAAAGTGATGAATCGCACTGGAAGCCAGGTTTCCTGCGAGTTTCACGTACCGGACGACGCGCGTTCGGATACCTCGGCCTCGCCGGTATTCAGCATTGCGCCAAATACTCAGCGCACCGAGCGAGTGCCGGGCGACTACTCCCCAGACCAGCCCTACGCCGAGATCACTTGCCGTTCAAGTGATCAGAGCCAGAACCAGAACCAGAACCAGGCAGAATGATGAATCGCCGCTTCAGCGGCGTTCCTCACGGATGAAGGGAATACCCAACGCCCCCGGCTGGTTGCCGGCGACGTTCTTGCCACTGGCGACCCAGATCATCACGGCCAGGGTCACGGCGTAGGGTGTCATCAGCACGAAGTATTGAGGCAGGCGCACGCCCGCCGCGGCCAGTTGCGGGATCAGCGCTTCGATGCAGCCGAACAGCAGCGCACCCGCCAGTGCTTTCCATGGTGACCAGCGGGCGAAGATCACCAGCGCCACGGCGATCCAACCGCGGCCGCCGGTCATGTCGGCGATCCACAGCTTGGTGCTGAGCACCGAGATATAACCGCCCGCCAGGCCGATCAACGCTGAGCCGGCGAGAATCGCCGCCAGCCGATAGCCGAGCACGGAAATCCCCGCTGCATCCGCCGCCTGTGGGTTCTCACCGACCGCGCGCAGCCGCAGGCCGGTGGTGGTGCGGGTGAGGAACCAGACCACGGCGAGAAAGATCAGCGGCGTCATGAACACCAACGGGTTCTGCACGAAGATCTTCCCCAGCAGTGGCAACTCCGACAGCGGCCATAGCTCCACCGCGCCCAGGCCCTTGACCGGCTTGTTGGCCCAGTCCAGCAACGTGCCGAGCAATCCGGTCAGCCCCTGACAGAAGAACACCAGCGCCAATCCCGCGATCACCTGATTGATGCGCAGCACCAGCACCATCAGCGCGAACAGCAGCGAGACCACGGCCGCCGCACCCATCGCCAGCAACAGCGACATGCCATGACTGCCGAACGCCAGTTGCGCGCCAATCCCGGCCAGCGCGCCGACCAGCATCAGCCCCTCGGCGCCCAGAGCCAGCACCCCGGCCCGTTCGGTAAGAATCAGCCCCAGCGCCGCAAGGGCGAAGGGCACGGCGAAGTCGGGCGTGTTGCCGAGCCAGTTGGCGATCATGTCCATCAGCTTTCGCCTCCCTGAACGCGGCGGATACGGTGGCGGATAAAGAAATCCGAAGAGGCGACACAGATCACCAGGATCGCCTGGATCAACTGCACCATGGAAAAGGGGATCTGGTAGAACACTTGCAGGCTGCGTCCGGCGACGAACAACATCGCCATCAACAGCGCCACCACCAGCGCTGCTACCGGGTTGTTACGGGCGAGAAAGGCAATGAGAATCCCGGAGAAGCCGTAGCCCTGATAGAACGACTGGGTCAGCCGGCCCTCCTGCCCGGCCGTGACGAGAAACCCGGCAATCCCGGCCATGGCGCCGGAAATCAAAACCGTGCCGATGATCATCTTCTGCACCGGCACGCCTACTGCGCCGGCCACCCGCGGGTTGGCATCGACGAAGCGCAGGTAGAGCCCGGCGCGGGAAATACCGAGAAACCACAGCGCCAGCAACGCCACGACCACCGCCAACGGCACTGCCGCGCTGATGCCGTCGAACAGTTCAGGCAGGCGCTCGAACGGCTGGAACTGCGGCGAATAGGGGAACGAACTCTTCGGGTCCTTCCAACTGCCATAAAGCAGGTGCAGCAGGAAGTTGATCGCCAGGTAGTTGAGCATCAGCGTCGAGATGATCTCGTTGACCTTCAACCGCAGCTTGAGCAACACCGGCGCCAGCGCCCAGAGCAGACCGCAGATGATCGCTGCCGCCAGCATCAGCGGCAGGCGCAGCGCCTGCGGGCCGACCTCGAACAGGGAGATCGCCGTGGCACCGATGGCCCCCCAGATCATCTGCCCCTCAAGGCCGAGGTTCCAGAACTTGGCACGGAACGCCATGCAACCGGCCAGGCCGACAAGGATCATTGGCGACGCCTGGAACAGCACGGCGGTAAGGCTCTGCGCATCGAACACCGTGAGGATGACGAATTCGTTGAGCAACTCGCCGGCCGGTACGCCAGCGGCAATCAGGATGGCGGCGGAAATGCTCAAGCCGAGCACTAGCGCCGCGGCAATGATCAGAGCCTGCCAATGCCAGGCCAGTTGCTGGCGAATCTCCAGTGCGTAACGACGTGACAGCAAGGGTGGCTTCTGAGGTTTCGACGCCTTCGCGGCCTGCTCAAGCATCATCGGGCGTACCTGTTCATTCATGACTCATCTCGCGTCATCCCCTATCTGATTGCCGACCTCTACAGGCGAACTCATTCGCTTCTTCTCTGCACCGCACCGGACGTAGATGTGCCGGACCCTCCCGGCGGCCACCGAAGCCAGAGAATCACTCAACCCACGGCGCTCTGTGATCGTTCCTCGTCATGGCTCAACGCTCCATGCCCTACGTCCCCATGGCTGACCATCGCGCTGCCGATGGCCTGGCGATCCGCGGGCCGGTTGAATTCGGCGACGATGCGCCCGGCGTTCATCACGCCGATGCGGTCGGCCAGGGCCAGCACTTCGTCGAGGTCTTCGCTGATCACCAGCACCGCCGCGCCAGCATCACGGGCGGCGCGCAGGCGGCCATGCACCGCAGCGGTGGCGCGTACATCGAGGCCGCGGCTGGGGCTGTGAACCAACACCAGTTGCGGGTCTCGGGAGAATTCGCGAGCGATCACCAGTTTCTGCGCGTTGCCGCCGGAGAGCAGTGCGGCCTTCTGTTTCAGCGAGCGCACACCCTGTACATCGAACCCAGCCACCGCCTCGGCGGCCTCGGCCTCCAGGCGCTTGCGCCGCAGATTGAAAAAAGAGCCGTAGCGGCCGCTATGCACCTGCCCGACACCGAAGTTCTCTGCCACCGACAGCTCGCCGGCCAGTGCCGTGCCGTAGCGGTCGGCCGGAATCGAGGCGATGCGCAGCTCGCGGCGTTGCTCACTACTAGCCCGGCGCAGATCGCCAAACCCGGTCAATTCCAACGAGCCTTCGCAGCGCTCCGGAAGGCCCATCAGCACGTTCGCCAATTCGCTCTGGCCGTTACCGCCAACACCGGCGATACCGTAGATCTCGCCAGCACGCAGGCTCAGCGTCACGCCATTGAGTGCGCCATGCCCATCCGCGCCGGTCGATCTGAGATCACGCACCTGCAGCCGCACCTCGCCCGGTGTCGCCGGTTGATACTCACTGGCCGGCGCGGACTCGCCCACGGTCAGGCGCACCAACTCTGGCACCGAGACCGACTGCGGATCGAGGGTTTGAATCGTCCGCCCGCCGCGCATCACGGTGACGCGGTCGGCGAAGCGCTTCACATCGCTCATTTTGTGGGTGACCAGAATCACCGCTGCACCCTGTCGGGCAAAGGCGCGCACCGTCTCCAGCAGGCGCTCGGCTTCCTGGTCGGTTAGCACCGCCGTCGGCTCGTCGAGGATCAGAATCCGCGCGCCAGCCAGCAGCACCTTGAGAATCTCCACCCGCTGCTGCTCGGCCACCGAAAGGCTTTCGGTGGTCTGACGCGGGTCGATGGTGAAACCCAACTCAGCCGCCTTGTCGCGAATCCGCTGCTCCAGTGCGGCCAGCCGCTGCCGGTGGCTGCCCGCGAACGCATGATTGCCGGGCCCCAAGGGCAGCCCCAGCTGGATGTTCTCGGCCACGGTGAAGGGTTTCACCAGCTTGAAATGCTGATGAACCATGCCGATGTGGTAGCGGCTCGCATCACGAGGACCGCTGAGCCGCACTGGGTTGTCGTCGATGAATAGCGATCCGCTTTCCGGTGCGTAAAGGCCCGCGGCGATGTTCATCAGCGAGGATTTGCCCGCGCCGTTCTCGCCGAGCAGCGCGTGCACCTCGCCCCACTTGGCGGTGAAATCCGCCTGGGACAGGGCCATGAAGCCGTCGAACGACTTGCTCACCCCGGTCAGCTGGATCGCGTTCAGGTTACTCATTGCTGGGTGATCACTCCCTTGACGAACCAATCCATCTGCCACAACGCCGGGTCGGCCATGACCTCGCCAGCGGCGATGCGCTCGGTGCCGTCGCGGTCGAGCATCGGGCCGGCGTAGATCTTCTTCTCGCCTTTGAGCAGCTCCTCGCGGGCGGCCATGATCTTGGCCTTATCCGCTTCGGAAACCGCCGGGCCGCAGCAGGCCGCATCGGTGCCGCCTTCGGCCATGGACAGCAGCGCACCGTTCTCTGGTGGCGTCCAGTTGCCGGCGCTGATCTTCTTTAGCTCCGGCGCGAGGAACTTGTCCCACACCCAGACCGATGAACAGACGGTGGCGTCCGGGGCGAACTCGCTCATGTCGCGGTGGTGTCCGGTGCCATGCACGCCGCGCTCCTGGGCGACGATTTGCGGCGTCGGGCTGTCGACGTGCTGGCCGAGCACGTCGGCCCCAGAGTCGATTAGCGCCATGGCGGCGGCGCGCTCCTTCACCGGATCATTCCAGGCGCCGGTGTAGACCACGGTGACGGTGGCGTCCGGGTTGATCTGCTGGGCGCCGAGGGCGAAGGCGTTGACCGTCCAATTGACCTGGCCAAAGGGGTTAGCGGCGACAAAGCCGAGCTTGCCGGTCTTGGACGCCGCGCCCGCCGCCATGCCGCACAGGTACTGGCTTTCGTAGGTACGCCCGTAGAAGGATTCGAGGTTGCCGCTGTTGGTGGTGCCCGAGCCGTTGAGGAAGGCCACGTCCGGGTACTTGTCGGCCAGCTCCTTGAAGGTGTCCGAGTAGCCGAAAGCGGTGCCGATGATAACGTTGGCGCCGCGCTGGATCAGCCGGTCCACGGCCGGGCGGATCGAGGAGGCATTTTCCGGCACGCTTTCGACGTACTGGATCTTGGTATCGAGCTCGGTTTCGAGCTTCTGCCGCGCCTCGTCGAAGGCCTGAGTCCAGCCGCCATCATTGCGCGGGCTGATGTAGAGCATGGCGATCTTCGCTGGTTTGTCGAGGGTCAGCCCCTGCCCTTCCTGCGCCGCGGCGACGCCAACAGTTGTTGCCAGGCCGAGAGCCACCGCCGCACACAAGGTCCGTTTCATCTGATTGAGCATTTTTGGTCTTCCTGAGGTTGGCACGTCAAAGCATGTGGTTGATACGAAACACGTTGTTTTCCGGGTCCAGCAGCACCGCCTGATACCAGTGGTAATAGGTTTCGTAGGGCGCCTTGATCAGCGTCGCGCCCATGGCGACGGCAATGGGCACCAGGCGGTCGACTTCCTCTTTCGAATCGGCATCGATGTTCAGCAGGAACTTGCAGCCGCGGGTGTCGGCGAACTCGTTCAGATGCAGCAGTTCATAGGCTTCCGGCGCGTTGAAGCCGATGCAGCTCTTGCCGGTATCCAGCCCGCGAAAGATCGGCGAGGCGATCTCGGGGATGTGCTTGAAGCCGAACAGCTCGCGGTAAAAGCCGCTCAGGGCTTCGATGTCGCGGGCGAACACGTTGACGTATGAAAGCGTGCTCATGCGACCTCCAGGCCTTTGCCGAATGTGGTCTGCTTGACGAACTTGGAGAGCAGGTTGTCGCCGGACGTGACCGGCGCATGACGCGGCGCTTCACCCGCGGCCAGGCAACCCGGCAGGCACTCGATCAGCGCGTCATAGTTGGGCTGGTGGAAGAACACCAGTGACTGGCGGCCGTTGTCGGCAGGGCTGTCGGCCGGCGGATTGACTACGCGATGCAGGGTGGAAATCCACTGATCGTTGGTCCACTGCATCATCAGGTCGCCAATGTTCACGGCGAAGCCGTTCTCCACGTAGGGCACATCCACCCATTCGCCCTGGCGGTTGCGCGCTTGCAGGCCGCCCAGCGCGTTGTCCGGCTTGACGATGGTCAGGCTGCCGTAATCGGTGTGGGCGCTTGCGCGCATCTGCCCCGGTTCGACGTCGTCCTTCACATCCGGGTAGCTGAGGCTGCGGAACATGCTGATGTGCTTGTCGATCTTGTCGTCGAAGAAGGTTTCCGGCAGCGCCAGCGCCAGCGCGAAGATGCGCATCAGCGACTGCGACAACTCGCTCATGGCAGCGAAGTACTCGCGGTAGGCCTGCTCGAAGCCTTCGATGCCGGTGGGCCAAACGTTCGGCGCGAAATGCGGGCCGGCTTCGGCGCAGTGGTAATAGTCCTCAAGCGGCACATCGCTAGGGCCGATGGAAAAGGATTCCTTGAGATCGCCGGGCGCGGCCTCCTCCATCGAATACGACAGGCTCTCTTCGGCGATGGCGCTGTAGCCGCGCACCATTTCCGGGCTGGGCCGGTCGACCTTGCGCTTTTCCGGCAACGGCAAGGCGAAGAACTGCCGCGTCAGCCGCGACACGCGCTCGATCAGTTCGGTGGGGATCTGGTGATTAGTGATGACCAGAAAACCAATGTCGCGGCAGGCCTGATCGACGGCCTTGGCCACCTGGGCCTTGCCCTCCGGCGTGCCGGCGAAATACGGCGCCAGGTCGATGATGGGAACGTATTGCAGAGTCATGGGTGACGCACTCCTCTGACGCAAGGCTGAAACCTGAGCGCGTCGCCAATGGCGCAGGCGCTTCTCTGTATGCATGCCGCAGCGGGCCGGTCGCTCCGTTTGCACGCGAGGGCGACAGCGAGGAAGGAGCAGAAAGCGTGCCACTGATCTGATTCGCTTAAAGATCAGCAACTTAGCGTTTACGAGGAGAAGTAACGGATCAAATGGTCCGCTTCGGAGCACTTGGTTTGTGCGCAAGGCACGAAAACCGGGCCGCGAAAGTGCGTCCGATAAGCGAAAGGCGGTCGGCCGCGAAAAGGCGGCCGACACGTAAACGAATCAGACGGATCAGACGGATCAGCTATGACTTACGCTCTTTATCCGGTAGCCCTGCGGCGTCGGGCGTAACCGCGCATGCTGTCCGCACCAGCTGCCGAAATCGGCATATACCAGGCATACGCTGGCGCTTGTGCATGAGGCAACCTGCAACATTTCATTTCCCTGCAGTTGCCGTAGCCAGGCTCTCCGAATGATCGAACTGAGGCGCCAGTGTGGTCGCTCAGCCATCCGCACACCTGCCGTCTTCACGCCTTGCCTTGCCAAAAGGGAAGCTCGCCGCTCATTGGCAGTGAACTAACGATGCAACGTCACGATCCCCTTTTAAGCACAGTCAGAGCAATCCGGACCGCCAGCGCATCTGCGTCGAGCATGAGGGGTCTCCAGCGATGAGGATATCTACGTGACCGTTATCACCCACCGCACGCAAACCACCACCCACAGCATCTCCCGCCACGTACCCAACCCGCTGCATGGGACGTTGCTTGCGGGCACCGTGCCGCTGTTTCTTGGCGCCATGTTGAGCGACATCGCCTACTTCAAGACTTATGAGATTCAGTGGAGCAACTTCTCCGCCTGGCTGATTGCCGGTGGGCTGGTGTTCTGCGGCTTGGCGTTGCTGTTCGCGGCGGCGAACCTGATCCGCGCGCAACACCGGAAAGGGCGACCACTGGCCTACTTCATACTGCTGCTGGCGGCCTGGCTGCTGGGCTTCATCAATGCTCTGGAGCATGCCAAGGACGCCTGGGCAACCATGCCGTTGGGCCTGGTGCTGTCGGTGATCGTTACCGTATTGGCGTGCGCCGCAACGTGGCTCGGCCTCAGCAACCTGCGCGATGGAGGTGAGGCATGAAGCACTCCAGCGCACTGACCACTCTGGCCATGGCCGTACTGCTGAGCGCATGCGGTGGCGAGCAGGATGCCTCACAGCATTACGGCACCAACCCCAAGCTTCCCGAACCGGAACGCGGCCTGCTGCCCAGCATGAACATCGCCGAGCCCGAGCCCTGGGGCGAACAAGTGCCCACGGTGCCGGAGAACTTCAGCGTGACGGCGATTGCCACCGACCTGAAGATTCCGCGCCAGACCCTGGTGCTGCCCAACGGCGATATCCTTGTTGCCGAAGGCCGCGGCGGTAACGCGGCCAAGCTCAAGCCGAAGGACGTCATCGCCGGATATCTCAAGGCCAAGGGCAACACCTCGGTGGAAAGCGGCAATCGCCTGACCCTACTGCGTGATGCGGACGGTGACGGCACGTACGAGCTGCAGACCGTGTTCGCCGAAGACCTCAACGCGCCCTACGGCCTGGCCTTCCACGACGGCAATCTGTATGTCGCCAATCAGGACGAGCTTGTGCGTTTCGATTATCAGGACGGCCAGACCGAGGCCGCCAGCCCGCCGACCAAAGTGGCGGACCTGCCGTCGGAGATCAACCACCACTGGACCAAGGCCCTGACCATCAGCCCCGACGGCCAGTACCTGTATGTCGGCATCGGCTCCAACAGCAACATCACCGAGCGCGGCATGGAGGCCGAGGTCGACCGCGCGCTGGTCTGGCAGGTCAACGCCGAAACCGGCGCCTACAAACCCTACGCTACGGGGCTGCGCAACCCCACCGCACTGGCAATCCAGCCTGAGTCCGGCCAGCTCTGGGCCGTGGTCAACGAGCGCGATGAACTCGGCGAAGACCTGGTGCCGGATTATCTGACGTCGGTACAGGAAGGCGGCTTCTACGGCTGGCCGTACGCCTACTGGGGCCAAAACGTCGATGACCGCGTACGCCCACTGGACTCGGACAAGGTCGCCGCCTCGCTCACGCCGGACTACGCCCTGGGCTCGCACGTCGCCGCGCTAGGGCTGGACTTCTCATCGGACGTGATGGGCGAACAGTTCGCCGAAGGCGTATTCATCGGCGAGCATGGCAGCTGGAACCGTAAGGAACCGGTCGGCTACAAGGTGATCTTCGTACCCTTCCGCGACGGCCGCCCCGCAGGCGAGCCAATCGACTTCGCCACAGGCTTTCGCACCGACGACGGCAAGACCCGGGGCAGGCCGGTCGGCGTAACCGTCGACCCGCGCGGGGCGCTGATCGTCGCGGATGACCTGGCCAATGTCGTGTGGCGAGTGACGCGAACGCAGTAAGCGCATCGAGAGCGCAGCCAGCGGTCCTATCGAGATCGCTGGCTGCGACATTGCCCGCGGCGATAGTTATTCACCGCATCCGCTGGCGCTGATCACATGCGATCAAGCGGACTGAGCACCGCCAACCCACCCCGGTTGAGCACATGGGTGTAAATCATCATCGTTTTGATGTCAGCGTGCCCCAGCAACTCCTGCACCGTGCGTATGTCCTGTCCGCTTTCTAGCAAGTGCGTAGCGAAGCTGTGTCGCAATGTATGAGGCGTAGCGAGCTTGGTAATGCCGGTCGCGTTGAGTGCACGCTTGAATGCGCGCTGTATACGCTTTTCATCGAAATGATGCCGCCGCACCGCCTGGCTGCGCGGGTCGACCGAAAGGCCTGAGGCCGGGAACACGTACTGCCAAGCCCACTCCCAAGGCGCCCGTGGTTATTTGCGAAAAAACGCATCCGGCAACTAGACGTCTCCCCTCCCCTCCGCCAACTCTTGCTGGTGAATGGACCGAACCCGGGCCAGGTGCTGTTTGAGGGGCGCAACCAACGTCGCCGGCGGTACCGTGACGCGGTCCTTTTGGGCTTTACCGTCTCTAATAATGATTTCGTTACGGCCGAAATCGACGTCCTTGACTCGAAGCCTCCCCCCTCCATCAGACGCATTCCACCCGCCGTAAAGTAGCCTCGCAACAAGTCCGACCTCGCCCTCCAGCTGCGCGAGTATCCGCTGCACCTCGTCTATTGAGAGCACCACAGGCAACCGCGCCGGTTTTTTAGCCCGCACAACCTCACCCAGCCAGGGCAGCTCCTGTTTAAGCACCTGTTTATAAAGAAACAGCAACGCCGCGAGCGCCTGATTCTGTGTTGAGGCAGAAACATCGCGGCGAACGGCGAGGTCAGAAAGAAAGGCTTCAACCTCTTGCGCCCCATATCGAGCGGATGTCGATATTTGTGAAAGCGGACATAACGCTTTATCCACTCGCAATAGACACGCTCAGTTCTGATCGAGTAGTGTTTGAGCCTAATCTGCTCCCGCACCTGATCCAACAGTCGCGGCTTCTCATCCATGGTGTATAACTCCCTTATACATTCATCACTTCCTTGAGAGGCCCAGCCTAGGCAAGGAACGACCAGATGACAAGGAATGTTATACACCACGCCCGTTTGGCGTCTTATACACCATTTGGTGTCTAATTATAGTTAGGCACCTCCGGTACTTTTTATTTAGGCAGCGCTTCAACCGCAACACCGAATCGCCAGTAATTCGTCAAAATTATTGGCCTTATCAAAGGGAGTTGGTTTTATGCAGAGCACCGTAACAATTAACTTGCCGCGTTCGCTTTCCAACTCATCGGCGCCAGCCTTTTCTTTCTGCGTAGCTGCGACTAACGTGTCGAGCAGGCCAGGCCTAACAACCGGCTCAAATCGTTCGCTTCGCTCACTGGGACGGGCTAAAGCCCGCCCCTTAGCCAATCGTTATGCATTAAGGAGTCTCCTCTGAAAGATTACAGATACGATCCTGTCGTCACAGGAGGAATTGTCGGTTTAGGCGCAATTTTGCTTTGGTATTTTTCAGGGTTAGCAATAACCGAGTCTGCGGCACCAAAATGGCTGGAGCCTGCATCAAATTTTTTTACTACTTTATTTGGTGCTTTGGCAGGTGCCTTTTTTGCATTCAAGTTCAGTGACAAAATCGAATCTAGAAAGCGCAAAGCTGAAGAGCAGGAGCGAGTAGGAAAGGAAGTCGCCACTATAAATAGAGCCATATTAAATCTGGCCATTCAATACAACACTATATGCAACATAAAATCAGAACTAGACAAACAGAAGAGCATTCATCACGCAGCCTTTTCAATGCCAGCCTTCACGAATTTTCACGACGGCACAAGAGTTGATGTAGGTGAGCTAGCGCTGATTTTGACCGTCTCTCCACAACTGCTTCTAGATATAAGCATTGAGCAAGATGGCTTCATCCAAGCTATAAAGTCATTGAATGTGCGCAACGAATTTTATGTTGGAATTCTTCAGCCGCAAATGTCTAAGGCGGGGCTACTCGACAGAACCTGCCCGCTGAACGAGTATTCGTCAAAATTAAGCCTTGGAACATTCAAGACAGCATATAGCTCTATCGAGAACGTCATTTCAAATGTGCAGTCAAGCCATGACGGCCTAAAAAGCAAAATCTCTAGCTTACGTTCTGAATCTAAGAGCAAGTATCCTCAATACAAATTCATGAACATTGAGCACGCATAACAAATGGTTCAAATCGTTCGCTTCGCTCACGGGGACGGGCTAAAGCCCGCCCCTTAACCAAACGTTAGGAACCAAAGCATGGATGCGTGCGATCTTCATCTTGAACAGTTGATTAAAAGTGCGATGAATGAATGCCGTCGCATACATGGAAGTGCTGAATCAAATGGGCCTACGTGGCTAGTTGAGTCAACAAATGAAGCCATTTCAGCAATGAGTGGGTATTTAGAGTCGGTATACACAAGTCGACTACCCCGCCCATCTGATGGCGCAGGATTAGGTTTCAGTCGTGGCATCGGAGAATGGGCCGATGACTACAAACCCCTTATGGCACTTGCGTATGAGATTGATCGTTACTATTCAGAAAACTGTAATTGTGCGCGTGTTGTTTCCTAACAAGGCGCTGAAGCCGCTCGTTTCACTCGCTGGGACTGGCTAAAGCCAGCCCCTTAGCTTAATCGTTAGGCAAAAAAATATGTCCCGCGTACAGCTAGTAGAGATTGATCTCCGAGCTATCACTAGCGCAGAAGAACTGCACTCTTTGCTGATGGATTCGCTAAATTTTCCGGGCTGGTATGGTGCTAACTGGGACGCTTTCTGGGACGCCATAACTGGCTTGGTTGAAATGCCATACACCGTTAGGTTCTTAGGCTGGGCGCAGTTCTCACACCGCCTACCTCGTGAGGCTGTGCTACTAAAAGAATGCCTTACTGAAATGCAAGGTGAATATCCGCAGTTCGCAAGCGAGGTGGTTTATGCCTAACAAGGCGCTCAAATCGCTCACTTCGTTCGCTGGGACGGCGTGCCGCCGCCCCTTAGCTTAATCGTTAGGTATCACATGGAAACTAGCTTCTCAGCCAGGGTATGGAACTGGTATGCAGATGATGAGTATGAAAAGCTACTTTCATTCCTACAACTCTGCTATGGGCTAGAGTTTCTTTCACTCGAAGCAAAACAACAGAGTGAATCGATACCATATTGCCCCGCATGCGAAGTGTGGAGCGAAAAAATATTAAGAATTAAAGATTTTGTTGGTTATTACGAAAACGACATTCCAGTCGATATAAAAAACGAGTTGCTCTCAATATTTGAAAGCTGCGACAATTTAAGCAGTGACGCATTCCACTGCGATGATCAATTTATGTTTAGCCATAATGAATGGGCGAGCGTTAGAAGTGCCGCTATTAATTGCTTAGCGCGTATTGAATGGCGTACTTTACAAGAATATGCGCACGAATTTGAAGGCCGAGCTAGAAATGTTCTCTATGGCGTCCCGTACCAAGAAACCTAACTAGTGGTTCAAATCGTTCGCTGCGCTCACTGGGACGGGCTAAAGCCCGCCCCTTAACCAAACGTTATAAGCACACATGAAAATTAAAGTCACACGTCAAGCCTGCTGTTCTCAAGACGACCAACTTGGACCGTTAGAGACTTATATAGATTTACAAGAAGAATCTAAAATCTGGGAGCTCGCGAGAGCAATAGGTGAGTCTAACTTCCTCCAATTCAGCAGCTCTCATAACATTTTAAATGCTTTCTGTGCGGGAAAACTTCTTTTTAGCATCCCTGAAATTGGCTATCACAAAAGCACTGTTGCGTATGCGGTTGGAAGAAATGACGCTGTATCTATTCATCTAGCTGAGCCGGAAATTGAGTTCATTTGGCCGAAAAGCTTATAACTACTGGTTCAAATCGTTCGCTTCGCTCACTGGGACGGGCTAAAGCCCGCCCCTTAACCAAACGTTAGGTCACGGAGAGATCGATGGCCCGCATAGGCAAGATATTCATCGCTGGGAAAGAAAATCTCGACGGGAAATACAAGAGTGGAATATCTTTCTCATTATCAACGAGCTCAACCATCTCATATATTCATGAGACAGCTAATGGAGCCTGGCAGGTAGAATTAACTAAAGGAAGCACTGATGTTGTTACACGTACGTCTCTTGCCGTCTCCTATGATGAACTGCAAACTATAGGCTTTGCAGCAATACAAGAAGCGCTCGATATAATTTCAGTTAAAGGACTGCCTTCATTTACCCTTTCAGATCCTGCGCGCTCTAGCGTTGGCGTTTACCATAAAGATGGGAAGTCTATATTATTCTCATACAGCCTATTTGATTTGGCCATGGGTATGCAGGTTGAAATAACCCAGACTGATGCAGAGGGTAATGAAGTCAAACCTCCACCGCCGCCTGAGCCAGTCTGGAATGAATCATTCCGCTACTATCGACTGTCACAAGCATCGCGCGACTTGTTTGAAGCGTATAAAAATTTATTCCTAGCATTTGAAGCGCTGCTCAATTCCATTTTCCCAAAGAAAAAATTAGAGGGAGAGGCCGCATGGCTAAAGCGATGTTTGACCGCAATAAACAATAATTCTTCACTGGCGCACTACACTCCAACAGGCGTGGAAGACCCTGTTGAATACATAATAAGTTCTCAGTACAAAAATACTCGCTGCAGACTTCAGCATGCGAAATTCCCCGCCGCATCACTTCCACATTCAACGCTTACTCCCTCAGAAGTCCAGCAAGCATATGAAGAGCTAATCCGAATATGGCGCCACATCGCCGGGATTTACTTTAACGTTTCAACTGGCGGCGGAGTCATAACATATACTGGATTTGCTTTGCTAATGAAAAATGCATTCAATGGTGGAGCATCAATACATTACACCACGGATAACTCGCCCCCGCAGAATGAGGATACGCAGGTTAGTCCAAGCGGCCACCCTACCTATGAGCTCACAGAATCGAAGCACTTTGGGCAAGTCAAGCCGGGAGTTGTGCGCACCGTTGCTTATGAAGCCATTGCCAAACCAGAAAAATATTACACCCTAATTCATCGAATCTGCACAACAACTAGCTCGACGCTTATGGGGGTCGCTTACATCAAGTCTGGGTTAATGGTGCTAGGCGTTGACGAATGGCAATGTATTCACGATATTCGACTAATTAATACCTCTCAACCAAAACTCGATTTCACGACCTAACAAGTGGCTCAAACCGTTCGCTTCGCTCACTGGGACGGGCTAAAGCCCGCTCCTTAACCAAACGTTAGAGAATTACCCCATGAAATTCAGCGGAGAAATTGATGTAGCTAATGAAGCCAATCTTTGGATATACCAAATTCCTCGCTGCGTTATCTCAGAAGGGAAAATTAGCTTCGATTTTTTGGGTGTAAAAGACGGCTGTAAATTTACAGGGCACTGCATCGCCAACGAGCGTTCGCCTCAAAAATACTCAGGGCTAGGTAAGTTTCAATATGAAGGGTACGAGGCTTACGAAAGCCCTATTGAAGTATCAATAAAACTTGAAGATCCATTCTTGGTAATATCAGGAAAGTGGCTTGAAGATGGCGTTGAATACAGAATGGATGGCGAGCTTGAGAAAAGCCTATAACAATAGGTTCAAATCGCTCGCTCCGCTCGCCGGGGCGGGCTAAAGCCCGCCCTTAACCAAACGTTAGAGCTTCATCAAACATCCGAGCCCGTCATGATAAAAGCACTAAAATTCATCGCCCCTTTCCTCACATCACACCTGCATAGGGACCCAGCTTCTGTTCATGGCGCATTAAGAGGCATGTCTTACGGGCAGGCCGCCATCGCATTTACCGTTTTTATGGCTGATACATCCGACCAGAGTCATTTCATGGCCGCCTTTGCGTTCATATTTCCTATTTTCATCGCAATGGGCGCCATTTTTGGAGCAATGGCGCAGCAGGAGAACAAAAATGGTCATCTTTTAGTCACGGCAACCCTTGTTTTCGTGCTCTTAACCACCCTGCACTCATCCTTCCTTTTCATACATTTCGTTAGCTTCAACAAGCTTGCTGCTTTAGCATTTGCTTTGAGTTTTATCGCTATCTTCTACATATTTGGCTTTGCCGCAAAGCTATACGGCAACATTTCAAAGAGTGAAACAAACACTGAGCAGCCCTAACAATGCGCTTAACAACGTTCGCTTCGCTCACTGGACTCGCAAAAGCTGCGCTTTTGCTCGCCTGTTAGCTTAATCGTTAGGTATCCATGAGCAGGTCAGAGACAAAAGCTAAGTACGGGATGCTTTTCACTGAAGTAGAAGAAATTCTGTTCAGGCATGACCCTATGGGCATTAATTTCGGTGATAACACCGACGAGTACGCCGCTGAAGTAGAAACAATCTTGCCTCGCCTAGTAGAGGCCAGATCAGAATCTGATGTTCAGCGCATTATCCAGGAAGAGTTCGTACGCTGGTTTGGTTCTCCCGATGCTGGCTTAACTCGCTGCCCCGACTTCAGCGAGGAAGCAAAAGAAATCTGGTGCGCATGGCTCATGCATCCAGCGCCGCAAACCTAACCAGTGATTCAAACCGTTCGCTTCGCTCACTGGGACGGGCTAAAGCCCGCCCCTTAACCAAACGTTAGACATTGTGGGAATTATGGATGTGAACCCAATAAGAGCAGCAATTGCCCTGTGGTATGCCCAGATGGCGTGGGCAAAAGAACTTATTTCCCGTAGCTTCGGTTTGGAAAAGGCAGAGAACATTCTGCGTAGTGAATATCGCGGGCACCGCATCATTCCTGGCACCTCTTGGTACATACGCACTCACAGCATTGGAGTCGATGTCTACAAAACCCTAGATACCGGCGGTATAGACTTCGACTTTAACAAACCACACCCGGATGATTGGCGCATGCGCATATTTGTTCAACGCCAGGTAAATGATGGAAATCTTCCATTCGAGCCTTACCGGGAATTATTAGATAATGAGGAGCTCATGAGCAAGGCTGTAACAGAGGCACTTAGTACCAATGCCTAACAAGTCGCTCACTTCGTTCACTGGGACCGGCTAAAGCCCGCCCCTTAGCTAATCGTTAGGCATATAGGAGAATACTGTGGTTACCTGCCATCTCAGATACATAATTGACCCATATAAACTCAAAGAATTTGAATATTACGGCAAACTGTGGATTCCACTGGTTGAGAAATTCGGCGGCAAACACCACGGTTACTTCTTGCCATCAGAGGGTGCCAATAATGTTGCGCTCGCAATGTTCACATTCCCAAGCTTGGCTGAGTACGAGCAGTATCGGGAAAAGTCCCTTCAAGACACAGCCTGCATAGCTGCCTTCAAATATGCTGAAGAAACAAAGTGTATCATCAGCTATGAAAGAACTTTCTTTAGACCAGCGTTCAATGCCTAACAAATGGTTCAAACCGTTCGCTTCGCTCACTGGGACGGGCTAAAGCCCGCCCCTTAACCAAAAGTTAGGCCCATAGGAACCATCCATGAGCGTGTCAAAAGAATTCGCGTTATTCATGCGGGAAGCCCCGGCCCATGCCAAGGCCTGGATGCAAGCGGCGCAAGCTCTTGATGCTGCTAGCGCTCTGGACAAGAAGACCAAGGAACTAGCGTACATCGCCGTGCTGGGAGCGACAGGGAATACCTCTGGCATTCCATTTCATGTGCTTTCGGCAAAATCGCATGGTGCGTCGAGGCAGGAAGTGTTGAGTGCTGTCCTTATTGGCCTGCCTGCCGCTGGCTCGGTTGTTATTGCCGGCTTCCTTGCTGCGGTGGAGGCTTACGATGGGCAAAACAAATAAGGCATGGCATGAGATGAATCCCATGCCAAGGAACGCAACTGTCCAGCAGCGCGTCGATTGGCATGTTGCTCATGCAAAGGCCTGTGGGTGTCGCCCGATGCCGCCCTCCATACTTCAGCTCCTTGAGGAGCGTAGGGCAGCTGGCGAGGCCTAACCAAACACCACGCCCGAAAACAGCATCCGACGCGGGTACCAAGCCGATGCTGTCTAGGCCCTGCGTCGCCAGCATGTTCGTAGCATCCGCGGCGCAACCAGTCTTGACCTCATCGCCACCGCAGGACCTTTTCATGCTCCGCTCGATCCACCACGCCGCAATCATCTGCTCTGACTATGCCGTCTCTAAGCGCTTCTATACCGAGGTGTTAGGCCTCAGGGGGGTCGGCGAGCATTACCGGGCGTCGCGGCAGTCCTACAAGCTCGACCTGGCGTTGCCGGATGGCGGGCAGATCGAGCTGTTCTCCTTTCCCGACGCCCCGCCTCGCCCCTCGCGCCCAGAGGCGCAAGGCTTGCGGCATCTGGCGTTTGCCGTGGATGACGTCGCTGCATGCAAGACCGCGCTGGAGGCAAAGGGCATCGCGGTTGAGCCGATTCGCACGGATGAGTACACCGGACGCCGTTTCACTTTTTTTGCCGATCCTGACGAGCTGCCGCTGGAGCTTTACGAGCGGGAGCCAGACGCCTGGGCGTGATTGCCATAGAGCGATCCAGGCAGCTGACTGAAGCGCGGTGACTCATGCCGGTGATGCCTCGCCCTCCCTGCATAGAGGCTTGTTTCCCGACGCGACGATCCGCTAGGGTGCGGCCCCACTGAACGGCATCGGAGCATCGAGGATTGATCAGAACAGGGATGTTGGCGCTGGGCTTGTCCCTGGCGTTATCGACACAGGCAGCGGAGCAGCGAGTCTATCTGATAGCGACGGTGCAGCTGGACGGCTCCAGCCTGGCGCAAAGTGTGTTCCTTCACGAGGCGCATATCACCGAGCTGCAGGGCTGCCTCGACGCGGTGCGCGACGGTCAGAGCAAGCGTGACTGGCTCCTGTACCGGCACATCTTTCGCCGCGACCGCTTCAAGGGCTTCTCCGGCCATGTGCGCTATCACTGTGGCTACAGCGAGCAGCGCTTCAGCAGCTGGCACGACGGCCCGCGGTACAACAAGCCCTACCTGATATACGTCGATGACGCCGCCAGGCTCAGCGTGATTCGCACGCCCAGCCAAGCCCAATGCATGACGCAACTGCGTGCGCTGCCAGTCGGCAAGCAGGCGCAGAGCTTTTGCGCCATGGGCAATCAGGAACTCTTGCCTTAAGTCTCCAGGGGCGCTGGCGAGTATTCCTGCCTTTGACGCCAGGCCGCTTACCTATCAGGCCGGGCGGCTTGGCGAGCTTGTCACTGCGGCTGATAACTGCCCGGCACTGGCGCGAAGGACACCCCGAAACGGTTCCAAGCGTTGATGGTGGCGACGGCCAGGGTCAGGTTGGTGAGCTGGGCCTCTGAAAAGTACTCGCGTACCTCGTCGAACAGCGCCTGTGAAACGCCCTGCGGTAGCAGCGTATTGGCCTCGGCCCAGGCCAGCGCAGCGCGCTCGCGACCCGTGAAGAACGGCGTTTCGCGCCAGGCGCTGAGGGCATAGATGCGCTGTTCGGTTTCGCCCCGGGCACGGGCATCCTTGGTGTGCATATCAAGGCAGTAGGCGCACCGGTTGATCTGCGATACGCGGATCTTCACTAGTTCCATGAGCGGTTTGTCGACGCCATCCTCGCCGCGGCTCTGGCGCGCCAGGTAGGTTTCCAGACCAATCATTGCGGTCGTCACGTCGGGGGCGGCGGCTTGGTAGTTCATGCGCATGGTGGTCACTCCTCGGTTTGAATGTGAAGCCAAGGCTACGCAGCCACCGAGCTGGGCTATTGTAGATTTTCGACATCTGCGAAAGCCGCCCGCCATGTCCGCCCTGCATGAACGTCTACCACGCATCGATGGCTTCATGGCTCGCCCTCCGTCCCCGGTGCTAGCAGCCTATGTGCAGCATTTCTGGTGGCTGGAGGGCGGCGCCGCCACCGTGTACGACGAGCAGCTGCTGCATCCGGACGGCGCCAGCGGGGTGATTTTCAACTTCGCCGATCCGCTGGCATTCGATGGAAAGCTGCACGGCCCGCGCGCACTGATCGCCGGGCCGCAGCTTGCCAGTTCGAGGTTGCAACTGGGCGGCCAGGTAAAGCTGATGGGCGTGCGTTTTCGGCCCGGCGTGGGGGCGATTTTCCTCGGCATAGGT
Organism: Stutzerimonas stutzeri; assembly: GCF_038561965.1. NCBI lineage: Bacteria > Pseudomonadati > Pseudomonadota > Gammaproteobacteria > Pseudomonadales > Pseudomonadaceae > Stutzerimonas > Stutzerimonas stutzeri. The sequence goes on along the minus strand of NZ_CP139348.1, from coordinate 759,076 downwards.
CTCGATGAACTGGCGGGCTTTCACGGTGCCGACTGGCCGCAGCCGGGGCTGACCACGATGGCCGATCAACTGAGCGAACTGGGCCATGCCGCGCAGCAGGCGCTGGTCGAGCGCGAGCTGTTGAGACGCTTGCAGGCGACACAGGAGCGCCGCTCGCCGGTACAGCAGCTGCTCGCGCAGATTACGGCGACCCAAGGTAGGGAGCGCCTAGCTGACCTGCTGCAAGCGGTGCCACTCGGCCAGCGCCAGCTGGAGCGCCTGTTCCGCTACCAGGTCGGCCTAAGTCCCAAGCAATTCAGCCGCATCCAACGTGTCGCTTTAGTACGCCAGCAGCTGCAACAGGGAGGCGCCCTGCTGGACACCGCCCTGTCTTGCGGATACAGCGATCAGGCGCACTTCATCCATGACTTCAAGACGGTAGTTGGGATGACGCCGGGGCAATATCGGGCGAGCAGGATAAGGCGATAACGGCCGCAAGCCCTGCCGAGCCAGCGTGTCACCACCTGCGGGAAGGGATCGGCCGGGGTGGCCCTGAACGGGAAACGCTCAAGGCTCTGCTAGCCCGCTCAGATGGCTTTGCTGAGCGCTTCGAGCAACTGGGCGACCTTCTCTTCGTTTCGCTTGTAGTAGGTCCAGGGACCGATACGCTGCGATGTCACCAACTGCGCGCGCTGCAGCGCCGCCAGGTAATTCGAGACGGTGGACTGCGATAACCCCACACGCTCCTGGATGATGCTGACGCACACACCCAGCTGTTCGGGATCGGCTTCCTGCTCGGGGAAGTTGGTCTTCGGGTCCTTCAGCAGGGTAAGGATGGCCAGGCGTGTGGGGTTATCCAGGGCCTTCAGCGCTTCACTGATGTCTATGCTCATATCCCGCGGCAGGTAATGGGTTTTCGCGATCTTACGATACTTTGTCGGTGCTGGCTGCGCGCACTCCACGGGAGCGCACGCATGCCGACTCAGTGCGCGTACGTCGGGTAGTCGATGTACCCCTTTTCGGTGCCGCCGTACATGGCGCTGGCATCCAACGGATTCATTGGCCAGCCATGGGCAATACGGGCCGGCAGGTCCGGGTTGGCAATGAACGGACGGCCGAAGGCGATCAGGTCCGCCCAACCGGCTTCGATCGCCGCGGTGGCCCGCTCCGGGGTGTACTTGCCTGCGTAGATGATCGTACCGCTGAACGCCGCACGAACGGCCTCTCTGAAGCTGATGGGCAGTTCGGGCGCGGTGTCCCAGTCAGCCTCGGCCAGTGATACGTACGCGACGCCGATGGTTTGCAGAATCTTCACCGCTTCGATGTAGGTCTCATGCGGGTCTTGCTCCACCAGGCCGAGGTAGACGCGCTCCTCGTCCGTGCTGGCAAACAGCGGCGCAAAGCGAACCCCCACGCGCTCGGCACCTATGACGTCGGCTATCGCCTGGACCGCTTCGCGCAGAAAACGCAGCCGGTTCTGCAACGAGCCGCCGTATTCGTCGGTCCTGCTGTTGGTGTGAGCGGAGATGAACTGGTTGACCAGATAGCCATTGGCGCAGTGAATTTCGATGCCATCGAAGCCTGCTTCCATCGCATTGCGCGCGGCCTGGGCATAGAGCTGCACCAGCTCTTTGACTTCAGCATTGGACAGCGCCCTCGGCATTGATGGCTCGACCAGCGCACCCTCGCCGGGCGCCGTCTCGATAAAGACTTTGACGTTGGTCGCCGGAATGGCGGACGGCGCAACGGGTTGCGCACCACCGGGTTGCAGCGAGGTGTGCGAGACACGGCCGACATGCCACAGCTGGGCGAAAATCACGCCGCCCTCGTCATGCACCGCCTGGGTAACGGCCTTCCAGCCTTCGACCTGCTCCGGGCTGTGAATCCCGGGCGTCCAGGCATACCCCTGCCCTCTCGGCTCGATCTGGATGCCTTCCGTCACCATGAAGCCTGCACTGGCTCGTTGCTGGTAGTAGGTCGCCATTACGGCGTTCGGAATATTGCCTGGCTGCGAACTGCGCGAGCGTGTCAGCGGTGGCAGCACGATGCGGTTACGTAGCGCGAAGGAGCCAAGTGAGCCACGTGTAAATAGTGCTTTATGATTCACAACGTAATATTTCGATATCGTGATTTATAGATATTAAAGACCGAGGCTACCTCACCACAATGTGAGTACCGCCCCGTGAGGGCTGTGCAGTCCGGTAATACCGTCACTGCCGAGTGGATGATCCTCGGCCTCATATCTATAAATGTCAATATATAGATCCGCATACGAGAACATCGGCGCCGGAACCCCGTTCCAGGGGATCTCATGCGATGGCTGCGAATGAACCAGTAAGAATGGCGTCTGCAGCATTGGCAAGATCCGTGGGAGCCTTGTCATTGTGACAACACCTGGGCCGCCGCACACTGCATGCATCTTCCCGCAGAGGTGCACCCATGGACGCCATTCGCACCATCGCTTGCCTTGTTTATCCAGATGTCATGAGCCTGGACGTCACCGGTCCGCTGCAGGTATTTGCCTCGGCCAATGTGGAGCGGCAGCGGCAGGGTTGGCCGGCTGCTTACGAGCTTCTTCTGCTTGGTGAGGCGCGAGGCACCGTTGCCACTTCGGCGGGGTTCAAGTTGGTCGCCGATGCAGCCTGGCCCGAGATCGATCCTGGATCGTTGGATACCCTGCTGGTTCCGGGTGGCCTTGGCGTCACGGCGCAGATGCACAACGGGCCGCTGCTGGCTTGGCTTAGAGCCGCCGAGCAACGGGTGCGGCGGCTGGGGTCGGTGTGTTCCGGCGCATTGATCCTCGCCGAAGCCGGGCTGTTCGACGGGCGCAAGGCGACCACCCACTGGGCAGACCTCGAAGCCCTTGGCGAGTACGCCGCCGTAGAGGTGCATGGCGACAGTCTGCATACCTTTGACCCGGCTGATTCTGCGGCGGCGCATCTGTTCAGCTCGGCTGGCGTCACGGCGGGCATTGATCTGGCGCTGGCCCTGGTCGAGGCGGATCTTGGGCGTGCGCTGGCACTCTCGGTCGCCCAGCGGCTGGTGATGTTTTTGCGCAGGCCCGGCGGGCAGACGCAGTTCAGCCCGATGCTCGCAGCGCCCAACAGCGCAGTGGGCCGCCTGACCACGCTACTTGAGTGGCTGCCAGGTCATCTGGGTGACGATCTCTCCATCGAAGCCCTGGCCGAGCAGGCGCACATGACGCCACGCACCTTGTGCCGGCTGTTCAATCAGGAAGTCGGCATGGGGCCGGGGCGCTATATCGAGCGGCTGCGTCTGGAAGCCGCGCGCAGCTTGCTGCTGAGCGCCGAAGCCTCGATCACAACGGTGGCGCGGCTGACCGGTTTCGGGCATCCGGAAAACCTGCGGCGCAGCTTCCAGAAACACTTGTCGGTAAGCCCACGGGACTTCTCACAGCGCTTCGGCTGAGCCCGACGCGCCACACCTTTCGCTCACAGCAGGCCCTTGGCACATCGCCGGGCACGGCTGTGCCTGTTTTCCAGCGTCGCGAGGCGATCTTCATGCATCTACTTTTCCGCAACCCCCAGGTGTTTCGCTTGTTCATGGCTCAGGCGCTGTTCTGGTCCTGTTCGATGACCGGCATCATCCTCACTTCAATCGTCGGCCTGCGCTTGGCGCCCTTCCCGAGCCTGGCATCGTTGCCGCTCGCGGTGCTGATGCTTGGCGGCCTGCTCGCACTGCAGCCGATCGCCTGGCTCATGCAGCGCCATGGACGCAAAGTTGGCTTTCTGTTCGGCGCGCTGGCCGGTGTGCTTGGCGGGCTGATAAGCGCGCTATCGCTGCGGCTCGACAGTTTCATCCTGCTCTGCCTCGGCTCGCTGTTGATCGGCGGTTATCAGGCATCGGCCATGTACTACCGCTTTGCGGCGATGGAGGCCGTTAGCGAAACCTTCAAGGGCCGCGCCACGGCGTGTGTGATCGGCGGCGGCGTGATCGCCGCGCTGGTCGCCCCTTCGCTCGGCAATACCGCTCGCGGACTGATCGATACACCCTTCGCTGGCGCCTATCTGCTGATCGCTGCGCTGGCGGCAGTGGGTGTAGCGGTACTTTCCGGCCTCAGCACGACTGGCACGGCAAGCGCATCACCGAGCGCACCGTCGCGGGTGTCGTGGCGCGAACTGCTTTCTCGGCCGACCATCAGGGCCGCGGTGCTGACCACCGCCGCCGGTCACGGGTTGATGATTCTGGTGATGAACGCAACGCCTCTGGCGATGCATGGCGAGGGGATGGATCTACAGGCCAGCGGCCAGGTGATCCAGTGGCACATGCTCGGAATGTTCCTGCCGGCCTTCATCGCCGGGCCGTTGGTAGACCGGCTGGGCAGCCGCATGGTGGCCTGCGTGGGCGGTGGCCTGCTGATCGCAAGCGCAGTCGTCGCCCTGCTTGGCGTCAGCCACTGGCACTTCATGGTCAGCAGCTGCCTACTCGGTATCGGCTGGAACCTCATGCTCGTCGCCGGCTCGACGCAGCTGGGGCAGGGCCATGCGCCAGACGAACGCGCCCGGGCGCAGGGCTTGATGGAGCTGAGCAACGGCAGCGTCGCGGCAGTGATGTCGTTCGCCTCCGGCGCGCTGATTGCCCAGGCAGGCTGGGCGGCAGTGAACATCGGGTTACTGCCGATCGTTGCGCTGGTGGTACTGGTGCAGATTTCGCAGGGCTATCGGCAGCGGCAGGTGGCTTGAATGAGCGAGGCTCATTGCGCGATCAGGGCATCGCTCGTTCGGAAACCAGATGGATGATATTGGCCGGACTCGAGATCCAGAAAGCCCTGAACCCTTCCGGCAGGGATTCGATTTCATCCCGCCGAGCGCAGTCGTGTCCCTCAAGGTGGGCGGCGGCACCTTCCAGGTCATCCGTGACGACCTCCAACCATATCTCCGCCTGGCTGATGCCCGGCACGCAATCCAGCCAGAGCACCTTGTCGCCAAAATCGAAGCGCGGCGTGTGCTCGCCTTCAGCGCCAGCAGGGGTGAGTTCTTTCAGTGCGAGCATTTCGCGGTAGAACGCGACGGTGTGCTGGTACTCATGGGCGGGCACCTTCATCGCGATGTTTCGGCCGGGCTGGAATGTCGGTTTCATCGTTTCGCTCCAGGGTGCGCTGGCCGGAGGATGACTCACCCAAGGCACTCCGGCCCGCGTGTGGGTTGATCAGCCAGTACAGACAGCAGCGGCCGATCGCGCAAGCGAGGAGCGTGCGCTATCGCTACCCGCCCAAGCCTCAGCGTGGCCTGACGCCATCGAGTATCAGCGCCTGCAAGCTCTTCAGCGTTTCCTCGAAGAACGCGGGATCATCCAGCGTCTTGCCAGCCACCGCCTCGACCTGCACGCGGAAGTCGGCGTAGTGCTGGGTGGTCGCCCACAGCGAGAAGATCAGGTGATGCGGCGCGATGGGAGCGAGCTTGCCGGCGTCGATCCAGGCTTGGATGACGGCGACCTTGTTTTCCACCAGATCGTGCAGCGGCTGTTGCAACTCCCCCAGCAACAGCGGCGCGCCCTGCATGATCTCCATGCAGAACAGCCGCGATTCGGCGGGATGGTCGCGGGAGAGTTCGAGCTTGACCCGCAGGTATTCGCTGATCGCCTCGACTGGGTCCTGTTCGACGCTGAATGCTTGCAGCGGCTGTAACCAGACCTCCAGCAACTGCCGCAGGACGTTGGTGTACAGCTCTTCCTTGTTGCCGAAGTAGTACAGCAGGTTGGTCTTGGAGACGTCTGCCTGGGTCGCCACCTGATCGAGGCTGGTGCCGTGCAGGCCAAAGCGCGAGAACAGGTCGAGCGCGGCCTGGAGGATGCTGGCGCGCTTGCTTTCGATCATGCGCAGGCGACGGTCCTGGGCGCTGGCGCTCGGTACGCGAGCTGCGCCCTTGAGCCGAGGTGTCTTGCTGGCGGTGAGACGCTTGCGAGGGGGAACGGGGGGTTGGTCTGTCACGGGATTACCGGGTGGGTTCGAACGAGTCATCTACTGTAGCGCGCTGAGCCTGCGCCGCACGAGCAACGAAGTCAGCCAGCCGCTGTTGCACGATCTTCGTGCGCCGCGCACAAACCAGGTGCTCCGATTCAGACCAATTGGTCCACTTGATATTGACTAACTAACTCATCTTATTGATTTCAAAGCCAAATGCATTTCTGGCCTGCATCCTGCTAAAGCACCTTCGACCCTGCCCGTCACGTTCGGGCAGCGCTTTCTAGCCATTGCGTACAGAGGTGCTACCCATGGATGTTGGTGTTTTCATTCCGATCGGCAACAACGGCTGGCTCATTTCCGAAAATGCGCCGCAGTACATGCCGACCTTTGAACTGAACAAGGCCATCGTGCAGAAGGCCGAGGGCTACGGCTTCGACTTCGCGCTGTCGATGATCAAGCTGCGCGGCTTCGGTGGTAAGACCGAGTTCTGGGAGCACAACCTGGAATCCTTCACGCTGATGGCGGGCCTGGCCGCGGTCACCAGCAAGATCCAGCTGTTCGCGACTGCCGCAACGCTCACTCTGCCGCCGGCCATCGTCGCGCGCATGGCCTCGACCATCGACTCGATCTCAGGCGGGCGCTTCGGCGTGAACCTCGTCACCGGCTGGCAGAAGCCGGAATACAGCCAGATGGGCATGTGGCCGGGCGACGAATTCTTCGGCACGCGCTACCAGTATCTCGGCGAATACGCCCAGGTACTGCGCGACCTCTGGGCCACCGGGCGTAGCGACTTCAAGGGCGAGCACTTTCAGATGGAGGACTGCCGCGTCAGCCCAAAACCCCAGGCAGACATGAAGATCATCTGCGCGGGCTCATCCGATGCCGGCATGGCCTTCTCGGCGCAGTACGCCGATTACAACTTCTGCTTCGGCAAGGGCGTGAACACCCCCACCGCCTTCGCCCCGGCCACCGAGCGGCTGCTCAAGGCCACTGAAAAGACCGGCCGCCACGTCACCTCCTGTGTGCTGTTCATGGTGATCGCCGATGAGACCGACGAAGCCGCCCGCGCCAAGTGGGAGCACTACAAGGCCGGCGCTGATCAGGAAGCCATCGCCTGGCTTGGCGAGCAGGGGTCCGCCGACAAGGGCGCCGACAGCAACATCCGGCAGATGGCCGACCCGACTTCGGCAGTGAACATCAACATGGGCACGCTGGTGGGTTCCTACGCCAACGTGGCGAGGATGCTCGATGAGATCGCCACGGTGCCCGGCATGCAGGGCGTGATGCTGACGTTCGATGACTTCCTCGAGGGCGTCGAAGCCTTCGGCCAGAAGATCCAGCCGCTGATGCAGAGCCGCCGGCACGTCACCGCACTGAAGGAATCGGCCTGATGAACGCCGTCGAACAGATCTCCGGCTACGGCCTGAGCGCCACGGACGAACCTGTGCAGCTACCGGCACGCCCCGAGCCGCTCGCGATGAAGGCGAGCGAAACCGCGCTGATCGTGGTGGACATGCAGAACGCCTACGCCACCCGTGGCGGCTATCTCGACCTGGCGGGCTTCGATGTGTCGGCGACCAAGCCGGTGATCGAGAAAATTCGCCAGGCGCTGAGCGCAGCTCGTGCCGCCGGCATGCAGGTGATCTTTCTGCAGAACGGCTGGGACAGCGGGTACGTCGAGGCCGGCGGACCGGGCTCGCCCAACTGGCACAAATCCAATGCGCTGAAGACCATGCGCAGACGCCCGGAGCTGGCCGGCACGCTGCTGGCCAAAGGCGGTTGGGATTACGCGCTGGTGGATGAACTGGCACCGCAGCCCGGCGACATCCTGGTGCCCAAGCCGCGCTATAGCGGTTTCTTCAACTCGCAGCTGGACAGCACCCTGCGTGCCCGTGGCATCCGCAACCTGGTGTTCACCGGCATCGCCACCAACGTGTGCGTGGAATCGACCCTGCGCGACGGCTTTCACCTGGAGTATTTCGGCGTGGTGCTGGCCGATGCCACCCATCAGGCCGGGCCGGAATTCGCCCAGCAGGCCGCGCTGTACAACATCGAGACGTTCTTCGGCTGGGTGTCCAGCGTCGACGCCTTCTGTCAGAGCTTCGCGACCGCACCCAGCGTGGCGGTCGCCAGCTGATTTCATCCCCATACCTGATCGCGGTGCCCGCAGAGGCGCCCGCCGGGTTCGCCTGAATGCCTTGCAAGGAATCAACGATATGCCCAAGCAATCCATCATCCCCGCCGGCTCCGGCAAACCGCTCGCCCCGTACGTTCCAGGCTCCATGGCCGATGGCGTGGTCTACGTCTCCGGCACACTGCCGTTCGACAAGGACAACAACGTGGTCCACGTCGGCGACGCCGCCGCGCAGACCCGTCATGTGCTGGAAACCATCAAGGGCGTCGTCGAGGCTGCCGGCGGCAGCATGAACGACGTCACCTTCAACATGATCATGCTCACCGACTGGGCCAACTACGCGAAGGTCAACGAGGTGTACGCCGAGTATTTCCCCGGCGAGAAACCCGCGCGTTACTGCATCCAGTGCGGGCTGGTGAAGCCCGATGCGCTGATCGAGATCGCCAGCATCGCCCACGTCGGCCAATAGCGCCTGCCGGGCCGTCCGGCGCGCCGGCGGCTTGCACTTCGACCTCGCGGAGGTATGACATGCACTACGAACTTCATGGCCGCATGGAGCCGGATGCTCCGACCCTGGTGCTCAGCTCCGGCCTCGGCGGCGCCGGTGCCTTCTGGACGCCACAGCTGGCGGCACTGACGCAGGATTACCGGGTGCTGGTCTACGACCAGCTGGGTACCAACAAGAGCCCGGCGAACCTGCCGGCGGGCTATTCCATCGAGTCCATGGCAGTCGAACTGCTGGAGTTGCTGGATACCCTGAGCATTCGCCGCTGCCACTTCATCGGCCACGCCCTCGGCGGGCTGGTGGGGTTGCAGATCGCCCTGCTGCGGCCGCAACTGCTGCAGAGCCTGGTGCCGATCAATGCCTGGGGCAGCCCCAACCCGCACAGCGTGCGTTGTTTCGCGGTGCGACTAAAGCTATTGCACGACAGCGGCGCAGCGGCCTACGTGCAGGCGCAGTCGCTGTTCCTCTATCCGGCCGACTGGATCGCTGCCAACAGCGAGCGACTGGCACGCGACGATGCCCATGCCCTGGCGCACTTTCCGCCGACGATGAATCTGGTGCGGCGCATCGAAGCGCTGCAGGCCTTCGATATCGAAGCCGAGCTGCCGCGCATCACCACCCCGACCCTGCTGATTGCCAATCGCGACGACATGCTGGTGCCCTGGCAACGCTCGCAGCACCTGGCTGATGTCATGCCCAACGCCCAGCTGGCGCTGCTGAACTACGGCGGCCACGCGTCCAGCGTCAGCGACAGCGACCCCTTCAACCAGATCCTGCTGGACCATCTTGCCGAGCAATGCGGCCAGGTCGCAGCAGCCTGAGGAATCCGACCATGCACGCCCCTATCGACTCGAATGCTCTCGCGACGCTGTTCAGCGAGGCGCGCACCCACAGCGCCTGGCTGGACAAGCCGGTGCCGGACGCACTGCTCGAACAACTCTACGAGCACGTCCGCCTGGGCCCCACCGCGGTGAACAGCTGCCCGGGACGCTTTGTCTTCGTACGCACGCCGGAGGGAAAGGCAAAGCTCGCGCCCTGCCTGTCCAAGGGCAATCTGGACAAGACCATGGCCGCACCGGTCACGGTGATCGTCGCCTATGACGAGGACTTCCCGGAAACCCTGGCGGAGCTGTTTCCCTTCGCCGACGCCCGCAGCTGGTACGCAGGGCAGCCGGCACTGATCACCGAGAACGCACTGCGCAACAGCTCGCTGCAGGCCGGCTACCTGATCCTCGCCGCCCGCGCCCTGGGACTCGATTGTGGACCGATGTCGGGCTTCGACGGCAAAGCGCTGGACGAGGCCTTCTTCGGCAGCACCCGTTGGAAATCGAATCTGCTGATCAACCTCGGCTACGGCGATGCCAGCAAGCTGCGCGACCGCCTGCCACGCCTGCCCTTCGACCGGGCCTGCGTTATTGCCTGATGGAGAAACGACCATGCAACTGGCTCAATGCGAAACCACCAGTCAATTCAGCGCTCCAGTGATTCGTGAGGACTACCGCGACGCCATGGCGCGCCTGGCCGCGGCGGTCAATATCATCACCACCGACGGGCCCAGCGGGCGCGCCGGCTTCACCGCCACCGCGGTGTGCAGCGTTACCGACGAACCGCCGACCCTGCTGGTGTGCCTGAACCGGACCGCCTCGGCGCACCCGATCGTCACCGCCAACGGACAGCTATGCGTGAACACCCTTGCCGGCGCACAGCGGGACTTGTCCAACCTGTTCGGCGGCAAAACACCCATGGCCGAGCGCTTCGCCGCGGCGCAGTGGAGCACCGGCATGACCGGCTCACCTCTGCTCGACGGCGCCACAGTGTCGTTCGACTGCCGCATCAGCCACAGCGCCAGCGTCGGCACCCACGACATCCTCTACTGCGAAGTCGTCGCCGTGTACCGCCGCGACAGCAGCGATGCGCTGGTGTACTTCGGTCGCAACTACCACGGCCTTTCAAGCACCAGCTGAGCAAACGAATGCGCTCCCATCGGGCGGGCTTGGGCGCATCCGCGGTGGTGAATGCGGTGGGCTGAAGCCCACCCTACAAAACCTCAAAGCCTTCTGTGCCTGCGCTCCACGTCGCATCCCTCGTAGGGTGGGCCTCAGCCCACCACAGCGCGCCAACTCGTCCCATGCCTGCGACAAGACCGCTATCGCAACATCCTCGTAACCCGATCAAAGCTACCCGTCCCTTGCGCAATACCTGGCACTACCCGATACGTACTCGTATCGATCATAAATGTTATGTTATAACTCACTAATCAACCTTGCCGGGCACCCGCTCATGACCGAATCCGACCTCCTCGCGCAACCCGCCGATGCCTATATGAGCGCCGAGCAGCAGGCCTTCTTCCGCGACCTGCTGCTGCGCCAGCGTCAGGAATTGCAAAGCCGCATCGCCGAAGAATTCACCGCCTTGCGCGAAGTCGAGCCGAGCAGCGATCCGGCGGATATCGGCAGCGCCGAAGAACAGCGCCAGTGGCAACTGCGCGTGCTGGAGCGTGAGAAGAAGCTGCTGGACAAGATCGACGACGCGCTGGATGCCATCGCCCGCGGCGAATACGGCTGGTGCGCCGAAACCGGCGAGCCGATCGGTCTGCCGCGGTTGTTGCTGCGCCCCACCACGACGCTGTCCATCGAGGCGAAACAACGCCAGGAACAGCGCGAAAAACACCAACGATCCGCCTGAGAGACCGCCATGAATCGCCTCCCCGTTACCGTTCTGTCCGGCTTCCTCGGCGCCGGCAAGAGCACCCTGCTCAACCACATCCTGAAGAATCGCGAAGGCCGTCGTGTCGCGGTGATCGTTAATGACATGAGCGAGATCAACATCGACGGCAACGAGGTGCAGCGCGGTGTCAGCCTCAATCGGGCCGAGGAAAAACTGGTCGAGATGAGCAACGGTTGCATCTGCTGCACCCTGCGCGAGGACCTGCTCGAGGAAGTCGGCAAGCTTGCCCGTGAGGGTCGCTTCGACTACCTGTTGATCGAGTCCACCGGCATTTCAGAGCCACTGCCGGTGGCCGAAACCTTCACCTTTCGCGACGAGCAGGGCCAGAGCCTGGCCGACCTGGCACGGCTGGATACCATGGTCACGGTGGTCGACGGGGTGAATTTCCTGCGCGATTTCCAGGAGGCCGAGAGCCTGGCCAGCCATGGTGAGAGCCTCGGCGAGGACGACGAGCGTTCGGTCACCGAGTTGCTGATCGAGCAGGTGGAATTCGCCGACGTCATCCTGATCAGCAAGATCGACCTGATTTCCACCGCCGAGCGTGAAGAACTGACCGCCATCCTCGGTCGCCTCAACACGCACGCCGAGATCCTGCCGATGAGCATGGGCCAGGTGCCGCTCGAGCGCATCCTCGATACCGGCCGCTTCGACTTCGAGCGCGCCGCCCAGGCGCCGGGCTGGCTCAAGGAAATGCGCGGCGAGCATGTCCCGGAAACCGAAGAATATGGCATCGCCTCGACCGCCTACCTGGCGCGCCGGCCATTCCATCCGCAGCGCTTCTATAACTTCCTCAACCGTGAATGGAGCAACGGCAGGTTGCTGCGATCCAAAGGCTTTTTCTGGCTGGCCACCCGGCCAGAGGAAGCAGGCAGCTGGTCGCAGGCCGGCGGGCTGATGCGCTACGACTATGCCGGCCGCTGGTGGCATTTCACGCCTGAATCAGCCTGGCCGAGCGACAGCGAAAGTCGCACGGCAATCCTGGCGAAATCCCGTGGCGAGTTCGGCGATTGTCGTCAGGAGCTGGTCTTCATCGGGCAGAACATCAATTTTGAACAGCTACGCAGGGAGCTGGATGCCTGTTTGCTGAACGACAGCGAATGGGCGGTTGGCACCGATGGCTGGCTGCGCCTGCCCGACCCGTTCGGCCCCTGGCATGAGCAGGTCGCCTGATGCTGGCGCAGCAAACTATCCGACCACAACCCCGACAGTTGCTTGGCGGGACACCGGCGGTGCTTGGCGAAGCGCTGAACGACGGCATCAACCTGGCGGTATGGCAGCGCCAGCTGCCGCTGCACATTGCCGGCTTTGCCGAGGCACTGCTGGCCCTGGGCGAGCCGCTGACGGAATCGCTGACCCTCGAACCAGTCGGCGAGGACGAGGTGCAGCTACCAACCCTGGCCGCTGCTTATCGGGACCTGTCCGGCCACGCCGGTTTCGTCGCGGACGTCGCCTGGCTGGTGCGGGCATTCGCCTGCCTGGTCGATGCGCGTCGCATCGGCCTGCGCCTGCGGGTGCTGGGCAAGCCAATGTGTCCGCGCTTTCACGTCGACCACGTGCCGCTGCGGCTGATTACCACCTATGCCGGCGCGGGCAGCGAATGGCTACGCGAGGGCGCGATGTCGCGTCGACGCCTGGGTGATCCGACAGCCGAACCGGCTGACCCGAACGCTATCGAGCAGCTCGGGGCTGGGGACGTGGCCTTGTTCAAAGGGGAGAAATGGCTGGGTAACGAAGGCGCCGGCATCATTCACCGCTCGCCGCAGGCGACAACTGCCGAGCGTCGCCTGATCCTGACGCTGGACTGGCTGGCCTGACGCCAGAGGGCCAGCAACCGCCGCTGCGACCCTCCCTGGCAGCGGCCGATCAGGCTGCCATTTTTTCGCACTCTTCAGCGCAGTTGCGACAGGCTTGGGCGCAGGCCTGGCAATGGTCGTGTTTGTGCTTGCCGCACTCCTCGGCGCAGTCGCGACAGACCTGTGCGCAGAGCTTGCAGAAGGCTTTCGCATAAGGGCTGTCGCGAGTCATCAGCGCCGCCGCAACTGCGCACATGTCCGCGCAATCACGATCAAGCTTGATGCAGCGCGCCATCATCTTCACGTCATCCTCGCGCAGGCACGACGCCGCACAGGACTCGCAGACCAGCGCGCAGTTGGAGCAGGCCTGGATGCATGACTGGTAACTGGAATTGAGCATGGAAAGTCCTCCATCTGGTTGGCCAGCAAAGCGGTTCACCCGGCTCGTACGAAGCCGTGCGCGAACCGCACCTACCTAGATAAGGGGCCAACCGATCCGGGGAAGTTCATACCATTCGCCGGACGGCCCGGCCGCACGGGCACAGCGCAGCGGCCGTTGCGTCGCTACAATGGCCGCCCGCAAACCAACACCGTATCTGCCATGCCCTTCACCCTCTCCGCGCCGTGCGAATTGCTGGAAGTGATCAGCAAGAGCCGCTTTCTGGCCAAGGCTGCGCCCGTGCAAAGCCCGGAAGAAGCGCAGGCTTTCATTCAATCCGTCAGCGATCCTAGCGCGACACACAACTGCTGGGCCTGGAAGATTGGCAATCAGTACCGCTTCAGTGATGACGGCGAACCGGGCGGCACCGCGGGGCGACCGATGCTCACCGCCATCGAAGGGCAGGACTTCGATCAGGTCGCGGTGGTGGTGATCCGCTGGTTCGGCGGTATCAAGCTCGGCACCGGCGGCCTCGCCCGCGCCTATGGCGGCAGCACGGCCAAGTGCCTACAGGCCGGTGAGCGCCGCGAATTGATCTCCCGCTCGCGCTGCCGCTGCCATTGCCGCTTCGCCGAACTGGCCTTGTTCAAGGCTCGCCTGGCGGAGTTCGAGGCGTTGCTGGAGGCCGAGCATTTCGATGCTGAAGGCGCGACTCTGGAGATTGCCCTTCCCGCCGCTCAGCTGAAACCGCTGGAAAGATTGCTCGCTGACATCAGTCGCGGGCGCAGCCAGCTGAAAGCCCTGGAATAGAGCCTGCGTTGCCCACAAATACTGTGGACGCAATTGTGGATAACAATTGTATGGCCGCCTGGAAAGCACCTGCCGCGGGCCCTGGAGAGAACTGCACACTTTTTGATCAATTCGCCTTAGGCGCCCCACCGAGGTGCGTTAACCACTTGAATTGCTGCGTTTTTTAGACTGAACAGTCGGCTAATGACGTTTTGCCATCAATCGCGTTCTGCCACTCAAAGGTTATGCCCGAATTGAGTGGAGAACTTTGTGGATAACATTGGGAACAACCTCGCCAGCGCCCGCCAGAACTGGGCTGCAGACCGCTGATCAATTAATCGCCAAACCGCCCATTTGGCAATCTTTCAGTCATTCGACTGTCATGCAACATTGCTAGGCCGGCCAAACTGGTCAGCTGGCATATCCGTTGCTGCACCCCGTCGATAGAATGCCCGCACACCCGAAAGACGAGAACTTCGCGATGCAAGACTGGCTCAACAATCTGCCCAAGGCCGAACTCCACCTGCACCTGGAGGGCTCGTTGGAACCCGAACTGATGTTCCGCCTCGCCGAGCGCAACAAGATCGCCCTGCCTTGGAACGACGTCGAAGCCCTGCGCAGCGCCTACAACTTTGGCAACCTGCAGGAATTTCTCGACCTTTATTACGCCGGTGCCGACGTGCTGCGTACCGAGCAGGACTTCTACGACCTGACCTGGGCCTACCTGCAGAAGTGCGAAGAGCAGAACGTGGTGCACACCGAGCCCTTCTTCGACCCGCAGACCCACACCGACCGTGGCGTACCGTTCGAGGCCGCGCTCAACGGCATCAGCGCGGCGCTGGCCGACGGCCGTGAGCTGCTGGGCATCAGCAGCGGGCTGATCCTCAGCTTCCTGCGTCACCTCCCGGAAGAGGAAGCCTTCAAGACCCTGGACCAGGCGCTGCCCTATCGCAACGCGTTCTTCGCCGTCGGCCTGGACAGCTCCGAGCTGGGCCACCCGCCAAGCAAATTCCAGCGGGTGTTCGACAAGGCGCGCGCCGAGGGCTTGCTGGCCGTTGCCCACGCTGGCGAGGAAGGCCCGCCCGAATACATCTGGCAGGCGCTGGATCTGCTCAAGGTCAGCCGCATCGACCACGGCGTGCGTGCCGCCGAAGATCCAAAGCTGATCGCCCGGCTGATCGAGGAGCAGATTCCGCTGACCGTCTGCCCGCTATCCAACACCAAGCTCAAAGTGTTCGACGACATGCGCCAGCACAACATCCTCGACCTGCTGGAACAGGGCGTGAAGGTCACGGTGAATTCCGATGATCCTGCCTACTTTGGCGGCTACGTGACGGAGAATTTCATCGCGCTGCACGAGAGCCTGGGGATGACCGAGGAACAGGCCCGCCGCCTGGCACAGAACAGCCTGGACGCACGCCTGGCCTACTGAGGACCGCCCGTCGCCGCGTGATCGACTGCGACACCATGGCCCCATCCCGCGGGCCATGGCAGCGCCTAGACTGTGCCGCGTCGACCACACGAGGCGATCGCCATGAACATTCTCGTCCGCCCTTTGACGCCCTATCCCGACAGCGCCTGGCAGGTAAGCCTGGATCGCCAGCGTGTCACCTTTCGCAGCGAAGCCGAGGCGCGAGCCTTCGTCGAGACCCTACGTCGCCGCCTGCAGGCACCGCATCCTCTGCCGCTCAGCGCCTGAACCTCACTCCGTGCTGGCACGCGCAGTGGTGTAAGCCACGATCGTTGCCAGCAAGCCGCACAGACTGATGATCGCCGCCAACGGCACCGCCGTGCCGTTGTGCAACGCCCCCACCGCGGATGCGGCAATGGCCGCTATGGTGAACTGCATACTGCCGAGCAGGGCCGAGGCGCTGCCGGCATTGGCCCGCTGGTCAGCCATGGCGCAAGCCGTGGCATTCGGCAGTAGGCAGCCGAGGCAGGACACGCAACAGAACAGCGGAATCAGCAACGGCCAGAGTGACTCAGGCTGCGCGGCCGCAACCGCCAGCAGCGCCAGTGCACTGCCAAAGAAGAACCACACCCAACGCCGCACCCAGAACTCCGGCCCGCGCAAACGCACCAGCCGTACGTTGATCTGCGCCATGAGGATGAAGCCCGCTGCATTGACGCCGAACAGCCAGCCGAAGTGCTCTGGCTTGACGCCGTACAACTCGATGAAGACGAATGGCGAACCGGTGATGTAGGCGAACATTCCAGCCATGCACAGCGCGCCGGTCAGCACGTGGCCAATGAAGAAGCGATCGCGGAACAGGCGGACGTACTGGCCGAGCGCACCAGACATCGGCTGGCGCGGCAGCCCCGCCGGATAGGTTTCCGGCAGCCACAGAGTGACCGCCACCAGGCACATCGCACTGAATAGCGTCAGCAGGATGAATATCGACGGCCAGCCGAACGAGGCCAGCAAGGCGCCGCCCGCCACCGGTGCAAGGATCGGCGCCAGACCCATGACCAGCATCAGCTGCGAGAACACCTTGGCGCTGGTCATCGGGTCGCACAGGTCGCGCACCACGGCACGCGCCACCACCATGCCCGCACAGCCGCCAAGCGCCTGCACGAAACGCACACCGATCAGCCACTCCATCGAAGGCGCAAAGGCACTGGCCAACGACGCCAGGGTGAACAGCACTACGCCGATCAACAGCGGCCCGCGCCGGCCGTAGCGATCAGCCAGCGGCCCGTAGACCAGCTGGCCGATCGCCAGACCGATGAAATAGGCCGCCAGTGAAAGCTGCACATGGTCAACGCTGGTATCGAAGGATTCCGCCAGCATCGGGAAGGCTGGCAGATACATGTCGATGGCCAAAGGACCGAACGCGCTGAGCGCGCCCAGTATGAGAAGAATCCGAAGAGACATCAGAAGCTCGCAAACAGGGGGAAAAAGAGGTGCCGAGGTCTGCTGTTGGACATCGACCTCACCCGGGCATTTGCACCGGCGTGCAAGATGCTGTTACATACACCGCCGATTGTAAACATGCATCACGACGAGATGCGCCGTTACACTGGCCGCCTCCATCGCTGCTGGACGCCCGAAGCAGCCGTCACCTGCCTGAACCTGCCCATGCGCCGAACCAAAGAAGAAGCCGAGAAAACCCGTATCGCCATCCTCGCCTCTGCCGAGCGCCTGTTTCTGGACAAGGGGGTGGCCCACACCAGCCTCGACCAGATCGCCC
Source organism: Stutzerimonas stutzeri (assembly GCF_038561965.1). NCBI lineage: Bacteria > Pseudomonadati > Pseudomonadota > Gammaproteobacteria > Pseudomonadales > Pseudomonadaceae > Stutzerimonas > Stutzerimonas stutzeri. Next base: position 741,653 of record NZ_CP139348.1, on the reverse strand, counting down.
GTGACGCTGGAGTGACGCGCGGCGCGGTGTACTGGCATTTTCAGAACAAAGCGCACCTGTTCCACGAGATGCTCAATCAGATTCGCCTGCCACCGGAGCAGATGACCGAGCGCCTGTGCAGCTGTGATCAGCAGCAACCGCTGCAGGCATTGATCGCCCTGCGCAACCTGACGGTCGAGGCCATCAGCACCCTGGCTAGCAACGAGCAGAAGCGCCGCATCTTCACCATTCTGCTGCACAAGTGTGAGTTCACCGATGAACTGCGCGAAGCCGAAGAACGCCATCACGCGTTCATCAATCAGTTCATCGATCTGTGCGAGAACCTGCTGCGCAAGGCTTCGGCCTGCCTGCGTCCAGGCGTAACGCCGCGACTCGCCGCGCTGTCGCTGCATGCAATGGTGGTGGGGCTGTTCACCGACTGGACGCGGGATACCGAACTGTTCGCGCCAGAGGTCGACACCAAGGCCTTGATCGACCCGTTGTTCCGCGGCCTGGTCCGCGACTGGCCGGACGATCCCGACCAGTTCGCCGGTTGAGCGATCAGCTCACCTGATAGCCCTCTTCGCTGATCGCCTCACGAATCGCCTGCTCACTGGCGCTGCTCTGTACCTGCACCGTTCCGGCCGCCAGATCCACCTGCACCTGCGCCTGCGGGTCCAGCGCCTGAATGGCCTGGGTTACGGCGCGCTCGCAGTGGCTGCAGGTCATTCCGCTCACGTTGAATATTTGCATCGTCTCTCTCCTCGGCTGGTGAATGCACTGATTCTCGACCTTGCCACCTGGGCAAGGTCAAGGCACCCGCTGTCGCAGATCATGGTCTTGACCTTGCCATAGGGTTAAGGTCGATTCTGCAGCTATCGCAATCCGAGGAGTCACTGCCATGTCCAGCGCCACCCATACGCTGCCAGTCAGCGGTATGACCTGCGCCAGTTGCGCCGGGCGCGTCGAACGCGCCCTGCTCAAGGTGCCGGGTGTCGCCGCAGCCAACGTCAACCTGGCCAACGAACAGGTGCGCATTGAAGGCGTGGACCTTGGCATGGCGACGCTGATCGCGGCCGTGCAGAAAGCTGGCTACGGCGTACCGCTGCAGAACATCGAGCTGAACATCGAAGGCATGACCTGCGCCAGCTGCGTCGGCCGGGTCGAACGCGCCTTGCTCAAGGTGCCAGGCGTGCGCAGCGCAGCGGTGAATCTGGCCAGCGAGCGTGCGCATGTCGAAGTGATCGGTACGCCGAACCCCACCGAGCTGATCCGGGCCGTCGAGGCTGCCGGCTACAAGGCCAGCGCCGGCGACCAGCAGCGCCCGGAAGAGGATGCCGAACGGCGCCTGCAGCGCGAACGCTGGGCCGTGATTGCCGGCCTGCTGCTGGCCGCACCCTTGGTGTTGCCGATGTTTGCCGAGCTGTTCGGGGGGCACTGGATGCTGCCGCCATGGATCCAGTTTCTGCTCGCCACGCCGGTGCAGTTCATCCTCGGCGCACGCTTCTACGTGGCTGGCTGGAAGGCGGTGCGCGCTGGTTCCGGCAATATGGATCTGCTGGTCGCCATCGGCACCAGCGCCGGCTACGGCCTGAGCCTCTACCAGTGGTGGGCGACGCCTGCCGGGCAGATGCCGCACCTGTATTTCGAGGCCTCGGCAGTAGTGATCGCCCTGGTGCTGCTGGGCAAGTACCTGGAAAGCCGTGCCAAACGCCAGACCAGCGCGGCGATCCGCGCACTCGAAGCCTTGCGCCCGGAGCGCGCGGCCCGGGTGATCGACGGCCGCGAAGAAGATGTCGCCATTGCCGCCCTGCGCCTGGACGACCTGGTGCTGGTCAAACCCGGCGAGCGCTTTCCGGTAGATGGCGAAGTGATCGAGGGCGAAAGCCAGGCCGACGAAGCGCTAATCAGCGGTGAGAGCCTCCCGGTGAACAAGGCGCCGGGTGATCGCATCACCGGCGGCGCGATCAATGGTGAGGGCCGCCTGCTGGTGCGCACCACCGCGCTCGGTGGCGAGACCGTGCTGGCGCGGATCATCCGTCTGGTGGAAGACGCCCAGGCGGCCAAGGCGCCGATTCAGAAACTGGTGGATAAGGTCAGCCAGGTGTTCGTCCCGGCGGTGTTGGTGATTGCCGTGTTCACTCTGATCGGCTGGCTACTCACGGGTGCGCCGGCCGAGGTTGCGCTGATCAACGCGGTGGCCGTGCTGGTCATCGCCTGCCCCTGCGCCCTCGGCCTGGCCACGCCGGCAGCGATCATGGCCGGAACCGGCGTGGCGGCGCGACACGGCATCCTGATCAAGGACGCCGAGGCGCTGGAAGTTGCCCATGCGGTCACGGCCGTGGCCTTCGACAAGACCGGCACGCTCACCTCGGGCAAGCCGCAGATCATCCATTTGCATGCCGTGGACGGCGACGACTCTCGAATATTGCGCCTGGCCGGTGCCCTGCAGCGCGGCAGCGAACACCCGCTGGCCCGTGCGGTGCTGGAGCGCTGTGAAGCTGAGGGCATCGAAGCGCCAGATATCGAGAAGAGCCAAGCCCTGAGCGGCCGCGGCATCGCCGGAGCACTGGAAGGTCAGCAGTTGGCGCTGGGCAACCGGCGCATGCTTGCGGAGTACGGCCTGCAGCCGGGCGAGCTGCTGGAAACCGCCCAGCGCTGGGAAGCCGAAGGCCGCACCCTCTCCTGGCTGGTGGAACGTACGCCAGCGCCGCGCATTCTCGGCCTGTTCGCTTTCGGCGACAGTCTCAAGGACGGCGCCGCAGCGGCCATTGCCGCACTGGCGGCGCGGCACATCCGCAGCCACCTGATCACCGGCGACAACCGCGGCAGCGCCCGCGTGGTGGCCGAAGCGCTGCATATCGACGACGTACATGCCGAAGTGCTGCCGGCGGACAAGGCCGCCACCGTGGCGCAACTGAAAAAGGGCGGCGCAGTGGTGGCCATGGTTGGCGACGGCATCAACGACGCACCGGCGCTGGCTGCGGCAGATGTCGGCATCGCCATGGGCGGTGGTACCGACGTAGCCATGCATGCGGCCGGCATTACCCTGATGCGTGGCGACCCACGCCTGGTGCCGGCGGCGCTGGAAATCAGCCGACGCACCTACCGCAAGATCCAGCAGAACCTGTTCTGGGCCTTCATCTACAACCTGGTGGGCATACCACTCGCCGCATTCGGCTTTCTCAGCCCGGTGGTAGCCGGCGCGGCGATGGCCCTGTCCAGCGTCAGCGTGGTGAGCAACGCGCTGCTGCTGCGTTCCTGGAAACCGGAAGAATGATCGGAGGCAGGTAATGAACATCGGTCAGGCAGCAAAACACAGCGGGCTCACGGCGAAGATGATCCGCTACTACGAATCCATCGGCCTGCTCATGCCCGCCGGGCGCGGGGCCAATGGCTACCGCCACTACAACGAGCGTGACCTGCACCAGCTGGCGTTCATTCGTCGCGCCCGTGACCTGGGCTTCTCGCTGGAAGAAGTCGGCAAGCTGCTGGCTCTGTGGCAGGACCGCCAGCGCGCCAGCGCCGATGTGAAAGCCCTGGCCGGCGCGCACATCCACGAGCTGAACCGCAAGATCGCCGAGCTGGTCGGCCTGCGCGACACGCTGCAGCAGCTGGTCGACCACTGCCAGGGCGACGACCGACCCGATTGTCCGATCCTGCAAGGCATCGAAAGCGGCTGCTGCGCTGCACCGGCAGCCCGCACCAGCTCGATCACACGGCTGGAAAAGCGCTGACCACAGCGCGAGGCCGATACCGGTCACGCTCTCCAGCTGTGCGTTCCGCCCAGTATTTGCGACGGTCGTCCGATATCGCAGTCGTTTCTCGACCCGCCATTCAAGATCATGCGCACGCAGCCGACAGTGAAAGCGAAGACACAGCCGGGCCGCCTGCATAAGGCGCCCAGCTCGAATCGCACTCATTAGATTGGACTGCTATGAATAACTGGTTTGCAAACATCGGGGTCAGCAGGAAGCTCGCACTGGGCTTCGCCACCGTACTGGCCCTGACCATCATCCTCGCCTGGAACGGTTGGGGCAGCCTCGGCAGCGTCATCCAGCGCAGCGGCTGGATGACTGAAATCTCGCTGCTGAACAAGACACTGACCGACCTGCGTATTGCCCGCCTGCAGTTCATGCTGGCCAATGGCGACGCCGAGTCCACCGAGCGCCTGGACAAGAACCTGGGTATCTACCTCGCGCAGCAGACCAAACTGCTCAATTCGTTCAAGAACCCGATCAACGTCGCCCAGCTCAAGGAGCAGGCCGGCTACAACGCGCAGTACCAGAACTCGCTGAACGACATGCGCAAGGCCTACACCCAGGCCAACGGTTCCCGGCAAGTCATCGATGGCGCCGCCAGCCGTCTGGGTGAGCTGACTGCCGGTGTCGCCCGCCAAGTGCTGCAGCTCTCGGAATACGATGAAGAGCGTTTCGCACAATTTCAGGCCATCACCCAAATCGAGGACGACGTGCAGCGCGCGCAGTACCTGCTGCGTGTGTACATCAGCGCGCCGGGCAGCGAGGCGGCGAAGGCCATCTATGCCCAGCTAGACGCCGCGCAGGCCTCGCTGGGGCGCCACGCCGGTGTGCTGGATGCTGACGGCGGCGCTGCGCTGCAACAGATCCGCGCAGCGCTCGACGAATACCGCGGCGCCATCCAGGCCTTGGAGACGGCCACCCAGGCGATTGCCAAGGCCCGTCAGGAAATGACCGATCAGCAGAAGGAAATCGTCCGCATCAGCGATTCGCTGTATCAGTTCCAGCTCGACCGTCTCGATGTCGAAAGCAGCGATGCACGCAGCCGCCTGATCGTCAGCACCCTGCTCGCACTGGTGCTCGGTGTGCTGGCCGCTTGGGTCATTACCCGGCAGATCATCCTGCCACTGCGCGCGACCCTGGCTGATGTGGAGCGCATTGCTTCAGGTGACCTGAGCGAAACCGCGCAGATTCATCGTCGCGACGAACTCGGCGTGCTGCAGCGTGGCATTCAGCAGATGGGCTCGACGTTGCGCGAGCTGATCGGCGGCATCCGCGATGGCGTCAGCCAGATCAGCGCAGCTGCCGAAGAGCTGTCCGCGGTGACCAAACAGACCAGCGCCGGCGTGAACAGCCAGAAAGAAGAGACCGATCAGGTCGCTACGGCCATGCACGAAATGTCGGCCACCGTTCAGGAAGTCGCACGCAATGCCGAACAGGCAGCGCTGGCGGCCACCGAAGCGGACAGTGAAGCCCGTGAAGGTGATCACGTTGTGACCGAGGTGGTAACGCAGATTGAGCGCATGGCCACCGCGGTGCTGCGCTCCACCGAGGCAATGACCGCTCTGCAAGGCGAAAGCGACAAGATCGGCAGCGTGATGAACGTGATCCGCGCCGTGGCCGAGCAGACCAACCTGTTGGCGCTCAACGCAGCCATCGAGGCTGCCCGCGCTGGCGAGGCGGGTCGCGGTTTTGCCGTGGTCGCCGACGAGGTGCGCGGCCTGGCACAACGTACGCAGAAATCCACCGAGGAAATCGAAGGCCTGGTTGCTGCGCTCCAGAACGGCACGCAGCAGGTCGCTTCGATCATGCACACCAGCCGCGACCTGACTGACAGCGGTGTCGAGCTGGCGCGCCGTGCCGGCGTTTCGCTGAGCAACATTACCCGCACCGTTTCGAATATCCAGGCGATGAATCAGCAGATCGCTGCGGCTGCCGAAGAGCAGAGCGCGGTGGCCGAGGAAATCAGCCGTAGCGTGGTGAACGTGCGTGATGTGTCGGAGCAGACCGCCGCCGCCAGCGAGGAGACCGCCGCGTCGAGCTCGGAGCTGGCCCGCCTGGGCGGTCAGCTGCAGATGATGGTGAGCCGCTTCCGGCTCTGATCGAGTCTGGCTGGTTACCGCGAGACGGGCAGCGTCTGCCTCGCGGTAACTGCCGTATCAGCTGGCTTGCGTTTGCAGGTAGTTCTGCAGGCCGATGCGGTCGATCAGGCCGAGCTGCTGTTCCAGCCAGTAGGCGTGATCTTCCTCGGTATCCTGCAGTTGCAGCGCCAGTATGTCGCGGGTCGGATAGTCGCCGTGCTGTTCGGCCAGCTCGATGCCCTGCGCCAGCGCGGCGCGCACCTTGTACTCAAGCGCCAGGTCGTTGCGCAGCATATCCGGCACGGTATGGCCCGGATTGATCGGCTCCGGCGTCATGTCCGGCGTACCTTCGAGAAAGAGGATACGCTGCAGCAGTGCGTCAGCGTGCTGGGTCTCCTCTTCCATTTCGTGATTGATGCGCTCGTAGAGCTTGGTAAAGCCCCAATCGGCGTACATCCGCGAGTGCAGGAAGTATTGATCGCGTGCCGCCAATTCCCCGCGCAAAAGCTCTTTCAGATAGTCGATTACCGGTGCCTGGCCTTGCATTGCGTATTCCCCATGACTGATGCGTCTTCAACAGCAGGCAAGCATCCCCGCTGAGTCTGTGTCGGTCAAGCGCTGCGCCGCCGCAGCCGTGCCATCTCAAGTGTGGCAGAGCCTGGGCAGAAATCGACCGCCCAGTCACGTCATTGGTAACAGATGCCGCCGAACTCCTGCGCTGGCGCGGGGCTCTATTGTGGGTCCCAGCGCGCGCCCATAGCGCTAGCAATGCCAATCAGACAGGAGCCCCGATGACGTCAACGCCAGCATTCCCAGTGCCCAAGACCTGGTTGACGGTCGTCGTCTGCGCGCTAGCACTGCTCGGCGGTTGCTCGTCCGGGGAAGAGCCGGCGCCTGAACCGCCGAGGATGGCGCTGGTCGAGCCCTTGCAGCCCGCCGAACCAAAGACCGAAGCCTTGCGTTTCTCCGGCGTGGTACGCAGCGTGACCACCACCCAGCTGTCCTTCGAGGTGGCCGGGCGCATCGAGCGCATCATGATCGACGAAGGCACCCGCGTTCGTCGTGGTCAAGCACTGGCCCAGCTGGATCGCACCGACTATCGCCTGCAGATGCGCGAGGCCGAGGCGCGTTTGCGGCAGCTGGAAGCCGATCTGGCGCGCAAGCGCACCCTGCTCGCCGAAGGCATCCTCGCTCCGGCCGCCATTGAGGCTCTGCAGGCAAACACCGTGGCCGCCCGCGTGGCCCGCGATAGCGCCCAGCGCAATATCGATCACACCACCCTGACTGCACCGTTCGATGGTGTGGTGGCTCGCAGGCTGGCCGAACCTGACATGGTGGTCGCAGTCGGCACGCCGGTATTCGAAATGCAGGACAACCGTCATATCGAGGTCAGTGTCGACCTGCCGGAAAGCGCAGCGCTGAGCATTCCACTCGGGCCCGAGCTGCAGGCCGAGGCTGAACTGGTGATTGCCGACCTGCGCCTGCCGCTGCGCTACAAGGAACACAGCACCCAGCCACGCGAAGGCGCACGGACCTATCGACTGGTGCTGCAGGGCGAACCGCCGGAGGATTTCAACCTGCTGCCCGGCATGGCGATGCGCGTCAGCCTAAAACGCCCGCCACGGCCCCAGATGACCGACGCTGGCTTCCGCCTGCCGCTGTCAGCACTACAGACCGACAGCGACGGCAAACACTTCATTTGGCAGGCTGACGATGGCCGCGCGCGGCGCCATCCGGTTCAACTGCAGCGAGTCGATGGCGATCAGGCGCTGATTCACGGCGATGCTCTGCAGGCGCAGATGCCGATCATCGTCGCTGGCGGCAGCAAGCTGCACGACGACCAACCGATCGAAGCGCGGGAGCGGAACTGAGCCGATGGATTTCGCCCGTTACGCCATCCAACGCCCGGTCAACATCTGGATTCTGGTACTGATCTGTCTGCTCGGCGGCATCCTCGCCTTCTTCGAGATCGGCCGCCTGGAAGACCCTGAGTTCACCATCAAGCAGGCCATCGTCAATGTGCAGTACCCCGGCGCCACGGCGCTGGAGGTCGAGCAGCAGGTGACCGAGCCGCTGGAAAGCGCCATCCAGCAGATGTCGCAGATCAAGGAGATCCGCTCACGCTCGATGCCCGGCATCGCCGAAATCCGCGTGGAAATGCAGGACCGCTACGACGGCGATGCGCTGCCGCAGATCTGGGACGAGTTGCGGAACAAGGTCGATGACGCCTTGGGCGACCTGCCTCCGGGCATCGAGCCGCCACAGGTCAACGATGATTTCGGCGACGTTTACGGCATCTTCTACGCGCTGACCGGTGACGGCCTGACGCTCAAGGAGCTGCATGAAACCGCCAAGGACCTGCGTCGCGCCCTGCTCACCGCCGACGGCGTCGGCAAAGTGGAAATCGCCGGCGTGCAGGAAGAGCGCATCCTCGTGGAAGTCGACCAGGCACAGCTGGCGGCGCGTGGCGTCGGTCCGGACGAGATCGCTGCGGCGCTGGCCGACACCGATGCGGCGGTAGATGCCGGCGGGGTCAGTGCCGGCGAGTTCTTCGTACGATTGCGCCCGAGCGGCGCCTTCGATTCGCTCGACGAGCTGCGCGCGTTGCCGGTCGGCCAGGGGCCACAGCGGGTCGAGTTGGGTGCGATCGCCACACTCTCGCGCGACTACGCCGAACGGCCGCGGCAGATCATCCGCCACAATGCCCAGCCGGCACTGACGCTGGGCATCAGCGGGGTTTCCGGGGCGAACATCGTCGAAGTCGGGCACAGCGTCGAAGCGGTGCTGCAGGCCAACGAACACCGCATGCCGCTGGGCGCCGAACTGCATCCACTGTACGAGCAACACCAGATCGTCGACGAGTCGGTGAACAGCTTCGCGCTCAACGTATTCCTTTCGGTGGCCATCGTCGTCGGCGTGCTGTGCATCGCCATGGGCATGCGCGCCGGTTTCATCATCGGCGCGGTGCTGTTTCTCACGGTGCTCGGCACGCTGCTGGTGATGTGGGTGGTGGGTATCGAGCTGGAGCGGATCTCCCTCGGCGCACTGATCATTGCCATGGGCATGCTGGTGGACAACGCGGTGGTGGTTTGCGATGGCATGCTGGTGCGCCAGCGCCAGGGCAAGAGCATCCTCGAGGCGTCGCAACAAACACTGCAGCAGACGCAATGGCCGCTGTTCGGCGCGACCATCATCGGCATCCTCGCCTTCGCCGGCATTGGCCTGTCCCAGGACACCACCGGCGAGTTCCTCTTCTCGCTGTTCTTCGTCATCGCCGTATCGCTGCTGCTCAGCTGGCTGTTGGCGCTGCTGCTGGTACCGCTGTTCGGCCACTACCTGCTGCGCAAAGCCGATACCGACGAGGACCCCGACGCGGCTTACAACGGCCCTTGGTACAACCGCTATCGCCGGCTGGCCGGAGGTGTGCTGCATCGGCCCTGGCTGACCATCGGCGTGCTGGTGCTGCTGACCGTGGTCAGCGCAGTGATCTTCACGCGGCTGCCGCAAAGCTTCTTTCCGCCTTCGAGCACGCCGCTGTTCTACGTCAACCTGTTCATGCCGCAGGGCACGCATATCCGCGATACCGCGCGCACCGCCACTGACGTCGAGGAATACCTTGCCGAGATGGAAGGCGTCAGCGGAGTTTCCAGCTTCATCGGCGCCGGGGCCTCGCGCTTCATGCTGACCTACATGCCGGAGCAACCGAACGCCTCGCTGATGCACTTTCTCGTGCGCACCGAGGATGCCGAGCTGATCGACGGCCTGGTGCGGCAGATCAACCAGGAGCTGCCGCAGCGCTATCCCTCGGCCGATGTGACGGCCGCGCAGTTCATGTTCGGCCCCAACGCCGAGGCCAAGCTGGAGGCGCGCATCAGCGGCCCGGATATTGACGTGCTGCGAGCCATCTCCGCCGAAGGTCGCAAGCGGCTGCAGGATGAGGGCAAGGTGTTCAACGTGCGCGACGACTGGCGTCAGCAGGTTCTGGTGCTACGCCCGCAGTTGGCGCTGGATCGCCTGGCCGACGCTGGTCTGACGCGTCAGGCCGTGGCCCGCGCGCTGGCCGCTGGCAGCGAGGGCCAGCGGGTCAGCCTGTTACGCGAGCGCGACGAACTGATCCCGGTGCTACTGCGCGCCGCGCCTGAGGATCGCGTCAGCAGCGACGACCTGCTGCAACGACTGATCTGGAGCCCGGCAGGCAACGACTACGTGCCGCTGGCGCAAGTCGCCGACGCTATCGAGCCGACCAGCGAGGACAGCATCATCGTGCGCTACGACCGCGAGCGGACGATCTCCATTCGCGCCGAGCCGCGCGATGGCGAGAACACCAACGAGGCACACGAGCGCATTCGCCCGCTGATCGAAGAGATCGAACTGCCGGTCAACTACAGCCTGAAATGGGGCGGCGACTACGAGCAGTCCTCCGATGCCCAGCAGGCCCTCGCCAGTACGCTCGCGGTGCCCTATCTGGCAATGGTGCTGGTCACCGTGCTGCTGTTCGCCAAGGTACGTCAGCCGCTGATGATCTGGCTGGTGGTGCCCATGGCCATCTGTGGGGTGAGCTTCGGTCTGCTGCTCACCGGCCAGGCCTTCGGCTTCATGGCACTGCTCGGTCTGCTCAGCCTGACCGGCATGCTGATCAAGAATGCCGTGGTATTGGTAGACGAGATCGACCGGCAGATCGACGACGAAGTGCCGCGCCTGACCGCCATCATCGAGGCCTCGGCGTCACGCCTGCGTCCGGTGATGATGGCCGCCGGCACCACTGTGCTGGGCATGGTGCCGCTGCTGTTCGACCCGTTCTTCGCCAACATGGCCGTCACCATCATGGGCGGGCTGGGCTTCGCCACGCTGCTGACGCTGCTGGCGGTACCGTGCCTGTACCTGCTGTTCATGAAAGTGCGACCGGAGGAAACCGCATGACTGCCAAGGCCCTGGCCGCCCCGCTGCTGCTCGCCCTGGCTCTGAGCGCCTGCTCCAGCGCACCGCAGCATGCCGAGCCGCAGCTGCCGGCAAACTGGTTCAGCGCCGCCGGTACAAACGCGGCGGATGCCGAGACGCTAGCCGCCTGGTGGCGCCAGTTCGATGACCCACAGCTCACCGCACTGGTCAGTCGTGCCATGCAACAGAACCACGATGTACGCCTGGCCATGGCCCGCGTCACCTCGGCACGGGCACAACTGCGCCAGTCGCGTGCCGGCTTGCTGCCCAGCTTCGACCTACCCGGCTCGGCCAGCCGCCAGTGGGTCGAGAACGACCAGGACGCCGAACCTGGCAGCCCGCTGGCCGATTTCATCCCCGACGATGACGTGATCAGCGTCGACACTTGGGAGCTGGCGCTGCAGGCGACCTGGGAGCTGGACCTGTTCGGCGCGACCCGCGCGCGGCGTGACAGTGCCGCCCAGCAATTGCGCTCAGCCGAAGCACAAACAATCGCCGCACGACTGGCGGTGGCCTCGAACACCGCGCAGGGCTATCTACAACTGCGCGCCCTGCAGGGCCAGCGCGCTTTGCTGGTCGAGGGCATCGAGGTGGCGCGCGAGCTGGAGCGCATCGCCGGACTGCTGTTTTACGCCGGCGAGGTGGCCCGACTCGACGTGGAAGCCACATCGGCCGAACGCACGTCGCTGGAAGCCGATCTGGACGAACTGGACATTCACCTGGCCGAGGCGCAGCTGGCGCTGGACACCCTGCTCGCCGAACCACCTGGCAGCACGGCTGCGCGCCTCGCCGCTGGCACGCCGGTTCCGCTGGCCGAGCAGCACATCGCACCCGGCCAGCCCATCGATCTCCTGCGCCGCCGCCCGGACCTCATCGCCGAAGCCGCACGGCTGGACGCCGCAGAGCTGCAATCACTGGCCGCGCGCCGCGACCTGTTCCCCAAACTGGCAGTGCAGGCCGCAGTGGGCCGCTCCGGCTTCGCCCTGGGCGATGCCATCTCCAGCGCCTCGAACTTCGCCCGAGTCGGTGCCACCTTCGGCCTGCCGCTGCTGGACTATCCACGCCGCGGCGCCGCCATCGACCTGGCCGATGCGGAGGGCGAGACGGCTTACATCGCCTTCGAACAGGCGCTGGCCCGCGCTCTGGAGGAAGTCGAACGCGGGTTGACGAGAATGGCCGGCCAGCAACGCCGGCACGTATCCCTCAGCCGCACCCGCGAGCATCGCGAACGCGCGCACCGGCTGGCGCAACGGAGCTATGAGTTGGGCGAGGCCAATTTGAGTGAGGTACTGGATGCGCAGCGTGGCGCACTGCAGGCCCGACAGCGCGCGCTGGAAGGCAGGACCGCGCTGGCGACGGCGCAGGTGGCGTTGTATGTGGCATTGGGGGGCGGGTGGCAGGCAGGGGCCGCGGATGCCGCAGATGGCGGAGCCAGGTCTGCGGAGAAAACACCCTGAAGACCTTGGCAGCAGCCGAAGCTGTTGGGGCTTCTAGCCACGCCGATTGCCGAGTCACTCGATAGCCTGGTGTCGCCCAGCAGGGCGGAAACCAGACCATCAGACAGTTGGCTAATCAGCCCGGCCGCAGCGGGCCGGCTGAGTAGCCAAATCCATCAACCTCTCATCCATGGCGGCTCAGGCGGCTCATCCTTCGGCGCATCATCCGCCCCTCGCAAGGCCTCGCGCCGCTCCTGCTCAGCCAACGTCGCCTTGATCTCCCGCATCACCGCATCGATATCCGCGGCATCTTCGGGCTCGGCAAACTCCCCGGTCAGCTCGGTCTCGGTGGTCAGCTTGCCCTGCTCGTACAGTGCCCACATTTCCTTGGCATAACGGGTGAACCTGAGTTCCGGCGCGAACTGACCAAAATAGGCCGACATGTTGCCGACATCGCGCTCGAGCATTTCGAACGCATGGTTGTTGCCGGCAGCATCCACCGCCTGCGGCAGGTCAATGATCACCGGGCCATGCTGGTCGAGGAGCACGTTGAATTCCGACAGGTCACCGTGCACCAGCCCTGCGCAAAGCATCTTGACCACTTCGTGGATCATGAAGGCGTGGAATTCCCGGGCATCGTCCGGATGCAGGTCGACGTCATTAAGACGCGGCGCCGCATCGCCATCCTCGCCAGCGATCATTTCCATCAGCAGCACACCATCGAGGAAGTCGTACGGCTTGGGCACCCGCACGCCCGCATCAGCGAGGCGGAACAAGGCCGCAACCTCGGCGTTCTGCCAGTTGTCTTCCTTCTCCTTGCGCCCGTGCTTGGAGCCCTTGGCCATGGCGCGGGCGTCGCGGCTGCTGCGGACCTTGCGGCCTTCCTGGTATTTCACGGCCTGGCGGAAGCTGCGCTTGTTGGCTTCCTTGTAGACCTTGGCGCAGCGCAGCTCTTCACCGCAGCGCACCACGTATACCGCTGCTTCCTTGCCGCTCATCAGCGGCCGCAGCACCTCGTCGATCAGGCCATCCTCGATCAGCGGTTCGAGTCGTTTAGGCGTTTTCATCAGCGGCTTGCAGGTCCTTCTCGGTCAGGGCGATGCTGCAGGTTACGGCAATCGTCAGTCGGCTTCCATTCTCCCCATCGACTTTGAAAGCACGCTTTGGATTGGCGCACGGCCTGCTTAGGTCCGACAATCGCAGCATCAACCAGGGAGTCGCGCCATGCTCGACCAGAACCGCTGCTGGCAAGCCCTTTGCGAACGTGATGCTGCCTTCGATGGGCGCTTCGTATTCGCCGTGCGCTCGACCGGCATTTTCTGTCGGCCCAGCTGCCCGGCACGCCGCCCAGCCCGCGAGCGGGTGGTGTTCTATGCCGAGGCTGCCACGGCCGAGGCGGCGGGCTTCCGCCCTTGCCGCCGCTGCGCGCCCTGCGGTCCCAGCCCGAGCGAGCAACTCGATGCGCTGGTGGTTGCCGCCTGTCGCCTGCTCGATGCGAGCGAGGCGCCGTTGCCGCTGCAGCAGCTGGCCACGCGCATTGGGCTGTCGCCGGCCTACCTGTCGCGGGCATTCAAGGCACGCACCGGCATGACTCCGCGGGCGTGGTCAGCAGCGCGCCGCCGCGAACGCCTGCAAGCCCATCTGGCCGAAGCCGACTCGGTACTCGATGCCGCCCTCGCCGCCGGCTACTCCGGCACGCGGGCACCCTATGCGGACGCGCAGGCGCTGACGCCGGCCCAGCGCCGACGCAAAGGCGCCGGCGAAACCCTGCGCTATGCCCTGACACCCTGCCCGCTCGGCCTGCTACTGGTCGCTGTCAGTGGCAAGGGCGTCTGCGCGCTGCTGTTCGGCGACAGTGAAGACGCCCTGGAAGACGAGTTGCGCTCACGCTTTGCCGCCGCGCAGCTGCAGCGCGACCAAGACGGCCTGGGTGAGTGGCTGCAGGCAATCGTCGGCCAACTGGAGGAACCACAGCGGGCCGCCGGCCTGCCGCTGGACTTGCGCGGTACGGCCTTCCAGCAGCAAGTCTGGCTGGCGCTGCAACAGATTCCCGCCGGGGAGACGCGGCGCTATGGAGAACTGGCAGCGACACTTGGCAGCCACGCCCGCGCCGTAGCCCGCGCCTGCGCCAGCAACCCCGTCGGATTGCTGGTGCCCTGTCACCGCGTGGTCGGTAGCCAGCAGGCGCTGACCGGTTATCGCTGGGGGATTGAGCGCAAGGCCGCGCTGCTCAAGCGCGAAGCACAGGACGAACCGGGAGCCTGAGCGGTTTTTGGCGGTCGGATGTATCAGTGCCGCCAACCGCAGGACGCCCGCCATGACCGATCTGAAACGTTATCGCATCCACTACCGCATCAACGGCGAGCCCGCATCGCTGCTGATCAGCTCATTCGAAACACCCGGCCTCGAGCAGGCCGAGCTGGAGATCCTGCTGCATCACGTTCGCGAGCCGCGCGCCGCCGTCGACGCCCCCTGGGAAAACCCCGTCCGCCCCAGCGAGGCCAGCCGGCTGACCGAACTGGGTGTCAGCGACATCCAGATCGAAGAGGAAAGCCGCTGACAGCCATGTAGCATTACCTGCCCGCCCACCGCCGACCTACATGGAGTCTGCTCGTGCAGCTGATCGACACCCACACCCACCTCGACTTCGAAATGTTCGACGACGACAGGGCGCAGGTAATTGCCCGCAGCCAGGACGTTGGAGTCGAGCGCATCGTGGTGCTCGGTGTGCATGAAGCGAACTGGGAGCGGGTTTGGCGGCTGGCCTGCGAGCAGCCAAGCGTTCATGCCGCGCTGGGCCTGCACCCGGTATTCATTGAAGATCATCGGAACGACCATCTGGGCCACCTGCGCGCCTGGCTGGAGCGGCTGCGCGGTGAACCCAAGCTCTGCGCCATCGGCGAGATCGGCCTGGACTATTACGTCGAGGACCCCGACATCGAGCGCCAGCACGAGCTGCTCGAAGCGCAGCTGACACTGGCCGCTGAGTTCGCCCTGCCGGTGCTGCTGCACGTACGTCGCGCACATGCGCCGATGATTGCCTCGCTCAAGCGACACAAGCTGGAACGCACGGGCATCGTGCATGCCTTCAGTGGCAGCTGGGAAGAGGCTCGGGAGTATCTGCGCCTGGGTTTCAAGCTCGGCCTCGGTGGTGCCGGCACCTGGCCGCAGGCGCAGCGCATGCACCGGGTGCTGAAACAGCTGCCACTGGGGGCCATCGTGCTGGAAACCGACGCGCCGGACATTCCACCGGCCGGCCATGCTGGCGAGCGCAACAGCCCAGAGCTGCTGCCGGAGATCTGCCGGATGCTGGCCGACCTGAAGGGCGTCAGCGCCGAAGAGCTGGCCGCCGCCAGCTATCGCAACAGTTGCGAGCTGTTCGGCTGGCCGCAGCCCTGACCTGTCGCCCTGCTCAGACGCGGAACGCGCCGATCAGCTGCTGCAGACGTCCGACCAGCTGGGACAATTCACGGCTCGCCTGCTCGGTATGCCCGGCACCCTCGGCGGTACGCTGGCCGGCCTCGTTGATCGCGACGATGTTGCGATCGATATCGTGCGCCACGGCAGTCTGCTGCTCGGCCGCTGCCGCGATCTGCTGGTTCTGATCGACGATCAGCCCCACGGCACCGAGGATGTTCTCCAGCGCCTGCTCGACCTGTCCTGACTGGCCCACGGTATCTTCGGCAAGCGTATGGCTGGCATGCATGGTCTTCACCGCCGCGCCGACGCCATTCTGCAAACGCGCGATCATCTGCTCGATTTCTGCCGTCGATTTCTGCGTCCGCTGCGCCAGCCCGCGCACCTCGTCGGCCACCACCGCAAAGCCGCGCCCCTGCTCACCGGCACGCGCAGCCTCGATGGCTGCGTTGAGTGCCAGCAGGTTGGTCTGCTCGGCAATCGTCTTGATCACGTCGAGCACCTGACTGATCGCCTTGCTGTCGCCGGCCAGCTGATTGATCACTTGCACCGACTGCTCGATTTCACTGGCCAGACGCTGGATGCCACCCACCTGTGCCACCACCAGCGCCCGTCCGCTGACGGTTTCCTGGTTGACGCTCTGTGCACTGCCCACGGCCGCCTCGGCACTGCTGGCAACCTCCTGGGCCGTGGCAGACATCTCGTTCATCGCCGTCGCAACCTGTTCGATCTGGCCACGCTGCTCGGAGACGGTCTGGTTGCTCTCGCCGGAAACGCTTTCGACCCGCTGCGCCTGGCGCTCGACCTCGGCCACCGTCTGGCCGACCCGCTCGATCAGCTCACGAACCTGCGCCACGGTGGTATTGAACACCTGCCCCAGCTCGCCGAGTTCATCGCGGCTCTGCACCTGATAGCGCACAGTCAAATCGCCGGCCGCAACCTTGCCCATGATCTTGCCCAGACTGTGCAATGAGGCGCGCGTTGACGCATAGAAACCGGCGTACAGATAGGCAACCAGGCAGAGCACGATGGCCACTGCCGAGATCAGCAAGGTCATCAACAGGCGCTTCTGCTCCAGCCGTTCGGCAAGCTCAACGTCGAGGAACTCCAGGATGGCGTCGTTCAGCTCGTAGGTCTTGGCCATCTGTGCGCTGATGCGCTCGTAGAACTGTTCCCAAGGACGATCCAGCGCATCGGCCATGATCACTTCGTCCTGCAGGATGTCGCTGCTCGCCTGCAGCGACTCGCGGCTGGCAGTGGCGAAGGAGTCGAGCTTACGACGCGCGGCCTCGCTGGCGCCGAAAGCATCCTGCAGTTGCGCGGCGTATTGCGCCTGCTGCTTCTCCAGCTCGAGCACGAGGTTGTCCAGCGTGTTGCTGGCATCAGAGTTCAGATACCCCTGCCCGAAGGTGTACGAGCCCACCGCACGCCCCTCGCCGAGCGATGCACTGATGGCCGGGGTCACCGTAGTCAGCAGCTCGGCCAGCAGGCGCACCTCACGCTCGAGATCTTGACTGAGGCCCGACTGCCCAGCCACGAGCTTGATCATCACTTGCGACTGCCCCAACAGCGTTTCCGCCATGGCGGCCTTGGACTGCAGCGATTGCTCGGCCTGAGCGGCGCTCAGCCCCGCAACCAGCTCATCGCGGCGCGCATTGAATTCGGCTATCTGCTCTGGCGCATCGCCAACCGGCGCAAGGGCCTGCAGCTGTGCTGCCAGCTCGCCTTCAACACGGTTCAGGCGGGTCTGCAAGGCCTCGACGTTGCCGGTCTGGCCGATGATCGATTCGATCCGCACGAGGTCCTTCCAGTCCTCCATGCTACGCCGCACCAGCAGTGTCGAGCCGAGCAGCTCCAGGCTCTGCAGCTCGGTGCGGGTACCAACGAACGTCCGATACGAATCACGTACCAGATAGTAATTGCTCAGCAGCATGGGAACGAAGAACAGGACACTGACCAGGCTGAACTTCATGCCGAAGCTCAGGCGGTTCATGAACGCGATCGCGGGATACAACAGACTATTCACACGACGTCTCCCAATTTTATTGGTTTTGGCTTACACGCAATTGCAGCGCGCAGCAGGGCTCGTCAGAGAGTGCATCTGCCCGGGTTATACGGGATATCGGTAAGGGAATTTGTAACTTAAGGTAATGGCTAAATGATAGCCAGCAGACCCATGCCCTCCATTCGCTCAGCGAGCTGTCTGGCCCGCGGGTTGTAGCGCTTGGATAGAGAACGGCCATACAGCGATTTTATGGCCGCTTATTCAGCTATGCCGGCGCTTTGCTCGGCTCAGGCGAAGATGGTCAGGACGGCGATCACGGCGTACCAGAACACCCGGGTGCGTACCAGCAACGCGGCGATTTCGTCGAGCCGGGCGATACCCGCCTCGCCATCGATCACAGGCGACAGGTCAGCAGCCATAGGACCAGCATCGGCCAGCAGCCGACGCGCCGGCGCGTCCCAGCTGAGCAGTTCGTGCAGTAACGCTCGGTTGACGGCGACGAAGTTGCCGACCAGGGCGAAGCTGCCCAGCAGCACCCGCACCGGCAGCCAGTCGAATGCATGCCGCAGCTGATCGGCGCGCTCGCGCAACCCTTCGCGCTCGGCATGTTCGCCGCACAACGCCAGCAGCCGGTAGGCCAGCGCCGCCATCGGCCCCAGCAACAGGTACCAGAAGATGACGGCGAAGAAGCCCTCGTAGCTCTTCCATAGCAGCCGCGTTTGCACCGCCTGCAGCAGACTGGGTGGGTCCTGACCCAGCAAGCCGAGATCACGTTCGGCGGCCAGCGCCGCGGCCTCCTGATCGCCGCGCCGCCAGGCATCGCGGAACGCGCCCAGTTCGGATTTCGCGTGGCCGCGACCGAGGCTGTAGAGCAATACCAGCAAATGCAGCGGAAGGCTCAACCAGCCGTACGACAAGGGCTCCAGTGCTGCCAGCAACAGCCCGAGCAGCAGCACCGGCAGGAGCACCAGCAGGAGCAACGCAAGCCAGGGCGAATGCTGTAAGCGCGGGCTGGTCTCGGCTTGGCGCAGCCGCGCCAGCAAGGGCCCGTCATGTTGCAGGCGTGGCCGCCAATCGGAAAACTTGTCCACCAGCAGCACGAGCAGGATTACCAGAAAACTCATCAATCTTTTCCTTTCGTCAGCAGGTAATGAAAGCTGCGCGCAACCGCTGCCAGTCGAATGCCGGCCCGGGGTCGGTCTTGCGTCCGGGGGCGATATCGCTGTGGCCACATACCCGCTCGGGCGTGATGGCCGGATAGGCGCTTTGCAGAATCCGGCAGAGTTCGATCAGCGCCTGATACTGCGCCTCGCTGAAGGGTTGATCGTCGGTCCCCTCCAGCTCGATGCCGATCGAGAAATCATTGCAGCTCTCGCGTCCGTCAAAGCACGACACACCGGCATGCCAGGCACGATCCAGAGAAGAGACGAACTGAGTGATCGCGCCATCACGCTCGATGAGAAAATGCGCCGACACCTGCAGCTCGGCAATCTCTTCGAAGAAAGGATGCTCAGAGCGCTGCAGTACGTTCTGGAAGAACTGCTGAACCTTGCCGGTTCCGAACTGCCCCGGCGGCAGGCTGATGTTGTGAATCACCAGCAGGGATATCTCGCAGGCCGGACGCTGGTTGAAGTTCGGTGACGGGCAGTGGCGGACGCCATGACACCAGCCGGTGGCGCAATCCAGATGCATTGTGAAGGTCCATGCTGACGGCAGGCCCGCAGGCTAGCGCCTGCAAGACGACGCCTGCAAGCGCAGCCGCAGCAGTTGGCAATTGCAGTTACAACCTGAGTGGCGCGCCGGTTACTCGCCGCTGCCGGCCAGGCGGCGTGCAGCAGCCTTTTCCTCCCGCCGCGAGGCCAGCCGATCGGCCAGACGAGTCGGTTCGGGCAGGCGATAGCGCGTCAGGTAGCGCATTACCAGCTCGGGGGCCGTGGCGATGCTGACGCGGTTGCCAGGCGAGATGATCAGCGGCCGCACCTTGTCCTTGCTGCGCAGTACGCAGCCGATCACTTCGCCAGTCTTCTTGTCGCGCAACGCCACCTGCGCACCGCGCATCAGGTCGAGTTCATCATGCTCGCCTGTGAGCAGCTTCTTCGCCACGCCGATGGTGGGCAGGCCGGTCACCACGCCCAGATGCGCGGCGATCCCCAGGCGCCGAGGATGGGCAATACCGTGGCCGTCGGAAAAGATCAGATCGGGGACTGCAGGCAGTTCGGCGAGCGCTTGCAAGACTGCCGGTAGCTCGCGAAACGACAGCAGGCCGGGAATGTAGGGCATGTTGGTCGGAACTCGCGCCAGGCTGCTGCCGACCAGTTCGAGTGTATCGGCATCCAGCAGCACCGCGGCTGCGCGGGTAATGCTGCCGCCTTCTTCAAAGCCCACATCCACCCCGGCAATCAAGCGCAATGGGGGAAAGTCGTCCTGCAGCCGCACCTGCGAGGCCAAGCCCTGTTGCATCGCTCGGGCGGCTGCCGGGCTGCCATCCCAATCGCCGAACGGGGCAACGGGATACGAATTGGTTTCGCTCATGATTTGCTCCTGTGCATCAGCGGTTCGACGCTATGCCGGTGCAACGGTTCAGCCTCGCCGTAGCAGTTCAGACTGGACAGCGCTGTGGAAAAATAGGACGCTCCAGCCGCCGAACGGCCGTTTTACCCTGTTATTCCACACAATAATTAGAATCGCATGCCCAACCTCGCCTCGATCAAACACGTCAGCATACTGGCCACCGAAGGAGTGTTCGCCTCGACGCTCATGCAGGCCAAAGATTTCTTTCACATGGCCAGCCTGCGCTATGGCAAGCAGCTCGGCCTTGACCTCACCCCTGCTTTCGAAACCCGCCTGGTCAGCCCCGACGGCCATGGCGTAAACACCTTCAGCGGCACAGGCATAGCGGTGGACGGCCTGCTGAATGCAGCGGATATGGTGATCCTGCCGGCCTTCTGGGGTGATTTCGATTCGCTCTGCGCGCAGTACCCGGAAGTCTCCCCCTGGCTGCGTGAGCGCCACGCTGCCGGCAGCGTCATCTGCGGCGAAGCCACCGGAGTCTTCTGGATGGCCCAGGCTGGCCTGCTGGAGGGTCGGGAAGCAACCACGCACTGGCGCTTCGCCAATGACTTCGCCGGACGCTTTCCCGGCGTGACCTTCAGCGCCGACAAGCACCTCACCGACAGCGACAACCTCTACTGTGCCGGCGGCACGACCTCGGCCTGCGACCTGTACATGTACCTGGTGGAGCGCTTCTGCGGCGCGCATGTAGCCCAAGGCATGGCCCGCGATGTGCTGTTCGAATTGCAACGCAGCTACAGTCCGGGCCGGCTGGGTTTCGGCGGGCAGAAGCTGCACCTGGATACGCGAATCCTGCAGATCCAGGAGTGGCTGGAGGCGAACTTCGCTGAGAAATTCCGCTTCGAGGATGTTGCCCGTCAGCATGGCATGAGCATTCGCAATTTCATGCGGCGCTTTCAGGCAGCCACTGGTGACAAGCCGCTGCATTACCTGCAGCGGCTGCGCATCGAGACGGCTAAAAGCCTGCTCGCCACCACAGGCAAGAGCATCAAGACCATCAGCTACGAAGTGGGATACGACGACGCCAGCTTCTTCGCCCGCCTGTTCCGCCAGCACACCGAGCTGTCGCCCAATCACTATCGGCAGAAGTACCGGCCAGAGTCATAGGGACAGACGCGGAAAGCCAAGGGGCTGCTATCTCGTAGAGGTGACGTCGAGCGGGATGGCTTACAGAAGCAGTCTTCCAACCGCTCGCAGCCGATTCGCGGTCGAGACGGCTGCTACAAAGGCGAAGTGCCGATGCTCCGTGGCCGCGAAGAACTGCTCCTCGCGGCCAAAGTCTTGTCAGGGCTTGTGCGGCCGCGACAGGTATTCGTGGGATTGCATCTCCAGCAAGCGGCTCAAGGTGCGCTGGAATTCGAACTCCAGGCGGCCACCGGTATAGAGGTCCTTGAGTTCGACCTCAGCGGAGATGATGAGCTTGACGTTGCGGTCGTAGAACTCGTCCACCAGATTGATGAAGCGGCGCGCCATGTCGTCCTTGGCCACGTTCATCTGCTCGACGTTGGCCAGCAGGATCGCGCCGAATATCTTGCCCAGTTCGATGTAGTCGTTCTGGCTGCGGGGTCCGTCGCACAGCTCACGGAACTCGAACCAGGCCACGTCGTTGCCGGTCTTCACCGCGCGGATCTCGCGGTTTTCGATCATCAGCCCGTCATCGTTGACCACCCGGCAGTTTTCCGGGAGCAGGCTCTTGAAGCTGCGCTCCAGGCTCTGCTCCGCCTCGGTGTCGAGCGGAAAGTGGAACAGTTCGGCCTGTTCCAGGGCTCGCAGGCGGTAGTCGATGCCACTGTCGACGTTGACGATCTCGGTGTGCTTCTTCAGCAGCTCGATCGCCGGCAGGAAGCGCGCACGCTGCAGGCCGTCCTTGTACAGACCGTCCGGGACGATGTTGGATGTCGCCACCAGGCTGACGCCGTTCTTGAACAGCTCGTCGAGCAGCGTGGCGAGGATCATCGCGTCGGTGATATCGGACACGAAGAACTCGTCGAAGCAGATCACTCGCGACTCATCGGCGAAGCGTTTACCGATGATGGTCAGCGGGTTCTTCTCGCCCTTGAGGGTTCTCATTTCCTCGTGCACGCGTTTCATGAAACGGTGAAAGTGCGTACGCGTTTTCTGCTTGAACGGCAGCGCATCGAAGAAGGTATCGACCAGGTAGGTCTTGCCGCGGCCAACGCCGCCCCAGAAGTAGATGCCTCTGATCGGCTCCTGCTGTTTCTTGCCGAACAGCTTGCCGAGCAGGCCGCTCTTGCTGCGATCGTCGGCCACCAGGTCGTCATACAGACGCTGCAGATGACGCACCGCGTTTTCCTGGGCCGCATCGTGGAAGAAGTCAGGACGTTTCAGGTCGGCCTGATAGCGCTCAAGAGGGGTCATGGCGGAGTCTGGGTAGTGAAACGGGGCCGACACTTTAGCCGCGCCCTCGGTGGTTGGCAATTTACTCAGGTCGTTCAAGCGTCAGCCCTCGTGGCACACCCGTTCATGGAGATCGTCGCGAGGCAGCGGAACGCAGCCAGTCGGTGCGTTCCGCCTTGGCAGCAGCGCCTTACTCGACCAGTGTGGCCAGCGCTTCGCGCACCCGCAGCATGGCCGCATCGAGCGCCTCGGCGCTCGCGTAGTGCGGGCTGTCGGCGACGCATTCGTCGTCCAGCCACAGAGTGAATTGATCGCCTTCGTCCTCGCGAAGTTCCAGCGCATCCGGTCCGCCGGCGATCAGCCGCTGGGTCAAGCTGCCGATCGCCTTCGGATTGCTCAACGGACGGGACAGCAGCAATTCTTCGCCATCGGCCGCGAAGAACCGGAAGCGGAAGGCACCGTCGGGCTCGCGGAAGCTGGCGAAGCGCGCGACCTTGCTCGACTTCTTCTTGGCTGGCGCTGCGCTATTCAGTTCACTGCGGAAGTTGCGCAGCCCGACTGCCTCACGCAGCTCGCTGAGGAAGGGCGTGGCGATCCGGCGCGCTTTGGCAGCGCCCGCCTGGAGGATGTCCTCCAGCTCGGCGGGCTTGGTGATGAGCTGGTGATACAGCTCACGCGCCTCGCCCAGCTCGTTGTCGAGCAGCTCGAACAGACGTTGCTTGGCATCGCCCCAGGCCAGCCCGCCGACCAGCTCCTGGCGGAAATCGGCCTGCTGCTGCGCGGTGGCGAATGCCTGGTACAGCGTGAACAGGTGCGAGCTGTCCGGATCTTTAGGCTCGCCCGGCAGCCGCGAGTCGGTGACGATGCGTGCGATTGCCGCCTTCAGCTCTTTGGCGCTACCGAATAGAGGAATCGTATTGTCGTAACTCTTCGACATCTTGCGCCCATCGAGGCCGGGCAACGTCGCGACGCCCTCCTCGATCACCGCTTCCGGCAAGGTGAAGAACTCACGTCCCTGACCGAACAGGTGGTTGAAGCGCTGGGCGATGTCACGTGCCATTTCCACGTGCTGAATCTGATCGCGGCCAACCGGCACCTTGTGTGCGTTGAACATGAGGATGTCCGCTGCCATCAGTACTGGATAGCTGTAAAGCCCCATGGTTACGCCAGCATCCGGGTCCTCGCCGTTCTCGACGTTCTTGTCCACCGAGGCCTTGTAAGCATGCGCGCGGTTGAGCAGGCCCTTGGCGGTGACGCAGGTAAGCAGCCAAGTCAACTCGGGAATTTCCGGAACATCGGACTGACGATAGAAGGTCACGCGCTCGGCATCGAGGCCACAAGCCAGCCAGGTCGCGGCAATCTCCAGGCGCGAACGCTGAATGCGCAGCGGGTCGTCGCACTTGATCAGCGCGTGGTAGTCGGCCAGAAAATAGAAAGAATCGGCAGCCGCGTCACGGCTTGCGCGGACCGCCGGGCGAATCGCACCGGCGTAGTTGCCCAGGTGCGGTGTGCCGGTGGTCGTGATACCGGTAAGGATTCGGGTAGTCATTCAGCTGTATCTCGATCGTTGCGCACTGAAGAACGAAAGCAGCGGCTAGAGGCGTGGTGCGACCAGCGCTTTCAGCTCAACCAGCTTGCCGTGAAAAAAGTGGCCGCATTCTGCCACTTTCAGCAGCTCGTGGGGGTGCTGCAGCGCGGCGGAAAAGGCATACACCGACTCGGCATCGATCACCTCGTCCTGCTCCGGCTGGATGACGGTCAGTTGGCAATCATCGGCCAACACCAGCGCGTCAAGCCGTGTAACGGCCGGCGCCAC
Source organism: Stutzerimonas stutzeri (assembly GCF_038561965.1). Taxonomy (NCBI): domain Bacteria; kingdom Pseudomonadati; phylum Pseudomonadota; class Gammaproteobacteria; order Pseudomonadales; family Pseudomonadaceae; genus Stutzerimonas; species Stutzerimonas stutzeri. The sequence goes on along the minus strand of NZ_CP139348.1, from coordinate 717,294 downwards.
CATCAGCAGACGTTGCACTTTCTGACCTTCGGCTTTCAGGCGCGACGCCAGACTAGCAGCGACGAAGCCACCGAACGAGAACCCCAACAACGTCAATGGCAGGTCGGGATGCTGCTGCCGTAGCCAGCGCAACACGGCCTCGGCATCATCCACCTCGCCCTCGACCATATCGTGGGCACCGGCACTGGCGCCCACGCCGCGATAGTTGAAGCGCAGCGTGCTGTAGCCAGCATCCCGCGCAGTGCGCTGCAGGGTCGATACGACCTTGTTCAGCATGGTGCCGCCCTTGACCGGGTTCGGATGACAGATCAGCGCCAGTCCAACAGCCTGCGGTTGATCGAAGTACAAGGCTTCCAGCGCCCCGCAGGGGCCGTCGAGAGAGAGAGGGGTTTCACGTTTCAACAAAGCAGGAACTCCGTGACCTTGGGACGAGTCGACTCGTCTTGCTAACTAGCTGCCAACAACCGCCGCCTCGCGTTGCGGTATACAGAGCAGGTACGAGACGTTAACGTAAGCACAGCCGTTTATATAGAGGAAGGACTCGTGGAACAGACCCTCGCGACCTGGTTGCTCCCGATCGTCGGCCTGATCGCCGGCATCGCCATCGGTTACCTGGTGGCGCGCAACAGCGCACCCAACCGTACACAGAGTCAGGTCGATGACCTGCAAGAGCGCTTCGACACCTATCAGAGTGAGGTAGTTACTCACTTCAACACCACGGCCAGCCTGCTACGCAAACTGACCAACAACTATCAGGACATTCAGGATCACCTGTCCGACGGCGCCAATCGCCTTGCGCTCGACGAGCAGACCCGCCAGCGCCTGATGGCAACCTTGCACAGCGAGGAAAACCATGGCACCCGCGAGCGCCTGTCATCGCCTGCGTTCACCGAGCCGCCCAAGGACTACGCGCCGAAAGGCGACGACACCCCTGGCACACTGCACGAAAACTTCGGCCTGAAGAGCCGCCAATGACCGCCTCGCCTGGCGCAGTTGCTGCGCCAGGCACCGCAATGCGCCCCGCCTACTGACGCAACCGCATCGACAGATCCACGGCACGCACATGCTTGGTCAGCGCGCCGATGGAGATGTAATCCACGCCTGTTTCCGCCACGCTGCGCAGCGTCTCATCGCTGATGCCGCCCGACGCCTCCAGTTTGGCCCGGCCTGCAGTAATCGCGACCGCAGTGCGCATGTCGTCCAGACTGAGCTCATCCAGCATGACGATATCGGCGCCAGCTCGCAGCGCCTGCTCGAGCTCATCCAGACTCTCCACTTCTATCTCCACCGGCTTGCCCGGCGCGATGCGTTGCGCAGCGGCAACCGCCTCGGCGATACCGCCGCAAGCGGCAATGTGGTTTTCTTTGATCAGGAAGGCGTCGTGAAGACCGATCCGATGGTTATGGCAGCCACCGCAGGTGACCGCATACTTCTGCGCCAGACGCAGGCCAGGGATCGTCTTGCGCGTATCGAGCAAGCGCACGCCAGTGCCTTTGACCATATCGGCATACTGCCTGCAGCGCGTCGCCACTCCGGAGAGCATCTGCAGGAAGTTCAAAGCGCTGCGCTCGCCAGTGAGCAATGCGCGCGCAGGGCCCTCGAGATGGAACAACACCCGATCGGCTTCGACCCAGTCGCCATCTGCAACCTGCCAATGGACCGCGACGCGCGGGTCGACCTGCCTGAACACAGCGTCAACCCAAGCGGTACCGCTCACTACTGCCGCCTCGCGGGTAATGACCGAGGCGTGAGCCAAGCGCTCGGCTGGAATCAATTGCGCGGTGATGTCGCCGCTACCGACATCTTCGGTTAGCGCTCGGCGCACGTTGGCCTCGATTTCGGCAGTTAGATCGGCAAGGGTAAGATTCGGCATGACTGACTCCTCAAGATTGCGGCGAGTATAAAGGCTGAATTCGACCGAGGCAGCGCCAACATGCAGAGACGGCCCGGGCAATCAGCGCGCTTTTTTTACCTCCTGGCGGAAAACCTGCGAGTATCTGTGAGCCAGGTCATGTCCAATAAAAAACTGAGCTTGGCGCCCGAGCCGGATGCTTATAATGCTTCCAAGAATATTGACGCCACCTGAATGACGAGCCTGGGCTGACGAGGCGTCGTTGAAAAACCAAAGCGCTCGGCTATGCTGCGCCTGGTTCCGGTTCGATAGAAGAATCCCGCACACGATTGCGGGCTCGCCCGGTGCCTTCCGCCTTGCCCTGCCGACTTGGTTACCTATATAAGACGCTGCTTACATCTGGCGTTGTGACCGCCTAAGCAGGCGACCGCAGGAGAGTCTCGATGCGAACCGATGCGAAAGTGGTGCACCTGAACAAGGCCGCCCCTGAGCACAAGCCGTCTTCACCAGCAGGCCGCCTGCCAGTGGCGCTCATCAGTGTGCGCGACAAGACCGCTCAACAGTTGCGCCAGGCTCTGCAGTCGCTATTCGACAACGCCGACGACTCGCTCTTCGAAATTGCCGATCGCGCGACCAGCAACGTCGAACAGAACGCATTCTTCGAAGCCATGCGTGATCTGCGCATGAAGCGCCGCAATATCGAACGCGGTTTCCTGCAGCAACTGTTCGAAGCATTCTCAAAGCTCAATCAGTACGAGATCGGCAAGCCTCCTGCGCTGGATAACGTCTCGTTCGATAGCCTTTCTCTGGTACAGAACGACGAACTGGAAGAGTCGGTCGCCATCGACACGATGGTCGCCAAGGTGATGAGCCGCGCCGCGCAGCCGCTGGGCCACCTGACCACGCGCATGAACGCCCTGATCAGCAAGAAGCTCGACGACAAGACCAACCCGCTCGGACCGCACGCACTCTGCGACTACTTCATTGAAGCCAGTAGCAGCCTTGGCGTGGACATCAAGGTCAAGCTGATCATCTTCAAGCTCTTCGAGAAATATGTCCTTGGCGATCTCGACCAGTTGTATGCCGAAGCCAACCAGACCCTGGTAGCGGCCGGCATCCTGCCTGAACTCCAGTCGGCACCGCCGCGCCGCCAGCAGCGCCCTGGCGCCCCGGCTGCCAGCCACACGCCGCCAGCACCGGCCGGCCAGCCAATCTACGCCGATGAAGGACTGCAGGAAGCCGCGTTCAGTGCCCTGCACAACTTGCTCTCTGATCTTCGCGGCAGCAGCGCGCTCCCGGCTCGCAGTATTCCGAGCGACGCCATACCGATATCCAGCGGCGATCTGCTTCGCTTGCTGTCACACATGCAGACACGCGCACCGCAGACGGTCGATGATTTCGATCTTCAGGAACAACTGGCCAGCCTGTTGAGTCGGGTCAGCGCGAAAACAGGCAAGTCGCGTGTGGTCGGCGAGATTGATGACGACGTAATCAACCTCGTCTCCATGCTGTTCGAGTTCATCCTCGACGATCGCACCCTGCCGGATTCGCTCAAGGCGCTGATTGGCAGACTGCAGATTCCGCTGCTCAAGGTTGCTGTACTGGACAAGACCTTCTTCAGCCGCGGAAGCCATCCCGCTCGACGACTCCTCAACGAGATTGCATCCGCATCGATGGGCTGGGGCGATCAGGATGAGGCACAGCGCGACAGCCTGTACCAGAAGATCGAGCAGATCGTGGCGCGCCTGCTCAACGACTTCGTTGACGACCCCGCCATTTTCTCCGAGCTGCTGGCTGACTTTCTGGCCTTCACCGGTGACGAGCGCCGCCGCAGCGAGCTACTCGAACAGCGCACCCGCGACGCCGAAGAAGGCCGCGCCAAGGCTGAAATTGCCCGCCAGGAAGTAGAACACGCACTGAACCAGCGCCTGTTTGGCAAGACGCTACCGGAAGTCGTGGTGCGCCTGCTACAGGAAGCCTGGAGCAAGGTTCTGCTACTGACATGCCTTAAACATGGCACTCAGTCCGAAGAATGGCAGGCTGCGCTCGACACCATGGATGACCTGGTGTGGAGCGTTACGCCGCATGAGGATGAAGCGTCGCGCGCGCGCCTGCTGGAACTGGTCCCGAGCCTGCTTAAAGCACTGCGCGACGGCCTGGTCAGCGCGGCCTTCGACCCGTTCTCCACTGGAGATTTCTTTACCCAGCTCGAAGCACTCCACGTCCAGACCCTGCAGCGCTTCCAGCAAGCGTCGACCCGGCCTGGGGAGGCCACCACAGATGACGCCTCCTCCGCACAGCCAGGTACCGCCGAAGCGGCGCCAGCAATGGTCGAAGTGGTAGACGAGATCGTGTTGCTCGCCCCTGGCGAAAGCCGCGAGCAGGAGCCAGAGATCAGCCTGCCGGACAACGACGAAGCGCTGATTCAGGTCGACAACCTGCGAGTCGGCAGCTGGGTCGAGTTCCAGGAAGACGAAGAACACAAGCTGCGCTGCAAGCTGGCTGCAGTGATCAAGCCCACTGGCAAGTACATTTTCGTCAACCGCACCGGCATGAAAGTCCTGGAAAAGACCCGCATGGGCCTGGCGACCGAGTTCCAGCGTGGGGCCATACGACTGCTCAACGACACCCTGCTGTTCGACCGCGCCCTGGAGTCGGTGATAGGCAATCTGCGCAAGCTGAAGAACGCCTGACCCACCAATGGGCATGCCATTCAGCATGTCCATTCCTCACCACGCGGCAATGCGCCGCACTTCGCGCTTGGCTTTTGACCCTGCACAGCTAGAATGCCTGCATTGCATTCGAGGTGCCTATGCCCAGCCGCCTGAACCCCGAAGACCAGCAGCGCGTCGATGAATACCTCCGCGCACCACAGCACCAGGTCGAGCGCCAGCCGTTTCGCCCGTGGATCCTGCTGCTCGTCGTGTTGGCCGTGGTTCTCGGCCTCGGGCTTTTGAGCCGCCTCTTGAGCCGCCTGGTGCTTTGAGCCCCGCTCGCCCAGTCCCGCCGCCAGATTTCCTTGCAGCTATGAGTCATTCCCATGTCACATCGAATCGTAATCGTCGGCGGTGGCGCCGGCGGTCTGGAGCTTGCTACCCGCCTGGGCAGAACTCTCGGCAAGCGTGGTAGAGCCCGGGTCACGCTTGTCGATGCCAACCTCACGCATATTTGGAAGCCGCTGCTGCACGAAGTCGCCGCAGGCTCGCTGAACTCGTCCGCCGACGAGCTCAACTATGTCGCCCAGGCCAAGTGGAATCATTTCGAGTTTCAGATGGGCCGCATGGCCGGCCTGGATCGGACCAACAAGTGCATTCGACTGAACGCCACTCGCGATGAGTTCGGCGTGGAACTGGTGCCTTCGCGCGCACTGAATTACGACACCCTGGTAATCGCGGTCGGCAGCACGACCAACGATTTCGGCACCCTGGGCGCCGCCGAGCACTGCATCTTCCTCGACACCCGTGAGCAGGCCGAGCGCTTTCATCGGCAGCTGCTTAGCCATTACATGCGCGCCCACGCCGGCGAAGCCGCGCCAAGCGACATCAGCATGGCCATCGTCGGCGCAGGCGCTACCGGCGTTGAACTTGCTGCCGAGCTACTGCATGCCGCCAAGGAACTGGCCGCCTATGGTCTGGACGGCATCAAGCCTGAGGATGTGAACATCACCCTCATAGAGGCTGGCCCAAAGGTGCTGCCAGCACTACCCGAGCGAATCAGCCAACCGGTGCACCAGACGCTGCTGGATCTGGGCGTCACAGTCCTGACAGGCGCCGCGGTAAGCGAAGTGACCGCCGAAGGCCTGCACACCAAGCAGGGCGAATTCGTCCCGGCCAGCCTCAAGGTGTGGGCTGCCGGAATCAAGGCTCCAGCCTTCCTCCACGAGCTCGACGGCCTGGAAACCAATCGCATCAACCAGCTGATTGTGCACCCGACACTACAGACCACACGCGACGACAACATCTTCGCGTTTGGCGACTGTGCCGCATGCCCCCAGCCGGACAGCGACCGCAACGTCCCGCCCCGCGCGCAGGCAGCGCATCAGCAAGCCTCCATGCTGGCTCGTTCGATTCGCAACCGGCTAGAAGGCAAGCCGCTGCCAACCTATCGCTACAAGGATTACGGCTCACTGATTTCGCTGTCGAGCTTCTCGGCGGTCGGCAACCTTATGGGCAACCTGACCGGCAACGTCATGCTCGAAGGCTGGCTGGCGCGGATGTTCTACATCTCCCTTTACCGCATGCACCAGATCGCCCTGTACGGCGTGCCTCGTACGCTGCTGATGATGCTCGGCGACAAGTTGAGCCGCTCCACCGAGCCCCGCCTGAAACTTCACTAATGTCGAAGCGGCGCACCTTCGGGTGCGCCTGCAACAGGCGCTAAATCGCGGGCAAAAAAAAGCTGGATATCCGTGAAGATATCCAGCTTTTCATGCTTCCAGAGAAGCTCGTATGGTGGGTCGTGTAGGATTCGAACCTACGACCAATTGGTTAAAAGCCAACTGCTCTACCAACTGAGCTAACGACCCAAAAATGGTCGGGGTAGGGGGATTCGAACTCCCGACATCCTGCTCCCAAAGCAGGCGCGCTACCGGACTGCGCTATACCCCGATTGGAATTTGGCTCCGCGACCAGGACTCGAACCTGGGACCCAATGATTAACAGTCATTTGCTCTACCAACTGAGCTATCGCGGAACAACTACAATTCCAGCTCTTCAGCGTTAAGTTACCGCCTCAGAGGCGCGCCATTTTACGGTTCCCGGCCCGCCTGTCAACCCTAAAAATGCGATTCTTTACAACACTTTGCATTCACCCTACAGCGCCGTCGAAAACACGGTGCCGTCAAGCGTTACCTGCAGGGCACACTGCGCCCTGCAGGTAACCGACTCACTCAATCGAAAACGATCTGTTCGCCATCGACCCGCGCCTTGACGCCGCTGCCCGGCGCGAACTGGCCGGAGAGTATCTGCTGCGCCAGCGGGTTCTCGATCCAGCGCTGGATTGCACGCTTGAGCGGTCGCGCACCATAGACGGGGTCGTAGCCGACAGCGACCAGCTTGTCCATCGCCTCCTGACTGAGCTCCAGACTCAGCTCGCGTTCGGCCAGGCGCTTGCGCAGGCGGCCCAACTGAATGTCGGCGATACCGGTGATCTGCTCGCGACCGAGCGGATCGAACACGACCACTTCGTCGATGCGGTTGATGAACTCCGGCCGGAAATGATGAGCCACCGCATCCATCACCGCAGCCCGCTGCGCATCCGGGTCGCCAACCAGCTCCTGAATCTGTGCCGACCCCAGGTTCGAGGTCATTACAATCACGGTGTTCTTGAAGTCCACCGTGCGGCCATGGCTATCGGTCAAGCGACCGTCCTCAAGCACCTGCAACAGCACGTTGAATACGTCCGGATGGGCTTTCTCCACCTCATCCATCAGCACCACCGAGTAGGGTTTGCGGCGGACCGCTTCGGTCAGGTAACCGCCCTCCTCGTAGCCGACGTAGCCCGGCGGCGCACCGATAAGACGGGCAACAGAGTGTTTCTCCATGAACTCGGACATGTCGATGCGGATCATCGCCTCCTCGGTATCGAAGAGAAACTCGGCCAGCGCCTTGCACAGCTCGGTCTTACCGACCCCGGTCGGACCAAGGAAGAGGAACGAGCCACTTGGCCGGTTCGGATCGGCCAGCCCTGCACGCGAGCGGCGCACAGCGTTGGAAACCGCTACGACCGCCTCATGCTGACCGATAACGCGGGTATGCAGCATGTCTTCCATGCGTAGCAGCTTGTCACGCTCGCCTTCGAGCATCTTCGACACCGGAATACCGGTCCACTTGGAAACCACCTCGGCAATTTCCTCGTCAGTCACCTTGTTACGCAGCAGCTGGTTCTCTTTCTTGCCATGCTGAGCAACCATCTCCAGGCTGCGCTCGAGATCCGGAATGATGCCGTACTGCAGCTCGGCCATGCGCGCCAGATCGCCCTTGCGCCGCGACGCCTCGAGCTCAGCCTTGGCCTGCTCGATCTTCTGCTGGATCTGCGCCGAGCCCTGCACCTCGGCTTTCTCCGACTTCCAGATCTCGTCCAGATCGGCGTACTCCCGCTCCAGCTTGGCGATGTCGTCTTCCAGCTTGGCCAAGCGCTTCTTGGTGGCCTCGTCGTCCTCTTTCTTAAGCGCCTCGCGCTCAATCTTCAGTTGGATCAGGCGGCGATCCAGGCGATCGAGCTCTTCCGGCTTGGAGTCGATTTCCATGCGGATCCGACTACCTGCCTCATCAATCAGGTCGATGGCCTTGTCCGGCAGCTGCCGGTCAGTGATATAGCGGTGGCTCAGCTTGGCCGCCGCGATGATCGCCCCATCGGTGATGGTCACCCCATGGTGCACCTCGTAACGCTCTTTCAGGCCACGGAGGATGGCAATGGTGTCCTCCTCGCTCGGCTCGTCCACCTGAATCTTCTGGAAGCGTCGCTCCAGAGCGGCATCCTTCTCGATGTACTGGCGGTACTCGTCCAGCGTGGTAGCACCAACACAATGCAGCTCGCCGCGTGCCAGGGCCGGCTTGAGCATGTTGCCGGCATCCATGGCGCCTTCGGCCTTGCCTGCGCCGACCATGGTATGCAGCTCATCGATGAACAGAATGACGCGCCCTTCCTGCTTGGATAGCTCGTTCAGCACGGCCTTCAAACGCTCTTCGAACTCGCCGCGGAACTTGGCACCAGCAATCAGCGAGCCCATGTCCAGGGCAAGCAGACGCTTGTCCTTGAGCCCATCGGGGACTTCACCATTGACGATGCGCTGGGCCAGCCCCTCGACGATGGCCGTCTTGCCGACACCCGGCTCGCCGATCAGTACGGGATTGTTCTTGGTGCGCCGCTGCAGGACCTGAATGGTGCGCCGGATCTCATCGTCGCGACCGATCACCGGGTCGAGCTTGCCGTCCTCGGCGCGCTTGGTCATGTCGACGGTGTACTTGTCGAGCGCCTGCCGTGATTCCTCGGCATTGGGGTCGTTGACGGCATCGCCACCGCGCAGGTTGCTGATGGCGTTCTCCAGCGCCTTCTTACTGACGCCCTGGGCCAGCAGCAACTTACCCAGGCGGGTATTGCTATCGAGTGCGGCAAGCAGCACCAGTTCGCTGGAAATGTATTGGTCGCCCTTCTGCTGCGCGAGGCGATCAGCCTGATTGAGCAAACGCGCAAGATCCTGCGACAGGTTCATGTCGCCGGTAGGATTCTGCAGCTTGGGCAGCTGGTCGAGCTCCTTGGTCAAGGCCTGACGCAGCGCAGCAAGGTCGAAGCCGACCTGCATCAGCAATGGCTTGATTGAGCCACCCTGCTGCTCAAGGAGGGCCTGCATAAGGTGCAGCGGCTCAATGGACGGGTGATCAAGGCCGACGGCAATGGATTGGGCATCGGAAAGTGCAAGCTGAAGCTTGCTGGTCAGTCGATCGATACGCATGGAAGTTCATCCTCAAGTAAAGCGGGCCGGCACAATGAACCGCGCCATACAAGAACCCGCGAGATGCAGCATAGATGAGGATGATTGTTGGAGATTCAAGGCGGACGAAATTGATGCAGGTCATGCCAAGACGGCAGAGTCACTGCCTGACCTGGCAGCACGGAAGGTGCGAATGCTATCGGTCCAGCCAGATCAGCGTGGCGAAGCGGCCCGTGCGAGAAGCACGACGGTAGGAATAGAAACGCTGATCACTGAAGGTGCACAGCCCACCGCCGTAGACCGCATGAACGCCAACAGCTGCCAAGCGGATACGCGCCAGCTGATAGAGATCAGCCATGAAGCGCCCGTCATTACGGCTCGGCACGAAAGCGACGACAGCCGCCGGATGCTGCGCCACGAATGCGTCGCGCACCTCAGGACCGACTTCGAATGCCGCCGGCCCGATCGCCGGCCCCAACCAGGCGAGGACCTCGCCGGAAGGAATCGCCAACGCCTCGAGTGTCGCCTCGAGAATGCCACCGGCCAGCCCTCGCCAGCCGGCATGAGCAGCAGCGACGCGTGTCGCGGCGCGATCACAGAACAACACCGGCAGACAGTCGGCCGTCAGCACCGCACAGGCCTGGCCAGGAGTCTCGCTCCAGCTGGCATCGGCGGTCACGCAGGTTCTTGGCGTCGCACGTGTTGCCACGCTCGAATGCACCTGCGCCAGCCAGGCGGGCTGACAGCCGAGCGCGTCCTGTAGATGTTGTCGATTCCAGGCCACTGCCGCCGGATCATCACCGACATGATCGCCCAGGTTGAGGCCATCGAACGGCGGGGTACTGATGCCACCTAGACGCGTGGTCACACAGGCGCGGACACCCGCCGGGGCGGGCCACTCGGGCACGAGCCAGTCCGCACCGCGGGTGTTCACCCGACGAAGGCCTCGCGGTCCTGTTGCAGCAGCGCCAGGAGCCAGACGAAGTCGTCCGGAAGCGGCGACTCCCATTTCATTCGCTCGCCCGTCACCGGATGATCCAGTTCGAGAAAGCGCGCATGCAGCGCCTGCCGAGGAAACTCACGCAGGGTTTGCACCATGGTCGGATTGGCCGCTGGTGGGATACGGAAACGCCCGCTATAGAGCGGATCGCCGACCAGCGGATAACCCAAATGGGTCATATGCACGCGAATCTGGTGGGTACGCCCGGTTTCCAGCTTGACCCGAACGTGCGTATGCGAGCGGAAGCGTTCCAGCACGCGGTAGTGGCTGACCGCCGGCTTGCCGCCCTCCACCACCGCCATACGTTGACGCTGCTGGCCGTGACGGCCGATCGGCGCATCCACGGTGCCGCCCGTGATGATCACGCCGATTACGATGGCCTCGTAAATACGGCTGACACTACGCGCCTGCAGCTGCTCGACCAGACGGGTTTGCGCCTGCAGTGTCTTGGCGACGACCATCAGACCCGTGGTGTCCTTGTCCAGGCGGTGGACGATGCCGGCACGCGGCACGTTGATCAGGCCAGGGACATGGTGCAGCAGCGCATTGAGCAGCGTGCCGTCGGCATGGCCGGCCGCAGGGTGCACAACCAGTCCGGCTGGCTTGTCGATCACCAGGATCTGATCGTCCTCATAGACGATCTCGAGCGGAATGTCCTGGGCCACCCACTCGCCCTGCGCCTGCTGCTCGGCACTCAATTCGAGCACGGCGCCCGCATGCACGGTGTCACGGGGGCGCAGCACGGCGCCATCGACGGTCAGCAGACCATCCTTGATCCAGGCGGAGAGGCGCGAGCGCGAGTGTTCTGAAAAGAGCTGGGCCGCGACCTGATCGAGACGTTGCCCGCCAAGGTCAAACGGCACCTCGGCACGGAGTTGGATGGCCTGTGTGGAAGTCGTGGACATACGGCGAGATAGGTTCGTCTGAGAGAGGCAGGCAGCGTCCATTGGTAATGGAAGCACCTAGGGGACCGCAGATGGCGGAGCGGCCTTTGGTTTCGGCTACACGCTTGTGTTTAAATACGGCGTCTTTGTCCCGGCGCACCGGGGCGCTCATCATAACAGGACGGCTCCGCGCGAGACAGCCAGCCGTCACAGGGACGCAAGCCGCCATGCAAGTGAAACACCTGCTGCTGATCGCCATTCTCGCCCTTACCGCCGCCTGTTCATCTAACGAAACCGTCGACGAGAACCTGGGCGAAGTCGAGCTTTACCAGCAAGCACAGGCCGACCTGGACAACAAGAGCTACACCAGTGCCATCAGCAAGCTCAAGGCTCTGGAGTCGCGCTACCCGTTCGGTCGCTTCGCCGAGCAGGCGCAGCTGGAGCTGATCTACGCCTACTACCGCAACGTCGAGCCAGAAGCCGCGCGCTCGTCGGCAGAGCGTTTCATTCGTCTACATCCGCAACACCCCAACGTCGACTACGCCTATTACCTCAAGGGACTGGCCTCGTTCGATCAGGATCGCGGCCTGCTTGCCCGCTTCCTGCCGCTGGACATGACCAAGCGCGACCCGGGCGCCGCTCGCGACTCGTTCAATGAGTTCGCCCAGCTCACCAGTCGCTATCCCAACAGCCGTTACTCGCCGGATGCCAAGGCGCGCATGATCTACCTGCGCAACCTGCTGGCGGCCAACGAGATCCACGTCGCCCACTACTACCTCAAGCGTCAGGCATATGTCGCCGCTGCCAACCGCGGCCGCTACGTGGTGGAAAACTTCCAGGGCACGCCCGCCGTGGCCGACGGCCTGGCGGTAATGACCGAGGCCTATCAGCGCCTCAGCCTCGATGACCTGGCCGAAACCAGCCTGAAGACCCTGCAGCTCAACTACCCGGATCATGCGACCCTGGAAGGCGGCAAGTTCACGCCTGTCGAGCGCGAAGATGACAACCGCAGCTGGCTGAGCAAGGCCACCCTCGGCTTCATCGAAAGCGAAGCACCGCGCCCGGACACCTCCCGCGCCAACCGCGACGTACTGCGCCAGTATGAAAATGCCTCGCGCGACCTGCCTGAAGAGCTGCGTCCGGTGCTAAGGGACGTGGAGCAGCAGGAGCAGAAGCGCTCTTGGTGGAGCCGCCTGACGTTCGGTCTGTTCGACTGATGCACTGAGCCGGCGCCGGAGCGACAAGTACATGCGCGGCGCCTGCGCTACCTAGGGCCAGGACAGGCCCCGGCTCGACCGCTCCGTCGGTCGCCACGCTTAATGGGAAGGAATCGATATGGGTCTGATTCGACTGTTGTTCTGGGTCGCGCTGATTGCCGCCGCGTTCTGGCTCTGGCGCCGCCTGTCGCAAAAGAAGGCCGCAAAGCCTCAACAGACCACCCTGCCGATGGTCCGCTGTGCCCAGTGCGGCGTGCACGTACCACAGGATCAGGCCCTGCAGTCGCAGGACCGCTGGTATTGCAGCCGCGCTCACCTGGAGCAGGACAGCAACGCTGGTGGGCTCTGAAAATCTCACGTTCTTTGGCGACCAGGGACGGCGGATCCTTCGCCTGTATCACCTTTATCGCCTGACCATCGGTCTGGCGCTGGTCCTGCTGATAAGCAGCGACCTGCACAACGACCTGCTGCAGATGAGCAATCCGCAGCTGTTTCAGTACGGCGCCTGGCTCTACCTGATAGTCAACATACTTGTCGCCGTGCTGGTTCAGAGCCCGGAGCGCGATCTGCCCGTGCTTGGCCTCGCGTTGATGGACGTGATTCTGCTGTCGGGATTGTTCTATTTCGGCGGTGGCACACCGAGCGGAATCGGCAACCTGCTGATCGTCGCCGTCGCCATCGCCAACATCTTGTTGCGAGGCAAGGTGGGCTTCTTCATCGCGGCAGTGGCGGCGACGGGGCTGATCTATCTGACTTTCTACCTCAGCATCAGCCGCCCCGAAGCCAGTAGCCAGTACGTACAGTCCGGCGCGCTCGGCACGCTTTGCTTTGCCGCGGCGTTTCTCGTGCAAGGACTGACCCGACGCCTGCAGGTCAGTGAGACGCTGGCCCGCCAGCGTGCTGAAGAGGTTGCCAACCTCGAAGCCCTCAACGCGCTGATTCTTCAGCGCATGCGCACCGGCATCATGGTCCTGGACCCCCAGGAACGCGTGCTGCTTGCCAACCAGGGCGCGTTGCAGCTGCTCGGTCAGGAATCGCTGACTGGCGAACGCCTTGCCCCGCGCTGCCCGGAACTGCTCAAGGCCCTGCAGCAATGGCGTGGCAATCCAACCTTGCGCCCGCACAATCTCAAGGCAACGGCGGACGGCCCAACGCTGCAGCCGAGTTTCGCTGCGCTGCAACACGGTAACAAGCTCGATACGCTGGTGTTTCTTGAGGACATATCGCAGATCGCGCAGAAGGCGCAACAGCTCAAACTCGCCTCCCTTGGTCGACTGACCGCCAGCATCGCCCACGAGATCCGCAACCCGCTGGGCGCGATCAGCCATGCCGCGCAACTGTTGCATGAGTCCGAAGAGCTGGACGGCCCCGACCGACGCCTGGCGCAAATCATTCAGGATCATTCACGACGGATGAATCTGGTGATCGAGAACGTTCTGCAACTCTCGCGACGACGCCAGTCCGAGCCGCAACTGCTTGACCTCAAGTACTGGCTGCACCGTTTCGTGAGCGAGTACCGCCAAGGACTCAGCGCGCAACAAACCGTGCACCTGGAAACCATCGGCAGCTCGCTGCAAACCCGCATGGACCCCAACCAACTGACCCAGGTGCTTACGAATCTGGTGCAGAACGGCCTGCGCTACAGCGGCCAGCAACACGAGCGTGCGCAAGTCTGGCTGCGCCTGTTCCGCGAGGAGAGCAGCGATCTGCCAGTCGTCGAAGTACTCGACGACGGCCCGGGTATCGCCGCCGAGCAGCTGCATAACCTGTTCGAGCCCTTTTTTACCACTGAAAGCAAGGGCACCGGATTGGGCCTGTATATCTCGCGCGAGCTGTGCGAGAGCAATCAGGCGCGCCTGGATTACCGCGAGCGCAGCGAAGGTGGCAGCTGCTTCCGCATCGTCTTTGCCCACCCGCGCAAGCTGAGCTGAGTCTCGCCGAGCGGTTGCCGGCAACACATCACACATCGACCAAAGCGACAGCCACGGCGGGCTCTGGCGGAGTTAAGATGCTCTCCAGCCGCTTCGCCGGCAACACATCGCATCACGAATCAAGAGCAAGACCATGACCGCGCGCCAGAAAGCACTGATCATCGACGACGAGCCTGATATCCGCGAGCTGCTGGAAATCACCCTCGGCCGCATGAAGCTCGATACGCGCAGCGCGCGCAACCTCAAGGAAGCGCGCGAATGCCTGGCCCGAGAGCACTATGACCTGTGTCTGACCGACATGCGCCTGCCCGATGGCAGCGGTCTGGAGCTCGTGCAGTACATCCAGCAGCAGCATCCGCAACTGCCCGTTGCCATGATCACCGCTTACGGAAGCCTGGACACGGCGATCGGCGCGCTCAAGGCCGGCGCATTCGACTTCCTCACCAAGCCCGTGGACCTCAATCGTCTGCGCGAGCTGGTCAGTACTGCATTGCGTCTGCGTGCTCCGGCCGCGGAAGTGCCGGTGGACAGCCGCCTGCTGGGAAGCTCACCGCCGATGAAGGTGCTGCGCAAGCAGATCGGAAAGCTAGCTCGTAGCCAGGCACCGGTCTATATCAGCGGCGAGTCCGGAAGCGGGAAGGAGCTTGTGTCCCGCCTGATCCATGAACAAGGCCCGCGTAATGAAAAGCCCTTCGTGCCGGTCAACTGCGGCGCAATCCCTTCCGAGCTGATGGAGAGTGAGTTTTTCGGCCATAAGAAAGGCAGCTTCAGTGGCGCCATCGAAGACAAGCCAGGTCTGTTTCAGGCAGCCAACGGCGGCACGCTGTTTCTCGACGAGGTAGCCGATCTGCCGCTACCGATGCAGGTCAAGCTGCTGCGTGCCATTCAGGAGAAGGCGGTCCGAGCGGTGGGCGGCGCGCAAGAAGTGATGGTTGACGTCCGCATCCTCTGCGCGACGCACAAGGATCTGGCCGCCGAGGTTGCGGCGGGTCGCTTCCGTCAGGATCTGTACTACCGACTGAACGTCATCGAATTGCGCGTACCACCACTACGCGAGCGCCGCGAGGACATTGGCCTTCTCGCCGACGCCATGCTCCGTCGCCTGGCTCAGGAGTGTGGCGACAGCGTCGCTCGCCTGCATCCGGAGGCCTTGACCAAGCTGGAGAACTACCGTTTCCCTGGGAACGTGCGCGAACTGGAGAATATGCTTGAGCGCGCCTATACGCTCTGCGATGGCGACGAGATCAAAGCGGGAGACTTGCGACTTGCCGATTGCCCTGGTCTGTCGGAAAACGGTGAAGCCAGTCTGGCGCAGATCGACAATCTGGAGGATCACCTGGAAGAGATCGAACGTAAGTTGATCATGCAGGCGCTCGAAGAGACTCGCTGGAACCGCACAGCAGCGGCCCAGCGGCTCGGCCTGACCTTCCGCTCGATGCGCTATCGACTGAAAAAGCTCGGCCTGGACTGAGCGACGGGCTAGTGCTCGTCGCCAACAAAGCACCGGCTCGGCTAGCCCTGCGACAGCAGATTGCGCAAATCAATGATCGCCGCGTTGGCACGCGATATGTAGTTGGCCATCACCAGCGAGTGATTGGCCAGCACGCCGTAACCACTGCCGTTCAGCACCATCGGGCTCCAAAGCGGCTCCTGCGCAGCCTCCAGTTCACGAATGATCTGACGGACGCTGACCGTCGCGTTCTTTTTTGCCAGCACATCGGCGAAATCCACCTCGATCGCACGTAGCAGATGGGACAGCGCCCAGGCCTGGCCACGCGCCTCGAAAAAGACATTGTCGATCTGCATCCAAGGCGTCTCTACGACTTGCTCCTTGACCTGTGGAACGAGACCCGCCCGCTCTTGTTCAGGTGCGATATCAATGTCCAGGCGAACCCGACCTACGCTGGCGGACAAGCGCTGCGACAGCGAACCCAGCCGGGTGGCGGCGTCACCAAGCCAGTTATTCAGGTTATCCGCGCGGGTATAGAACAGCGCCTTGGGCTCGGGATCGCTGAGACGGGCCAGATAGCGATCCAGACCGCGGATAGCATTGCGATATTCGGACTCTGACGCTGGCAGTGCCCAACTGCGGTTGTCGAAGTTGAACAATGGCTCGGCCTTGGCCAGGTCAATATCTTCCGTGGACTGCGACTGTGAGCGGGCAAAGTCTTTGCGCAGCGCACGCGACAGGTCACGAACCTGCACCAGCACGCCGTATTCCCAGCTCGGCATGTTGTCCAGCCAGAGCCCCGGAGGTGCGATATCGTTGCTCAGGTAGCCGCCTGGTTTATCCAACAGCGTACTGGCAACGCGCTTGAGGGTTTCCACCGTCGTATACCCGCTGACCAGCTGTCGCTGTGAAGCTTCGGCGGCCTGACGAGTATGCTGCTGTACTGGGAACAGGTCCGGCTCGCTGCTCCAGTACCAGCCGAGTATCAGCGTAACCAGCAGGTATGCACCCAGAAGGCCGGCAAGAATCAGCAGAAGCGGGCTGCCTGTCCCATTGCCGGTCGCCCCAGCAGAGCCATTCGAGCGGCCGCGACGGGCGAAGCGATTCTTCCAGTCCAACATGGGCAATGTGTCCTTCTCGGGTTCAGGAGTTCGACCGCAGCATGCCAGAGACGTTGCGGCGACATGCCCTTACTATAACGCAGGGCCCCCAGGCTGCTCAGTGTCAAATTGAGAACCACTACCGCGAGGCAAGCTTCCAAAGCGTACCGGCAGTGATAGCATGCCGCCATTAAAGCACCAGGGCAGTGCACCTGGCGCACCAGGAAAAAACGCGATGTCGGATCAGGAAGAGCTAAAACAGCATTTTGCCCAGCGGGTCATCCACCAGGCACGGGAAGTGCTGGAAGTCTGGCAACAGCTACAGCGCAATGAATGGAACGAGAGTTACCACGCAGCGCTTACCGAAGCGACGACCCGACTTCGACGCTTCGCCGACCGCTTCGAGCAGACCGAGCACAGCGAACTGGCGCTGAACATCGAAGACTGCCTGAGCGATATCCGCGACAATCGCGGCCGTCTTTCCAGCAGCACCATTTCCACCCTCAGCCAGCTGATCTACCGCCTCGCGCGGACCGGCCTGCGCCACAGCGATCCGCACAATCAGTCATTCCTGCCGCCGCTAAGCAAACCGGTGTACATCGCGCTGCAAGATCAGGAACGCGCCGAGCACCTGGTGCGGCAGCTCGATTTTTTCAGCATGTCTGCTCAGGCATTCAGTAGCGTTGCCGCCTTCCGCACCGCCATGCATCGACGCCACCCCGCTGCGATCGTCATGGAAGTGGATTTCAACGGACCCGGCGAAGGGCTACGCCTGGCTGAACAGGTGCAACAGGGCTTGGAACCGAAGTTGCCGATGCTGTTCTTCAGTCACGCCGAAACCGACACCCCGACCCGACTGGCGGCGGTACGGGCCGGTGGTCTGGAGTTCTTTACCGGCACCCTGGATGCCAGCAGTCTGCTGGAGAAGATCGAGATATTCACGCGAACGGCGCACTACGAACCGATCCGCGTACTGATCGTCGATGACTCCCGGGCCCAGGCCACCCATACCGAGCGGGTATTGAACAACGCCGGCATCGTCACCCAGACGCTGATAGAGCCGATCCAGGCCATCGGCGCGCTGGCCGAGTTCCAACCGGATCTGATCATCCTCGACATGTACATGCCCGAGTGCCTGGGCACCGAACTGGCCAAGGTGATCCGCCAGCATGAGCGTTACGTCAGCGTGCCGATCATCTACCTTTCTGCCGAAGACGACCTGGACAAGCAGCTCGACGCCATGGGCGAAGGCGGCGACGACTTCCTCACCAAGCCAATCAAGCCCAGCCACCTGATCGCCACCGTGCGCACCCGCGCCACCCGCGCCAGAAGCCTCAAGGCACGCATCGTGCGAGACAGCCTGACCGGCCTCTACAACCACACCCACAGCCTGCAACTGCTCGAGGACTCGCGCTTCCGTGCGCGTCGCGACAACAGCCCGCTGAGCTTCGCCATGCTGGATATCGACCACTTCAAGCGGGTCAACGACACCTTCGGCCACCCCATGGGCGACCGGGTTATCAAGAGCCTGGCACTGTTTCTGAAACAGCGCCTGCGCAAGACCGACCACATCGGCCGCTACGGCGGGGAAGAGTTCGCCGTGGTGCTGCCTGATACGCCGGCGGACGCGGCCTGTAAGGTTCTCGATGAAATCCGTCAGCGCTTCGCGGAGATTCACTTCCCCGCTCAACCACACGACCTGAGCTGCACCTTCAGCTGCGGCATCACCGAGCTGTCAGACGACGCCGAGGTCAAGACGCTCACCCAGCAAGCCGACGAGGCGCTGTACCGGGCCAAGCACGGCGGCCGCAACCGCGTTGAGCGCTACTGATCCGCAACCGCTCAACTCCACGGCCTGGACAAGCCGGCTACCCACGCTGTCTAGCCGGCCCATCACTGCAGGCCCGCTCGCTGTAACGCCAATGACATCAAACTGCCATACCTTGCAGGCCTCCTGATCTGTCCTGCGAGGCGAGCATGCGCCTGAAGTCGTTCACAACTCTCAATACGTTACTGCTCGTCGCGGTCTGTCTGGCGCTCGGTGCCACCCTCTGGTGGTCCGAGCGCGCCATGGAACGTCCCTACCTGCTCATGGCGCATTACCTAGGCCTGTCCCAGCAGTTTCAGCACCAGGCCGCCGAGAACATCCGCGGCTATCTCGCCAGCGGCGATGCGCTGCGCCATAGCCTGGCGCAGCAGGTACTTGCCGATCTGCAAGGCGAGATAACCGAACTGCCCCATGGGCTGGTCGATCGACTGCGTCCGAGCCTGGACGATCTGATCCTGTTCAGCGCAAATGACTTGCTCGCAGCCGGCAAACTGGCGGGAGATCCTCAGGGCCTGCTCCTGCAGGCAGAACGCGAAATGGCCGGGGCGCTAGCGCAACTCGACGACTACCGGGCCGAGTCCAACCACCCCGCTGCCCAGCATTACCAGCAGCCGCTGTTCATCACAGGGCAGCGGCTGCTACGACTCAGTCATGCGCGGGGAAAACTGGTAGCTTCCGGCCGGGACGAACTCGCCAGCGAAGTTGAACAGGCGTTGCACCAGCTCGAACAGAGTGCAGCGAAGATCGACGGCTTGCCCCTCCTTGGGGTCGTCGCAGCCGAGAAGTCCGCCGCCAGCAATTTTGCAGCTCTGCTAGATCTGGGAGATGCCGCAAACCAGGCCAGCGAAGACAAAGGCATTGCTCTGAAACGCGAGCTTTCCAGCCTGATCAAGCGCTATCCCGCCGAACTGCAGCGCACACGCCAGTTGATCCGCCAACGCAACGAGCTGCTGGAAAGCAGCGCTCGCAAGATCAACGCCGTGCAACAGGCACTGGCAGAGCTGGAGCCGGCGGTGCGAGCCGAACATGGCCGCATTCAGGCTGAGGTGCGCCTGTTGCAGGGCGGCATCATCGTCCTGATTCTGCTCATTGCCCTGACCATTGACCGCCTGCAGCGTCAGCTCACCCGCGCACTTTCCCAACTGGTACCCGCGCTCTCGGCATGGGCTGAGGGAGATTTCACAAGCGATGCGCGTATCGCGTCGAAGATTCCCGAGATAGCCGATATCGAAAGCTCGCTGAACCGCCTGCGCAGCTATTTGCTGCAACTGGTCGGGACCTTGCGCCAACAGGCCACTCAGGTTGCCGTCAGCAGCCGCAGCCTCGATGAGATGAGCAGTGACCTGCATGATGGCGCCCAGCGCCAGACCGGCGATACGGCACAGATTCGCGATTCGCTGGGCGAACTGGAAGCGACCATCCAGCAGGTGGCCGATGGCGCCGGAGAAGCCGCCGAGGCGAGTCGCGCCGCAGCGCGCGCGGTGCATCACGGCCAGCAGGTAATAGGCCAGAGCCTGGCCGGCCTGCACGGGCTGGTCAGCGAAGTGCAGGACAACGCCATAGCCATCGAACGCCTGGCCGACGAGACCACCACCATCGGCAACGTACTGACGGTGATCCGCGCCATTGCTGAACAGACCAATCTGCTAGCCCTCAACGCGGCCATCGAAGCCGCGCGTGCCGGCGGTCATGGCCGCGGGTTCGCGGTGGTCGCCGATGAGGTTCGCTCACTGGCACAGCGCACCAGCGGTGCCACCGAGGAGATCCAGCAATTGATCGGTCGTCTACAGCAAGCGGCGCGCCAGTCAGTCGAGGCGATGCGTAGCCAGGTCGAGCATGCCGAAAGCACGGCGAATCTTGCGCAGAGTGCCGATCAGGCACTCGATGAAATCGTCTCGACGATCGCAACCATCAGCCGCATGGCCGAGCAGATTGCCCAGGCCACCGCACAGCAGGGTGAAGCGGCGGGCGAGATACGTGGACACAGCGAACGCATCCACCAACTGGGCGATACCAACCTGAGCCATATCAGCCGTGGGCGGGAACAAAGTGCGCAGATGCTGCGCCTGGGCGGCGAACTGGATCGAGCGACCCAGGCGTTCAGGTTCTAAAAAAAACGGAGCATGGCGCTCCGTTTTCTTATATCGGCGAGCCTCGTCGGCTAGCGGGGTGCGACGGGGCGCTGCGACTTGCCGCCTTTGCCAGCCGGCTTGCCCATCTTTTCCGCCTTGCGCCGCGCCTCGGCCGCCGCCTTGGCCTGCTCGCGCTTGTCCCAGGCGTTGCCGTCGTGACTGCGTGGTGGCAACCCGTTGTGCTGGGTAAGGATCTTGCCACCCTGCCCGGCTTTCTTGCTGCCAACCGGCGTGGAGTTTTTGCGTCGAGCGCTCTGATAGCCCTCGGTAGCAGGCTGATGCGCCGGGATCAGCTGATGCTTGCCGTTACCAATCAGGTCGGCGCGCCCCATGCTGATCAGCGCCTCGCGCAGCAGCGGCCAGCCCTTGGGGTCGTGATAACGCAGGAAGGCTTTGTGCAGACGCCGCTGTTCCTCGCTCTTGACGACGGTGACGCCCTCACTCTTGTAGGTCACCTTGCGCAGCGGGTTCTTGCCGGTGTGGTACATGGCGGTGGCCGAGGCCATCGGTGACGGATAGAAGGCCTGTACCTGGTCGGCGCGGAAACCGTTGGCCTTGAGCCACAGCGCGAGGTTCATCATGTCCTCGTCGGTGGTGCCGGGGTGCGCAGCGATGAAGTACGGGATCAGGTACTGCTCCTTGCCCGCTTCCTTCGAATACTTCTCGAACATCCGCTTGAAGCGATCGTAGCTGCCGATGCCCGGCTTCATCATCTTGTCCAGCGGGCCACGCTCGGTATGTTCCGGGGCGATTTTCAGGTAGCCGCCCACATGGTGGGTGACCAGCTCCTTGACGTACTCCGGCGACTCCACGGCGAGGTCATAACGAAGACCGGAGGCGATCAGGATCTTCTTCACGCCTGGCAGCGCACGTGCCTTGCGATACAGCTCGATCAGGGAGCTGTGGTCGGTATTGAGGTTCTCGCAGATGCCAGGGAACACGCAGGACGGCTTGCGGCAGTGCTTCTCGATCTCTTGGCTCTTGCAGGCCAGGCGATACATATTGGCCGTCGGGCCGCCGAGGTCGGAGACCACGCCGGTAAAGCCCGGAACGTTCTTCATTTCCTCGATCTCATGCAGGATCGACTCATGGGAACGGCTCTGGATGATGCGGCCTTCATGTTCGGTGATCGAGCAGAAGGTGCAGCCACCGAAGCAGCCACGCATGATGTTCACTGAGAAGCGGATCATCTCGTAGGCCGGAATCTTCGCCCCGGCATAGGCAGGATGCGGCACGCGCGCGTAGGGCGCCGCGAAGACGTAATCCATTTCCTCGGTCGTCAGCGGAATCGGCGGTGGGTTGAGCCACAGTTCGCGATCATCGTGACGCTGTACCAGCGCGCGGGCGTTGCCGGGGTTGGTTTCCAAATGCAGCACGCGGTTGGCGTGGGCATACAGCGCAGGGTCGTTGCGCACTTTCTCGAAGGACGGCAGGCGAATCACCGTGCGGTCACGCTCGAGCTTCGGGTGTGGTAGCAGCTCGACCGGCTTCGCCTCGTTGGGATCATCCTGCGGCCCCTTGTCCTTTTCGATCGCGCAAGCAGAAAGGTCCTGAGTATTGACGTAGGGGTTGATGATCTTGTCGATCTTGCCCGGACGGTCGATACGCGTGGAGTCGATCTCGAACCAGCCTTCCGGCGCATCCTTGCGAATGAACGCGGTGCCGCGCACATCGGTGATGGCTTCGACCCGCTCACCCCGAGCCAGGCGCTGCGCTACCTCGACGATGGCGCGCTCGGCGTTGCCGTAGAGCAGGATATCGGCCGTGGCATCCATCAGGATCGATCGGCGCACCTTGTCCGACCAGTAATCGTAATGGCCGATGCGGCGCAGCGAGGCCTCAATGCCACCGAGCACTACCGGCACGTGCCTGTAGGCCTCCTTGCAACGCTGGCTGTAAACCAGACTGGCGCGATCGGGCCGCTTGCCGGCCAGGCCGCCTGGCGTATAGGCGTCATCGGAGCGCGCCTTGCGATCGGCGGTGTAGCGGTTGATCATCGAGTCCATATTGCCGGCAGCGACGCCGAAGAACAGATTCGGCTCGCCGAGCTTCATGAAGTCGTCTTTGCTCTGCCAGTCGGGCTGACTGATGATGCCAACGCGAAACCCCTGCGCTTCAAGCAGACGGCCGATGATCGCCATGCCGAAGGATGGGTGGTCGACGTAGGCATCACCGGTGACGATGATGATGTCGCACGAATCCCAGCCGAGCTGATCCATCTCCTCCCTGCTCATCGGCAGGAATGGCGCCGGGCCGAAACACTCGGCCCAGTACTTGGGATAGTCAAACAGCGGCTTGGCAGCGTGCATGGCGAAAAACCGGGACATCGAAAACGGGCGCGGAATATAGCACAAAAAATAACCAAGTCCGACCACCACGCAAGGTCTTTATCGGGCTATGCGACAGGCGCGCACGCTGTCACGGCTGCCCGCTATACTCGCGCCACTCAACCATAGCCCTGAGCCCGGGAGTGTCTGGTGCACGCCGTTCTTTTCGCCCTGCTTCTCGGACTTTGCAGTGTGGGCTCGGCCCATGCCGAAACCGCCCGCCTGAGTGCCAATGACAGCGGCCGCGGCCTGAATGCGCACGTCGCGCTGCTGGCCGATCCCGGCGCCGAGCTGAGTATCAATGACCTGCAACGCCCGGACATACAGGCACGCTTCGAGCCGGCGCAGGGCAAGGCCAGCGTCGGACAGAGCCCTCACCCATGGTGGATTCGGGTCAGCCTGCAACGCGAAAGCGACGCGCCATTGCAATGGTGGCTGGAGGTTGGCTCGGTGACGCTGAAAGATCTGCGCCTCTACCTCCAGGACGAAAACGGTGCCTGGGCAGAGCGGCAATCCGGCGAGCTGGTCGGTTTCAACGACGGCCGCGACCATGCCTACCGGCGAATGCTATTCCGGCTTCCACAACTCAGTGACCAGGCGCCGGTGACCTTCTACTTGCGCAGTCATGATCCCGCCGGCAACTCATTTCCTCTCAAGGTTTGGCAGCTGGATGCGCTGCAGGAGCAGGCCGTAGGAGAAAATCTGTTTCTGGGGCTGATCTACGGCGTCATCCTGGCGATGCTGTTGTACAACCTGTTCATCTTCCTCAGCCTGCGTGACAACGCGTACTTCTGGTATGTGATGACCACCAGCGGCGCGCTGCTGATGATCCTGGCGATGACCGGCCATGGATTCCAGTACCTCTGGCCAAACGGCCCTGTGCCCTTCTGGCTCGACCGCATCAGCATTCCGGCACTCTGGGGATTCAGCGCCTGCCGCTTCACCCAGACCCTGTTGCAGACGCGGCAGTTCGTTCCCTGGGCACACCGCCTGCTGACCTTCGCGTTGACCCTCTATGTTTCAGCCATACTGCTCAACGCGTTCGGCTGGCGCGCTTTCGGTGCCTGGGTGTTCGTAGTCCTGGCGCTCACAGCCATCCCCGCGTCGCTATGGGCTTCATTCCGCCGCTGGCGCCAGGGTTATTTTCCCGCACTGCTGTATCTGCTCGGCTTCGGGGTGATCCTGGGCAGCGTCAATCTGCTGCTGCTACGCGCCACGGGCGTGGTTCAACCGGCCCCCTGGAATGCCTACATATTCCCGTTGGCGGTTGCCGCCGAATCGATCCTGTTCTCCTTTGCGCTGGCTTATCGCATCCAGATACTCAAGCAGGAACGGGCAGCGGCTCTGGAACACGCCGACCAGGAAAAAACCGCACGGCTGAAGCACGCTCAGGCCAGCGCCGAGCAACTGACTATTGCGGTGGAAACGCGCACGGCCGAACTCGCCGAAGCCAACCGGCATCTCAGCGAACGTGAAATAGAACTCAAGCAGGCCGCTTTCCATGACCCGCTGACCGAACTGCCCAACCGCCGCTACCTCGTCGAACGCGTCGAGATGGCGCTGAGCGATGCCGGGCGCCGCAACGAGTCCATCGCCCTACTGCTCATCGATCTGGATCACTTCAAGCCGATCAACGACGAGCACGGCCACGACGCCGGCGACCAGCTATTGCGCACTCTTGGCCAACGCCTGCGCAATCTGGTACGCAGCAACGACATGGCGGCACGGCTCGGCGGCGACGAATTCGCCGTCCTGTTGACGGGGCCTGACGTCGAGCTCGATGCCGCCCACATTGCCGAGCGGCTACTGCATGAGCTGTCTCAGCCAGTTACCTACGGGGATATCAGCTTGGCGGTGACGATCAGCGTCGGCGCTGCGTTCTTTCCTCGCCACGCCGACGAGTTTGCACAGCTCTATAAGGCTGCGGACGAGGCGCTCTACCGCGCCAAACACCAAGGCAGAGGCAATTGGGTTAAACAGGACGGGCTGCGAACGCCGGCAGATCAGCCGACGTAGCGACGCGGGACCCGCCCGGTGACCTTGGTCAGCAGCTCGTAGCCGATAGTCCCACAGGCTTTCGCCAGCTCATCGATCGGCATCTGCGCGCCCCACAGCTCCACCGCATCGCCGAGCTGTGCCTGCGGCAGGTCGGTCAGATCGACGGCGAGCATGTCCATCGACACCCGCCCAGCCAACGGCACGCGCTGGCCTTGGATAACGACCGACGTACCAGACGGCGCCGTACGCGGGTAGCCATCGGCGTAGCCGCAGCTGACGGTGCCGATTCGCGAAGCGCGCTGCGCCACCCAGCTGGCGCCGTAGCCGACGCTTTCACCTGGCTGCAGCTCACGAATAGCGATCAGCGCGCCAGTCAGTGTCATCACCGGGCGCAGCCTGAGTTCTTGCGCACTCAGCTCTGCGAACGGTGTAGCGCCGTAAAGCATGATGCCAGGGCGAATCCATGCCATATGCGCCTGTGGCAGCGTCAGCACTGCCGCGGAGTTGGCCAGCGAGCAATTGTCGAACTCCAGCGCCAACAGTTCGCCATAACGCTCCAGCTGCAGTTCGGTCAGCGGATGGCCGCGCTCGTCGGCGCAGGCGAAGTGGCTGATCAGGTTCAGTTCGCCGACCTGCGCTCGGCCTTTGAGCCGCGCATGGCATTCCCGCAGGCCTTCCAGCGTGAAACCGAGCCGATGCATGCCCGAGTCCAGCTTCAGCCAGATGTTCAGCGGCCGACCAAGATCGGCGTCGAGCAACCAGTCGGCCTGGCGCTGATCCTGTATGGCGACGTCCAAGCCCAGTTCAGCGGCGCGCAGATATTCAGCCGGCTCGAAACAGCCTTCCAGCAACAGGATGCGCGCGTCCGGGGCGCTGAGCCGAATGTCTTCCGCTTCTTCCAGGCAGGCCACGGCGAAACCGTCGGCAATCTCGCGCAGCGCCGTCACCGCTTCGCGCGCGCCGTGGCCGTAGGCGTTGGCCTTGACCACAGCAAATGCCTGGCGCTGCGGCGCGCATTGCTTGGCAAGCAGATAGTTGTGACGAAGCGCGGTCAGATCGACCGTAGCAACCAGCGGACGCATGGGACTCTTCCTGTACAACAGCGGGTGGGTGAAATCTTACTCCTGTCGACAGGGCCGCGCAGGCCGAGGTTCTGCCGAAGGCGGGCGGGACGACATGCTGTCGGCGGCGAAAACGCCAATGCGCACGCCCGCCCCGGCTTACTCGTCGTCGAACTGGTAACTGCCGGGCGCCAGATTCTCGAAACGCGAATAGCGACCGAGGAACGCCAGGCGCGTGGTGCCGATCGGACCGTTCCGCTGCTTGCCAATGATGATTTCGGCGACGCCCTTGTACTCGGTTTCCGGGTGATACACCTCGTCCCGGTACACGAACATGATGATGTCCGCGTCCTGCTCGATTGCTCCCGATTCACGCAAGTCGGAGTTCACCGGCCGCTTGTTGGGACGCTGCTCGAGCGAGCGGTTGAGCTGCGACAGGGCAATAACCGGACAGTTGAATTCCTTGGCCAGGCCCTTGAGCGAGCGGGATATCTCGGAAATCTCGTTGGTACGGTTGTCGCCACTCGATCCTGGGATCTGCATCAACTGCAGGTAGTCGACCATGATCATGGCGATTTCGCCGTGCTCGCGAGCCAGGCGCCGGGTTCGCGCACGCATCTCCGACGGGCTGATGCCGGCGGTATCGTCGATGAACAGCTTGCGGTCGTTGAGCAGGTTCACGGCCGACGTCAGCCGAGGCCAGTCGTCGTCCTCGAGCTTACCGGCGCGGACCTTGGTCTGGTCGATACGCCCCAGCGAAGCGAGCATACGCATGACGATAGAGTCAGCGGGCATTTCCAGGGAGAACACCAGTACCGCCTTGTCGGTGCGTAGCACGGCATTTTCGACGAGGTTCATGGCAAAGGTCGTCTTACCCATGGAGGGGCGACCGGCGACGATGATCAGGTCGGCCGGCTGCAGCCCATTGGTGGCTTCGTCCAGATCGGTAAAGCCAGTGGACAGGCCGGTGATCGCCTCACCTGCATTGAACAAGGTATCGATGCGATCGATCGCCTTTACCAGGATGTCGTTGATGCCGATCGGGCCGCCGGTCTTGGGCCGCGCTTCGGCAATCTGGAAGATCAAACGCTCGGCTTCGTCGAGGATCTCCTCGCCGGTACGGCCTTGCGGTGCGTAGGCGCTGTCGGCGATCTCGTTACTGATACCGATCAACTGCCGCAGCGTCGCGCGCTCGCGAATGATCTGCGCGTAGGCCTTGATGTTGGCTACCGACGGGGTGTTCTTCGCCAGCTCACCGAGATAGGCCAGGCCGCCGACCTGCGACAGGTGCCCTTCCTTGTCCAGCTGCTCGGACAGGGTGACCACGTCGAACGGCGAGTTGCGTTCGGCCAAGGTGAAAACGGCGCGGAAGATGAGGCGATGATCATGACGATAGAAATCGCCAT
Source organism: Stutzerimonas stutzeri (assembly GCF_038561965.1). Classification (NCBI taxonomy): domain Bacteria; kingdom Pseudomonadati; phylum Pseudomonadota; class Gammaproteobacteria; order Pseudomonadales; family Pseudomonadaceae; genus Stutzerimonas; species Stutzerimonas stutzeri. Next base: position 689,676 of record NZ_CP139348.1, on the reverse strand, counting down.
CGGAGACCTGATCGAGCACGCGCTCCCAGGCATTGTTGTCCAGCATCAGACCGCCGAGCACCGCCTGCTCTGCCTCGATGGAATGTGGCGGCACCTTGAGCGCGGCGGTTTCCAGATCGTATTGCTGGGGGGCACTGATGTCGTTCATGGCACTCGGAATTCGGAACTACAGAAAAAACAAAGGGCACGTTCCATTCGCATGGAAACGTGCCCGATGTTACTCGTCAGGCACCAGCGGCGCCAAACGATGGCTTAGCCGGCTACGACGATCAGCTTGACGGTCGCTTCGACGTCGGTGTGCAGGTGCACAGCTACGTCGTATTCGCCAACCTGGCGAATGGTGCCGTTCGGCAGACGAACTTCGCTCTTCGCCACTTCAACGCCAGAGGCGGTCAGTGCGTCGGCGATGTCGTGAGTGCCGATGGAACCGAACAGCTTGCCCTCATCGCCCGCGGTAGCGGTGATGGTGACTTCCAGTTCAGCCAGCTGAGCAGCGCGAGTTTCGGCAGAGGCCTTACGCTCGGCAGCAGCTTTTTCCAGGTCAGCGCGACGAGCTTCGAACTCGGCGATGTTAACTGCGGTAGCAGCAGTAGCCTTGCGCTGCGGCAGCAGGTAGTTGCGACCGTAACCAGACTTGACGTTTACCTTGTCGCCCAGGTTGCCCAGGTTTGCGACTTTTTCCAGCAGGATGACTTCCATTTGAGTCTTACCTCTTAGCTTTTAACCTTCACCGTTCGCAGGTCCCGCACCGTTCTTACCGGCTGCGCGACCACGAAAATCAAACAGACTGTCGACAATGGCCAAAACGGCCAGTAGCGGATAAATCAACTGCATGAACAGCACCATGGTGACGTACAGCCCCACCAGCCAGAATCGCGGCAGACGCCCCTGAGCCACCAGTCCGTGCATCAGCGCGATACCGGCGAATACCAGCGGCACACTGCACAACGGCGTCAACACGGCCAGCTCTACGCCAAGGTTGGGCCCCAGCAACATGCCGACCAGCAACAGCATCGCCAGCAGCGGCGGAAACCGCAGCGCACGAAACTCGCTGCCGAAACCACCCGGGTTGTACAACGCACCCTGCCAGTACCGGCCCAGCATCAGGCTTAGCAACGTAACGATCTGCAGCAACGCAGCCAGAAGGCCGGTCAGTACAGGTGCCAACAACGACTCCAAGCGCCCGCGCTCTTCCACCGAAAGCTGCTGATAGGCGCCCGACAATGCGTCAGGCAACACTTTCTGCAGTTCGCTGGCCAGCGCCGCAATGGGCTCGCCGAACACCGCACCGAGAGCCCAGACATACAGCAGTCCAAGCCCCACGCTGCACAACATCACCCGCACCCACGACGCCTGGCTACGCAACAGCAACGCCAGCCCCAGCGAACCCAGTAATACCAGCAGGGTTCGCGGATCGCCGAAGTACCACCAGGCCAGAGCCGGCAATACGGCCCAGACCAGCACACCCAGCGCATCGTTGAGACCACGCCGCAGCAACACTAGGCAGCCCGCGGCAGCGCTCAACCAGAACAGCATGGGCAGCGCCGCGGCGCCGGCCACCACGAAGATGGCTTGCATACGGCCGCGCATGATGAACTCAGCCAGGGCGCGCATGCGATTTATCCTTTACTTCTGCCGACCAGCCGGATCAACGGCCGTGGCTGTCGGTGTAGGGCAGCAGGGCCAGGTAGCGGGCGCGCTTGATAGCGGTAGCCAGCTGACGCTGATAACGTGCCTTGGTTCCGGTGATACGGCTAGGAACAATCTTGCCGGTCTCGGAGATGTAGGCCTTCAGAGTGTTGAGATCTTTGTAATCGATCTCTTTCACGCCTTCGGCGGTGAAACGGCAGAACTTACGACGACGGAAAAAACGTGCCATGAAATAGGCTCCTCAATAGATCCGTGGATTACTCGTCAGCGTTGTTATCGCTGTCACTGTCGCTCTCATTGGAGCCATCAGTGTTGTCAGGGCGATCACGACGCTCGCGGCGCTCGCTACGGTTTTCCTCGGCCTTGAGCATTTCAGACTGCTCGGTCTCGGCTTCGTCGCGACGAATGACCAGGTTACGGATGACGGCGTCGTTGTAGCGGAAGTTGTCTTCCAGCTCGGCCAGGGCCTTGCCACTGCACTCGACGTTCAGCATCACGTAGTGAGCCTTGTGCACGTTGTTGATGGCATAAGCCAACTGACGACGGCCCCAGTCTTCCAGGCGGTGAACTTTGCCACCGTCTTCTTCGATCAGCTTGGTGTAACGCTCCACCATGCCGCCGACCTGCTCGCTCTGGTCCGGGTGAACCAGAAAGATGATTTCGTAATGACGCATAATTGCTCCTTACGGGTTGCAGCCTGCCGATAATACGGTCAGGCAAGGAGTGAATGACTTGTTGTCTTGCCTGTAGAAAGGCGCGCAAACGCCTGCCACCCAGGCAAGGGGCGCCATTCTAGTGAAGGGCCGGCAGTGGCGCAAGGCAAACTGGTGAATATTTAACCAGCCCGGCACCTGTCAGCGGCGCAACGCTGCGCGCTCGGCGCGAATGCCGTCCAGCAGCTCTCGAACCTGATGGATGTCGTAGGGCTTGAGCATGGTGCGCAGCCGTGCCAGACCGACGTCGGAGGCATTGACCGCATAACCCGAAGCAATCACCAACGAGAGTTGCGGCTGCCGGCTGGCCGCCTCACGAGCAAGGTCAATGCCACTCATACCAGCCAGCCCTACATCGGTCAGCAATACATCGAAGCTCTGCCGCTCGAGAACCTCAAGCGCCTCCTCTGCCGTTTCACTGGCCACGACCTGATGCCCGAGCTCCATCATCACCTCGCCGGTCAACATGCGCAGCGTAGGATCGTCCTCGACGAAGAGAATCTGCAGGCTGCGATCATCGTCCTGCCGCTCCGAGGTAGCTGCCAACGGCGCCTTCCCTGTAACCGCCTGGATTGGCCTGCCTGAACGGTCGCCATCCTCCCCCAATGACTGAGCATCGTCGACACAGCGGGGCAAATGAACATGCACAGCCGTACCACCGCGCTCGCCGCTCTCCAGCGTGACGAAGCCACCGCTCTGCTTGACGAAACCGTAGACCATGCTCAAGCCAAGGCCAGATGCGTTGCTGTTCTGTTTGGTAGTGAAGAAGGGCTCGAATGCCCGGGCACGTACGTCGTCGCTCATGCCACTGCCTTCATCGATCACACTGAGCAGAACGTACTGACCCCGCTGTTCGGCCGGAGCCTCTTCACCCAGCAGACGGTTCTCCAGGCGCAGCACGACGCGGCCACTGCCTGCCATCGCATCACGCGCATTGGATGCCAGGTTCAGCACCACGCTTTGCAGATTGCCTACATCGACAAAGATCGGCCAGGGCTGGCCCAGCACGTCCAGTTCCAGCTGCACGGCCGAACCCAGGGCCCCGTTTAGCAACTCGTGCATCTGTTCGAGAAGATCGGGCAAATCAACCTGCTGCGGAAGCAGCGGCTGGCGACTGGCGAAGGCGAGAAGCTGCGAAGCCAGACGCGCGCCCTTCTCGACTCCGCTAACCGCCGAATCCAAACGCCGCGCAGCGGTTTCGTCGCTACCAAGGCTGCGCCGCAGCAATTGCAGGTTGCCACCGATGATCTGCAACATGTTGTTGAAGTCGTGCGCGATACCGCCAGTCAGCTTGCCCACCGCCTCCAGGCGCTGGGCCTGCTGTAGCGCCTGCTCGGCCACCTGTCGCTCGGCCTCGCTTTGTTGCAATGCAAGACTGCGCTCGCGAACCAACTCCTCCAGATGTTCGCGATAGCGGCGCAACTCCGTTTCGTTGCGCTGCTGCTCAGTCACTTCCTGGCCCTGGACGAAAATACCGATGACAGCGCCGTCGTTCTCAACGATCGGCTGCAGCACGAAATCCAGAATCGTTTCCTCCGGCTCTCGGTCCGCCTGTCGTCGGAGAAATAGCGATACGCGCTTACCGATATACGGCTGTCCCGTCCGATAGACGTCATCGAGCAACCCGATAAGCGCCTGCCCCTGTATTTCCGGCAATCCTTCACGAACCGTCTTGCCCAACAACTGACGGTGCCCGGTAACCTGCCGGTAAGCATCATTGACCAGTTCGTAAACGTGTTCCGGACCACGCAGGAAGCACACGAATCCAGGCGCCTGGGCAAAGAGACGGCGCAGCTGCTCGCCTTCAGACTGCAACAATTTGGCGCGGGACATTACGCCCTGCTCCAGCTGTTGCACGGGCTGCTGGCCCGCCACGGCCTCGCGCAGGGAGTCTTTCATCGCCTGCAGCTCGGTGATGTCCGATGTGTGCTGCAGGATCGCAACCACCTCATCCTGCTCATCCAGGATCGGCGTGTGCGTAGCGCTCCAGTAACGATCCTCGTAGACGGGTCCGTGTGGCGTTTGGCGCGCGATGGAATAACGAATCACTGGCAGCGTATCGATCGTCTTGCGGCTCAGCACGCGAGCAAAAGAGTCGAGCAACTCCTGCACCCGAGTGGTTTCGGGACTGAGCGGATCGGCCGCAAAAGCCTCGTGCAGCCGCTGCCCCTGAATGTCACCTAGACTCCTGCCGGTCAGCGTCAGGTAGGCCGTATTGGCATCCAGAATGACCAAATTGGGATCAAGCAGGACATAGGCGTTCGGGGATAGCCGGAACAGGCTTTCGAAAGATGGGCGCTGCTGCATACAACCTCCATGGTACGAGCCTGACGCCGCGTAACGAACTCAGCAAGGCTCCGATGGCATCCGGAGCGCTCAAGCAATATGACGAGAAGCCGCTATCCGTCGGACGGGCCTGGGACACCGATTGACCACAAAAAGGTCAATCGGTTTCAGATGGCACAGGTAATCCTGCAAAGCTAACCAGTCACCTTTGCGCCCCTACGCTGGCGTAGTGCTTCGAACAGGCAAACGCCGGTGGCTACAGACACATTGAGACTACTGACGCTTCCGGCCATGGGCAGGCGCACCAGGTAATCGCAATGTTCGCGAGTCAAGCGCCGCATACCGCGACCTTCTGCGCCCATGATCAGAATGGTGGGCCCGGTAAGGTCCTGATCGTAAAGGGACTGCTCGGCTTCGCCGGCGGTGCCGACGACCCACAAGCCGCGCTGCTGTAATTTCTCAAGAGTACGCGCGAGATTGGTGACGGCGACCAGGGGAATCACCTCGGCCGCTCCGCACGCAACCTTACGCACGGTGGCGTTGAGGGTGGCCGACTTGTCCTTCGGCACGATCACTGCCAGCGCTCCCGCGGCATCCGCGGTGCGCAGGCAGGCGCCAAGATTGTGCGGATCGGTCACTCCGTCCAGCACCAAGAGCAGCGGCGGCCCTTCGGCGCGATCGAGCAACTCCTCGAGCATCGCCTCGCCCCATACCTGGCTTGGACTGACATCGGCGACCACTCCCTGATGCACGCCTTCAACCCAGGCATCCATCTCGCGGCGCTCGCACTGGCCGACACTCACGCGCGCCTGGGCGGCGAGCTCGATCAATACCTGAACGCGCGGATCGCCACGACCCTCGGCCAGCCAAACCTGTTTGACGCGCTTAGGATGATGGCGCAGCAACGCCTCCACGGCATGCAGACCGTAGATCTTCTCCAGCTGACTCATGACTTGGCCTTGCGCTTTCTGGGAGCACCGCTGGTACCGGACGGCTTCTCACCCGACTTCACGGCGGGCTTGGACTTCGCAGCCCCCGACCTGGACTTGCTGCCAGTCGCCTTCTCGCCCTTGCTCTTGCGACCGCCCTTGCCTTCAGCCAGTAGTGCCTTCTTCAGCTCTCGACTCTTGCGCACATCGGCATTGCCAGGCTCGCGACTACGACCCTCACCATCGCGCTGACCCGGGGCAGACTTGGTACCGCCTCCAATCAGCTCGAAGTCGATCTTGCGCTCATCCAGATCGACGCGCATGACGCGAACTTCGACGCTGTCACCGAGACGGAAACTACGACCGCTGCGCTCGCCGGACAGACGATGGTGCAACGGATCGAAGTGGTAGTAATCGCCCGGCATCGCTGTGACATGCACCAGACCCTCGACATAGATGTCGGTCAACTCGACGAACAGGCCGAAGCCGGTCACCGCAGTGATGACACCTGGGAAGGTTTCACCGACGCGATCTTTCATGAACTCGCATTTGAGCCAGTTCACCACGTCACGAGTGGCCTCATCGGCACGCCGCTCGGTCATCGAGCACTGCTCGCCCAACTGCTCCAGAGCCGCTTCGTCGTACGGATAGATGCGCGCCTTGGGCATGCTGCTTGCGCCTTCGCGGCGCACGTGCGGCGTATCACGACGAGAACGGATGACGCTACGAATGGCCCGATGCACCAGCAGATCTGGATAACGCCGGATCGGCGAGGTGAAGTGCGCGTAGGCCTCGTAATTCAATCCGAAGTGACCGTGATTCTCGGCGCTATACACCGCCTGGCTCAACGAGCGCAGCATCACCGTTTGGATCACATGGAAATCCGGGCGCCCCTGGATCTGCTCCAGCAACGCCTGATAATCCTTCGGCGTTGGACCATCCTTGCCCTTGTGCAACGAAAGACCAAGCTCACCAAGGAATGCGCGCAGTTTTTCCTGGCGCTCCAACGGCGGGGTATCGTGGACACGATACAGCGCTGGAATCTCATGTTTCTGCAGGAACTCCGCCGTGGCGACGTTGGCGCAGAGCATGCACTCCTCGATCAGCTTGTGCGCATCGTTGCGCTCGGTGGGCTTGATCTCGGCGATCTTGCGGTCGGCGCCGAAGACGATACGCGTATCCTGCGTCTCGAAGTCGATCGCTCCGCGAGTGTGACGCGCCTTGAGCAGGACTTTGTACAGCGAATAGAGCTGCTTGAGATGCGGCAGCACTTCGGCGTACTCGGCACTCAAGCGCTTGCCTTCGGCGGACTTGGGCTGTTCGAGCATGGCACTGACCTTGTTGTAGGTCAGACGTGCATGGGAGTGGATCACCGCCTCGTAGAACTGGTAGTCGGTCATCTTCCCCGATTTGCTCAGGGTGACTTCACAAACCATCGCCAGGCGATCGACCTGCGGATTCAACGAGCAGAGCCCATTGGACAGCTGCTCGGGCAGCATCGGCACCACCCGCTCGGGAAAATACACCGAGTTACCGCGAACCACCGCTTCCTTGTCGAGCGCCGAGTCGACTTTGACGTAATGCGAAACGTCAGCAATGGCGACGTATAGGCGGAAACCGCCAGTCAGCAGTTTCCAGCCACCCGGCTTTTCGCAATAGACGGCATCGTCGAAATCCCGCGCATCCTCACCGTCGATGGTCACAAACGGCAGATGGCGCAAATCAACGCGCTTGTGCTTGTCCTTTTCGTCCACCTCGGGCTTGAGCCGGGAAGCTTCCTTCAGCACCGCTTCCGGCCAAACATGCGGGATATCGAAGCTGCGCAGGGCTACATCGATTTCCATGCCCGGCGCCATGTAATTGCCGATCACCTCGACGATGTCGCCCTGCGGCTGGAAGCGCTGGGTCGGCCAGTGCGTGATCTTCACCTCGACGAACTGACCTGGCTTGGCATCCAGCGCCCGACCCGGCGTCACCAGCACTTCCTGCTGGATCTTCGGATTATCGGGAATGACGAAACCAACATCGCTTTCGATGTGGTAGCGACCGACGATGCTTTCATGCGCGCGACTGATCACTTCAACGATCGCGCCTTCGCGACGCCCGCGTCGATCGAGGCCGGCCACGCGGGCCAGAGAGCGGTCACCGTCGAAGACCAAACGCATCTGCGCAGGACTGAGAAACAGATCGTCGCTGCCATCGTCGGGTATCAGAAATCCGAAACCATCGCGATGACCACTGACGCGACCACAGACCAGGTCCAGCTTGTCTACCGGGGCATAAGTGCCGCGCCGGGTGTAGATCAGCTGGCCATCGCGCTCCATCGCGCGCAAACGGCGACGCAGCGCTTCGATATCTTCTTCGGACACGAGCCCGAACTCTTCAACCAGCTCTTCGCGGGCCGCCGGCGAGCCACGCTCACCGAGATGCTGGAGAATCAGCTCGCGACTGGGGATAGGGTTGTCGTACTTTTCCGCTTCACGAGCGGCCTCGGGATCGAGGGATTGCCAATCGGCCATTAAGAGATGTCACCTTTCATTCATTTATAGGGCCAGAACGCCCTTTTTCTATTGAAGCGCGAATCGCTGCCGGACGGCAGCTTTCACGCAAATTATTTTTCACCATCAGGGGTTTACAAGGCTATACCTCAGCCGTATAGTTCGCGCCCACAATGTCTGGCAGACGTTGTAACACGGAAACGGCCAAGTATCATCGTTTCTTGTGCCCAGGTGGCGGAATTGGTAGACGCACTAGGTTCAGGTCCTAGCGGTGGCAACACCGTGGAAGTTCGAGTCTTCTCCTGGGCACCACTTATTCAAATGAAACCCGCCGCAACATGGCGAGTCTCATGCAAGACGAAGAAGTCAACTTCGGTCGATCTGATCGACGAAATGGCAAAAAAAGTCGATGAGCAATCATCGCAATGTGCCCAGGTGGCGGAATTGGTAGACGCACTAGGTTCAGGTCCTAGCGGTGGCAACACCGTGGAAGTTCGAGTCTTCTCCTGGGCACCACTCTTCAAGAAAAAACCGAGCCTTTGGCTCGGTTTTTTCGTTTCAGTGCCAGGCCGGTCAGCAGCGTCACCAGCAGCGCACCCTATTCGATCGCCCACCCACAAGCCGTAACGCAAAAGACCGCCCGAGGGCGGTCTTTTGCTGTAGCCATAACCCTTCGATCAGGCGTACGGATGACGCAGCACGATGGTCTCGTTGCGGTCCGGGCCAGTGGAAATGATATCCACCGGGGCCTCGACCAACTCCTCGATACGCTTGATATAGGCACGTGCATTGGCCGGCAGCTCATCGAGCGCCTTCACACCAACGGTCGACTCGCTCCAGCCCGGCATTTCTTCGTAAACCGGCTGCAGGCCATCGTAGCTGTCAGCATCGGTAGGCGCATCGACGAGCACGTCGCCGTTGCGATCCCTGTAGCCAACACAGATACGAATGGTTTCCAGCCCGTCGAGCACATCGAGCTTGGTCAGGCAGATGCCGGAGATGCTGTTGATTTCGATGGCACGACGCAGAATGACCGCGTCGAACCAACCACAGCGACGCGCACGACCAGTAGTCGAGCCGAATTCATGACCACGCTCGGCCAGGCGAGCACCGACCTCGTCGAACAGCTCGGTCGGGAACGGACCGGACCCAACACGCGTGGTGTAGGCCTTGGTGATACCAAGAATGTAATCAAGGTATAGCGGGCCAAAACCGGAACCGGTGGCGGTGCCGCCAGCAGTAGTGTTAGAGCTGGTCACGTAGGGATAGGTGCCGTGATCAATGTCCAGCAACGAACCTTGAGCCCCCTCGAACATGATGCAGGCGCCCTGCTTACGCAGTTCGTGCAAACGCGCGGTAACGTCGGTGATCAGCGGCCTGAGAATCTCCACATAACCAAGCGCCTCATCGAGGGTCTTCTGGAAATCAACCGGCTCGACCTTGTAGTAGTTCTGCAGCACGAAGTTGTGATATTCCAGCAGCTCGCGCAGCTTGACGGCGAAACGCTCCGGATTGAACAGATCAGCGATGCGTAGACCGCGACGCGCAACCTTGTCTTCGTACGCCGGGCCGATGCCACGACCGGTTGTGCCGATCTTGCCTTCCGAGCGCGAAGCTTCGCGCGCCTGATCCAAGGCCACATGGTAAGGCAGGATCAGCGTACACGACGGACTGATGCGCAGACGCTCGCGTACCGGCACACCCTTTTCTTCCAGCTTGGTGATTTCGCGCAGCAGCGCATCGGGAGCGACCACCACACCATTACCGATGAGGCACTGCACGTTGTCGCGCAGGATGCCGGACGGAATCAGGTGCAGCACAGTCTTCTCACCGTCGATGACCAGAGTGTGACCGGCGTTGTGGCCGCCCTGGTAACGCACGACCGCAGCCGCCTGATCGGTCAGCAGATCGACGATCTTGCCCTTGCCCTCATCACCCCATTGGGTGCCCAGGACCACGACGTTCTTACCCATAACCCTTTGTCCTCTTCGGCGAAGCATACCGGTCGCAACCGGCGATAATCGAAACCAGGCCGGCGCCGCAGCGCGGCGCCACAGCCATTAGGACGCCAGCGAGGCTACCGTCCAGACATCATTACTCAACAGCAATTGCCGGTCACAACCCAGCTGCGCGGCGTCGGCCTGCGACTGACCGTCGAGAGCCTGAACGACGCGCTCGCCCTGGCTGCGCAAGTCGCGAATCGCACCCCACAAACCGGACTCATCACCCTGCGGCGCCCAGATGCCAGACACGGGCGTCGTCAGATCAGCATTCCCCAGACTGACCAAGGTCTTTAGATCCGTGGAAAATCCCGTCGCGGGCCGCGCACGACCGAAATCGGCACCGATATCGTCATAACGACCGCCCTGAGCGATCGACTGACCGACGCCAGGCACGAATACCGCGAACACCACTCCAGTATGGTAGTGATAGCCACGCAATTCGCCCAAATCGAAATACAGCGGAACATTCGGATATCGCGCTGCCAATTGATCGGCAATGACCACCAGGGTTTCCAGGGCTGCCTGCACGTCATCCGGCGCGCCAGCCAGCGCCGCACGCGCGTCGCCGAGCGCTTCGCGCCCGCCGCACAGTCGCGCCAGCGCACGCAGCATGCCCGCCAGGGCAGGCTCGATCGCTGCAGTCAGCTCGCCAATCTCATCCATTGCCTTGCGCTGCAACGCATCAAAAAGGCGCTGCTCAGCCTCGCCGCTAAGCCCAGCGGCCTTGGCCAGGCCGCGATAAATGCCGACATGACCGAGATCCATATGCACGTCAGGCACATCGGCCAACTCGAGCATTTCCAGCATCAGACTGATCACTTCGATGTCGCTCGAAGCAGACGCATCGCCATACAGTTCCGCGCCCAACTGAATGGGGCTGCGCGAAGTGGACAGTGCCTGCGGCTTGGCGTGCAGCACGCTGCCGGCGTAGCACAGGCGACTCGGACCTTCACGGCGCAGGGTGTGCGCATCGACACGAGCCACCTGCGGCGTGATATCGGCGCGAAGGCCCATCTGCCGCCCGGAGAGCGGGTCGATGACCTTGAAGGTACGCAAATCCAGATCCTGCCCGGAACCGGTGAGCAGAGACTCGAGAAACTCTACATGCGGGGTGATGACCAGCTCGTAGCCCCAGCGCTGGAACAGGTCCAGCACACGTCTACGCGCCGTTTCGATACGCGCCGCTTCGGGCGGCAGCACCTCTTCGATGCCATCTGGCAAAAGCCAGCGGTCTACCGTTGCCATTCGCGAAATCACCTCTCGTTCCGGTAAGCCCAGACGAAAACCGTGGCAGCAGCCTTGGCTGGCCTTCGGTCGCGTGCAGTTGTAATCGAACCATGGCATCCGAGCCATGCCCCTGAGGGGTCGGCATGACCACTGCATGCCTGGGATAGCCTGCGACCTCAAGGGCACAGACGCAAAAAAGCCGGGATTTCCCCGGCTGGCGGATCATAGCAATCTTTTCCCTACCGGTCACCCGGCGGCACTCGCGCGCCGCCGGGAAATCCGGACAGGTTGCCATGAAGCGCTACTTGCTGCTTTCCAGGTAACGGAAGAAGTCGCTCTTCGGATCGAGCACCATCACGTCTTCCTTGCTGGAGAAGCTTTCGCGGTAGGCCTGCAGGCTACGGTGGAACGCGTAGAACTCCTGATCCTGCCCGTACGCCGAAGCATAGATCGCTGCAGCTCTGGCATCACCATCACCACGCAGCTCCTCGGCCTCACGGAACGCCTCGGCCAGCAGTACACGTCGCTGACGATCGGCATCGGCGCGGATACCTTCGGCGAGCTCCTTACCTTTGGCGCGATGCTCACGAGCTTCACGCTCACGCTCGGAACTCATCCGCTCGAACACGCTGCGGTTCACTTCACGTGGCAGGTCGATACCCTTGACCCGCACGTCGACGACTTCAATGCCCAGCTCCTGCTGTGCTGCACGATTCAGGCTGGTAGTGACCTGCGCCATCAGCTCGTCACGCTGTCCGGACACGGACTCATGCAACGTGCGCTTACCGAACTGGTCACGCAGCGCCGCCTCGAGACGACGCGCCAGACGTTCATCAGCGATCTGCTTCACACCCGATGTCGCGGTATAGAAGCGCTCGGCATCGTCCACGCGCCACTTGGCGTAGGAATCGACCATCAACGCTTTCTTCTCCAGCGTCAGGAAGCGCGAAGTGGTCGTATCCAACGTCAGCAGTCGCGCATCGAACTTGCGCACCGAGTTCACGTACGGAATCTTCATGTGCAGACCCGGCTTCACATCAGGCTCAACGATGCGACCAAAGCGCAGCAGTACCGCGCGCTCAGTCTGCGAGACGATGTAGAAGCTGTTCCACAGGACGATTGCGGCGACTACACCCACGATCAGTGCCGTAAGGGATTTATTGCTCATCAGCGACTCTCCCTCGTACGAACTTCACGCGGATCCAGCTCCGGCGGCAAGCGAGTGCCCTGGGCTGCCGCACCCGAAGCCACGCCGGCAGGCGCTGGCGTGCTTGCGCCGCGGCTGTTGATCATCTTGTCCAGCGGCAGATAGAGCAAGTTCTGCCCACCGTCGCCGCTGATCATGACCTTACTGGTATTGCTCATGACTTCCTGCATGGTTTCCAGATACAGACGCTCGCGAGTGACCTCTGGCGCCTTGCGATACTCGGCAACCAGCTTGCTGAAGCGATCAGCCTCACCTGTCGCACGCGAAATCACCGCATCGCGATAACCACTGGCCTCTTCCAGCATACGCTGGGCCTGGCCGCGGGCTTCGGGAATCACGCCGTTGGCATAGGATTCAGCCTGATTCTTCTCGCGCTGTTCGTCTTCACGCGCACGAATCACGTCATCGAACGCTTCCTGCACTTCACGCGGCGCTGCCGCACTTTGCAGGTTGACCTGAGTGACAACGATGCCAGTGCCATAGTTGTCGAGGAACCGTTGCAGACGCTCCTTGACCTCACCAGCCATGACCTCACGACCTTCGGTCAGCACCTGGTCCATTGCCGTCGAGCCCACCACGTGGCGCACCGCGCTATCGGTAGCATGCTGCAAGCTGACCTCGGGCTGGTCTACGCTAAGCACGAAGGACTGCAGATTGCTGATCTTGTACTGAACGGTGAGCGGCACCTCGATGATGTTTTCATCCTCGGTGAGCATCTGACCCTGCTTGCTGTACGAGCGCTCGCGGGTAACGTTCTCTTGGAACTTGCGGTCGATCGGCGGGAAATAGATGTTCAGGCCCGGCCCCACCGTCTCGTGATACTTGCCGAAGCGCAGCACGACTGCCTGCTCCTGCTCGTCGACGATGTAGATGGCATTGAACAGCCATACCGCCAGCAGGACGACCAGGGCAATCCAGACCAAGCCGAAACCGCCGCGCTTGCCGCTGCCGCCCAAATTACTGCCGCCACCACGTTTCTTGCCGCCGAACATGCCGTTCAGGCTGTCCTGCAGCTTGCGGAAAGCCTCATCGAGATCCGGCGGGCCTTTCTGGTCGCCACCACCACGTCGGCCACCGCCACCGCTGCCCCAGGGATCCTGGTTGTTCGAGTTGCCACCCGGCTCATTCCAAGCCATAGCGCTCTCCATTCAAATAAAGCTAAAGGCGCGCCCACGGCGCGCCCGCCAATGCTACAGAAAGCCCCGAACGACCGGCAAAATTGCCAGCGCAGGCTTTATTGCAAAGTGTGTTGCTCGATGAACTCGTCCACCCGCAACCCTTCGCGGCTGATCAAGCGATTCAATTCGATTCTCGGCAGGCGAACCTCAAGCAGACTTCCACCCTCTTCGTCATGAGTTTCGCGCTGCACAGCACTCAGCTCGAAGAACTGCGCACGCAGCCGCCCGAGTTGCTGCGGCAACCGCAGCGTGCCGACAAACAGGTCATTACCCAGCAGTTCGGCAATTGCCTGGCGCACCAGATCCAAGCCCAACCCGTCACGCGCAGACACCCAAACGCGCTGAGGCCTACCATCGGCATCACGCTGAATTTGCGGCTCGATACCGACCATGAGATCGACCTTGTTGTAGACCTCAAGCATCGGCAGTTCGTTGGCGCCGATCTCTCCGAGCACGGCCAGCACCTGCTCGATCTGCTGATCACGCTCTGGCTCGTGCGCATCAATGACATGCAACAGCAAGTCAGCATTGCTGGATTCTTCCAGCGTCGCCCGGAAAGACTCCACCAACTTGTGCGGCAGATGACGAATGAAACCCACGGTATCGGCCAGCACCACCGGCCCGATATCGTTAAGCTCCAATCGGCGCAGAGTCGGATCGAGCGTGGCGAACAGCTGATTTGCCGCGTAGACGTCGGACTCGGTCAGTGCATTGAACAGAGTAGACTTGCCGGCGTTCGTGTAACCGACCAGCGACACCGAGGGGATATCGGCGCGACGACGGCCGCGACGAGCCTGCTCGCGCTGCCCGCGGACCTTTTCCAGACGTTGCTTGATTTGACGAATGCGCACACGCAACAGGCGGCGGTCGGTTTCCAGCTGGGTTTCACCCGGGCCACGCAGACCGATACCGCCCTTCTGACGCTCAAGGTGGGTCCAGCCTCGAACCAGGCGCGTGCTCATGTGCTCGAGCTGGGCCAGTTCGACCTGCAGCTTGCCCTCATGGGTACGAGCACGCTGCGCGAAGATATCCAGAATCAGACCAGTACGATCCAGCACGCGGCATTCGAGCGCCCGCTCAAGGTTACGCTCCTGACTGGGCGTCAACGTGTGATTGAAGATCACCAGTTCGGCCTCGCCATCCTTGACGAGGTCATGCAACTCCTCGACCTTGCCGCTGCCAATCAGGAACTTGGCGGTCGGCTGATGCCGAGCGACGTTGACGAAGCCAACCGCTTCGGCACCAGCGGAGCGCGCCAACTCCTGGAACTCCTGTGGATCCTCGCGTGCCGCGGGGTCCTGGCCATCCAGGTGCACCAGGATAGCCCGCTCACCACCACCGGGACGTTCGAAGAACAAGGAAACCTACCTCAATCGTTGCCCGACTCGGATTGCTCGGCATCGCCAGCGGTCGGCAGGCGCACAGGGCGGCCCGGCACAACAGTGGAAATCGCGTGCTTATAAACCATCTGGCTGACGGTATTCTTCAGAAGAATGACGAATTGGTCGAAGGATTCGATCTGGCCCTGCAGCTTGATGCCGTTAACCAGATAGATGGAAACCGGGACGCGTTCCTTACGCAGTGTGTTGAGGTAAGGGTCTTGTAGCGAATGCCCTTTTGACATGTGCCGCACTCCTTAGAGGATCTGTTTTCATTAGTGTTCTAAAAGTAAAACCGACGATCCACGTGTTTGAGAATAGACGGTCAATTCGCAGTGTCAGCTCAATATGGAGAGCGATTGCAGGTATTTCAATGCGCGCGGCAGATTGTCGCGGGACAAACTGTCCAGCCAGTGTACCTCCCCCCAACTCCGCAACCAGGTGAATTGCCGCTTGGCCAGTTGCCGAGTTGCAATAATGCCGCGCTCCACCATTTCCTCTCGGGTCGATGATCCGTCCAGATATTCCCAGACCTGACGATAACCGACCGCACGTATCGACGGCATTCCGAGATGCAGATCACCGCGGCGCCTCAGGGCTTCGACCTCTTCGACGAGACCCTGTTCAACCATGTGCCGAAAACGGCTCTCAATACGCTCATGCAGAATATGGCGTTGCGCAGGGGCGATGGACAGTTGCGCGAGAGTATAAGGCAAGACACCCGAGCCCGGCGCGTCTGCGGCGCCTTTTTGCGACCTTTGTCGGGCGCGGTGCTCGCTCATGGTCAAGCCACTGACGCGATAGACCTCCAGCGCGCGCACCAGCCGTTGCGGGTCGTTGGGATGAATGCGCGCAGCCGACTCCGGATCGACCTGCGCCAGTTGATCGTGTAGCGCCTGCAACCCTTCGGTCGCGGCCATGGTTTCCAACTCGGCGCGCAGCAAGGGATCGGCCGCGGGCATGTCAGCGAGGCCTTCCTGCAATGCCTTGAAATACAACATGGTCCCACCAACCAGCAGGGGGATGCGCCCAGCGGCAGTGATTTCGGCCATGGCTGCCAGCGCATCCGCACTGAACTCGGCCGCCGAGTAACTCTCAGCCGGATCGCGAATATCCACCAAGCGATGCGGAAACTCCGCCAGCACTTCGGATGAGGGTTTCGCCGTGCCGATGTCCATGCCGCGATAGACCAATGCCGAGTCGACGCTGATCAGCTCACAGGGCAGCACGCGAGCCAACTCCAGCGCCAGATCGGTCTTGCCCGAAGCAGTCGGGCCCATAAGGAAGATGGCAGGAGGCATGGAAGGCATCGGCAGGCTCGCGGGCACGGCGGCATAGTGTCCGGTGGCGGGCGGCCGGCTGCAAGCGTGGCTCGCCGAGGACGTTACTTACCGCCCACGCATGAACAGCTTGTCCAGCTCGTCCATGCCAAGCTGGGTCCAGGTCGGCCGGCCGTGATTGCATTGTCCGCTGCGCTCGGTGTGTTCCATATCGCGCAGCAAGGCGTTCATTTCCGGTAGCGTCAAGCGTCGGTTGGCGCGCACCGCACCATGGCAAGCCATAGTTGCCAGCAGCTCGTTGAGATGCGCCTGGATACGATCGCTGGTGCCGTACTCGAGCAGGTCAGCCAGCACGTCGCGCACCAGCTGGGTTGCTTCAGCCTGTTTGAGCAGCGATGGAATCTGCCGAATCGCCAATGTCTCCGGCCCTAGTCGCTGCAACTCGAAGCCCAGCTTCTGGAACCATTGCCCGTGCTCTTCGGCACAATCGGCTTCACGCTGGCTGACCGCGATGGATTCGGGCACCAGCAGCGGCTGGCCGCGCAGCCCTTCGCTGGCCATGGCCGTCTTCAGCCGTTCGTAAGTGATGCGTTCGTGAGCGGCGTGCATGTCAACCAGCACCATGCCCTGGGCATTCTCGGCGAGGATGTAGACGCCCTTGAGCTGCGCCAGCGCATACCCCAGCGGCGGAACGTCATCCTGACTCGCCGGCAGTGCTGCGGGACCACTTTCGGGCAACGGCGTGAAGAACTCGCGATAAGCGCCCTGAGCTTCGGCGGTATAGCCTGCAGATGCTGGGCGTGGCGCCTGATAACCGGCCCCTGCGCCGCGCCAGGACGACGTATCGCCCTGGGGCCGCTCAAGCACGCTGGCCGCCAGACTCATTTCGTTCTGCCCGGCGAACTCGCCAGCGGCAAGCCCGGAAGCCTGGGTCATTGGAGAGACGCTGGCCGGCGCCGCGAGCTGATCCTCCGGACGCACGTCGCCCAGCGCACGATGCAGCGTCCCGTAAAGGAAGTCGTGCACCATTCGGCTGTCGCGGAAACGCACCTCGTGCTTGGTGGGGTGCACATTGACATCCACCACCGCCGGATCAACATCGAGGAACAGCACGAAGGTCGGATGCCGCCCATTGAACAGCACGTCGCGATAGGCCTGGCGCACGGCGTGGGCGACCAGCTTGTCGCGGACCATGCGACCGTTGACGTAGAAATACTGCAGGTCGGCCTGGCTGCGCGAGAAGGTCGGCAACCCAACCCAACCCCACAACCGCAACCCGTTACGCTCGATCTCGATGGGCAGCGCCTGTTCGAGGAACGCCGGCCCGCAAACCGCAGCCACTCGCCGTCCACGCGACGCGTTATCGCCCGCCTGGTGCAGCGCCAATATCGCTTTGCCGTTATGCCGCAGATGGAAGGCAACGTCGAAACGCGCCAGTGCCAGGCGCTTGATCACCTCCTGCAGGTGGTCGAACTCGGTCTTCTCGGTGCGCAGGAACTTGCGCCGCGCCGGTGTGTTGAAAAACAGGTCACGCACTTCGACGGAGGTGCCGACCGGGTGCGCCGCCGGCTGCACCCGCGCCTCCATTTCCCGCCCTTCGGTTTCCACCTGCCAGGCCTCACTGGCATCGGCGGTACGCGAGGTCATGGTCAGGCGCGAGACGGAGCTGATCGACGCCAGCGCCTCACCTCGAAAACCCAGGCTCATGACCCGCTCAAGATCTTCCAGATCGCGAATCTTGCTGGTGGCGTGGCGCGCCAGGGCCAGCGGCAAGTCATCCGGGGCAATACCGCAACCGTCGTCACGTACCCGCAGCAGCTTGGCGCCGCCTTGCTCAATGTCGACCTCAATGCGAGTCGCGCCCGAGTCCAGGCTGTTCTCCAGCAGCTCCTTGATCACCGAGGCCGGACGTTCGACCACCTCACCGGCGGCGATCTGGTTCGCCAGCCGCGGACTGAGCAGCTGGATGCGCGGCGTATCGGTCATGGCTGAGAAGCCAGTGTGGTAGCGGGGATATTCAGCGTTTGGCCGACCTTGATCACGTCATTACTCAGGCTGTTGGAACTGCGCAAAGCCGCCAGGCTGACCTGATAGCGCTGAGCGAGCAATGCCAGGCTCTCGCCCGAACGCACCACATGCTCGCGCGGCGCACTGGCGATCTTGCCGGAGTCCCGCAGCCAGGCGACGTAGGTGCCAGGCGGTGGGTTTTCATGGAAGAACTGCCGCACGCCACTGTGAATCGAGCGCGCCAGCGATTGCTGGTGGCTAGCCGTCTGTAGTTTCTTGGCTTCCGAAGGATTCGAGATAAACCCGGTTTCCACCAGAATCGATGGTATGTCCGGCGACTTCAGCACCATGAAGCCGGCCTGCTCGACACGGCGTTTGTGCAACGGGGTGATACGCCCCATGTTGCTCAACACCTTCTGCCCGACGTTGAGACTGGAAGACAAGGAAGCGGTCATCGACAGGTCCAGCAACACGCCTGCGAGCATCTGATCCTTGTCGCCGAGACTGACGTTGCCAGCACCGCCGATCAGATCGGAACGGTTTTCACTGTCGGCCAGCCAGCGCGCGGTTTCCGATGTGGCGCCGCGGTCCGACAAAGCGAACACCGAGGCACCGTAAGCCGCCGAGCGCGGGGCGGCATCGGCATGGATCGAGACGAACAGATCGGCGCCTTTCTTGCGCGCGATCTCGGTGCGCTTGCGCAGCGGAATGAAGTAATCGCCGGTGCGCACCAGTTCGGCACGAAAGCCTTTGTCGGCGTTGATCTGGCGCTGCAGTTCCTTGGATATCTGCAGCACCACATGCTTCTCGTAGACCTTGCCAGGCCCGATCGCACCCGGATCTTCGCCACCATGACCAGCGTCGATGGCGATCACGATGTCACGCTTGCTGCCGCCCGTAGCAGGCAGCTTGACCGCTGGCAGGGTTGGCGAAACAGGGGCGGCAGGCGTGGCCGGGGTAGCGGTGGCTGGTGGCTGTGTCGCGGCGCGGGCAGCCGTTGCCTGGTCGAACAGATCGACCACCAGGCGGTGCCCGTATTGCTGATTGGGCGCCAGGCTGAAGCTCTTCGGCGAGACTGGCGCGTGCAGGTCGACCACTACACGCAGGGTGTTGGCGTCATGCTGACCGGCACGCAGCGAAGCTACCGGCGTGTTCTGTAGCCCGAGTTTGTCGAGCTGAGCCTTGAGCGTGGCGCCTGTGACATCGATGACCAGCCGATCAGGCGAAGTGAGCGTGAAGATCTTGTGCTCGACCGGACCGGACAGATCGAACACCAGGCGGGTGTTGTCCGGCGCGCGCCACAGTCGCACGCTCTGCACATCGCTGGCAGCCAACAGGTCCGCTGCCATCAGCAACAGCACCAGTCCGCCTATAAGGGTGCGAATGCGCATACCCAAACCCATGTTATTCATAGCTCTCCGTCGGTCAGGGCGACACACCAGGCTTCGCCCCGCGCAGTGTGGGGCGACAGGCGCAGCGTACGGCCGGCCTCATGCGGTGCAATGGTAATGTCCATGTCGGCCTTTGGCAAAATGCCCGCCCCGCGCTCCGGCCATTCGATCAGGCACAGCGCATTGCCTTCGAAATAGTCGCGAATGCCGAGAAATTCCAGCTCTTCCGGGTCGACCAGGCGATAAAGGTCGAAATGGAAGACCTGCACGTCGCCTAACTCGTAAGGCTCGACCAGGGTGAAGGTCGGGCTCTTGACCTTGCCCTCATGGCCAAAGCCGCGGATCAGGCCGCGCGACAGCGTCGTCTTGCCGGCACCTAGATCACCGTGCAGATAGATGACGCCACGACCGTCGGTCACCTGAGCGATTCGTGCGCCCACGGCCAGCATGGCGTCCTCGTCAGCGGCGTACAGGTTCACTTCAGGCATGGCGACTGCTCCTCAAGCAACTGTCGGATCACGGGAATCAGATCACTGGCGGCCAGCCCCCGGCCCTGCTCACCTAGGCGCTCACCTGAGGCGGCGTGCAACCAGGCACCCAGGCAGGCCGCGTCGAATGGCGTCAAGTCCTGTGCCAGCAAGGCGCCGATCACGCCGGCCAACACATCGCCGAGGCCGGCGCCGGCCATGGCCGGATGGCCGCGATCACAGAGCGCGAGCCGGCCATTCGCTGCGGCAATCAGCGTACCGGCGCCCTTCAACAGCGCCACGCAGGCATAACGCCGGGCCAATGCGCGTGCCGCGGCCGGGCGATCGGCCTGGACCTCGCCCACCGAGCATTGCAGCAGGCGCGCGGCCTCGCCCGGATGCGGTGTAATCACGCTCCCTGCCGGCAATTCGACGGCACCAGCCGCCAGCAGGTTCAGCGCATCGGCATCCCACACCTGCGGCAAATCACGCTGCGCCGTGAGTGATAACAGGCTACGACCCCACGGCGTTTGCCCGAGCCCAGGGCCGACCACCAAAACATCGGCACGCTCGACGAGCGCCGTCAGACCGTAGGTTGACTCGACGCCGCTGCACATGATTTCCGGCCGCCGTACCAGCGAGGCCGTTACGTGTTCCGGCCGGGTCGCCAGCGTCACCATGCCGGCGCCGCAGCGCAACGCCGCCTCGGCACTGAGCAGTGCGGCGCCGCCAGTACCCAGATCGCCGCCAATCACCAACACCTGACCAAAACTGCCCTTGTGCGCGACCGGCGAGCGTGGCGCGACCTGCGCCAACATGGGCCGATCGAGGCGGACAGCTGCGCTTTCGACCTGACTGACGATCTGCGGATCGGCCTGCAGGTCATCGAACACCAGCGTGCCGACGCGATCGGGACCATCACCAGTGAACAGACCGAGCTTGAGGCCTATAAAGGTGACGCTAAGGTCGGCACGCACCGCATGACCCAGCACATGCCCGGTGTCAGCGCAGAGCCCGGAAGGCAGATCGATCGCCAGCACCGGTAACCCACTGGCATTGATCGCCTCGATCGCAGCGACATAGGGTTCGCGCACGTCGCCGGAAATGCCGGTGCCCAGCAGCGCATCCACCAGCACACCCTGGAGCGGCGCGTCGGCATGCCAGGGCCCGATGGCCACGCCACATGCCTGCGCCTCGGCGAGGGCCAGCGCGGCGTCACCCTGCAGCGCTTGCGGGTCACCTGCCGCCAGCACCGCGACCTGCCAGCCGGCACGCTGCGCCAGCGCCGCCAGCAGATAGCCGTCGCCGGCGTTATTACCGCGCCCGGCCAGCACAGTGACCACCCCGGTTTCGGGCCAGCGCCGGCGCAGCGCACGCCAGGCGGCATGGGCGGCACGCTGCATAAGTTCGAAACCAGGAGTGCCAGCGGCGATCAGTCGCGCATCGAGTTCGCGCACCTGTGCGGCGGTGTACAGAGCGACGGGCAGAGAATCGGTCATCGGAGCAGGGATCATCGCGGCGGAATGTCTGGCAGAATTATACGCACCCGCCCGCCAAGCCGCCCTACTCTCCGATGTCCAGCCAAACTCTAGATCCAGCCGCCCTTGCCGCCTCTATCAAAGAGTGGGGGCGTGAGCTCGGTTTTCAGCAGGTCGGCATCACCGATGTCGACCTCGGTGAGCATGAAGCGCACCTGGAGGCCTGGCTGGCGGCCGGCTATCAGGGCGAAATGGACTATATGGCCGCCCACGGCACCAAGCGCTCACGACCGGACGAACTGGTGCCCGGCACGCTGCGCGTCATCTCCCTGCGCATGGACTACCTGCCCGGCGACACACGCATGACCCAGCAGCTGGCCAGCCCGGAAAAGGCTTACGTGTCGCGTTATGCGCTGGGCCGCGACTATCACAAGCTGATCCGCAAACGCATCCAGCAGCTCGCCGAGCGCATTCAGCAGGAGGTCGGCCCGTTCGGCTTTCGCGCCTTCGTCGACAGCGCACCGGTGCTGGAAAAGGCCGCCGGGCAGCAGGCCGGCCTCGGCTGGATCGGCAAGAACACCCTGCTGCTCAACCGCAAGGCCGGTAGTTGGTTCTTTCTCGGCGAGCTGTTCGTCGATATCGCCCTGCCGGTCGATGAGTCGATGACTCGTGATCACTGCGGCAGCTGCCATGCCTGCCTGGACGCCTGCCCCACTGATGCCTTCGTCGGCGAACGACTGCTGGATGCGCGGCGCTGCATTTCCTATCTCACCATCGAGCTGAAAGGACCGATTCCGGTCGAGCTGCGCGACAAGATTGGCAACCGCGTATTCGGCTGCGACGATTGCCAGATCGTCTGCCCGTGGAACCGCTTCGCCCGCCCCACCGAGCAAAGCGACTTCCAGCCACGCCACAGCCTGGACAACGCCGAGCTGGCGACACTGTTCCGCTGGACAGAGGAGGAGTTTCTCAGCCGCACCGAGGGCTCGCCGCTGCGCCGCGCCGGCTACCAGCGCTGGCTGCGTAATCTGGCGGTCGGCCTGGGCAATGCGCCCTCGAGCATTCCGGTGCTGCAAGCGCTCGAAGCGCGCCGCGACGATCCGTCAGAGCTGGTGCGTGAGCATGTCGAATGGGCGTTGACGCAGCACGCTCGGCGCTAGCCCGGCTGATCGCCGGGCCGTCAGACAGCATCAGATCCGAGCAGTCACCTGAGCCGGATCGCTGACTGGCGCAGCATTGAGTTCGCGCAGCGCTTCGGCATCCAGCGTCTCCTGCTGGAGCAACCGCCGGGCGCAGCGCTCGAGTAGTTCACGCCGTGCTTCGAGCAGCTCCAGGCTGCGCTGAAACGCCGACTGGACCAGCTCCTGTATTTCCTCATCGATGGCGGTTGCGGTGCTCTCGGCATAGTCGTGCTGCGGCTTGAGCCCCAACATTGCCTCATTGCCAAGAAACGCATTCGGCTCACGCTCCAGCGCCAGGTGGCCGAGGCGTTTGGACATGCCGTAGCGGGTGACCATGGCGCGGGCAATATCGGTGACTTTGGCCAGGTCGTCCGCCGCGCCGGTGGACAAATGGGCGAACACCAGCCACTCGGCGGCGCGCCCGCCGAGCAGAACGGCCATCTTGTTTTCCAGCTCCTCGCGGGTCATCAGGAAACGATCCTCGATCGGCCGCTGGATGGTGTAGCCCAGCGCGCCCATGCCACGCGGAATGATCGACACCTTGTGCACCGGGTCGACCCCCGGCAGCGCCATGGCCACCAGTGCATGGCCCATTTCGTGATACGCGACGATCTCGCGTTCACGCGGGTTGAGCAGGCGATTGCGCTTCTCCAGCCCGGCGATGATGCGCTCGATCGCTGCGGTGAAATCCTCCATGGCCACCGCCTCGGCATTGCGCCGGGTCGCCAGCAGCGTTGCCTCGTTGACCAGGTTGGCCAGATCGGCCCCGGTGAATCCCGGTGTCAGCGCGGCGATGGCTTGCGGATCAACATCGGTGCCCAGTCGCGACTTTTTCAGGTGCACGTTGAGAATCTGCACCCGTCCGATCTTGTCCGGGCGATCGACCAGCACCTGACGGTCGAAACGGCCCGCACGCAGCAACGCCGGGTCGAGAATTTCCGGGCGGTTGGTGGCAGCCAACAAGACCAGTCCGCTGGAGGTATCGAAACCGTCCATTTCCACCAGCAGCTGGTTGAGCGTCTGCTCTTTCTCGTCATGCCCACCCGACATCGGCCCGGCACCGCGGGCACGGCCCAAGGCATCCAGCTCGTCGATGAAAATGATCGCCGGCGCCTGGGTACGGGCCTGCTCGAACAGGTCACGCACCCGCGCCGCACCAACGCCGACGAACATCTCGACGAATTCGGAGCCGGAAATGGAGAAGAACGGCACCTTCGCCTCACCGGCCACGGCCCGCGCCAGCAAGGTCTTGCCGGTGCCGGGCGGACCGACCAGCAGCACGCCTTTGGGCATGCGTCCGCCGAGGCGGCCGTAGGTCTGCGGATCACGGAGGAATTCGATGATTTCCTTGAGCTCGTCCTTGGCCTCGTCGACCCCTGCCACATCGGCGAAGCTCACCTTCATGTCGGTTTCGACGTAGACCCGCGCCTTGCTCTTGCCGATCTGCATCATGCCGCCGCCACCCAGACCGCTGCCGATGCGCTTGAGCAGGAACAGCCAGATGCCGAAGAACAGCATCGCCGGCACGATCCACGACACCAAGTCGCGCACCAAGGTGCTTTCCACCTTGCCGGCGTAGCGCACTGGATACTGCTGCAGATGCTCGGCCAACTGTGGCTCGACGCGATTGCTGATGAAACGGCGCTGACCGCTGGCCAGCGGCTCCTTGAGCGTGCCCTCGATGCGGCGCTCGGTGATCGCCAGCTCTTCGACGCGGCCTTCCTTGAGGTGCTGTTCGAACTCACTGTAGGGAATGGTTGCCACCTCCTGCTGGATCGACAGCAGGTACTGGATACCGAGGAATACCAGGATGGCGATCATCCAGTAATTCATGTGGAACTGAGCCCGGTCTTTCACACCTTCTCTCCTTGTGCCGCAAGACTTGGAAATTATGCCTGCTGCGCGAGGGGCCAGCCGGAACCTAGATCAGTAATGCTGCACGCAGCTCAAAGCCCGCCGCGAACGCCGAGGCCGACACCCAGCTCCGCCGCCACAGCGAAGGGCAGCAGCAGCGTATCCACCAAGGCACTGGCGGGAAGATCCAGCGCTGGATATCTCGGTGGCAAGGTACCGAAGCGGTCAACTGGGCAGCAGCCGCCATTGAGGCTGTACCAATCCAGGCGTGTGCCGGAATAGATGATCGGCGCGCCGGGCTTGGCCGCATCCAGCGTGCGCACCGTGGCGCAACCGCCCAGCTGGCTCAGGACAAGCAGTAGAAGCGCGCCGCGGCCGATCATTTCAATCGTCGCTGACGATATGGTGCTCACCCCAACGCGGCAGCATGTCCTGCGGGATGTTGAGCAGGTTGAGGATACGCGCGACGACGAAGTCGACCAGGTCATCGATGGTCTGCGGCTGGTGATAGAAACCGGGCGACGCCGGCAGGATGGTCACGCCGAGGTTGGATAGCTTGAGCATGTTCTCAAGGTGGATGCTCGAATAAGGCGCCTCACGCGGCACCAGGATCAGCTGCCGGCGCTCCTTGAGCGCGACGTCGGCGGCGCGCTCGATCAGGTTGTTGCAGGCGCCGGCGGCGATCGCCGACAGGGTGCCGGTCGAGCACGGCACCACCACCATGGCGGTCGGCGCGCCGGAACCCGACGCGGCCGGCGCCATCCAGTCCTCCTTGGCGAATACGCGGATCTGCCCCGCAGCGGCGCCGGTGTATTCGGAGAGAAAAGCCTGCATGGCCTGGGGCTTGGCCGGCAGCACCACATCGGTCTCCGTGGCCATGACCAGCTGCGCCGCCTTGGAGATCAGAAAGTGCACCTCGCGGTCTTCCTGGATCAGGCAGTCGAGCAGGCGCAGACCGTACTGCGCGCCGGATGCGCCGGTCATGGCCAGGGTGATGCGTTCCGGTCCGCTCATGAATTTGCTCCCAAAGCTGCTGCGCTTGTATGCCGCGTTGAAACCTTATTCGAAATGCTCACTTGCACCAGCAAGCTCCGCTTTCTCGCAAGGTTTCGCCTTGCCTAAGCTTCGCTTGCGACGCGCTGGAAACAAATTCGCCGTATCCAATCTCGCAGGGTGGAAAACCGCGAAGCGTTTTCCACCGTTACATGGCGTTGGCGCTTCGGCCGTAACCTTACACGTGGAAAAGCCTTCGGCGTTTTCCACCCTACGCCAGTGCGGCGGCCAGCTTGCCGTGCAGCCCGCCGAAACCGCCATTGCTCATGACCACCACCTGAGTGCCTGGGGCGGCGTCGGCTTTCACCTTGGCGATGATCGCTTCCAGCGAATCACAGACGGTGGTTGGAACCGGCGAGCCGGCCACGGTGGCAGCCAAGTCCCAGCCTAGATTAGCCGGCGCGTACCAGATGGCCTGATCCGCCAGCGCTACCGAGTCGGCCAAGCCTTCGCGGTGCGCACCGAGTTTCATGGAGTTGGAGCGCGGCTCGACCACGGCAATGATCGGCGTATCGCCCACCTGCTTGCGCAGCCCGTCAAGGGTGGTGGCGATGGCGGTCGGGTGATGGGCGAAGTCGTCGTAGATGGTCACGCCGCTGACTTCGGCGACCTTCTCCATGCGTCGCTTGACGCTCAGAAACTCGCTCAGCGCCTCGGCGCCCTGCTTCGGCAGCACGCCCACATGCCGCGCCGCCGCCAGTGTCGCCAGCGCGTTGTTAACGTTGTGCTGGCCTGTCAGCGCCCAATCCACCACGCCCTGAACGGCACCTTCGAAAATCACTTCGAAGCGCGAACCATCAGCACTTAGCAGGTTTGCCTGCCATTGCCCGCCTTCGCCGGTGGTCTGCACCGGCGTCCAGCAGCCCATGCCGATCACACGCTTGAGCGCCTGTTCGGACTCGGGATGGATGACCAATCCTTCACTGGGCACGGTGCGCACCAGATGGTGAAACTGCCGCTCGATGGCGGCGAGGTCCGGGAAGATGTCCGCGTGGTCGAATTCGAGGTTGTTGAGGATCGCCGTGCGCGGGCGGTAGTGGACGAACTTGCTGCGCTTGTCGAAGAAGGCGCTGTCGTACTCATCCGCCTCGACCACGAAGAACGGCGTATCCCCCAGCCGTGCGGAAATGCCGAAGTTCTGCGGCACCCCGCCGATGAGAAAACCCGGACTCATTCCGGCATGCTCGAGCACCCAGGCCAGCATGCTGCTGGTGGTGGTTTTGCCGTGAGTGCCGGCAGCAGCCAGCACCCAACGGCCCTGCAGCACGTGATCGGCCAGCCACTGCGGGCCGGACACGTATGGCAAACCCTTGTTCAGCACATATTCCACCGCCGGGTTGCCGCGCGACAGCGCGTTGCCAATCACCACTAGATCCGGCGCCGGCTCGAGCTGGCTCGGCTCGTAGCCCTGCGTCAGTTCAATGCCCTGGGCTTCGAGCTGGGTGCTCATCGGCGGGTATACGTTGGCATCGGAACCGGTAACACGATGGCCGAGCGCCTTGGCCAGCACCGCGAGCGAACCCATGAAGGTGCCGCAGATACCGAGAATATGGATATGCATGGAAGCCCTCAAAACCGGTGAGACCCACTGAAAACTGCGGCGCAGATTAGCACAGCAGGCCCTGCCAGCCGACCAGCCGCCGTTAGTCAGACGCAGGGCCGGAACTCGACCGACGGGTCACTTCCTTGAGCCAGATCATTTCACGCTCCGGTTCAGATGCGATGCTGCAAGAACCACTTTCAGACAAGCACAAGGAATTCTCCATGAGCAGCACCTTCTTCATACCCGCAGTGAACATGATGGGCGCCGGAAGCCTCGATGAAGCGATGGTCGCCATCGCCAACTACGGCTTTCGCAAAGCGCTGATCGTCACCGACGCAGGGCTGGCGCGTGCAGGCGTCGCTGAAAAAGTTGCGGCGCTGCTGGCTGCCGCGGATATCCAATCAGTCGTATTCGATGGCGCCCAACCCAATCCAACCGTGGGCAACGTTGAAAAGGGCCTGACCCAGCTGCGCGAAAGCGCGTGCGATTTCATCATCTCCCTCGGCGGCGGCTCACCCCATGACTGCGCCAAGGGCATCGCCCTGTGTGCCACCAATGGCGGCCACATTGCCGACTACGAAGGCGTGGACCGCTCTGCCAAACCGCAACTGCCACTGGTAGCGATCAACACCACCGCCGGCACCGCCAGCGAGATGACTCGCTTCTGCATCATCACCGACGAAACCCGCCACGTGAAAATGGCCATCGTCGACCGCAACGTCACACCGCTCCTGTCGGTGAACGATCCGGCGCTGATGGTAGCCATGCCCAAGGGTCTGACCGCCGCCACCGGCATGGACGCGCTCACCCACGCGATTGAAGCCTACGTCTCGACCGCCGCCACCCCGATCACCGACGCCTGCGCGCTCAAGGCCATCGAACTGATCTCGGCAAACCTGCGTACCGCAGTCGAGAACGGCAGCGACATGCCAGCCCGGGAAAACATGGCCTACGCGCAATTCCTCGCCGGGATGGCGTTCAATAACGCCTCGCTGGGCTACGTTCATGCCATGGCTCACCAGCTCGGTGGTTTCTACGATCTGCCGCATGGCGTCTGCAACGCCGTACTGTTGCCCCACGTGGAGAACTACAACGCCAGCGTCTGCCCTGAACGACTGCGCGACATTGCCGCGGCGATGGGCGTAGAAACGCGCGAGCTTGATGCAGCCCAGGGCGCCGAGGCGGCGCTCGCGGCAATCCGCACCCTGTCCCAGGAAATTGGCATTCCGCGTGGGCTGGCCGAGCTTGGCGCCAAGGCCGATGACATCCCTACCCTGGCAGCCAACGCCATGAACGATGCCTGCGGCCTGACCAACCCGCGCCGCGCCACGCAGAAGGAGATAGAGGCCATCTTCCACAGCGCTCTCTAACTGCCCGGGCCGGGGATCTTACCCCCGGCCCAACCCAGCGGCAGCCTTCGCTTTGCCGCTTCAAAAAGCGCCCTCGGCCGCCCGCGACAGTATTCAAGTCCTGATCTACGCTTTGTGCAGCGAATCTCCATCCAAGAACAAACTGGAGCCCAACATGATCTACGCCCCTCCCGGCACCGACGGTGCCATCGTTACCCTCAAGGCCCGCTACGGCAACTTCATCAATGGCGAGTTCGTCGAGCCAGTCAACGGGCAGTATTTCACCAACCTCTCTCCGGTGAACGGCCAGCCGATCGCCGAATTCCCGCGCTCCGACGCGGCGGATATAGAAAAGGCACTGGACGCCGCCCACGCAGCGGCTGATGCCTGGGGCAAGACCAGCGTGCAGGCGCGCTCGCTGATCCTGTTGCAGATCGCCGATCGCATCGAGCAGAACCTGGAGATGCTCGCCGTCACCGAAACCTGGGACAACGGCAAGGCCGTGCGGGAAACGCTGAACGCCGACATCCCGCTGGCGGCTGATCACTTCCGCTACTTTGCCGGCTGCATCCGCGCCCAGGAAGGCACCAGCGCGGAAATCGACGAGCACACCGCGGCCTATCACTTCCACGAACCACTGGGCGTGGTGGGGCAGATCATTCCCTGGAACTTCCCGATCCTGATGGCCGCCTGGAAGCTCGCCCCGGCGCTCGCTGCGGGCAATTGCGTGGTGCTCAAACCGGCCGAGCAGACCCCACTGGGTATCACGGTGCTGATGGAGGTGATCGGCGACCTGCTGCCACCGGGCGTGCTCAACGTGGTGCAGGGCTACGGTCGTGAGGCCGGCGAGGCGCTGGCCAGCAGCAAACGCATCGCCAAGATCGCCTTTACCGGCTCCACGCCGGTGGGCTCGCACATCATGAAGCGTGCCGCAGAGGCCATCATCCCGAGCACTGTGGAACTGGGCGGCAAGAGCCCGAACATTTATTTCGAAGACATCATGCAGGCCGAGCCGACCTTCATCGAGAAAGCTGCCGAAGGCCTGGTACTGGGCTTCTTCAACCAGGGCGAGGTGTGCACCTGCCCGTCGCGCGCGCTGGTGCAAGAGTCGATCTACGCGCCCTTCATGGAAGCGGTGATGAAGAAGGTTGCACAGATCAAGCGCGGCGACCCGCTGGATACCGACACCATGGTCGGTGCGCAAGCCAGCCAGCAGCAATTCGACAAGATCCTGTCCTACCTCGAGATCGCCAAGCAGGAAGGTGCCGAAGTGCTCACCGGCGGTGCGGCCGAAAAACTCGAAGGCTCGCTCGCCACCGGCTATTACATTCAGCCGACCCTGCTCAAGGGCACCAACGAGATGCGCGTGTTCCAGGAGGAAATCTTCGGCCCGGTGATCGGTGTCACCACCTTCAAGGATGAAGCCGAAGCATTGGCCATCGCCAATGACACCGAGTACGGCCTCGGTGCTGGCGTCTGGACCCGCGACATCAACCGCGCCTACCGCATGGGCCGGGCGATCAAGGCGGGCCGCGTCTGGACCAACTGCTACCACCTCTACCCGGCGCATGCCGCGTTCGGTGGCTACAAGAAGTCCGGCGTCGGGCGCGAAACCCACAAGATGATCCTCGACAGCTATCAGCAGACCAAGAACTTGCTGATCAGCTACGACATCAATCCCCTGGGCTTCTTCTGATAGGTCAGCGCGGGCGGCGAACGCCGCTCGCGCCTTGAACAAGACACCTGCCGAGCTCCGCCGTGGTGCCGCGAAGCTCACAAAAGGTGCGTTCCTGCCGAACTTGGCTGACAAAACACCGCAACTTCATTGCTTTCGGTGCGGGGCACGACGCTTGCTAGGGAGAGACTTGCCAACCTATCCAAGAGGATTCCTCCATGGCTCTCGAACACAGCCGTTCAACGCCACCGCACCACGCAATTGATTTCGAAACCGTTGGCAGTAGCTACTTCCAGGAACGCGAACTGAAAAAAGGCGCCGCCGGCTGGGTGTTGCTGGTTGGTCTCGGCGTCGCGTATGTCATTTCCGGCGACTACGCCGGCTGGAACTTCGGTCTGGCCCAGGGCGGCTGGGGCGGCCTGTTCATCGCCACCCTGCTGATGGCAACCATGTACC
The DNA here is from genome assembly GCF_038561965.1 of Stutzerimonas stutzeri. Classification (NCBI taxonomy): domain Bacteria; kingdom Pseudomonadati; phylum Pseudomonadota; class Gammaproteobacteria; order Pseudomonadales; family Pseudomonadaceae; genus Stutzerimonas; species Stutzerimonas stutzeri. Next base: position 658,872 of record NZ_CP139348.1, on the reverse strand, counting down.
TGTGCATGTGCTTCTCGCTGGCCGAGCTGTCCTCGATGGTGCCCACCGCCGGCGGCGGCTACGGCTTTGCGCGCACCGCCTTCGGCCCGCTGGGTGGCTTTCTCACCGGCACGGCGATCCTTATCGAATACGCCATCGCGCCAGCAGCCATCGCCGTGTTCATCGGCGCCTACTGCGAATCATTGTTCGGCATTGGCGGCTGGATGATTTATCTGGCCTTCTACATCATCTTCATCGGCATCCATATCTTCGGTGTCGGCGAGGCGCTGAAGCTGATGTTCATCATCACCGCCGTCGCTGCCCTGGCTTTGGCGGTGTTCATCGTCGCGATGGTGCCGCACTTCTCCGTCGACAAGTTGCTGGACATTGCCCCGACCACTGCCGCTGGCGCCAGCAACTTCCTGCCGTATGGCTACGTCGGCATCTGGGCGGCGATTCCCTACGCGATCTGGTTCTTCCTCGCCGTCGAAGGCGTACCGCTGGCCGCCGAAGAAACCAAGAACCCGCAACGTGACATGCCGCGCGGGCTGATCGGCGCCATGCTGATACTGGTCGCCTTTGCTGGCCTGATCCTGCTGGTCGGCCCAGGCGGCGCCGGCTCCAGCACGCTGGTGGCATCCGGCAACCCGCTGGTGGAAGCACTGACCACCGCCTATGGGTCGTCAACCTGGATGAGCGGTTTCGTCAATCTGGTCGGCCTGGCCGGGCTGATCGCCAGCTTCTTCTCGATCATCTATGCCTACTCGCGGCAAATCTTCGCGCTGTCACGCGCCGGCTACCTGCCACGCAAGTTGTCGCTGACCAACAAGAACAAGGCGCCGGTGCTGGCCTTGATCATCCCCGGCATCATCGGCTTCGCCCTGTCGCTGACCGGCCAGGGCGACCTGCTGATTCTGGTGGCGGTATTCGGCGCGACCATCTCCTATGTGCTGATGATGGCGTCGCACATCGTCCTGCGTCTGCGCCGACCGGACCTGCATCGCCCGTACAAGACGCCCGGCGGCATCGTCACGTCCGGCGTGGCCCTGGTGTTGGCCTGCATCGCCGTGATTGCGGGGTTCCTGGTCGATCCGCGGGTGGTGATCGGCGCCGCGATCATCTACGGGATCTTCATCGCCTATTTCGCGATCTACAGTCGACACCATCTGGTGGCCGGCACGCCGGAAGAGGAATTCGCGGCGATCGAGAAAGCCGAGGCATCGCTGCACTGAACGAAGGAGGCTGACATGGCGTACTCGCACAGCGTGGGCGGCACCACCTGGCGCTTCGACGACCTGCGCGAGGTGATGGCCAAGGCCAGCCCGGCACGCTCCGGCGACCTGCTCGCCGGGGTTGCTGCCGACAGCGACGCCGAACGCGTGGCGGCGCAGATGTGCCTCGCCGCGGTGCCGCTCAAGCGCTTTCTCGAAGAAGCGCTGATTCCCTACGAAAGTGATGAAGTGACCCGGCTGATCATCGACAGCCACGACGACGCGGCCTTCGCCCCGGTCAGCCACCTGAGCGTGGGCGATTTCCGCAACTGGCTGCTCGGCGATGATGCTAACGAGTCGTCGCTAAAGGCTCTGGCGCCGGGACTGACGCCGGAAATGGTCGCCGCGGTATCGAAGATCATGCGTGTGCAGGACCTGATCCTGGTCGCGCAGAAAGCCCGCGTCGTCACCCGCTTTCGCAACACCATCGGCTTGGCCGGGCGCATGTCCACCCGGCTGCAGCCCAATCACCCGACCGACGATGGCGCCGGCATCGCGGCGAGCATCCTCGACGGCCTGCTCTACGGCAACGGCGATGCAGTGATCGGCATCAACCCGGCCACCGACAGCACCAGCGGCATCTGCGAGCTGCTGAAGATGCTCGACGCGGTGATCGGCCGCTACGAGATCCCAACCCAGGCCTGCATCCTGACCCACGTCACCACGTCCATCGAGGCGATCAACCGCGGCGCGCCGCTGGACCTGGTGTTCCAGTCCATCGCCGGCAGCGAGGCGGCCAATGCCAGCTTCGGCATCAACCTGGCGACCCTGCAGGAAGGTTACGAGGCCGGCCTGTCGCAGAAGCGCGGCACGCTTGGCGACAACCTTATGTACTTCGAGACCGGCCAAGGCAGCGCGCTGTCGGCCAACGCTCACCACGGCGTCGACCAGCAGACCTGCGAGGCACGGGCCTATGCGGTGGCGCGCCGTTTCAAGCCGCTGCTGGTCAATACCGTGGTCGGCTTTATCGGCCCGGAGTACCTCTACAACGGCAAGCAGATCATCCGCGCCGGGCTGGAGGACCACTTCTGCGGCAAGCTGCTCGGCGTGCCCATGGGTTGCGACATCTGCTACACCAACCACGCCGAAGCCGACCAGGACGACATGGACATGCTGTTGACCCTGCTCGGCACGGCGGGCATCAACTTCATCATGGGCATCCCGGGCTCGGACGATGTGATGCTCAACTACCAGACCACCTCCTTCCACGACGCCCTCTACGTGCGCCAGGTGCTGGGTCTCAAGCCCGCACCGGAGTTCGAGGAATGGCTGGCGAAGATGCAAATCCTGCGGCAGGACGGCAACCGCCTGCAGCTCGGCCGCGAGTTGCCCGAGCCATTCCGTCGGGCGCTGGAGAACATGGCATGAAGCCGCTCTCGTTACCTCGCCCATCCTCAGGTGGAAAACGCCGCGCGCTTTTCCACTCGCCTGACCGTCACACTCCGAGGTAGCCATGCCCGACCGCTCCCCCGCCATCGAAAACCCTTGGCAGCACCTGCGCCAGCTGACCCCGGCACGCATCGCACTTGGCCGGGCTGGTGTCAGCCTGCCAACCGACGCGCAGCTGGACTTCCAGTTCGCTCACGCCCAAGCGCGCGACGCGGTACATCTGCCGCTGGACTGCGAAGCGCTGGCCGGCGAACTGGAAAAGCATGACCTCAGCCATCTGCACCTGCGCAGCGCCGCTTCAGACCGACAGATCTATCTGCAGCGTCCCGACCTCGGTCGGCGCCTCGACGAAGCCAGCGCCGCGACGCTCGACGAGCACACTGGCGAAGGCTGCGATCTGGCGCTGGTAATTGCCGACGGCCTCTCCGCCCTGGCCGTGCAACGCCACGCCGCACCGATGGCCTTGAAGATCGCCGAGCACTGTCAGGCCGAAGGCTGGTCGCTCGGGCCGATTACCCTGGTCGAACAGGGCCGCGTCGCGATTGCCGACGAAATCGGCCAGCGGCTGAAGACGCACATGGTGGTCATTCTGCTCGGCGAACGCCCCGGGCTCAGCTCGCCGGACAGCCTGGGCCTGTACTTCACCTGGGCGCCGCAGGTCGGCCGGCACGATGCGCAGCGCAACTGCATTTCCAACATTCGCCCCGAGGGTCTGAGCTACAACCTCGCCGCGCACCGCCTGCTCTATCTGATGCGCGAAGCCAGCCGCCGCCAGCTCTCGGGTGTGCAGCTCAAGGACGAAGCGGAAGTGCCGACGCTGGAAGGCGAACCCCGCGCCGGCAACTTCCTGCTCGGCTGACGTCAACTCAGACGGCCGGCTGCCAGGGCTCAAGCGTCTGGCTGTAGACCACCGTCCCGTCGATGTCGCGCAGACTCACACCCAGCGCACCACTCTGGGCGTCGATCTCCACCTCACCGAAGAACTGGAAGCCCGCCCGCGGCGAGCTGTTCGCAGTCGGCGGCGCTTTCTGAAACACCACCTCCGGACCAAAGGTGCCGTCCAGCGGGTTCGGACCGAAGCTGCCGGCATTCAGCGGGCCGGCGACGAATTCCCAGAACGGCTCGAACTGCTGATAGGCCGCGCGATTGGGGTGGTAGTGATGCGCCGCGCAGTAATGCACATCGGCGGTCAGCCAGACGGTATTGCGCACCCGCGCGCGCTGGATGAAGGTCAGCAGCTCGGCAATCTCCAGCTCGCGGCCAAGCGCTTCGCCGTCATGGCCGTTGGCGATCGCCTCCCAACGCGGGCCGTCCGGTACGTGCAGGCCGATGGGCATGTCCGCGGCGATGACCTTCCAGGTTGCGCGAGAGGCCCGCAGCTCGCGCTTGAGCCAGCGCAGCTGCTCGCGACCGAGAAACGCCGTGTCGGCGCCCTGCTCCGCTTGCAGGTTGTGGGTGTTCGGCCCGCGATAGCTGCGCATGTCCAGCACGAACACATCCAGCAGCGGCCCGTAGCCGACCTTGCGGTAGATGCGCCCCTGGGTGTCGCCGCGGGCCATGCGCATCGGTGCGTATTCCAGATACGCCTGACGAGCGCGCTGCACCAGGGTATCGATGTCGCGCACCTGCTGATAACGCTCGTCCAGCTCCTTGCTCGGCGACCAGTTGTTGGTCACTTCATGGTCATCCCACTGCCAGATCTGCGGCACTTCGGCATTGAAGGCACGCAGGTTCTCGTCCAACAGGTTGTAGCGGTAGTTGCCGCGAAACTCATTGAGCGTCTCGGCGACCTTGCTTTTCTCCTCGGTAACCAGATTGCGCCAGATGCTGCCGTCCTCGACGGTCACCTCGGCGGGAATCGGCCCATCCGCGTAGATCACGTCGCCACTGTGCAGGAAGAAATCCGGCCGGCGCATACGCATGCTTTCGTAGATGCGCATGCCGCCGAAGTCCGGGTTGATGCCGTAACCCTGGCCGCAGGTGTCGCCGCCCCAGACGAAGCGGATGTTGCGCGGCCGCTTTGGCGCGCTGCGCAGGTGGCCTAGCCAGGGCTCGCTGAGCATGCCGCTGCGGGCATCTTCAAAGCGCGCGCGGTAGAAGATCGATTGATCCGCCGGTAGCCCGCGCAGGTCGACGCGGGCAGTGAAGTCCTGGCCGGCATCGGTGATCGGCGAAACCATGCGCCGTGGATTGCCGAAGCGGCTGCGCGTATCCCACTCGACGATCAGCCGGCCGGGCCGATCGCAGCGGCTCCAGATCAGCGCACGGTCACGCGCCACGTCACCGGATTGCACGCCATCAAGCATCTGCGGGCGTGCGCGCGGCGCGGCGATGATAGCGGGCGCAACGCCCAGGGCCGGCAGGGCCAGGCCGGCCCCGATACCCTGCAACAGTTGGCGGCGCTTGTGATCCGGTACGGTCATGACGGGGGTCTCCTTGCGAGCGGGTGTCCTCCTGATGTACCCACCACGCTTGACAGTCCCATGACGCGCCGACCGGCGGTACTTCACTGCTTGTCGCATCCTGCAGCCACGCTTAATGTGGGCGCCCCGCCCCGCTGGAAGCTTCACCATGTGGTCCTACCGCGCCTGGCAGCGCAAACGCATCCTCGCCCGTAACCCAGTTGCTCCGCAGCTGTGGCAGCAGGTGCTCGACAGTCTGCCGATTCTCGATGGTCTGAGCGAAGACGAGTTGAGTCGTCTGCGTGAGCGCGCCGTGCTGTTCCTGCACGACAAGCGCCTGACGCCGCTGGCAGGCGTCGAGCTGCAACCTGAAGACCGGTTGCGCCTGGCGTTGCAAGCGCAGCTGCCACTGCTGCACCTGGCCGACCTGGGCTGGTATCACGGCTTCCACGAGATCGTCATCTACCCCGACGACTTCCTCAGCCCGCAGAAGCACCGCGATGCCGCCGGCGTCGAGCATGAATGGAACGGCGAACACAGCGGCGAGGCCTGGCTGCAAGGCCCGGTGATCCTCGCCTGGCCGGGCGTACAGCAGAGCGGTGGCTGGGAGGCCTACAACCTGGTGATCCACGAGCTGGCGCACAAGCTGGACATGCTCAACGGCGACGCCAACGGCCTGCCGCCGCTACACCGGCAGATGCGCATCGATGCCTGGGCCAGCGCCATGCAGAGCGCCTATGACCAGCTCGACCACATGCTTGACGCCGACCCCGATGCCGAGACGCCAATCGACCCCTACGCAGCCGAAAACCCGGCGGAGTTCTTCGCCGTCACCAGCGAATACTTCTTCAGCGCGCCGGACGTACTGCAGCAGGTCTTTCCCGAGGTCTACGCGCAGCTTGCCGCCTTCTACCGCCAGGACCCGCTAGCCCGACTGCAACGCCTGCAAGCGGAACATCCGGCCTACCGGGAACCTGCGTAGGCTGCGCGCGTCGAAGCCGGCGTGCATTGCACGCGACATTGCGCCTATAATCGCGCCCACTTTTTCCCGCCCCCAGGCCGCGCTGGCCGATCAGGAGCCCATCGTTCATGAGCTACAGCAAAGTCCCGGCTGGCAAAGACCTGCCGAACGACATCTACGTCGCCATCGAAATCCCGGCCAATCACGCGCCGATCAAGTACGAAATCGATCACGACACCGACTGCCTGTTCGTCGACCGTTTCATGGCCACCCCGATGTTCTACCCGGCCAACTACGGTTTCATCCCGCACACCCTGGCCGATGACGGCGACCCCCTCGACGTACTGGTCGTGACCCCCTATCCGGTTGCCCCGGGTTCGGTCATCCGCTGCCGTCCGGTCGGCGTGCTGAACATGACCGACGAAGCCGGTGGCGACGCCAAGCTGATCGCTGTACCGCACGACAAGCTGAGCCAGCTGTACGTGGACGTTAAGGAATACACCGACCTGCCGCCGCTGCTGATCGAGCAGATCAAGCACTTCTTCGAGAACTACAAGGATCTCGAGAAAGGCAAGTGGGTCAAGGTCGAAGGCTGGGAAGGCGCCGACGCCGCCCGCGCCGCCATCATCAAAGCTGCCGAGGCTTATCAGAAGTAAGCCGAAGCACTGAAGAAAAGCCGGCCACAAGCCGGCTTTTTTATTGCCTGCGTTTTTTGCGAGGCCCATCCACAGTTGACCGGCTCATCTGTGAGCCCGTCCAGCGCACCCATTGGTGAAGCCCCAGTCAGACGCTCGGGCAATCGACCCGTACCTGGTTTCGGCCGCCATGCTTGGCGTCGTAAAGCGCCTTGTCCGCCCGCGCGATGAGCTGCTCGATCTCATGCCCCCCGGTATCCATCTGGGCTAAGCCAATGCTGACGGTGATATTGATATCGCCGGCGGCTGTTGCGATTGGCGTATGCGCGATTGCCATGCGGATCTTCTCGGCGACGCTCAGAGCACCGTCCGCATCGGTATGCGGCAGCGCGACGGCGAACTCCTCACCGCCGAGGCGGCCGAACAGATCGTGAGCGCGAAGCATGCCGGCGCAAATCGCAGTGAACTGCTTGAGCACTGCGTCGCCGATCGGATGGCCATGTACATCATTGACGCGCTTGAAGTGGTCGATGTCGAGCATCAGCAGGCTCAGGCTTTCATCATGGCGGCGAGCCCGGGCAAGCTCCGCCTCCAGCCGTGCGAGAAACGAACGGCGACTGCTAACGCCCGTCAGCACATCGGTATTGGCAAGCTGTGCCAACAGATCGTGAGCCTGGCGCAGCCGCTCGGTACTCTGGAAATACCGACTGCTCAGCACGAAGACCAACAGCGCGATCGCCGATAGCAGCAATGAAATGATGCCGGCCGAGGCGATCAGCAGCTCCTTGCGCTGATGAAAGGACGCCATGAAATCCTTGGGCGCCAGCAGCACGACTACCACAACACCTTCGGCAGGAAGACGCCGATACGCGCCGAGGCGATACTCGCCATCGATGGAACTCACGCCTTCGTAATAGCCGTGTGCAGGCGCTTTCGGGTCGAAATAGGGTCTGTCCTCCGGTACTTTGAAGCGGCCGTAGCGGCCTGGTATCGGCGTACCCGAGGCGATCGCGCGCAAGCTGCGGTCGATGCCCACCAGCGCAATGGTGCCGTTCGGGCCTACGTTGATCTGCTGGTAGTAATCGGCGAAAAAGCTGGTTGGCACGGAAAGCACCAGCACACCGGCAAACTCGCCATTCTGGTGGATGGGCCGGGTGAACTGGATGGTCCACTGTTTCGACACCCTGCCCAACACCGGCTTGCTGATGAACAAGCGGTCGTCCTGCGGGTTGTCATGGTGAACGCGGAAATGCTCACGATCACTGAGGTCGACAGGTTTGACGGATGGCGCGAGATTGGAAAAAACCAAGAAGCCGTTCTTGTCTATCACCGCCAGCTGCGTGACGAAGCTTCCGTAGGCCTGCATTTCCTCCTGCACGTACTGCTGAAAATCGGAGTGTTCAAGCACGTCTTCGCGCATGTCCAGCAGCACGATGTCCATTAGCCTGATCGCGCTGTGCACATGCGCTTCGAATGCGGTTGCCAGATTCATCGCATCGTTACGCGCGGCCTCCGCCGTAGCACTGCGCTGATGCTTGATCTCGTCCAGAACGAAGGTCCACATGGGCACCAATGTGAGTGCGAGGATAAGTACTGCTAGAAGTCCTGCCTTGCGTTTCAAGCTTTCTCCGTCGCGTCCCACGCGAAGTTCTTGTTCTCGAAGCTACCAGACGCCGGATTTGCCACAGCGGACACGTTGTCGCAGGCAGCCAGTTCACTTCGGAGACGCCTTGCGATACCACCGCAGCCCCCAGCTACGGGGCCTGCAGACCCTAACCGGCTTGCCTAGTTCGCTAGCAGCGAATATCCCCTGCTTTAGCAGGGATTCACGTGACCGTACGGTTTCGCTATGGTGGCTATCAGGTATCACGGAGTAGTCGCATGGTACGGGCCTCAATCCTTCTGCTGTTGTTCGTTGCCCTGCTCGGCTGCCAGCCCGACCCGGAAGCGATCCGCGTCGGCAGCAATCGCTGGCTTGGCTACGCGCCCTACTATCTTGCAGACGATCTCGGCCTGACTAACCCCAGCGGCATTCGCATGGTCGAGTATCCAAATGCCACAGGCGTGTTGCGGGGTTTCCGCAACGGCATGCTGGATGCCGCCATGCTGACGCTGGACGAGACGCTGCTGCTGCAAGGCAGCGCGCCGGATCTCGACCTGGAGATCATCCTGGTCGCCAATGTTTCGGCCGGCGCCGACGCGCTGTTCGCGCGAGCTCCGGTGACCACCATCACAGAACTCAAGGGCCGGCGCATCGGCGTGGAGAACACGGCGCTCGGTGCCTATTTTCTTTCCCGCGTACTGGACCATGCGCAACTGACCATCAACGATCTACAGGTGATCAGCCTGCCGATTCACGAGCAGGTCGCAGCATTCACCGACGACCGGGTCGATGCGGTCATCACCTTCGCCTCTGAAGGCCCCGCGCTTGAGAACAACGGCGCACGAAGGATCTTCGACAGCCGCCAGCTGCCGGGGGAGATCGTCGATGTGCTGGTGGTGGACCGCAATCGGGTGAGCCTCGACCAACGCCGACGACTCAAGGCTTTGTGGTTCGATGCACTGCACGCCTGGCAGAGCGATCGAGCCAAAACCGACTCGCGCCTTCGTACCCGACTAGGCTTGTCGCATGCAGCCCTCGAGGTCACTGCCGGCGGCCTGCTGATGGGCGACGAGGCCGTTAATCGCGAATGGTTCGAAGACGGCCAGCTGCGCCGAAGCATCGATAGGATGAGGCTGTACATGAACGAGCGGCACCTGCTGGACGGAACACGCCATCATGATCTGCTGCCCAGCTGCGAGGTGCTCGGATGCTGACCCGGCTATCGCTGCGCAAATCGCTTCCGCTGTTGCTGGGGATCTTCGGTCTGCTGTTTACCGTACTGCTGACCGCCTGGCATCTGCCTACGCGAATCGAGGAAACGCTTACCGGCTGGCGCAACCACACCTATCAGCATCTGGCATTGCTGCAAAGCAGCCTGAGCGATCACCGTCGCCTCGGCCGTATCGCCGAACTGGAGACCGAACTGGCGGACCTTGCGAGCCTCCAGGGCGTGCGCTGGGCGATGGTAATCGATGCTGATCTGCAGATGATCGCAACGACGCGCCTGGGCCTGAAACCAGGCCGGCTAGAGCTGATCAGCGCCGCCGACCTCAAGCAATACGTCGATAGCGGACGTGCTGGCTGGACCGGTGAAGGCTCTCGGCAACTGGCAATCTATCCGCTGGACCGTGTCGCGCAGGACGGCACGCCTCTGCACGAAGTGCTGCTGGTGGAATACGACTTCGCACCGATGCTGGCACAGACCAAGCGCGAGGCCTGGTTCTATCTGGCGCAGACCCTGACCTTGCTGCTGTTACTCGGGCTTATCCTGAACAGGCTCTACGGCAGGCTACTGACACGCCGTCTAGCCCAGATCGACCAGGCGGCTCGCCAGTTCGCCATCGACCAACACCCGCAGAAGCTGGCAGTCGGCGGCAGAGACGAGATCAGCCGCCTCGCCAGAACCCTGAACCGGATGATGAACCAGCTGCACGAACGGCAACTGGCACTCAGCGAGAGCGAGCAGCTGCTGCGCGACCTGATCGACACGGCGCCGATCGGCATGCTGGTGGTCGATCGCGAGTTGCGGGTGCTGCAGGCCAACCCGGCCGCAGCCGCCCTTTTCGGCTGCTCGCCCGAGGAGCTTCGCGGCAACCTGCCCAGCGACCGGCTGGTCGAACGCGACGCCACTACCCGCCTGCTCAGCACCCCGGCTAACACGGCCCTGGAGCTGACCGGGCGCCGCAACGGTCAGGATGTTCCGCTGGAAATCAGCTGCACCCCGTTCCAGCGCTACGGGGTAAGGCACTTCCTGGTGCTGCTGCGCGATATCAGCGATCAGATACGAGCCGAGCAGCGCCTGCGTTTTCTTGCCCACTTCGACCCGCTCACCCAGTTGGCCAACCGCAATTACCTGATGCAGCGACTCGAGAATCTGCTGGTCGCGCGGCTCCCGCTAACCCTGCTCTATCTCGATCTCGACCATTTCAAGCGCGTCAACGACAGCCTCGGCCATGAGATCGGCGACAAGTTGCTCGTACAGATCGGCGATCGCCTCAACCAGTTGCTGCCCGAGCAGGCCCTGCTGGCCCGCACCGGCGGTGATGAGTTCATGCTGCTGCTCAACGGCAGCAGTACCGCACGTGCCAGACAGCTGGCCGAGCAGATCATCGAAGGCTTTCGGCCACCGGTGCGCATCGGTCAATACGAATGCTTCGTCAGCCCCAGTATCGGCGTCGCCGTAAGTGATGGCCGCCATAGCGCCACCGACCTTCTGAAGCAGGTCGACCTGGCGCTTTACGCAGCCAAGGATGCCGGTCGCAACTGCATGGTGGTCTATAACGATTCGCTGAGCGAAGCCGCCGCCCGCCGACGTGAACTCGAACAAGCACTGCGCCGTGCGCTCGACCGTGATGAGTTCGTGCTGCATTACCAGGCGCAGGTCAATGCCCAGGGCGAGGTGGAGGTCATGGAGGCGCTGCTGCGCTGGGAATCACCCGAGCGCGGTCTGGTGCCGCCCGGCGATTTCATCCCGGTGCTCGAAGAAAGCGGCATGATCATCGAGGCAACGCGCTGGGTGTTTCGAGAGGCTTGTCGGCAGGCCTGCCGCTGGCACGCTGCGGGGCACAGGCTACGCATTGCGGTTAACCTGTCGCCGCTGGATTTCAGGCAGGCCGATCTCGCCGGCAGCCTGCTGGCGATCATCGAGGAAGAAGGCGCCTCGGCGAGCATGCTGGAGTTGGAAATCACCGAAAGCGCGCTGCTCGAAGCGGACGAGCATGTCCAGCAAACGCTGGACAGGCTGAAAGCTGCCGGGCTGCCGTTGTTGCTGGATGACTTCGGCACCGGCTATGCCTCGCTGACCTACCTGCAACGCTTCCGCTTCGATGGCATCAAGATCGACCGTGAGTTCGTCAGCGGGCTGCCCGATAGCGAGCAATCGGTCGCCCTGGTGCGCGGCATTCTCACCATGGCCAGCCACCTTGGCCTGCATGTAGTCGCCGAAGGGGTCGAGAACGAGCGCCAGGCGGCCTTCCTGCGACTCAACGGCTGCCCCAGCCTGCAAGGGTTTTACTACGCCCGCCCGCAACCGGCGGCGCAGTGCCGATTGCGCCAGCAATGGGTGGCATCGATCAATCTGCAGTTACCGCTGGACGGCTGAGGTCAGCCACAACCGGATAGCGCTGCAGGAGCAGTGGGGGCAAACCGCCTTCAATTGCGAATCGTTATCATCTGAGCTAGTTTCACTGCCCCTTTTGGCGGCACGACTTCTCATGCAGAACAACGACACGGCCACCGATCCCTGCCTGCAATGCTACGTCCACCATCGCCAGCAATTGGTCGCACATCTGACTCGTCTCGGCGGCTGCCGCGCATTGGCCGAGGATCTGGCCCAGGACGCCTGGCTGAAACTCGCCCAGGTCATGCACGAGCAACGCCTCGATAACCCCAAGGCCTATCTCTTTCGCATCGCCACCAACCTGCTGCGCGACGCCATGCGCCATCGAGCCCTGCTCGGGGCGCCCGACGAAGCGCCGCTGGAACTCATCGAGGCGGTACAGGCCGACCCGTCAGTGCTGGTGGAAAATCGCTGCGCGCTGCAATGCGTGCTGCGCCAGCTCGATGATCTGCCGCCGCGCTGTCGCGAAGTATTCGAACTGGCTCGTTTGGAGGAACTCAGCCAGGCCGAAATTGCTGGGCGCCTGGGTATTTCGGTGAATACCGTGATCGCGCAGCTAGCCAAGGCGCGTCAGCGGTTGGAGCGCCCATGAAATTTTTTTCATCATCCGGGTAATGGTTTTTCCGCGCTGGTTCGTCTTGCCTGTGCCTTTGCGCAATTGAGATTGATTCTCGATTAACAAGCATTCTCGCAGATGCTCCCGTGCGGCCTCGCCGCCAGACCAGAAACCACCGAAGCCGCGAAAACGGCCCGTACAGGGCCGCGGTCGCGCTCGGCCCGAGGAATGTGCATGACCCCGTCCAGTACCGTAGTGCCCTTCGCCCCCAGCCCCGTCAGCAACGGGCTGTTCACCCGCGGCAATCACGATGCTTACCGGCAGCTCCTGCAGCAGGGGCTGACTCTGGTGCAGCAGTGTCTGCAGCGTCAGCAGCAACCGTTCAGCGGCATTCTTCCGCAGGAACTGGCCGCCGATTTCGAACGCGTCGATCTGGAGCGCCCGCTGGGCGATGCCGGCGCCGCGCTCCGCGAGCTGGATCAGCTCTACCTGCGCGACGCGGTGTACTTCCACCATCCGCGCTATGTCGCCCACCTCAACTGTCCGGTGGTGCTGCCCGCGCTGCTCGCCGAAGTGCTGGTGTCGTCGCTCAATTCCTCTCTGGACACCTGGGACCAGAGCGCCGGCGGTACGCTGATCGAGCAACGGCTGATCGACTGGACCTGTGCGCGAATCGGCCTCGGCGCCCAGGCCGATGGCGTATTTACCAGCGGCGGCACCCAATCGAACCTGATGGGTCTGCTGCTGGCCCGCGAGCATGTCTGCAATCGCCTGTCGGGTCATGGTGGCAACCTGCGTCATGGCCTGCCGAGTGAGGCCCGCGAACTGCGCATCTTTGCCTCCGGCGCCAGCCATTTCAGCGTGCAGAAATCCGCCGCGCTGCTGGGCCTGGGCTATGACGCGGTGCGCACCATCGAAACCGATGCCAGCCAGTGCATGAGCGTGCCGGCGCTCGCCCAGGCGCTGGCCGACTGTCAGCGCCTGGGCGAGCTGCCCATGGCCGTGGTCGCCACCGCCGGCACCACGGACTTCGGCAGCATCGACCCGCTGCCGGAAATCGCCGCGCTTTGCCAGCACTACGGTGTCTGGCTGCACGTGGACGCGGCCTATGGCGGCGGTCTGCTGGTCGCAACGCGCTACCGCGACTGGCTGGCCGGCATCGAACATGCCGACTCAGTCACCGTCGACTACCACAAGTCGTTCTTCCAGCCGGTCAGCTGCAGCGGCTTCTTCGTTCGCCAGCGTCAGCACCTGAGCTACATCACCCACCATGCCGACTACCTCAACCCCCGCAGCCAGACCCGCGAGGGCACGCCGAACCTGGTCAACAAGAGCATCCAGACGACCCGCCGCTTCGACGCACTGAAGCTCTGGCTGACCCTGCGCATCCTCGGCGCCGAGCATATCGGCGCGATGTTCGAGGAGGTCATCGACCGCGCCGCCGATACCTATCGCCTGCTCGCCAATGATCCCGCCTTCGAAGTCTTCACCCCGCGCCTGAGCACGCTGGTGTTCCGCTTCGTCGCGCCAGGCGTGGCGGACGAGCGCCTGGACGAGATCAACCGCGAAATCCGCAAGGCGATCTTCCGCTCCGGCGCGGCGGTCATTGCCGCCACCGTGGTCAAGGGCCGGCAGTACCTCAAGTTCACCCTGCTCAACCCGGAAACCACGCTGGACGACCTGCGCGCCATCGTCGAGCTGATTCGTGACCACGGCGCCCGCCTGCTCGACGAGCTACCCACCGCCGCCAACCAGTAAGGAGATCGCACATGAACAAGGTGTATGACTTCATTGGCATCGGCATTGGCCCGTTCAACCTCGGCCTGGCCTGCCTGGCCGAACCCATCGACGGGCTCGATTGCCTGTTCCTCGACCGCGCCGAGGGCTTCAACTGGCACCCCGGCATGATGCTCGACAGCGCCACTCTGCAGACGCCGTTCATGGCCGATCTGGTGACCCTCGCCGACCCCACCAGCCGTTTCAGCTTCCTCAACTACGCCAAGCAGGTCGGCCGGCTGTACGCCTTCTACATCAAGGAAGATTTCTTCCTGATGCGCCGCGAGTACAACCAGTACTGCCAATGGGTGGTCGAGCAGCTCGACAGCCTGCGCTTCGACCACTTCGTCCAGCACGTCGACTACCTCGATGAGCGCCGCTGCTACCGGGTACGCGGCGTGCACACGCGCAGCGGCGAGGGCTTCGAGCTCCTCACCCGCCGCCTGGTGCTCGGTACCGGCACCACGCCCTACCTGCCGACCTGTTGCGAGGCACTGGCCGAGCACGTCAGCCACAGCGGCAACTACCTGCAGGACAAGGCGCGACTGCAGGGCAAGCGCTCGATCACCGTGGTCGGCAGCGGTCAGAGCGCGGCGGAGATCTACTACGACCTGCTGCAGGACATCGACCGCCATGACTACCAGCTCAACTGGATCACCCGGGCGCCGCGCTTCTTTCCGCTGGAATACACCAAGCTGACCCTGGAAATGACCAGCCCGGAGTACATCGACTACTTCCACAGCCTGCCGCGCAGCACCCGGGAAAAGCTCATCGACAGCCAGAAGGGCCTGTACAAGGGCATCAATGCCACCCTGATCAACGCCATCTACGACGAGCTGTACAACCAGAGCCTCAAGGGCGAGGTACCGACCCAGCTGCTGACCAACGCCGAGCTGCGCCGCTGCCAGCGAATGGCCGATGGCACGCTGGAGCTTGAATTCTTCCAGCACGAACTGGAGCAGAGTTATCGCCACCGCAGCGATGCGCTGGTCATGGCCAGCGGGTATCAGTACCGCCTGCCGCGCTGCATCCAGCCGATCGCCGAGCGTATCGCCTGGCAGGCACCGGAACGCTTCGCCGTGGCGCGCAACTACAGCATCGACCGCAACGGAGGCGAGGTCTTCGTTCAGAACGCCGGGCTGGTCGATCACGGCCTGGTCACGCCGGATCTCGGCATGGGCTGCTACCGCAATGCCTGCATCCTGCGCGAGATCTGCGGGCGCGAGCACTACGCGGTGGAAACGAAGATCGCCTTCCAGCAGTTCAGTCTGCCGCAGCCGCTGACACCTCAGGGCGCGGTGGCGGCGCGATGACACTGCGACGCGCGCTGATCGGCATGACACTGCTGGCAGTACTCGGCGACAGCTTGCTGATGCCGTTCTACCCGCAGTATTTCGCCGAGCGTTTCGGCGAGCTGCGCAGCGAGCAGGTCGGGCTGTACCTGGCCGCGGTGTGCCTGGTGGCGATGCTCGCCTTGCCGCTGTGGGTGCGCCTGTCCAGGCATGCGCATCCGCTGCGGCTGCTGATCTTCGGTCAGCTGATGGCTGGGCTGCTGGCGCTGGCCTGCGCGGCGATCGAGCAGCAATGGCTGTTCTGGCCGGTGTCGCTGACGATGATCGCCTTCAAGGCCAGCTACCTGCTGATGTACCCCTACGTGATGGGACTGGTGGGCGCCGACCAGCAGGTGCGTACCATCGGCCTGCTCTCGGTGGTGGTGCATCTGGGCGCGATTGCCGGCGCCACGCTGGGTGGCGGGGTGCTGCATTACCTCAGCCCGGCGCGGATGTTCGTGCTGATGGGCCTGATGGATTTCGTGCAGATGGCTGTCAGCCTGCTCTTGTTGCGCCATGCGCCGCAACCGACCCGAGTCGATGCAAGCACGCCACCACGGCCGCGCGGGGAGCACCTGGCAATCGCCCGGCTGTGCTTGCTGATGCTGGCGTTCTACTTCTGCATCTACCTGGCGCGGCCGTTCTTCACGGTGTACTGGGAACAGCTCGGCGGGCCTCAGGCAAGCTGGATCACCGGCCTGGTCTATGCCATTCCCGGCATGCTGGCGCTGCTCGCCCTGGCCCTGCATTACCACGCCGGCCAGCGCCTGACCGCCTGGCTGCTGCTGGGCGCGGCCGGACTGGCGCTGCAGGGCATCGAGCAGATGCCAACAGTGCTCGCCGGCCGTGTGCTGTTCGGCTGGGCGTTGTATCAGCTCACCGTGGCGCTGGATGCACGGCTGTTCGCCCTCAGCCGGCCGGAGCACTACGGCCGCGACTACAGCCTGATCAACATCTTCCAGAACCTCGGCGTGCTCGCCGCCTCTTGGCTGGCCGGACTGGTGGTCCGCGACGCCGGCCTCGCCGCGCCGTTCTTCCTGTCCGCCATCGGCCTCGTTCTCACCGCCTGCGTGCTGCGCTGGTTGCTGGTTTCAGCACCAGTCAGTGCGCCCCTCTGTGGAGCCAAATCATGAATACCGCTCTTTCCCGCGCGGATGGTCCGCGCTTCGTTCGCTACTGTGCGCTTGGCGCCATGCACTTCGAGAGCGTGCAGCCGGAGCATTTGCCGCTGCTGCATGACTGGCTGCGCCGCGACTATGCGCGCTTCTGGGCCATGAGCCATCTGAGCCTGGCGCAACTGGCCGACTATGTTGGCGAGATCCAGCACAGCAGCCACCGCGAGATTGCCCTCGGTATGTGCAACGGCGAGCCTGCGTTCCTTTTCGAGGGCTATCACCCAGCCCACGACCGCCTCGCCGATCATTACCAGGTGCGCCCGGGCGACCGTGGCATGCACCTGTTGCTCGCGCCCTGCGAAAAGCCCATGCACGGCTTCAGCCTGGAAGTCATGCGCAGCATCCTCGCCTACCAGTTCGCCGACCCTTTCGCCCGCCGCATCGTCGTCGAGCCCGATGCGCGCAACGCCAAGGTGCACGCCTTGAACCAGCGTGTCGGCTTCGTTTACCAGCGCCTGCTGCAGCTACCGGAAAAGGACGCCTGCCTGGCGTTCTGCACCCGCGCGCAGTTCCTCGCCACCCTTCAGGAGAATCCGCAATGAATCAGCTCGTGCACCTGCCAACCACCGCCGGCGATCTGGCCACCGAACACCTGCAGGCCGAACATTGGGCCCGCGCCAATCGCCTGTTGTTGAAGAAGGCCCTGGCCGAGTTCAGCCACGAGAAGCTGCTCAGCCCCGAGCCGCTGGGCGACTGTTGCTACCGTGTGGCGGTGCCGGATAGCACCAGCGAGTACCGCTTCAAGGCGCGGCGGCTGGCGCTGGATCACTGGTCCATCGGCACCGAGTCCATCGAAAAACTAAGCGATGGCCAGCCGCAGCCACTGGACGCGCTGAGCTTCATCATCGAGTTCGCCGAAACCCTCGGAATTTCCGAAAACAACCTGCCGGTCTATCTGGACGAGATCAGCAGCACCCTGTTCGGCAGCGCCTACAAGCTCGCCAACAGCCCGCTGAGCGCCGCCCAGCTGGCCCTGGCGGATTTCCAGCAGATCGAGACCGGCATGCGCGAAGGCCACCCGGGCTTCGTCGCCAACAACGGGCGGATGGGCTTCGATGCCCAGGATTACCGCGCCTACGCGCCGGAGGCCGCGAGCCCGGTGCGCCTGGTCTGGCTCGCCGTACACCGCAGCCGCGCCAGCTACAGCGCCATCGAGGGGCTGGATCAGACGATCCTGCTGCGCGAGGAGCTGGGTGGCCAGCTCGATGTGTTTCACAACCAGCTGCAGGCACTGCATCTCGCACCCGAGGATTATCTGCTGATGCCGGCCCACCCCTGGCAATGGCACAACATCCTCGCCATCGGTTTCGCCGCGGAGATCGCCAGCCGGCAGATTGTCCATCTCGGCCTGAGCAATGACCGCTACCTGGCGCAGCAGTCGATCCGCACCTTTTTCAACCAGAGCCAGCCACAGCGGCGCTACGTGAAGACCGCCCTGTCGATCCTCAACATGGGCTTCATGCGCGGGCTGTCGCCCTACTACATGCAGGCAACGCCGTCGATCAACGCCTACCTCGCCGAGCGTGTGGCCAGCGACCCGCTGCTGCGCGACTGCGGCTTCCAGCTGCTGCGCGAAGTCGCGGCCATCGGCTACCGCAACCCCTATTACGAGCAGGCGCTGCCGGCCAGCAGTCCTTATCGCAAGATGCTTTCGGCGCTGTGGCGGGAGAGCCCTTATGGCCACATTCAACCCGGCCAGCGGCTGATGACCATGGCCGCACTGCTGCACAGCGACGGCGAAGAACGTGCCCTGCTGGCAACGCTGATCAGTGCCTCGGGCCTGAACGCCGACCGCTGGGTGCGCCGCTATCTCAACGCCTATTTGACGCCGTTGCTGCACTGCTTCTACGCCCACGACCTGGTGTTCATGCCCCACGGCGAGAACCTGATTCTGGTGCTGGAAGACCATGTACCGGTGCGCGTGCTGATGAAGGACATCGGCGAGGAAGCAGTGATTCTCGATGCCGACGCACAGATTCCCGAGGCCGTGGGTCGGCTGGCGGTATCGGTGCCCGACGAGCTCAAGGTGCTGTCGATCTTCACCGACGTGTTCGACGGCTTCTTCCGTTATCTGGGACAAATCCTCGATGAGCAGGTCGGCCTGCCGGAGCAGCGTTTCTGGCAACAGGTGGCCGACTGCATCGCCGACTACCAGGCCGGCCAGCCACAGCTGTGCGACAAGTTCGCCCGCTACGACCTGTTCGCCGAGGAATTCGCCCGCTCCTGTCTTAACCGCCTGCAGCTGGGCAACAACCGGCAGATGCTCGATCTGGCCGACCCAGCCGGCGCGCTGAAATTCGCCGGCACCCTGAAAAACCCCGTCGCACCCTATGCACCGGAACGCTGAAACCCAATGGGCGGATGACGAGGCGCTGAACGACCTGCTGCTGCGGGTGCGCAACGCCCTGCCTGGACTGGACGGACGCGTCGGCTCGCCAAGACCCGACGAGCTGATGCTGGATCGCCCGCAGTCGTTGGCCGCCCTGCTGGCGCACTGGCAGGCGGCGCATCCGGAAGCGGGCCGCCATTACTGGGCGGCGCGCTGCTGGACGCTGCTGGTCTGGCAACCCATCTATCTGCAGGTGCTGGCCGTACAGCTCGATGGCCAGGCGCCTTGCCTGGACGGCATGGCGCAAGGTGTGGCGCAAGGCTTCGTCGCCGGTTTCTGCCTGCCGGCCCACCAGCCGTTGCATGCCGATTCTCAGCGGCTGCTGCGGCATGCCGGGGAGCAGGTTCGCCACTTCTGCGGCCAGGCCCACGCGGCCTGCGGCACGCTGCTAGGCCTGCATCCAAAGCTGGCGCAACGCCTCGCCGCGGACTGCGTGATGGCCGCGCTGCTGCACACGCAACAGACTGATGGTTGCGGCAACCTGCAGCTCTGCCGGCGCGCCGATGCCTGGCTGGAAGCCTGCGCCATGCGCGGCGCCAGCGGCCTGCTGGCGGTGCAGCTGGCCGATGGCGGCAGCCGCCTCGGCTTGCAGCGCAAGGCCTGTTGCCAGCACTTCCGCCGCGCCGATGGCGAGCTCTGCGACAGCTGTCCCAAGCTCTCGGCCGAAGAGCGCGGCAGACGGCTGCGTACGCAGGGCTGAACGACCCGCTAGCCGGCGCGCAGCGGCTTGGATACTCTGCATCTTTTTGGTGCGAGCCCACCCATGACGCTGTTCGAGATTCTGCTGCTGGTTGTTGCCGGTTTTGCCGCTGGCGGAATGAATGCCCTGGCTGGTGGCGGCACCTTCTTCTCCTTCCCTGCCCTGCTGGCCATCGGCCTGCCGCCGGTGACGGCCAATGCCACCAATGCCGTAGCGCTCTGGCCGGCCAGCATTGCCGGTGCCTGGGCCGCCCGTTCGAGCTTGCGCCCGCTGGGTCCGTATCTTCTGCCGTTGCTGCTGGCGGGCCTGGCCGGCGGTCTGCTCGGCGGCCTGCTGTTGCTGGCCGGCGGCGACGACGTGTTCAGCCTGCTGATCCCCTGGCTGCTGCTGTTGGCCACCGCCCTGTTCGCCGCCAGCCCCTGGCTTAGCCGCTGGCTGGCCGCACGGCGCAAGGAAGCAACCGCGGTACCGCCGCACTCACCAGCATCGATGGTCGCGCACGGCGTGGTATCGATCTACGGCGGCTATTTCGGCGCCGGCATGGGCATCCTGCAGCTGGCCGCATTTTCCATCGAAGGCCATGCGCTGGTGCGCGCCAACGCCCTTAAGAACCTGATCTCAGCGGTGATCTACAGCGTCGCCAGCCTGACCTTCATCATCGCCGGGCGCGTCAGCTGGTACGAGCTGCTCATCCTGCTCACCGGCGCCACGCTGGGTGGCTATGCGGGCGGGGCTCTGAGCCAGAAGCTGCCGGCGGCCTGGCTGCGCGTCTTCGTCATCCTAGTCGGGGCCAGCATGACGGTCTATTACTTCTGGGCGACCTACGCCGCCTGATACCTGCTACGCCGGCGAACCTTGTGGCTGCGACGGGCCTTTCTTTGCTAATGTCGCGCCCGTTTCCGACTCGCTGCCGACGACAGGTTCCCGCATGGCCCGCAAGAAAGCTGCCCTCGATTTCGAACAATCCCTCGCCGAGCTACAACAGCTGGTTGAGCGCCTGGAAAGCGGCGAGCTGTCGCTGGAAGACTCGCTGACCTGCTTCGAACAGGGCATCGGCCTGACCCGCGACTGCCAGGCCGCGCTGAGCCAGGCCGAGCAGAAGGTGCAGATTCTCCTCGAACGCGACGGCAGCCTGCAGGAAGCGCCCTTCGAGTCGGACCCCGAAGCATGATGATCGGCGCCTACCAGAAAAGCGCTCAGCAGCGCGTCGACGGCTGCCTCGAAAACCTGTTCGCCGCACCACTGCCGCAGCTCGAACGCCTCTATCAGGCCATGCGCTACAGCGTCATGAATGGCGGCAAGCGGGTCCGCCCACTGCTGGTCTACGCCGCCTGCGAAGCGCTGAATGGCGACAAGGCCGATGCTGACGGCGCCGCCTGTGCCGTCGAGCTGATCCACGCCTACTCGCTGGTGCACGATGACCTGCCGGCGATGGACGACGACGACCTGCGCCGCGGGCAGCCCACCACGCACAAGGCCTTCGACGAGGCCTGCGCGATTCTGGCCGGCGACGGCCTGCAAAGTCTGGCCTTCGAGGCCATGGCCCAAGCCGAGCGCAATCCGCAGGATGCCGCGCTGCGCCTGCGCATGTTCGCCGTACTGGCCCGCGCCGCCGGGCCGGCGGGAATGGTCGGCGGGCAAGCCATCGACCTCGGTTCGGTCGGCCTCAAGCTCGATCGCGACGCTCTGGAACTGATGCACCGGCACAAGACCGGCGCGCTGATCGAAGCCAGCGTGCAGCTCGGCGCACTCGCCAGTGGCCGTGCCGATGCCGACAACCTCGCCTCGCTGAGCCAGTACGCCCGCGCCATCGGCCTGGCCTTTCAGGTCCAGGACGACATTCTCGACGTCGAAAGCGACACCGCGACCCTGGGCAAGCATCAGGGCGCCGACATCGCCCGGGACAAGCCCACCTACCCGTCACTGCTCGGCATGGACGCGGCCAAGGCCTATGCTCTGGAGCTACGCGACCAGGCGCTGCACACGCTGCGGCCGTTCGATATCGCCGCCGAGCCGCTGCGCGAGCTGGCCCGCTACATCGTCGAACGACGCAACTGAGCGTTTTCGCGCCGAACGCAGTCAAACCCCTACCGGACCCCGGGCCGTTCTTATCGAAGGGCCCATCGGGTAAACTGCCGCTCTTTTTTCAACGACAACGATCCGCCTGATGCCCAAGACTTTTCACGAGATCCCTCGGGTTCGCCCCGCGACGCCCGTTCTTGACCGAGCGGCGACACCCGAGCAGCTGCGCCGACTGGGCGAGGCGGAACTCGAAGAGCTTGCCAACGAACTGCGCCAGGAGCTGTTGTACAGCGTCGGCCACACTGGCGGGCACTTCGGCGCCGGCCTTGGCGTGATCGAGCTGACCATTGCCCTGCACTACGTTTACGACACGCCGGACGACCGCCTGGTGTGGGACGTCGGCCATCAGGCCTATCCGCACAAGATCCTCACCGGGCGCCGCGAACGCATGAGTTCGTTGCGCCAGAAGGACGGCCTGGCCGCCTTCCCGCGCCGCTCGGAAAGTGAATACGACACCTTCGGCGTCGGCCATTCCAGCACCTCGATCAGCGCCGCTTTGGGCATGGCGGTTGCCGCCCGTCTGAAAGGCGAGCAACGCAAGTCCATCGCCGTGATCGGTGACGGCGCGCTCACCGCCGGCATGGCCTTCGAGGCGCTCAATCACGCCCCGGAAGTCGGCGCCAATATGCTGGTGGTGCTCAACGACAACGACATGTCGATCTCGCGCAATGTCGGCGGACTGTCCAACTACCTGGCCAAGATCCTCTCCAGCCGCACCTATTCGAGCATGCGCGAAGGCAGCAAGAAGATCCTCTCGCGCCTGCCGGGTGCCTGGGAGATTGCCCGCCGCACCGAGGAATACGCCAAGGGCATGCTGGTGCCGGGTACGCTGTTCGAAGAGCTGGGCTGGAACTACATCGGCCCCATCGACGGCCACGACCTGCCGACGCTGATCGCCACGCTGCGCAACATGCGCGACCTCGACGGCCCGCAGTTCCTCCATGTGGTGACCAAGAAGGGCAAGGGTTTCGCCCCGGCCGAAGCCGACCCGATCACCTGGCATGCGATCAGCAAGCTCGAGCCGGTCGGCGCGCCAGCCAAGCCGAAAAAGCCCACCGGACCGAAATACTCCAACGTGTTTGGCCAGTGGCTGTGCGACATGGCCACGGCTGACGCGCGCCTGGCCGGCATCACCCCGGCGATGAAGGAAGGTTCGGATCTGGTGGCCTTCAGCGAGCGCTATCCGGACCGTTATTTCGATGTCGCCATCGCCGAGCAGCATGCGGTGACGCTGGCGGCCGGCATGGCCTGCGAAGGGCTGAAGCCGGTGGTGGCGATCTACTCGACATTCCTCCAGCGCGCCTACGACCAACTGATTCACGACGTCGCCGTACAGAATCTCGATGTGCTGTTCGCCATCGACCGCGCCGGATTGGTCGGCGAAGACGGGCCGACGCATGCCGGCAGCTTCGACCTGTCCTACCTGCGCTGCATCCCGGGCATGCTGGTGATGACGCCAAGCGACGAGAACGAGATGCGCCGCATGCTCACCACCGGCTACCACTTCGCAGGCCCGGCGGCGGTGCGCTACCCGCGCGGCAACGGCCCCAATGCGGCCATCGAGCCGGGACTGGAGCCGCTGGAAATCGGCAAGGCCGTGGTACGCCGCCAGGGCAGCAAGATCGCCTTGCTGGTATTCGGCGTGCAGCTGCCGGAGGCAATGCAGGTCGGCGAGGCGCTGGACGCCACGGTGGTCGATATGCGTTTCGTCAAACCGCTGGATGAGGCCGTGCTGCGCGAGTTGGCCGACAGCCACGAGTTGCTGGTGACGGTCGAGGAAAACAGCATCATGGCCGGTGCCGGCAGCGCCGTCGCAGAATTCCTCACCGGCGAAGGCATTCTCCAGCCGATGCTGCATCTGGGCCTGCCGGACTACTACGTCGAACACGCCAAGCCCAGCGAAATGCTCGCCGAGTGCGGCCTGGACGCCGCCGGCATCGAAGCCTCGGTGCGCAAGCGTCTGGCGGCACTCGGCAAGGCCTGACGCACGTTTTGGTGGATGGATAAAGCGCCATTCACCCTACGTCGATGCCGCGCGCAAGCATGTGGCGCTGCTCGATCAGGTCTGAAACGGTCACGGCGGTCGTAGGGTGGGCTTCAGCCCACCAAGGCCGCCACAGCCGGCGGACCAGAACACCACCCCGCTCAGCCACGCAGCAGCAGATCGCCCTCGATCGGCACATAGCGCGTTGCGGCGCGGATCAGTGATTGCGCAGTGAGCCCCGGCACACCGTAGGCAGTCGCCTCGGCGCCGCCAGCGCGCACCCGATCGAGCAATAGATCGAAATCGCCATCGCCGGAAGCCAGCACCACCTCGTCGACCCGTGCCGCGGCGTCCAGCACGTCGATGGTGATGCCCACGTCCCAGTCGCCTTTGGCCGAGCCGTCGCTACGCTGGATATAGGGCTTGAGCCTTACCGTGAAGCCCAGCTTGCGCAGGATCTGCTGGAACTGCTGCTGACGCGCGTCGCCGCGCTCGATGGCATAGGCATAGGCTTCGACGATGGTGCCGCGCCGGCTGACGTCAGCCCACAGCGCCGAGTAGTTGAAGTGGCAGCCATGGGCCTGACGCACGGTGTAGTAGAGGTTCTGCACATCGGCGAACAGGGCGATCTTCTTCACGCGGCAGCCTGGGTCTGGAGTGGGCCACCAGTATGGACGGCGAAATCGCGCATGTCCCGCCCTCGCCTCATCCGTTACAGTGGCGCCCCGAATCGACCCCTCACCTTCGGTCTGCAATGAACGCTCTTGTTATCCTGCGTGACGCCTGGTTCTTCTACTCCCGCCATTTCCTGACCATCGTCCGGCTCTGCCTGCCGCTGATCCTGCTCGAAAGCATCACCCGCCTGGCGCTCGATCACTGGCTCGGTGAGAACGCACCGCCCGCGCTGGACCTGCTGGTGGGCCTGATCTTCTATCCGCTGTACGTCGGCGCGCTGATCCTCTATCTGGACGCCCGCAGCCGCGGCCATGAACCGGCGCTGCGAGCGGTCTACGCCCGGGCGTTGCCACTGTGGCCGGCATTGGCGGTGCTCTCGGGCCTCGGCACGCTGCTGATCCTGCTCGGCGCCTCGCTATTCGTGCTGCCCGGCATCTGGGTGATGGTCAAGATCGCCTTCGCCGAATACCTGCTGGTGCTGCGTGGGCTGTCACCGCTGGCGGCTTTGAAGCAGAGTTTCATCCTCACCCGCGGGCATTTCCTGCTGGTACTCGGCTGCGTGCTGACCGTGCTGCTACCGATCTGGATACTCGAAGCCTGGATTGCCGCACAGCTGTTCGCCGAGCAGACACCGCCCGTGCTACCAGCGATGCTGCTGGACGGTGTCGTCGGCCTGCTGCAATTGCTGCCGACCATCATGCTGTTCCGCTGCTTCATGCTTTGCACCGAGCAACCAGCGCGCGAGCCGAACACTGACTGACATTGCTGATTTGCCGTGGTCGGGCCAAGCGTCCAGGGCCTGCTAGGCTTTCTCCGGCCAGATCAGGAGACAGCACCATGGCCGAACAGAACCCCAGCATCCTTTCCCACGTTTCCCTGGGCAGCAATCGCTTCGATGAAGCGGTTGCCTTCTATGACCAGGTCCTCGCCACACTGGGCTGCAAGCGCATCCTCGAACACCCCGGCGCCGTCGCCTGGGGCCGCGAATACCCGGAGTTCTGGGTCCAACGGCCATTCGATGGCAGCGCGGCATCAACAGGCAACGGCACGCATGTGGGCTTCTTTGCGGCCGATCAGGCCGAGGTGGACGCCTTTCACCGTGCCGCGATAGCCGCTGGCGGCGTAGACGAAGGCGCCCCCGGTCCACGCCCCGAATATGGCGAGCCCTACTATGGCTGTTTCGTACGCGACCTGGACGGCCACAAGATCGAGGCGTCGTATTGGGACATGGCGCTGATGCAGCAGCTCTACGGCAGCGGCAGCTAGTCAGCCGCGTTCAGGAC
Organism: Stutzerimonas stutzeri; assembly: GCF_038561965.1. NCBI lineage: Bacteria > Pseudomonadati > Pseudomonadota > Gammaproteobacteria > Pseudomonadales > Pseudomonadaceae > Stutzerimonas > Stutzerimonas stutzeri. The sequence goes on along the minus strand of NZ_CP139348.1, from coordinate 633,062 downwards.
GTGCGACTGCCAAGCAGTCGCGGCAATAGCAGGCTCTGGTACAACCGCGGAAAGCAGCGCGCCAGCAGCTGGGCTTTCCAGTCCAGATTGGAGAGCACCAGCAGCCGGCGCCGGCGCAGCGCACCCTGGTAGATCGCTTCGGCGACGTCCTGCGGCGAGGCGACCCGACCGATATCCAGCACTGGCTGCGGTGCAGTGGAGCCATCACCGACCAGGACGTTCTTGCGCAAATCGGTGGCGGTGTAACCAGGGCAAACGAGCATGACGTTGACGTCGGTACCACGCAGCTCGCAACGCAGGGTTTCGAAAAGACCGTGCAGGGCGTGCTTGCTGGCGTTGTAGGCGGCACGGTCTGGGACTGGCGCATATTGCGAAAGCGAACTGAGCACGATGATTTGCCCGTCGCGGGCAAGCAGGCTCGGTAGCGCGGCCTGGGTGCAATTCAACGCGCCATAGAAGTTGACTGCCATGACCCGCTGAAACACCGCCAGGCTGGTGGCCGCCACTGGGCTGCGGTGGGTAATGCCGGCGTTGTTGATCAGCACGTCGATGCCACCGTAACGCTCGACCACCAGAGCCACTGCGCGCTGTACCGCTTCTGCATCGCTGACATCGCAACACAGCCCCAGCGCATCGGCGTTGTGATGATCGGCCAGATGCTGCACCAAGCCATCCAGGGCATCCTGATGCAGATCGAAGATCACCAGCCGCGCGCCAGCCTGAGCCATGCGCACGGCCAGCGCGCGGCCGATGCCGGCGCAGCCACCGGTAATCACCACCAGCTTGCGGTTGAACACCTTTCGATCAAACACCTTGCGCTGCATACCCTCACTCCTTCATGCCGCACGCTCGTTTTGAGCATAGGTCGATATATGCGGACATTCCTCACGTCGCAGCACTATGGCACATGGACAAGCCGGCATTGCCTGCGCATCCTTGCTGGAACAGCGCAAGGCAGCGAACGATCCGTTGAAAGCACTTCTCTATCTGGCTCTGGCCACACTTCTGGGCGCACCTGCCGAGGCCATGGCCGAGGCCGCGCCGCAGCGAATTCTCAATGTCGGTTATTACGAATTCGCCCCTGCCATCTATACCGATGCCCAGGGCACCGCGCGCGGCGACTTGGCCGAATTGACGCGGCGCGTTGCCCGCCAGGCCGGCTATGACGTGCATTTCCGAGGGCTCCCAGGGGCGCGACTCTATGCGGCGCTGGAAAACGGTAGCATCGATCTCTGGCCTGGCGCCCAGGGCAAGCCGGAACTGGCGGCACATACATTGGAAGGCCGGCATACCCTCAGTCAGATCAATCTGAACCTGTATCACCGTACCGGCACACCGGCGCCACGAATTCCGCAAGACCTCGCAGGCAAGTCGCTGATTCTGATCGGTGGCTACAGCTACTGGCCGAACGTCAATGCACTGCTCGACGATCCCGAACTCGGCCTGCGCCTGCTGCGCACCAGCAATCATCTTTCTGCCCTGGAAATGCTGCGACGCGAGCGCGGTGACTACCTGCTGGATTATCAGATCCCGGTGGAGCAGGCCCGCCAGCGGCTGCAAATGGAGGAGCTGCCCTACCTGCGCCTGACTCAGATACCGATCCACTTCATTGTTTCGCGACATGCCCGCGATGCCGAGGCCGTCGTAGCCGCCCTGGACGAAGCCTACGAAGCACTGCGCGCAGCGGGCGAGGACATCAGCCTGCCATCGGACTGAGCTACTGCCCGCGTGGCTTGGCGCGTGCCGTGGGCTCGGCAATCAGCGGGTTGTCCGGCCAGTAGTGCTTGGGGTAGCGACCCTTCAAGTCCTTTTTCACGTCGATGTAGGTGTTGGCCCAGAAACTCGCAAGGTCCTGGGTGACCTGCACCGGACGGCGCGCCGGCGAAAGCAGGTGCAACTTGACGACCTGCCGGCCACCGGCGATGCGTGGCGTATCCGCCAGACCGAACAGCTCCTGCAAGCGCACCGCCAGCACCGGTGGCTGCTCGCTGTAGTCCAGCCGAATGCGTGAGCCCGACGGCACCGTGACGGCGACCGGTGCCTGCTCCTCCAGCCGCTGCGGCAACGGCCAGGGCAGCAGTGTGGCGAGCATTCCGGCAAGGTCGAGCTGCGCGAAGTGCGCCAGCCGCGTGACCTTGCCCAGATAGGGCAGCAACCAGTCTTCCAGACGTTCCAACAGTGAGGCATCGCTGACGTCTGGCCATTCGCTGCCGTTGCCGAGCGTCAGATCGAGCTGACGCAGTAGCCCGATGCGCGCCTGCCATTGACGCAGCTCCGGCGTCCAGGGCAACAGCTCCAGCCCCTTGCGCCGCACCAGACCGAGCAGTGCGCGGCCGCGAGCCTCTTGATCCAGTGAAGGCAGCGGCTCGCTGCTCAGCACCAGCTCGCCAACCCGCCGTTGCCGCTCGGCGCGCAGCACACCCTCACGCTCGTCCCATTCCAACTCGTCACGCAAGGCAACCTGCTCGGCCAGCGGGCCATCGAACAGCGCTGGGTCCAGCGCGACAGCGCGATAGATTCGCTCCTCGCGCTGGCCCTGGTGGCTGCCCAGCTCGGCGATTACCAGCCAGGACTCCTTCATCAAGGCGTCCGCCTCGCCGAACAGCGCCGCCCGCCCGTTGGCCAGACGGTAGCCACCACCGCCTTCACGACGCTGCCGGGCGACCCGGTCCGGATAGGCGAAGGCCAGCAGCGCAGCAACGGCGTGCTGCTCGTCGAGCTCGACAGAGCGCGTCGCTGATGCACCACGCAGCAGGCCGCGGAATTGCCGAGCCAACTGACGCACCCGCTGTACGCCTGCGCCGCGGCCATCCTGCAGCTGATGCAGGCGCAGCGCGAGATCGGCACCGCCGCCGCGCTGCCCGCCGGATTGAATGTCACGCTCGACCAGCAACGCCGCCACGTCGGCCGCCAGCGCAGCCATCCCCATGGCCTGCCCGCGCAACAGCATATGTGCCAAACGCGGATGTGCCGGCAGCTGCGCCATGGCCTGGCCGTGGCTAGTCAACTGCCAGCCGCCACGCTCGTTGCACAGCAGTGCACCGAGACGTTCGAGCAGCAACTGGGACTGGGCATAGGCCGCTGCCGGCGGGCGGTCGAGCCAGGCCAGCTCGTCCGGCTCGACGCCCCAGCGTGCCAGTTGCAGGGCGAGGCCAGCCAGGTCGGCCTGAAGAATCTCCGCCTCTCCATAGGCAGCCAGCTGCGCGTGCTGCTCCTCGGACCACAACCGATAGCAGACACCCGGCTCCAAACGTCCAGCGCGACCGGCGCGCTGCGTGGCCGAGGCGCGGGAAATGCGCCGGGTCTCCAGACGCGTCATGCCGGTCCCGGGATCGAAGCGCGGCACCCGCGCCAGCCCTGCATCCACCACCACGCGCACGCCTTCGATGGTCAGGCTGGTTTCGGCGATATTGGTCGCCAGCACCACCTTGCGTTTCCCGGCCGGGGCCGGCTCGATGGCAGCGCGCTGTTGCGCCAGTTCCAGCTCGCCATGCAATGGGCAGAGCAGGATGTCGCTGCGTCCTGACAACTGATCGGCAAGCGCTTCGTTGACCCGGCGGATCTCGCCCTGCCCCGGCAGGAACACCAGTACGCTGCCCGGCTCGTCCTCCAGCGCCTGCAGCACCGTTTGCACCACGCGCGGCTCGACGCGCTCGCCGGGAGGGAGCGCCCGTCCCCAGCGCTGCGCGACCGGGTGCATGCGCCCCTCGCTGCGCACCACCGGCGCATCGTCGAGCAGTGCCGAGAGGCGCTGACCCTCCAGCGTCGCCGACATCAGCAGCAGTTTCAGCGGCTCGTCGCGCAGCAGCTGCCGCGCATTGAGCGTCAGCGCCAACGCCAGGTCGGCATCCAGGCTGCGTTCGTGGAATTCGTCGAAGATCACCAGGCCAACGCCTTCGAGCGCCGGATCGTCCTGCAGGCGTCGTGCAAGGATGCCTTCGGTGACCACCTCGATGCGGGTGTTCGGGCCGACCTTGCTATCCAGGCGGATACGGTAACCGACGGTTTCACCGACCCGCTCGCCGAGTTCACTGGCCAACCGTTCCGCCGCTGCCCGGGCTGCCAGGCGGCGCGGCTCGAGCATGATGATGGTCTGCCCAGCCAGCCAGGCTTCGCCGAGCAGAGCCAGCGGTACGCGGGTGGTCTTGCCGGCACCGGGTGGCGCTTCGAGCACGGCTTCGTCGCGCTGCTGCAGGGCCTGGCGCAACGCCGGCAGGGCTTCATCGATAGGTAGGCTGATCATGTCGGCTCCGATTGCGGCGGACGATTATATCGAGGCGACCGCATTGAAAGCGGACCGGCGAGTTTTTGCGAACAGTGGCGCGGCTCGGGCGGTCTGATGTCGAGAAAACATCATCCAGCCCTTGTATAGTTGCGCCACTTTTCCAGGAGGTCCTTATGCGTACTCGTAACCGAATCATCGGCGGCGTGTTGGCCGTTTCCCTGTTCACCCAGCTGACCGCGTGCGGCACGCTGTTCTACCCGGATCGCCGCGGGCAGATCGAAGGCCGCATCGACCCGGCCGTCGCCGTGCTCAACGCCGTCGGCCTGCTGTTCTACGTCATTCCCGGGCTGATCGCCTTCGGTATCGACTTCGCCACCGGCGCGATCTATCTGCCCGACAACCAGTACTCCATGGCTCCGGAAAAACTGCAGGAAGCCATCGGTGCAGACGGCCAGATCGATCAGGCGCGCCTGAAAGCCATCATCGAGGCGGAGACCGGCCGCAGCCTGCCGCTGGACGACCCACGTCTGATCCAGCACAACGGCAGCATGGAGCAGCTGGCCGCCTTCGGTCTGCGTCCCGCAGCCTGATGACTCGCGAGGATAGCGGTCAACGATGAGCATCAACCGCGACCACGCCCGGCTCATGCGCCGGGCCACTGCCGCAGCGTTGGCGACGGCCATCGTGCTGGCGCTGAGCAAGGCGGTGGCGTGGTGGCTGAGCGGTTCGGTGAGTCTGCTCGCCGGCCTCACCGACTCGCTACTGGACGGCGCTGCCTCGCTGCTCAACCTGCTGGCGGTGCACTACTCATTGCGCCCGGCCGACGACGACCATCGCTATGGCCACGGCAAGGCCGAAGCGCTGGCCGGACTCGGCCAGGCCGCATTCATCTGCGTCAGTGCGATTCTGGTCGGTGTGCAAGGCGTCGACCGCCTGCTGCATCCGCAACCGCTGGGTGCGCAGGACGTGGGCATCGTGGTGATGATCTTTTCACTTCTGATGACCGCCATCCTGCTGAGTTACCAGCACCATGTGGTCAAGCTCACCGGCTCCACGGCCATCCGTGCCGACTCGCTGCACTACCGTTCCGACCTGCTGCTCAACAGCAGCATTCTCGTCGCGCTGATACTTGCCGGGTTTGGCTGGGAGCGCACCGATGCGCTGTTCGGTATCGGCATCGCCTTCTATATCTTCTGGAGCGCCATCACCATCGTCCGCGAGGCCGGTGCGGTGCTGATGGATACCGAGCTGTCGCCGGAAATCAGCGAGCAGATGCAGCAACTGGTCTGCGAGGTGCCCGGTGTGCACGGTTGTCATGACTTCCGCACGCGCATTTCCGGCACCCGCTGGTTCGTCCAGATGCATCTGGAGCTGCCAGGTGAGTTGCCGCTCTCCCAGGCGCATGATCTGTGCGTGGCGGTAGAGAACGCGATTCATGACCGCTATCCGAATGCAGAGGTGCTGGTGCATGCCGATCCGTTGGAGGTGGCGCCGCCGAAGCGGTGAGCACTTCGACTGGTGTTTGGCGTCAGCGTCAGGGCGATAGAGCCCTACCTGTATCGCTTGTAGGGTTTAGTAGGTCCGGCCTCGCCAAAGTTGGTTTTCCAGCACGGATTGCCGCCCTGTAAGTCTGCTTAGGTTCTTCGTCCTATCAGGCGACACCCAACGCCCCTTCAGGAGGGTGAACGGAGCCGTCGCGGAGTAACAGCCGCAGGCTGGCCCGAAGGGCGAGCGAAGCGAGTAACGAACCCGGAGCGAAGCGCAGGGCCGGATGCAGGAGCAAAGCGTTTTTGGTTACTTTTGAGGGGCCGGCCATCCGGGCGCCTGGAAAAAGTGACTCGCCCAGCAGGGCGAAACCAAGCCATCAGCCAACTCGACAACCGGCTTTGGCTCGACACCCAAACCACCACGACACCCAAAACGAAAAAGACCACGCCTGGGCGTGGTCTCTTCGATTCGTCGGGCCGATGGTAACGGCTTCTTCGCGCGGCGCCTCGTGAGCGCCGGAGGCCCGGACCGTCGACCTTGGTAAGGTCTTCGGTGGTCACGGCGGGGATCATGTGCCGTGTCCGTTTCTGCCGGGGGCTGAAGTTGAGATAAAGCTTACGCCGCCGCGTCCGACAGGGGATTGCGAAGATTGCTTAAATGACCATCACTTGCGCAACAGCAAGCCATTAATCCATCATCAAGCGCAATCATTACCCTTAAGAGTCGCAAGATGAGCAAACTCGACCGCTACGACCTGCGAATCCTTGCCGAATTGCAGCACGATGCCCGCATCTCCAACCAGGACCTGGCCGAGCGCATCGGCCTGTCGCCCTCGCCCTGTTCGCGACGGGTCAAACAGCTCGAGGACGATGGCTACATTGCCCGCCAGGTCGCCCTGCTCGACCGCAAGAAGCTCGGCCTGACCCTCACCGCCTACGTGCTGATCGGCATGGATCGCCATACACCAGAGCGTTTCGAGCACTTCGAGGGGGTGATCGGAAAATGCCCGGAAGTGCTCGAATGCAGCCTGGTCACCGGCATGGATGCCGACTATCAACTGAAGGTGGTGGTGCCCGACATGGAGCATTACCAGCAGTTCCTACTCGGCACCCTGACCCGTATCGAAGGCGTCTCCAGCGTGCGTTCCAGCTTCGTGTTGCGCCAGGTGTCGTCGAGCACTGAGCTGCCGTTGGAGCATTTGCGCAGCTGAGACACCGCTCACAGCTTTCACCCGCACAGTTAGCAGGGTTACTGCTTATAATCCGCCCCCTTCTGCACCGCCCTGCACACGGACGATCCCGGCCAGGGCGGACAGCCTAACCGCCTGCTACCCGCGGGCTTCGCTGTAAATGCCCTCGTGCAAGGGAACACCCATGAAAGACACCAACCGCGTCATGCAGAGCTACGGTCGCTGCTGCGCAAGCCCCGAATTCTTCGATGACTTCTACGCCTCCTTCCTCGCCAGCTCACCGGTGATAAAGGAAAAATTCGTGCGCACCGACATGACGGCACAGAAGCAGCTGCTGCGCGCCGGGATCCTCAATCTGGTGCTGTTCGCTCGGGGCATGCCGGATACCAAACTCCGCGCGTTGGGCAAGAGCCATTCACGCGAGCATCTGGACATCCGTCCGGAACTCTATGACCTGTGGATCGCGGCGCTGCTGAAAACCATCAGCCAGCATGACGGGGAACTGCAACAGCAGGACCTGCAGGCGTGGCGCGCCGTACTGAACAAGGGCATCGACGTAATCAAGGCGGGCTACTGAGCACAGGCGTGACATTTCGCCGCAGCATTGCCCGGCCTGGTCGATCCGAACGCTTTCTGAGCACTGCCGTCCAACCAGCCGTGGCACACGCGCCGTTTATTGGCGGCGTATACTGCGCCGCTTTCGCGCCCGGCCTGCCACGGGCGCCTTCGTAGATGTCAGTCAGGAGAGCCCTGTGGATCCAGAAGTTTTCGAAAAGTGGATGATGATCATCCTGGTCGGCGGGCTGATGGCCTTCATGGCGTTCATCATCTGGGACCTGGCCAAGAAGTCGAAAGCCGGACGTCTCGGTACCGCTATTCTTTTTCTCGGCCTTGGCCTATGCCTGTTCGCCTTCCTCGCCAAGCCGATCATCGGCTACGTCATCGAAGTGACCCAGGGCATCCCGCACTAAGCCGATACCACGGCCGGCATCACATTTGCGCCGGCACTTCCCGCCATTCCCCGGGCTGCAGACCGTCCAGTGTCCACGGCCCGATCCGCACGCGCACCAGCCGCAGCGTCGGCAACCCGACCGCCGCGGTCATGCGCCGCACCTGGCGGTTGCGCCCTTCGCGAATCACCAGCTCCAGCCAACTGGTCGGCACGCTTTTGCGAAAGCGCACAGGCGGGGTGCGCGGCCACAACTCAGGCTCGTCGAGCTGCCGGGCTTCGGCAGGCAGGGTCATGCCATCGTTGAGTTCAACGCCTGCACGCAACCGCTGCAGCTGCTCGGCAGTCACCTCCCCTTCCACCTGCACCCAATACGTCTTAGGCAGCTTGTGCTTCGGATCGGCGATGCGCGCCTGCAGCTGGCCGTCGTTGGTCAAGAGCAACAAGCCCTCGCTGTCACGATCGAGTCGCCCCGCCGGGTAGACGCCCGGCACCTGGACGAAGTCCTTCAGCGTGGCGCGGCCATCGGCATCGTTGAATTGCGTGAGCACGTCGAACGGCTTGTTCAGCACCAGTAAGCGCGGCTCGGCCGGCGGCGCTTTGGCGACTCGGCGGGGTGGTGTGCGCCCCGCGACGGCGCGCGGTGGGCGGGGACGAGAAGTGCGCGGCATGAAGGCTCCCAGAACAGGCCGGCCATGCTAGGGCGAGGCGGTGATGCTCGCAAGCGCGCCCGCCTTGGCACATCACTCAGCCACAGCCAATCCCCAGCGCGCGTTTCGCACCACAAACGTGCATTGCGCTGCCCCATGGTGTTTTGGCCGCCCCGTTTTCGCACCACGTCAACGCAGCGCCCCGTTAAAGCGCACAGGGCGCAATGCCAGCAAACCCCGAAGGCAGAGGGCTCCAACGAAACTGGCACGGATGCTGCGATAGCACTCCCAGTCCCGATGGACCAACCCCACAGTTGCGCATGGACAGCCAAGGAGCCGCCCACAATGAAACGCCGTCCCCTACTGAAGTCCACCCTCGCCGCCAGTGCCCTGATGCTCAGCGGTCTGTTCCCGTTCACCCTGCAGGCTGCCGAGACCATCAAGGTCGGCATCCTGCATTCGCTGTCCGGCACCATGGCCATTTCGGAAACATCGCTGAAAGACATGGCGCTGATGACCATCGACGAGATCAACGCAAAGGGCGGCGTGCTCGGCAAGCAGCTCGAGCCGGTGGTGGTCGACCCTGCGTCCAATTGGCCACTGTTCGCGGAAAAGGGCCGTCAGCTGCTGACCCAGGATAAGGTCGCCGTGACCTTCGGCTGCTGGACATCCGTTTCGCGCAAATCCGTACTGCCGGTCTATGAAGAACTCGACGGCCTATTGTTCTACCCCGTGCAGTACGAAGGCGAAGAACTGTCGCCCAACGTCTTCTACACCGGCGCCGCGCCAAACCAGCAGGCCATCCCGGCTGTCGAGTACCTGATGAGCGAAGACGGCGGCAGCGCCGAACGCTTCTTCCTGCTGGGCACCGACTACGTCTACCCGCGCACCACCAACAAGATCCTGCGCGCCTTCCTGATCAGCAAGGGCGTGCCGGAATCGAGCATCGAAGAGGTCTACACCCCCTTCGGTCACAGCGATTACCAGACCATCGTCGCCAACATCAAGAAATTCTCCGCTGGCGGCAAGACAGCCGTTGTGTCGACCATCAACGGCGACTCCAACGTGCCGTTCTACAAGGAACTGGCCAACCAGGGCCTGGAAGCCACCGACGTACCGGTCGTGGCCTTCTCGGTCGGCGAGGAAGAACTGCGCGGCATCGACACCAAGCCGCTGGTCGGTCACCTGGCCGCCTGGAACTACTTCCAGTCCGTGGAAAACCCGGTCAACGAAGCGTTCGTCAGCAAGTGGAAAGCCTATGCCAAGACCAAGAACCTGCCGGGCGCCGACAAGGCGGTAACCAACGACCCGATGGAAGCCACCTACGTCGGCATCCACATGTGGGCGCAGGCGGTCGAGAAAGCCGGCACCACCGATGTCGGCAAAGTCCGCGATGCGCTGGCAGGCCAGACCTTCAAGGCCCCAAGCGGCTACACCCTGACCATGGACGAGAAGAACCACCACCTGCACAAGCCGGTGATGATCGGCGAAGTCCAGGACGACGGTCAGTTCTCCGTGGTCTGGGAAACCGAAAGCCCGGTCCGCGCCCAGCCGTGGAGCCCGTACATCCCAGGCAACGACAAGAAGCCGGATTACGCGGTGAAGTCGAACTGACCACCGCCGTTGTGGTGGATGAATGAAGCGTCATCCACCTGCCGAGCACCGCCGTATGGCCCTGGATCCGTAGGGTGGTTCCGCTTCAGCCCACCATCTTCCCTCGGTGGGCTGAAGCCCACCCTACGCCCGGCTCACCTTTCGGCGCTGTAACGACGGATGGATGACGCCGTTTCATCTGTCCGTTGACCATCGCAAGCTCCACCAAGAGAGCAGGCGGGTCCCTAGGGAACGTAAATATGAACACTGCCCTGTACCGCATTTTCCTGCTGCTCCTGCTAGCCCTGCCCTGCGCAGCCCACGCCGGAGACGCGGCCGACTACGCCAAGGCGAGCCCGGCCAAACAGGCCAAGCTGCTGGAAGACTGGGCCAACGCGCCAGCCCCTGAGCGGCTTGAACTGATCGAAGCCCTACGCGCCAACCGCATCGCGATCGACGATAAAAAGACGCCCTTTATCGAAGAAAGCGGCGCCTACCGTGCCCTCGAAGGCGACGCCGAGCCCGTCGGCACGCCGAAGAAATTACGGTTGAACAACCGCCTGCGCGGCCTGCTCAACACAGCGCTGGCCACCCACCAGTTGTTTGCCGAAGACCCTTCCCAGCGCCTGAGCGCCGCCAAGCGACTGCAGCGAAGCGGGAAGCCGGAACAGCTGCCCCTGCTCGAACAGCGGCTGGAAGCCGAGGAAGATCCGGCTGTACGCGAAGCCCTGACACTCACCCTGGCGAACCTGCAACTGAGCGCCGAAGACCCGGCCGTGCGTCTGGCCGCGGTGCGCCTGCTTGGCGAAACCGGCGCGCCACTGGCGCGCGTCCGGCTGGAAAACCTGCTGACCGATGAAGCCGAGACTGATGGCGCCGTGCGCAAGGCGGCGGAGACCAGCCTGGTCCAGGTCAAACGCAAGCTGCTGATCGGCGAACTGCTCGGTCAGGCCTTCAGCGGCCTGTCGCTGGGTTCGATCCTGCTGCTCGCCGCGCTGGGACTGGCTATCACCTTCGGCCTGCTCGGCGTAATCAACATGGCCCACGGCGAAATGCTGATGCTCGGCGCCTATTCGACCTACATGGTGCAGGTGCTGATGGCGCGTCTCGCGCCCGAGGCCCTGGCGTTCTATCCATTGGTGGCGCTGCCGGTGTCGTTCTTCGTCACCGCTGTGATCGGCATGGCACTGGAACGCACCGTGATTCGCCACCTCTACGGCCGCCCGCTGGAAACCCTGCTGGCAACCTGGGGTATCAGCCTGATCCTGATCCAACTGGTGCGTGTGCTGTTCGGTGCGCAGAACGTCGAGGTCGCCAACCCGGCCTGGCTGTCTGGTGGGTTGCAGGTGTTGCCGAACCTGGTGCTGCCCTACAACCGCATGGTGATCATCGGCTTCGCACTGTTCGTGGTGCTCTTGACCTGGCTGCTGCTGAACAAGACCCGCCTGGGGCTCAACGTGCGCGCCGTGACGCAGAACCGCAACATGGCTGCCTGCTGCGGCGTGCCGACCGGGCGCATCGACATGATGGCGTTCGGCCTCGGCTCAGGCATCGCCGGGCTTGGCGGTGTGGCGCTGAGCCAGATCGGCAACGTCGGCCCGGACCTCGGCCAGAGCTACATCATCGACTCCTTTCTGGTGGTCGTGCTCGGCGGCGTCGGTCAGCTGGCCGGTAGTATCTTCGCCGCCTTCGGCCTCGGCATCGCCAACAAGATTCTCGAACCGCAGATCGGTGCAGTACTGGGCAAGATCCTCATCCTCGCGCTGATCATTCTGTTCATCCAGAAGCGGCCACAAGGGTTGTTCGCGCTGAAAGGGAGGGTGATCGATTGAACGCCATCCTCGTCCTTACAGCTCCCGCGGGAGCGGCCCTGGCCACAAATGTCGCCGCAGTGTCACGCCCCCTTTCGCGAGCAAGCTCGCTCCAGATCAATGAGGCTCGGCCATGAACCAGCCACTCACGCTCACGGCCGCGCAGAAAGCCGGTCCGAAAGTCACCGCCGTCGCGCTCGTCATCGTACTTGTCGTCCTGCTGGCCATGCCGCTGCTGCACCTGCTGCCCGCGGACAATGCCTTCCACGTCTCGGCCTACACGCTCACATTGGTCGGCAAGATTCTCTGCTACGCCATCGTCGCCTTGGCGCTGGATCTGGTATGGGGTTACGCGGGGCTGCTGTCCCTCGGCCACGGGCTGTTCTTCGCTCTCGGCGGCTACGCCATGGGCATGTACCTGATGCGCCAGAGCGCCGGCGAGGGTCTGCCGGCGTTCATGAGCTTTCTCGCCTGGAACGAGCTGCCCTGGTACTGGTACGGCACCTCGAGTTTCCTCTGGGCGATGTGCCTGGTGGTGCTGGTTCCGGGCGTACTGGCCTTCGTGTTCGGTTTCTTCGCCTTTCGCTCGCGGATCAAGGGCGTGTACTTCTCGATCATGACCCAGGCGCTGACCTTCGCCGGGATGCTGTTGTTCTTCCGCAACGAGACCGGTTTCGGTGGCAACAACGGCTTCACCGACTTCAAGACCATTCTCGGCTTTTCGATTTCGGCCCCGGCGACCCGCGCCACGCTGTTTTTCGCCACAGTGGTCCTGCTTGTCGGCAGCCTGTATCTCGGCTGGCGCCTGGCGCGCAGCAAGTTCGGCCGGGTGCTGACGGCGCTGCGTGATGCGGAAAACCGGCTGATGTTCTGCGGCTACGATCCGCGCGGCTACAAGCTGTTCATCTGGACCCTGTCCGCTGTGCTCTGCGGCTTGGCCGGGGCGCTCTATGTGCCGCAGGTCGGCATCATCAACCCCAGCGAAATGGCGCCGACGCAATCCATCGAGGCGGCCGTCTGGGTCGCCCTCGGTGGGCGCGGCACGCTGATCGGCCCGCTGCTCGGCGCCGGCATCGTCAACGGCATGAAGAGCTGGTTCACCGTGGCCTTCCCCGAATACTGGCTGTTCGCCCTCGGCGCGCTGTTCATCGTGGTCACCCTGTACCTGCCCAAGGGCGTCATCGGCCTTATCAAGCGGAGGGGCGAAGGATGAAAACCGTACCTTGCAGCGCCGTCATCGACGGCAGCGCCGTCATCGACGGCTTCGACCCCACCGGCGGCGGCCTGACCCGCGATGCCATCGGCCTTGGCCGAGTGGCCGAGAAAGGCCTGGACGTGCGCCACGGCACCATCCTCAGCCTGGAAGACATCAGCGTCAGCTTCGACGGCTTCAAGGCGCTGACGGACCTCAGCCTGTACATCGGCGTCGGCGAACTGCGCTGCATCATCGGCCCCAACGGCGCCGGCAAGACCACCATGATGGATGTCATCACCGGCAAGACGCGCCCGGTCAGCGGCAGCGCCTGGTTCGGCGAAACTCTGGACCTGACCCGCATGAGCGAGGTGGACATCGCCCAGGCCGGCATCGGCCGCAAGTTCCAGAAACCTACAGTGTTCGAGGCGCTCAGCGTGTTCGAGAACCTCGAGCTGGCGCAGAAAACCGACAAGTCGGTGTGGGCGAGTTTGCGAGCCAAACTCTCCGGCGAGCAGAAGGACCGCATCGACGAAGTACTCGAGACTATCCGCCTCAACCAGTCGCGCCATCGCCCGGCCGGGTTGCTGTCGCATGGGCAGAAGCAGTTCCTCGAGATCGGCATGCTCTTGATGCAATCGCCCCAGCTGTTGCTGCTCGACGAGCCGGTGGCGGGCATGACCGACGCCGAAACCGAATTCACCGCCGAGCTGTTCAAGTCGCTAGCACGTAAGCACTCGCTGATGGTGGTCGAGCACGACATGGGCTTCGTCGAAACCATCGCTGATCACGTCACCGTGTTGCATCAGGGCCAGGTGCTGGCCGAGGGTTCGCTGCAACAGGTGCAGGCGGATGAGCGGGTGATCGAGGTGTATCTGGGACGGTGATTGATCAGGAGGGTCGATAACGCGTTTTTTCCGCCTGTGGCAGTCCACGGTGGATGGGTAAAGCGTCATCCACCCTACGCCCGCCGAACGCCCATGCCCGCATCAACGCAAACCTAATCGTAGGGTGGATAACGCCAGCGGCTTATCCACCAAAGTGAAGGAGTCGCACATGCTGCAAGTCCAGCAACTGCATCAATACTACGGCGGCAGCCATATCCTGCGCGGGCTGTCGTTCGAGGCGAAGGTCGGCGAAGTGACCTGCCTGCTCGGGCGCAACGGCGTCGGCAAGACCACCCTGCTCAAGTGCCTGATGGGCCTGATTCCGGCCAAGGAAGGCGCGGTGAGCTGGGAAGGCAAGCCGATCACCGGCTTCAAACCGCACCAACGCGTGCATGCCGGCATCGCCTATGTGCCGCAGGGGCGGGAGATATTCGGCCGCCTCACCGTCGAGGAAAACCTGCTGATGGGCTTATCCCGCTTCAGCGCCAAAGAAGCCAAGGAAGTGCCCGAGTTTATCTACGAGCTGTTTCCGGTGCTCAAGGAAATGAAGCACCGCCGCGGCGGCGACCTCTCCGGTGGCCAGCAGCAACAATTGGCCATCGGCCGCGCCCTCGCCAGCAAGCCGCGCCTGCTGATCCTCGACGAGCCCACCGAAGGCATCCAGCCCTCGGTGATCAAGGAGATCGGCATGGTGATCAAGAAGCTCGCTGCCCGTGGTGACATGGCGATCCTTTTGGTCGAACAGTTCTACGACTTCGCCGCCGAGCTGGCTGATCAATATCTGGTGATGAGCCGCGGCGAAATCGTCCAGCAGGGCCGCGGCGAGACCATGGAAGCCGAAGGTGTGCGGGGATTGGTAGCGATTTAACACGGCCGTTCTGAGCGCAGCCTCGCTGCAGCCATAAAAAGCCCCGCACAAGGCGGGGCTGCTGCGTGCGGAGCACTGACCCAAGCGGCGCATATGCCGCGGACCGTACCTGATCAGCGACTCATACCAGCCAATCGTTGCGAAATTGCCTGCATGCCCTGGCCAAGCTCGCGCAGCGTGGCAGCGTCACGCGCGCCCTCCTCGCTGGCGGTGTGGATGCGTACGGCCAGCTCGTTGATTTCCTGGGTTACATGGCTTTGCTGCTGCGCAGCCACGGCAATCTGCTGCGCCCGTTGAACAATATCGTCGAAGCTGGTCACTGTATTGCCCAGCGTGCCTGCGACGCTATCGGCTTGCTGCACGGCCTCGTGCGTACGCTGGGCGCCGGCCTGCATGGTCGATACCGCTTGAGCGGACGCCTGGCGCAGCTGGGTGATCATCTGCTGGATTTCGTTGGCAGAACTCTGGGTTCGGCCCGCCAGGGTCCGCACCTCGTCGGCGACCACTGCAAAACCGCGGCCCTGCTCGCCCGCTCGCGCCGCTTCGATGGCCGCATTGAGGGCCAGCAGGTTGGTCTGTTCGGAGATGGATTTGATGACGTCCAGTACGCTACCGACCCGCTCGATGTCCGAGCCCAACTGAGTGATCGCCGAGGCGGCCTGGTTGATTTCGCCAGCCAGCCCCCCGATCACTTCGCTGTTGCGCTGCACCTGCCCCTGCCCCTGCTCAGCGGTCGCCAGCGAATGACGGGCCGTATCCGAGCAATCGGTAGTGTTATGCGCAACCTCCGCCGCGCTGGCGGACATTTCAGTGATAGCAGTTGCCAGCAAGGTGTTGTCCTGTCGCTGCGCCTCAGCTCGATCAGCCAGGCCGATCGACAGCCGCGCCAGATCATCGGCCTGCCGTTCGAGGCTCGCCGACTCGTCGCCAATGCGCCGCAGCATTTCGCGCAGCGAGCCCGCGTAGCGGTTGACCGCGGCCCGGAGCGCACCGAGCTCATCAGCGCGACGTACCTCGAGCTGCGCATCATCGCGTCCACCGCCCTGCCCGAGCCGCTCGATCTGGCCGGTAGTTTCGTCAAGCTGCGCCAGCAGGCGCCTGCCTGCCAACCAGGCGACGCCCAGCAGCACGGCCAGCAATGGAAGCAGGAGCAGCAGCATCTGCGTGGTCAGCTCGTCAGCAAGGCCGGTAACGTTCGCCTCAGGGGTGACCAGGCCAACGCGCCAACCCGTGCCCTCCATGGTTTCCAGCGTCACGTAGGCCGGGCCATTCACCAGGCCGTCGTGCTCGAGATACAGCGTGATATCCCCGGCACCGCGGGCGGCAATGGCGTCGGCAATGGGCCTTAGCCAAGGCTGCTCACGCACGCGATCGCCGATTGTCGGCAGGCCGCCGCTTGCCTTTACACCAGGAAAGAACAGCAGGTTGCCGGCCTGATCGAGTGCGAAGGCATAGCCTCCAGTCACGCCACCATTTGCTTCGAGGAAACTGGCCAGGCCATCCAGCTTGAGGTCGAGGGTGGCAACACCGGCAAAAGAACCCCCGCGCTTGTAAGGGACGCTGCAGGTGGTCATTGCCACGCCGCTGACCGTGTCCAGATAACCGTCAGACCAAACACAGCGTCCGGACGTTGCCGAGCGAGCATCGCTGTACCACGACTCGGCGTGGTAGGCCGGTGTCTGTAGCGCGTTGTATTCATTCGAATAGTCCAGCCCACCGCGGTCGTTACGTGCCCAGAAAAAACTGCGCCGCTCGACACCGGGGGTAAACGCATTGGGCTCCGGCCACAAACCGCCGCCTGCAATCGCCTCATCACCTTTGCCGTCAATGAGGTTCGGCAACACCGACATCGCCAGCGACGCTTCATTGGGCATTGTCTCAGCCAGGTGCGCTATGGCCGCGGTGGTCCCTTCGATACGGCTGAGTTGCACGGTCAGCTGCCGGGCCAGGGCACTGACCGACTGCTCGGCTGCGGCCGTTCCCGTGGCGACGAGCCGTGGTTTACCGCCCAATGTCATGACCGCGAAAATGGCCAGTGCCGTGAACAGCAGCAGAACGAGAACACCAAGCGTCATTCGCGAGGCGATACGGGTGGGAATAAAGGACATGCAACAACTCCGCGAGAACCTACGTTATGCAGGGTTACGGCCGGTCGCCCACAGCATTGAGTAGCAGAAGGAATGGTGCGACGGGCGGTCGGGCATCGAAGCGACCCGGCGCACCATAACTGGGCAAAACATCCACCACTGCGATGTGGCGCGCCAACCTGGTGCACGTCGCTGCGCACCAAGCACAGGTCAGCCTGCGGATCACATCGTTGATACCCGAAGGCCCGACGACTCTTCTGCACCGCAATGGCGCAGGAGGCACGACTATTGCTGAAGTCCAACCAACATCATCCAACGCGTGCCGATCATGACTGCAGCGAATTCGTCGTTCTCCCCATGCTGGGAAGCGGAGCTTAGCCTCCGCTACGCCGCGTTCGGGCAAACAACGCGTCCCGTGCTGCGTCGCCACAGCGGGCCGCTACGGGTGCAGAAACACCTTTACCCCGAAGGGCCGCAAGTCTGTCAGCACATCATCGTGCATCCGCCGGGCGGCATCGCCGGCGGTGATCGGCTGGATATCAGTGCCCATGTCGCAGCCGGTGCCTGGGCGCAGCTGACCAGCCCCGGCGCGGCCAAGTGGTATCGCGCGGCAGGCCCGGCATTTCAGGACGTGCACCTGCGCGTCGAAGCCGGTGCCACGCTGGAATGGCTGCCGCAGGAAACGATTGTTTACTCCGCGGCGCAGGCCGAATTGAATACCCGCATCGAGTTGGAAGGCGATGCGCGGCTGTTCTATTGGGATATGGTCGCGCTGGGGCGACCGGCCGCAGGCGAGCGCTTCGACGCCGGGCATTTCCAGGCGCGCCTGGATATCCGCCGCGACGAACAGCTGATCTGGCACGAACGCCAGCGCATCGCCGGCGCTGACGGCCTGCTGGATTCGCCGATCGGCCTCGACGGGCGTTCGGTGTTTGCGACCCTGATCGTCAGCGGCGAGATCGATGCCGAGCTGATGGAACGCTGCCGCGAGTTGCCCAGCCGCGTGCGCGGCGACCTGACCCAGCTACCCGGCCTGGTGGTGGCGCGCTGCCTGGCCGACGAAGCGCTGCATGCCCGCGCCTGGCTGATCGCACTGTGGCGGCTGTTGCGGCCGGCACTGCTGGGGCGCGAGGCCGTACCGCCACGAATCTGGAGTACTTGAACAATCGGTGGGCAAGGCTTGCGCCGTTGCCCACCCTACGCGGGCGCGCCTATGTGCACGCTGCCCTGAATAAAACGCTGCGTGGTTTGCCGCCACGAGCCGGTGGATGTGAAAGCGACATCCACCCTACGACTGGAGTTGTTATGGATTTGTCGCCAAGAGAGAAAGACAAGCTACTGATCTTCACCGCCGGCCTGGTGGCCGAACGCCGCCTGGCGCGCGGGGTGAAGCTCAATTACCCGGAAGCCATGGCCTATATCTCCGCCGCGCTGCTCGAAGGCGCACGCGACGGCCGGACGGTCGCCGATCTCATGCACTTCGGCACCACGCTGCTGACCCGTGAGCAGGTCATGGAAGGCGTGCCGGAAATGATTCCGGAAATTCAGGTCGAAGCCACGTTCCCGGACGGCACCAAGCTGGTCACCGTGCATCAACCAATCGCCTGAAATGTCGGTCAATGTCTACTGCGAAGACCCCAGACCCGCTTTGAAGGAACTCAACGTGCAGATACGTGACGCCATGGATGCCGACCTCGAAGGCATCCTGCATATCTATAACGACGCGGTGCTGAACAGCACGGCGATCTGGAACGACCACACCGTCGACCTCGACAACCGCCGCGCCTGGCTGGCCGAGCGCCACGAACAGAATTACCCGGTGCTGGTGGCCATTGACGAGCTAGGCCAGGTGGCCGGCTATGCCTCGTTCGGCCCCTGGCGTCCGCACGACGGCTTCCGCCACACCGTGGAGAACTCGGTGTACGTCAGCCCCGACCACCGCGGCAGCGGCATCGGCCGCAGCCTGATGAAGGCGCTGATCGAGCGCGCGCGGCAACTGCAAAAGCACGTGATGGTCGCCTTCATCGAAAGCGAGAACCGCGCCTCGGTGCACATGCACCAGCAGCTCGGCTTTATCCACGTCGGCCAGATGCGCCAGGTCGGCTGCAAGTTCGGTCGCTGGCTGGACCTGACCATGATGCAACTGACCCTGAACAGGACGTCCAACCCATGATTCCCGGCGAATACCAGATCAAGGACGGCGAGATCGAGCTCAACGCCGGCCGCCGCACGCTGCAACTCAGCGTTGCCAACAGCGGTGACCGGCCGATTCAGGTCGGCTCGCACTACCACTTCTTCGAAACCAACGATGCGCTGGCCTTCGACCGCGCTGCTGCCCGCGGCATGCGTCTGAACATCCCCGCCGGTACCGCGGTGCGCTTCGAACCGGGACAGAGCCGCGACGTCGAGTTGGTCGACCTCGCTGGAGATAGGCGCGTGTTCGGCTTTGCCGGCCGGGTGATGGGCGGGCTCTAGAAGCCCCTCACTCCAGCCCTCTCCCAGGGGGAGAGGGAGAAAAGCAGCCCGCTGCGACGGGATGGACAAACGCCGATCAGCCCCCTCTCCCTCCGGGAGAGGGTTGGGGTGAGGGCAGAGCCAATACAGGGACCGAACAGGGAGCCCCGATGAAGATCAGCAGACAAGCCTACGCCGACATGTTCGGCCCCACCGTCGGCGACAAGGTGCGCCTAGCCGACACCGAGCTGTGGATCGAGGTCGAGAAAGACTTCACCACCTACGGCGAGGAGGTGAAGTTCGGCGGCGGCAAGGTGATCCGTGACGGCATGGGCCAAGGTCAGCTGTGTGCCGCAGACGTGGTCGACACGCTGATCACCAACGCGCTGATCCTCGATCACTGGGGCATCGTCAAGGCCGACGTCGGGCTTAAAGACGGTCGCATCGCCGCCATCGGCAAAGCCGGCAACCCGGACATCCAGCCGGACGTGACCATCGCCATCGGTGCCGCAACCGAAGTCATCGCCGGCGAAGGCATGATCCTCACTGCCGGCGGCATCGATTCGCACATCCACTTCATCTGCCCGCAGCAGATCGAAGAGGCCCTGATGAGCGGCGTCACCACCATGATCGGCGGCGGCACCGGACCGGCTACCGGCACCAACGCCACCACGGTGACACCCGGCCCCTGGCACATGGCGATGATGCTCAAGGCCGCCGACGCCTTCCCGATGAACATCGGTTTCACCGGCAAGGGCAACGCCTCGCTGCCAGAGCCGTTGATCGAGCAGGTCAAGGCCGGCGCCATCGGCCTCAAGCTGCACGAAGACTGGGGCACCACGCCCGCCGCCATCGACAACTGCCTGAACGTGGCCGACCAGTACGACGTGCAGGTGGCTATCCACACCGACACGCTGAACGAGTCCGGCTTCGTCGAGACGACGCTGGGCGCCTTCAAGGGCCGCACCATCCACACCTACCACACCGAGGGAGCCGGTGGCGGCCATGCGCCGGACATCATCAAGGCCTGCGGTTTGCCCAACGTACTGCCCAGCTCGACCAATCCGACCCGGCCCTTCACCCGCAACACCATCGACGAGCACCTGGACATGCTCATGGTCTGCCACCACCTCGACCCGAGCATTGCCGAGGACGTGGCCTTCGCCGAAAGCCGTATCCGCCGCGAAACGATTGCCGCCGAAGACATCCTGCATGACCTCGGCGCGTTCTCGATGATCAGCTCCGACAGCCAGGCCATGGGCCGCGTCGGTGAGGTGATCACGCGCACCTGGCAGACCGCCGACAAGATGAAGAAGCAGCGCGGCGCCCTGCCCGGCGATGGCGCCGGCAACGACAACTTCCGCGCCAAACGCTACATCGCCAAGTACACCATCAACCCGGCGATCACCCACGGCGTCAGCCACGAGGTGGGCTCCATCGAAGTCGGCAAGTGGGCGGATCTGGTGCTCTGGCGCCCGGCGTTCTTTGGCGTGAAGCCGACGCTGATCCTCAAGGGCGGCGCCATCGCAGCGAGCCTGATGGGCGACGCCAACGCCTCGATCCCGACACCGCAACCGGTGCACTACCGGCCGATGTTCGCCAGCTACGGCGGCTCGCTGCACGCCTCGAGTTTCACCTTCATCAGCCAGGCCGCCTTCGAGGCCGGCGTGCCCGAACAGTTGGGGCTGAAGAAGAAGATCGGTGTGGTGAAGGGCTGCCGCGCCGTGCAGAAGAAAGACCTGATCCACAACGACTACACGCCGGACATCCAGGTCGACCCGCAGAACTATCAGGTCCGCGCCGACGGCCAGCTGCTCTGGTGCGAGCCGGCCGACGTGTTGCCGATGGCGCAGCGCTACTTTCTGTTCTGATTCGTAGACGCGGTGCTGCAGCCATGCCTGCGGCACAGTCATACGACATGCGCCTTCGCGGGCGCATTCAGCCTATCCGAGCGCCTTGGAAACAAGGCGTTCGAGCATCTCCTCACGACGAACCATCGCGGTGCACTTCGTCGGTTCACGAATGAATCAACCGTTCGACGGATTGGGAATACGAGGCAGGTCATTACCTTCTGCGTACCCCAAGCGCGACGCCCTGCTCAAGGACGCACGGATGCGAAGCGGCCACCGGCGCCAAAGCTCAAGGTAGGCATTGCTGGTACCGCTCTCGGGAGGGTGTGCGTTGTCGGGTAACCGCGCTAGCTGACACGGCTGTGCGACTGACTGAATCCTACGGAGAAACATCGATGTTCAAAATCAACGCGCTTTTCGCTGCTGTACTCGCTGTATCCGCTACCCAGGCTTTTGCGGCCAGCAGTGAAGCGGTTATCGAACAAAATGGTTTTGACCAGATCGCCGACGTCTATCAGGAAGGTGTCGGCCAGGCTTCGTACATTTACCAGACCGGTGCATCGCAGCAGAACGCTGCCAACACCACCCAAACGGGCCAGGACAACTTTGCCGAGGTGACGCAGCAGGGCGCACTGCACCAGGCGGACGTCATCCAGACCGGTGTGGAAGGCCGGGTGATCATTAGCCAGTACGACGTCAACAACAGCGCTATCGTCGAACAGGCTGGCTTTGCGAACACTGCCGACATCACGCAGGACGGGATGAACAACGATGTCGTGCTGATCCAGGACAACGCGTTCAACGACACCATCGTCGATCAGTTCGGCGAAGGCAACGAGGCGCTGATCACCCAGACCGGCCAAGAGGGCATCATCGACGTGAGCCAGGTCGGCAACATGAACGTGGCCGATATCGCTCAAGGTGGTCTGGGCAACTCGGTTGACCTGGTGCAGCAGGGCGACGGCAACCTCGCACTGGTCGACCAGATCGGTGAATCGAGCCAGGCCGTCGTTCTGCAGAGCGGCATGGACAACTTTGCCAACGTTAGCCAGGCGGGCTTCGCCGATTACGCCAATGTCAGCCAGACCGGCAGCAACAACATGGCGATCATCACGCAGCAGTAAGCCGTACCCGGTCGCCAAGACCGCAACAACCTGGGCCGCCACGCACGGCCCGGGTTGCTACCGATGGGCTTGTCGCCGCCGCGGGGCCGAACGACTGGCCAGATTTCTCGCAGCCTCGTTACCTCAATATGTCGAATTCCCTCCCCCCACGCACCTGATACAGCGCAGCACCTGCTGTGTCCTTCCACTTGGTCATTCTGACCGACGCGCAGAGCACCTTGTCGGTGCACCGGATCCCTGAGTGCATACAAGTGATGCATCAGGAAAGCTGAACAGCCAGCACTTAATGATCATAATTACCGATCAATTATGTATACAAAATTCCAGGCATGAGGCACCAAGCCGCCTAAACTCCAGGCTTCGGTGGTGAGACCAACATGGCTCACGGCCAGAATATCGCGAGCCCTGTCGTACGCGGAACAAGAACTGCATACAAAAATCCACAGTCTTGCTCAGAGCGCACTCCAATGAAACACGACGACTACAAGATCAAGCGGATCGATCCCAGCCTGTACAACGCCGACCTCGCGCCCCTCGCACCTGCCGAGCGCAAATGGGGCTGGTTCGAGATATTCAATGTGTGGTCCAACGACATCCAGAGCCTGTTCGGCTACACACTGGCCGCCACGCTGTTCATCAGTTATGGCCTCAACGGTTGGGCGGTACTGGCCGGCATCGTCGTCGCCGGCTTCATTGTCATGGGCCTGGTGCATCTCACGGGGAAACCCAGCGTCAAATACGGTATCCCGTTTCCGGTGATGGCCCGGGCGAGCATGGGCGTGCGCGGCGCGAACTTCCCGGCCGTGGTACGCGGCATCGTCGCGATCTTCTGGTACGGCGTGCAGACCTACTTCGCCTCGACGGCGGTGGCGCTGCTGATTCGTGCACTCATGGGCAGCGATCCACAAGCGGCGACCCTGCTCGGTCTGACTGCCATTGACTGGGTTGCCTATGTGATCGTCTGCGTGTTTCAGGTGGCGCTGTTCGTCCGCGGCGTCGACTGGGTGACGCGCTTTCTCAACTGGGCCGGCCCGCTGGTGTATCTGGTGATGATCGTGCTGATGATCGCCATCTGGTATCAGGCGGGGCCAAGCCTGCTCGGCGCCCTGGGCAGCATCTTCAGCGGCAGCGGTGAGCATGCCGGCGGGCCAATTGCCGCATTCGCGGCGGTGGTCGGCACCATGGTGGCCTACTTCGCCGCGGTGGTGATCAACTACGGCGACTTCGCCCGTTTCGTGAAGAGCGAACGGCAGATGCGCATCGGCAATTTCCTCGGCCTGCCGGTAAGCCTGGCGATCTTCTCGCTGATCGCGCTGGTGATCACCGCCGGAACCGTTGTGGTATTCGGGGAAACACTGACCAACCCCACCGACATCGTTGCGCGTATCGACAACGTCACCCTGACGGTAGTCGCTGCCATCACCTTCTTTGCGGCCACGGTCGGCATCAATCTGGTCGCCAACTTCATCCCGCCGGCCTATGACATCGCCAACCTGGCGCCTGCCAAGATCAGCGCGCGCACCGGCGGCTTCATCACCGCGGCCATCGCGTTCTTCATCGGCGCGCTGTGGGTGGCCTTCATCAGCGAAGTGGGTATCGCCGCCTTCGTCGATACGCTCGGTGCGGTGCTGGCGCCGCTCTACGGCATCATCGTTGCCGACTATTACCTGGTACGCCGTCAGCACCTCGATCTGCAACAGCTGTTCTCCGCCGAGCGCACCGGGATCTACAACTTCAATGCCGGCTGGAACCGTAAGGCGATGATTGCCTTCGGCGTCAGCGCGGTGTTCTCGGTGGCCTCGGTCTGGATGCCTGGGCTGGAAAACCTGTCCGGTTTCGCCTGGCTGCTGGGTGCACTGTTCGGTGGGGTACTGCACTACATACTGATGCGTAACCAGCACCTGGCGGCCAGCCCGGTGCAACCCGCTCCGCTGGGCTGACGGAGCCTTCGCAAGAGGTCGGACATGTTAGAGTGTCCGGCCTTTTTTCATTGTTCAGAGCCTGTAGATGGTGCAATCCATCCTCGACGACCTGCTCACCGTCCAGCGCATCAGCGCCGTCCCGGCCATCCTGCAAGTCGTCAGCGAAACGACCGGCTTGCGTTTCGCTGCGGTCGCCCGGGTTACCGAAACCTCCTGGACAGCCTGCGCCGTGCTCGATCGCATCGAGTTCGGCCTGAAGGTTGGCGGCGAACTCGACGTCACTACCACGCTATGCAGCGAAATCCACACCTCGCAGCAGCCGATCATCATCAGTCAGGTCAGCGCCGATCCCGACTACTGTGATCATCACACGCCACGGATGTACGGCTTCGAAAGCTATATCTCGGTGCCGGTGCTGCGCGTCGACGGCAGTTTCTTCGGCACGCTCTGCGCGCTCGATCCCCTGCCGTGCGATCTTTCCAGCCCGACGACACGGGCGATGTTCGAATCCTTTGCACGCCTGCTGACATTGCAGATCGATGCCGAGGAGCAGCAGCAGGCCACGCGCGCGGCACTTTCCAACGAGCGCACCACCGGCCACCAACGCGAACAGTTCATCGCCCTGCTCGGTCACGATCTACGCACGCCCCTGGCTTCGATCCTGGCCGCCAGCGATCTGTTGGTACGCCGCTCCAGCGAACCGGGCACGCAGCAGCTCGCCGAGCATGTGCGTGCGTCCAGCCAGCGCGCTTCGCGGATGGTCGACGACCTGCTGGATTTCGCACGCGGGCAACTGGGCAACGGCATACCACTGAACTGGACGGCCGCAGCCAACCTGCACCTCACGCTGTTGCAGGTGGTCAACGAGCTGCGTACCGCCCACCCGCGCCGGGTGCTGCTCGAACGTCTGCCCGAACTGGAACTGTTTGACTGCGACCCGGACCGCATTGCCCAGCTGCTGGCGAACCTGATCACCAATGCACTGCACCATGGCGCCAGCACGGGACCGGTGATAGTGACCGCGCAGACCCACGACAGCCGATTCGAACTGACGGTGCACAACTGCGGTACGCCGATACCGCCGGAGCGGCTCGAGCGGCTGTTTCACGCTTACTCGCAAGAAGATGACACGTCGCGCAACGGGCTGGGGCTCGGGCTGTTCATCGTCGATCAGGTGGCGCAGGCCCATGGCGGCAGCATGCACGTCAGTTCCAGTGCCGAGGCAGGCACGACCTTCACCTTCTCGATGCCGATCCGTCGCGACTGATCAACGCAGCTGGCTGTCCTTGCTGCCACGTCGGTTGTAGCCGCTGAACTTGGCGTCTTCCTTGTCCCGCTCGACCTGGCACTTGATGCACAGCCGGACGCCCGGTACGGCCTGACGCCGAGCCTCGGGGATCTTCTCTGCGCACTCTTCGCAGTGGCTCAGGCTCTCACCATGCCCCAGCCGACTGCGCGCTCGCTGCACGGCATCTTCGACGGTGCTGTCGATCTGCTCTTGTACCGCGCCCTCGTTTGCCCACCCGGTGGCCATCGCAACCTCCTCCGCCTGTCCAGACCGCTGCCGCGGGATATGCACATTCGAACCATATCCGCGCCAAGCGTTTCAACGATGCGACCAGAGCGCGCCGGATTTCCGCCTCGCCAGCGCGCCGGCACCGCCTGTCGATCTACTGGCGCCAAATCGACGAGTGGGGCTCGCCGGCAGACTGCTTTGACTATCCTTCGGCCCGAATACCGGGAAGGCCGTGCCTGCCGCTGCGCTGGAGCGCTCTGGCCTGGCCTTTCCAACTCGCGGTCGTCACTGGTCGGCCTGCCACACATCACCAGTGAAGCGGTGTATGGACAACAGATATCTGATAGCGCTGGCCATCTTGCTTGGCGGCTGTGCCAGCCAACCGGAGGTGGTCGAGCGCGAGATCGGCCAATTCGATCTCAAGCTCGGCACGGCGCCCACCCGCAGCATGGCGCAGGGCCTGGTACAGCCGACGACCGCCAGCACCTTTCGCGGTGGCCTGGATCTCACCCATGACAGCGGCGTGTATGTCGGTCAGTGGTCGCCTAGCGTTGGGATTTTCGACGGCAGCCAGCTTGAGCTCAACAGCTACGTCGGCTATGCCCAGCCACGCCTCGACGGCTCGGCGGGCTATGAGCTGGGGGTGATCCGCTACAGCTTCCCGGAAGTCGAAACGCGGAATCGCGAGGAGTACTACGCCGGCGTCAACCTCGGCGGCAGCCGTCTGGGCGGGGCGATGAGCAGTTCGCTGGGACGAACGGACAGCACGCTGTTTCTCGAGCTAGGAGCGCTGCGGCCATTCGATGTCGGGGTACGGATGAAGTACGCCAGCCACTCGATGGACAGCCCCATGTACCACCCCGGCGGCAGCGTGCGGGTATTCAACGACTGGTCGCTGAACCTTTCCCGCTCGCTGCTGGGCATGCAGATGGACCTGTCCTACAGCGACTCGAGCCTGCGCGGCGCGCAGTGTGGCGTCTACTCGGGGCAGAACGCCTATTGCGAAGGTTTCATGATGTTCAAGGCCGAACGCTCGTTCTTCTGAGCGCCCGAACTGCTTCAGCCCTGGCGGAAACGCAGCTGTGCGTGACCGACGGCCAGCAGGAAGGCGGCCGCAGCGAAGCCGTAGAGCAGGCCGAGATTGCCGTCCTGGAACAGCCAGGAGCCCAGTACCGGCCCGGTGGCCATGCCCATGAAGCGGAAGAAGTTGTAACTGCCCACGGCAGTCGCGCGGTTCTCTGGGTAGAGGTCCATCAGCAGGCTGGTCTGCACCGGCAGCGATAACCCGAGAAACAGGCCGAAAGCCGTCACTGCCACCACCAGCGCGCCGAGCGATAACTGTGCGACGGCCAGGAACAGCAGCAGGCTGAGCGCATTGAACAGCGCGGTGAGCAACAGCACCGGCCGCGGCTGCCAATGGCCTAACAGCCGCCCACCGACAAAGCTGCCAAGCACCACCGCAATCGACAACGGCAGGAACACCAGCCCCTTCTCACTCGCGCTCAGGCCGTAGCTGCTGTCGAGCAACCTCGGCATGAACACCAGATAGTTATAGAAGGCGTAGTACTGCACGAAGCTCAGCAGCATGATCGCCAGACCCTGACGATTGCCCAGCACTTCCAGATACTGCACCGGATGGAAAGCACGCGGCTCAACCCCGGCCGGGCGGGTTTCCTTGAGCCAGATGGCATTGCTCAGCAGGGCCGCCACGCCGACACAGGCCAGCAGCAGGAACACATAATGGAAATCCACATGCTCGCCGACGAAACCGCCCACCACCGGGCCGAGCACCGGGCCCAGCGCCACCATCATCTGGAACGAGCCCATCGCCCGGCCGCGCTCGGCACCTTCGAAGCGGTCGCCAATCACCGTAACCGCCACCACCGCACCCGCTGCGATCCCCACTGCCTGCAAGGCGCGAAAGGCCAGTAGCGTCTCGATGCTGTTGGCCAGAAAGCAGCCCAGCGACGCGACGATGTAGATGGCCAGGCCAGCCAGCAACGTAGGCTTGCGCCCCGTGCGATCCACCAGCGGGCCGTAGACGATCTGCATGAAGGCGAGCACGAAGGTGAAGATCGAGATGCTCAGGTTGATCAGGAACGGCGTGGTGCGCAGGGCCGCACCAAGCTCCGGCAGGATCGGCGCGTAAACCGTCTGGGTGAAGGGCCCCAGAAAGGCAGCGAAGGCGACCATGAAGGTCAGTAGACGTGGGCTCATCAGGGCTCCGTTGGCAACAATGGCGCTGCGGCTCGCGGCGCCGCAGCCGACGGTCGTTCACTCCGTCCGGCAGCGGCAGCGGCAGCGCAGCTACGGTTACTCCTTGACCTGCATGTACTCCTCGGCCCAGACGACGTATTCGTCCGCGGTGGAGTATTTGACCGACAGCTGCGAGGCGTTCAGGTCCAGCGCATCGACTTGGCGCTGCTCGCGCAGGCAGTCGTAGGTCGCCTTGATCGCCGCGAAGTAGGCGGCGTGGCCGTTGACCACAATGCGCACGCCGAGCGCTGCCAGCCGCGCGTTGTCGCGCAGGTTGGGGTTGCCGTAGGTGACCAGCATGAGCGGTTTGCTGAGCTGGCTGGCGATGCTTTCCAGGTGGTCGAAATCCTCGATGCCAACCAGGCAGATGGCATCGGCACCGGCCTTTTCATAAGCCTGGGCGCGCGCGATCACTTCCTCGAAGCCGATCACCCCGGCGTTGGTACGACCGATGATGGCCATTTCCGGGTCGACCCGGGCTTCCAGCGCCGCACGAATCTTGCCGACTGCCTCGAACATGCCGATGAGGTCGGTGGAGCGGCGACCGAATTTGGGCGGCAGCAGGGTGTCCTCGATGGTCAGCGCGGAGATGCCGGCGCGCTCCAGTTCGGAGACGGTGCGCATCACGTTCAGCGCATTGCCGTAGCCATGGTCGGCATCGGCCAGCACCGGCAGCTGGGCGACGCGGCAGATGCGCGTGGCCTGTTCGACGAACTCGCTGAGGGTGATGAGGTTGAAGTCCGGCGCGGCAAGTACCTGCAGCGAGGCCACCGAACCACCGAGGATGCCGACTTCGAAGCCGAGGTCGGCGGCAATTCGCGCGGACATCGGGTCGAACACCGAAGCGGTGTGGAAGCAGCGGTCGGCGTTCAGCAGCTCGCGAAAGTTGCGGCGCAGGTCGTTGTGGGAAAGTCGCGGCATATAGGCTCCATGGGTGCACGCAAGGGTCGAATCGCCCTGTCTTTTCATTTCAGTATTGTTGAGAAGCTGTCTGGCCGGTCGAATGGCACATGCTGGCTGCTTATCCTTCGACCGGGCCCTGGCGGCGCTGCACATAGGCCATGCACAGGCCGCTGGCGATGATCACCGCCATACCGAGCAGCGCACCGGCATCCGGTGCGTGATCGAAGACGACATAGCCGACCACCCCGGCAAAGACGATCTGGCTATAGGTGAACGGTGCCAGGGTCGCCGCACTGGCGAAGCGAAACGCGTTGGTCAGCAGCAGATGCCCAAGCATCGCCATGCCGCCGAGGCCCGCCATCATCAGCGCATCGTGCAGCGTTGGCGTCTGCCAGTTGAAGATCACCAGCACGCTCATGGTCACGCAGCCGACCAAGCTGGTCAGGTAGTTGCTGGTTACCGGGTGATCGGTACCGGCCAGGCGTCGCGTCACCAGCTGGTAGACGGTGAACGACAGCGCCGCGCCCAGCGGCAAAAGCGCAGTCGGGGTGAACAGCGCCGAGCCCGGTCGAACGATGATCAACACACCAAGCAGGCCGAAACCCACCGCGATCCACTGGCTGGGGTTGATCCGCTCGCCCAGCAGTGCCGAGGCGATGGTGACCAGCACCGGGGTCAGAAAGATCACCGCGGTCGCTTCGGCCAGCGGAATGTAGTGCAGCCCGCTGATGAACATCAGGCTCACGCTGACCAGGCTCAGGCCGCGCAGCAGCTGCGGCCAGGGTCGCAATGTACGGAATACCCGCTGGCCCATGCGCGGCGCGAACAACGCGGTCATCAGCACGGTCTGCGCGACATAGCGCGCCCAGATGACGAGAAACACCGGATAGATTTCCGAGAGATGCTTGGCCAGCCCGTCATGGCTGGCCAGCAGCAGACACGACAGCAGTATCAGCAGGACGCCATAGAGCGGGTGGTGGTGATCGTTCAACGCAGGCCTCGGTCCACTTGTTAGCAGGCTAACCATTATGCCTGTCATGGCTTCGCCCTGCTGTACCAATTAGCTGAACGCCCTCGCATCCGAGCTGCTTGTCAATGCGTCACTAAGCCTCCCGAGCCGCTCGATGGTAAGCAGTGCAACGCCGCTTCGCGTATGATCGCCGGCTTTTTGCCGAGCCGCGCGGCGTTTCGCGGCATTCGAGTGAAGTCGTGATGTACCAGTTGAGAGCGATGCAGGAACGCGATATCCCTGCCGTCCTGGCGATCCAGGAACAGTCGTATGCCGCTGAGGTCCTGGAAGACGAGGCGGTGATCCGCTCACGCCTGGCGGCGTTCGCGCAGCTGGCGTGGGTGGCCGAGGATGCCGAGGGCGTCTGCGCCTACCTGTTCGCCTATCACTCGCAACTGGGCAAGGTCACCCCGCTGGACGGCGAGTTCTGCACTGACGGCGAAGCCGACTGCCTTTATCTGCACGACCTGGCCGTAGCCGGACGCGCAGCGGGCCGCGGCATCGGCCCGGCGCTCGTTCGGCACAACTTGCAGCAAGCCAGCGCGGCACGCCTGCGCTATTCGGCGCTGGTCTCGGTGCAGGATTCCACGGGCTTCTGGTCGCGCCTGGGCTACCAGGCCCACGACGAACTCGACCCGCCGCAAGCCGGCAATCTGGCCAGTTACCAGATCCCTGCGGTGTATATGGTGCGCAGCCTGCACCAATAAGGCGCACAGCCTTTCACCCACCTTGGCGAGCGCACCTTAATGGTGCGCGAACAGCCCCAATATCAGGCACGCTTGCCCGCCAGCCGCCGCCAGCGGTGCGCGCGGCATGGGTTGGCAAGCCACTTGCTCTTGTTCCGGAAACGATCCGACCGGAACTCTGCTCATGCTGGTGATTCGCCAACGCATCGACGCCCGCCCCGAATGGCAGGCTGAACTCGAACTGACCTACGACGCACGCAGCAAGAGCCGCCTGCGCTGCTTCAGCAGCGCAGGTGAGGAAGTCGGCCTGTTCCTCGAACGCGGCCAGGCGCCATTGCGCGACGGCGAATGCCTGCTCGCCGGTGACGGTCGCGTTGTGCGCGTGCGGGCTCGGCCCGAACAACTGCTCCACGTCACCTGCGCCAGCGCGTTCGAGCTGACCCGCGCGGCCTATCACCTGGGCAACCGCCATGTCGCCCTGCAGGTCGGCGACGGCTGGCTGCGTCTGCTCGACGACTATGTACTCAAGGACATGCTGCTGCAGCTGGGCGCCAGCGTCGAACACATCGAAGCGCCGTTCCAGCCCGAGCATGGCGCCTATGGCGGCGGCCACCATCATTCCCATGCCGGCGAGGCGGAGTTCAGCTACGCACCACGCTTGCACCAGTTCGGCGTGCGTACGTGAGCACGCAAGCTTCCCCTGCTGTTATCAGCCCGTTGAACCTGGCCTGGGCGCTGCTCAGGCTGGCCAGCCCGCAGCTGCCCATCGGCGGCTACAGCTACTCACAGGGCCTGGAAATGGCGGTGGAGAACGGCCAGGTAGCAGACCCGGCCAGCGCGCGCCGTTGGCTGGAAGATCAACTACTGCTCAACCTTGCGCGCTTCGAGGCGCCACTGCTGCTTGCGCATTGCGAAGCCGCCGCACAGGACAACTGGCCACGCCTGTTACAGCTCGCCGCGGAGCACCGCGCCAGCCGCGAAACCCGCGAGCTGCAGCTGGAAAGCCGGCAGATGGGTTATTCCCTGACGCAGCTGCTCGATGGCCTGCCGGAACTCGACCAACCGGCACGTGACTGTTTTGCCGCTGCCGGCGAGCCGGGCCTGGCCATGGCCTGGGCACTCGCGGCCCGTGCCTGGCAGATCACACCGGCCGATGCGCTGGCCGCCTGGTTCTGGGGCTGGCTGGAAAACCAGCTGGCGGTTCTGATGAAGACGCTGCCGCTGGGACAGCAGGCGGCGCAGCGATTGACCTCGCAGCTGGTGCCCACTCTGACTCAGGCGCAGCAGCTCGCCAGGGAGTTGCCGGAGCGGGACTGGGGCAGCGCGCCGTTTGGACTGGTGCTGACCAGCATGGCGCATGAGCGGCAGTACAGTCGGTTGTTTAGGTCATGAGCGGATCGAGTCCGGCTTTGCCGTGCGCGTCTGTAGGAGCGAGCGCTGCTCAAGAACCCGATGGTCACTCGTGGCGCACGGTGTTCACCGAACCAATGCGAAGGAATCTTGGCCGCGAAACTGTTGGCTTTCTGCTTGAGTGCCGGAGCGCCGCACTTTCCTCGGCGCAACCTGTAGTCCCAGCCGAGGAAAGCGCGGCGCCTGACAACGCTGCGTACGCCACCATCCAAGCCCGAAATTTATCCAAGGCGCTCTGCGCCTTGCGCGGCGCTACGCAGAGCGCGGCTACGATCATCACCCTCACCCAACGAATCCCCCCTGCCCCGATCGGCAGCAGCACCCCCTTCGCATCAACCCCAAGGCAGCTACACCGCCTTCCAGAGGAGAACATCCATGAACACCCAACCCCTGCGCGTCGGCATCGGCGGGCCGGTCGGCTCCGGCAAGACGGCGCTGACCCTCGCCCTTTGTCTGGCCCTGCGCGACCGCTACAACCTCGCCGTGGTCACCAACGATATCTACACACAGGAAGACGCCCAGTTCCTGGTGCGCAACGAGGCCCTGGCCCCGGAGCGCATCATCGGCGTTGAGACCGGCGGCTGCCCACACACGGCAATTCGCGAAGACGCCTCGATCAACCTGGAAGCCGTCGAGCAGCTCAACCGGCGTTTTCCCGGGCTGGACCTGATCATCGTCGAATCCGGTGGCGACAACCTTTCGGCGACCTTCAGCCCGGAGCTGTCGGACCTGACCATCTACGTGATCGACGTATCCGCTGGCGACAAGCTGCCGCGCAAGGGTGGTCCAGGCATCTGCAAATCAGATCTGCTGGTGATCAACAAAGTCGACCTGGCGCCCCTGGTCGGCGCCTCGCTGGAGGTCATGGACCGCGACACCCGCAAGATGCGTGGCGACAAGCCTTTCGTCTTCAGCAACCAGAAAGTCGGCCAAGGTCTGGACGAGATCATCGCCTTCATCGAGAAACAGGGAATGCTCAGCGCCGCCTGACCCGCGCTCACTCAAGGGCGAAGACGCGTGGCTTCGCCTACCAAACGGAACCTGACCGAGCGACGACTCGGCCCCGCTATTAACCATGCAACCAGAGGGAATCGCATGAACGCTCAGAAAATCCTCGTTACCTCCGCCCTGCTGCTCAGCCCTGCTCTGGCCCTGGCCCACCCTGGCCATGACCACGCGGGCGTGATGTCCGGCATTGCCCACCCCATCTTCGGCCTCGATCACTTGCTGGCCATGCTCGCGGTCGGCTTGTGGGCAGCCCAGCAGACCGGCAAGGCCCGCTGGGCGCTGCCGCTGACCTTCGTCGCCACCATGCTGGTTGGTGGACTGGTTGGCTTCGCGGGCATCGAGATGCCATTGATGGAAACCGGCATTGCCGGATCGGTGCTGGCCCTCGGCCTGCTGGTTGCGCTGGCGGTACGGCCGCCGCTGGTTGTTGCTGCCGCGCTGACCGCACTGTTCGCCGCCAGTCATGGTGTCGCCCACGGCCTGGAACTGCCGGCACTGTCCAGCCCATGGGGTTATGCCGCTGGCTTCGTTGCTGCCACGGCCGCATTGCATGCCGCCGGTTACGCCATGGTGCGTTACCTGCCGCAGGCCGCCGCACCGCTGGTACGCATCGCCGGAGCGGCATCGGCGCTCACCGGCGCGTGGTTGCTGGCTGCCTAGGCCAACGTCCGCTTGATCGGCGCTGGGTTAGGTCATCGAATCGCGATGCCAACGGAACCCTGAGCGACATCGCGACCACAAACAGAGTGGCAGCGTTCTGCGGTGCGGCTTCAAACGCACCGCAGAGCCAAACTCCCAACTGACAAGGGGAGCAA
Organism: Stutzerimonas stutzeri; assembly: GCF_038561965.1. NCBI lineage: Bacteria > Pseudomonadati > Pseudomonadota > Gammaproteobacteria > Pseudomonadales > Pseudomonadaceae > Stutzerimonas > Stutzerimonas stutzeri. Next base: position 599,170 of record NZ_CP139348.1, on the reverse strand, counting down.
CTCTGATGACAACTCATCCTGCTCGCGGCTTTGGCTACTGGTCCCTGAAGGTATTCGCCGTAGCCCTCGCGCTCTTTGGCCTGGCGATGGCGGCGGGCGGCCTGTGGCTGGTCGCGCTTGGCGGCTCCTGGTATTACCTGCCTGCCGGCATCGGCATTCTTGCCTCCGGCGCCATGCTGTTTCTTCTGCGCATTCAAGGTGTCTGGCTCTACTGGCTGGTATTCCTGGCCACGCTTGCCTGGGCGCTGTGGGAAGTGGGCGCTCAGCCCTGGCCGCTGGTGCCCCGCCTGGTAGCCCCCACGGTCATCGCGCTGCTCACGCTGCTGTACGTCCCTACGCTTCGCCGCCACTCTAAGTGAGGTACAACCATGCGCCTCTGGTTTGCACTTGCCGCGCTAACATTTGGCTTGTCCAACATCCCCGATAGCCGTGCCCAGAACAGCCCCACCACCGTGCGGGCTACGGCCGCTTCCCCAGCGCCTTCGGACTGGACCTCGTACGGCCGGGACAATGCAGCGACCCGCTACTCGCCACTGCGAGAAATCACCCGCGAGAACGTCGATCAGCTGGAGCCAGCCTGGGTGTACCGCACCGGTGATATGCCTCCGGAACAGGTGGATGACAAATGGGCGCCGGAAACCACGCCGCTGAAAGTAGGCAACTCGCTCTATCTCTGCAGCGCCATGAATATCCTGATCGGCCTCGATGCAGCGAGCGGTCGCGAACGCTGGCGCTACGATCCAAAAGTACCGATCGATCACATTCCCTATTCGGCCGCCTGCCGGGGCGTGGCCTACTACGAAGTGCCTGATCCAGCGCCCGCGCAGGCCTGCGCGCGCCGGGTCATCGAGGGTACGCTGGATGCGCGACTGATAGCCGTGGATGCCAACACCGGCCAGCCCTGCCAGGACTTCGGCAACGCCGGCCAAGTCAATCTGCTCGAAGGCATGGGCGAAGCGGCGCCAGGCTATGTCGCCGTGACCTCGCCGCCCACCATCGTGCGAGACGTCGTGGTGGTCGGGCATCAGGTGCTCGACGGGCAGAAAGAGGACGCACCCTCCGGGGTGATCCGCGGCTACCACGCCGAAACAGGCGCGCTTGCCTGGGCGTGGGACATGGGCCGCCCGGGCGAGACCGGCCTGCCGCCGGAAGGCGAGCAATACACGCGCGGCACACCCAACGCCTGGACGATTTTTTCCGCGGACGACGAGCTGGGCCTGGTTTACATACCCATGGGCAATTCGGCTGTGGATTACTTCAGCGGCAACAGAGAAGAGTACGAACATCCGTACTCCACTGCGCTGGTCGCGATCGATGTAACCAGCGGCGAGGTCGCCTGGGTCTTCCAGACCGTGCACAACGACGTCTGGGACTACGACCTGGGCTCCCAGGGAACCCTTGCCGACTTCCCGATGGGTGACGGAACGAGCGTACCCGCCGTTATCCTGCCGACCAAGCAGGGCGATATCTACGTTCTGGACCGTCGAACGGGTGAGCCCCTGACCGAAGTCGAGGAGCGTCCAGTACCGGCAAGCAAGCTGCCGGATGAACAGTTATCTGCGACCCAACCCTTCTCGGTAGGCATGCCGACGCTCGCCAAAGCCAAGCTCACCGAGCGCGACGCCTGGGGCTTCTCGCCTTTGGATCAGCTCTGGTGCCGGATTCAGTTTCACCTGTCCGACTATGACGGCATCTACACGCCTCCGAACGTCGAGCGGCCCTTCATCCAGTATCCCGGATACAACGGCGGCAACGACTGGGGTGGTGGCTCGCTCGACCCCGAGCGCGGCATCTTTGTCGCCAACTACACCGACATCCCCATGCGCAATCAGCTGATTCACCGTGAGCAAGCCGACGAGCAGGGCATGGTTCCGCTGGGCGAGCCGGGCGGGACGACCGATTCCGGCGGGCCGGTGCCTCAGGCGGGGGCACCCTATGCGGTGTCGATCAAACCATGGCGCAACGGCTTGACCGGTATTCCCTGCACCCGGCCACCCTATGGCGGCATCATGGCAATCGACCTCGCCAGCCGGAAGGTGCTCTGGGACAAGCCACTGGGCACCGCGCGCAACAACGGCCCGTTTGGAATCCCATCTCGCCTGCCCTTCACAATCGGCACGCCCAACAACGGCGGAGCGGTGATCACGGCCGGCGGACTGATCTTCATCGCAGCCGCGACCGACGACCTTATCCGCGCCATTGATATCGATACGGGTGAAGTCGTTTGGCAGGACGTGCTGCCCGCTGGTGGGCAGGCCACGCCGATGACCTACGAGACCAACGGCCGCCAGTACCTGGCCGTTTTTGCCGGCGGCCACCATTTCATGGAAACCAAGATTGGTGACTACCTCGTGGTCTACAGCCTGCCCACCAAAGGCGACTCCGACGTGACTGAAACCCTGGAGGATTGATCAGCGGAACGGCGGCTCGTCGAAGCTGCGCAGCTTGCGCGAATGCAGCGAGTTGAGCTGACTGCGTAGCAGATCGAGCGCGGTGATGCCAATTTTCAGATGCTGGGTCACGGCCCGCTCGTAGAACGCATTGGCCGAGCCAGGCAGCTTGATCTCGCTGTGCAGCGGCTTGTCCGACACACAGAGCAAGGTGCCGTAGGGCACCCGCAGGCGGTAGCCCTGGGCGGCGATGGTGCCGCTTTCCATGTCCACGGCCACGGCACGCGACAGGTTGATCAACGGTCGCTCCTGCGCCCAGCGCAGCTCCCAGTTGCGGTCGTCATAGGTCAGTACGGTGCCGGTTCGCAGGCGCTTCTTCAGTGCTTCACCCTGCTCGCCAGTAACCGTGGCGGCGGCCTCCTGCAACGCCTGCTGCACCTCGGCCAGCGCCGGCAGCGGAATGTGCGGCGGCAGTACGCGGTCGAGGATGCCATCGCGGCGCATGTAGGCATGGGCGAGCACGTAGTCGCCGATCGACTGCGACTGCCGCAAGCCGCCGCAGTGGCCGATCATCAACCAGCAGTGCGGGCGCAGCACGGCGAGGTGGTCGGTGATGTTCTTGGCATTGGATGGCCCGACGCCAATGTTGACCAAGGTGACGCCATGGCCGTCGTCGGCCATCAAGTGATAGGCCGGCATCTGGTAGCGGTGCCACATCACGCCGCCGATGATCGCCTGCGCCTCGCCCTCCTCCATGCTGCGATCAATGATCACATTACCCGGCAGCACCATACGCACGAAGCGCGTGTCGTCACGCAGCATGTCGAGGCCGTGGCGGATGAACTGGTCGACGTAACGGTGATAGTTGGTCAGCAGGATCCACGGCTGCACGTGGCGCCAGTCACTGCCGGTGTAATGCACCAACCGGCGCAGCGAGAAGTCCACCCGCGCGCCGTCGAACAGCGCCAGTGGATAGGGGTCTGCGTGTTCCCAGTCGTAGAGCCCGTCGGCGATGTCATCAGTGGCGGCCGACAGGTCGGTGCTGGGGAAAACCCGCGCCAGCTCTGCAGCGGTCACACCGGTGCCGGCCAGCTCATCGCCCTGCTCGATCACATAGGGATAGGGAATATTGCGGTCGCTCATGCCGACCTCAACGGTGACGTTGAAGTCCTGGATCAGCGGTTTCAGCTGATCGAGCAAATAGGCACGGAATGCTGCCGGATGGGTCACGGTAACGCTGTATACACCGGGCGCCTGCACCTTGGCGTAGGCACGGGTGGAGGCGGGCACTTCGCCGTGGCACTCGTAGATCAGCCGCAGCTGCGGGTAGCGGAACAGGTTGCGTTCCTGGGCGCTCGGCTCGGTGCGGCTGGTCACGTAGCGTTTCAGTGCCTGGTTGAGCGCCCCCGTGGCGCGCTCGTGGAGTTCGGCAAGGTAGTCCACCGCAGCTTCGGCGCTGGTGGCAATGCGGAAAGTATCACCGGCTGGATTCATGCTGGATTCCTTGTTCATTCGTTGGAAACATCTTGCCTGCTCATCGATGACAGCGATAGCGCCGCGGGCGGGCCGTCATCCTTTGGAGTCGCGGCCAGCCGTTCGGCAAGTGCCTGCAGCGCACGTTGCAACACCACCAATCCAGGGGCCGCGCTGAGGCTCAGGCGTATGGCATCCGGCGCACCGGGGCCGACGGCGAATACGTCCGCGGCCGCACATTCGATGCCCGCCGCTAGCGCGATGCCTGCCAGCCCGGCTTCGCCGTCACCTGCGGTCAGCCACAGATGCGGCGAGGCGGTCCCCGATACCCTTGGTCCTAGCAGCTTGCGCGCCATCTTCCAGCGTCGCTCGACCTGCTGGCGTTGCCAGGCCAGCCGACGGGCTGCCGTGCCGTCCTCGAGCCACTCGCTCGCCAAGCGCAGGCACAGCGGCGAAAGCGCCCAGCCGGTGGCCTGTGCTTCCGGATCAATACGCACCAGCCATGGCTCAGGGGCCGCGATGAAACCGAAGCGCAGCCCCGGTGCGACGGTTTTCGACAGGCTGCCGACCAGCACGCTGCGCTCGCCCAGCAGCGCAGCCAGCGGCGGCTCGGCGCCGAGCGCACCGTAGACGTCGTCCTCGATGATCAGCAAGTCGTGTCGTCGAGCCAGCGCAGCAATCGCTTCGCGGCGAGAGCGGCCCATGCTGACGCCAGTGGGGTTCTGCATGCACGGCGTCAGCACGGCTACCCGCGCACCAGTGGCGCGGGCCAGACGATCGAAGTCCTCGGGCAGGACGCCCTGCTCATCCATCGCCACACCATGCAACGGCAAGCGCAACTGGCGAGCCGCGGCCTTGATCCCAGGCGAGGTCAGCGCCTCAACCAGGGCCGGTGCGCCCGGCTCGCATAGGCCCAGCAAGGCGGCGAAGACCCCTTGCTGTGCACCAGCACAGAGCAGCAGGCGTCCCGGCGGGATTTCCAGGCTGCGCCCGCGCAGCCAGCGACTGACCGCCAGGCGCCCTCGCTGCATGGATGCGGGCGAGGCGTAGCCCTGCAGTTCGGCGAGGTCAGTCGAAACGCCAAGCGCCAGCAGGCTGCGCGGCAGATCATGGTCGTGCGCATCGAGCACTGGCAGATTGGTCGAGAGATCGAGCCGTGTCGGCTGAGCATCCGGCTGTTTGAGCAGAAACAGGCTGGCCTCGCGGCTGCCGGCCAGCACGTAGGTGCCGCGACCGACCTCACCGCCCACCAGATGGCGCCGCGCCGCCTCCCGATACGCCTGCATGGCGGTACTCGGATTGAGCCCGAGCGCCCAGGCGAGTCGCCGCTGTGGCGGCAGGCGGTCACCGGGCTTGAGCACGCCACGCTCGATAGCTTGCGAAATGGCGTCGACCAATGCCAGGTAGCGCGGCTGATCGTTGTCGATGAGTTCAGGAAGCCACATTGCCTGCCATGCAATATAAGAATTTACCCACACAATGACCGCGCTCTAGGCTGTCGTCAAACAACCAGGAGCCGCCCATGTTCGAACTCACCGCCTTGCGCCAGGCCGCCGAGCTAATTGGCCGTCACGTCCCGCCAACCCCTCAGTACAACTGGCCGCTACTGAGCCAGCGGCTCGGTTGCGAGACGTGGGTCAAGCATGAGAACCACACGCCAACCGGCGCTTTCAAGGTGCGCGGCGGCCTGCTTTACGTCGACGAACTGCTCAAGCGTGAGCCGCAGCTGCGCGGCCTCATCAGCGCCACCCGCGGCAATCACGGTATCAGCCTGGCGATGGCTGCCCAGCGGGCCGGCGTGCCGCTGAAGCTGCTGGTGCCAGAGGGTAATTCGACGGAAAAGAACGCAGCAATGCGTGCCTGCGCGGCCGAAGTCATCGAATACGGTCGCGACTTCGACACCGCGCGCCAACACGCTGCCGACCTGGCCGCCCAGAGCGGCTGGCACTTTGTTCCCGCCCTGCATCCCGACCTGATCCGCGGCGTCGCCACCTACGCGTTGGAGCTGCTGGAAGCGGCACCGCCCCTGCGCCGTGTTTACGTGCCCATCGGCATGGGGTCGGGCATCTGCGGCATGATTCGCGTGCGTGATCTCCTGGGCCTGGATACCGAAGTCATCGGCGTCGTATCCCGTGCGGCGGACGTCTATGCGCAGAGCTTCGAACAGCGCCGAATCGTCTGCACCGAGACCGCCGACACGTTCGCCGATGGCCTGGCCTGCCGAATGCCGGCAACGGAAGCGCTGGCAATCATCAACCGGGGGGCGACCCGCATCGTGCGGGTCGATGATGTGGAGATTCGCCAGGCGATCGTCGCGTTGCACGAAGACACCCACAACACCGCCGAAGGCGCCGGGGCCGCCGCTCTGGCCGCCGCCATGCAGGAGCGAGAAGGCAACCGTGGACAACGCATCGCCGTGGTGCTCAGCGGAGCGAACATCGACCGCACGCTGCTCGCAGGAATACTGGCCAGCTAACGCCGATGCGATCAGTTGGTCGAAATGCACGCCTTGGCTGCTTCGTCGCGCATCCGTGCAGCCTGCAAGGCCCCGTGACTATCGACGCCATCAGACGCTGATCGAGACCGAAACCCCCGACAGGGGCGCCGCGGCGAAACCGCTGCCGAGGCCCCGTGCGATCTTCTCGCTGTCGTCGAGCTGCGCTTTTACTTCCGAGATACGCTCGCGGGAATCGGGATCGTCCGTATCACGGACGCTTTTGACGAGAGCCAGCAGAGCCTTGAGACGGCGTACGGCATCCTCGATCAGCTCCGCATCGGCGCCGCGCTGGCGCGTTTCAGCGGCGCTCGGCTGCTCGTCCTGCCGTGCCTGCTGCAGATTTTCCAGGTACAACTTCAGGGTCATCGCCGTTCGCGACGCCGCCTCGTCGACACCGTCTTCCTTCGTTGCTTCGGGCTGCTTGTCGGCGTCATCTTCCTGTGCGGCCTCCTGCGGCAGCGATGCCGCCTCCCCCTGCAGTCCGGACTGCTCAGCGGAACCCGCAGTGGCAGGCGCCGCGCCCTCCCCGGTGCCCGCTTGCTTGGTATCACCGCCTGAATCGCCGAGCACCTTGGCAGCCTGGCCTAGCGCCTTCGCCAATTCGCGAATTTCCCGCAGGACGCCTTTCGAGGCCAGCCCGCCGCTGACCAGCATCCGCAGCATCTTGATGCGCTCTTTGATGTCCTCGATGCGCCGACGCGCCGCTTCCTTCTTCGCGCTATCGGCCTCACGCATTGAGTTCGAAAGCGAGCGGGTGGCCTTGGCGGCCGAGAGCAATCGTTCGCGCGAGCGCTCGTTGAGCAACGTTCGGCTGGGCGACTCAGAGACCTGCTCCGCTTCGGCCGCAGATCGGGCTGGCACCCCGGTACGCGCGGTGTGGCGTGCAGCAGCGATCGAGGCGGAGATGGGCAGCGTCATGGCAAACCTCTGGGCAATGCCAGCTTGTCGGCCAGGGGCACGACAAACTTGAACCGCGCCGACCCTAGAAGGCCACGTACAGCGCGACAGCCGTTATCGGTACTTCTGCGCGGCGCCGAGCAACGGCCCGGCCGGTATCTCGTCACCAACGACGCCTGCCGTTCGAACCTCTGTCAAACCGGGAAACGATCCGGCTGAGGGAGCCACTTCCCCACGCCGACCTTCGCCGCCATACTCGCGCCCGCCCGGTACAGTGCTCAGACAGTAGAGCCCTGCGGTCCCGGAGCAGGACAATGACGGATACAGACAGGTAGGCATCATGCAGCTAACACGCCCAGAGACGAGCGCTCGTAGTCGCCTGGAACATTTCATCGAACGGCCAGCCGTTCAGCGCAGCATCCTGCTGCTGATCGTGATCAACGCCGTGATCCTCGGCATGCAGACTTCGGCTTCGCTGGTGGCAAGCTGGGGCGAGCTACTCCGTGTACTCGACATGCTGATCCTGGGCGTGTTCGTGGTGGAGATCGCCGCGCGCATCTACGTCCATCGTGCGGCTTTCTTTCGCGATCCCTGGAGCCTGTTCGATTTCATCGTGGTAGCCATCGCGCTGGTGCCCGCCAGCGGCCCGTTCAGCATCCTGCGCGCCCTGCGCGTGCTGCGGGTGATGCGCATGGTCACCATGGTGCCGTCGATGCGCCGCGTGGTGGGTGCGCTGTTGTCGGCAATTCCCGGCCTGGGTGCGATTGCAATGGTGCTGGCGCTGGTCTTTTACGTCTCCGCCGTGATCGCCACTGGCCTGTTTGCCGCCGAATTCCCCGAGTGGTTCGGCAACCTCGGCCGTTCGGTGTACACGCTGTTCCAGGTCATGACACTGGAAAGCTGGTCGATGGGCATCGTGCGTCCGTTGATGGAGGTATTCCCCTACGCCTGGGTGTTCTTCATCCCGTTCATCCTGATCGCCACCTTCACCATGCTCAATCTGTTCATCGCCATCATCGTCAACGCCATGCAGACGGTCACCGATGCAGATCATGAAGCCACCCAGGCGACCATCGAGGCGGCGCGCGAGCACATCGAGGCCGACCTGCATGAGGAGGTCCGCGCGTTGCGCGGCGAGATAGCCGAGCTCAAGGAACTGCTACGCGAGCAGACTCGCCGCTAGGCGAAACACCACCTGCTCCCGAATCACAGCTGCGGCGCGCTGCGCGCAAGCAAGGCGCCGATATCCAGCCCGCGCGGCAAAGTGCCATAGACGCGCCCAGGCCCTTCCAGGCGGCTGGCAATGAACGCATCCGACACGGCGGCGTTGCCCGCTTCGAGCAACAGCTTGGCCTGCAGGCCGATGGCGATATCTTCGGTCAGCTGGCGGGCGCGGTACTGGATGTCGTCGGTATCACCGAAGGCGCGCTGCAGCCGCTGGATATGTGCCCTGAGCCGAGCATCACCGTGTCCGTCGCCGAGCTCGGCGAATAGCACTTCGGGCACGCCCGGCTCCTTCGACAGCGCACGCAGCACGTCCAGGCACTGCACGTTGCCCGAGCCTTCCCAGATGGAGTTGACCGGCGCCTCGCGGTACAGCCGCGGCAGGATGGTTTCCTCGACATAGCCGGCGCCGCCCAGGCACTCGCTGGCCTCGGCGATCATGTTCGGCGCGCGTTTGCAGATCCAGTATTTGCCGACGGCGGTGACCAGCCGGGCGAACTTGTCTTCCTGTTCGTCCTGGCGGTTGTCCTGAGCACGGCCCATGCGCAGGGTCAGCGCCAGCGCCGCCTCGCTTTCCAGCGCAAGATCGGCCAGCACGTTGCGCATCAGCGGTTGTTCGAGCAGCACACGACCACCGACGCTGCGGTACGTGCAGTGATGCAGAGCCTGAGTCAGCGCCTGACGCATCAGCGAGCTGGAACCGATCATGCAGTCGAAACGGGTCGAGGAAACCATCTCGATGATGGTCGGCACGCCGCGCCCTTCTTCACCGACCATCCAGGCCAGCGCACCGCGGTATTCGACTTCGCTGGAGGCGTTGGCCCAGTTGCCCAGCTTGTTCTTCAGGCGCTGGATATAGAAGGCATTGCGCGTGCCGTCCGGCCGATGACGCGGCACCAGGAAGCAGGACAGCCCCTTGTCGGTCTGCGCCAGCGTGAGGAAGGCATCGCACATCGGCGCGGAGCAGAACCACTTGTGGCCGACCAGTTCATAGGCCTGCCCCGGCCCCGCGCCGCCGACCGGATGAGCGTGCGTAGTGTTGGCGCGCACGTCCGTTCCGCCCTGTTTCTCGGTCATCGCCATGCCGATGGTGACACCGGTCTTCTGCTCCATGGGCAGGTTGCGCGGGTCGTATTCACGGGCAAGGATCTTCGGCAGCCAGCGCTTGGCGAGGTCCGGCTGCAGGCGCAGCGCCGGCACGCTGGCGTAGGTCATGGTCAGCGGGCAGCTGCTGCCGGCCTCGGCCTGGTTGTGCAGGTACATCAGGGCGGCACGTGCCACCTGTGCGCCGGGCTGCGGCTCGCTCCAGGGCAAGGATGGGATACCGTGCTCGACGGCGGCGCGCATCAGCTCGTGGTAGGCCGGGTGAAACTCCACCAGGTCGATGCGATGGCCATAGCGGTCATGGCTCTTGAACACCGGCTTATGCTCGTTGGCGAGAAAGCCGGCCTGCATCAACGGACCGCCGGCGAGCGCACCGTAGCTATCCAGCCGCCCCTCCGCCCAGCCGGCGTGGTAGCGCTGCACCCATTGCTGCAGCGGCAGGTCGACACGGTAGAGGTTGGCACCGTCGAGAGGTGGCACCTGATTGGTGACCTCATGGGTTTCGGCGCAGGTCTGCAGGCTCATCTGAACGTTCCTCCTTCGATACCGAGGCCGCGGCGGCTGTCAGCAAGCGTAGTCGGCGCGCGCGATGGATCAGCAGTGAAACACGCGCTGCCGCGACGATTGAAGCGAGGTATCGGCCAAAAAGCTCCGCGCGTCAGGCAATCGGCGCGGATGGCGGAGTGGCTGGCGCCGAGCCGGCGGCCAGCCCGTCAGCAGGGTGCAGTGCAAAGCGCACGTGAATGCCGAAGCGGCTGCCCATGCCCGGTCGTGACTGCTGCTCGAGTTGCCCGCCGAGCAACTGGATCAGGCCGCGGCTGATCGCCAGGCCAATGCCGAGACCGCCATAACGGCGCGTCATCGAGCCATCCACCTGGCGGAACTGGTGGTAAAGGAAGGCCTGATCGGCATCGCTGAAACCGATGCCACTGTCGACGACCTCGACATTCAGCTGCAGCTGGCGCTGCTCGACCGCACCCGTGAAGCGCAGGTTCACGGCGCCACGTGAGGTGAACTTGACCGCGTTGTCGAGCAGATGGCAGATGCTCTGCTCCAGTTTTTCGCCGTCGCCATACACGCGATCAGGCAGCTGTTCGTCGAACTCGAGCTCCAAGGCCAAGCCTTTGTCCCTGGCCAGGCCATCGAACTGCTGGTGCAGCCGCCCCGCGGTCTGCCGCAGGCTGAAGCGCTGATCCTGCAGACGCAGCTTGCCGGCACGCAGTTCGCTGAGGACCAGAATATTGTTGACCAGGCGCATCATGTCGCGCGCCGAGCCGGTGGCGATGTGCTGATACTGCTGCAGTTCCTCCGGCGTTTCGGAGGCAGGCAAAAGCTCCAGCGCGCCCATCACCCCCATCATTGGCGTGCGCAGCTCGTGGCTGATGTTGGAGAGGAATTCATCCTTCAGGCGATTGCTCTCGGCCAGCTCGGCGTTGAGCTGCTGCAGCTCGGAGCGCGCACTTTCGAGGATCGTGGCGCGCTCGTCCTTCAGCGCGTTGATGCGATCGGCCAGTGCCATCGACAGCAGCACCACCTCCAGCGCGGCACCCAGCTGGCTGGCGTACATCGTCAGGAAGTTGTGCGGCAGATGCCCCAGCACCATCAGCGTATTGATCTGCCCACCGATGAGCAGTGCGCTCCAGGCGATGATGAAGTAGCGCGCGACACGCATGCCGCGCAGCCAGGCGAGGATGCCAGCAGCGAACACCGCCAGGGTGAACAGCAATGCCAGGGCAGTGGCCAGGCGCAACGAAAGGCCGTAGTCGGTGGTCAGCGCCAGCACCATCACTACCACGGAGAACGCGATGATCAGCCCGAGCAGCCGATTCATCCAGCGGCTGTGCTCGGCGGTGCGCAGGAAGCTGCGGGTGAACAGGCAACCGAACAGCCCGGTGGCACCTATCAGCAGCGGCGTCGCGGCGTTGGCCCACCAGGGCCGATCAGGCCAGAGAAACTGCACCCCCGCACCGTTCACCGAGACCTGATAGAGGCCAAACGCAGCGATGTAGAGGATGTAGAACAGGTAGCTGGGGTCCCGAATGCTGAAATAGATGAACAGGTTGTAGACCAGCATTGCCAGCAGCACACCGTAGATCATGCCCAGCACGTAGATGCGCCCCGGCTGCGCTTCGAGGTAGGCGTGCTGCGACCACAGACTCAGCGGGACCTGGATCGACCCTTCGCTCTGCACGCGCAGATAGGCCCGCTGCGGCTGGTTGGGCTGCAGTTCGATCTCGAACAGATAGTTGCCTTGGCGGATTTCGCGGCTGGCCCAGGGCTTGGTGTCGCCGGTATCGCGGGCCAGGCGGTAGCCGCCCTCGCCGTCGGTCAAGTAAAGCTGCAGGCTGTCCAGCGGTGGGTAGGCCACCTCCAGCAACCAGCGTTTCGCATCCTGTGCCAACCGGGGCTGGTAGTGCAGATCAACGCGCACCCAGTGCACGGAGCGGGAATACCCGGCGTTGAATACGGCGGCCTGATGCGTCTGAAAGCGGTTCTCGAAAGCCGCCGAGGCGATGTCTTCTATGCGCGCATCGCCGCGCGGGTCCTCGAACACTTGCATGACCTGGCCAAGCGGCAGGTGACGGGTGTGCTCGTCGAGTTCGACAGCAGCAGCCACGGCAGGCAGCAAAGCCAGAATGAGAAAGAAGACGTACCGCATGATGCCTCGTGCAGCCGGGCGGCGAATACGAATTCACGCCCCGTGAACCCTGCCACCCAGTCCGAAAACCAAAGTGCCAGCAATCTACCACAGCGGCGGTTGCCGCCGGAAAAGCGAATCGCTGGAGCCGTGACTAGCCGATAGCCGGCGACCGCAGCGGTGGCGGATCGACGCACAACTGCCGCGTCCCGCCAGCGCCGTTTGGTGATAAGCTCGCACGCCATGAAAAACCCTACTTCACGACCAGTCGTCCTCTGTCTTTCCGGCCATGATCCCAGTGGCGGCGCCGGTCTGCAGGCGGACATCGAAGCCCTGCTGGCGCAGGCCTGTCACGCTGCGCCGACCGTCACCGCACTGACCGTGCAGGACACCGTCAACGTCTCCGACTTCCGCGTGCTCGACCGCGAATGGGTGCTCGCCCAGGCCAATGCGGTGATCGCCGACCTGCCCGTCGCAGCGGTCAAGCTGGGCATGCTCGGCTCGGTGGAGATGGTCGAGACCGTCATCGAGATCATGAGCAAGCTGCCCGGTGTGCCGCTGGTCTGCGACCCGGTGCTGCGTGCCGGCGGTGGCGGCGCGTTGGGCAAGGGCGATGTCGGCTACGCCATGCGCGAGCGGCTGTTCCCGGTGTCGACCATCGCCACGCCGAACCTGCCGGAAGCCCGCATTCTTGCCGATCTGCCCGATGGCAGCGCCGATGAATGTGCCGAACGCCTGCTGCCACATATCCGCCACCTGCTGATTACTGGTGGTCACGGCGACGAAAGCGAAGTGCATAACCGACTCTATTGCAGTGACGGCAGCCGCCACGATTTCACCTGCGCACGCTTGCCGGGCAGCTACCACGGCTCCGGCTGCACGCTGGCCAGCGCCCTCGCCGGCCGCCTGGCACTTGGCGAAGCGCTGACCAGCGCGGTCAGGTCTGCGCTCGATTACACCTGGCGCACCCTGCGCGATGCCGAGGCGCCCGGCCACGGGCAATTCATCCCGCGGCGGTTGCCGCTGGATCTGGCCTGACTGGAGAGCAGCGCATGAAGGAATCGACTCGCCTGCGCGGTCTGTACGCCATCACCGACAGCAAGCTGCTCGCCGAGGGCCGCCTGCTGCCGTATGTCGAAGCTGCCCTGAAAGGTGGCGCCCGACTGCTGCAGTACCGTGATAAATCCAGCGATGAGGCGCGCCGATTGCGCGAAGCCGATGCGCTGCAAGAACTTTGTGCCCGCCATGGCGCGCAGCTGATCATCAACGACGACGCCGAACTGGCTGCCCGGCTGGGCGTCGGCCTGCACCTTGGACAGGAGGACGGCTCGCTCGCCGTCGCCCGCGCCCTGCTCGGCCGCCAGGCGATCATCGGCGCCACCTGTCATGCGCAGCTGCCACTGGCCGAGCAGGCCGTGCGTGACGGCGCCAGCTATGTCGCCTTCGGCCGTTTCTTCCAGTCACAGACAAAACCGGGGGCGCCCTCGGCCGATCGCGAGCTGTTGCGCGAAGCTCGCGCGCGTATCGGCCTGCCCATCGTCGCTATCGGTGGCATTACGCTGGAAACAGCGCCAAGTCTGATCACCGACGGCGTGCAAATGATCGCCGTGGTTCACGCCCTGTTCGCCGCCGACAGCCCGGCCGAGGTCGAACGCCGCGCCCGCGCGTTCAGCCAGCTGTTCATCACCCCCTGATTCCGCCACGGCGGACCGCAGCACGGCGGTCCGCCCTTGTTTTGCGAGGCCCGCATGTCCCGTTCCGAAACCCTGTTTGCCAGCGCCCAGACCCACATCCCGGGCGGCGTCAATTCACCGGTTCGCGCCTTCCGCAGCGTCGGTGGCACCCCGCTGTTCCTCAAGCACGCCGAAGGCGCCTATGTGATCGACGAGGACGACAAGCGCTATGTCGATTACGTCGGCTCCTGGGGCCCGATGATCCTCGGCCACAGCCATCCAGAGGTACTCGATGCCGTGCGTCGCCAGCTCGAACACGGGCTGTCCTACGGTGCGCCGACCGCCATGGAGACCGAGATGGCCGAGCTGGTCTGCCGCCTGGTGCCGTCCATGGAGATGGTGCGCATGGTCAGCTCCGGCACCGAAGCGACCATGAGCGCGATCCGCCTGGCCCGCGGCTATACCGGCCGCGATGCCATCATCAAGTTCGAAGGCTGCTACCACGGCCACTCCGACAGCCTGCTGGTGAAAGCCGGCTCCGGCGCCCTGACCCAGGGTGTGCCGAGCTCAGCTGGCGTGCCAGCGGACTTCGCCAAGCACACCCTGACCCTGGCCTATAACGACCTCGCCGAAGTCGAGGCCACGCTGAAAGAAAAGGGCGAGCAGGTCGCCTGCATCATCGTCGAGCCGGTGGCAGGCAACATGAACTGCGTTCCGCCGGCGCCAGGCTTCCTCGAGGGCCTGCGCAGCCTGTGTGACGAGCACGGCGTGGTGCTGATCTTCGATGAGGTGATGACCGGTTTCCGCGTCGCCCTCGGTGGCGCCCAGGCTTACTACGGCGTGATCCCGGATCTGTCGACCTTCGGCAAGATCATCGGCGGCGGCATGCCAGTCGGCTGCTTCGGTGGCAAGCGCGCCATCATGCAGCACATCGCCCCGCTCGGCCCGGTCTACCAGGCCGGCACCCTGTCGGGTAACCCGCTGGCGATGGCCGCCGGCCTGACCACCCTTGGCCTGATCAGCCGTCCCGGCTTCCACGATGAACTGAGCGATTACACCAGCCGCATGCTGCAGGGCCTGCAGGACCGCGCCGATGCAGCCGGTATCCCCTTCGTCACCACCCAGGTCGGCGGCATGTTCGGCCTGTATTTCAGCGGCGCCGACGATATCGTCACTTTCGGTGATGTCATGGCCAGCGATGCTGATCGCTTCAAGCGCTTCTTCCATCTGATGCTCGAAGGCGGGGTCTACCTGGCGCCCAGCGCGTTCGAGGCTGGTTTTACCTCCATTGCCCATGGCGACACCGAGCTGGCAATCACCCTGGAGGCGGCCGAGCGCGCCTTCGCCAAGCTCAAGTGAGCGGGACGATGGAATTGCTGCAAGCGGTACTGCTGTTCCTCGCGGCTGGCGCCAGCGCAGTGCTGATCGGCCGCGCTCGCCGCCGTTACGGCGAAGCGCACCAGCCAGCGCTGTTCAGCGCGATGCTTGGTTTCATCCTCGCATCGGCGAGCGGCGCGTGCGGCGCCGCGAGCCTGATCGGCATAAATCTGGACGAAGCCCACCAGTGGCTGGAGCGCGCCAGCCTGTTGCTCGGCCTGCCGCTGATTGCAGTGGCGGCGCTGACCCTGGCACGGCGCTGGACCTGGAGCCGGCCGAACTGGGGCCGCGTGGTGCTGGGGTTGTGCGTGTTCTTCGAACTGGCTCGACAGCTCGGCTGGAGCGAGCCCTACGCACTCGGTCTGATGCTGATCAGTGCGCTGTTGGTCATCTACGCCGGCGCGCTGCAGTGGCCGGCGAGCCTGCCGACCGCTGCCGGACTGGCCGCTGGGGTCCTCTTACTGGGCTCGGCGCCGTTGCCGGCAGGCGTGCTGACGGACAACCCGCTCAGCGAGCTGCGCCCGCTGCTGCTCGCCATCGCCAGTCCGCTTATCGTCGCGTTGCTGGTACGCCTGCCCGGCAGCATTGGCGAGGATCGCCCCGCGGTCGCATAAAAAGCCGATCGCAGGCCGTTAAAGGCTTTGTAAGCAGACTGCAGCTTATCCATAATGTGACGGCTGGCTCGTTCCAGCCTTTCATTACCGCCCTGCTCCTCGAGGCGCCAGATTTTCATGATCCGCACCGGCCGCATCCTGTCTTTGGGCTGTCTGCTGCTTCTCTCGCCTCTCACGGCCATGGCCGGCGGGAACACTTTGCTGATCCCGGCGACTGCCCGCTGCGCGCTCGATACGCTCCCCGAAGAACTGCCCGAAGCCCTGCGCAACTGCCAGCTCGCCGCCAGCGAAGGCGATGTGCAAGCCGCCTACGAGCTGGGCGAATTCCATTACGACGGTCGCCGCGCGCCGCGCGATCTGCCCAAGGCGCTGTACTGGTTCGAGCAGGCATCGTTGCGTGGTCATGCAGCAGCGCAGCACCGACTCGGCGTGATGTTCTTCCGTGGCGAGGGCGTCAAGGCCAACAACGTGCAGGCCTATATCGTGCTGAAGATGGCCGCCGTCAACGGCGAGGATGATGCACTGGATACCGCCGACCGGGTCTCCGCACAGATGCGCCGCGACGAACTGGAAATCGCTACCCAGGTACTCGGCCAGATCTTCCGCGACTACCTGATGCAACTGCAGGCTGCCGACGCGCCGCTGATCCCCTGAGCCCGGCGAAACCCTAAGTGTCCGCCCGTGCTTTCCCCTGCTCGGCCGTGGGCATATAATCGCCGGTCATTTTTTGCACAACGCCGGCCCGTAACATGACCCGCAAGCTTTTCATCGAAACCCATGGCTGCCAGATGAACGAGTACGACAGCTCGCGCATGGTGGACCTGCTGGGCGAACACCAGGCCATGGAGATCACCGAGAACCCGGCTGAAGCCGATGTGATTCTCCTCAATACCTGCTCGATTCGCGAAAAGGCTCAGGAAAAGGTCTTCTCGCAACTGGGTCGCTGGCGCGAACTGAAACTGGACAACCCGCAGCTGGTAATCGGCGTCGGCGGCTGTGTGGCCAGTCAGGAAGGCGCAGCCATTCGCGACCGCGCACCGTACGTCGACGTGGTCTTCGGCCCGCAAACGCTGCACCGCCTGCCGGAAATGATCGACGCCGCGCGTACGACCAAGCAGCCGCAGGTGGACATTTCCTTCCCCGAAATCGAGAAATTCGACCGTCTGCCCGAGCCACGCGTCGACGGCCCGAGTGCCTTCGTTTCGGTCATGGAAGGCTGCAGCAAGTACTGCACTTTCTGCGTGGTGCCTTACACCCGCGGCGAGGAAGTCAGCCGACCGCTGGCCGACGTACTGGCAGAAATCGTCCACCTCGCCGAGAACGGCGTGAAGGAAGTGACCCTGCTGGGACAGAACGTCAACGGCTACCGCCACGACGGTCACGACTTCGCCGACCTGCTGCATGCCGTCGCAGCCATCGACGGCATCGGCCGGATTCGCTACACCACCAGCCACCCGCTGGAGTTCTCCGACGCCATCATCCAGGCCCATGCGGAGATTCCGCAGCTGGTCAAATACCTCCACCTGCCCGTGCAGGCCGGCTCCGACCGCATCCTCGCGGCGATGAAGCGCAACCACACCGCCCTGGAGTACAAGTCGCGCATCCGCCGGCTGCGGGCAGCGGTGCCGGATATCGTGATCAGTTCGGACTTCATCGTCGGTTTCCCCGGCGAGACGGACAAGGACTTCGAGCAGACCATGAAGCTGATCGAAGATGTCGGCTTCGACTTCTCCTACTCCTTCGTCTACAGCTCCCGGCCAGGCACGCCAGCCGCGGACCTGGTCGACGACACGCCGGATGAAGTGAAGAAGCAGCGTCTGGCCATCCTGCAGCAACGCATCAATCAGCAGGGCTTCGAGAACAGCCGACGGATGGTGGGCACTACCCAGCACATTCTGGTCAGTGACTACTCTAAAAAGGACCCAGGAATGCTGCAGGGCCGTACCGAGCACAATCGCATCGTCAACTTCCGTTGCGACAATCCCCGGCTCATCGGTCAGTTCGTCAAGGTCCATATCGATGACGCCCTGCCGCACTCGCTGCGTGGCACATTGCTATCTTGAGAACCGCGGTCGCTGGCCCCATCTGATTGCATCGGGGCCGCGACCAACTCCGCATCCGCGCTTTTCGCTTTGCACATGCGGCGCTATTCTTTCCTCACCACTTCGCCGATTACGGCCATATATAAAAGCCCTTGAACGCACCCATAGAACCGCATCGTTTCACCCTCGAACCCTTTGAAGCCCGTCGCTTCGCCAACCTCTGTGGCCAATTCGATGAGCATCTGCGCTTGATCGAACAGCGCCTGGAACTGGAAATCCGCAATCGCGGCAACCAGTTCGAGCTGATCGGCCCGACCGACGCGGCCAAATCCGCCGAGCAGCTGCTGCGCCGGCTGTACCGCGAAACCAAGAACGCCGAGCTTTCCCCCGACATGGTGCATCTGTACCTGCAAGAGTCCGGGATGGAAGAGCTAGCCAATCCGAATGCGCACCAGGGCGTCGCCCTGCGCACCAAGAAGGGCATGATCCGCCCGCGTGGCGCCAACCAGCAGCGCTACGTCAAGGCCATCCTGGACAACGACATCAACTTCGGCGTCGGCCCGGCCGGTACCGGCAAGACCTACCTCGCCGTCGCTTGCGCAGTGGATGCGCTGGAGCGCGAACAGGTGCGCCGCATCCTGCTGGTGCGCCCGGCAGTGGAAGCCGGCGAGAAGCTCGGCTTCCTGCCCGGCGACCTGGCACAGAAGATCGATCCCTACCTGCGTCCACTGTACGACGCCCTCTACGAGATGCTCGGCTTCGAGTATGTAGCGCGGCTGATCGAGAAACAGGTGATCGAGATTGCCCCGCTGGCCTACATGCGCGGCCGCACGCTGAACAACAGTTTCATCATCCTCGATGAAAGCCAGAACACCACCCAGGAACAGATGAAGATGTTCCTCACGCGGATCGGCTTCGGCTCCACCGCGGTGATTACCGGCGACATCACCCAGGTCGACCTGCCGCGCGGGACCAAGAGCGGTCTGGCGCATGTCATCGAGGTGCTCAAGGACGTCAACGGCATCAGCTTCACCCACTTCAAGCCCAAGGACGTGGTCCGTCATCCGCTGGTGCAGCGTATCGTCGAGGCGTACGAGTCATTCGAAGATCGCCAGCTGCCACCTGGCAAGCGCGCCGGGCAGGACACTGCCGGTGATTGAACTTGACCTGCAGTGCGCCAGCACGGGCGCTGCGCCGGCGCTCGCCGATCTGCAGCGCTGGTGCGAATTGGCGCTACGCCAGCGCAGCGGTGACTCCGAACTGACCATTCGCCTGGTCGACGAGCAGGAGGGTCGCGAGCTCAACCGCACTTGGCGGCAGAAGGATTATGCGACTAACGTGCTGTCATTCCCGGCAGACGTCCCGGACGAACTCTTGGATATCCCGCTGCTCGGCGATCTGGTCATCTGCGTGCCGGTGGTCGAGCGCGAGGCGGCGGAACAGGGCAAAGTGCTGACGGCACATTGGGCGCACCTGGTCATTCACGGCTGCCTGCACCTGCTCGGCTACGATCACATCGATGATGACGAAGCCGAGGAGATGGAAGACCTGGAGCGTCAACTGCTGGCCGAACTGGGTCATCCCGACCCCTATGCTGAAGAATCGCCCGTTTCGGGCACTTGCAAGGACTCTTGAGTCAACGACATGAGCGAAGATCGATCGATCAGCGGGCAAAAGACCTGGCTGGAAAGAATCACCCAGGCTTTTGCCCATGAACCCAAGAATCGCCAGGAGCTGCTGGAAGTCCTGCGCGAAGCCCATCAGAACAAGCTGCTCGACAACGAAGCGCTGGCCATCGTCGAAGGCGCCATCCAGGTCGCCGACCTGCAGGTACGCGACATCATGGTCCCGCGCTCGCAGGTGATCAGCATCCGGGCCGATCAGTCGCCACGCGAATTCCTGCCGGCCATCATCACCGCCGCGCATTCGCGCTATCCGGTCGTTGGTGAAAGCCTGGACGAAGTGATCGGCGTGCTGCTGGCCAAGGATTTGCTGCCGCTGATCCTCAAGGAAGATCAGCAGAACTTCGACATCAAGGACCTGCTGCGCCCGGCCACTTTCGTGCCCGAGTCCAAGCGCCTCAACGTTCTGCTGCGCGAGTTCCGCGCCAACCACAACCACATGGCCATCGTCATCGATGAATATGGCGGCGTAGCAGGGCTGGTGACCATCGAGGACGTGCTGGAGCAGATCGTCGGCGACATCGAGGACGAGCATGACGTCGAGGAAGATAGCTACATTCGCCCGTTGCCCAGCGGCGACTTCCTGGTCAAGGCACTGACGCCAATCGATAGTTTCAACGAGTACTTCGGCAGCACCTTCCCCGACGACGAATTCGATACCGTTGCCGGTCTGGTGATGAGCACCTTCGGGCACCTGCCCAAGCGCAACGAAGTCACCGAGATCAATGGCTTCCGCGTGCGCGTGCTCAACGCTGACAGCCGCCGCGTACATATGCTGCGCCTGAGCCGCACCGAAAGCGCGTAGAAGACCGAGTCGCTCCGTGCAGCCCAGCTGCGCGGGGGGGGGTTCCGCCGAACCGACTTGCCCGCCCGCACTCATTGCCCTTAGCCTCCCCCGCACCCGTTGCGCAAGGAACCTCGATGCATTGGATCACCCGCCCCGGCTGGCCGGGCAACCTGCTGGCGCTGGTCGCCGGCACGCTGACCACACCGGCACTGGCGCCGTTCGACATCTGGCCATTGGCGCTATTGTCCGTGGCACTGCTCTATCTCGGTCTGCGCGATAGCACAGCGAAGCAGGCAGCGCAGCGCGGCTGGTGCTACGGCTTCGGCCTGTTCGCCTCAGGCGTCAGCTGGGTCTATGTGAGCATCCATGACTTCGGTGCGGCCTCGCCGGCACTGGCTGGCCTGCTCACCTTGGGCTTCGTAGCAGGGCTGGCATTGTTCTTCGCGCTGCTCGGCTGGCTCTGGGTACGCCTGCTGCGCAATCGCCATTCCGCACTCGGCGATGCGCTGGCCTTCAGCGCACTCTGGCTGGCATTCGATGCCCTGCGCGGCTGGATTCTCACCGGCTTCCCATGGCTGTATGTCGGCTACAGCCAGCTCGACGGTCCGCTGGCCGGCTTGGCGCCGCTCGGCGGTGTTTGGCTGCTGAACTTTGCCATCGTACTGAGCGCGACACTGCTGGTGGCGCTACCGAGGCTGCGTACCGAGAAACCACGCCTGGCCCTTGCCATAGCGCTGCTAGCGGCGCCTTGGATCGCCGGACTGCTGTTGACCGGGTATGCCTGGACCACCGCCAAAGGCGAGCCGCTCAGCGTCACCGCGGTACAGGGCAACGTCGCACAAAGCATGAAGTGGGACCCGAAGAAGCTGGAAATGCAGCTGCTGCTGTACCGCGACATGACCTTTCGCAGCCGCCCGGCGGACCTGATCGTCTGGCCGGAAACTGCCGTACCGATTCTCAAGGAACACGCCGAGGGCTATCTGAAGATGATGGCCGGCTTTGCCGAACAGCGCGACGCGGCACTGATCACCGGTGTACCGGTGCGCCAGCCCAATGCCGACGGCGAACTGCGCTATTACAACGGCCTGACCACGGCTGGTGACGCTAGCGGCACCTACCTCAAGCAGAAACTGGTGCCTTTCGGTGAGTACGTGCCACTGCAGGATCTGCTGCGCGGCCTGATCGCTTTCTTCGACCTGCCAATGTCCGACTTTGCCCGCGGTGAGTCTGGCCAGCCGCTGCTGCAGGCCAAGGGACTGCAGATTGCACCGTACATCTGCTACGAAGTGGTCTACCCGGAGTTCGCTGCCGGACTAGCCGCGCAGAGCGATCTATTGCTTACGGTAAGCAATGACGCCTGGTTCGGCCATTCCATCGGCCCGCTGCAGCATTTGCAAATGGCGCAAATGCGTGCTCTGGAGGCGGGACGCTGGATGGTCCGCGCGACCAACAATGGCATTACCGTGCTGATCGACCCTTACGGGGATATCACCGAACAGATCCCGCAATTCGAGCAAGCCGTGCTGTATGGCGAGGTCACCGCGATGCAGGGCCTGACGCCTTATCTGCGCTGGCGCTCATGGCCGTTGATAGCGGTATGCGTGCTGCTACTCGGCTGGGCGCTGATCAGGCCTAAGGCAAAGGCCTAAGACGCAGCAGGATCGGCTTCAGCCCACACCACCGCTGGCGGTGGGCCGAGGCCACTCGACGAGAGCCCTCAAGCAGGCATCTGCAACCGACTGAACGGTACGTTGCACCTGCGGCTCGATGCCAGCTCAATCACCCGCTGACGCATAGACCAGCGGATAAACCGCCATCCCCACGACTTCGTTGAGCAACATGCCGTTCTGCCAGAACGCCTTCGCCTCCGGCAGCCAGCCATTCAAGGGCCGGTCGTTGACGACCCCCATGAACCCCACTGGCGCCGCGATGACCTCGATACCGTTCTGCTCGAAGCACCAGCGCGAACGCGGCATATGCGACGCCGAAGTGACCAGCACCACCCGCTCGACACCGGCGGCACGCAGCATCTCGGCGCTGTAGACCGCGTTTTCCCAGGTGGTGCGGCTGCGCTCTTCAAGCCAGCGCGTGGTGACGTCCAGATCACGCTGCAATACCTCGGCACCGAGCATTGCCTCGCTGGGCGGCTCACCGAAATGCAGGCCGCCGCTGGTGAGAACCGGCAACCCGGATGCTTTCGCTACGCGCGCCGCATAGCGCAGCCGCTCGAGGGCTACGTAGCCAGGCTGATCGCCACCCCAGGCCGGATCGTTCTGCTCGCGCCCCGCGCCCAGCACCACAATCGCACCCGCCTGCTCGGCCAACCCTGGCCACTGCGACTCGACCAGGGCCGGCTCACGCTCGACCAGACGCGCCGTCCATTCGGCCACGACCGGCAAACTCATCAGCCAGAGCCCGCCGAACCCAGTGATGAAGCAGAACGCGGCCAGCTTCGGCGCACGTCTACGCAACCACCATCCGAGCAGCAGCAGAAGCAGCAGCACGCCCGGCGGCAACAGCAGTTGCTTGAAGAAATAGCGAATCGGCATCCGAGCACTCCGGCAAAGGCCGCCACTCTAGCGGCTGTCGACGGATTTGTCGGCGCTGGTTTGGCTCAATGGCGTGGATAGGTATGCAAACGTTGTCGCGCTCGCAGCAGCTGCGAGCCGCAAGCTGGGCACGCCGCAGGCCCGGCGCCGTCCGGCCAGTTCACTTCGGCGCGACATAGCGCGCAACTCAACGTCTGCTGAAGCGCCAGAGGCGCGTGCCTGGTGCGCGCCCCGTGCCGCTGCCGGCTAGCGCCGCGCGCCGTGGGGCGCAACGCTTGCCGGGTCAGGTGGGCCTGCTCTTCAGCGGCTGCGTGCCAGCCCGAAAGCCATTGCGAATCGCGCTGTAGATAGGCACGGATCAGCTCGAATTCCGCGGGTGTCAGACCACGCACCTCCAGCTCGGCAGAAGCCCCGGGATCCGCCATGTGGTTCCGCTCTGCCTCCTGCAATGCCGAGCTCAATCGCTGCAATACCCGGGCATATAGACTGCTGTCCTCCGACTGCGGCTCTCTGTTCATCAAACTCACCTCTTATTCATCCCGCCCCTGGATCAAGCGTAGCTCAGCCTGACTCGCTCAAGCCGCGCGCGACGGACGGAACCCCTGCCGGCTGCGGCAAATCCGGTTTCCCTAGGCCGCGGGGGGTCATGTATGCTACGGCGCTTCCATGCCTCCGCCCGCTACCTGCGGGGCCGCGTTTGTGCCAGGTCCACCGGACCTGCCAGCCGAGCCTGCGACAGCGTTTTTGCGGAGAGCCAGCCCCCATTCCAACGCCAGTAGCCATGCACGAACAGTATCAGCCCCGCGAAATCGAAGCCGCCGCGCAGTCCCACTGGGATTCGCAGAAATCCTTTGAAGTGAGCGAACAGCCAGGCAAGGACACTTTCTATTGCCTGTCGATGTTTCCCTACCCCAGCGGCAAGCTGCACATGGGTCATGTGCGCAACTACACCATCGGTGATGTGATCGCGCGCTATCAGCGCATGCAGGGCAAGAACGTGCTGCAGCCCATGGGCTGGGATGCCTTCGGTATGCCGGCAGAAAACGCTGCGATGAAGAACCAGGTCGCGCCAGCCAAGTGGACCTACGAAAACATCGCCTACATGAAGGCCCAGCTGAAAAGCCTGGGCCTGGCCGTTGACTGGACGCGGGAAGTCACCACCTGCAAGCCCGACTACTATCGTTGGGAGCAGTGGCTGTTTACTCGCCTGTACCAGAAGGGCGTGATCTACCGTAAAAACGGCACCGTCAACTGGGACCCGGTCGATCAGACCGTGCTGGCCAACGAGCAGGTCATCGACGGCCGCGGCTGGCGTTCCGGCGCGCTGATCGAGAAGCGCGAAATCCCGATGTACTACTTCAAGATCACCGCTTATGCGGATGAACTGCTGGAGAGCCTGGACGAACTGGATGGCTGGCCGGAACAGGTCAAGACCATGCAGCGCAACTGGATCGGCAAGTCGCGCGGCATGGAGATCAGCTTCCCCTACGACGTCGCCAGCATCGGCAGCGAAGGTCTGATGAAGGTCTTCACCACCCGCCCCGACACCCTCATGGGTGCAACCTACGTGGCCGTTGCAGCTGAGCATCCGCTGGCGACCCTGGCGGCGCAGAACGACCCCGAACTGCAGGCCTTCATCGACGAATGCAAGCGCGGCGGCGTTGCCGAAGCGGACATCGCCACCCAGGAAAAGAAGGGGCTGGCCACCTCCCTGCGCGTGCAACACCCGCTGACCGGCGAGCTGCTGCCGGTATGGGTCGCCAACTACGTGCTGATGAACTACGGCGAAGGCGCCGTGATGGCGGTGCCCGCCCATGATGAACGCGACTTCGAGTTCGCCAGCAAGTACGGCCTGCCGATCACACCGGTAGTACGCACCAGCGCCGGCGACATGACTCCGGCACCCTGGCAGGATGCCTACGGCGAGCATGGCGAGCTGATCAATTCCGGCATCTTCGACGGCCTCGATTTCGAGGGTGCATTCGACGCCATCGAAGTGGCACTGCAGAAGAAATGCCTCGGCCAGGCGCGCACCCAGTTCCGCCTGCGTGACTGGGGCATCAGCCGCCAGCGCTACTGGGGCTGCCCGATCCCCATCATCCACTGCGAAACCTGCGGCGACGTGCCGGTTCCCGAAGACCAGCTGCCCGTCGTGCTACCAGAAGACGTGGTCCCAGACGGCGCCGGCAGCCCGCTGGCGCGCATGCCTGAATTTTACGAGTGCAGCTGCCCGAAGTGCGGCGCACCGGCCAAGCGCGAAACCGACACCATGGACACCTTCGTCGAGTCCTCCTGGTATTTCGCCCGCTACGCCAGCCCCAATTACGACCAAGGCATGGTCGACCCGGCCGCCGCCAACCACTGGCTGCCAGTGGACCAGTACATCGGCGGTATCGAACACGCGATCCTGCACCTGCTGTACGCGCGTTTCTTCCACAAGCTGATGCGTGACGAGGGGCTGGTCAGCTCCAACGAGCCGTTCAAGAATCTGCTGACTCAGGGCATGGTGGTGGCCGACACCTATTACCGAACCCTGGATAACGGCGGCAAGGACTGGTTCAACCCGGCCGATGTCGTGGTCGAGCGTGATGCCAAGGCCAAGGTCATCGGCGCCAAATTGGCGAGCGACGGCCTGCCGGTTGAAATCGGCGGCACCGAGAAGATGTCCAAGTCGAAGAACAACGGCGTCGACCCACAGGCCATGATCGACGCCTACGGCGCCGACACCTGCCGCCTGTTCATGATGTTCGCCTCGCCGCCTGACATGAGCCTGGAGTGGTCCGACTCCGGCGTCGAGGGGGCGAGCCGCTTCCTGCGGCGCGTCTGGCGTCTGGCCCATGCGCATGTCAGCGCAGGGGTTGCGGGCGTGCTGGATACCGCCAGCCTGAGCGATGAGCAGAAGGCCGTGCGCCGCGCGATCCATCTCGCCATCAAGCAGGCCAGCGTCGATGTCGGCCAGCACCACAAATTCAACACCGCCATCGCCCAGGTGATGACGCTGATGAACGTGCTGGAGAAAGCAGCGACCGCCAGCGAACAGGACCGAGCCCTGCTGCAGGAAGGCCTGGAGACCGTTGCGTTGTTGCTTGCGCCGATCACACCGCACATCTCTCACGAACTCTGGCAGCAACTCGGCAAGCAGGGCGTGATCATCGACGCGCAATGGCCGAAAGTCGACGAGTCTGCCCTGGTGCAGGACAGCCTGACCCTGGTAGTGCAGGTCAACGGCAAGCTGCGCGGCCAGATCGAAGTGCCGGCCGCGGCCACTCGCGAGGATGTCGAGGCCACCGCCCGAGGCAATGAAAACGTGCTGCGCTTCACCGAAGGCCTGACGATTCGCAAGGTCATCGTGGTGCCGGGCAAGCTGGTCAATATCGTCGCTAACTGATTCGGCCCCGGCGTGCGCGCCGGGCCTGCAAGGGGATAACAGTATGAACAAACGGAATCTGGTGGTGCTGGGCCTGACACTGCTGTTGAGCGCCTGCGGCTTTCAGCTGCGCGGCACCGGCGACGTCGAATTCGGCCTCAAGGAAATCAACCTGCAAGCCCGCAACAGCTACGGCGAAACGGTGCAGCAGCTCGAAGACCTGCTGAAGAGCAACGGCGTACGCGTCAGCCCGGCCGCCAAGTACAGCCTCAACTTGGCCCGCGAGCAGACCCGCCAGCGCACCGCCAGCTACACCAGCTCGGCACGCAGCGCCGAATATGAACTGACCAGCACCCTCGACTACGAATTCCGCGGCCCGCAGAACACGCTGCTGCTCGAAGACAGCATCGAAGTGCAGAAAGTCTACGTACACGACAGCAACAACCTGATCGGTTCGTCGCAGGAAGGCGATCAGCTGCGGCAGGAAATGCGCCGCGAGCTGCTGCAACAGCTGGCTCTGCGCATCCAGCGCATCACTCCGTCGCAACTCGATCGCCTGCAACAGGAAGCCGAAGCCAAGGCACGGGCCGAAGCGGAAGCGATGGAAGCCGCCCGTCGTGCGCAGGATGCACAGCCGCAACAGTCGCCCATCCAGCTGCCCATCCAGTAACAGGTACGGGGGCCTCAAGGCCCCCGTCTTCGCACCATGAAGCTCTCCCCTGCTCAGCTCGGCAAACACCTACACGGCAACCTGGCCCCCGTATACGTCGTCTGTGGTGATGAGCACCTGCTGTGCCAGGAAACCTGCGATGCAATCCGCGCAGCAACGCGCGCGCAGGGTTTCAGTGAGCGTCAGGTCTTTCACGTGGAAACCGGTTTCGACTGGAGCCAGCTGATCGAGGCGGGTGCCAGCCTGTCGCTGTTTGCCGAAAAGCGTCTACTCGAATTGCGCATTCCCAACGGCAAACCCGGTGACAAGGGAGCGGCGGCGCTGCTGGAGTATCTCGCTCGCCCCGCCGAGGACACCGTGCTGCTGATCAGCCTACCCAAACTCGACGGCAGCGCCCAGAAGACCAAATGGGCCAAAGCGCTGATCGACAGTAAGGATGTGCAGTTCCTGCAGATCTGGCCGGTAGATGCCGCGCAGTTGCCGCAATGGATTCGCCAGCGCCTGGCCCAGGCGGGTTTGTCCGCCGATCAGGAAGCCATCGAACTGATCGCTGCCCGGGTCGAAGGCAACCTGCTGGCAGCGGCACAGGAAATCGAAAAGCTCAAACTGCTTGCCGACGCCGGACAAGTCACCGCGGATACCGTGCAAGCCGCGGTCGCCGACAGCGCCCGCTACGATGTCTTCGGCCTGATCGATGCCACCCTGCATGGCCAGGCCGCTCACGCACTGCACATGCTTGAGGGGTTGCGGGGTGAAGGGGTCGAGGCGCCGGTGATCCTCTGGGCGCTGGCACGCGAACTCCGTTTGCTGGCCAATATCGCTCAGCAAATTG
The DNA here is from genome assembly GCF_038561965.1 of Stutzerimonas stutzeri. NCBI lineage: Bacteria > Pseudomonadati > Pseudomonadota > Gammaproteobacteria > Pseudomonadales > Pseudomonadaceae > Stutzerimonas > Stutzerimonas stutzeri. Next base: position 571,354 of record NZ_CP139348.1, on the reverse strand, counting down.
CTCAGGGCACCCCGCTTGATCGCGCCTTCAGCCAGGCCCGTCCGCCGGTCTGGGACAAACGTCGACCGCTGGTTTCCAAAGCACTGCAGCGGCACAACGTGGCCGGCTGGAGCCGATTACTGATGGATGCGCAGCGCATTGACGAACAGATCAAGGGCCAGGCGGCCGGCGATCCGTGGATCGGACTGGCCGATATCTGCCTGCAACTGAGCGGTCGCCGGGTCGGCGGCTAGCTGCCGAAGCGGTTTACTGGCCCACTGGACATTTTTTGTACAAGCCCTATGATGCCCTCGCCCGATAGCGGGCCACCAAGAGGGAAATCGCATGAGCACACGCAAAAAGCGACCAAACAAGGCCAAGCACCTGGTCGCGCAGCCACTGTTCCGCCTACGCCAGGAAACGCCGAAAAAAGGCAAAGGCAGCTACCGCCGCGAAGCCTCCCAGTCCACCAACTGGGAGGCTTCGGTCCTTCTGGCAGCCTGAAAACCCAACACCGCTAAAGCGTGATAATGTCTGCGACCGACGACACGTTTCGAGAGTGGTGCATGTATCACACCTTCGTTCCCGTTCTGCTGCTACGTACCCTGGTTGCCGCTTCGGCGATGAGCCTGGTCGTTGCCTGTGCAGCCGAACCCCTCGCGCAGTCCACTCTGGTCAGTAATGCCTCACCCTCGGCCACCCCGCGTAGCGACACCGCCGCGGTCGATGTGCGCCCGGAAGCCGCCCATCTGAGCTTCAGCCAGTGGCGCGAACAGTTCCGTAGCGAAGCCCTGGCGGCAGGTATTTCCGCCAAGACCTTCGACCAGGCGTTCGCTGGCGTTGAACCCGACCCTGCAGTGATTGCCGCAGATCGTAGCCAGCCTGAATTCACTCGCCCCGTTTGGCAGTACCTGGAAGGCGCCATCTCCCCCCAGCGCGTGCGCAGCGGGCAACGCCTGCTTAACGAGAATGCCGCTACCCTGGACAAGATCGAGGCACGCTACGCTGTCGATCGCGAAACCCTGGTCGCCGTATGGGGCCTGGAAAGCAGCTTCGGCCAGATCATGGGTGATAAATCGGTCATCCGTTCGCTGGCCACCCTTGCCCATGAAGGCCGGCGTCCGGCGTTTGCCAAGAGTCAGCTGATCGCCGCACTGGAAATCCTCCAGCATGGCGATGTCGCGCCCCAGCGCATGCGTGGCTCCTGGGCTGGCGCCATGGGGCAGACGCAGTTCATTCCGACCACTTACAACACCCACGCCGTGGATTTCGATGGTGATGGCAAGCGCGATATCTGGAACAGCTCTGCCGATGCCCTGGCTTCGGCCGCGCACTACCTGCAGGCGTCCGGCTGGAAGCAGGGGCAACCCTGGGGATTCGAGGTGCAGTTGCCGAAAGAATTCGACTACGCGCTGGCCGACAACGAGATCCGCAAGCCGCTTGCCGAATGGCGCCGCCTCGGCCTTCGCGGCCTGCCCAGCGACCAGGAAGAAGCCAATGCCAGCCTATTGCTGCCAGCAGGCCATCGTGGCCCGGCGTTCCTCATCATGGATAACTTCCGCGCCATCCTGCGCTACAACAACTCCTCGGCCTATGCGCTGGCGATTGGTCTGCTGGCAGAGAGCTTCCAGGGCAAGGGACAAGTTGCGGGCAGCTGGCCGCGCGGTGAACAGCCGCTGAGCCGCTCCGAGCGCCTCGAACTGCAGGAACGCCTCGTTGCGCAGGGCTTCGATCCGGGTACGCCGGACGGCATCATCGGAGCCAATACCCGCAAGGCCATTCGCGGCTTCCAGCAGCGCCTGGGGTGGCCGGCCGACGGCCATCCCACCCAGGAACTGCTCGGCCGGCTACGCGCCCAGCCCTGATCGCGCAACGCAACTGACGATACAAAAAAAGCCCCGGTCATGCCGGGGCTTTCGTTTTCGTCCATAGCTGGACGCCTGCTTACCATCAGTGTTTGACGGCCACCTCATAGAGGTAATCCGGCAACGGATCGATGACCACCTGCTTGCCTTGGTAATGGGCTTGCACCGCCTCAAGCGGCACGACGCCGTGAGGTACGCGCTGATCGCCACCAAGACGCTGGCGAGCGCGGTAGTCGATCACGCAGCCATCGGTTTCGACCCAGAAATGCGGTGACACCACCTTTCCGTCCAGCTCGACCTGCCCCAACATGGCTCGGTATGGGATGTGCTGCTTGGCCAGCCGCGTCACGACCAGGCGACTCATCGCATCGCACTCGACCTTCGCGGCATCCAGATCGTCAAGGAGGTCCTTTAACTGGGGTTCGTTCATCTGCTGCGGCCCTCGGTTGGCCTCATGGTGTAAACGAACGCCACTATAGACCAAAGTCTAATGCGGCGTAATGCCGCAATTTTCTTGCCATTGCATTCGAGACGACTTCTAGCCATGCAGCGGGCAAGAAAAAGCCGCGTTGGCAGTAGCGCCTGCCAACGCGGCTTCGGGGAGCCAATGCCCCATAAAGGTACGCGCCGTTTAGTCCTGCTTGGCTCCGTGCGCCTGCTGATCGGCGTGGTATGAGGAACGCACCAGCGGACCGGAAGCGATGTTCTTGAAGCCCATCTTCATGCCCTCTTCGGCAAACCAGGCGAAGATATCGGGATGCACGAAGCGCTGCACCGGCAGATGGTTGCGCGAGGGCTGCAGGTACTGGCCAAGTGTGAGCATATCGATCTCATGCTCACGCATGCGATGCATGACCTCGATGACTTCTTCATCGGTTTCACCCAGGCCGAGCATCAGCCCGGACTTGGTCGGCACGCCCGGTACGCGCTGCTTGAACTTCTCCAGCAGATCCAGCGACCACTCGAAATCCGAACCCGGACGCGACGACTTGTAAAGCCGCGGTACGGTTTCAAGGTTGTGGTTGAACACATCCGGCGGTTCGCTGGCAGTAATGTCCAGCGCGATATCCATGCGGCCCCGGTAATCAGGCACCAGGGTTTCCAGCTGGATCGATGGCGACAGCTTGCGGATCTCGCGCAGGCAATCAGCGAAATGCTGGGCACCACCGTCTCGCAGGTCGTCACGGTCCACCGAGGTAATCACCACGTACTTCAGGCGCATGTCGGCGATGGCTTGGGCGAGGTTCTTCGGCTCATCCGCGTCCAGCGCATTCGGGCGGCCGTGGCCAACGTCGCAGAACGGGCAGCGACGCGTGCAGATGTCGCCCATGATCATGAAGGTCGCGGTCCCGCTGGAGAAGCACTCGCCCAGATTAGGGCAGGAGGCCTCTTCGCAAACGCTGTGCAGCTTGTGCTTGCGCAGGGTCTGCTTGATCTGGTCGACCTCAGGGGAGACCGGGATGCGCACGCGAATCCAGTCCGGCTTCTTCGGCAGTTCATCGGTAGGGATGATCTTCACCGGAATCCGCGCAACCTTCTCGGCGCCGCGCAGCTTGACGCCGGCCTCTACCTTGGCTGGGCGCTTGCCTACTGTTTCTATACTACTCATATGCTTCGATTCCGCCCGCGAGGGTCTTCTGTTGCGCGTATCCGAGCTGCCGGACCAGTTGCTCGCGCAGTCTATCGGCCACTTGGCTGATGTCGACCGGCCCGATCAAGTCACGCATCTGGGTCATGGGCAGCCCTGCATAACCGCAGGGATTGATGCGCCGGAAAGGCTCGAGATCCATGTCCACGTTCAGCGCCAGGCCGTGGAAGGAACGGCCGTTGCGAATGCGCAGGCCCAACGATGCGATCTTCGCGCCGTTGACGTAAACACCGGGTGCATCCGGCTTGGCGGCGGCCTCGACACCGTAACCGGCAAGCAGATCGATCAGGCTGCGCTCGATACGGTTTACCAGTTCACGCACACCAATGCCAAGGCGGCGCACATCGAGCAACAGATAGCCAACCAACTGGCCGGGCCCGTGATAGGTCACCTGACCGCCACGGTCCACCTGGACCACCGGAATATTGCCCGGAAACAGCAGGTGCTCGGCCTTGCCGGCCTGCCCCTGGGTGAACACCGGAGGATGCTGCAGCAGCCAGATCTCGTCACCGCTGTCAGCACCACGTGTATTGGTGAACTGCTGCATGGCCTGCCAGGCAGACCGATACTCGATCAGACCGAGCTCACGCACACCCACTTCGTGGGTCATCACAGCACCATGTGAACACGGCCAGTGGCACGCAGATCGACATGGATGGCCTGCAACTGCTCGACGCCGGTGGCGGTGATCAGTACCTGCAGCGAAAGAAAGCGCCCGTTTCGACTGTCACGGGTGACTACGGTGGCCTCATCGAAATCTGGCGCATGGCGCTGGATGACTTCAATCACGACCTCCCGAAAACCCTCGCCGGCGTCGCCGATCACCTTGATCGGGTAGCGCTCGCAAGGAAAGTCGATCTTGGGTGCAGCTACATCTTGGTTATCGGTCATGGCGTAACGGACTCGTGATCCGCAAGTGCGCCGCGGCGGGATCAGCCAGGGCGCACTCGAGCGTGGTCAGTTGAACAAGCTGTAGAAGAAGAGGCGAATGCTATCCCAAAAGCGACGGAACAGCCCACCCTCTTCGATGGTTTCCAGCGCTACCAGGTCGGTGCTGCGCACCACCTTGTCGTCCAGCTTGACCTCGACCTTGCCGATCACGTCGCCCTGCTGGATCGGCGCGGTGAGCGTGCCGTTGAAGCTCATCACAGCCTGCAGTTTTTCTACCTGGCCACGCGGCAGGGTCATGGTCAGATCCTGCGCCAGGCCGGCCTTGAGCTTGTCCTGCTGGCCTTTCCAGACCTGCGCCTGGGCCAGCTCAGTACCTTTCTGGTAGAAGGTGCGGGTTTCGAAGAAGCGGAAGCCATAGGTCAGCAGTTTCTGCGTCTCTGCTGCACGGGCCTGCTCGCTGTCGGTGCCGAACACCACCGAGATCAGGCGCATGTTGTCGCGCACGGCAGACGCCACCAGGCAGTAGCCGGCTTCTTCGGTATGGCCGGTTTTCAGGCCATCGACGGTCTTGTCGCGCCACAGCAGAAGGTTGCGGTTAGGCTGTTTGATGTTGTTCCAGAAGAACTCTTTCTGCGCATAGATGGCGTAGTGCGCTGGATCTTCATAGATGATCGCCCGCGCCAGCTTGGCCATATCGCCAGCCGAGGAGTAGTGATCCGGGTCCGGCAGGCCGGTGGCATTCATGAAATGGGTATTGGTCATGCCCAGACGCTGGGCGGCGCTGTTCATAAGATCGGCAAAGGCTTCTTCGCTGCCGGCGATGTGCTCGGCCATGGCCACGCTGGCATCGTTGCCCGACTGAATGATGATGCCGTGCAGCAGATCGTCCACCGAAACCTGCGTGTTGACCTGGATGAACATACGCGAGCCGCCAGTACGCCAAGCCTTTTCACTCACGGTGACCATGTCGTTGTCGCTGATCTGGCCCTTCTGGATTTCCAGGGTGGCGATATAGGCAGTCATCAACTTGGTCAGGCTGGCGGGTGGCAGACGCTCGTCGCCATTGTGCTCGACCAATACCTCGCCGCTGGCCGCGTCCATCAGCAGGTAGGACTTGGCGGCAAGCTGAGGAGCCGACGGCAGGATCTGGGCCGCCCAGACGGTCGGAGCGACCGTCAGCAGAGCCAGGACTATGAAACGTTGCACGAGGCTGGTGATGTTCATCCGAATCTCAAAGTTGGTCAGGTAAAACAGGCAAGGTTTGCAAAGGGTCAATCGGCGGCGACGCGACGCGGCTGCCCGAGATTGGCCAGGCGAACGCTTTGCTCGAGCTGCATGGCTTCATCCGGCGTATCGATGGGCCCCAGCCGCACCCGATGCAGGGTCTGCTGGTTGTGCACCACCGAGCTGATGAACACCGGCGCAGACACCACGCCGCTCAGCTTGTCCTTCAACAACTGAGCTGCATCCGGATTGGCGAAGGCGCCAACCTGGAGAAACAGGCCAGCGGCTGCGGGCGAAGCGTTTTTTTTTGCGTCGATTTCAAGCGGCACAGTGGCCGCAGCGTGCTGCTGAGGCGGTGGTGTGTACTGCTCGATCGGCTGGGCAATGCTGCTGGCGGGTTTGGCGGCGGCCATCTGCGGCTGCGCCATCATGCTCGGCACCGGCCGGCCCTGCTGCGCCCACCACTGCTCTGGGTCGATGCCTTCGACCTTGACCCGCGCCGTGCCGCTTTCTGCAAAGCCGAGCTTCTTCGCCGCAGCAAAGGACAGATCGATGATCCGATCGGAGTAGAACGGGCCGCGATCATTGACGCGCAACGTCACCACGCGCCCATTATCCAGATTGGTAACCTTGACGTAGGTAGGTAGCGGCAGCGTCTTGTGCGCAGCGCTCATGCCGTAGAGGTCGTACTTTTCGCCATTGGCGGTGGGCTGTCCGTGGAACTTGGTGCCGTACCACGACGCCGTCCCGGTAGCCGAGTAACGGCGGCCATCACTGATCGGGAAATAGGTCTTGCCCAGCACAGTGTAGGGGTTGGCCTTGTACGACCCGTAATGCGGCATCGGTACCGCGTCCTGGATCTGCGAGACGTCAACATCCCACCAGGGCGCGCCGTCCTTGTGCGGCCGGGCATAGTCGCCAGGGCCGCTGCTGCCGGCCGGCTTGCTCTGCGTGCTGCTGGGTGCCGGCGTCGACGAACAGCTCGCCAGCAATACGCCTGTCACACCCAACGCCATCAACCTTGTCCAGAGAGCACTCATTGTTCGCCTCGCGCTTCGGCCAGCAGCTGCGACAGCTGATGCACGGCCATGGCGTACATGACGCTGCGGTTATAGCGGGTAATGACATAGAAGTTCGGCAGGCCCAGCCAGTATTCGTCGCCCTCTGCGCCTTCCAGACGGAAAGCCGTCACCGCCGTGTCATCAGCCACGGACTTGTCGAACTTCCAGCCCAGGGCGCGCATCTCGCCGGCGTTCTTCTGCGACTCGAGGCCGACGGTCAGGCCCTCCTCGAAACGCTTGCCGGATACCTTCGCGCGAGCCACGACGCGATCACCAGCGGTCCAGCCGTGCTGTTTGAAATAGCTGGCCGCACTGCCGATCGCGTCGGTGGGGTTGTTCCAGATATCGATGCGGCCATCGCCATCGAAGTCCACGGCATAGGCGCGGAAGCTGCTCGGCATGAACTGCGGCAAGCCCATGGCACCTGCATAGGAGCCCTTGAGGGTCAACGGATCGACCTGTTCCTCGCGGGTCAGCAGCAGGAACTCCTTGAGCTGCTGGCGGAAGAAAGGCTGCCGCGGCGGGTAGTCGAAGCCCAGCGTCGACAGCGCATCGATCACTCGATGACTACCGGTGTTGCGGCCATAAAAGGTTTCGACGCCGATGATCGCCACGATGATCTCAGCCGGCACGCCGTATTCGGTTTCTGCGCGAGTCAGCGAGGCTTCGTTCTCGCGCCAGAAATCGACGCCCTGAGCGATGCGCGAATCGGTGAGGAAGATCGGCCGGTACTCCTTCCACGGCTTGACCCGCTCGGCCGGCCGCGAAATGGCATCGAGAATCGCCTGCTTGCGTTCGGCCTGCTTGAACAGGTCGCGCAGCTGCTCTCCGGCGAAACCGTAGTCGCGGGTCATTTCCACGATGAACTCGTCCACGTTGGGGCCGGTGTAGTCCGCGGCCTGCAGCGGCAGACTTCCCAGCACAGCGCCGGCCAAGCCCACGCCCCCCAGCATCCGTGCCACCCAGCCACGCCGTAATGAAGTCAACAAATTCACTCTCGTCAAACCTGTGCGATCCACTTGCGATGGGTGTGAATCGACATTAAAACCCCGAACCCTGACAGCAGGGTCACCAATGAAGTTCCGCCGTAACTAATGAAGGGCAAAGGCACCCCCACCACCGGCAACAGCCCACTGACCATACCGATATTGACGAAAACGTAAACAAAGAAGGTCATCGTCAACGCACCGGCCAGCAGTTTTCCAAACAATGTCTGCGCCTGCACCGTGATGACCAACCCTCGGGTAATCAGCAGGATATACACCAACAGGAGCAGACAGACGCCAACCAGGCCGAACTCCTCGGCGAGCACGGCGATGATAAAGTCAGTATGGCTTTCCGGCAAAAAATCCAGATGCGATTGGGTTCCAGCCAGCCAGCCCTTACCGAAAACGCCACCCGAGCCGATCGCCGCCTTCGACTGGATGATGTTCCAGCCCGTGCCCAGCGGATCGCTTTCGGGATCGAGGAAGGTCAGCACGCGCTGCTTTTGGTAATCGCGCAACACGAAGTACCACATCGCCACGGCGATCGGGACCACGGCGGCCACAGCACTGATGATCCAGCGCCAGCGCAGACCGCCGATGAACAGCACGAACGCACCAGAGGCGAGAATCAACAGCGCGGTACCGAGGTCAGGTTGCTTGAGAATGAGCACGAAGGGAGCAAGGATCATCGCCAGGCTGATCGCGGTGTGCTTGATGCCCGGCGGCAGACTGCGCGAGGACAGATACCAGGCGATGGTCATCGGCATGATGATCTTCATGAATTCGGACGGCTGAAAACGGACCACGCCAGGAATATTGATCCAACGTGTGGCCCCCATCGCCGTGTGGCCGACGACCTCTACCGCCACCAGCAAGCCCACGACGCCCAGGTAAGCGAGCGGCACCCAGCGCGCCATGAAGCGCGGCTCGAACTGGGCGATGACCAGCATGGCGCCAAGGCCGAGGCCGAACGAGGTCGCCTGCTTGATGACCAGATCCCAGTTCTTGCCGCTGGCCGAATAGAGGATGAACAGGCTACCGGCCGCCAGCATCAGTAACAGCACGAGCAACAGCCCATCGATATGCAGGCGCTGCAACAGACTCGCGCGGCGGCGCAGCACGTCCTCGCTCGACAGCGTACGGTCGAAATTGCCGCTCATGGTTTCTTCCCTTGGGCGGTCACGGGTGGGGCGAATTCCGCCTTGAGCTTGCCCTCCTCATCCAGCAGCCAGGCGTCCATCACCAGCTTGGCCACGGGCGCCGCGACGCCTGACCCGGATTCGCCGTTCTCGACCATCACCGCGACGGCGATCTTCGGGTCATGGACCGGTGCGAAGGCGACGAACAGTGCGTGGTCGCGATGGCGCTCGGCGAGCTTGGCGCTGTCGTACTTCTCGCCCTGGCGGATCGCGACGACCTGGGCGGTACCGCTCTTGCCGGCGATCCGGTAGACGGAGCTGTCACCGACCTTGCGTGCCGTGCCGCGAGCACCGTGCAACACCTGCTCCATGCCGTGCGCCGCGTAGTCCCAGAAGCGCGGATCACGCAGCTGGATATCCGGCACCGGATCGGAATCGACTGGCGCCTGGCCGCCAACGCTGCGCGCCAGATGCGGGCGAATCCACTTGCCGCGAGTCGCCATCAGCGCAGTGGCCTGAGCCAGCTGTAGCGGTGTGGCCTGCATGTAGCCCTGCCCGATGCCGAGGATGACGGTTTCGCCGGGATACCAGGGCTGACGGTAACGCGCCCGCTTCCAGTCGCGAGACGGCATTAGCCCGGCGGTTTCCTCGTGCATGTCGAGCGAGACGCGCTGACCCAGGCCGAAGCGGGTCATGTAGTCATGCATGCGATCAACGCCCAGCTTGTGGGCCATGTCATAGAAGTAGGTGTCGTTGGAGCGCGCAATGGCCAGATCCAGATCCACCCAGCCGTCGCCGCTGCGGTTCCAGTTGCGGTACTTGTGCTGCACGTTGGGCAACTGAAAGAAGCCCGGATCGAAAACCCGGGTGGTCGGCGTGACCACGCCTGCGTCGAGTCCGGCAACGGCCATCATCGGCTTGATCGTCGAACCCGGCGGATACAGACCACGCAGCACGCGGTTGTATAGCGGCCGGTCGATGGAATCGCGCAGCTCGCCGTAGTCCTTGAAGCTGATACCGGTGACGAACAGGTTGGGATTGAAGCTTGGCTGACTGACCATCGCCACCACTTCGCCGGTAGCCGGCAGCAGCGCGACGATCGCACCGCGACGCCCGCCCAGCGCTTCCTCGGCAGCTTCCTGCAGATCCAGATCGAGCGACAGGGTGATGTCCTTGCCGGGAATCGGATCGGTTCGCTTGAGCACCCGCAGCACGCGGCCGCGCGCATTGGTCTCGACTTCTTCGTAGCCGACCTGTCCGTGCAGCTCATCCTCGTAGAACTTCTCGATGCCAGTCTTGCCGATGTGGTGCGTGCCGCTGTAGTTGACCGGATCGAGCTGCTTGACCTCCTGCTCGTTGATCCGCCCGACATAGCCCACCGAATGGGCGAAGTGCGCGCCCTGCGGGTAGTGCCGGACCAGCTGCGCAGCCACCTCGACGCCTGGCAGGCGGAACTGGTTCACCGCAATACGGGCGATCTGCTCTTCGGATAGCTCATACATGATCGGCACCGGCTCGAACGGCCGTCGCCCCTGCAGCACGCGCTTCTCGAACAGCCCGCGCTCTTCTTCGCTGAGATCCAGCACCTCGACCACTGCGTCGAGCACCGTCTTCCAGTCGCCGGCGCGCTCACGGGTGACGGTCAGGCTGAAGCTCGGCCGGTTGTCGGCAATCACGCGCCCCTGCCGATCGAAGATCAGCCCGCGATTGGGCGGAATCGGTTGCACATGGACACGGTTGTTTTCCGACAGCGTCGAATGATGCTCGAACTGCACCACCTGCAAGTAATACATCCGCGCCACCAGCACACCGATCAGCAGCAACACCAAGGCAAGGCCCACGGCCACGCGCCGGCGCACCAGCACGGCGTCCTTCTCGTGATCCTTGAGCTGAATCGGTTGCGGCATATCGAAGGGGTTCGCGGACTACTTGTGATAAGGATGACCGGACAGCAACGTCCAGGCGCGGTAGATCTGTTCGCCGATCAGAATTCGCACCAGCGGGTGCGGCAGGGTTAGCGGTGACAGCGACCAGCGCTGCTCGCTGCGCGCGCAAACCTCCGGCGCCAGCCCTTCCGGGCCGCCAACCATGAGATTGACGTTGCGTGCGTCGAGCCGCCAGCGCTCGATTTCAGCAGCCAGCTGCTCGGTGCTCCACGGTTTGCCATGCACCTCGAGCGTGACGATGCGCTCGCCCGGCTGGACCTTGCCCAGCATGGCCTCGCCTTCCTGGCGAATCAACCGCGCCACATCCGCATTCTTACCGCGGGTGTTGAGCGCAATCTCGTGCAGTTCCAGCGGCAGCTCGGACGGCAGACGCTTGGAATATTCCTGCCAACCGTCCTCGACCCAACGCGGCATCTTCGAGCCGACCGCGATCAGCTTGATACGCACGGATTATTCCGAGTCGTGGGTGTGCTGCGCGCGGCTCTGTTCGGCGCCCTGCCACAAACGCTCCAGGTCGTAGAACTGACGGGTCGGTACCTGCATCACATGGACGACCACATCGTCCAGGTCCAGCAGTGCCCACTCGCCACCCTCGAGCCCTTCGCTGCCGAGCGGACGAACGCCCTGCTCCTTGACCTTCTCCAGTACGTTTTCGACGAGCGACTTGACGTGCCGGCTGGAGCTCCCGCTGGCAATGATCATGTAATCGGTGACACTGGTCTTGCCGCGAACATCGATGGTGGTGATGTCCTGGCCTTTCAGATCTTCCAGGGCGGTAATTGCCAGCTGGACCAACTCTTCAGTTTGCATAACGTGAAAACAACCTCAGTTCGACGCCCGGTACAGTCCGTGCGCGTTGATATAAGCCAGTACGGCATCGGGAACCAGGAATCGGACCGACTTGCCACTGGCCAGCAATTGGCGAATCTGCGTGGCGGACACCTCCAGTGGTGTCTGCCAGACGAAAGCAATCTGCCCACTCCCCCCACAAAGCACCTGAGGGTCTGGCACGCTGCGCGCAGCCAGCAGATCACGTAGCGCTTGCGGCGCCTCGCTGCCGGCGTCCGGCCGCTGCAGTACGAGGATATGGCAATAATCGAGCAGCTCCTCCCAGCGATGCCAGGTGGGCAGCCCGCAGAAGGCATCCCAACCCACTACCAGCAACAGTTGGTCTTCCTCGTCCAGTTCGGCGCGCAGCGAGATCAGCGTATCGATGGTGTAGGACGGCTTCTCCCGCTCCAGCTCGCGTGCGTCCACGCACAGCGGCGGCAGATCCTGCACCGCCAGACGGACCATCGCCAGGCGATCCTGCGCCGAGCAATTAGGGGTGTCACGATGCGGCGGCCGTGCATTGGGTATCAGCCGCAGCTCGTCGAGAGCGAACATCTCAGCCACTTCCAGCGCGCCGCGCAGGTGGCCGATATGTACCGGATCGAAGGTGCCGCCGAGAATACCAATGCGCCGGGCGCCGCTGCCTTGGCTCATCAGGTACGGACGTGGCCGTCGCCGAAGACGACGTACTTCTCGCTGGTCAGCCCCTCCAGGCCAACCGGGCCACGGGCGTGAAGCTTGTCGGTGGAAATACCGATCTCAGCACCCAGGCCATACTCGAAGCCATCGGCGAAACGCGTCGAGGCGTTAATCATCACCGACGCCGAATCCACCTCGGTGAGGAAGCGTCGGGCATCGCTGAAGTTCTCGGTGACGATCGCATCGGTATGCTGCGAGCCGTATCGATTGATGTGTTCGATGGCCGCATCCAGTGAATCAACGATGCGGATCGACAGGATCGGTGCGTTGTACTCGGTCGCCCAGTCTTCTTCGCTGGCCTCGAGCACGCCGCTGCCAAGCAGCGCTCGAGTCCGCTCGCAGCCGCGCAGCTCCACGCTCTTTTCACGGTAGATCGCGGCCAGCGGCGGCAGGACCTGCTCGGCGATATCCGGATGAACCAGCAGCGTCTCCATGGTATTGCATGGTGCAAAGCGCTGGGTCTTGGAGTTGTCGGCGATGCGAATGGCCTTGTCGACGTCTGCTGCGACGTCAACGTAGACATGACAGATGCCGTCAAGATGCTTGATCACCGGCACCCGTGCGTCGCGGCTGATGCGTTCGATCAAGCCCTTGCCGCCGCGCGGCACGATCACATCGACAAACTCCGGCATGCTGATCAACGCGCCGACCGCGGCCCGGTCAGTGGTTTCCACGACCTGCACGGCGGCTGCCGGCAATCCGGCCTCGGCCAGGCCGAGCTGAATGCAACGGGCAATCGCCTGGTTGGAATGAATCGCTTCGGAGCCGCCACGCAGAATAGTTGCGTTGCCCGACTTCAGGCACAGGCTGGCGGCGTCGATGGTTACGTTGGGCCGCGACTCGTAGATGATTCCGACCACGCCCAGGGGCACGCGCATCTTGCCGACCTGGATGCCGGACGGCATATAGCGCATGTCGCGGATCGCACCGATCGGGTCTGGCAACGTGGCGACCTGGCGCAGCCCTTCGATCATGCCGTCGATTACCTTGGGCGTCAGTGCCAGGCGGTCGAGCATCGCGGCGTCCAGACCATTGGCACGGCCACCGGCCAGGTCCAGCTCATTGGCAGCCACCAGCTCGTCGCGGGCGGCGTCGAGCGCGGCGGCGGCAGCCTGCAGGGCGCGGTTCTTCTGCGCCGTACTGGCGCGCGCAAGCACTCGCGAGGCCTCGCGCGCGGCGCGGCCCAGGCGGGTCATGTAATCGAGTACGGACTCGGTCATGGATCTAGCTGGCCTGACTGAAGGGAAAGCGGCGGATTATAGCCACCCCGGGCGCCCACGCACAGCGGCGCCGGGCGAAAGGCGCTCGAATGCCATGTCGCCCCGCTCAAGTGCGACGGCGCTGCGCACCCGCCAATGTCGCGGAGTATCCTCGCCTGAGGAAACCCACAGCCCTTTCGCCAGGTCGAAAGCGCTCACGATTCAAGGAATTACCCATGAGCCAATGGCTCGAAACCCTCACCCAATGGCTGGCCGCCAATCCGCAGTGGCTGGGTCTGGCGCTGGTCATCGTCGCCTGCATGGAGTGCCTGGCCGTGGTCGGCCTGATCATTCCAGGCACCATCATGGTCTTCGCCATCGCGGTGCTGGCCGGCAGCGGCGTGCTGACCCTGGGGCAGACTCTGCTGCTGGGCTTTGTCGGCGGGCTCATCGGCGACCTGCTTTCCTATGCGCTCGGGCGGCGCTATCACCAGGGCATTCGCAGCCTGCGCGGCCTGCGCGACCATCCGGAGTGGCTGTTACGTGCCGAGCACTATTTTCAGCGCTACGGCGTGGCCAGCCTGCTGGTTGGCCGCTTCATCGGCCCGCTGCGACCCATGCTGCCGATGACTGCCGGCATGCTCGACATGCCGTTCGGACGCTTCCTGCTGGTCAGTCTGTGCGCTGCAGCTGGCTGGTCGATGGCCTACCTGCTGCCGGGCTGGAGCGCCGGAGCCGCCATGCGTCTGCCGCTGCAAGACGGCTTCTGGAGCGAGGCGGCCGTGGTTGTCGGCGCCCTACTGATACTTGTTGGCGCAACCGCCTTCGGCAGTCTGCGGCAGCTGCGCTGGGTGAGCGCCGTGTCGGCCGGGCTCAGCGTCGTCATCCTTCTCGGGCTATTTTTCGGCTGGCCTCATTTGAAAGAGCTCGATGAAGGTCTGCTCGCGGTAATCCAGGGCGAGCGCAGCGCAACCTTCGACCGCATCATGGTCATCATCACCCGCGTCGGTGACTTCCATACCCAGCTGTGGGCCGCCGTGCTGTTGTGCGTATTGCTCCTGGCGTCGCGCCAATGGCGTGCAACGGTATTCGCCATTCTCACGCTACTGGGAACGGCAACGGCGAACGGTGCATTGAAGGCAACCTTTGCTCGGGTCCGTCCCGAAGTGCTGATGGAGCCGCTGAGCAGCTACAGCTTCCCCAGCGGGCACAGCTCGGCGGCTTTCGCCTTCTTCCTGACCCTCGGGGTGCTCGCTGGCCGCGGCCAGCCGCCCCGCCTGCGGCTCGCCTGGTTGGTACTGGCCAGCCTGCCGGCAACGGCAATCGCGCTCTCGCGGGTCTACCTGGGAGTGCACTGGACCACGGATGTCACCGCCGGCGCATTGCTCGCCGCTTGCATCTGCGCAGTCAGCCTGACCCTGGCGCAGTGGCGCAGCCCATTGACCGCGATGCCGCCGAAGGTCTGGTGGCTGATTCTGCCGGCGTGCCTGGGCCTGCTCGGTGCATTCAGCATCTGGGCGTTACCAACGGCGATGCAGATGTACCGGTATCAGTGATCACGTCTGCGAACCTGCGATCCGCAATATTTTTTAGCGCGAATCAGAAATGTGCGAGACATCGTTGCGCATATCGCACCACCGACGGAAAGTGCCACCTTGGCAGAGCAGCCTTCTGCCGTTGAGTTTTGGATAACTCACTAATTGTCCAGGGACCAGGATCATTCCGATGCGCGAGTCACACCTTCTAACGTTCAGTACCCACGATGCGGTAGAGCTTTCCTACCGCCATTGGCCCGCGCTTTCGCCCGTAGAGACTAAAAGGCGGGCCGTCGTGATGCTTCATCGCGGGCATGAGCATTCGGGTCGACTGACCCACCTCGTCGATGAACTTGAGCTCCCTGACTGTGACTTCTTTGCCTGGGATGCGCGCGGGCACGGTCTGTCGCCTGGCGCACGCGGGGACAGCCCAAGCTTTGCAACGAGCGTGCGAGACGTGCAGACGTTCATTGATCACATTGGCTCGACCCACCGCATCGAAGAGGAAAACCTGGCCATTGTTGCGCAAAGCGTAGGAGCGGTGGTCGTTGCGACATGGGCTCACGACTACGCGCCCAAAGTTCGGGCTCTGGTACTGGCATCACCAGCGTTCAAGGTGAAGCTTTACGTACCGTTCGCACGGACGGCTCTAAAGTTGATACGGGCGCTTCGCGGCAACTTCTTCGTCAACAGCTACGTCAAGGCCCGTTTCCTGACGCACGATCCTGTGCGGATCCAGAGCTATCAGCAGGATCCGCTCATTGCCAGGGCCATTTCCGTGAACATGCTCCTCGGGCTGCATGAAGCTGCACGGCGCGTGGTTGCAGATGCGCAGGCGATTCACATCCCAACTCAGCTCCTCATTTCAGGCGCAGACTTCGTTGTCGAACGCAAACCGCAGGTAACTTTTTTCGAAAGACTTGGCAGCATACGGAAAGAAAAACACGTCCTGCCCGGCTTCTTTCACGACACGCTGGGCGAGCGAGATCGTAGCCGGGTAATAAGCCAGGCCCGTCGCTTCATACGTCACAACTTTGATACGCCAATGGCGTCCCCGTCGCTCCTCGATGCGGACCGAATAGGCCCGATGTGTGCAGAAGCGGAAGCACTGGCTGCCCCTGTTCCTCCGAATTCCATACAAGGACATTACTGGCGCGCCATGCGTACAGGAATGAGCCTTGGCGCCCAGCTTTCCCATGGGCTGAAGCTCGGTTTCGAGACCGGTTTCGATTCCGGCAGCACGCTTGATTACGTCTACAGAAACAAACCGACGGGCCTGACTGTGCTGGGGCGCAAGATTGACCAGCTCTATTTGAGTTCCATAGGCTGGCGCGCAATACGCCGGAGAAAAAGACATGTAGAAGAACTGTTACGCGGGGCGATCAGCCGCCTGCGAAGCGCCGATCAGCCAGTGCGCATCGTGGACATTGCCGCCGGCCATGGTCGCTACATTCTCGAAGCAATACAGGACCTCGAAGAGCGCCCAGCATCGATCGTTCTGCGCGATTACAGCGATATCAACGTCCGCGACGGCAGTGCCCTGATCCAGGCAAAGGGTTTCGGCGAGGTCGCCCGGTTCATCAAGGCAGACGCATTCGACCAAGCGGATCTGGCCACACTCTCGCCGCGCCCCACGCTTGTAGTGGTGTCGGGACTCTACGAGTTGTTCGGCGACAATCAACTGGTCGGCCGCTCTCTGGCCGGCGCCGCCGAAGCGCTGGAACCGGGCGGGTATATCGTGTACACGGGACAACCCTGGCACCCACAGCTGAAACTCATAGCCCGAGCGCTAACCAGTCACCGAGATGGACAGCCATGGGTCATGCGGCGGCGTACCCAAGCGGAGATGGACCAACTGGTAGCAGCGGCAGGCCTGGTTAAAATCACGCAGCGTATCGACGACTGGGGAATCTTTACGGTCTCGTTGGCACAAAAGCCTTACTGACAGCTCCCCGGCCCTCTCTGGCGACACCATGGTCGGCCGATGCGGCTTTAGGTCACTTCGGCTCACACATGAGAAGACAGGCCTTAGGCCCCATCCTGCAGCAACTCGAGCAGGCCTTGAATCTGCTCAAGCTGCTGCTCCGGCTCATCCAGCCCAAGCAGTTCGATCTTCTGCTCCGGCTCGAACGGCAGCAGGTAGGCCAGCTGGCTGGCCAGGGATGCCTGGTCGCTCACCGCGCCGCCCAGGCCCAGGGTTTTCACCATCGGGTGCTGGCCGAGCGCTGCAAGCAGGACGATCAGGTCAGCGTGTTGCTCGGCCAGCGGCTGCGGATCGGGCTCGCTGCGCCAGGCAACCTCGGCGACGGTCAGCTGGTCGCGCAGCACCTCGGATGACTGGACGTCGAACCGCCGCCCACCCTCCACGCGAATGCCCAACAGCCCGTTGGGCAGCTGCTGCCAATCGCGAATCAATGCCTCGCAACCGACCCTGGCGAAGGATGTCGGCGCGGCACCTACTTCACTGCCAGCGAGAATATGCACGACACCAAAGCCATGCCCTGCCTTGAGGCACTGACTGACCATGTCGAGATAGCGCGCCTCGAAAATCTGCAGGTCGAGGGCGCAACCGGGGAACAGCACGGTATCCAGCGGAAACAACGGCAATCTCATGCGGACTCCATCACAGCAACAGGGCCACCACCAACGGCAACAGCACCGCGGTCATCACCCCCATCAGGCTCATGGCCAACGCCGCGAAGGCACCGCATTCGTCGCTTTCCTGCAGCGCTTGCGCGGTGCCCACGGCGTGGGCAGTCAGCCCGAGCGCAATGCCACGGGCTGCAGGATGCTGAACGCCAAAGCGGCGCAACAGTTCCGGACCGAGAATCGCACCGAGCACTCCGGTGATCATCACGAACACCGCAGCCAGGGCCACCACGCCGCCAATCTGCTCGGCCACCAGCATGGCGATCGGCGAGGTCACCGACTTCGGCGCCAGGGTCATCAGGATCATCCGGTCGGCGCCGAACAGCCAGGCCAGCGCCATGCCCAGCGCCGTGGCGAACACACCGGCAAACAGCAAGGTGATCACGATTGGCCCGAACAGCTCGCGGATCCGTCGCAGGTTCAGGTACAGCGGCACGGCCAGGGCGACGGTGGCCGGCCCCAGCAAAAGCGTTAGCCACTGCGCACTGATGCGATATTCGTCATAGTCGATGCCACACAGCAGGAGGATGCCGACGATCATCGTCATCGACACCAGCACCGGCTGCAGGAATACCCAGCGGGTCTTCTCATACGCGGCATAGGCCAGCTGAAATACGGCCAGGGTAATACCCACACCGAACAGTGGATGATGGATCAGCGCCTGCCAGGCGGCATACCAATTCAATTCAATCATGCGGCCTCCTTGCGGCGCTGCTTGCGGCGGATCAGCGTCTGCATCAGCCAACCGGTGAAAATCAGCGAAAGCAGCAGCGAGATCACCAGTACGCCGACGATGGCCCAGAAGTCCTTGAGAATTGCCTCGGTATAAGCCATCACCCCCACCGCCGGCGGCACCAGCAAGAGCGGTAGATAGCGCAACAGACTGCTGGCGGCCAGTTGCAGCGATTCACTTGCCCTGCCGCGCGCCAGCAGGCCGGCAAACAACAGCACCAGCCCTATGATCGGCCCCGGCAGCATGGGCAGGAACAGCACATTGAGTACGGTGCCGAGCAACTGGAATGCGACCAGCCAGGTCAGACCTCTGAGCAGCATGGGAGCCTCCTGCAAAATTGCGACAGTATAAGGGTCAACTCCACCCGGCGCCCGCGCAGCGCTATGACGGGCCATTCGCGTTGCCGATGCTGGTTTGCCGGCACCCACGCTCGTGCTGATCTAGACCTGCTTACGACGCCAACGCCCACTAGCACTTTGGGCCCGGCGGCGCACCTCTAGCCAAGCTGCACGCCTTGCAGCCGTACAAGAACAATCAGGAGGACATATGCCACAGGTACCCGTTGGACAGCTCAAGGACTACATCGGCAAGGAACTGGGCCATTCCGAATGGCTGACCGTCGACCAGGAGCGCGTCAACCAGTTCGCCGACTGCACCGGTGACCACCAGTTCATCCACATCGATAGCGAGAAAGCCGCCCAGACGCCCTTCGGCGGCACCATCGCCCATGGCTTCCTTTCGCTGTCGTTGCTGCCGATGCTCTCTGGCGACCTGCTTGTGGTACCGGAAGGCATCAAAATGGGCGTCAACTACGGCCTGGACAGCCTGCGCTTCATCCAACCAGTGCGCGTCGGCTCGCGGGTGCGCCTGGGGCTCACACTGATAGATGCCCACGAGAAAAATCCCGGGCAGTGGCTGCTCAAGGCCCGCGCGGTTATGGAGATCGAAGGCTCGGAGAAACCGGCCTACATCGCCGAAACCCTGGCCCTGTGCATTCTCTGACCACCACGCCGGCGCAGTTGTCGCAGCCCGCCAGGTTTGCGGCATACTGCGGTCGTCTCGCCTGAGCGGATGTCCGCATGCTGCGTTTTCTTCCCTTCGTTCTGATCGGCCTGCTCACCGCCTGCGGTGAAGGCGAACCTCTCACGCCGGTCAATGCGGTGTTGCCGGATGGCGGCCGCTATCGCGGCGACATCGTCGACGGGCTGCTGCAAGGCGGCGGCCGCATCGACTATCCGAACGGCAGCTATTACCTCGGCCAGTTCAAGGACGGCCAGTGGCACGGTCTGGGCACCTGGCACAGCGCGACCGGCGACCGTTACGAGGGTGAGTTCAAGCAGGGTCTGTTCGACGGCCTCGGCCGTTTCAGCTATGCCGAGGGCGGCGTCTACGAGGGCGAATTCAAGGACGGCAGCATGCATGGCCATGGGCGCTTCAGCCAGGACGGCACGGTCTATGAAGGTGAGTTCCGCGACAACCTTTACCACGGCCAGGGCAGTCTGGAATACGCCGACGGCTTCAGTCATCACGGCCAGTTCCGCAAAGGCCAGCCGGATGGCCCCGGCACACGCAGCGACGCCGATGGCCAGCTCAGTGGCGACTTCATCGCCGGCAGCCTGAAGGGCGAAGGCAGCTTCGTGACCAGTCAGGGCGAGCGCTACAGCGGGCAGTTCGAAAACGATCAGTTCCACGGCCAGGGTCACTACGAAGACAGCGCGGGCAATGCCTGGAGCGGTACCTTCATCCACGGCGAGCTAAGCGGCACTGGCACACATGTCGCTGACGACGGTAGCCGCTACAGCGGTCAGTTCCGCAACTGGCGCTACCACGGCCAGGGTCGCCTCGATCGCGCCGACGGCAGCTTCTATGCCGGCGGCTTCCGTCAGGGCCGCTTCGACGGCGATGGCGTACTGACCCAGGCGGATGGCACCGAACATCGCGGCATCTGGCGCAACGACAGGCAGGTGCGCGACGAACAAGGGCGCGCCCTGCCAGACCCCCTCGAACTTGCCCTGCTCGACCAGGGCGCTCTGCTTGAACGTGCCATAGGAGCGCTACCGCTTTCCAGCCCAACCCAGGAGCTTTACACGCTTACGGTTGCCGGCGACGGCCGCCAGAGCGTGTTCATGCGCGAGGCCGACTATGTGCAAAAACTGCTCGCCGAGCGCTTCGCCGCCCACGGCCAGCTCAGCCTGGTCAACCATCGTGACCATCTGACCGACCGCCCGCTGGCGACTCGGGAAAACCTGGCCCGGGCGATTCGCGCGCTAGCCGAACGCAGCGGCGAGGAGGATCTGATATTTCTCTATTTCACCAGCCACGGTTCGGCCGATCACGAACTGGTGCTGAACCAGCCACGCCTCTCGCTGGACGACTTGCCCGCAGCCGATCTGGCGCAACTGCTCGCGCCACTCGCCGGGCGCAACACCGTTTTGGTCATTTCGGCCTGCTATTCCGGTGGTTTCATCGAGCCATTGAAGAATGAGCACACCCTGATCATGACCGCCGCTCGCGCTGATCGGGTCTCCTTCGGCTGCTCCGAGCAGAGCGACTTCACCTACTTCGGCCGCGCGCTGTTCGCCGAAGCGCTGCAGGAAACCGACGATATCGTGCAGGCCTTCACGCTGGCCACGGCAAAGGTTGCCGAACGCGAGCAGGCCGACGACTATCAAGCATCGGAACCGCAGCTGTGGGCGCCTGAACCGGTCGTCCAACGCTGGCAGGAACTGCAGCAGCGGCGTGCCACCCAATGATCGCCACAGGAGCAAGACCATGTATTTGACGCCCCAGCGTATTTTGCTTGCCGGCGCCACCGGACTGACTGGCGAGCACCTGCTCGATCGCCTGCTCAACGAACCCACCGTCGAACGTGTGCTGGCGCCCACGCGCAGGCCGCTGGCCGCCCATCAGCGCCTGGACAACCCGATCGATGAGCTGCTGACCTTGCTGCCCACCCTCAGCGGCGAGATCGATACAGCATTTTGCTGCCTGGGCAGCACGCTCAAGCAGGCCGGCACGCAGGATGCGTTCCGCGCCATCGACCACGACCTGGTATTGGCCTTCGCCCGGCGGGCCAAGGAGATGGGCGCCCGCCATTTGCTGGTGATCAGCTCACTGGGCGCCAACCCGGACAGCTCGATCTTCTACCTCAAGGTCAAAGGCGAAATGGAAGCGGCGCTGCAGCAACAGGACTGGCCGCAGCTGACCATTGCGCGACCGTCGCAGCTGATTGGTCCACGCCTGGAGCCACGGCTTAGTGAACGCATCGCCGCTCCGCTATCGCAATTGCTGCCAGGCAAGTACCACGGTATCGAAACGTGCACGCTGGCTCGCGCGCTATGGCGACTGGCACTGGAAGAAGGCGAAGGCGTACGCATCGTCGAATCGGACGAGCTGCGCAAGTTGGGGAAATAACTGTCGGCGCCTCGCCAAAAGGCGCCGCTTGACTACTGGATGGACGACGCTGCGGCATCGCTCTCACGATGATCATCAGTGACGTAGGGTGGATGTCGCTTTTTACACCCACCTGGCCTCGCCGGTGGGTCGGCGAAGCGTGATCCACCCTACGATCAGCAAGCGCGTCAGGCGTTAACGCCGCCTTTCAGACCTTGATGAAATGCTCGCGGTAATGGCGCAGCTCGGCGATAGAGTCACGAATGTCGTCGAGCGCCAGGTGAGTGCCACTCTTGTTGAAGCCTTCCATGATCTGCGGCGCCCAGCGTACCGCCAGCTCCTTGAGTGTCGACACGTCCAGGTTGCGGTAGTGAAAATACGCTTCCAGCTTCGGCATCCGTCGGTAGAGGAAGCGCCGGTCCTGGCAGATGCTGTTGCCGCAGATGGGCGACTTACCCTTGGGTACCCATTGCTCCAGAAAGGCCAAAGTCATTTGCTCGGCCTCTGCAGTGGAAATCTTGCTCTCACGCACCCGTTGAGTCAGACCCGAGCCGCCATGCTGGCGGGTATTCCACTCATCCATGCGCGCCAGCGTTTCGTCGCTCTGGTGCACCGCGATCACCGGCCCTTCGGCGAGCACGTTGAGCTGACTGTCGGTAACGATGGTCGCCATCTCGATGATGACGTCGGTATCCGGGTCCAGACCGGTCATTTCCAGGTCGATCCAGATCAAATTTTGCGGGTTCTGCATGGCGGGCTCCTTGGCTGTGCGGCGCAGTTTAGCCGCTCGTATCGACGCCGTCAGGTGCCGTACTGCCTGGGTACCAGATCAGCAGCCGCGAACTGCGCCAATCATCGAGCTGCAGCACTTCGAAGGGCTCGACCCCTGGCACCGCGAAGCTGTTGCTGATCAACAGCGCGCCGGGGCGCATCTCGGTGCGCGCCTTGTTCCACAAGGCCGGCATGGGCGCCGGCGAAAGGAAGCAATAGACCACGTCGTACTCGCCGAGATCGACACGCCATAGACTGAGCAGACGGATATGGCAGTTACGTCGCGGCAGACAGCGCAACCAGGACAGCCCGAAGGTCAGCGGCGCGGTTTCCACGCCGATGAACTGTGCCGCCGGAAAGTCTCGCGCCAGACGTGACAAGGAACCTGCCAGCCCGCTGCCCAGATCGATATAGCGGAAGTCAGTCGGCAGCGCGGCCAGCCGGCTGCGCAACCGGCGCTCGGCTTCACGACCGGTCAGGTAGAGCGGCACCCGCTCGGTGAAGGCGTTCCAGTTCAGCAGCAGCAATAACGAGAACGCGCCCAGCGGAATCCAGCCTGGCACATCCAGATCGCGCAGCAAAACCAAGCCAGGGACGAACATCAGGTTGATTGCCAGCCACCAGACCGATAGCCCGAGCCGGGCTCCGATCAGCGCAGCCAGACAACCCTGCGCCAGTGCGACAACGACAAGACTCGGGCGTACGCCGAGCATGCCGGCCAGGCCAAGCAACAGCAGCCAGACAACCAGCAGCGCCAGCAACTGGGCCAGCAGCGCACGCAGGATCGGCAAGCGAGTAAGGACAGAGACGGGCATGACCGACAATCAACAGGTGATGAAGCGCCAGTCTAACCCTCCGACTTCAACGCCATACAGGCCTAAGTGGCCGTGTTGCAGCGTGCTAGACTCGCTCATCAATCTCAGAGACAACCGAATTCATGGCCAAACGCCAACTCAACCGCCGGCAGAACTGGCGCATCGAGAAAATTCAGGAAGAGCGCGCCGCCCGCGCTTCGCGCCGCGAAAGCCGTGCATTGGAAGAACTCGAAGGCGGCGACCTTGGCCCGGAGCAGACCGGGCTGGTGATTGCGCATTTCGGTGTGCAGGTCGAGGTCGAAGCGCTGGAGGGCGAGCAGAGCGGACAGGTGTTCCGCTGCCACCTACGCGCCAACCTGCCAGCGCTGGTCACCGGGGATCGCGTGGTCTGGCGCCCTGGCAACCAGGGCATTGGCGTCATCGTCGCGCAACTGCCGCGACACTCGGAACTCTGCCGACCGGACACCCGCGGCCAGCTCAAGCCGGTGGCGGCGAATGTCGACCTGATCGTCATCGTCTTCGCCCCGCTACCCGAGCCCCATGCCAACCTGATCGACCGCTACCTGGTCGCCGCCGAGCACGCCGGTATCACTCCGCTGCTGCTGCTGAACAAGGCCGACCTGATCGACGCGGACAACGAGGCAGCGCTGAACCGCCTGCTGGACGTCTATCGGCAGCTGAATTATCCCTTGCTGGAAGTCTCTGCCCACGGTGGCGGCGGCATGGATGCGCTCAAGGCACGACTCGACGGGCATGTCAGTGTTTTTGTCGGGCAATCCGGGGTGGGCAAATCCTCGCTGGTGAACAGCCTGCTGCCGGGCGTCGATACCCGCGTCGGCGCGCTGTCGGAGTTGACCGGCAAGGGCACCCATACCACCACCACGGCACGGCTTTTCCACTTTCCCGGTGGAGGTGAGCTGATCGACTCGCCCGGCATCCGCGAATTCGGCCTCGGCCATGTCAGTCGAGACGATGTCGAAGCGGGCTTCATCGAATTCCAAGATTTGCTCGGCCATTGCCGCTTCCGCGACTGCAAGCATGATCGCGAACCCGGTTGCGCGCTGCTCCAGGCACTGGAAGACGGACGCATCCAGCCGCAACGCATGGCCAGCTATCGGCACATACTCAGCAGCCTGCCAGAGCCCGAATATTGAAGTCGGGCGCTTAGCGAGCCCCAGGCTGACTGAACTGCAGCACGCCGTCTTCGAAGATATTCAGCCGCTCGCGTAGTTCTGGCGCTTGCAGCGGGTCTTCGACTGCAGGCACAGCGCCTTCGGCATCAGGTCGTCCGGCCGCATCGGGTTGCTCGCCCTCGATAGAACGCTGCGCCTTCTTGGTCAGTACGAGAATATCGATTCGACGGTTGACCGGATTGAGCGGGTCTTGGCGGTCGAACAACGCCGATGAGGCGTAGCCCACCACCCGGGCGATCTGATCCTCCGGGTAGCCGCCGATGACCAATGTACGCCGGGCCGCATTGGCGCGGCCCGCCGAGAGCTCCCAGTTGCCAAAGTCGCCACGGCCGGAAAACGGCTTGGCATCCGTATGCCCGCTTACGCTGATCTTGTTCGGCACCGCCGCGATGGTATCCACCAGTGCCAGCAGGATGTCTTCGAAGTACGGCTGCAGCTGCGCGCTGCCGAGGGCAAACATTGGCCGATTCGCGGCATCCATGATCTGGATGCGCAGGCCGTCCTGGGTGATTTCGAAGAGGATCTGGTCCTTGAACTTCTGCAGCTCAGGGCTCTCGTCAACTTTGTTCTGCAGCTCTTGCAGTACGAGATCGAGACGCTCGCGCTCCAGTTGCTCGGCAAAAGTCTCGGCCTGCTCGCTGTCAATCTGCGCTTCCTTCTGCGCCGGCTCCAGCTCCTGATTGAGCGTGCGATCCGGGGAGGGCGTTGGCGTGCCGCCCAAATCGATGACGTGCGGGCTGGCACTCTCGGTGAAGCCGATCGGGTCCTGAAAGTAGCCGGAAATGAGTTTCTTCTGTTCCGGCGTGGCCGAACTCATCAGCCACATCACCAGAAAGAACGCCATCATTGCCGTGGCGAAGTCAGCAAAAGCGATCTTCCAGGCACCACCATGATGGCCGGCAGCGACCTTCTTGACCCGCTTGACGATGATCGGTTGAGTATTGTCCATGGCGAGCCTTTACGCGCCGCGCATGGCTTGCTCGAGCTCGGCAAAGCTCGGGCGGTGCGCCGGATAAAGAACCTTGCGCCCGAACTCGACGGCCAAGGTCGGCGGCATGCCGGAGGCCGAGGCGACCAGCGTCGCCTTGATTGCCTCGTAAACGTTCAGCTCTTCCTTGGCGTCGTGCTCCAAGGCCGAGGCCAGCGGGCCGAAGAAACCGTAGGAGGCCAGAATCCCAAGGAAGGTCCCCACCAGTGCCGAGCCCACTTTGTAGCCGATCATCGCGTTGTCTGCTTCGGCCAGGATCGACATGGTGATCACGATACCCAGCACCGCCGCGACGATACCCATCGCCGGCAGGCCGTCCGCCACCTTGCTGACCGCGTGCGCAGGATGATCGAGCTCTTCCTTCAGGCTGTTCAGCTCCATATCGAACAAGCCTTCGAGCTCGTGGGGCGCCATGTTGCCCGATGACATGATGCGCAGGTAATCGCAGGTGAAGGCAGTCATTCGCTCGTCCTGCAGAAACCCGGGGTACTTGCTGAACAGCGGGCTCGCGGCGGGATCTTCCAAGTCAGCCTCGATGGCCATCATTCCTTCACGACGGCTCTTGTTGAGGATCGAGTAGAGCAGGCTGAGCACTTCCAGGTAATAGGCGTGGGTAAAGCGCGTGCTGAACATTTTCAGCGACTTCTTGAACACCAGCATAGTGGTGCTGCCCGGGTTGGCCTGTAGAAAGCCACCCAGCGCTGCGCCACCGATGATCATCACCTCGAACGGATGTATGAGCGCGCCGATCTTGCCGCCCGAGAGCACGAATCCGCCCAGCACACTGGCGAACACGACGATAATCCCGATAATTTTGACCATAGGAGGTACGTCTAGAACCTGGTTACGAGCCGTCAGGACCGCGGGCAACAGCTGCCGCCAA
Organism: Stutzerimonas stutzeri; assembly: GCF_038561965.1. Taxonomy (NCBI): domain Bacteria; kingdom Pseudomonadati; phylum Pseudomonadota; class Gammaproteobacteria; order Pseudomonadales; family Pseudomonadaceae; genus Stutzerimonas; species Stutzerimonas stutzeri. The sequence continues at coordinate 544,926 of NZ_CP139348.1, read as the reverse complement.
TCGCCGCCAGACGACCTTGCAGAAGGAATGTTGGAAGAATTGTTCTGGTTATCGGAACTTTTGCGCCAGACTAAAGGCCATCCCGATGAAAAGCTAGTTCGGCCATGACCACGACACCTCCGTTGCCACGCACGATACCCGCCTGGATCAAGGCTCTCGACGATGCTCCCCTGCCCGCTTTCGCCTCGGTTCACGGCAAAGTGCGCCTGGCGCTACGCGACAGCGGCAAGTCGATGCGACAGATTGCCGAGCTGATCCAGACCAGCCCGGTTCTGGCCCTGCGCTTCATACAGGAAGCCAACCGCGATATCGGCGATGGCCAACCGGCGGAAAGCCTGGAGGTTGCGCTCAGTCGTATAGGCCTCAAGCGCGCAGAAGCGCTGCTCGCTCGTATCCCCGCCTTAGAAGCACACGAAATTCCGTTGCCGCTGCGCCAACTTGTGCTCATCAGTCGACACGCTAGCCAGCAGGCCAACGGGCTTTTCGCCGCGCGCCTGGCCCGCCTCTGGCAAGACATCCACTGGGGCAGCCTGCTGTTCCTCACGCCTGCCTGGGCACTGGTCGGCGCTTATCCGCACCTGCTCGATTGCTGGGAGCAGCGCGTGCTGGTCAGGGGAGAGCCGGCCAGTCGCGTCGAACGGGAGCTTCTCGGCGTTCCCTTGCTGGAGCTGTGCCTCAAGCTCGCCGAACACTGGCGCCTGCCGGACTGGATCATTCAGGGTTACCGGCTGCTAAGCGGGGATCGACGTCGACTGATCAAGGCCCTGCACATCGCTCGCGATAATGAGCACCCGCTGCACCAGCAACAGATGCTCGATGCCGATCCCGATCTGCGGCGCTGGCTGACGCTCCCCAGCAATACGATCGTCCTGGCCAACGGCCTGGCCCTGTCCTCCCACCATAGCTGGAGCGGCGTGCACAGCCTGCGCTGGCAACGCCTGGCCGGGCTGTATCTGCAGGTGTCGCTGGGCGACCTGCAGCAGATGGTGCATCAGCAGGCGGCCATCAGTGCGCGCGAGTGCGGACCTACCGATCTCTGGCATCCGGCTCAGGGCCTGCTGTGGCCGACCGGCACTCTCTTTCAGACACTGAGGGAGAAACCGCTAGCAGCAACCGACACCGCGAGCGAAGCTGATCTTGCCGGATGGCGCGAGCACTGCCGCCGGCTGCTCACCGAGCCAACTCCATTCAGCAACGTGCTGCAGCTGACCGCCTGTGCCACCCTGGCGCTCACTTGCGCCGGCATGCAGCGCGTGCTGGTGATGCTGGTCGACCGCAAACAGAATCGCCTCGTTGCCCAGCAGTGCGCCGGTCTGCCGCACGATGCCGCGCGCCTGACCCTGGCCGCCGAGCAGAGCCAGATCGTGCGCCGCCTGCTGGAAAAACCTGCCCAACTTCGTCTGCAACCGGCAAACATGGCACAGTTTTCCGCGCTGCTGCCGGGCAGCCTGAAGGCGTTATTCGCTGGGGAACATTTGCTACTGCGCTCCCTCGGCGTCGAGGGGCGAGTCCTGATGCTGGTGATCGCCGACCGGAACGGCGCGCCCATTTCAGATGCGGCGCTGCAAACATTCGCTAAAACAACACAATGCATCGAGCACGCATTAGGCCTCTTCGGCAGGCGCGGGGTCTGAGCTTTTTCGCTAGACTTCGTCCCTTCTACGACTAGTCGAGGCCTGCCGTGTCCGCCTTTTCCACCCTGCCGCTGGTTATCGAGCCCGCCGACCTGGCGACACGCCTCGATGCGCCCGAGCTGATTCTGGTCGACCTGACCAGCGTTTCCCGTTACGCCGAAGGCCACCTGCCTGGCGCTCGCTTCGTCGATCCAAAACAGACGCAACTCGGCCAGCCACCCGCACCCGGGCTGCTTCCAGAGCTGGCGCAGCTGGAACGTCTGTTCGGCGCGCTGGGTCATCGGGCCGACGCCGTCTATGTGGTTTACGACGACGAAGGTGGCGGCTGGGCTGGCCGCTTCATCTGGCTGCTCGACGTAATCGGCCATCAGCGCTACCACTACCTGAACGGCGGCCTGCACGCCTGGCTGGACGAATCACGCCCGGTGACTCAGGAAGTGCCCGACGCGGCATCCGGCTCACCAAGCTTGACGCTGGACGATGCTCCCACGGCAACCCGCGCCTACATCGAAAGTCGTCTCGGCGCGCAGGATCTGGTGATCTGGGATGCACGCTCGCCGGCCGAATACCGCGGCGAAAAACTCTTCGCGGCACGTGGCGGCCACATGCCGGGGGCGATCAACTTCGAGTGGACCGCCGCCATGGACCCAGCCCGCGCGCTGCGCATCCGCGAAGATATCGCCGAGCGCCTGCTGGCCTTGGGCATCACGCCAGACAAGGAAATCATCACTCACTGCCAAACCCACCATCGCTCGGGGCTTACCTATCTTCTGGGAAAGGCGCTGGGCTATCCACGTATCAAGGGCTATGCCGGCTCCTGGGGCGAGTGGGGCAACCTGCCTGACACTCCGGTGCAGCAATGAAAAGGTCAAACATGAAAGATCGTCTGTTCGTCATCAGCCAATACGTGCTGCCGCATCACCTCATCTCGCGCCTGGCCGGCTGCCTGGCCGAGTGCCGTCTGCCCTGGGTGAAGAACACCTTCATCAAATGGTTCGTCCGCCACTTCCAGGTCGACATGCGCGAAGCGTTGACTGAAGAACCTACTGCCTACGAGCACTTCAACGCCTTTTTCACCCGCGGCTTGAAAGAGGGGGCTCGCCCGCTGGATTCGTCGCCTGGCGCCATTCTCAACCCCTGCGACGGCGCCATCAGCCAGCTGGGCCGAATCGAGCAAGGCCGCATATTCCAGGCCAAGGGCCACAGCTTCAGCGCCATGGAACTGCTGGGCGGCGATCACGAGCGCGCCGCACCGTTCATGGGCGGCGCCTTCGCCACCGTTTATCTCTCGCCCAAGGATTACCACCGCGTGCATATGCCGGTCAGCGGTACGCTGCGGGAAATGGTCTACGTGCCAGGGCGGATCTTTTCGGTAAACACGGTGACAGCCCGCGGCGTACCCGAGTTGTTCGCGCGCAATGAGCGGGTGGTCTGCCTGTTCGACACCGAACACGGCCCGATGGCCATGGTGCTGGTCGGCGCAATGATTGTCGCCAGTATCGAAACTGTCTGGGCCGGCCTGGTTACGCCGCCCAAGCGCACCCTCAAGAATTTCCGCTACGACGAAGCGGCTCGCGCTCCCATTCACTTGGAGAAAGGCGCCGAGATGGGCCGCTTCAAGCTGGGTTCCACGGTGATCCTGCTGTTCGGACCGGACAAGGTGAGCTGGGCCGAGCAACTGGGGCCGTTAAGCCCGGTATGCATGGGCGAAGCACTGGGCCACGCAGCGCCGAGTCCGGTTTTCGCCGATCCGATCGAACCGCTCTGAGCGCCGCCAACGACATTCGGCAGGCCGTGGCTGCCGAATGTCGGCTAATATCAACAAGCCATTATTCAGTCCTGCCCGTTGCGGCAGATATTGATAGAGTTCTCATTAATCATGCCCTGACCACCGCGGAGCTCACCCGTTTTGGATAGACAGAGCCACCATCTGCTGTTGCGCGCACCCGCACCAACCCAGCAGACCCTGTCCTTCTGCGACGCTAGCGTACGCGGCGTTACCGGCTGGCTCGCCGGCCTGCCCAAGGCCAATATCGGTGAAACCGCACGCCTGCTCTATCAGGCGCTGATCGAACTCAACCAGCTGCGCGTAGCCTCGGACACCCGGCTGCAAATGCTCGAATTGCTGCGGCCGGACGTGTACTTCGTCTGCACGCAATTGGAAAAACACTACATCAACCAGCCGATCGTGCTCAGCGAACGCCCGCGCAAGGTCGCAGGCCTCTGCCAGGCACTGCAGAATCACCTGGCGGTCGGCTACAAGCTAATCGTGGTCCGAGTGGTCTCCCAGCCCGACCGCGACCGCCACCAACTACTATCGGTCGCCCTGCAGCGCGCCATCGCTAGCCTCGGCGCCCTGTTGATTCGCTCCACACAGCTCTACGGTCCACCCGCACCAGGCCTGTGGCTGGAACTGCACCAGCTCTATCAACTGGCTGTCGATCAGGGAACAGAGCGCCTGCTCGTTCGGGACCCGCTTGCGCGTCACGCCAAGGGCCTGAGCGCTGAGCAGAACTACCTTGCGTCATTGCTGCTCGGCTGCGCCCGTTGCAACCAGATGCGTCAGCAGAGCATCGTCAAGCTTGCGGCGGCGCTGGAAGCCTGGGGCGCCATGGTGCAGGTCCAGGCGGCAAGCGATGCGAACAGCCTATTCCTGCTTTCACCCTCGGTAGATGGGCCGCCTCGCTACCGCTCGCTGTTTCCTGACCGCGACCAGCTGAACCTGCTGGGTATCGACACCCGAATGCTGGTGGAGCTCATCGAGGAACACCTGCGTCTGGCAGCCGACAACCGCCAGCTGACACGTCTTCCTGCGGCAGCGGGACTGGATGATGACCTGCTACGCCATCTGAGTGCCGCTTGGGGCGCCATCTCGGAGCGCACATTCCAGCGCACGCCGGCACAGGGCACGCTGACGCTGTGCATCGGCATGACCGCGCTGCATTATCAGCTCGCCGGGCAGCGCCCGTTCAAAGAAGTACTGGAACTTCCCGGAACCTCGAACCGGGCCGTGTTCAAGCTGCACAACGGAGCGGCGGATGTCTGGGCCAATGCTTTCGATGCGCAAGATACGCCCGTGGAGCTGCTACCGACCCACGACCACATCGAATATGTCCGGCCGGATGTCACCCGACCAGCACCGACCGTCAAAGCCGCTACCCCCGCCACTACACCGCCCAGAAGCTCGCCGGACACCGAGAACCATCCCATCTATCAGGTCCAGCGGGTGGACCATAGCCCGGGTGGTTACTGCCTGGCCTGGGAGGGTGATGTCCCGAGCCAGCTGCAGACAGGTGAGCTGCTGGGATTGCGCGACGGCAACGCGCATAACTGGAGCATTGCCGTCGTGCGCTGGATTCGCCAGGTTCGCGGCGGCAGCACTCAGATGGGGGTGGAACTGATCGCTCCACAGGCCCAGCCGTGTGGCCTGCGCTTGCTGCGCAAAGTCGACCAGGGCAGCGCGTATCTTCGAGCGCTGCTGCTGCCGGAAATCAGCGCCATCTCCCAGCCGGCGATGCTCATCGCGCCGCGCCTACCCTTCCAGGAAGGCCACAAGGTTCAGATCAACTGCAATGGCGAGGAGCAGCGCGCCGTGCTGAATCGCCGCCGTGCAAGCACCGGCAACTACAACCAGTTCGAATACCGCTCCCTTGCCCAGGTGTCGCCGGAGCGAGAGACGCCGGTCACAGGCTGGAAAAGCCACACTCCAGGCGGGGATGAAGATTTTGACTCACTCTGGAAGTCGCTGTAGATTGCCGAATCTCGCATTCCTGCCTGCCCGCGCCGCATCGGCGCGCACTTAAGCTGTTGCCCATGGCCCTGCAAAAGAAAACCATCCGCCTGCTGATTCTCGAAGATTCACAGAACGAAGCCGAGCGTCTGGTCAGCCTCTTCCGCAATGCCGGACAGGCGACCCGGGTGCATCGACTGACATCCAGCGACAACCTGACCGAAGCCCTGAAACAGACGTGGGACCTGCTGATCAACGCACCGCAGAGCCAAAATCTCGATCCTGGCGATGCGATCGCTGCCATTCGCCGGCAGGCCAAGGACATTCCGATCATTCAACTTACGGCAGACAACGATGCCGAAGCGATCACCGAAGCGCTGATGCTCGGTGCTCAGGATGCCCTGCCGCAAGGTGAGGACGAATGGCTCCTGCTGGTGGCCAACCGTGAGCTGGCCAACCTCGAAGAGCGCCGTGCCCGCCGCTCGGCAGAGGTAGCCCTGCGTGAAGCTGAAAAACGCTGCCAGTTGCTGCTCGACAGTTCGGTAGACGCCATCGCTTATGTGCACGACGGCATGCATATCTATGCCAACCGTGCCTACCTGGAACTCTTCAGCTACGAAGACGTGGAAGACTTGGAAGGCATGCCGATGATCGACCTGATCAGTGGCACCGACCAAGGCCGTTTCAAGGCCTTCCTGAAGAACTATCAGACGCTTGATGGCAGCGCCGAACTGGCCTGCGGCGGCGTTCGTGCCGACGGCGAAACGCTCAAGACGCGCATGCATTTTTCTCCGGCGGCCTATGACGGCGAGCCGTGCATTCAGGTCGTGATACGCGCCGAGAACGACAATGCCGAGCTGCAGAAGCTGCGCGAAATCAGCAGCCAGGATCCGGTCACCGGCTTGCTCAACCGTAACAGCTTCCTTGAGGTTATGGACGCAGCGGTAGAGCGAGCGATCAATGCCGGGCAGACCGCCAGCCTCGCCTATATCCGGGTCGACCGCTTTGCTGCGCTGCAGGCTGATATCGGCCTGACCGACTCCGACCAATTACTCAGCCAACTGGCAACCGTGCTGCGCGGCCACTTTCCTGGCAACGCACAGCTGGCTCGCTTCGCCGACGACGTGTTCACCGTTCTGCAACCTGGCGTGCCCCCTCAGCAGGCCGAGCCGGAACTGCGCAAGCTGCTGAGCAAAGTGGAGGGGCAACTGCTCGATATCGACGGGCGTACCGTACAGACCACGCTCAGCATCGGTGTCGCCGGCCTCGACGAAAAGACGGCCAAGGCTCAGGACGCCATCGAGCGAGCACACCGCTGCGCCGATGAGCTGAGCGACGGCAACGCACTGAAGATCTATAACCCGGCCGACGAACTGGCGGCGGCGGCGAACCGCGGTGATATCGTTGCGATGCTCAAGCAAGCGCTGGAAAGCAACAGCTTCCGCCTGCTTTTCCAACCGATCATCAGTCTGCGCGGTGACAGCTTCGAGCATTACGAAGTCTTGCTGAGGCTGCTCGATCCACAAGGTGTGGAAGTCCCGCCGAACGAATTTCTCAGCACGGCGGCCGATGTCGGCCTCGCGGCCAAGATCGACCGCTGGGTGATCCTCAACTCCATCAAGTTGCTGGCCGAGCACCGCACGAAGGGCCATCGGACGCGCCTGTTCCTGCACCTTTCGGCTGCCAGCATTCAAGACGCCAGCCTGTTGCCATGGCTCGGTGTCGTGCTGAAGGCGTCGCGCCTGCCGGGTGACTCGCTGGCCTTCGAATTCGGCGAAGCCGATGCCGTGGCCTACCTCAAGCCGGCCAAAGCACTAGCGCAGGGATTGGTTGGCCTCGGATGCCGCATAGCGCTGTCCCAGTTCGGCTGCGTGCTCAACCCGTTCAATACGCTCAAGCATCTGGAAGCCGAGTTCATCAAGGTCGATGGTTCCTATACGCAGGACCTGACCCGCCAGGAGAATCAGGAAGCGCTGAAGACGCTGCTCGCCGATCTCCACGAGCAGAAAAAGCAGAGCATCGTGCCCTTCGTCGAAAGCGCTACCGTCCTTGCCACCTTGTGGCAGGCCGGCGTGAGCTACATCCAGGGGCATTACCTGCAGGGCCCCAGTCAGTCCATGGACTACGACTTTTCCTCCGACGACGAGTGACATCGTTCACCGGCTGGCGTGCCTGCGCCAGCCGCTTTTGCATTACAGCTATCACCTCTCGGCTTGATCACGATCACTGGGCTGCCGCAACGCTGCGCTAGAGTGTCCGGACGCCAATTCTGAAGAGGAGCTGCGCATGGTCATGATGAAAGCCGCTGTATTCGTCGAGCCGGGCCGCATCGAGCTGCAGGACAAGCCCATCCCCGAAGTTGGTCCTAACGATGCTCTGCTGCGCATCACCACGACCACCATTTGCGGCACCGATGTGCATATTCTCAAGGGCGAGTACCCGGTTGCGCCCGGCTTGACCATCGGCCACGAGCCCGTCGGTGTCATCGAGAAACTGGGCAGCAATGTGAAAGGCTACCAGGAAGGCCAGCGCGTCATCGCCGGCGCGATCTGCCCGAGCTTCAGCTCATATGCCTCCCAGGACGGCCTGCCCTCGCAGGATGGCGGGTGCTCATGCCACGGGTACAAGCCCATGGGCGGCTGGCGTTTCGGCAATACCATCGATGGCACCCAGGCTGAGTACGTGTTGGTGCCAGACGCCCAGGCCAACCTCGCCCCGGTCCCGGACGGCCTGACCGATGAGCAGGTGCTGATGTGCCCGGACATCATGTCTACCGGCTTCGCCGGCGCCGAAGCCGCCAATATCAAGATCGGCGACATCGTGGTGATCTTTGCCCAGGGGCCGATCGGTCTATGTGCTACTGCCGGGGCCAAGCTGCGCGGCGCCGGAACCATCATCGCCGTGGATGGGGTCGACGCGCGGCTGGACATCGCCCGCAAGATGGGCGCCGACGTGACACTCAACTTCCGCAATGTGGATGTGGTGGACGAGGTGCTCAAGCTGACCGGCGGCCGCGGCGTTGACGCCTCGATTGAAGCGTTGGGCCTGCAGTCGACCTTCGAGAGCGCGTTGCGCGTTCTCAAACCGGGCGGGACCCTGTCCAGCCTGGGCGTCTACTCCAGCGACCTGACCATTCCGCTCGGCGCCTTCCACGCCGGCCTCGGCGACAACAAGATCGTCACCTCGCTGTGTCCGGGCGGCAAGGAGCGCATGCGTCGGCTGCTCAATGTGGTCGCGTCCGGACGCGTCGATCTCAGCCCGCTGGTCACTCACCAATATGCGCTGGACGACATCAGCAACGCCTACGACCTGTTCGCCAATCAGCGCGACGGTGTGCTGAAGATCGCCATCAAACCCTGAGCGACTGCAAGCCAGAAGCTTCAAGCCACAATGAAAAGCCCTGGGCCGGAATCGGCCCAGGGCTTCGCTCTTCCCGCACTTTGCCGCTCTGCTCTTACTCGGAGCCTTCGCGATCGCGAAAGCCCAGCAGATAGAGGATGCCGTCCAGGCCCAAGGTGGAAATCGCCTGTTTTGCCGACTGTTTGACCAGCGGTTTGGCACGAAAGGCTACGCCGAGGCCGGCCAGGCCGAGCATGGGTAGATCATTGGCCCCATCCCCTACGGCGATGGTCTGCTCCAGACACAGACCTTCCTGCTCCGCCAACTGACGTAACAGATCAGCCTTGCGCTGCGCGTCGACGATGGGCTCAACCGCTACGCCAGTGACCTTGCCATTCTCGATTTGCAGCTCATTGGCGAATACGTAATCGATGCCGAGCTTGGCCTGCAATTGCTTGGCGAAATAGCTGAAGCCACCGGAGAGAATCGCCGTCTTGTAGCCCAAACGCTTGAGTTCGGCGAACAGCACCTCGGCGCCTTCGGTCAGGCGAAGGCTGGCGCCGATATCGGCGAGCACGTCCTCCGACAGCCCCTCCAGCAACGCCAGACGCTCCTTGAAGCTGGCACGGAAATCCAGTTCGCCGCGCATCGCGCGCTCGGTGATATCGGAAACCTGCTCGCCAACGCCGGCCGCCTTCGCCAGTTCGTCGATCACCTCGGCCTCGATCAGCGTCGAGTCCATGTCGAACACCGCCAGACGACGGTTGCGCCGGTAGACCGAATCACGCTGGAAGGCGATATCGACGTTGAGCTCCTGCGCCACGCTGAGAAACTCCGCACGCAGCGCCGCGGTATCGGCTGGCTCGCCGCGCACCGATAACTCGACGCAGCCTTTGCCCAGCTCTTCGGGCATATCCAGCGGCATGCGTCCGGACAGGCGATCGATATGGTCGATATTGAGCCCGTACTTTGCGGTGATGGAGCTGACCCGCTGCAGTTGCTCGGCGGTAACCTTGCGTGTCAGCAGCGTAACGATATGCCGGGGCTTGCCCTGCCCGGCTACCCAATGCTGGTAGTCGGCTTCCGCCACGGGTGTGAAACGCACCTGCTGGTCATGCTTGTAGCCCATGAACAGCACGTCCTTGAGTACCGACGAGGCCCGCTCGTTATCAGGAATCTCGATCAGGATGCCGAACGACAAGGTGTCATGGATCACTGCCTGGCCGATGTCGAGAATGTTCACCCCACCCTGGGCGAGCACGCCGGTAATGGCCGCGGTCAGGCCCGGACGGTCTTCACCAGTGATGTTGATCAGGACGATTTCGCGCAAGGCGCAGCTCCCATGGCAGGCAATGAAGGCGGGCATTCTACATCAGCTGGCCAGGGTGCTGGACAGCCGCCACAGCAAGCGCGTCGCGCATGCCGGCAACGATAAACAAAGCAATTCGTCAGCTAGCGGTCGGAGACCTTCAGCGCCTCCCGCGCTTTCCGTATACTGCTCGGCAATTTCCCGACGAGAAGAGCCGCGCTCTGTGAACCGGCCCGCATCCGTAAAGCCAGACAACTTCTTCCTGATGGTCTATCGCGCAGTGCGCCAGCATCGTGTCCCGCTGGTGTTGCGTATTGCCAGCCATACGCTGCTGCTCGTGGCTCTCGCGCTGGTCATCTATGCATGGGTGATCGGCATGCAGTTCAAGCATGCTATGGAGCAGCAGGCCGACGCCCTCGGCCAGAGCCTGGTAACCCAGACTGCCGCCTCGGCCACTGATCTGCTGGTCGCCAACGACATCCTCAGCCTCAACGTGCTGCTGAGTAATCTGGTGAAGAACCCGTTGGTCGCTCATGCGGCGATCTACAGCGTGGACAATCGTGTGCTCGCCGAATCCGGTATGCGACCTCAGCAAGGGCTCCTAGGCGACGACAACGGCCTTTATTCGACGCCGATCAGCTTCCAGGAAGTGATTGCCGGACACCTGCGCGTTAGCCTGGACATGAAGCAGTTCCAACAGCCGATGACCATCAGCCTGCAGAGCATGGGCCTACTCAGCCTGATTCTGCTGGCACTGACGCTGATCCTCAGCCTGCGACTGGGCCGGCAGCTGGCGACGCCGCTGATGCAGCTGCGCCTGTGGCTGCGCGACCCGGATGACCCAGCCCCAGGCGCCGGACGTCAAGACGAGATCGGTGATCTTGCGCGTCAGCTGCAGGCCCGCCTGGTACCGGAGAAGCCCGAACCGGAGCTGGATCTGAGCGATGCACTCGACGACGACTACTTTGACCAGGATGACGAGCGCGACAGCGGCGAACCGTCCTTGGGCAGGCACACCGATCGCTTCGATGTCGAGCCGGACGACCAGCCGCAGCGCCCGCCGCGTTTTTCGGCGAACGTTGATGATGACGATCTGGAGATGCTCGAGGACGAGGCGCCATTCGACTTCCCGGCGTTGCACACCCAGGCGGCGCGACCGGCAGCCACACCGCCGCGACCGACCCGCAGCGCGGTACTGGCCATCCAGCTCGGCGGCCAGGATCAACTACGCCGCCTCCCGCGGCCGCGCCTGACTGAGCTGCTCCAGCGCTATCGCGACTGCCTGCAACAGGCTGCAACCCTCTACCAGGCCGAACTGCATACGCTCAACGATGGCAGCAGCCTGATGCTGTTCCATAGCCAGGACGACGAGCAGAACTACCTCACCCATGCAATCTGCTGCGGCGAGCTGATGCGCGCCCTTGGCCATGCTTTGCAGATCGATGTTGCTGACATCGGCATCACCCTCCAGCTGCAGCTCGCCCTGACGCAGGGTGACCACCTGTTCGATTTGAGCCAGGGCGATCTATTGCTCAGTGAACCTGCGCAAGCCGCTCTGGACATGTCGCTGCACAGCCGCAATCTGCTGCTGGTGGAGCGCAGCATCAGCGACGATCGGCTGATCCAGCAGCGCGCGCGCATTCGCCCGATTGCCAGCCCGGAAGGTGCATGCTGCGTCGAACGCCTGCTCGACCCCTACCCTTCGCTGCTGGAGCGCCAGTTAGCGCGGATGCATGAACTGCGTAGCCGTGCACTCTGATCTCGTTGCTGGCGACCCCGGTAACAGCCGCCGCGCAGTTCGCTGATCGAGGCACACCACTCAGTCGACACGAAAAAGCCCGAGCAACTTCTTGCTCGGGCTTTTTTAGGTTGCTGGTGCGATCCGGCTCTGTCGGACAAATTCAGAAGCGGAACACTTCCATATCGGTACGGATGGGTTCTACGGCCGGAATCCGCGGCGCAGGCGTCTCGGCAGACTTGCTCACCTGAGGTTTGGCCGGTGCAGGTTTGGGGGGAGTCTTGGCAACCAGCGCGGGCTTGACCGCACCGGCGACCATTTCGCTCAAGCGTTGTAGCAGCAGGCTCTGTGCCCGCACCTGATCGGTTGCGCTACCCTCATGCTCCTCCTGCAGACGCACCAGTCGACTGCCCAGATGCTTGCCCGCTTTATCCCGCAGGCGCCATTGCGCTTCGAGTACGGCCGGGAACTGCGGCCCGGAATCCAGGCGCGTAATGGACAGCTCAATTTGCACATCTGGCGCGAAGCCTTCGTCAGCCGGGCCGAGTACCAGACTCTGTGTATCCAGACGCCAAGCCAGTTGCCGCAGCAGGAGCTGCTCGACATCGGCTTTCAGACTGCCCGCCCAGCGGGCCTGTTGAGCGTTGGCGGCGAGACTGCCATCGGCGAGACGCTGCAGCAGCGCATCACGTTGCAGGTAGTCGGCTAGCGTGACCGGCGCCAGCAACACTGCGGCGCCGTCGGTGCGCTCGGGCACCTCGGACGAACCGCTGTCCAGCCGATACATCGGCGCCGGCTGCAAACCGATACAACCGGTCAAACCGATGCTGGCCAGCAACAAAACAGTCGGAACACGCAGCAAGTTCTTCATTACCGTCATAACACCAAGTTCAGGCCGCTCGCGACCTGCTAGCACACCGATGCTCATTTGCATGGGGGCCGGACAATCGACTCCGTCGATGCGAAAGAAAGCACCGGGCTAAAACGCCGCAGGCTGGAAAGGCCGCTATCTTCCGTGAAAGCGGCTGTCGATTCCAGCGCCAATGCACATTCTCACACCTCGACCAAGAGGCTCTCTACGCGCTGGAAGCCCCGCGGTAGCTTGTTGCCACGCCTGCCACGCTCACCCTTGTAATGCTCCAGATCCTCGGCCTTGAGCGACAGCGTGCGCTTGCCCGCCTGCAATACCAGCGTGGCGCCCACAGGCAGTACCGCGAGATCAATCAGATACTCCTCGCGGCTGGCGACTCGCTCACCGGGAATGCCAATGATCTTGTTGCCCTTACCCTTGCCCAGCTGCGGCAGGTCGCGCACCGGGAACACCAGCAGACGACCTTCAGTGGTCACGGCAGCCAGCCAATCGTTCTCACGACTGGCTAGTGGCCGCGGAGCGATCACTTTGGCGCCGGTCGGGAGCGAAAGCAGCGCCTTGCCGGCCTTGTTCTTGGCTTGCAGATCGTCGCCCTTGACCACGAACCCGTAACCGGCATCCGAGGCAATCACGTAGAGCGCGTCATCCTCTGGCAACAGCACGCATTCGAAGCTTGCCCCCGGCGGTGGCGTCAACCTGCCAGTAAGCGGCTCGCCCTGGCCACGCGCGGAAGGCAACGAATGCGCCGCCAGCGAGTAGCTGCGCCCGGTTGAATCGATGAACACCGCGTACTGATTCGAGCGACCGGCCGCTGCGGTCTTGAAGCCATCGCCGGCCTTGTAGGAAAGCCCCGTAGCGTCAATGTCGTGGCCCTTGGCGCAACGCGCCCAACCTTTTTCCGAGATCACCACCGTCACCGGCTCGGAAGGCAGCAGCTCGTTTTCCGACAGCGCACGTGCCTCGGCGCGCTGGACGATCGGCGAGCGGCGGTCGTCGCCATAGGTTTCCGCGTCTTCGATCAGCTCCTTGCGCACCAGCTTCTTCAGCTTGGTTTCGCTGCCCAGCAGCGTCATCAGCTTTTCACGCTCCTTGGCGAGTTCGTCCTGCTCACCACGGATTTTCATTTCTTCCAGCCGCGCCAGCTGACGCAGACGGGTGTCGAGAATGTAGTCGGCCTGCAGCTCGGACAGCTCGAAGCGCGCCATCAGCACCGGTTTGGGTTGATCCTCGGTACGGATGATGTGGATGACTTCGTCGAGATTGAGGAAGGCCACCAGCAAGCCTTCCAACAAGTGCAGACGCCTCTCGACCTTGTCCAGGCGAAACTGCAGGCGGCGGCGTACGGTGCCGATTCGATAAGTCAGCCATTCGCTGAGTAACGTGCGCAGGTTCTTGACCTGCGGGCGGCCATCGAGGCCGATGACGTTGGCGTTGACCCGGTAGCTGGATTCCAGCTCCGTGGTGGCGAACAGGTGCTGCATCAGGCCTTCTACGTCGACCCGATTGGAACGTGGAATGATGACGATGCGACACGGGTTCTCATGGTCGGACTCGTCACGCAGGTCGGCCACCATCGGCAGCTTCTTGGCCTGCATCTGGCCGGCGATCTGCTCCAGGACCTTCGAGCCAGACACCTGATGCGGCAGGGCCGTGACCACGATGTCGCCATCCTCAACCCGGTAGACCGCACGCATGCGCACCGAGCCGCGGCCGGTTTCGTAGATCTTCAGCAGATCCGCGCGCGGCGTGATGATTTCCGCTTCGGTCGGGAAATCCGGCCCGAGCACGTGCTCGCAAAGCTGCTCGACGCTGGCACTCGGCTCATCGAGCAAACGCACACAGGCGGCTGCGACTTCCCGCAGGTTGTGCGGCGGCACGTCGGTGGCCATGCCCACTGCAATGCCAGTGGTACCGTTGAGCAGCAGATTAGGCAGCCGCGCCGGCAGGGTCGCCGGCTCGTCGAGGGTGCCGTCGAAGTTCGGCACCCACTCCACCGTGCCCTGCCCCAGCTCGCTGAGCAGCACCTCGGAGTAGCGCGAAAGCCGCGCCTCGGTGTATCGCATCGCAGCGAAAGACTTGGGATCGTCCGGGGCGCCCCAGTTACCCTGGCCATCGACCAGTGTGTAGCGATAGCTGAACGGCTGCGCCATCAACACCATGGCTTCGTAACAGGCGCTGTCGCCATGCGGGTGGAACTTGCCGAGCACGTCACCCACGGTACGCGCGGACTTCTTGTGCTTGGCATCGGCGCTAAGGCCGAGCTCGCTCATGGCGTAAATGATTCGCCGCTGCACGGGCTTCAGGCCATCACCGATATGCGGCAACGCGCGATCCATGATCACGTACATGGAGTAGTTGAGGTACGCCTGCTCGGTGAAATCGGCGAGGGAGCGACGCTCCACGCCGTCCAGGCTCAGGTCGAGGGATTCGCTCATCAGCAGTTTTCTTCAGCAAAGGTTGGATGACTCACGACTTGTTGCTCGCCGAACTTGAGCAAGTTGCCGTGGGTGTCGATGACGTAAAGTTCTTTCATGCCCCAGGGCCGCAGAACAGGCGCTTCCAGGGCCAGGCCACGCCGGCAGAACTCGTGGTACAGCGCCTGGCAATCGCCGGTACGCACGTAGCAGGAGGTGTTCTCGGCGACATGGCGCTCCGGGCAAAGCCAGAAGTGCAACTGCGCGCCATCGCGCTCCACGATCAGGTAGTCGGCAGTTTGCAGCAGGCTCTGGAAACTGAGGATGGTGTAAAAGTCGCGGCTTTCATCGAGGTTCAATGAGGCCAATACGGGCACCGTGGCCTGGATCAGTGCGTTCATCTACGTTGCCCTCGAGGCGTTTGCTGGCGCAGCACCAGAGTGCCAGCGCGTTGCGTGAATTCGAGTTGCTTCAGGGCGCTCATACCGAGCAGCACCTGTTCGCTGCGAAAGCCGGGGGCGACGATGGCGCGCACGTCGTGCAGCCGAATATCACCCAGATCGAGGCTCGACAGCACGGTACGATAGCCAGTGGTCTGGCCGTTGGCGGTGTGCAACATCACCGGCGCACCACGTTGCAAGCCCAGACGCTCGGCCAGTTCGGCCGGAATGGCGACATCGGTGGCTCCGGTGTCGAGCAGGAACGTCACCGGCTGGCCATTGATACGTCCACTGGCGACGAAGTGCCCCTGCGCATTGCCAGCCAGTTGCACTTCGATCTGCTCGCCCTGCACGTGGGACACAGGCTCACGGTTGGGGTTGAGCCGGCTCTCTTCCCATACCGCGAAGAAGCGGGTGGCCAGGAACAAACCAGCGCCCCAGGCCAGCACCAGCATCACGCGCCCGGCGCGACGCCCGGCTGTTTGGCTCACGGTCGAGCCATCCAGCCGCCCTCCGGCGCAGCGAAACGCCAGACGATTGGACGCTTCTCGCCATCGCCGCGCGCCTTGCCATTGTTGTCGACACCGATCCAGGCGCCTTCGGCATCGACCCACAGCGCCTCGGCGTTGCCGTAGGGTTCAGCATAACGACGCGCCTCGGTCAGGGCCTCGCCAGCGAACGACCAGCAACGTTCGACCTCACCGGTTGCCGGGCTGCGCCGGCAGACGCGATAGGCCGAGGGTTCCAACACGAATAGCTTGTCGCGGAAGAAAGCCAATGCCGAGAAACTGCGCGGCAATGGCATGTCGTCCAGCGCGGCGGGCGGCTGCTGGTTACCGCCCTGAGCCATGAGTACGCAACCGCCGGTGCACTGCCAGCTACTCTGCTTGCGGTGCAGCACCAGCAGCCCACGGCGCTCGCGCTCGGCGGCCAGCCACATGCGCTCAGCCTTGGGGTCGACGGCAATACCTTCGAACAGCGCATTGAAGTGCCAGAGCATGCCGCTTGCCCGCGCTTGGCGGACCAGCGAATCGGGTAGCCGCAGCCATTCTGCCGTGCCTGCCGGGCTTACCCGCAGCACGGCGGCATGGGCCTCGCTGACCACATAGCGATTTCCCACGGCGTCACAGCTCAGCCCTTCGAAATCCAGATGGCCGCCGCGCACGTGGCCACTAGCCCAGGTGCGCATACGCATGCCCCAAGGCAAGCCACTGTCCGGTGGCGGGCCGACCTCGAAGCGCTCGGGCTCCGCCTGCCAGGGCGATGCACTGGTATCCAGGCGGTAAAGAACGTCGTCCTCGCGATCGGATACGGCCCACAGCGCATCGCCACACCAGGCCATCCCGGAGAGGTTGCCGCCTGCCATTCCCTCCACCGGATGTTCGCTCAGCATTTTCAATTCGGGTGCCGGCTCGTTGGCCCAGAGCGGTGCCGAGGCCAGACTCAGCAGTGTCAGCCAGCGCCGGATCAAAGCAGAACCTCCGCCAGGTTACCCTTTGATTCGAGCCAGCTCTTGCGGTCGCCAGCGCGCTTCTTGGCCAGCAACATATCCATGATCTCGCGGGTTCCTTCGAAGTCATCCAGAGTCAGCTGCACCAGACGACGGGTATTGGGGTCCATCGTGGTCTCGCGCAACTGCGGCGGATTCATCTCACCGAGACCCTTGAATCGCGTGACCTGGGGCTTGCCGCGGCGCTTCTCGGCGACCAGGCGTTCCAGAATGCCGTCGCGCTCGGCCTCGTCCAGCGCATAGAAGATGTCCTTGCCCAGGTCGATACGGTACAGCGGCGGCATGGCGACATAGACGTGCCCGGCATCCACCAGCGGGCGGAAATGCTGGACAAACAAGGCGCAGAGCAGCGTGGCGATGTGCAAGCCGTCGGAGTCTGCGTCGGCGAGGATGCAGATCTTGCCGTAACGCAGCTGCCCCAGATCGGCAGCACCGGGATCGACGCCAATCGCCACGGCGATGTCGTGGACTTCCTGGCTGGCGAGCACTTCGCTGCCGTCGACCTCCCAGGTGTTCAGGATCTTGCCGCGCAGCGGCATGATCGCCTGGAACTCTTTGTCCCGCGCCTGCTTCGCCGAGCCGCCCGCCGAGTCGCCTTCGACCAGGAACAGCTCGGAACGCATCGGGTCCTGCCCGGCACAGTCGGCCAGTTTGCCGGGCAATGCAGGACCCTGAGTGATCTTCTTGCGCTCGACCTTCTTGCCGGCCTTGAGACGACGCCCGGCGTTGCTGATCGCCAACTCGGCCAGCTGCATGCCGAGTTCGGGATGCGCATTGAGCCACAGGCTGAAGGCATCCTTGACCACACCGGAGACGAACGCGGCGGCTTCGCGGGACGACAGGCGCTCCTTGGTTTGCCCGGAGAATTGCGGCTCCTGCATCTTCATCGAAAGGACGAAGGCGATGCGCTCCCAGACATCTTCCGGCGCCAGCTTCAGCCCACGCGGCAACAGGTTGCGGAATTCGCAAAACTCGCGCATCGCATCCAGCAGTCCCTGGCGCAAGCCGTTGACGTGGGTACCGCCCTGCGCAGTCGGGATCAGGTTGACGTAGCTTTCCTGGACGCTTTCGCCGCCCTCCGGCAGCCACAGCAGCGCCCAGTCCACCGCCTCGGTGTTGCCCGCGAGCGTACCGATGAAGGGCTCGTCGGGCAGACGCAGGTGGTCGCTGACCGAGTCGACCAGGTACGAGCGCAGGCCATCCTCGTAATACCACTCGACCTTCTCAGCGCTGCCTTTGTCCTCGAAGCTGACATTCAGCCCCGGGCAGAGCACCGCTTTGGCCTTGAGCACATGCTTGAGCCGGCTGATGGAAAACTTGGGGGAGTCGAAGTATTTCGGATCGGCCCAGAAACGCACGCTGGTGCCGGTGTTGCGCTTGCCAACACTGCCAATGACTTCCAGATCGGTAGCCTTGAAGCCATCGGCAAAGCTCATGCGGTACTCGTTGCCATCGCGTTTGACGGTCACTTCGACCCGCGTCGACAAGGCGTTGACCACCGAAATACCAACGCCATGCAAACCGCCGGAGAACTGGTAGTTCTTGTTGGAGAACTTGCCGCCCGCGTGGAGCTTGGTCAGGATCAGTTCGACGCCCGGCACGCCTTCTTCCGGGTGAATATCCACCGGCATGCCGCGGCCGTCGTCCAGTACTTCCAGCGAATTGTCTTGATGCAGGATCACCTGAACCGAGCGGGCATGTCCGGCAAGGGCTTCGTCGACGCTGTTGTCGATGACTTCCTGGGCCAGATGGTTCGGCCGCGAGGTGTCGGTGTACATGCCCGGGCGCTTGCGCACCGGATCGAGGCCGGAAAGAACCTCGATGGCTTCTGCGGTATAAGACATCTGTCTGGCACTGTCCTTATGTTCTGAACAATCAGCCTTTACGGGCCGTGAAAAAACCCAGCGCACCGGCCGGAATGAAACGGCGGATGCGCACTCGCGAAACCAGCGGGCAGTTGCGCGCATGATCAGGGCAACCGTTGCGCCGAATCGCATCTGCCTCTCAGAGCTGTTCCAGCCAAATCTGCGGCTCGAAGCCGGCAAAGGCCAGCAGCGCCGGCAAGCGCTCGGCGAAGCCTTCAAAACCATGGTCGCCGCCGGCCTGAATACGCAACGCGCAGCCACGATAGAACTGAGCGGCATCACGGTAATCCAGCGTTTCATCGCCCGTTTGCAACCAGACCTGATAACGCTCGGCGTCCTGCGGTGGTGCGGTTTCCAGCTCCATCAACGCGACGACGTGATCCTCGGTCAACTCCCAGACTTCCCCGCTGTACAGGTTCGTCTGCGGACCGAGATAACCGTCGAAGCGACGGTGCGGTGTCACCGCCGGATTGATCAGCAATGCCTTCAGGTCATGCCGCTCGGCGAGGTGCGTCGCATAGTAGCCGCCAAGCGAGCTGCCTACCAGCAGAGGCCGTCCGAGCTCGACGATGCACGCCTCGATCTGGGCGATGGCCTGTCGAGGATGATGGTGCAGCGCGGGAACCCGCAGCCGTTCGGCTATGCCGAGCTTGCTCAACGCAGCGGACAGCTGGCTCGCTTTCTGCGAAAGCGGCGAGCTGTTGAGGCCATGGATATAAAGGATAGAAGGCGAATCACTGGACATCGATACAGCCTGTAGAAAAACCGCAAGGCTACAAGGCACATGCTGCCGTCTGCAAGCAGACCGGCGGCGAGCCTATGCAAGACAGTCGACGGATAGGAAACAACCAGAAACGCTTCGCTGCGACCTGGCGCCATGGTTCACCGCGCCGGTTCACGAACCACAGGCCCTCAATAGCCCTTCACGCTGTAATCAATCACGAACTCGATACCGCTGACGCGGGATACCGCGGTATCCAGCCGCCCATCATCGTACAGCCGCAGCCAGCGATATCCAGGCGCTACGCTGTCGACTTGGAAATCCTCGCTCTGCGGCGTGAATTGCACACCGGTGGACGGCGACGCCAGCAGGCGCACGCCGTTGCGCGAGTGATCGAACTCCTGATGAATATGCCCCCAGAGCAGTGCCCGCACGTTGTTGTGACGATCAAGCACCTCGAACAGGGCGTCTGGATTGTGCAGCCCGATCGTGTCCATCCAGCGACTGCCGATCGAGACGGGATGATGGTGCAGACAGATCAGGTGATGATGGTCCGGGGCCTCGGTCAGTGCCTGATCGAGCAGCTCGAGCTGGTCGCTGCGCAGCATGCCGAATACCGAGCCCGCCACCAGCGTATCGAGCATCACCACGCGCCAGCCTCCAATCTCCAGCACAGGCTCCATCAGCGAGCTACCACGACTGGCTTCAC
The DNA here is from genome assembly GCF_038561965.1 of Stutzerimonas stutzeri. Classification (NCBI taxonomy): domain Bacteria; kingdom Pseudomonadati; phylum Pseudomonadota; class Gammaproteobacteria; order Pseudomonadales; family Pseudomonadaceae; genus Stutzerimonas; species Stutzerimonas stutzeri. Next base: position 524,646 of record NZ_CP139348.1, on the reverse strand, counting down.
GCATCGCGGCCAGCTCGTCGTGGTTGCCCGGGCACCAGCGCGCAGGGGCTTCGATGCGCTCGGCAAGCCTGCGAAAGCGCTGGTACGACGCCACCGATCCATCCTGCGACAGATCGCCGGTGGCCAGGACCAGGTCGATACGTGGCTGCTCGTCGATGGCCAGCTCGACCACCCGCTCCAGGCTGTCGCAAGTATTCATGCCCAGCAGCTTGCCGTCCGCCTCGGCAAACAGATGGCTGTCGGTGAGCTGGACCAGCAGAACCGAATCGTCAACAGCAGTCAGGGGCGCACGAGGCAAGGCCCTTCTCCTTGAGCTAAATCGCAACGGAATTATGGTAGGTGCCCGGCGGAAGGGTAAACCTCGGGATGTGGGCGTGGGTCACAGAACGGCGCTGCGCATCAGGAGGCGGATCGAGTGTGTTCACACTTCGACCAGACGCGGCGAAGGGTAAATCAGAGCACCGGTTCGAGTTCGTGCCCGCAGGCCAGACAGTGTCCCAGCCACTCACCGAGGAAAAGGTTGAGCTGATTCTTCTCGTCCGGCTGATGCATTTGCGCATTGGGATAGTGATAGATGCCGCGGAAACGTCGCGCATTTTCGGCGCGAATGACTTCGGCCATCCGTGCATCGTGATAGACGCGTACTTCCATCTTCGGCACCGGCAGCCAGGTCAGACAGTGCTCCTGACTGACCTGCAAGGTTGTGGTGTAGGGGCAGCTTTCCAACACCTCAAGCACCAGCACACCAAGCAACAGATCACCCTGACTGATGGCGATACGACGTGTGTCGCATCCGTTGCGCATGCCCGGGAGCAATCGCATCAGGCGCAGGTAATTGGCCTCACAGGCCGACTGCAGCTCGAGCAGGTCGACTCGGTATCGCTCGCGCGTCTTTCTCATGTCCACGCCCCCCGCACCTGCTCGCGATTCAAGGCCAGCCACTGCAGTGCAATGATGCTTGCCGCATTGTCGATACGACCGTCATTTACTGCACGGAGTGCCTCCTGCAGCGACCAGACATGTACGCGTATGTCTTCGCCCTCCTCGGCCAGGCCGAAGACGCCCTGAGCACCCTCACTGTCGCAGCGGCCAACGTAGAGATGGACGCGCTCGTCGCTGCCGCCCGGAGACGGGAAGTATTGCGTGATCGGCCACAGCTCGCCCAGCTCCAAACCGGCTTCTTCGATCGCCTCGCGTCGGGCAACCTCTTCAGGCGACTCATCCTTGTCGATCAAACCGGCTACCAATTCGATCAACCAGGGATTCTCGACCTTGCCCACCGCACCGACGCGGAATTGCTCGATCACCACCACCCGATCGCGCTGCGGATCGTAAGGCAGCACGCAAACGGCATCGTGGCGCACGAACAGCTCGCGGGTCAGCTCCCTGCCCATGCTGCCGCTGAACTGGCGATGGCGCAGATGCAGGCGTTCCAGCCGGTAGAAACCGCTGAAGCATTGCTCTCTTCGGAGGATCTGGACATCATCCGGCCCGGGCTTGAAGGTCTCGCTCATGGGGTCCTACTCATATCGGTTTGATCCGCGCCGAAAGCAGCGGCGGATGACTGCAACCGTCACATCGTGAGCGGCTTCTTCGTCATCCTAGCGCGGCATCGCCTCTGGTGCAGCCCTTTGCAGACCACCGTAGCCAAAGAAAACGCAACCAGCCGGAAATCACGAACTTCGGGTGTGACCGGCAATCGAAAGCGCACTGCCATGTCTGGACGGACCATGATTTCAACCGCCTATATCCGCAATTTCATCGTGCTAAGCAGCGTCGCCATGCTGCTCGGCGGCTGTCAGCACTTTGCTTCGGAGCGCCCGGTAGCGGTTCAACAGGCCGTGACCGAACAACGGCCTAAGGGGTGCGAAGGGGAAAGCTGCCCGCTGGTGAACGTCGATACCCTGACATTTGCCAACGAGCCGGAACTGAACCGCCTGATTGACGCTCGTCTGCGCCGGATGACCATCAATGGTCCGGATGAGCGACTGCCCGAATCGCTAAAGACTTATGAGCAGCAGTTCCTGAGCACGGCCGAGCCGACCTGGAGCAGCTACCTGCAAGCCAAACTAAGAGAACAGCACGGCAATATTCTGGTGATCGAACTGTCCAGCTATCTCTACGCAGGTGGCGCCCATGGGATGCCTGGCCGTGGATTCATCAACTACGACCGGGAGCGGAACAAGGAGCTGCGCCTGGAAGATCTGCTGATCCCAGGGCAAGTGGGCAACTTCTGGCGCGCCGCACGCCAGGCGCATCAGCGCTGGTTGACGGAGAACGAACATAATCAGGATGCAGCGTTTCTCGAGTTCTGGCCGTTCCAGCAGACCGCGAACATCGCGCTGCTCAAGGACAGCGTGCTGCTCAAATACGACGTGTACAGCATTGCACCGTACTCGAGCGGACACCCAGAGCTGTTCATTCCGCACGAACAGCTCAAGGGCATTGTGAAAGCCGAATACCTCTAACCGAGACGATGCGGGGCGGCTGCATCACCGGCCCACCCCGTCTCACTTACACCTCGTCAATCACACCTGCTTGTAGATCACCGAGCCTTCGTCCTTGAAGCGCGAGGACTGCTCGGCAAAGCCGGCCTCGATGGCCTTCTGCTCATCGGTCAGCCCGTTTTGCGCGGCATACTCGCGCACTTCCTGAGTGATCTTCATCGAGCAGAATTTCGGCCCGCACATGGAGCAGAAATGCGCCACCTTAGCGGAATCCTTGGGCAGGGTTTCGTCGTGGTAGCTGCGCGCGGTGTCCGGATCCAGGCCCAGGTTGAACTGGTCTTCCCAGCGGAACTCGAAGCGCGCCTTGGACAGCGCGTTGTCACGGATCTGTGCGCCTGGGTGGCCCTTGGCAAGGTCGGCAGCATGCGCGGCGATCTTGTAGGTGATGATGCCGGTCTTGACGTCATCCTTGTTCGGCAGGCCCAGGTGCTCCTTGGGCGTGACGTAGCAGAGCATGGCGCAACCGAACCAGCCGATCATCGCCGCACCGATGCCGCTGGTGATGTGGTCGTAGCCAGGGGCGATGTCAGTGGTCAGCGGGCCGAGCGTGTAGAACGGTGCCTCGTCGCAGCATTCCAGCTGCTTGTCCATGTTCTCCTTGATCAGCTGCATCGGCACGTGGCCAGGGCCCTCGATCATGCACTGCACATCGTGCTTCCAGGCGATCTTGGTCAGCTCGCCGAGGGTTTCCAGTTCACCGAACTGCGCGGCGTCATTGGCGTCGGCAATCGAGCCCGGACGCAGGCCATCGCCCAGCGAGAAGCTGACGTCGTAGGCCTTCATGATTTCGCAGATTTCCTCGAAGTGGGTGTAGAGGAAATTTTCCTGATGATGGGCCAGGCACCACTTGGCCATGATCGAACCGCCGCGCGAGACGATGCCAGTGACGCGCTTGGCGGTCAGCGGCACATAGCGCAGCAGCACGCCGGCGTGGATGGTGAAGTAATCGACGCCTTGCTCAGCCTGCTCGATCAGCGTGTCGCGGAACAGCTCCCAGGTCAGGTCTTCGGCGACGCCGTTGACCTTCTCCAGCGCCTGATAGATAGGCACGGTGCCGATCGGTACCGGTGAGTTGCGGATGATCCACTCGCGGGTTTCGTGGATGTGCTTGCCGGTAGACAGGTCCATCACCGTGTCCGAGCCCCAGCGAATACCCCAGGTCAGCTTGGCCACTTCCTCTTCGATGGAAGAGCCCAGTGCCGAGTTGCCGATGTTGCCGTTGATCTTCACCAGGAAGTTGCGGCCGATGATCATCGGCTCGAGCTCGGTATGATTGATGTTGGCCGGAATGATCGCGCGGCCACGGGCCACTTCATCACGCACGAATTCGGCAGTGATTTCCTTCGGGATGGAGGCACCAAAGCTCTGCCCACCGTGTTGCTCGGCAAGCAGGCCGGCGGCGCGCGCCTCCTGCAGCTTCATGTTCTCGCGGATGGCAACGTATTCCATCTCGGGCGTGATGATGCCCTGACGTGCGTAATGCATCTGGCTGACATTTTTGCCGGGCTTGGCGCGGCGCGGGTTGCGCACGTGGGCGAAGCGCATCTTGGTTAGCTCGGCGTCGGCCAGGCGCTGCTGACCGAAATGCGAGGTCAGGCCGTCGAGCAGCTCGGTGTCGCCGCGGTCATCAATCCAGGCTGAGCGTACATCGCCGAGCCCTTTGCGCACGTCGATGGTCACGCTCGGATCGGTATAGGGACCGGAGGTGTCATAGACGACGACCGGTGCGTTGATCTCTCCACCGAAGTCGGTGGGAGTGACGTCGAGACTGATCTCGCGCATCGGGACGCGAATGTCCGGGCGTGAACCCTGCACATAGACTTTCTGCGAACGCGGGAAGGGCTGGATCGACTGCTGGTCGACCTGGGCGGACTCACTCAGGTTTTGTTGTTCTACACGCATCAGGCTGGCTCCTAGAGAATTGTCGGAGCGAACCTGAAAACACGGATGGCAAGGGCATCGGGCGCGCCGGAACTGGCGCCGAGAGAGCTGGCCGAACGACTGGCGAGCACATCTTGTTCCCTACGCAGGCCTTAACCTGATCAGGTTCAACGGGATCCGGAACTTTCCGATCTCAGCCTTCGCTTCAAGGCACCCCGACAAGAACGCCATCGAGTCTAATCAACAGCCAGTGCGAACGCCATGGCAACGGCGAAAGTAGTCGACCGTTCGGTCATTCAACCCGGCTGACCCTGTCGCTGTCGGCCTCCCCACATATGTGCCTTGACCCCCCGTCGGCTGCCGCTTAGCCTTGCCCCTCAGCTCTATTCAGGATGGACCCAACATGCTGCGCAGACTCCCCCTGGCTCTCGCCGTGACCACCATCACCGCCGGAGCGGCCTGGGCGCAGGAGACCATCCCGCTCGCCAGCAAAACCGATCTGGTCAGCGTCTATCAACAAGCCGTCAACAACAACGCCGACCTGGCTGCGGCCCGCGCGCAATTTCGTGCCCGCCAGGAGATCGTGCCGCAGGCACGTGCCGGATTGCTGCCCAACCTCAGCGCCGGCGCCGAAATGAGCGATACCGAAACGGACGTGGATACCAGCATGGGCTCCACCTCGCTGTCGCGCAGCGGCACCGCCTATCAGGCAACGCTGAGCCAGCCGATCTTCCGCGCCGATCGCTGGTTTCAGCTCAAGGCCGCGGAAGCGGTCAGCGAGCAGGCCGCAATCGAATACTCCATCGCCGAGCAGGATCTGATTCTGCAGAGCGCCCAGGCCTACTTCGCCGTGTTGCGCGCGCAGGACAACCTGGCTGCGGTGAAGGCCGAGGAAGCCGCATTCAAGCGCCAACTCGACCAGGCCAATGAACGCTTCGAAGTCGGCCTCTCCGACAAGACCGATGTGCTCGAAGCCCAGGCCGGGTTCGATACCGCCCGGGCCAACCGTTCCATCGCCCAACGCCAGGTCGACGATGCCTTCCAGGCGCTGTTCACCCTGACCAACCGCGAGTACATCGCCCTGGAAGGCATTCGCCACACGCTGCCGGTGCTCGCCCCGGTGCCGAACGAGGCCAAAGCGTGGGTCGACACTGCGACGCGGCAGAACCTCAACCTGCTGGCGGTCAATTACGCAGTGACCGCCGCCGAGGAAACCCTGCGCCAGCGCCGCTCCGGGCATGCACCGACACTCGATGCAGTGGCGTCGTATCGCAAGGGCGACAACGATTCGCTGGGGTTCAGCAACAACCAGAGCATCCCCGGCTTCGACATGCCGCGTTACACCGGCGATGTCGAGCAACGCAGCATTGGCCTGCAGCTGAATATTCCGCTCTACAGCGGCGGCCTTACTACTTCGCAGAGCCGCGAGGCCTATTACCAGCTCAGCCAGAGCGAACAGCAGCGCGAGAGCCTGCGCCGCCAGGTGGTCGAAGCCACGCGCAATCTGCATCGGGCAGTCAATACCGATATCGAACAGGTCGAGGCCCGTCGGCAGTCGATCATTTCCAACCAGAGTGCGCTGGAGGCGACGGAGATCGGCTATCAGGTCGGTACCCGCAACATCGTCGACGTGCTCGACACCCAGCGCCGCCTTTATGGCGCCGTGCGCGATTACAACAACTCCCGCTACGACTACATCCTCGACAACCTGCGCCTGAAACAAGCGGCCGGCACGCTAAATCCGGACGACCTGCAACAGCTGGCGGTCTACTTGAAGCCCGACTACAACCCGGACACCGACTTCCTGCCGCCGGACCTGCCGCAGACCATCGGCCAGCCGGTGCGAATTGACTATTGAGCCAGGAACCACTGTGGTCTGTTTGGACCGCGAATAGGTGGGCTGAAGCCCACCCTACAGCTCAGCCTCCTGGCAACACGAAAGCGCCAGCGTGGGAGATTAGCGCTACTGCTTTTGCCCCTTAATCCTAATCGGAGCGCAACGGCGATTTCAGCCATTTGCTGCATGCAGCGTTGATCACGCCACGATCTGCGGCTGACAGACTGTAGGGTGGACTTCAGCCCACCAGTTGCCTGCATCAAGCGCCTCCGCCAACCAAGCACCCGCACTGCACATCTTTATCTAGAGGCCACTAAGGCTCTAGCCGAGCAACCGTCCCAAGCCTGCCAGCAATCGCGCCAACGCACCCTGATTGGCCTTCAGCACAGCCACCCCCGCATCGCGCATACGCGCTGCCCCATCCGGGTCGCGCCAGAGCTCGCTGACCGTGCTCGCCAGCCCGGCGGCATCCTGCACTTCGCGAAGGGCGCCAGCATCGCGCAACTGCGCGGATATCTCGAGGAAGTTGAACAGGTGGGGACCACTGAGCACCGGTTTACCCAGCGCCGCGGGTTCCAGCAGATTGTGCCCGCCATTTGGCACCAGGCTGCCGCCAACGAAGGCGATATCTGCCAGGGCATAGAGAAACAGTAGCTCGCCCATGGTGTCGCCGACCAGCACCTGGGTGCCGGCGCTGACCGCCTCGCCTTTCGAGCGCCGAACCGCGACGAAACCCTCGTTGCGGCATAGCTCGAACACCGAGGCGAAGCGTTCCGGATGCCGAGGCACCAGAATCAGCAGGGCCTGCGGATGCGCCGCAAGCAACTGCCGATGCGCGGCAAGAATGATCTCGTCCTCGCCGACATGGGTACTGGCAGCAATCCACAGCGGCCGTTCCAGCGCCGCCCATTGCCCGCGCAGATCGGTCGCCCGTGTCAGCAAAGCAGGGTCAATGGTCAGGTCGAACTTGATCGAACCGGTCACCACGACGCATTCGGGGCGCGCGCCGAGCTGACGAAAGCGCTCAGCTTCGGCCGCTGTCTGCACCGCGATCAGGCTTAGCTCGGCCAGCATCGGCGCAGTCAACCGGGCGAAGCGTGCATAGCCGCGTGCGGAGCGCTCAGACAGCCGGGCATTGACCAGCGCCACCGGAATGCCGCGCCGGGCGCATTGATGGATATGGTTGGGCCAGAGTTCGGTTTCCATCACCACTGCCAACTTCGGGCGCAGGCGGTCAAGAAACCGCGCCGCTGCCCAGGGCAGGTCATAAGGCAGATAGCAGTGCTGCACGCTGTCGCCGAACAGCGCCTGAATGCGCTCCGAGCCGGTCGGTGTCATGCAAGTGACGGTAATCGGCAGCTGTGGATAGCGCGCCATCAGCTCGCGGATCATCGGCGCCGCGGCGATGCTTTCGCCGACAGATACCGCATGCACCCAGATGCCGCCTGGCCGAAGTGGCGGCAGCCCGATGGCGAAACGCTCACCGACGCGTCGCGAATAAGCCGGCGCCCGCCTGGCGCGCCAGAGCAGACGCAGAAACACCAATGGCAGGCCGAGGTGGAACAGCAGGGTATAGAGGGTGCGATTCATGGGCGCGGAGCTTAGCAAGCCGCCTGCCGGCGAGCCACATCCGCCACATCCGGCGAACTTGTGAACCCTGACACGACCGAACGAAGTTGACCCTTCCCGCCACCATCAGGATTTTCACCATGTCCGGCTACGTTTACCTGGCCATCGCCATCTGCGCTGAAGTCGTTGCCACCACGTCCATGAAAGCTTTGGCAGGCTTCAGCCGCCCACTGCCATTGCTACTGGTGGTCTGCGGCTACAGCTTGTCGTTCTGGATGTTGGCATTGGTGGTCAAGACCATCCCGGTGGGGATTGCCTACTCGATCTGGGCGGGTCTGGGTATCGTGCTGGTCAGCGTCGCTGCGGCGCTGATCTATCGCCAACATCTGGACCTACCAGCGGTGCTCGGCATGGGGCTGATAATTGCCGGGGTCGTGGTGATCCAACTGTTCTCCGGCAGCACTGGCCACTGAGTCCCGCCGCGCTGCAGTTATACTGCGCGTTCGTTTCCCATCCGAGGTCTGCACATGCCTGAATCCCTCAGCACCGACGTCCTGATCGTTGGCGGCGGCGTCGCCGGTCTCTGGCTCAACGCGCGCTTGCGCAGACAAGGTTTTGCCACGCTACTGGTGGACAAAGGGACGCTCGGCGGCGGCCAGAGCGTGAAGTCCCAGGGCATCATTCACGGCGGCACCAAGTACGCTTTGAGCGGCGCGCTGACCGGCGCCTCCGAAGCTATTGCCGAGATGCCGCGCCGCTGGCGCGAGGCTCTCGAAGGCAAGGGAGAGCTGGACCTTACTGGCGTGCGCCTGCTCTCCGATGCGCATTACCTCTGGTCGCCCGGCACCCTGGCTGGCAACCTCACCAGCTTCTTCGCCAGCAAGGCGGTGCGCTCGCGGGTCGGCCAGGTCAAGGGCGACGAACTTCCGCCCGCGCTGCAGCACCCCAAATTCAAAGGCAAGGTCTACCGCCTCAGCGAGCTAGTGCTCGATGTGCCCAGCCTGATCGCACGCCTTGCAGAGCTCGCTGGCGACAGCCTGCTCGCCGGCCAGCAGATCGAGCCGCTGCTTGATGGTGACGAGCTGGTCGGGCTGCGGGTCGACGGCCGCGAGATCCGCGCCCAGCGCATCGTCTTCAGCGCCGGCGGCGGGACTGCCGAACTGCTCGCTTCGCTCGGCCTGCAACAACCGGCCATGCAGCGCCGCCCGCTGCACATGGTCATCGTCAAGGCGCCGACGCTCAAGCCGCTCTACGCACACTGCCTGGGCGGCGGGACCAAGCCGCGAATCACCGTGACCAGCCATCCGGCGGCGGACGGCGAGTGGGTCTGGTATCTCGGTGGAGATCTGGCCGAAGCCGATGGTGTGGCGCGGGACGAAGCCAGTCAGATCGTCGCCGCGAAAAAAGAGCTGGCCGAACTGGTGCCCTGGATCGACCTCTCCGCCGCGCACTGGGCCACGCTACGCATTGATCGCGCCGAACCGGCGCAATCGGCCCTCGCCCGCCCGGACAACGCCTTCCTTGCCGAGCAAGGCCGGCTGTTGGTCGGCTGGCCGACCAAGCTGGCTCTTTCTCCGGACTTTTCCGACCGCGTCGAAGCCGCCCTCGCCCGCGACGGCATTCGCCCCGGCGAGCATCCTGCGCTGCCGGAACTGCCGCGACCACCGCTGACCGGGCCGTTCTGGGAAGGTCTGCTGCCATGACCGCAACGCTGCACGACCTGCACCGCCCGCTGGGCAGCACCGGCCTGAGCATCTCGCCGCTGGGTCTGGGTACGGTGAAGCTCGGCCGCGATCAGGGCGTGAAGTATCCCAACGGATTCTCTATTCCCGATGATGCAGAGGCCCGCCAACTGCTGGCCCTGGCGCGCGAACTGGGGATCAACCTGATCGACACCGCCCCGGCCTACGGGGTCAGCGAAGAGCGACTCGGCCCGCTACTGGCCGGCCAGCGTGACGACTGGGTGATCGTCAGCAAGGTCGGTGAGGAATTCGAGAACGGCCAGTCGCGCTTCGATTTTTCCGCCGCACACACGCGCTTCTCGGTCGAGCGCAGCCTCGAGCGGCTGCGCACCGACCGCATCGAGCTGGTGCTGGTGCATTCCGACGGCAACGACCTGGATATCCTGCAGCACGCCGAGGTCTACCAGACCCTGGCCGAACTCAAGCGCGAGGGCAAAATTCTCGGCTACGGCTTGTCCGGCAAGACCGTCGACGGCGGGCTGCTGGCCCTGCAGCAGGGCGACTGCGCGATGGTCACCTACAACCTCAACGAGCAGACCGAGCGTCCGGTGCTCGACTACGCTGCAACCCATGGCAAGGGCATCCTGATCAAGAAGGCGCTGGCCAGCGGACACGCGTGCCTCAAGCCGGGCGAAGACCCGGTGCGTCGCAGTTTCGAGCTGCTGTTCGGCCATCCGGGCGTCAGTGGCGCGATCATCGGCACTATCAATCCGCAGCATTTGACGTCTAACGTAGGGACTGCTGCCGCCGTTCTGACTGCAAGCTGAGGCAGGCAGCAGCGTTCATCCGTTTTGCGCAGGGGCGTTACGCTGCCAGCGCACGGCGGCCTTATTCGCCGTAAGGAGAAATGGAATGCCAAGAGTTCTGGTGCGCAAGAGCCCGGCCGCATTCAAGACCCTGCCCCTCTACGTCGAGGCTAGCCAGGACAACCTGAGTTACCAGAGCCTGGGCAGGCCGCTGAACTTCAGCGAAGTGATCGAGCGGCGGCGCCCGGTTGAGGTTCCCGATCCGGGCCGCTTCGCCATCGAGCTGGCCAATCTTGGCGTGTCGGTGCGACTGACCATGAGCTGGCAGGGCCGCGAATACTGGGTATTGGTCCGTCAGCAGCGGCCGGACCGTGGCGACGTGGTCCTCAAGCTGATCTCCGGCTACATACCCGCGCACGAGCTGAACCTGCCGCTGCTCACCGCCATCCAGGAGATCGCCGAGGAATGCCTGCTGGAAACTCCAGAAGGCTGGCTGGCCGGCCGTTTCGGCGATACCTGGCTGCCCACCCCGTACCAGGCCAGCCTGCATTACCGCGAGGCGGTGCACTTCAAGCTCGCCTCCCAATCCGGCGCTACGCGCTCGGTGCAGTGCGGCAACATGGTGCTGATGGAGCGCCCGCGTGCCTATGTACACCTGCCTACGGCATCGCTGCAGCTGGTTTACGACATGCGCATGGAGCTACCTAAAGAGACGCGTCAGCTCAGTCTTTTTCACGTCGATGAGCGTTTGGAGGACGATCAGCTGGTGGCACGCCTGGACCGTAGCCGCCCGGACATCTATCTGATCCCGCTGCACCAAGGGCAGCCGCAAGATCAGCTGCTGCAACTGCACAACGGCCAGTTCAGCTCGGTGAACACCCGCGGCCTCTGGCTATCGGAAAGCTTTGCACCGCAGGATGGCTGGGTGGTACGCGACGAGCGCGTTCGCTGGAAGGATTGGTGGGCCGCAAGGCCGGTCGCAGCAGCCCGATGAAAACCAGGGCGGATGCCTCCGCCGCAGCGGTGCCCACCGCTGGCTGGCGAGCTTCGAGACATAGCAGCGCCCGCAGCCGCCGCGACTAGCCTGCTCAGCGGCTGCGAATTTTCTCGACGATGGCAGTGGTCGAGCTGTTTTCCACCAGCCCCAGCACCTTCACCACACCACCGTACGCCTTGACCAGCTCGGCACCAACCACCTGATCGACGCCATAGTCGCCGCCCTTGACCAGCACATCGGGACGAACCTGGCCTAGCAGGTTCTCCGGTGTGTCTTCCGAGAAACACACCACCCAATCCACCGCCTCGAGCCCGGCGAGCACCGCCATACGGCGATCCACCGAGTTGATCGGCCGGCCCGGCCCCTTCAGGCGACTGACCGAGCCATCATCATTGACTGCGACGACCAGACGATTCCCTTGCGCACGGGCCTGCTCCAGATAGGTCACGTGGCCGGCATGCAGAATGTCGAAGCAGCCGTTGGTGAAGACGATCTTTTCTCCTTCCGCGCGGGCGTCCTCAACGGCGGTGAGCAACTGCTCGACGGTCATTACACCGCGCTCGGAGCCCTCTTCGCGTTGCACCGCACGGCGCAATTCCGGCGCGCTGATGCAGGCTGTACCGAGCTTGCCGACCACGATGCCAGCAGCCAGGTTGGCCAAAGCCACCGCTTGCGGCAGTTCTTCACCGGCCGCGATGGCCGCAGCCAAGGTCGAAATGACGGTATCGCCAGCGCCGGTCACGTCGAAGACTTCGCGGGCGCGGGCCGGCAGGTGCAGCGGGGCGTGATCGGGGCGCAGCAGGGTCATGCCATGCTCACCGCGGGTGACCAGCAACGCTTCGAGCTCGAGCGAGCGCATCAGTTCGGCACCTTTGCTCACCAGCTCGGCCTCATCGGAACAGTGCCCGACAATCGCCTCGAACTCGCCCAGGTTCGGCGTGATCAGCGAGGCGCCACGATAGATTTCGAAGTCCTTGCCCTTGGGATCGGCAAGGACCGGGATGCCATGGCGACGCGCGGCCTGGATCAGCGCCTGATGATTTTTCAACGCGCCCTTGCCGTAGTCAGACAGCACCAGCACCCTGACGCCAGCCAACAGGCCCTCCACGTCCGCCAGCAGCGCAGCGGGATCCGTATTGAACTGCTCTTCGAAATCCATGCGCAGCAGCTGCTGATGGCGACTCATCACCCGCAGCTTGACGATGGTTGGCTGATCCTCAACGCACTGGAAATGTGTCTCCACACCTGCCGCGGCGAGGCTGTCGGCCAGACTCTGGCGCGCTTCGTCTTCACCGGTCACACCAACCAGTGCAGCAGGCGCACCCAGTGCCGCAATGTTCAGCGCCACGTTGGCCGCACCACCTGGCCGATCCTCGATCTGCTCGACCTTGACCACCGGCACCGGCGCTTCCGGTGAGATACGCGAAGTCCCACCATGCCAGTAACGATCGAGCATGACGTCACCGACCACCAGAACGGCAGCTTGGTCGAATCGGGGCATGGACAGTTTCATATAGGCTCCTAAGTTAAGACGGATAGCTTAGCAGGCAGCGGCGCCGTGATCGCCAGCCTTGAACTGCTTCAAACCACTCCGAAGAGAAGCACTTGGTAATGCGCAGGCAAAAGCCACCGGTAGCCAGACCCATAGCCAAACGAGGTTGGGAGTCGACAGGAAAGAGCTGAAATCAACCCCTATCGCGGCCGCGGCACCACACAGGATCGAAAGCCATAACGCACTTAGTGGATTCTTGTGATTGAGCCACAGACGTCTAATCGAACCGGCCAGTACGGTTACAAAAGCCGCCAACCCCAGCAGTCCATAGTTGAAGATCACTTCAACATAGAGGCTATGAGCGTGATTGATCAGCGTTTCGGAACCGCCAAGCTTTTGCAGCCCCAACAGCGACTCAATGCTTGCATCGGCCCCGTAGCCAAGAAGCCACTTACCTGGCATTAGGCCAAAAACCATCCGCCAGATTTCGTCCCGATGGGTAAGCTGGCGGGTAAATAATTCATACGCGATGCGCTCATGAAAAAAAACAACGGCCAAGGTCGCAGTAACGAGTACGCCCCCCCAGAAAGCATATCGCTGTTGCTTGGTCGCTAGAACCGTAACGAGCACCACCACCGCCACCGCAGCAGCGAGCCACCCAGACCGACCTAGCGTACCGAAGACATAAACTGAAGTGACAACGGCGCATAACAACCAAAAGCACTGAATCGATCGGCGTTTGGCGATTAAATAAAGCCAGACGATCAACACCAACGAGAAGGCCATCTGTAATGATGCAAGTACGCTGTTTTCGAACTCAGCCAACCCCTTGATGCCCGAATCGCTGATCGCAGCCGCACGATTACCCAAATCGAGTGAGCCGGCGTGCCAGAGGTCCCATAGGGTTACTGCACAGGCCATTACGGAAGCGATCCCTGTCGCCGATATAAGCACAGCCCAATGGCTCTGCCGCTGGTCGGCGGCATGGGCAAGCGCAATGAAGAACGCTGAAACCAGCACTACGCGGCGCATGGTTTTGCCATCACCGAGCCATATGCTGCTCACTGCGATATAGGCCAACAAAGCTGCAGCGGCCCATAGCAAATAGTTTTGCTTGAGGCATTGCCTGAAAACGCTCGCATCGAGAAGGCTTAGCGCCAGGCAGAGGAACAAGGTGGCGCGTATGAACCCGGCCCAGGTGCTTGCCTCACCAAACCACCATATCCGGCCTACCAAAAGCGCAAACAGCGCGCAGAAAGCCAATGCAGCACAAGCAGTTCGGGGCCAGCCCAATTGCCGCGATTCGCCCGTTAAGGACAACATCAAATCGATCCACGGCCAAAGTATCCGACCGCCACCCCCAAGCAAAACAACAAAGCTACAGCTACAACGCGACCGATTTTTTTCTTTCGTTTCTTACGTTGTTTTTGCTGGTCTGAGTCTGCCCAGACATGCGCATCATCGCCAGTATGAATGACTGCATCGGACTCGAGAATGACGACCCTGTAACCCAGCGCCTCAAACTCCTGAGACAGTCGTGACTCGCCCTCAGCAGAAGAAGAGAAGCGGGCAACCGGCGATACCTTCTGGAAGTCACGCATACGTCGCAAGCCGGGGTTGAAGGAAAAACCTCGCCATGCCGGTTCGCTGGATAGCAGGTAGTGACAGGCTATACCGTCTAGCACCAGCCGATCGCCGAGCATGTGAAATGGGTAGTTAACTCTGACATCGTGCGCGAAACTTCTCAGCCAGACCTGCAAGATTTCCGGGAACGCTTGAAGAATGCTCAGCGATTGCTCAACGAAACCGGGCCGGTAGAATTCCCAATCATCCTCGCAATGAAAAACATAAGTCGTTTCCACCTGCTCGTAAGCCCGGTCGATGGCAGCGAGTTGCCCGAGTCGCGGCCGGTTCAACAGGACTTGGGTATTTGCCTTCCAACTCGCTGGAAGCGTCATGTGAACGGCGTCATCGCCGCTGTCCTCGACGATAATGACTGACCTGATAGGAGCAGTGTTGAACCTATCGAAACTCTCGAGTGTTTTACGCAGATGATCGAACCGCCCGCAGCTTGTTACAACCAGAGTTACATCGCTATCAATGCTGAACTGCATGTTGTGTTCACTTACCCTTGAGATGAAACCGCATCTGGCCACTGAGCAACTTCTTTCGTGCAGAGCGAGCCTCACGTCTAAAACCGAACTGGTAACGGCTGTACTAGCGTCAAACCTCAACTCGAAGGCTTGGCATCTGAAGGCCATCTGCTGGCGGTCGGCGCACCCAGAACAGCTCATGCCGCCGTACCGCCTTGCGAAAAAACTCGTCCTCCCCAATCGCTGGCCATACACGGCCCGCTAGAAAACACTGGATAACCCGGCGCAGGCGCTTCTTGAAAGGCAGCGGTATCTGCAAGTCATGCTGCATCGTCAATGCCATGGCCTTGTCGATTCGGGTGGCGGAGGAAAGCTTTGGACTCCAGGGAGCATAAGCAGGTAATGGTTCGATGGCGGGCGGAAGCGCGACGCCACAATTGGCAGGTCCCATAGGCCAACGATCGTTGTCCGCTAGGTGATTGGCATAAAGCAATTGCACGCTGGGCTTCCAGGAACTCTGGGCGATGGCTTGATCAACAGCCAACGTAGCATGCACATGGTCGTCATGCGGATCGAGCTCTGGATGTGGCATGACCACCACATCAGGTTGATGATGCTCAAGCAATTCAACCAGGTCGGCAATCAGGTTCTGCCAAGTGGGAAGACCGTCAGCGTCCCCCGGCAAAGAGTGTTTATTGAGGTAGCGCGCGCCTCGTATGTCAGCCTCTTCGGACTCACGAGAGCCGTACACCTCGCCCGGATGAGCACGCATCTCAGACAACTGTAGGCAGTAGTATCCCAATTGAACGCAATTCTCTATGGGCACATCGCCCCAAAGTGGCACCGCATAGCTGTTCCATGTTCTCAAACGCCCTTTTAAACGTGCAGCGGCAGCCGTATCCAGGCCCAACCGACGGTAATAGCCGGCCTCAACTTCGCCTTGGGTCAGGGTAACAATTACAGGCTCCCTGCTTTCGCTGTACAGACCGAACGCGGCAAGCTCTGCATCATCGGCGTGAGGCGCAATGATCATCAGTTTCTGCTTGGAGAAATCGGGGTGACTAAAGGCATGGAGTATTGCTGTTTTACCTAGGCGGCAACACTTACCCTTCAAGGTGAGCTTACCATCGCGAAGCGACTCTCCAGCCCCGGAGAGATTGAGATAACGCTTGCCTGATACCCTCCTTTCGAAGTCCTGCCGGTCCGGCTCAGGCATGCCGCTTATAAGGACCTGCGGATCAAGCAAGAAGCCCGCCCATGTCGACCTCACATCGACCTCTAGAATGAGCGTATCGGCACTCACAGGGACATCCTGACCACAACAGAGCACTTGCCCCTCGCTTAAAGCGACCGGTAGTGCAACGCTATCGGGCGGAAAACTGTACCGATAGGAGTCGCGCGGAGAATAGAACAGGTGGTCGGCGAACCAAGCCTCGTGGGCCAACCAAAACAACATCGCCAGTATTGGCGAAATCCACCAGGGACCAATATTGTAAACACCAACGTCGATGAACGCGGTCAGGATCAGCGCCAGCAAAGCCAAAATTACGCGTTTGTTGCGCCGGTGCCTCTTGAGAAGGGCCTTCTTGCGTGCCGACATTAATCAGACCTCAAAACATTCCATGCGATTACACCAGCGTTCCTTGTATTCACGATCGGCCCGACCAAACGAATAGCGCAATGACTTGCCACGCGATTCGGCATCAGCCCAAGCAGCTTGAATATTAGCGAAACTGAGTATACTGCCGGGGCTAAACGCTCGGCTTTCAGGGTCCACGCCGCCATTAACATATTCGATACTAACCCACTGGGTAGACTCCACCCGGTACAACACCTGTATTGCTACCGGCTTAGTATTCAGCACAGCAATTGAGCCAAAGATGAACGGCTGTAACATTTCGAAAACCTGAGCAAGATTCTTTTTGCCAGGTACGTCGAACCCCCACCGGCGCTCGAATAAGTCAGTGTAGATCGCCGCCTGCTCGTGCGCGGAGTAGCCACTCATTGGCTGTAACTGCCCTCCCGCCTCCTCGAACAAACGCAACTCACGACGCTGGTTATAGCGAAACTTGCGAGAAAACTGGTCAAGCGGGCGAGCCATTGCCAGCTCGTCCTTTTGGGGACGCAAGCCCGAGAAGCGCCCTTGGTTAAGCGACGACAGAAAAGCCCCTCGATGGCGTAAAGGCGCCTGTGCTGTGTCTCGAGCGGGCAAAATGATTTCGGCGTTACCCATATCAAATGCTCCTCGCTGTCCAATGCGTTTCAGCACGCGCCGCGAAAGCGCAAGATCACGCCCCCAACATGCGAGCGCAGCCTCGATCTCTCCAGAACTGAAGCGCCCGAGGTAGCGCACCTTTACGCCCACCAATGAGGAAAGGCTCTCCACAAAGAAGGGATGGGTCGCAACACTACCACCAAAGCGGTGCCATGCCTGAGCGTAAGTCGGTGCATCTATCGCAACCCACCCCCGCTCGCGCCAGTAACGCAGGCTAATCATGTGGGCGTCTCGAACTCAGCGTCGGTAACGTCGGAATTCGGCTGAACCGTCTCTTCGAAATTATGGCTATGCAGGCGAGCGTAGTAGCCATTGACCGCAATCAACTCAGAATGACTACCGCGCTCTACGATGCGGCCCCGGTCCATTACTAGGATCAAATCTGCCTTTTCGATTGTAGACAAGCGATGAGCGATGACGATGGTGGTCCGCCCTAGCACGACTTCATCCAACGCAGCCTGTATATGCCGCTCTGATTCCGTATCGAGCGCCGAAGTCGCCTCATCGAGAATCAGAACAGGTGCGTCCTTCAATAGCGCCCGTGCGATTGCCAAACGCTGCCGCTGGCCGCCCGACAACAACACGCCGTTTTCCCCCACAAGCGTGTCAAAACCTTTCGGCAGTGCATCAATGAACTCGGAGGCATAAGCGGCATCCGCCGCATGCACGACCTCCTCCCGGGACTTGGACGAGAGATCACCATAGGCGATGTTCTTAGCAATGGTATCGTTGAACAGGGTTACCTGCTGGGTTACTAAAGCGATATGAGATCGCAAATTACGAAGCGTATACTTCTCGACCGGCACTCCATCCAGCAGAATCTCACCTACACTGTGCCGATAAAAGCGGGGAATCAAATTAGCCAGTGTCGACTTTCCGCTGCCAGAGCGCCCTACCAGAGCAACCATCTGTCCTGGCTGTATGCTGAAACTTATATCATCCAGAATTACTTTTTCACTTCCCGGATAAGAAAAACTCAAGTTACAGACTTGAACCTCCCCGGTTACCGCTTCCCGCTCAATGCAGCCGTCGTCCTGCTCCGGCGTCTCGTCAAGCTGCCCGAAAATTGTTTCCGCACCGGCTAGTCCTTTCTGAATGGTGGAGCTAACCTCAGACAACTGACGAATAGGCTTGGGCAATAAGCCTGCAGCAGTAATGTAGGCAACAAGGTCGCCTACTGTGGAGTCTCCTCGGAGATATAGCACCAAAAACATCATCAGCGCCATGGCGCTATAAGTTACCAACTGCAACGATGGCGTATATATTGCCGATGTGCGAACCATACGCAACTGCTTACGAGCATTGTCGATATTGGCCGCAAGGAAGCGGTTACTTTCGTAACGCTCGCCGCCAAAGCTCCGAACCACTCGGTATCCCTGTATGGTTTCCGAAGTCACATGCGTGAGCTCGCCCATAGCGTCCTGTATCTTTCGGCTTTGCGAGCGAAACTTGCGACTTGTAATCCGCACCATCACAGCGATGAAAGGAAGTACGCCCACCATAACCAACGTCAGCTTCCAGTTCATCCACAAGAGGTAACTGAAAAGGAATATAACAGTTAGCCCCTCTCTGACGAGGACCTTCAGCGCATCCGTAGCGGCGCCGGTCACCATCGAGACGTTGTATGTGACACGAGAAATTAGATGTCCCGACGAGTGCTCATCGAAATACCGGTTAGGCAGGGTTAAGAGATTATTAAATAACGTCGTTCGAAGATCTTGCACCAAGCCAAGTGCAACCCTGGCCAAATAGTAGCTACCAAGAAATGATCCTATACCTTGCCAAATAGTAATCAGCATTAGCGCAAGCGGGACGCCGTAAAGCAGCTCCATTGAGCCAATTACTGGCAGCGTCACCTCGCTCTGCGTTGAATCGGCAAGGCCGTCTACAAAGTACTTCAGCAAGCCGGCCATCATTGGCTGGGTGGACGCGAAAATTATGTAGCCAATCATACTTACCGCAAAATACAGCCAGTACGGCCGGACGTACGTCAGCAATCGCAAGTAGAGCCGCACGCTAGACAGTTTTGATCTTGAAGAATCTGGGGTCATGGTAATCATCAGATCGAGGACAGGCGACGATTGTATCACTCAGCGACAAGGTGCCAAATTATTGCTAATATTCAACGCTTCCCCTGCCCTTGAAGCCCCCTCCTAAACCGCATGCATTCCATGACAAGCGAGGCCTTTCAGCGAATTACCATGCACGCCGCCGTGCTCGAAGAAGACGGATTCGGCCCTAAAGTGTATCTGCTGGAGGACGGAAGCTTTTTAAAGCTGTTCAGACGTAAGCGCTTCTTTTCATCGGAGGCGCTGCGGCCGTACGCACGGCGTTTCGCCGAAAATGCAACGGTGCTACGCGGCCTACTGATACCCGTCCCCGAGATCAAAGGGGTCTACCGACTGGCAGATCCGCCCCGTACGGCAGTGCATTACGTCGGACTACCAGGAAACACCATGCGCACCAGCATGCGAGAGGCCGACGAAGCCGGACGAGAGCGCCTAGTAAGACGATTCGGACAGTTACTTGCCCACCTGCATGACGCCGGCATCTACTTCCGATCGCTCCACCTAGGAAACGTGATCGTACTGCCCAATGAGGAACTGGGCCTGATCGATTTCGCAGACATGCAGACTTATCGCAAGAGCCTCTCCATATCCAAACGCAAACGCAATCTTCGACACGTACAACGCTACGAAGAGGATCGCGGGTGGATATTCGAAACCTACTTGTCCACACTGCAAGAAAGCTATCGTGGAGCCACGAACACACCAGAGTTCCAGATGACCCTGTAAGGCCTCAACTGCTGAGTTGCGGGATGCACTTAAGTAAGACGCTGAATAGGACCAGGCCGGGGGCGCTTGATCAGAAAATGGCGGAGTCGCCTCAATAGCTGCCGGTCCCACTGCCGCGCCGGAATCTGCCTGAACAGCGCCCAGGCGAAGCGCTTGTCATGCAATACAGCCAGGCGCAGGGCCTTGCATATGAGACGTGCCTTGGCAGATTCGTAGCGTGGATGATCGGCGTACGGCTGAATCACCTGGAGACTGTAGCGGTATTCAGCAATGTAGTTCTTTGACAAACTGTCTCCATGGCGCCTGTAAAAGGTGACCACGTCCGGAAGAATATCTATTCGATAACCAGCAGCGGCTATTTTCAGAGTCATCTGGAAATCTTGAATCTTGATCGAGGGGTCATACCCACCGACGCGCTCAATTGCCTCTCGCCTGTAGACTGCAATGTTGCCGCCAACACATAGCGCCTGAGCCAGAACATCATCGAAGGCGTATTGACATACGGACCGCTTCTTGTTTTTTCTCGGCAGAAGCTTTCCCGTCTCGTCGATCCTGATGGCCTGTCCGCCCAAACAACCGACCTCTGGGCGATCACGCAAATAATCAACCTGCACGGCCAGCCTTCCTGCCACCATCACGTCATCGGCATCAAAGGTAGCCACATATTCGCCAGCAGCAATGGCCAAGCCCCCGTTCAAGGCCGCACTGACACCCTGATTGGCCTGACGAATAAACTCGACGCGACGCACGAACGAACCAGGTACACCCTGCGCTATCGCCGTCTCGATCACCTCAACACTATTGTCCGTCGACCCATCGTCCACGACGATGAGCTCAAAATTTGGGTAGGTTTGTGCCAGGACACTGTAGATACATTCAGCGACGAATGCGCCGTAGTTAAAGCAAGGCACAATCACCGAGATTAAAGGGTAGCAGGCCGTGGAAGCCATATCACTCACCACAGGGAGGGGTTGAGCACATCACCATGCGGCATGCCACCCGAACGGCTACTTGCGGAAGGCAAACGCGGGCGCGGCGCCCTATACTAACCAGACTCATAGATTTCTCGGTAGATCTTAACGGCGGATCGTCATAGGGATGACCGTCCCTTTGAGAACAATTGTAACGAAAAAACAAGGCAGTGCGAATGCCCCCACAACTTGACAGTCCAGAGATAACAATATTCGACCTAATCGAATTTCGCCCACCGAAGAGATGGATGCCGTGGCGACGCGATCAGCGCATGCTTCTGTACGTAGACGGCAAGCGTTTCGACTACGTGAGCGGTGCATGGGCCTATTGGATACCTGCCCTTCGCTGCAAATTTCTGCATTCGTCGCAGGGGCGCCTGGATTGCCGATTTACCGGCGTACCCTCCCGACAGACTTGTGAAACCGCGACTGACCCTGATAGCTCTGCTGGCAATGACAGCCCTTACACCTGGCAAGACTGGCGAAACGTTTACGCAAAGACGGCAGCACGCCGTGCCGCCGAGTTGTACGTTGCAACGGAGCGGCTATACAAGGCAGGAATCGGCCCCCGCCCCCTAGGCATTTGCATGGCGCGATCCTTGGTCGAATCGGGTCATGAGGATGTCCATGGCGCCTTTGGCATCAGCACGGAAAACGTACTTCAACTGCCTGTCAAGGCACCAGCTACTGAAGATGAGTTCTTGCGCGCGGGCGTACAACCTGACCGCATAGGAAGCTGCATTCGGCAACAGCTACGCGGCTATGCGGTTGACCTGAACTCTGCGGTCGGCGCAATGCCAATAAACGCAGAGGCAGAGATAGAAGCGATAGAAGCATTCTTGAAAACGCACATATACAGCAACCCTGCGGCCGTCACCCCAAAATGTACCTGACTCAGACAAAAGCGAAACTGCAGCTAGGCCAAGCCCTCGTACTGCGTATTGATCCGCGCAAGGTAACTCATCACGCCGGGTCAAAATTTCCACTTAGCAAAACCATTGAACAGAAGCTTAAAGGCTTCCCAAAGCTGATTAGAAAGGGTGCCAGCCAGCTCTGCACACGCTATCACCCCTTCGTTCTAGACGACGACGCTCTCCCCTCGCTAATACCGGTTGAGCTGCTTGAGAAAGACAGGAGAGTAAAAGACCTTCTGTTCTCCAACCATTACTCCGATTCGCTGTGGTATCGATCTCTGCTTACCGAGCTGACAACCAAGGGAAAGACACGACATAAAGGTATCAAGATAACCAGCCAAGACGAGCTGAATAAATTCTTCGAGACCTACGTCTGGGAGCTGGTAGCAAGCATGCGAAGGGACGGTTACGTTGAAAGAGCCGGATCGGATACCGGAACCGCATTCATTCTGAGCAGCGGCGTACTCGTCAAAAGCGCGAGCGCAGACCATCGTTTCCTTGTCGCAAGAAACCTCGGAGTAGGGGAATTTCCGCTTACAGTTATGGGCGTATGCCGGGGATGGCTGGAAAGCACCGGAACAACCATTGAGCACATCGGACCCGCATTAAAGAATATTGCTGAACGGTATCGCTAAATATTGCACACTAACTGATAGCTTCCCAGCCAAGATCGAGACATGACAAATACTATAGAATTGCAAATCAACAAGAGCACACCTAACAGAATTGAGCTGAACACCGACAGCATCAGCATCTACCTAGAAACAACAGGCTTCGATATAGAGCACGTCAGCGATGACTTCGCCGTATGGATGCTCTTGCCAATAGCAATGAAATGCGGCAAAGATCTCCACATCAGAGGAACCATTGATCCCGTCGTTGCCCGCAACGCTGAAAAGCTATCCTATATATGGGCCATGTGGGTGCCGGGCCTTTACTCCCCCATAAAGGTTACGGCCGACCACTGCATGCCCACAGCCCCGGCTCAAGAACGAGCATCTGAGGTCATCCTATTTTCCGGCGGCATTGATTCAACGCATGCCATGATCAAACGAGGCAAGGCGGGCAACGGCAATCTTGCCGTCACGGTTCATGGCATGGATTATAAAGCGAGAGACGACGCTCGCTTTGAAAGCCTGATGGCAAAAGGTCTTCCGCTTATTCAGGAGTTAGCCTACGAAAGCGCCTCAGTGAAAACTAACGCTGCTGAGTACGTTGCCCCGTTGAGTTACAGCCATGGTTTTCTGCTGGCCAGTATTCTGTTCCTGTTTTCAGGGCATTTCAAAAAAGGCGTTATAGCCTCGGACTGCACATGGGAGCAGGACATGCTCATCTCGCCTTGGGGAAGTAATCATGTAACAAACGAGTATTTCGCTTCCGAAAATTTCAAACTGGAGACTGCCGAAGCCAATCTCAGTCGAATCCAAAAAATATCGGCAATCTCTGCGCACCCGATTGCTCTGAACACGGTCTCTTTCTGCAAAAACTATAAATCCCGCCCAGATAACTGCGGGCAATGCACCAAGTGCATAAGAACAAAAACGATGTTCATCGCAGAGCTAGGAAGCTGCCCACCAATCTTTCACGTGACCGAATTAACGAAAGAGCAAGTTACCTCGATAACTCTTGAAAAGAAAAGCGACTTCATGTTCTTCTTCGACGTCGTGCTTTCAGCGCGAGCGAACGGAAACCTCGAAAAGCTGGCGGGTCTGGAGATTAAAGTTGAGCGCTACATTGCGAAACAGAAAACGCTGCTGGCAGAAAAGAAACTCAGCAAACCAAAGAAGCTGGCACGCAGACTCTTAAGCATAGCCGGACTTAAACGGTAGCAATAAAAAGTCCGCCCGATCACGCCAGCGATATTTTCTTGAGCAACTCGTCAAGGTCATTCAATCGTTCAAGCCGCGGAATGACCGACTTGGGCAGGCGACTGCTCGAAAATAGATTATACACTTTGAACTCTGACGTCCGCCTAAAAGTTCGGGACATATATTTAAAGCTGGGCAATATGAGCGCCTCGTAATCATCATCCAATGCGCTACGCATAGGGGCCTCGCCCTCTTCATAGAAGCGACCGGCCCCCGAACTCAGATCTACGCCAACCAGAACGACATGGCTAAAGCCGAGATGATAAGCCAACTGAATCGCAACGTATGGAACCGTCCGAGCACAGAAATAACCCTTTTCTATATTTTTGCTAAAGCCGATGCGATTGGCTTTCTTCGACCAGAGGGAGAACCGGCACATCAGATCGGGATCACGGCGAACGGACCAGGAGAACCGGCGGTCCGACATCGCCCTCCCATGCCACGGACGGTTCAGTCGCTCCACAAGGTACAAGGGGCTATTTCCGGGACGAAACTCCTCGTGATGCTTCAATACCTGATCCAGAACAGATGGGCTTAAGGCAACGTTTTCTGAAAACTCTGCCGCCTCGATAACCACTTCGCTTTTCGCGTCACCGTAATTAGGGTCGTCGCAGACATAAAAGTAGGGGCGCACATCCGCCGCTTTGAAAGCAGCCAACGATCCATTGACTGCAAACATAGGCATATGACTATAACGTTCAATCGGAAAGTTTTTTACCGAAGGGCCTGAAGCAATGATAATTGCAGCACCCTTACGGGTACTCTTGCACGCGCTCAGGCTTTCAGTCTGGAAAAGGCACTTACCATTTTGGATGACGTCGTACCTTTTCGTATTCTCGGGCCGCTCAAACAATAACGTCATGATCTACTCTACGCCTCTCGGCCCGCTGTGCAATTTCTTCGAACATACGCACAGCATCTCGCCGTGCGTCTGTCTTGAATTTTTCTATGCGCTCTTTTTCAGGTTCTGTAAACGCTAGTTGAGAACACGAATTTAATGCGTCGCTATACGAATCAAAGACCCTCTTTTCCAAGCCTATCTCTTCAAGTAACGCCTCAATTTTATGGGTATTCGACGGCACAGCGTAGAACGGTGTACCCATGACAAGGCAAAGCGTTACACAATGAAAGCGCCCTGTGATCACTCCTTCTGAAGAGGCCAGGGCACGGAGGAACCGATCCCCGGACAGTACCGCATGTCGCCAGCGCAACCGATCCATCCTCTTTTTTTCCAGACACCCAGAGCCTAGCGTCAGATAGCTTTCAGCAATATGCCTGTAGCGCTTCAATCGTTTGATATAACCCTGAAAAGCCAGACGTTTGAAACCTCGCCCAACTCGCAAAGGCGGCAATGTCCGTATGCTGAGGTAACGCAACGGCATAGACGCGCTCGAAACTAGGCGCAGCGCTTCAAGCTGACGCTCTTTCAGGACGCTTCCGTTGACTACCAGCCCTTCGCGCGTAGCCGATATAGAGGGAGCAAGCGTGAAAGTAAGGTCAGGCACAACCTTCGCGTTTACCCCCGAAGCGGCCAACTCCTCTTTGCTCATTCGATCACGCACATAGATCGCGGCAAAGTCAGTGGCGTATTCCAAAAGCCGGCAATTATCTTGCCACACACTATTTATCAGAAAGCAAGGCACGCCAACACTGCGGCAATATCGCGCGAGCCTTCCGTAGGACAGCGCCGAGCCTGCATCATGATGCATGGTGCCTTCGCCATTCACGATACAGAGGTCAAGCGTAGCGATCTCCGCAATCAGCTGTTGGTCTGACTCCCAATCATAGTTTTTTGGACAATAGCGCCTGACCTGAATACCTGCGTCCTTACTCAGCTTTCCAAGCTGAGCCATAACGAACTGGCAGCCATGGTGTTCATCACAGGAGGTGTCATTAAAAACGATGGCTTGCAACATGGCTTTCTAATTAGCTTCGGGAACTGCTTCAGGCAGCTGGTTGGTCCGGTAGGCGTATACGATCCGCCCGTTACTTTTTGCGATATAGGCCCAGCTGCGATGGAACACGCCAAGCAGGCACGAATGGACGCCAGATATATCGCCCAAAGAGCTTAAACCTATAGTAGGGATGCAGCACCGTATTAAGATTATTGAACCCTGGCCGCCAGGTAAACTGCTCCCCCCGCCTGGTAATCGTAAAGGTTTTCAGCCCAATCAAGGACGCCAGGTGTCCACCGCCGGAGTCATTACTTATGACCACCGAAGCTGTCGACACATGATCGATCAACCCATTGATATCGACAAAACTCCTGACGACAAAGCCGGGAAAAGCCGCTTCCAGCTGCTGATGCTCTTTTGGAACGCCGACGTATTCAACGTCCCAGCCATTCTTTCGAATTGCATGCCCTAACAGCCTGAAACCCAGAAGCCAGTAATTCTTCTTCGGCTGAGGAGTCGTCGGAAAAATAAGCACCAAACGACTGCTCCCCCGTTCTTCCAATTGAGATAACAGTTCTCCGCCAGGCTTGACTGATATGCCGAACACGTCGCGAGCATAGGTATCAACCCAGTCGACCATCGTGAGTCCGGCGTCCGAGTCACGGCAGAACGCCGTGCTCGCATCTGCGAAGCGGCGCCCGCGGACCATGACTTCGCGCCCTTGTACACCAACGTTGCGAGGAATTTTCTTTGCGGTCACAAAGGCAACATTCGCAAGGCCATTCGAGAGCTGCGATGCCACTGACGGGCAATAGCATCGCTCGAAACACGCGATAACCAGATCGAATCGATTGGCAACATCCACCAGGTCCTCTTTCCCGTCCTGGCGCACGTCAAGCCACGTAAAGCGATCACGCGCGGGATACAGCAAACTGCTGAAAAACTGCACCTGCGCGCCTGCCATGCACAAGTTCCAGGCCAAGCGCAGATAGATAGTGACATCACCTAGAGCAGGGAACGGCAGTATGGCAACGCTCATTCCAGCGACACTAAACGGCGGCACACCTTTTTCTTCAAGTTCCATTAGCAGCGGCCTTCCCCAGTATCGCGACAACATCTTCCATAGACCAGAACCGCTGGCGAGCAGCTGTATCTGAAAAACGCAGGCGAAGCGCCTTAGCCATGGATTCCCGCTGAGCGGCGAGCGCTTCCGGGCCCTGCCGTGACGTATTGATCAGTACGTCAGACAACGCCCGCTCATCACCCAGACGGAAAAAGACACCACAACCTTCCAAGACCTCGGGAGCCCCCCCACAATCGGCACTCACGATCGGCAACCCGGCTGCCATTGCTTCCAGCAGCACCATACCGAAGGGTTCGTGATCGGAACTCAGGACGAATATATCGAAAGCCTTGAACAGCCGGCGCGCTTCGGCTATTTGCCCTAGGAAATACACCGAAGAGCCGACGCCCATCGCCTCCGCCAAGGCTTTGAGCTCTGCCTCCAAGCGCCCTGTCCCGACGATGACTAAGATACTGCCGTGCGGCAAACGATCTCGAGCGGCCGCGAAACCACGTATCAGCGTCGCCTGATCCTTGTCCGGATGTAAGCGTCCGACATTACCGACAATCCAGGAGTCCTGCGGCAGACCAAGGACTTGGCGCGCGTCTTCACGGCAAACTTGCTCTGCCTGAACCGCGTCGACATCGAGGCGGTTGTAGAGAGTTTGTATGCGGTCGGCCTTCCAAGTCGGCAAGCAGCGCCGAATATCGTCACGCACGGCATTGGACACACCGAGAAGCATGAGCCGCTCGCGAAACAGGTTACTGAACGCGCGGCGCGAGCGGCGCGCGTAATCGCCGAACGCGTGATGAACATTTATGACGGCAAGCCTGGTGCCAAGCAACGCGACATATGCCGGCTTGGAGCGGTGCGCAATGCACAGTGCAAAATCACGCGCGGCCGCTATGCGGCGGATTTCCCGTATGGCAGCCAGCTTGAGACCTCTGACCGCCTTGCTGTCATGACCAAGAAAGATGACCTCGTCAGACGCAGACCCCTCAACAACCTCCTCTCTTGGTCTACCTGTCAGGTAGACCGTTGTGACCTTGTAGGAAGTCCCCTGAAATAGCACGGCATATTGCCGTGCGCAATCGAGGAAAGGTCCGTCATAGCCGTGACAGATCTGGAGGATCCTGCGTTCAGACACAAAGGCGTTCCTCGGCGTCACCCTTGACCACCAGCACATCCTCCATGATCAGGTACTGCAGATCCGAGCCATAGAACATGTTCAGCGCATCGGTCGGTGAGCAGATCATCGGCTCACCGCGGCGATTCAAAGACGTATTGAGCGACACGCCATTGCCGGTGAGCTTCTCCAGCGCCAGCATCAGGTCGTACCAGCGCGGATTATGCCGGCGCTCCAGTACCTGGGCGCGGGAGGTGCCGTCTTCATGAACGACCTCACCGACACGCTCCTTCCAGCCCTCGTTGACCTCGAAGGTAAATGTCATAAATGGGCTCGGATGGTCGACCTTGAGCATCTGCGACGCAACGGTATCGAGCATGGACGGGCAGAAGGGTCTCCAGCGCTCGCGAAACTTGATCTGTTCATTAATCCGATCAGCGACGCCAGGGATGCTCGGGCAACCGATAATAGACCGCCCGCCAAGGGCGCGCGGGCCGAACTCCATACGGCCTTGAAACCAGGCGACCGGGTTCCCCTCAACCATGATTTTCGCTATGCGCTGAGGTACATCGTCGATTTGCTGCCATACGGGCTTGTTCGGATGACGAGCGCAGGCCGCGATCACGTCTTCGTTCGAGTAGGACGGCCCAAGGTAGACGTGCTCCATCTTTTCAACGGGAACGCCGCGTTGGTGCGAAACATAGGCTGCAGCACCAACCGCGGTACCGGCATCACCAGACGCGGGTTGGACGAAGAGCTCCTTGACCTCGTTACGGGCAATGATCTTCTGGTTGAGCTTGACGTTCAGGGCGCAGCCGCCCGCAAAGGCAATCTTGCCGGTCTGCTTGATGATGTCCCCCAGATAATAATCCATCATCTCCAGCGCTAGCTTCTCGAAAAGCGCTTGCATGGCAGCCGCGTAATGAATGTAGGGGTCGTCGGCGATATCGCCTTCGCGCTTGGGTCCCAGCCATTCGATCAGCTTCGGCGAGAAGTAGTAGCCCTTGCCCTTCTCCTTGTAGCGACGGAAGCCGATGACATTCGCGTAGTCGGTATTAATGGTCAGCTCGCCGTTCTCGAATTTGGCCAGTCGCGAGAAATCGTACCTGGCGGCGTCGCCATAGGGCGCCATGCCCATCACCTTGAACTCGCCGTCGAGCATCTCGAAGCCGAGGTATTCGGTGATCGCGCCATACAGCCCACCCAAGGAGTCCGGATCGTAGAACTCCTTGATCTTGTGGATCTTTCCGTTTTCACCATAGCCGAAGAAGGTAGTGGCGTACTCTCCCTTACCATCGATACCGAGGATCGCAGTCTTCTCGGTAAATCCGGAGCAGTGGTAAGCGCTAGAGGCATGGGCCAGGTGATGCTCAACCGGCTGCAGCTTGACCTTTTTAAGATCGAAGCCGAGCTGCTGCAGACACCACTCAATGCGCTTCTTGTAGCGGTAGTAGCGGCGGTTGCCCATAAGGATGGCATCCAGCGCGCGGTCGGGCGCATACCAGTAACGCTTGGCATAGTGCCAGCGTGCCTTCTCGAAGATGCTGATGGGTGCGAAGGGGATCGCCACCACGTCGACATCCGCCGGATTGATGCCAGCCTGCTCCAGGCAGAACTTCGCGGACTCATAGGGCATGCGGTTCTTGGCATGCTTGTCGCGCACGAAGCGCTCTTCTTCAACGGCGGCGATCAGCTTGCCGTCGATGTAAAGGGCGGCGGAAGGATCATGACTGAGGGCGCCGGAAAGGCCGAGAATCGTCAATGCCACGGGTAATGCCTCTTAATCTTCGATACGGGTGCCGGGCACCGCGGGTAAACGTTGGTCAAGCAGCCGATACAGGGCGCTATCGATCGGCCAGTTACGCAGAAAGCGTGCACGATCCTTGGCATAGGCACGTGCGAAGCTGGCATCGTTACTGTGTTGCTGCACAGCATCAAGGTCGATCAGGGTCCAGCGATCCTGCTCCCAGAACAGGTTATGTCCTTTAAGATCGCCGTGGCTGATGCGCTCGCGAATCAGCGCGTTAAACAGTTGATCCAGAGCGGATAGCTCCGGCTCGGGCGGGCAAGCATCCAGGTACGGCTGAAAACGCGAGATTATATCTTCACCCTGCAGTAATTCGGTAATCAGCCACGCAGGGCCGCGCATCCACAGCCAGCGGCGCTCGATTACAGCCAGCAGGCGCGGTGTGGCAATTCCCAGAAAATCGAGGCGATTGCCTTCGACCCAGCTATGCCAGGCCCGACTCGGGCGCCAGAAGCGCTTGAGCCAATGCAGTGGATTCTTGATGTTGTAGCGCTTGATCAGTAGTGATCGGCCGTTCGACGCCACCCTGGCGACCGTCGCACTACCGCCGTCTTTCAACAGAACGCCTTTGGCTAGGCATGCATTGGGATCACCGAGCACCGCCTGCAATGCTGCCTGCTCTTCGCGACGAACCACTTGCGCGCCGAAGGCGCCGATGTGCGCGCTGAACAGGCTGCAATCGCGCGTTACCTTCTTAAGATAATCGTTTAGACGCCAGACGCGGGTCTTGTGAACTTCCTTGAGCAGCGCCTCTAGCGGCAAGGCATGCTCGCTATTGGCAAGCAGGTAGTGCACCAGCAGCTCTTCAATGAAGGGCTCGATCTCTGCCGGCAACTGAGCAAAGAAGACGCCAAGATTTTCCAACACTCTTTGCCGGGATAGCGGGGCGCCAGGCGTCTCCACCTTCACACCGCCACCATCGACCACGTAGAGCCGCCCGCCTGCCCGCAGCAGGTTATCGAGGTGCAGATCGGCTTGCCAGAGGCCGCGCGCATGCATCCTGGCAATCAGTTCGAGCGCCTCGCCAAGCACGCTTTGCTGCCCCTGCGAAAGCAGCTTTTCAGGCTCCACGACGCGCCAGGCAGCCCAGAGGCTTTCAGCGTCATCGATCCAATCGAAAATCAGCCAACCACCCTCGCCTTGATGCCAGCCCTCAGCCAACAGAGCGGGCGTCGGTAGGTGTTGCTCGGCGAGGCGCTGGGCCCCGCCTCGCTCGGCCTGATAATGACGCTGCGCCTTGCTGCCAACCATCAGCTTGGCCAACACCGCGCGACCATTCCACTCGGCACGCCCGACATATCGCTGGCCAGGCAGAATCCGTAGCCAGCGTTCAATGTTCAGCACACTGCTGTCAGGCAGCACAACTTGCACCGGGCAGGATGGCTGGCGCCCGGTGCCGGGCAGGTCGGACAACCTCATCCGCGCGCCTCTTTCGCTCTGCGCCGACGCCCGAGGTGCTGCACCCAAATATCCAGAAGGCGATGGTCATCAAGATAGGTCGAGAGCAGAGAGCGCACACCGTCGTCGCCAATACCGGCAGCGCGGCGTACAAGAGGCTCAAGATCCTTGATCCGGTCACGCTGGCCGAACAGCAGAGGCCTCGTCTTCTCCAGGTCGATCAGGCACGCCTGCCAGCTACCTGCCTGCTCTCGAAGAAAAATATGCTTGGGATAGAAACATCCATGCATTTGCCCGGCCCGGTGAAGGGTGCGTGCCAACTCACCCGTTGCATGGAGGATCGCTTGGCGCTGCGACTCGGCCAGCTGAGGCCACTGGCTCAGCCAGCCCTCCAGATCCGTCCAACCATCGAGTGCACGTGTCAACAGAATGGCGCGCTGCTCGCCGGCCACCTTGCGCTGTCCGAAGAAACTCGCCTGCAATGCGGGCACACCGAGCTGGGCGTAGCGGCGTATGTTGCGAAATTCGCGGGCGAAGGTGGGCTCACCGAATGGATGGGTCAGGCTGCGGGTAAGATGGTTGCTCTGCCGCTTGAGGTAAAAGGCCGCACCGTCAAGTTCGAGCCGGAAAACGCTACTCCATCCTCCACGTTCGATATTTGGCTCATCCACCGCCTCGAGCTGTACAGCCCAGAGCTCATCGAAGTGGCTCATGCCGCTGCACTCGAGTAACGGGCGATCGGACTCAGCTATGAAATCAGTCATTCTCGTCCCTGGAAGTAATCCAAGATCTGCCGGATACGTGGCTTATCCTGGGCTGCCAGCCGTGGACGCTGGCAGTACTGCAAGTAGAACCTCAGCCGCTGAGTGCGAGTGAGCTGATACTTGGCCACCTTGTCCAGGCAAGCCAGGTCCTTGACGATACGCCGCTGTAGAAACGGGCCGTGCCAAAACGCGCCGGTCGGGCAATCGATCAGGTACAGACGACGCTGCGGATCGACCAGCAGGTTGCGCCATTTCAGATCATTATGAGCAAAGCCTCGCTCATGCAATGCTCGAGTCGAACGCGCCAGCTGCAGACTGATAGCCTGCACCCAATCGGGATCACGAAGGCGGGCATCATGAGTAGTGGCAAGCATCGCCAGATCGTCGGTCTGTTCCAGCTCGCGCGTGATCAACGCACCTCGCACGAAAGCACCAGCCCGCCGCTCCAGCCCGTAGGCCACGATTGGCGCCGTCGGAATACCCCAGCGACGGAATAGCATCAGGTTCTGCCACTCGGCCTTCACCCGCGGCCTGCCGACAAATCGCCGCAACCCCTTACCCGCACCAGAGTATCGCTTGACGTAATAACGCACACCATTGCGCTCGACACGAATGACCTCCGATAGCGGGTCACGGGTCAAACGCTCGCCCGACAAGGCGAACACGCTTTCCAGACTGCCGAAATCGTCCCGTAGATCGGCGTAGGCAGGGTCCAGGGCCCAGCCCGCCATCAAAGCGCTCCCCCGTAACGCTGCTTGCGTCCCAGCAGCTTTTCCGCCCGCTGCTGCAGCCAGACCAGCAGCGACGCCTCATCGCTTAGAATTTCACGCAATGGTCGCTTGAAATAGTCACGTAGAAAACGCAGCTTGTCGCCGCGAGTCAAGCCAATCTCAAGTGCCGAGAAATACAACCCGGCCAAGTCCTTGTTGCGCCAGCGGCGAGGCGTCTGGCTACGAGTTTGTGCTCGGTGCAGGTCGATCAGCGACAGGCGGAAATCGCTCGCCGTTACTGGCCTGTCGGTATGCAGCAGAAAGTGGCAGATGTAGAAATCGCGATGATTGACCCCGGCGCGGTGCATGGTGCCGGCCATCCTTGCGACCTCGGCGATCAGGGCACGCTTGAGCGCAGGCGCAGGCGGATTTTCCGGCCAGTCGGCGGCAAAATCTTCGAGGCTGACGGTGGGTGCCAGCTCTTCGGTGATAATGAACGAATGCTGGGTCGCCGGATTGCCGCCACGCTCGCCATAGGCGACCGCGGTCATGGTCGGCACGCCAGCCTGATGCAGGCGCTGTAAAGCTCGCCACTCCTGGCCAGCGCCAAGTACGGGAGCCTTTGCCGTCAGCAGGTTCTTGGCGATTTCGCCCCAGCCGATACCGCGATGAATCTTGACGAAGTAACCGCGCCCGGCCACTTCGGTACGCAGCGTGCGACGACCTTCCAGCTCGCGGTAGACCTGACCCTGCAGTCGCTCCACCTCCATGAAGGGATCCTTGCCGTGCCAGAGGCTCTTGAAAGGCTCCGATAAGATCAGTCGCATGTAGCCTCCGCGGTTTGGAGCATCAACGCTGGTCGAGGAGCTTGAAACCGGCGCAAGCCTGCCGTCTGCAATCGCCGCGATGGCGCGGCCCCAACGGAATTAGCGGGCGCTCGCCACTTTTGTGGGTGCCCCGACCTCGAGGCGATGCTCTTGAGTGCGGTGGGCAAGCCTGTGGCTTGCGACCGGCGTGGGGGCATGCGGGTCATAGGCCTCATGCCTGCTCTCCAAGGATCACGTCGGCGGCTTTTTGCGGCATGGAATAAAGGTCAGCTGTTTCGCCATAGGCCAGCGCGTTGCGGCTCCAGGCCGCGCGCTGCTGATCGTCAGCCAGCATCTGCGCCAACAGCCGATCGAGAACACCCTGCTCGAACGGGCTAGGCACCACGCGCCCGCAATCGGCATCAACGATGTAATGTGCGTACCCACATACATCGGTAACCAGCACCGGCAGCCCGGCGACCAGCGCCTCTAGCAGCACAGTGCCGGTGTTTTCGTTATACGCCGGATGGATCAGCAGATCGGCACCCAGCAGGAAACGCGGAATATCGCTGCGTCCCTTGAGGAATGCGACCATACCCGAGACGCCCAGCGCCTTGGCCTGCAGCTTGAACGGCTTGGGATCGTCCTGGCCGATCACCAGCAGCCGGGTGCGCTGACTCAGTTCGTGCGGCAATGCGGCAAGCGCCTTGAGGCTGCGGTCCAGACCCTTGGTCTTGAAACCGGAACCGATCTGTACCAGCAGCAGCTCGTCGGGCCGCACCTCGAATTCCTCGCGAAACTCGGCACGGATTTGCGCGGCATTGGCCGGCGCGCGGCGATCCTGGGCGATGCCCGGCGGCAACAGGTGAAAGCGTTCGGCGGGCGTGCCGTAGTGCTTGACGAACAGCGGCTGCTGCACCTCGGAGATCATCAGGATTTCGGTCTTCGCCTCGGGCGCAAACACCGCGCGCTCGTACTCAGCGAAGTGCTTGTAGCGACCCCAGCGGCGGTAGATCGGATTTCGCAGGGTCTGCGCCTTGTCCTCGAAGCAGGGGTCAGCGGCGTAATACACGTCCAGCCCAGGCATCTTGTTGAAGCCGATCACCCGGTCCACCGGCCGCCGCGCCAGATCGGCCTCGACCCAGGCAGTGAAACGCTCGTTGCGGGTGTGGTTGAACAGCGCCTTGACCGGGGCGATCAGCACCTCGAAGCCGTCCGGCACGTCGCCTTCCCAGATCATCGCGTAGACGCGGACCGCATGACCGCGCCGCTGGCATTCGAGGGCAATGCGCATGAAGTCACGCTGCAGCCCGCCGAAGGGAAAGTACTTGTAGAGGATGAATGCCAGTTGCATCAGACGGACTCCGGGGCCCGCAGCAGGGCTTTCAATTCGGTGACGACACGCTCAGGGCGCAGATCGTCGAAACAGGGCTTATGCCGATCACCGCGACCGGCATTCGGCCCGCTGGCGCACAGGTGCACCTGCGAGCGCCCGTAGGCACCGACCCGCCCGGGCAGGGTCGGACCATAAAGGGAAATGCTCGGCACATCCAGCGCCGCGGCCAGATGACCGAGACCGGTATCCACCGCGACGCACGCGCGCGCACCGGCGATCACCCGGGCGACACCAGCGAGATTGAGCTTTGGCAGCACCGCGGCGCTGGCAATGCCGCTGACGATACGCTCGGCCCGCGCCTTTTCCTCGGCATTGCCCCAGGGCAGGCGGATCGCCCAGCCGAAATCGCTCATGCGCTCGGCCAGCTCGCGCCAGTAAGCTTCCGGCCAGTGCTTGCTCGGCCAGGTGGTGCCATGCAGAAATAGCAGATAAGGCTGATCGCTCGGCGCAGCCATCTGCTCCCGATTCAGGCCATAGTCGGCAATGCCCTCCGGCAGCGGATAACCGAGGGCCTGCGCGAACAGCTGGCGCACCCGCTCCAAGGCGTGCTGATCACGCGGCACGGCGTAGCAGCGATCGTAAAACCTTGTCGCCAGCGGCTCGCGTGCGGATTCACGATCCAAGCCGGCGACAGGCGCCTTGACGTAGCGGGTCAGCCAAGCGCTCTTGAGCAAGCCCTGGGCATCGATCACCAGGTCGTAACGGCTTTCGCGCAGACGCGCCTTGAAGCGCTGCCACTCACCACTGCGCAGGGTATCGATCGGGTGCTTGCGCCAACGGCGAATCGCCACCGGAATCACCTGCGCCACCGCCGGGTGCCAGGCTGGAATCTCGGCGAAGCCCTCCTCCACCACCCAGTCGAACCGGATGCCGGGCAGTGCCCGCTGCGCATCGGTCAGCGCCGGCAGGGTATGCACGACGTCACCCAGCGAGGAAGTCTTGACCAGCAGAACCTTCAATCAGCGTACCTCGAGCGACTGCGGGACCAGGCGATCCAGCGCCTCGATCACCGCGCGCGGCTTCAGCTCACGCATGCAGTTGTTGTGGCCAAAGCGGCAGGTGCGTTCGAAACAGGGGCTGCAGTCGAGGCCCAGACGCACCACTTCGACCTGCTCGGAAAGTGGCGGGGTGAACATTGGCGAGGTCGAGCCATAGACAGCCACCAACGGTCGCCCAAGCGCCGCCGACACGTGCATCAAACCGGAGTCATTGGACACCACCGCGTCGGCGCAGGAGAGCAGATCGATCGCCTCGGCCAGGCTGGTTTCGCCGGCCAGGTTCACCGCTTCCTCGCGCAGGCCCGGGATCAGCCGTTCGAGAATTTCCTCACCCACCGGGTGATCGTTCTTCGAGCCGAACAGCCAGACCTGCCAACCCTCGCGAATCTTCAGCTCGGCGACCTTGGCGAAGTGTTCGGCCGGCCAGCGCTTGGACTCACCGAATTCGGCACCCGGACAGAGCGCCAGCACCGGCCGATCGAGGCTCAGGCTGAAGCGCGCCAGCGCCGTGTCGCGTGTTTCGGCGTCGATGCGCAGCGAGGGGTTCGGATAGGGCTTGGGCAGCTCGCTACCCGGCTCGAACGCCAGCGCCATGAAACGCTCGATCATCAGTGGGTAGCGCTGCTTGTCGAGCTTACGGATGTCGTTGAGCAGGCCGAAACGCATTTCGCCGCGCCAGCCGGTGCGCTTGGGGATCCCAGCGAAGAACGGCACCAGCGCTGACTTCAGCGAGTTGGGCAACAGGATCGCCTGGTCGTACTGACCGCGCAGGCTTTGCGCGACCTTGCGCCGGGTTGCCATGTCGAGCACACCATGACCGAGCGGAAAGCTAAGCGCCTGGCGCACCTCGGGCATGCGCTCGAGAATCGGCCGACTCCATTCGGGCGCCAGCACGTCGATCTGACAGTCGGGATGGCGCTGTTTCAGGCAGACGAACAGCGTCTGCGCCATCACCATGTCGCCAACCCAGCTGGGTCCCACAATCAGAATATTCATAGGGCTACAGGCTACAGGCTACAGGCTGCAAGGCGAAAGCTGTTGCCTGCCGCCTGCAGCCCGAAGCGCTTTACTTGACCAGAGTCCGCCATTCGGCGTGGTCAGCGGTCTTGCCGGAGACCAGATCGAAATAGGCTTTCTGCAGTTTTTCGGTGATCGGACCGCGACGGCCAATACCGATGGCGCGCCCGTCAACCTCGCGGATCGGCGTCACTTCTGCAGCGGTGCCGGTGAAGAAGGCTTCGTCGGCGATGTAGACCTCATCGCGGGTAATGCGCTTCTCGACCACCTTCACGCCGTGTTCGGCGGCCAGGGTCAGGACCGTGCCGCGGGTGATCCCGTTGAGGCAGGCGGTGACTTCCGGGGTGTAGATCACGCCGTCCTTGATGATGAAGATGTTCTCGCCCGAACCCTCGGCCACGTAACCTTCCGGATCCAGCATCAGCGCCTCGTCGGCGCCGCCGGAGATGGCTTCCTGCAGGGCCAGCATCGAGTTGATGTAGGCACCGTTGGACTTGGCGCGGGTCATGGTGATGTTGACGTGGTGGCGGGTGAAGGAGCTGGTGCGCACCTTGATGCCCAGTTCCAGCGCTTCGTCGCCCATGTAGGCGCCCCAATGCCAGGCCGCCACGATCACATGCACTTTCAGGCCGCTGGCGCGCAGGCCCATGCCTTCGCTTCCGTAGAACACCATCGGGCGGATGTAGGCGCTTTCCAGGTTGTTCTCGCGCACCGCGGCGCGGGTCGCTTCGTTGATCTCTTCCTTCGAGTACGGCATCGGCATGTTCATGATGTGTGCCGAATCGAACAGGCGGTCGGTGTGCGCCTGCAGACGGAAGATCGCCGTACCGTCCGGTGTGTTGTAGGCACGCACGCCTTCAAATACGCCCATGCCGTAGTGCAGGGTATGGGTCAACACATGGGTGGTCGCATCGCGCCACTGCACCAGTTCGCCGTCATACCAGATGACGCCATCACGATCGGCCATCGACATCGTTGCCAGCTCCTCAGAATTCGATATTGCTTGATAGCCCGACGAGGGGCTCAGCTAAGGCCCAGCTCACGCCAGATACGCATGACAGCGTGGCGTTCGTCGTGGAATTGATCCCCACTCACCAGTCCGGGCTGCTTCTGCAGTGATTGCCGGTGGGCTGCCGCACGGTAGGCCTTGTAGGCGTCCTGCAGCAGCCGAACCTCATCGCCGGTCATCAACCCGGCCTGCTCCAACCCATCGAGAATGCGGATGTTATCGGTATAGCGCAGCAGTTCAGGATGCTGGTGCGACCACGCCAGAGCCGCGTATTGCACCATAAATTCGATATCCACGATACCACCGGCGTCCTGCTTGAGATTGAACTCGGCAGTGCCGTCGAACGCATGCTCTGAGGTCCCGGCGTGAGTCGTCCGGGTTCCGAGGTTGTCGCGCATCTTCGCGCGCATCTCGCTGACCTCGCGGCGCAGTGACTCCAGATCGCGCTCGCGCCCAAGCACCCCGGCCCGCACCCGCTCGAAGTCGGCAGTCAGCTGCGGGCAGCCGACCAGTACGCGCGCGCGTACCAGCGCCTGGTGCTCCCACGTCCAGGCTTCCTGGCTCTGGTAGCGCTCGAAGGCGCCGAGGGAGCTGACCAGCAACCCGGCGGCACCGGATGGGCGCAGGCGCATGTCCACTTCGTAGAGCTGGCCGGAAGTGGTCTGCGTAGTCAGCAGATGAATGATGCGCTGCCCCAGGCGGGTGAAGAATTGCGCCGTGTCGATGGGCTTGGCGCCATTGGTCTCGGCGGCGGGGTCGCCGTCGTGGATGAACACCAGATCCAGGTCAGAGCCGTGGCCGAGCTCGATACCGCCGACCTTGCCGTAACCGACGATGACAAACGATGGATCACACAACGCGCCGTCACTGCGCTGCGGTTGGCCGTGACGGGCGACGGTGTGGCGCCAGGCCAGGGTCAGCACTTCCTGCAAAATCGCTTCGGCGAGCCAGGTCAGGTAGTCGCTGACCTTCATCAGCGGCAGCGTGCCGGCGATTTCCGAGGCCGCCACGCGCAGCCGGTGCGCCAGCTTGAAATGCCGCAGCGCCTCCATTTGCTGCTCAAGGTCGTCCTCAGGGATACGCATCAGCCGCTCGCGCAACTCGGCGGCGAGCTCAGGCGCCAGCGGCGGGCTGTACAGTCGCCCGGCGTTGAGCAGCTCATCGAGCAGCAACGGAAAGCGCGCGATCTGCTCGGCGATCCACGGGCTGGCTGCGCAGAGCTCCAGCAATCGCTGCAGCGCACCGGGATTTTCGGTCAGCAATACGAGATAGGCTGAACGCCGGGCAACCGCCTCGACCAGCGGCAGCACGCGCTCCAGCACCAAGTCTGGGTCGGCCTGCTCGACGATCTGGGCCAGCAGGCGCGGAATGAAGGCATCCAGCCGCTCGCGACCGAGACGCTGCATGGTGCGCACCTGACTGGCGTTACGCAGTGCCGCGAGCCGCTGACAGGCACCCTGACCGTCGCGAAAGCCCGCCTCGGTCAGCTGTCGACAGGCGAACTCCTCGTCCCAATCCTGCTCCCACAGGGGCAGCCACTCCCCGCCGACCAGCGCATCGCCCTCGGCGGCTTCGTCCTCGTCGGGGTCGGCAATGACCTGGTGGAAATGCCAGTCGATGCGCCCGCGCCAGTACAAAAGCTGCTCATGAAAGGCCTGCCAGCTGTCGAAGCCGAGCATGAACGCCACTCGCGCACAATCCACCTCGGTGTCCGGCAGCATCTGCGTCTGGCGATCGGCGATGGCCTGCAGCGCGTGCTCGGTATAGCGAAGGAACTCGTATCCCTCGCGCAGCTCGGCCACCGCTGGCGCCGGCAGGTAGCCCTGCCCTTCCAGCGTGGCCAGCACGCCTAGCAGCGGCCGTTGCTGCAGGCTGAGGTCCCGGCCGCCGTGGATCAGCTGGAAGGCCTGGGCGATGAATTCGACCTCGCGGATGCCACCGGCACCGAGCTTGATATTGGCCGCCATGCCCTTGCGCCGCACTTCCTGCTGGATCAGCTGCTTCATGGTGCGCAGCGCCTCGATCGCGGAGAAGTCCAGGTAGCGTCGGTAGACGAAGGGCCGCAACATCGCCAGCAGCTCCTCGCCGGCCTGCTGGTCGCCGCCAATGACCCGCGCCTTGATCATCGCGTAGCGCTCCCAGTCGCGACCCTGGTCCTGGTAGTACTGCTCCAGCGCGTTGAAGCTGTACACCAGCGGCCCGGACGAGCCGTACGGACGCAGACGCATGTCGACGCGGAAGGCAAAACCATCGGCGGTGATCGCATCCAGCGCCTTGATCAGCCGCTGGCCGAGGCGGACGAAGAACTCCTGATTGTCCAGCGAACGCTTGGCGCCGACGGTCTCGCCGCCTTCTGGATAGCCGAAGATCAGGTCGATGTCGGACGACAAATTCAATTCATGGGCGCCCAGCTTGCCCATCCCGAGGATCACCATATGTTGCGCGGTGCCACTGCGCCGTCCGGTCGGCACACCGAACTGCTCGCAGTGGCGTACGTACAGCCAGTGATAGGCCAGATCGACCGAGGCATCAGCGAGATCGGACAGGTCGCGGCAGGTTTCGGCCAGATCGGCCCGGCGGGTCAGGTCGCGCCAGATGATCCGCACCTGCTGGCGGGTACGAAAGCGCCGCAAGTTAAGCGCCAGGGCATCCTCGCTGCTGCAGGCATTGATCAGTTCGCCCAGCGCCTCGCGCATTTCGCCGCCTTCTAGCGAGCGCTCCAGCCACCCCTGCTCGGCAAGCTGCAGCAGCATCTGCGGATCTCGACTAACCTGATCGCTGACGAAATCACTCGCTGCGCAAACCCGGTTGAACGCCTCGCGCTGCTCTGCAAGCCAGACGCGACAACGTGCCGCAAGCGCTTCCGACAGGCTGTCAGCAGCAGCGAGGAACGACTCTTCGGCTCGACTGACAAAAGGCAGGAGCGAGGACGGCAATGCAACCAGCGGGGGCAAACTCATTGTGGTTTCCTTCACGACGGCAGTACGGTAAACCGCGATTCAGAGCCTCGCATAAGCCTTTTAAAGGGAAATGCCAGCGCCGCTGATCTGTAGTTTTACTACTAAAGAGTATTTCAGGGGGCTGATCCCGGCGCGTTTTTGTAGTAAAACTACAGACGCCCGGTCCTACCCCCGGCATTCGTCCAAGAACATTACACGCACCGGCCCACAAAGCCGGTAGCGAACAGGCGACCGATTCTGGAAGCCTTTCCGCCATGGAGCAAGCCATGCAAGATCTCGATCCCGTCGAAACCCAGGAATGGCTGGACGCCCTCGAGTCCGTCCTCGACCGCGAGGGTGAAGACCGCGCTCACTACCTGATGACCCGGATGGGCGAACTGGCCACACGTAGCGGCACGCCGCTGCCCTACGGCATCACCACGCCGTACCGCAACACCATCCCCGTCACCCGTGAAGCCAAGATGCCCGGGGACCTGTTCATGGAGCGTCGTATCCGCTCCCTGGTCCGCTGGAATGCGCTCGCGATGGTGATGCGCGCGAATCTCAAGGATCCGGACCTGGGTGGCCACATCTCCACCTTCGCCTCCAGCGCAACGCTTTACGACATCGGCTTCAACTACTTCTTCCAGGCTCCGACCGAAGAGCATGGCGGCGACCTGATCTACTATCAGGGCCACGCCTCCCCCGGCATCTACGCCCGCGCCTTCCTTGAAGGCCGGTTGAGCGAAGACCAGATGCTCAATTTCCGTCAGGAAGTGGACGGAAAGGGCCTGTCGAGTTACCCGCACCCGCACCTGATGCCGGACTTCTGGCAGTTCCCGACCGTATCCATGGGCCTGGGGCCGATCACCGCGATCTACCAGGCGCGCTTCATGAAGTACCTGGAAAACCGCGGCTTCATTCCGAAAGGCAAGCAGCGCGTCTGGTGCTTCATCGGCGACGGCGAGTGCGACGAGCCGGAAACCCTCGGCGCTATCTCCCTGGCCGGCCGTGAAAACCTCGACAACCTGGTGTTCGTGATCAACTGCAACCTGCAGCGTCTGGACGGCCCGGTTCGTGGCAACGGCAAGATCATTCAGGAACTCGAAGGCGTATTCAAAGGCGCCAACTGGAACGTCAACAAGGTCGTCTGGGGCCGCCTGTGGGATCCGCTGTTCGCGATCGATGAAGATGGCCGCATGCAGCGCCGTATGGATCAGGCGATCGACGGTGAATACCAGAACTACAAGGCCAAAGACGGCGCCTACGTGCGCAAGCATTTCTTCGGGGCCGACGCTGAGCTGCTCAAGCGCGTCGAAAGCATGTCCGACGAAGAGGTCTGGAAGCTCAACCGCGGCGGCCACGACCCCTACAAGGTCTATGCGGCATACCATCAGGCTGTGCACCACAAAGGCCAGCCGACCGTTATCCTGGCGCATACGATCAAGGGCTACGGCACGGGTGCCGGCGAGGCGAAGAACATCGCCCACAACACCAAGAAAGTCGATATCGACAGCCTGAAGAAATTCCGCGACCGCTTCGACATCCCGGTCAACGATTCCCAGCTTGAAGAACTGCCGTTCTATCGCCCGGCCGAAGACAGCGCGGAAATGAAATACCTGCGCAAATGCCGTGACAAACTGGGCGGCCATCTGCCGCAGCGCCGGCCGAAGAGCTTCAGCATTCCGACACCACCGTTGGACACCCTGAAAGCTGTACTGGACGGCTCCGGCGACCGCGAGATCTCCACCACCATGGCCTTCGGCCGGATTCTCTCGCAGCTGGTCAAAGACAAGGATCTGGGCAAGCGCATCGTGCCGATCCTCGCTGACGAGGCGCGGACGTTCGGCATGGAGGGCATGTTCCGCCAACTGGGGATCTACTCTCCGGTGGGGCAGCTGTACGAGCCGGTCGACCGCGATCAGGTGATGTACTACCGCGAAGAGAAAGACGGCCAGATCCTGCAGGAAGGTCTCAACGAAGCCGGTGCGTTCTCCTCGTTCATCGCCGCAGGCACTGCCTACAGCAACTACAACCAGCCGATGCTGCCGGTCTACATCTTCTATTCGATGTTCGGCTTCCAGCGTATCGGTGACCTGGCCTGGGCGGCCGGCGATGCTCAGACCCGCGGCTTCCTGCTGGGCGGCACTTCCGGGCGCACCACGCTCAACGGTGAAGGCCTGCAGCACGAGGACGGCCACAGCCACATCCTCGCCAGCACCATCCCCAACTGCCGCAGCTATGACCCCACTTACGGCTATGAGCTGGCGGTGATCATGCACCACGGCATGCACGAGATGATGGAGCAGCAGAAGAGCGTCTACTACTACATCACCGTGATGAACGAGAACTACCAGCAGCCAGCCATGCCGCAGGGTGTCGAGGAAGGCATCATCAAAGGCATGTACCTGCTCGAAGAAGCCAAGGGCGACTTCAAGCACCGCGTGCAGCTGCTGGGCTCGGGCACCATCCTGCGTGAAGTACGCGCTGCAGTGGATATCCTTGCCAAGATGGGCGTAGGCGCCGACGTCTGGAGCGTAACCAGCTTCAACGAGCTGCGCCGTGACGGTCTGGCGGTAGACCGCTGGAACCGCCTGCACCCCACCGAAGAGCCACGCAAGACGTATGTCGAGCAGTGCCTGGCCGGCCGTGAAGGCCCGGTCATCGCCTCGACCGACTATATGAAACTGTTCGCCGACCAGATCCGTCAGTGGGTGCCATCGCGCGAATACCAGGTGCTGGGTACCGACGGCTTCGGTCGCAGCGACTCGCGCGCCAAGCTACGTGATTTCTTCGAGGTCGACCGTCGCTGGGTGACTGTCGCCGCACTGCAAGCACTCGCCGATCGCGGCGCCATCGAACGCAAGGTCGTGGCCAACGCCATCACCGAGTTCGGTATCGACCCCGAGAAGCGCAATCCGCTGGATTGCTGATGCGTGCGCACAGGAGAACCTATTGTGAGTGAAACCATACGCGTACCCGACATCGGCAGCGGTGAGGGTGAAGTAATCGAGTTGTTCGTCAAGGTCGGCGACCGTATCGAAGCAGACCAGAGCATTCTGACGCTCGAGTCCGACAAGGCCAGCATGGA
Organism: Stutzerimonas stutzeri; assembly: GCF_038561965.1. NCBI lineage: Bacteria > Pseudomonadati > Pseudomonadota > Gammaproteobacteria > Pseudomonadales > Pseudomonadaceae > Stutzerimonas > Stutzerimonas stutzeri. The sequence continues at coordinate 480,940 of NZ_CP139348.1, read as the reverse complement.
AATCCCCGCGCCCAAGGCGGGCGTGGTGAAGAGCCTGAAGGTCAAGCTGGGCGACCGCCTGAAAGAAGGCGACGAGCTGCTCGAGCTGGAAAGCGAAGAAGGCCAGGACAGCGAAGCGCCGGCGCAAGCGGCTGCCGAGCCGGCCGGCGCGGCAACCGGCGGGCCAGCCGATGAAGCCGAGGCGCCAACGCCTCCGGGCGACGACAACCCTTCGGCCTCGGCCGATGAGGGCGAGTCGCAGGAGATCAAGGTCCCGGACATCGGCTCTTCAGGCAAAGCCAGCGTGATCGAAATTGCGGTCAAGCCCGGCGACACCATTGCCGCCGAGCAAGCCCTGATCACGCTCGAATCGGACAAAGCCAGCATGGAGATTCCGTCTCCGGCGGCCGGCGTGGTCGAGAGCATTTCGGTCAAGGTGGGCGACGAAGTCGGTACCGGCGATCTGATCCTGGTTCTCAAAGGTGCGGTAGCGAGCAAGCCGGCAGCCAACAAGGCAGCAGCCAGCCAGGCGCAAAGCCAACCGAAGGAAAAGCTGACAGAGCAGGCGGCGCAAGCGCCTGCCGAAGCGGCGGGCGAGTCTGTGGAAGAGGTTCGCATCCCGGACATTGGCTCAAGCGGTAGCGCCAACGTCATCGAAGTGATGGTCAAGGTCGGTGACAGTGTCGAGGCAGATCAATCGCTGATCACGCTCGAGTCCGACAAGGCCAGCATGGAAATCCCTGCGCCCAAGGCAGGCGTGGTGGAATCCCTGTCGATCAAGGTCGGTGACGAGGCCAAGACTGGCGATCTGATCCTCACCTTGAAGGTGGCCGGCGCAGCACCGGCGAAGAAGGCCGAAGCCAAACCGCAAGAAGCGGCTCCGCAGCAGCAGGCGGTCGCACCGAACAAGCAGGGCGTGCCCGAGGCCAAGGCTGCCGCGACGTCAGCGCCGGTGGTCAGTGGTCCGAGCAAGGCCGGTGCCAAGGTGCATGCCGGACCGGCAGTGCGCATGACCGCACGCGAGTTCGGCGTCGAACTGGCCGATGTTCCGGCGACAGGTCCCAAAGGGCGGATTCTCAAGGAAGACGTCCAGGCCTACGTCAAGAACATGTTGCACAAGGTCAAGCAAGCGGCGGCGGAGGGCGCAACCGGCGGTGCCGGCATCCCGCCGATACCGGCCATCGACTTCAGCCGCTTCGGTGAAATCGAAGAAGTACCCATGACCCGTCTGATGCAGGTCGGCGCCGCCAACCTGCATCGCAGCTGGCTGAACGTGCCGCACGTGACCCAGTTCGAGTCGGCCGACATCACCGAGCTGGAAGCCTTCCGTGTCGCGCAAAAGGCGATTGCCGAGAAGGCTGGCGTCAAGCTCACCGTGCTGCCGCTGCTGCTCAAGGCCTGCGCGCACCTGCTCAAGGAGCTGCCGGACTTCAATAGTTCGCTGGCGCCAAGCGGCAAGGCGCTGATCCGCAAGAAATACGTGCATGTCGGCTTCGCAGTCGATACGCCGGACGGCCTAATGGTTCCGGTCATCAAGAACGTGGATCAGAAGAGCTTGCTGCAACTCGCGGGCGAAGCGGCAGAACTGGCCGAGAAGGCGCGTACCAAAAAGCTCTCGCCTGACGCCATGCAGGGCGCCTGCTTCACGATCTCGAGCCTCGGCCACATTGGCGGAACCGGCTTCACGCCGATCGTCAATGCGCCGGAAGTGGCGATCCTCGGTGTTTCCAAGGCCGCAATGCAGCCGGTGTGGGACGGCAAGGCCTTCCAGCCTCGCCTGATGCTGCCGCTGTCGCTGTCTTACGACCACCGCGTCATCAACGGAGCGGCTGCAGCGCGCTTTACCAAGCGCTTGTCCGAGCTGCTGGCGGATATCCGCACGATGCTGCTGTAAACAACAAAGAGCCAAACGAGAACGCCGCATCCTCTGACCGAGGGTGCGGCGTTTTCTATTAGGCGAAGGTTACGGTTCCGGCAAGCGGCATAAAGGGCAGCCCCTCCGTGTCGGGCTATTGCGTTAGCCTTTTTGCAGGTTACGGATCAGGAACGAGAGCGCCTTGGCCAGCTCCTCGGCACCCTTGGGATCTCGCAAGATGACGACCAAAGGCAGGCCATCGGCAGGGCTGTTGATCGAGCAGCTCGGGCCTTGCGCAGGACACTGGTATTGCAGATAAGGATCAAGCCCGAATACCGACAGACTGCGGTTGCGCACGGCGACGCCGCCACCGCTCGCTCGCACTTCTTCACGGATGCGCAGCTCACCGGGTGCGGCCACGCTCAGCTCGTAGAGAAAGTCCTGCGGGTTGCTCTGTCCGACCTGATAACCGGCACGTAATGCGTAGGTATCGAGCATTCCGTTACTATGCGCCAACAGCGCATCGCGGTCGTTGTTGGTCAGGTAGAGCTTCCTCAATTCGGTGAGATAACGAGCCGATTCGTCAGAGCCGAATTCGACCGTTTCACTCGCCATCAATGGTGTACCGATCGCACAGAGAATCGAGACCACCACTAACTTTGCAAGCCGACTTGTCAGTCCCTGTCGCATGATGCACCCTTGCCGGAATTAATATTATTTAGCCATCTTCCTTCGCTGGAACGGCGCCTGCAGCACAGGCCTGCCCAACTCCGTGGAGCATACTGGAAGCCAGCCGTTCGATGAAAATACATACCGATGCCGCCAGCCGTCTGGCGACCGAGGTTGTGACGCAGTTGCCAGTGCCCTCCAGGCTCGGCATGCTGCGCTTCGAGCGCCTGAACGAATCCAGCTGGACCCTGCTGTTTCTCGACCCCGCCTGCGAACGCTATCTGGGCGTATGCGCCAGCGATCTGTGCTCACTGGTCGACTCCCCTTACGCCAGCCTCATGGAGCCCAGCGCCCGTCATCAGCTGCACGAGGAAATCCAGCAGCAGCTCGCCAACCGGAGCCATTATTCGGTCAGCTACCGGCTGCATACGCCCGATGGCGTACAGGAAATTACCGAGCTGGGCGAGGTCTGCCAGCAATACGGTCGTGAAGTGCTCAGGGGCTACCTGATGCCGGGCCGGCAGCCCGAGTCGGAACAGGACCTGAGAGCGCAGAACGCGCGACTACGCACCGCCCTGCAACAGCACGAGCAGACTCAGGACGAGCACATCGAGCACATGCTGCGCTCGCGCACACAGCAGAACCTCATCGTCCGGCTGGCCCGGCATCGCTACGGCTCAGCCAATCCACAGCTGGAGGCGGCGCAGCTGATCACCCAAGCTGCCTGCGAAGTGTACGAAACCAGTCGCGCCACGATATGGCATCTGAACGGCACTCGTCTCGAGCCGATGGCGTGCTACCGACTCGAAGGCGACCATTACGAGACACCATCGACGCTTGATCTCGCCCCCTGCCCTCGCTACCTGCAAGCCCTGCAAAGCGGCCGCGCTGTTGATGCTCAGGATGTATCCCACGATCACCGCACCTGTGAGCTGGACGAAAACGTCTACCGTCCGCAGGGCGTTCGCTCCATCCTGGATGCCAGCATACGTGTAGGTGGCGAGGTAATCGGTGTGTTAAGCCTGCAGCACACCGGCAAACCGCGTGCATGGCAGGCCGATGAAATCGCCTTCGCTGGCGAGCTGGCCGATCAGTACGCGCAGGTCCTTGCCAATCAGCAGCGCCTTAGCGCCACCCATATGCTCGGCCTGTTCCAGCGCGCCGTGGAGCAGAGCGCCAGCGCCTTCATACTGGTCGATCGCGAGGGCCAGGTGGAGTACGTCAACCCGGCTTTCACTGCTATCAGCCAGTTTTCCGCATCTGAAGTGCGCGGCCAGCGACTGGCCGACCTCAAGGCACTGGAAAACTTGAGCGAGCTGCTTTTCAACACGTCCTCGGTGCTCGCCCACAGCAACAGCTGGCAGGGCGAATTTCGCTCTCGGCGCAAGAATCTCGAACCCTATTGGGGGCAGCTGTCGATCTCCAAGGTCTTCAACGAAGAAGGCGCACTGACCCATTACATCGGGATTTACGAGGACATCACCCGCAGCAAGCTGGCGCATCAGCACATCGAGCGGCTGGCCTATACCGACAATCTCACCAACCTCGGCAATCGGCCGTTCTTCATTCGCAGCATTGAAGAACGCTTTGCTGTGGGTGCCGAGCCGAGGCTCTGCCTGTTACTGGTGGATATCGATAACTTCAAACGAATCAACGACAGCCTCGGCCACCAGACTGGCGACAAGCTGCTCACCAGCTTGGCCCGTCGCCTACGCAACGGACTCAGCCAGCAAAGCGTGCTCGCACGCTTCGCCAGCAACGAGTTCGCGCTGCTGTTCGATGACAAAGGCTTGGAAGAAGGGGTCCGGTTGGCGGACCAGGTCCTGCGCATCCTCGACAAACCGCTGTTTGTCGACAAGCAACTAATCAGCGTAAGCGGATCATTGGGGCTGGCCTGCTCACCGCAGCATGGTCGCGACCCGGAAACACTGATGAAACACGCCGGGCAGGCGCTGCACAAGGCCAAGGCGAACGGCAAGAATCAGGTGCAGATATTCACCGAAGCCCTGCATGCCGAAGCCAACTACAAACTGTTCGTTGAGAACAACCTGCGCCGAGCACTGCTGCAGAACGAGTTGGAGGTGTTCTATCAACCCAAGCTCTGCCTGCACACCGGCAAGCTGCAGGGGCTTGAGGCGTTGTTACGCTGGAACCATCCGGAAAAGGGCATGATCCGCCCGGACCAGTTCATCAGTGTTGCCGAAGAAACTGGGCTGATCATCCCGATAGGCAAATGGGTCGCGCGCGAGGCGTGCCGGATGGGCGTCACGCTTTCGAAGCTGGGGCTTGGCAAACCTCAGATCGCGATCAATCTGTCACCCAAGCAGTTCTCCGACCCGGATCTGCTCAGCTCGATCGCTGCAATCCTGGCCGAGGAGCAGCTCCCAGCCACGCAACTGGAACTGGAACTGACCGAAAGCCTGCTGCTCGAGGCGACCGAAGAAACCCGCCAGCAGCTGATCGGGCTGAAAGCACTGGGCCTGACCCTGGCCATGGATGACTTCGGCACTGGGTACTCTTCGCTCAGCTACCTGAAGAAATTCCCCATCGATGTGATCAAGATCGATCGCAGCTTCATCAAGGACATCCCGGACAATCAGGACGATGTCGAGATCACCTCCGCAGTGATCGCCATGGCCCGCAAGCTGCACCTCAAGGTGGTGGCAGAGGGTATCGAAACAGCCGAGCAGCTGAAATTCCTCCGTCGTCACCGCTGCGATATTGGCCAGGGCTACCTGTTCGACAAGCCGATCCCCGGCAACATCCTCACCGAAGCACTGCGACGCTACCCGCACTGGTGCTGAGCATAGCCAACGGCTATCGCTGAGTTCGGCGACGCATGGGCAGCCGCCGCGCTTTCCCTGTCACTCCAGCTTTTGTAGCCTAGACCGTCGCTCCCGCCCCGCTCGAGGCTCACATGTCGCTACGTTCGCAGATACTGGTCAACAAACAGGCGTTGCCTACAGCAGAACAGGCACTGCCCGGCCGCTCAACCGCCATGTCGGTTCCAGCCGCCCACTATGTCAATGGCAATCCATTGCAGGCGCCCTTCCCAGCCGGCTTCTCCCAGGCCATTTTTGCCATGGGCTGCTTCTGGGGAGCAGAGCGCCGCTTCTGGGAGCAGCCCGGCGTGTGGACGACGGCCGTAGGTTATGCCGGCGGCCTGACACCCAACCCGACCTATGATGAAGCATGTTCCGGACTCACCGGCCATACGGAGGCGGTGCTCGTCGTGTTCGATCCTCAGCAGATCGACTATGGCACCTTGCTGCGCATCTTTTGGGAGGCGCACAACCCAACTCAGGGGATGCGCCAGGGTAACGATATCGGCAGCCAGTATCGTTCCGCGATCTATTGCATGGATGCACAGCAGCGCAATGCGGCGGAAGCCAGCCGAGAGCGCTTCCAGCAGCGCTTGAGCGATGCGGGCTTTCCGGCGATCACCACAGAGATAGACGACGCGCCGACGTTCTATTACGCAGAGGCCTACCACCAGCAGTATCTGGCAAAGAATCCGGGCGGTTATTGCGGGCTAGGTGGCACCGGCGTGTACATGCCGGCCTGATGAGGAGAATACGAGCGGTTTAAGTCCAAGCCGGCGAAGCTAGCTCGGCCGCGTGTGAAATGGATAAGAACTAAGCAGAAAAGAAAAACCCCGCCGAAGCGGGGCTCTGCAGACTGAATCCTGACATCCATGATCGCGCGCCGTCCTGGCACCATTCCCTGTGTGTTCCGTTTTGTGATCCGCGCTTTCCGTGCGCCACGTCCTTATGCAGTAGATTACCGCCTGGCCGTGATGGCCAGTAGTAGCCATATTGCATCACGCCTTGTAAGCCTTTTCCTACATCGCGTCATCCGTGATGCAGAGCTGTAAGTCCAAGCTTACATTGCGTGGTTTTTATGACCGAAGGACCGGCTTAATCGTTCCGCATCATGGCCAATTAATTTCAGATTGCCTTCAGATTAAGTCTCGCAAATCAGAATTGCGCCGCGTCGAGCAGATACAGCGACTCGCTACCGGCCTTCACTGACGCACTCAGAGAATGAATTCGCGGGAGCAGTCGCGCAAAATAAAAGCGCGCGGTGCCGAGCTTGCTCAGATAGAACTCGCCCTCTTCCCGCTTGGCAAAGGCCACTGCCGCCATGCGCGCCCACATATAGGCATAAGCGGTGTAGCCGAACACGTGCAGGTACTCCACCGAGGCGGCGCCGATTTCGTTCGGGTTGGCCTTGGCCTGCTCGATGACCCAAGCGGTCAAATCGTCCAGATTGTCCATGGCGCTCTTGAGCGGCTCGGCAAACTCCGCCAGCTCCGTTCCGGCGTCAGCGATAAACGCACGGATCTCATCTACGAAAGCCTGATACATGGTGCCGCCGCTACCGACGATCTTGCGCCCAACCAGGTCCAGCGCCTGGATGCCATTGGTACCCTCGTAGATCTGCGTGATGCGGCAGTCGCGCACCAGCTGCTCCTGACCCCATTCGCGAATAAAGCCATGGCCGCCGAAGACCTGTTGGCCATGCACCGTGGTTTCCAGCCCCATATCCGTAAGAAAGGCCTTGGCTACAGGTGTCAGCAGTGCGACCTGCGCCTCGGCACGCTGCCGCGCCTCGTCGTCGTCGCTGAACTTGGCGATGTCGAGCTGCAGGGCGACGTAGCTTGAGAACGCCCGGCCGCCTTCGTTCAGCGCCTTCATCGTCAGCAACATACGACGCACGTCGGGGTGCACGATGATTGGATCGGCCGCCTTGTCCTGAGCGACAGGCCCGGTCGGCGCACGGCTCTGGATACGATCGCGCGCATACTCGATTGCGCTCTGGTAGGAACGCTCGCCAGTCGCGAGCCCTTGAATGCCGACACCCAGACGCTCGTAGTTCATCATGGTGAACATCGCCGCCAGGCCCTTGTTCGGCTCGCCGACCATCCAGCCGATGGCGCCATCGAAGTTCATCACGCAAGTAGCCGACGCCTGGATGCCCATCTTGTGCTCGATCGAACCGCACGACAGCGAGTTACGCTCACCCAGCGTGCCGTCTTCATTGACCATTACCTTGGGCACCAGGAATAGCGAGATTCCGCGAGAGCCGGCCGGCGCGTCTGGCAGCTTGGCCAGCACCAGATGAATGATGTTATCGGTCAGGTCGTGCTCGCCACCGGTGATGAAAATCTTCGTGCCGCTGACTTTATAGGAGCCGTCTGCCTGGGGCTCGGCCTTGGTGCGAATGATGCCCAGATCGGTCCCGGCATGAGGTTCGGTCAGACACATGGAGCCGGACCAGACCCCGGCATACATGTTCGGCAAGTATTTCTGCTTCAGTTCCTCGCTGGCATGCGCGTAGATCGACAGACATGCACCAGAGGTCAGCATCGGATAGAGACCGAACGCCAGGCTGGCGGAATTCATCATTTCCTCGACCTGGGCCGAAATGACCTTGGGCATGCCCATGCCGCCGAACGCCGGGTCACCACCGACGCCGACCCAGCCGCCCTCGGCGTACAGCTGATAAGCCTCTCGATACCCTGCAGGTGTCGACACCGCTCCCGCATCCCAACGGCAACCTTCCTCATCACCGCTGCGATTCAGCGGGGCGATGCTATTGGCCGTGATCTTGCCCGCCTCCTCGAGGATCGCATCGGCGGTTTCGGCGTCGACCACCTCAGCTAGAGCGGGCAGCGCCTGCCAGAGCTTCGGCGCGTCGAAGACTTCATTCAGGACAAAACGCATGTCGCGCAGCGGCGCTTGGTAGTCAGCCATGGCAAGGTTCCTCGCAAGACACTGGGTTGCGGCCACTGTGGGCCGTTTCCAACGAGTCTAACCGAATAACAAAGGCGGGATTAAGCGTCTTTTTGTGACCCGATAGTTTTTACTGGTCACAAACGATACCGCTGCAACCCTAACGCGAATGCTCGGCCATGCGCACCGCTCCGCGCCCACTGCCGTGCACACGCACGCAATTGCGACCGGCCTTTTTGGCGCTGTAGAGAGCCTGGTCGGCAGCCTTGATGACTTCGTCCGGAGTACGCTGCTCGCCCTGCCGCTCGGCCACACCGATGCTGATGGTCACAGATACTTGGCCCGCCGCGGCCTTGCCCCGAGCCATACGTCCCTGGCGGTCGTCTTTCGGACGGCTGTTGGCGTCGCGCAGTTGTAGCGCATAGCTCTCAACGGACTGGCGTACCGCCTCCAGGTGCGGCAAGCACTCTTCGATGCTGCGACCGGGGAAGACCAAAGTGAACTCCTCACCGCCATAACGGTAGGCGCGCCCGCCCCCGCCTATCTTGCGCAGCCGGCTGGCCACCATCTTCAGAACCTGATCGCCGACGTCGTGCCCGTGGGTATCGTTGAAGCTCTTGAAATGATCCACGTCGGCCATGGCCAGCACATATTGGCGTCCCAGGCGTTGCAGCTTCTCGTTCAATGCGCGCCGACCGGGCAAGCCGGTCAGCTCATCACGAAAAGCCATGAGATAGGCTTCATGAGCGATTGCCACCACCAGCATCAGCAATACATGGCTGCTGAGCACATTCAGCGCGGCATAACGACTGAACGTCTGCGGCAGCATCAGCATAACCCCAAGCAGTGCGACGACCTGTGCGGCATGTGACGGCCTGGGTTGCCGTATGTACTGGACTGTCAATAACACCAGTGCACCTAGGAACGCCGGATACGCCAACTGGATGAGTTGCAGCCAATCGGCTTGCAGGGCTGGCCAGCGAATCACCGCCAGCCAGGCATGTAATGCCTCTGGAAATCGCCTCGCCATTGCCAAGGCGACGATACATACGACAAAAAGCACCGCTGCGCGTGCCAGACCATCCTGAGCGAGATGGCCGCGTTCCCGCCACACCCCATACAGGCCATACAGCAACGGCAGCAGCAAACTGCACAGGTGAAAGGTCAGGGCTGCGTTGTCTAGCAGCGTGCCGTACGAACGGTAATGGTCGGCGTGAGTGTCGAGCAGGAAATAAGCGAGATAGATGCACAGCAGCAGAAACGACTCGCGAAGGCGACCGTACATTACGCAAAGCGCACCGCCGAGCAACAGCAGCACGGTCGGCAAAACGTTATAAAGCGACGTGAAGAACTCGTTCAGCGATACCTGACGCGCAATGACCTCGCCGCCCAACAGCAAGGCCAGCGGGGCTAGAAAATGGCTGAAGCGATGCGAGAGGGTTCGCGACACAGCGACTCCGGCGGGCTGCCGAGAAAAGATAGCATTTTGCCTTCTTGTTATCGCTAATGCAGCGGAAAACCGGCGAATACGCGACAAAATCGGCACAGTCGCCCGGGCCGCGCATAAAAAAAAGCCGCTGCATAGCAGCGGCTTTTCACAACCTCAACCTATCAGTAACCGAGAGCGAAATCTTCCTCGGCCATATCCATCAGATTGTCGGCACCGGACATCATGGCGTCAACGTGCATGCGGGTACGCGGCAGGATGCGCTGGAAGTAGAAGCGCGCAGTCTGCAGCTTGGCCTTGTAGAACGCCTCATCAGAGGTACCCTCAGCCAGTTTCTCGGCAGCAACGCGAGCCATGTCAGCCCAGAAGTAGGCGAGGCAGGCGTAGCCGGAGTACATGCAGTAGTCCACCGACGCTGCGCCGACCATTTCACGGTCCTTCATGGCGGCCATGCCGATCTTCATGGTCAGCTCGCCCCACTCCTTGTTCAGCTGATTCAAGGGAGTGACGAACTCCTTGATGGCGTCGTTGGCTTCGTGGCTCTGGCAGAACTTGTGCACGATCTTGGTGAAGGACTTCAGTGCCTCGCCCTGAGTCATCAACACCTTGCGACCCAACAGGTCCAGTGCCTGGATACCGGTGGTGCCCTCGTACAGCATGGAAATACGCGCGTCACGCACGTTCTGCTCCATGCCCCATTCGGCGATGAAGCCGTGACCACCGTAGATCTGCACGCCATGGTTGGCCGCTTCGAAGCCCACTTCGGTCATGAAGGCCTTGGCGATCGGCGTGAGGAAGGCCAGCAGGGTATCGGCCTGCTTCTTCTGCTCTTCGTCCTGGCTGTTCTTGACGATGTCGACCTGCTTGGCAGTGAAGTAGACCATGGCACGATTGCCCTCGGCGAAGGCCTTCATGGTCAACAGCATACGGCGCACGTCAGGGTGCACGATGATCGGGTCGGCCGGCTTTTCCGGCGCCTTGGGACCAGTCAGCGCACGCATTTGCAGGCGCTCGCGAGCGTACTTGATGCCGCCCTGGAAGCCGATCTCGGCATGCGCCAGACCCTGCAGCGCAGTACCCAGACGCGCGGTGTTCATGAAGGTGAACATGGCGTTCAGGCCCTTGTTCGGCGGCCCGATCAAAAAGCCGGTGGCGCCGTCGAAGTTCATCACGCAGGTCGCGTTGCCATGGATACCCATCTTGTGTTCCAGCGAGCCACAGGTCACACCGTTGCGCTCGCCCTTCTCGCCTTCGGCGTTGGGCAGGAACTTGGGCACGATGAACAGGGAGATCCCCTTGGTACCAGCCGGAGCATCGGGCAGGCGGGCCAGTACGATGTGGACGATGTTCTCGGCCATGTCGTGCTCACCGGAAGAGATGAAGATCTTGGTGCCGTTCAGCTTGTAGCTGCCGTCAGCCTGGGGCTCGGCCTTGGTGCGCAGCATGCCCAGATCGGTGCCGCAGTGCGGCTCGGTCAGACACATGGTGCCGGTCCACTGACCGGAAACCAGCTTGCTGAGGTAGGTGTGCTTCTGATCGTCAGTACCGTGAGTAGCGATGGTGTTCATGCAGCCGTGCGACAGGCCGGGGTACATGCCCCAGGACCAGTTGGCCTGACCGATCATTTCGCTGATTGCCAGACCGAGCGACTCGGGTAGCCCCTGACCGCCATGATCGACGTCATGGGCCAGGCTCGGCCAACCACCTTCCACGTACTGCTCGTAAGCTTCTTTGAAGCCGGTCGGTGTCTTTACACCGGATTCGCTCCAGGTACAGCCTTCGATGTCACCCACACGGTTCAGCGGAGCGAGTACCTGCTCACAAAACTTCGCGCCTTCATCGAGAATCGCATTGACCATGTCCGGGGTGGCGTCTTCACAACCCGGAAGGCTCTGATAGTGCGCTTCGTAGCCGAGCAATTCGTCACGTACAAAGCGGATATCGCGCAAGGGGGCCTTGTAGTCAGGCATAGCGTAAACCTCAGCGGTGGATTCTTGGTTCAGGTGACTGAATGTCAGCCACGCTTGATTTTGGATTGGACCATCCGGCTTCGCCCCGGCAGGTCAAACAGGCGTTTGAAACATACGTTTAGGCCTGGACGATGTCAAGCAGCGACCAGAACGCCGCTCGTCGATATGTCGGTAATCATAGGTAGGGGTTTCGGCTGCCCTAGGCGGGCGAGGCCGCCGACCAGATCGGTCGGCAGCGGAGGTCAGGCTGTCGTATTGATCAGCGTGCCGAGCACAGCGTCGGCCGTTTCCAGCAGGCGGGCGCCTGCCTTGGCCTGGTGCTCGCCCACTTTCATCTGCACCAGTTGCTCCGTCAGTTCAGCATTGTCTGACAACGCCTGGGAGTTCTGGGCAGCCGGCAGGGTGCGCTCGGCTATCGCACTGGCTGCCTGATCGACACGCTGCTGGCCGGCCTGATACGCGCCAAGACCCGCTGACATAAGGCTGCTATTGATCTGCATGGTGGGACTCCTCCGAGATCACATGGCCACATTGAAGCAGAGCCGTTGCGCTGGCGCCAGTTGCACGTCGCGAGAACCAGCAGGCTTTTATTACTCAAATTAACAAGACACGTTCATCGGAGCAGCGCCGCAGGCTGGAACGCCTTCGATCAAGGCGTAGTCAGCTGTTCGACTGCACCTATTCCGGAGGACATCATGACCCCGTCACAATCGTCGCTCGTTTCCCTACGCACCGACCCCGAACAGGCAGGCGCGTCCAACCTCAACGGTGTCGAACGCCTGGTATCGGGCTTCCTCGGCGGCTGGCTGGTCGCCCGTGGCCTGCGCAAGGGTGGCGTTTTCGGCTTGCTCGAACTGGCCGCCGGCGGCATGGCAATCGCACGCGGCGGCTCGGGTCAGTGCAACGCCAAGCGCGCGCTTTCGCCCACGCCTTATGAAAGCCAGCTGGCCGACGAGCACCATTGGGGCCGCGCACGGGCATTGTCGAAAAGCATCACGGTGAACCGCCCGCGCGACGAGGTGTACCGGTACTGGCGCGACTTCAGCAACATGCCGACGTTCATGGAGTTCATCGAACAGGTCGAAGCCCGCGATGACCATCACGCGCATTGGGTCGCCCGCGTGCCAATGATGGACAAGACCATCGAATGGGACACCTACATCGCCGAAGACGTGCCCGGCGAACGCCTGGCCTGGATGTCCGAAGCGGATGCGCCGGTCAGAAACCTCGGCTGGGTGACCTTTCGCGACGCGCCGAACGGCAGCGGCACCGAAATCCATGCGGTCATCGCCCATGAAGTGCCAGGTGGCCGGCTCGGGTACGCCCTGGCGCGCGGTGTCAGCAAACTCACTGGCTTCAAAGCCGAGCAGGACCTGCGCCGCTTCAAGCAATTGATGGAAACCGGCGAGATATCCACCGGACAGATGAACCGCGAGCCGGCCGACAAGCACACCGGCATCGCCTCGACCGGGGAGGCACGATAATGCGCGCACTGACCTGGCAAGGCCCGAACATGTTGCAAGTCGATACCGTGCCGGACCCGGAGATCGTCAACCCGAAGGACGTGATTCTCAAGGTAATCATGTCCTCGGTTTGCGGCTCCGACCTGCACCTGGTCGATGGCTACATACCCACCATGCATCCCGGCGATATCCTCGGCCACGAGTTTCTTGGTGAAGTGGTGGAAACCGGTTCCTCCGTGACCAAATTCAGCAAAGGCGACCGCGTCATCGCCATCTCGATCATCGGCTGCGGCGAGTGCAGCCACTGCAAGGCGAGCAATTTCAATTGCTGCGACAACTCCAACCCCAACAGTCCGGAAACCGAGCTGGCCTACGGTTACACCTGCTCGGGCATCTTTGGCTACAGCCACGCCTTCGGAGGCTATGCCGGCAGTCACGCCACCTACATCCGCGTGCCCTATGCCGAGGTAAACCTGTTCAAGGTCCCGGAAGGGGTCAGTGACGAGCAAGCGGTGTTCGTTTCCGATGCGGTTCCGACCGGCTATTTCGGTGCCGACCAGGCCGACATCCAGCGCGGCGATACCGTGGCGGTATGGGGCTGCGGCGGCGTTGGTCAGATGGCCATCCGCAGTGCCTACCTGATGGGCGCCGAACGCGTGATCGCCATCGACCGCTTCACCGACCGCCTTGCGCTCGCCGAACAGAAAGCAGGCGCCATCACCATTAATTACGAAACCACCGACGTACACGAAGCGTTGCTGGAGCTGACCGGTGGCCGCGGGCCGGACCGCTGCATCGATGCGGTCGGCATGGAGGCGCATGGCACCGGCATCGAACAGGCCTACGACAAGGTCAAGCAGCAGCTGCGCTTGCACACCGAACGGGGCGTCGCATTGCGCCAGGCCATTCATTCATGCCGCAAGGCTGGCACCGTGTCGGTGCTCGGCGTGTACGGCGGACTGATGGATAAATTCCCCATGGGCGCCATTGTTAACAAGGCATTGACTCTGCGCTCGGGCCAGCAGCCGGGGCAGCGCTACGCCGAGCGCATCTTTCAGCACATTCTTGACGGTGAGATGGACCCGTCCTACCTGCTGACGCACCCGATGGATCTGGAACAGTCGCCAGAGGGTTACAAGCTGTTCAAGCATAAAACCGAACAGTGCATGCGCGCGGTGTTCAAGCCTTGAGCAGTTGCAGGTCGAGATAGCGCGCCACCCCGGCCGGGTTAGCCGTCGACAACCGTGGCACCCGGCCGATACACGGCGCTGCCAGCCGCTCGCCCAGCGTCTCGAGGTTTTCCGCCAAACGCGAGGTCTCAGGATCGACAATATTGGCGACCCAGCCGGCCAGCTTGAGGCCGTCACGCTGGATCGCCTCGGCACTTAGCAGCGCATGATTGATACAGCCGAGGCGCACTCCAACCACCAGGATCACCGGCAGACCAAGCTGTACGGCGAGATCCGAAAGCGTTTCGCGGCCGGCCAACGGCACACGCCAGCCGCCGGCGCCTTCCACCAAGGAGAACTGCGCCTGTAGCGCCAGCACCTGGCGAACCGGCTCCAGCAACGCCGCAACACTCAGCTCCACGCCCGCTTCGCGTGCCGCCAGATGTGGGGCGATGGCCGGCTCGAAGGCCAGCGGATTGACCTGCTCGTAGCGCAGCGGCAGCGTGCATTCGCCGAGCAGGGCCAGCGCATCGCTGTTGCGCAACCCCTCGGCCGTCAACTCGCAGCCGGACGCCACCGGCTTCGCCGCTGCGGTGCTGAGCCCTCCTTGCCGCGCCGCATGCAGCAGCCCGGCCGCGATAGTGGTCTTGCCGACTTCAGTGTCGGTGCCGGTGACGAAATACGCCTGGATCATTTCACTCTTCCTTGCGCAACACGCCGTACAGCACCTGATAGGTAGCCGGCAGACCTTCGGGTTGCCGAAACCCTTCGTAGGCATCCACCAGTGCGCGGATGCGTTCACGCCCGGTCAATCCACCAGGCCGCCCGGGATTGAGATTGTGCGCGCCGAGCGCCTTGAGTTCGTCGGTCAGCTGACGCAGATCGGGGAAATGTAGAACCTCCGCCTGCACGTCCAGGCTGACCAGAGCCAGACCGCTGTCACGGCATAGCGCCTGATAGGCCGTCAGCGAGCGGAAACGGTTGACGTGAGCAAAGCCGTCCACCACCTGCCAGGCGTCTCGCAGCTCCTGCAAGGTGCCGGTGCACAGGCTAGTGAAAGCCAGGGTGCCACCAGAGCGCAAAACTCGTCGCGCTTCGCTCAGTACACTGGTGAAGTCCTCGCACCATTGCAGCGCCAGGCTGGAATAGATCAGATCGACGCTGCCATCACGCAGCGGCAAGCGCTCGGCATCGCCAGCCAGGAAATGTCGCGCACCGCCCTGCGGCTTGGCATGGCGCAGCATGCCCTCGGCTATATCCAGCGCGATGCCATCTGCCTGCGCAAACCTGGCTGCCAGTGCGCGTGAGAAATAGCCGGTACCGCTGCCGAGGTCGAGCCAGCACGCCGGCTGCCGACCAACGGGTAAACGCGCCAGTAATTGGTTGCCAACTTGCCGCTGCAAGGCAGCGACACCATCGTATGTGGCAGCGGCACGGGAAAAGGACACGGCGACCTGGCGCTTGTCCGGCAATAGGGCAGCGTCAGTCATCCTCGCCCTCGGCCATGAATGCCAGCATCGCCGTTGCCACGTCGTCGGCTCGTTCCAGCGGCAAACCGTGACTGGCATTGGCCAGCACATCGACTTCCACATCCGGCAGGCAAGTCAGCAATGCGGCCGCCGCGGCGGCCGGCACCAGCGCATCGCCACCAGCGAACAAATGCAGCTGCGGACCGACGTAATGCTGCTGCGCCTCGCGCCCGTCCAGTTCGGCGAGCAGCCGCAAGCCTGCCGCCAGGACGGCCTGCGGCTGCTCCGGCAAGCTGACCTGCAATTGCCGGGCAAGCGTTCGCGGATCGTACGCACCGCGGCTGCAAAGCAAGCTGAAGCGTTTGAGCGTGTCCTCCGGTCCCAGCTGGAATGCCGCCTCGAAGGCATCGAACACTTCCGCAGGCATGGCCGTCGGCCAGTCGTCGCGGCTGCGGAAGCAGGGATTGCTGCACAGGGTGATCAAGCCCGGGCAGTTGTCACCGCGACGTGCAGCCAACTGTGTCGCCAGCATGCCACCCAGCGACCAACCCGCCAGCCAGCTGTCGGTGGGCAACCGGGCGTCCAGCTCGTCGAGCCAGGCGCCCGGCTGTTCCAGCCGTGGCAGCGGAGCAATCTCGACCTGCAGCCGCGGTTCGCGATCACGCAGTAGCTCGGCCAGCGGTTCCAGAGCAGCAGCTCCGAACGCCCAGCCTGGCAGAAGAATCAGTCGATCACGCATCGTCACTCTCCTCGGGCAGCAAGGCCCAGCACTCGGCCAGCGCCTCCAGCAGGCGCTCGAGCTGCGCATCGCTGTGGCTTGCGGTGAAGGTGATTCGCAGCCGAGCACTTCCGGCCGGAACGGTCGGCGGGCGAATGGCTCCGACCAGGAGGCCGCGCTCGCGCAGCAATTCCGACAGTCTTAACGCCCGCTCGCTGCTGCCCACCAGCACCGGCTGGATCGGCGTCGGACTGTCCATCAGCGTCAGCCCGATCTGCTGCGCGCCCTCGCGGAAACGCGCGGCCAACCGGTTCAGATGCTCGCGGCGCCAGCCTTCGCTGCGCAGCAGCTCCAGGCTTTTGAGTGTGGCACAGGCGACCGCGGGCGGCTGGCTGGTGGTGTAGATATAGGGCCGGGCGAACTGGATCAGCGTTTCGATCAGCTCTTCGCTGCCGGCGACGAAGGCGCCTGCGGTGCCAAACGCCTTGCCCAGCGTGCCGACCAGCACCGGCACGTCATCGATGCCTAGGCCGAAGTGCTCGACGATGCCGCCGCCGGTTGCGCCCAACGGACCGAAGCCATGGGCATCGTCGACCATCACCCAGGCGCCGTGCTGCTTTGCCGTGGCACAGATCGCTGGCAGGTCGGCAAGATCGCCGTCCATGCTGAACACACCATCGGTCACCACCAGGGTATTGCCGCTGGCCTTGTCCAGGCGTTTGCCGAGGCTTTCGGCGTCGTTGTGCAGGTAACGCGAGAAACGCGCGCCGGACAGCAAACCGGCATCGAGCAGGGAGGCGTGATTGAGACGATCCTCGAGCACCGTATCGCCCTGCCCGACCAGCGCGGTGACCGCGGCCAGATTCGCCATATAACCAGTGGAAAACAGCAGCGCCCGTGGTCGCCCAGTGAATTCGGCCAACGCTTCTTCGAGCTGATGATGCGGTGTGCTGTGGCCAATCACCAGATGCGAGGCGCCGCCGCCGACGCCCCAAGTCGCGGCGCCCTGCTGCATGGCTGCCACCACCGCGGGGTGATTGGCCAGGCCCAGATAGTCATTGGAACAGAACGCCAGCAGGTGCTCGCCATCGACCACCACCTCCGGCTGCTGCGGTGTTTCCAGCAACGGGCGATGGCGGTAGAGATGCGCGGCACGGCGCTCGGCGAGGCGGGACTGCAGGTCAAAGGGCATGGCGGATGGACTTGTCGTAGGCGCCAGCTTGCTGGCGAACCTGTAGCAGCGTCGAGGCTTCGCGAGCAGGGACTTGGCGCCCCCTCGCTGCTACAGGAATCGGTGTAGCGAGGTGGACGCTGCTCAGGCCGAAGCGGCGTTGTAGAACAGCTTGCTGTCACGCTGTTCGATCAGCGCCTGCTCGATGGCCGCCTGATGCACTTCGTCGGCGTGCTCGTGGCGCTCTTCCGGCTTGATACCCAGGCGCGCGAACAGCTGCATGTCCTTGTCCGCCTGCGGGTTGGCGGTGGTCAGCAGCTTCTCGCCATAGAAGATCGAGTTGGCACCAGCAAAGAAGGCCAGCGCCTGCATCTGCTCGTTCATCTGCTCGCGGCCGGCGGACAGGCGCACATGGGATTTCGGCATCATGATTCGCGCCACAGCGAGCATGCGGATGAAGTCGAACGGATCGACGTCCTGCTCCTCGGCCAGCGGCGTGCCCTTGACCTTGACCAGCATGTTGATCGGCACCGACTCGGGATGCTCCGGCAGGTTAGCCAACTGAATCAGCAGACCGGCGCGGTCGTCCAGCGACTCGCCCATGCCGAGGATGCCGCCGGAGCAGATCTTCATCCCGGATTCGCGCACGTAGCTCAGCGTCTCCAGACGCTCGGAGTAGGTGCGGGTGGTGATGATGTTGCCGTAGTACTCCGGCGAGGTGTCGAGGTTGTGGTTGTAGTAGTCCAGACCTGCCGCTGCCAGCGCCTTGGTCTGCTCCTGATCGAGCTTGCCGAGGGTCATGCAGGTTTCCAGGCCCAGCGCCTTCACACCCTCGACCATTTTCAGCACGTAGGGCATGTCCTTGGCGGACGGGTGCTTCCAGGCGGCGCCCATGCAGAAGCGCGTCGAGCCGATGGCCTTGGCTTCAGCCGCCGCCTCCAGCACCTTCTGCACTTCCATCAGCTTTTCTTTATCCAGGCCGGTGTTGTAATGGCCGGATTGCGGGCAGTACTTGCAGTCTTCCGGGCAGGCGCCGGTCTTGATGGACAGCAGGGTGGACACCTGCACGCGGTTGGCGTCGAAGTGCTGGCGATGCTCGGTTTGCGCCTGGAACAGCAGATCGTTGAAGGGTTGCTCGAAGAGCGCCTTGACCTCGGCAAGGGTCCAATCGTGACGCGTAACGGAAGCGGAGGTGGCGCTCATGGGCATTCCTTGTAATTAATAGCGGCTTGGCGGCCTGACACGGATGCGGAATGTTTAGCCAAGCCCGATACGCTGTCAACCAGGAATGGAATCATGGTTTACAACTGGTCAATTAATAAACAGTTCTGTTTGCTGTGCGATGAGCCTTGCGAAGGCCATCCGCTTTGTATTCCGTGCGAAGCGGAGCTGCCCTGGCTCGACGGCCAGTGTGCAATCTGCGCGGTGCCGCTACCGACCCAAGGGCTGATCTGTGGCGAATGCCTGAAACGACCACCGAGCTACGATCACGTCGAAGTGCCCTGGCGATTCACCTTCCCGGTCGATGCGCTGATCACCCGCTTCAAGCATCAGGCGCGCTGGCCATTCGGACGGTTGCTTGGTGAGCGCCTGGCGCTGCATCTGCAGCACGCGTTCGCCGAGGGGCTGCCGCAGCCGGACCTCCTCGTACCGGTACCGCTGGCACGCCGCCGTATGCGCCAACGGGGCTTCAACCAGGCGCAGATGCTCGCGCAGTGGCTGGGCGGGGCGTTGAAGCTGCCGGTCGATGAGCGTCTGCTGGAACGGATTGTCGATACACCCCCGCAGCAGCAACTGGACGCGGCCACGCGCCGGCGAAATCTGCGGCAGGCCTTCTCCGTGGCTCAGGGCAGCGACATAAAAGGCCGCCACTTGGCGCTGATCGACGATGTGCTGACCACCGGCGCAACTGCCGAGGCACTGGCGCGCCTGCTCAAGCGTGCGGGCGCTGCGCGAGTGGACGTCTATTGCCTGGCGCGCACGCCCAAGCCAGGCGACTGATCACGGCGGACGCGCGGTTGTTTAAAAGCCCCGGTGCAATACACTGATCGGCCCATCCTGCGGAGCCGGTCATGTCCCATCCCTTCGACACACTCACGCCGGACCTGGTCCTCGACGCCGTGGAAAGCATCGGTTATCTCAGCGATGCCCGCGTGCTGGCGCTCAATAGCTACGAGAACCGCGTCTATCAGGTGGGCATCGAAGACGAAACACCACTGATCGCCAAGTTCTACCGGCCCGGTCGCTGGAGCAACGAGGCGATTCTCGAGGAGCATCAATTCAGCCTGGAACTGGCCGAACACGAGGTGCCGGTGGTGGCGCCGCTGGAGCGTGACGGCTCGACGCTGTTCGAGCATGCGGGCTTCCGCTTCGCCCTCTTCCCTCGCCGTGGCGGCCGCGCGCCGGAACCGGGCAACCTCGACCAACTCTATCGCCTCGGCCAATTGTTGGGGCGCATGCATGCGGTGGGCGCGAGCCGACCGTTCGAGCACCGCGAAACCCTGGCGGTGCAGAACTTCGGTCACGACTCGCTGAATACCGTGCTGAACGGCGGCTTCGTACCCAAAAGTCTGCTCCCCGCCTATGAGTCGGTGGCGCGGGACCTGCTCAAGCGGGTCGAGGACGTCTTCGCCAGCACGAACTTCACGCCGATCCGCCTGCATGGCGATTGCCACCCAGGCAACATCCTCGCCCGCGACGATGCCTTCTATCTGGTCGACCTCGACGATTGCCGCATGGGCGCGTCAGTGCAGGATCTATGGATGATGCTGGCCGGCGAGCGCCATGAACGTCTGGGTCAGCTGGCCGAACTGGTCGACGGCTACAACGAATTCCACGATTTCGCCCCGCGCGAGCTGCCGCTGATCGAGGCGCTGCGCGCGCTGCGGCTGATGCACTACAGCGCCTGGCTCGCGCGCCGCTGGGATGACCCGGCCTTTCCGATGAGCTTTCCCTGGTTCGGCAGCGAGCGTTACTGGGGCGACCAGGTGCTGATCCTGCGCGAGCAGATGTCGGCACTGCAGGAAGAGCCGCTCAGGTTGTTCTGAGGACGGCCAAGCGGCGCGACTGCGGCCCTGTGACGGTGGATGTGAAAAGCGACATCCACCCTACGAACCCCGGCGTCTGCGTGGGTGGATCGCGCTTTACCGATCCACCGGGTGGCGATCCAACGGGTGGCGATCCCGTGCTGGTCAAATCTCTTCGATCAGCCAGTCCAGGCGCCAGCTGCTCTGGCTTTGCGCCAGCTGCTCGGCCAGCCATGGCAACAGCTCGCGCAGTTCTTCCTCCAGCCCCCACGGCGGATTGATGATGGCCAGGCCCGAACCGCTCAGGCGGCTGGCGTCGTCGGCTGGGTGGACGAACAGTTCGGCGCGCAGCAACTTGGGCGCGCCACTGCGGGCGAGGTCCTGATAGAAGCGCTTGAGTTGGCGTTCGTCCTTGATCGGGTACCAGATCACGCCGATGGTCTGGCGCATGCGCCCGAGCGCTTCCTTAATTGCCGTCACGCAGCGGCTCAGCTCATCGGCCTGCTCGAACGGCGGATCGATCAGCAGCACCACGCGCTTTTCCTGCGTCGGCATCAGCGCCCGCGGCACATGCCAGCCCTCGCCGCGGTGCACGGCCACGCGGCGGTCGCCGGTCATGTTGTCCTTGAGCAGCGCGCCGTCCTCGGGATGCTTTTCGTTGAGCTGCAGACGATCCTGCTCGCGGGTCAGTTGTCGCGCCAGCTCGGGCGAGCCGGGGTAATAGCGCAGCGCCCCATCCAGATTGAGCTGGCGAATCACGCCGAGGTAGTCATCGAGCAGCGCCGGACGTGCTTCCGCCTGCCAGATGCGCGCAATGCCCTGCAACCACTCGCCAGTGCGACTGGCCTGGTCGCCGGCCAGGTCGTACAGGCCGACGCCAGCATGGCTGTCGAGGTAGGCGAACGGTGCCTCCTTGCGCGACAGCAGGGCGAAGATCCGGCTCAGAACCAGGTGTTTGAACACGTCGGCGTGGTTGCCGGCATGGAAGGCGTGGCGGTAGTTCATCTGATCCTCCTCGAGAGCCGCGCAGTTTACCTGTCCGCCCTGCGCTGCGCAGGTCCGGCATGACCAGCGTCGTTTTCCCCGACCGCCGACAGGGGCTACAGTGGCGCCCACGACGAACGAACGGAGTTGACCTCATGGACCTGCGCGATCTCTTCGGCATCGAGCACCCGATCATCCAGGCGCCTATGGCCGGTGCGCAGAATCACCAGCTGGCCGCCGCGGTCTGCGAGGCCGGCGGGCTGGGCTCGATCCCGGCTGGCATGCTCAATGCCGAGGCGCTGGACGTCGAGCTGACCGCCATCGAGGCGCTGACCGACCGCCCCTACAACGTCAACTTCTTCTGCCACCAGACGCCTGCCGCAAACCCCGCGACCATCGACGCCTGGCACCGGATGCTGGTGCCGTTCTTCGCCGAGTTCGACATCGACCCGGCAAGCATTCCGGCCGGCGCCACCCGCCAGCCTTTCGATGCAGCGATGGCCGAGGTGCTGGAGCGGCACAAGCCGGCCCTGGTCAGCTTCCACTTCGGCTTGCCGACGCCCGACCTACTGCAACGCGCCCGAGGCACCGGAGCAAAGATCGCCTCCAGCGCAACGACGGTCGCCGAAGGCCTCTGGCTGCAGCAGCACGGCGTCGATCTGGTGATTGCCCAGGGCCTGGAAGCCGGCGGCCACCGCGGGGTGTTTCTCGACGAAGGCCTGACTACCCAGCTCGGCACCTTCGCCCTGCTGCCACAACTGGTTGCCGCGCTCGACGTGCCAGTGGTCGCCGCCGGCGGCATTGCCGATGCGCAGGGCGTGACTGCGGCGCAGATACTTGGCGCGGCCGGCGTGCAACTCGGCACCGCCTACCTGCTGTGCCCGGAAAGCCGTACCAACCCGCTGCATCGCGCCGCCTTGAAGAGCCCTCAAGCGGCGCATACCGCGCTGACCACCCTGTTCAGCGGCCGCCCGGCCCGTGGCATCGTCAACCGCATCATGCGCGAGCTCGGCCCACTGCCCGAAGGCGTGCCGCCCTTCCCACTGGCGGGCAATGCCATCGGCGCGCTGCGCGCCCAGGCGGAAAAGCAGGGCTTGGATCACTTCACGCCACTGTGGGCCGGGCAGAACGTCAGCGGCTGTCGGGAAGTCCCTGCCGGCGAGCTGACCCGTGAACTTGCGGCCGGCTGGCGGGCCTGAGTCATTGTGCACTCCGTCGCGACAAAGCCTGAGCATGCGCGACGGGGCGTAGAATCGACCGGACGTCACACGGAACGCCTGCAATGAGCCCACTGACCAACACGCTCGTCTTTCTGGCCACACTGGCCGGCATGGAGCTGTTCGCCTGGTGGGCGCACAAGTACGTGATGCACGGCTGGGGTTGGGGCTGGCACAAGTCGCATCACGAGCCGCGCAGCGGCTGGTTCGAAAAGAACGATCTGTATGCGGTGGTGTTTGCCGGCGTCGCCATCCTGCTGATTGCATTGGGCACGGCGGGCTACGGCCCGCTGGAATGGATTGGTGCCGGCATGACGGCCTACGGCTTTCTCTACTTCGTAGCCCATGATGGGCTGGTCCATCATCGCTGGCCGCTGCGCTACGTGCCGCGCAACGGCTATCTCAAGCGCCTCTATCAGGCACACCGCATGCACCATGCGGTGGAGGGCAAGGAACGTTGCGTGTCCTTCGGCTTCCTCTATGCGCCGCCATTGCCGGTACTCAAGCAGCAACTGCGCGAACTGCACGACGGGCCGTTGCGCAAGGCGAGTACTAGCGAGGACGCGTCCAGAGATCGTCAGGACGCGGCCTGACCTGCATCCGCCGCGAGGCCAGCGCCAGCACGCCCCCGGCCAGCAGGAACTGCAGCTTCTGCCCTTTGCTGGTGGAGACGCGCGAATCCCATGCCGCCGAACCGCGTGCTTTCACTTCGACGCCGATCTGCCGGTAGACCCCATGCGCGGTGGCGATCGACCAGGCCGAGCGTAGCGGCAGATCCGGCAACCCCTGGGAGGCCGACTGGTAGTAGGGTTCGGCGAGATCAACCAGTCGGGCCGCCAGCCGTGCCAGCGCCGCACGATGCTGTGGCAAGGCAACCTCATCAGCTGGAATGCCGACTTCAGCCAGCCATTCAGCCGGCAAATAAACTCGCCCGATCTGCGCATCCTCGACGATGTCACGGGCGATGTTGGTCAACTGGAAGGCCAAGCCGAGATCACAGGCGCGATCCAGGGTCGGCTCCGCTTCGGCGCCCATCACCCGTGCCATCATCAACCCCACCACACCGGCGACCCGGTAGCAGTAGAGCAACGTGTCGTCGAGGGTCTGGTACTGATAATCATGGACATCCATGCGAAAGCCGGCCAGGTGCTCCAGCGGGTATTCCCTCGGAATCTGGTGGCGCTGGATCACCTGCTGGAACGCAGCGAAAGCCGGATCGCTCATCGGCTCATCAGCATAGGCGCGCTCGGTCAGCTCGACCAGCGCGGCCAGTCGCGCCTCGCCGGTGGAGCGATCACCTTCGACCTGACCATGCCCCAGCGTCTGCCCATCGATCACATCATCGCAATGACGGCACCAGGCGTAGAGCATCACGGCGCTCTGGCGGGTGCGCTCGTCGAACAGCTTTGCAGCCGCCGCGAAGCTCTTGGAGCCGACGTTGATCGCCTGGGTCGAGTGGTTGATGACCGTGTCGTTCATCCGGCCTGCTCCTTCAATATGAAGTCCTCCAGCATCAGGCCTGCCGTGGCCTTGGCTGAACCCACGACGCCCGGAACACCTGCGCCCGGATGGGTGCCGGCGCCGACGATATAGAGGTTGGGAATCACGTCATCGCGGTTATGCGGGCGGAACCAGGCGCTCTGGGTGAGGATCGGTTCCAGCGAAAACGCCGAACCCAGATGGGCATTGAGCTCGTCGCGGAAATCGTGCGGCGTGAAGATCCGATGAGTAACCAGATCACCACGCAGGCCCGGGATGTAGTGACGCTCAAGGTATTCGAAGATGCGGTCGCGGTATTTCGGCCCCTCCACCGCCCAGTCGATATCCGCCGTACCCAGATGCGGCACCGGCGCCAGCACGTAGTGGCTGGCGCAGCCTTCCGGCGCCAGCGACGGATCGGTCACGCAGGGCGCATGCAGGTAGAGGGAGAAATCGTCGGCCAGGGTTTCACGCTTGAATATCTCGTCGATCAGCTCGCGGTAGCGCGGGCCGAAACACACCGTATGGTGCTGCAGGTGCTCATGGCGGCGCTTGAGGCCGAAATGGATGACGAACAACGACATGGAAAAGCGCTTGCCGCTCAGCCGCTTGGCCTCGTCGCGGCCGCGCGCCTCATGCCCGAGCAGCTGCTTGTAGGTATTGACCACATCGGCATTGGAGGCCACCGCATCGGTGTCGAATCGCCGCCCTTGCTGCGTGATCACCGCATTCACTCGCCCTTCGGCCAGTTCGATGCGCGCCACCTCGGCATTGAGCTCCAGCTTGCCACCCAGATCCTCGAAGAGTTTGACCATCCCCTGCACCAGCGCACCGGTACCGCCGCGCGGGAACCACACCCCCCCTTGGCGCTCCAGGGCATGAATCAAGGCATAGATCGACGAGGTGTCAAACGGGTTGCCGCCGACCAGCAGGGATTGAAAGGACAAGGCCTGCCGCAGCCGGTCGCTCTCGACGAATTTCGAGACCATGCTGTAAACGTTGCGCCAGGCTTGCAGCTTGGCCAGCTGTGGCGCGACACCGATCATGCTGCGAAACGAGAGGAAAGGTACGGTGCCAAGCTTGACGTATCCCTCCTCGTACACCGCGCGCGAATAGGCGAGAAAGCGTTGGTAGCCGGCCACATCCTTGGGGTTCAGCGCGTGGATCTGCTTGTCCAGCTCGGCCTGATCATTGACGTAATCGAAGCTGTGGCCGTCTTCCCAGCACAGCCGATAGAAGGGGCTGACCGGCAGCAACTCGACGTAATCGGCCATGCGTTTGCCGGCACCGGTAAACAGCTCATCGAGCGCGGGCGGGTCGGTGATCACCGTTGGCCCGGCATCGAAGGTGAAACCCTGGTCGTGATAGACATAGGCGCGGCCACCCGGCTTATCGCGCTTCTCCAGCACAGTGGTCTGTACGCCGCTGCGCTGCAGACGGATCGCCAGCGCCAGCCCGCCGAAACCGGCACCAATCACCACGGCCCGCTTGGGCCGAACGCCTGTTGGCTCGTTCATCGCTTGTCCTTGTGGTGCAGGTTGCCAGCGGCGAGCGCACGCAGCGCCTCGCCCACCGGCACGGGAGGTTTACCCGAGACGATGCGCAAGCGGTCCCAGGTGGTCAGATTGGCCGCGTAGAAGCGCTGGATCAGCGGTTCACGCAGGCGGTAGAAACGTTGCATCACGGCCCAGCGGCGATCCGCCGGGCCGGCCATGAACAGCATGCGATTGAGCAGGCGGAAAAAGCCGCGCTGGCGCCACTGCGCCAACGAGTAGCTGCGCGTTGCCTCGTACAGGCTGGCCGCATCCCAGCGATCCAGCGCGATCAGGTGATCGGCCAGACGCACCGCGTCGGGCAACGAGTAGCCGGTAGTGGGATGGAACAAGGCCGCTGACAGGCCGGTCTGCGGCAGGCCACGCGCCTCGTCCCAGAAGGCCGGTAGGTCTCCAGACAAGACGATGGGCAGCACGCCATGTTCCTCACGCAACAGTTCGGCGATCACCCAGCCGCGTGAACTGGCGTAGTGATAGATGTTTTCGCGCAAGGTCTCAGGCGCCACGGCGTCGCCGTCGGCGTAATAGGTATCCTCGATCAGCAGCGTATCGACGCTGAGCGGCAGCACGTAGACGAACCGGTAGCCGTCCTGCTGCGCGACGCTGGCGTCCATGATGATCGGCTCGCGCAGGCCGTGTGGCTGTTGCAGGCGCAGTTCCTGACCGAGGAATTTCTGAAAGCCCAGCGCCAACTGATCGGTACGGCGCACACCGCGCCCATCGATCACTGCGCCGGCCTGCAACATTTCGCCCGAAGCCAGGCGCACCTGCTGCGGCTGCACCTCCACAACGGACGTGCTCAACCGAACGCCACCACTCAGTTCGGTCATCATGTACTGATGAAAACGCTCGGAAAAAATACTCGCGTAACCGCTGTCCAGCCGCCGTTTGAGGTCCGGAAAGATCACTTCGTAGCCCGGCCAGCGGGACCCCACCAAGGGCTCCAGCCAACGGTGCTGGACTGGCGTCAGGTCGTGCTCATGAAACGACCAGGTATGGTTGCCACCCAAGGTTTCGCCTTGTTCCAGCAGTAACAGGCGCAGATCGGGACGCTGCTTGCGCAGTCGCAGTGCCAGCAGTCCGTTGGCCAGGCCACCGCCGACGAGGATCAGCTCCGCATCAAGCGCCACCGGCCACCTCCGGGCATTTGTTGAGCGCAGCCGATTGCGGCCTCGATCAGATCGGCGGCACTCACCGCACCACCGACCTGTCGCACCTCTGCGCCAAGCTGCGCCGCCCGCTGGCGAAACGCCGGATCGCCCAGCAGCCGCGCCAACGCCTGGCTGATTCGCGCTGGACGCGCCAACCGCGGAGAAATCCGCAGGCCGACGCCGGCATGCTCGATACGCGCCGCGACGCCGGGCTGATCGAAGGCAATCGGCAGCGCCAGCATCGGTACACCGGCCTCCAGTGCATCGAGCACGGTATTCAGTCCGGCATGGGTGATAACCACGGAAGCCTTGGCCAACGCCGCGCGCTGCGCTGCGAAATCGGTCACCCAATCCGCGCCCTCTTCATGCAGCCGCGCCGCTTGTGCGGCGTTCAACCCGCCGCAATGGGCGATCAGCAGTTGCACACCGAGGGGCTTGCAGGCACGGGCGATACTGCGCAGCAGCCCGTAGCGATGACCCTGCAAGGTGCCCAGGGAGGCAAAGACGAAAGGCCGCGCCGGATTGATCGGCAGGTTCAGCTCGGCTTCGCTCTCCAGCGGGCGGCGCAACGGCCCGACAGCATGAAAATGCGCCGGAAGCTGGCGCCGCGGAAAGTCGAATCCCGTCACCGTTTGGCTGATCTGCAGCAGCGGCGACATGCATTCGCTCAGGGTCGTACGAGGCGCCAGGCCGAACGCCTGACAGTAGCGCTCGATCACCTCGGCCTGCAGGCGCATTAGATGGTCGTAAACACGACTGCTGTGCAGGTTGAGCTGCTCGCCCCAGTCTGTCGCCCGGTAGCGCCAGGGCATCACCGGCAAGGGCACCAGCGGTTCGCGGTTGAACGGCAGCGCACAGGCGACGGAGACGAACGGCAGGCCAAGATGCTCGGCCACCAGCGCGCCCGCCGGCTCCATCTGATCGGCCAGCACGGCATCGACCTCTAGCGAGCGCAATACGGCCGGCCCCTCACGGCAGAACAGCTCGGTGCTGGCGGCCATATCGGCGATGACCCGGCGAATACCGAACGGTCCCGGTTGCGCGGCCCGACGGACCACCGCAGCCAAGGTCCCCGGCGGATGGGACTGAGTACCGATAGCAACGAAATCGGCCTGGGACAATGTCAGCAACTCAGCGACATCGGTCTGCTGCACGAAGGTGACGCGGTGACCCCGCCGCGTCAGTTGCCAGGCGATGGCTTCGAACGCGCGCAGATGACTGAGAAAGGGCGGTGCAATTGCCGCAAAGTGAGTCATCTGGCGGCTCCACCGGGCTTCAGAAGGCGGCTACTTGCAGCAGCCGCGCCTGCCGCAGTTCGGCAAGGCTGGCCGAACCGGTACAGAAACAGGCGATCCGCAGCTGCTCGATCAATACCTCGAAATGCTTCACCACTGCCTCACTGTTCAGCATCGCGGCCTGCAGCACCCCGGCCGCCTGTCCGACCAGATCGGCACCCAGGCAGATCGCCTTGGCCGCCTCGACCCCGTCGCGAATGCCGCCGGAAGCGATCAGCGGCGTGTCCGGGCAAGCCTCGCGCACCGCCAGCAGTGCCTGCGCCGTGGGGATTCCCCATTCGGCGAATGCCTGGGCAATCGCCCGCTGGCTGACATCTGTAGCCCGCTCGGCTTCAACCGCCGCCCAGCTGGTACCACCGGAACCTGCCACATCAATGGCGGCGACACCCGCGTCGACCAACTGCCGTGCCACCGTCGCGGATATGCCCGCACCGACCTCCTTGATTACCACCGGTGCGGCAAGGCGGCGGGCAAGTGCTTCGATCGCCTTGAGCACGCCTCGCCAATCACGGTCGCCTCCGGGCTGAACCGCTTCCTGCAACGGATTCAGGTGCACGATCAGCGCATCGCCGTCGATCATCTCGACAGCGCGGCGCGCCTCGTCTACGCCGTAGCCACGGACCAGCTGGGCGGCACCGAAGTTGGCCAGCAGCAGAATGTCCGGCGCCAGTTGCCGCAGCTGGCCGGTCAGGCCCTGATCGCCCGCGGTTTCCAGCGCGACCCGCTGCGACCCCACCGCCATGGCGATGCCCAGCTGCTGCGCGGCCTCTGCCAGATGCGCATTGATCGCCGCCGAGCGCGCGGCACCACCGGTCATCGAGCTGATCAGCAGCGGCGCACGCAGCTGGCGGCCGAACAGCCTGGTATGCAGGTCGATCTCGTCCAGGTGCAACTCAGGCAGAGCGCAGTGCTCAAAGCGGAAGGCGCCAAAACCGGTACCCGTCGCACCGGCCGCCCGCGCCGGATCGAGGACGATGTCCAGGTGATCGTTTTTACGGCTGACCAACGATTGCTTGCTCATGGAAATCGGCTCCCGGGAAGACTTGTTTGGACGTGACGCCCTGAAAAAAGTGCTATGCGATGGCACGACTTGTACAGCTTTCTGTCGAAACGTCCAATCGTTGTACAACATTGCGCAACCCGGCTGCTCGAACTGGGGCGCCAGCGAGGGCACCGCCATGCAAACGCAGAATTCCCCCCTCCCGCTCTCGCAATGCGACAGCTTGCTGCGCCTGCGTCGGCAGGTCGACGACCGCTTGGCGATGCGCCTGCCGCTACCCGAGTCGGAGCGGGACAAGATCAGCCTGGCATTGCGCGAAGGCACCCTGGCGCCTGGCAAGAGGCTCCGACCATTGCTGTTGTTGCTGGCGCTGGCCGATCTCGGCATCGATCCGGATACCGGCCTGGACCCGGCCTGTGCCCTGGAAATGATCCATGCCGCCTCGCTGTTTCTCGACGACATGCCCTGCATGGATAACGCCAGCCTGCGCCGCGGCCAGCCGACCATTCACCTGCGTTTCGGCGAGGACGTTGCCGTGCTCGCCTCGGTGGCGCTGCTCAGCCATGCCTACGGCATCACCGCAACCGCACCCAGGCTCACCCCGCGGCAGCGCAACGATGCGGTCGCCATCCTCGCCCGCTCGGTCGGAGCACAAGGCCTGGTGCGGGGACAGTTTCGCGACCTGCAT
This sequence comes from Stutzerimonas stutzeri, assembly GCF_038561965.1. Classification (NCBI taxonomy): domain Bacteria; kingdom Pseudomonadati; phylum Pseudomonadota; class Gammaproteobacteria; order Pseudomonadales; family Pseudomonadaceae; genus Stutzerimonas; species Stutzerimonas stutzeri. The sequence goes on along the minus strand of NZ_CP139348.1, from coordinate 450,902 downwards.
GGCGCCGACGAGGCACACCCGCTCGACGCGGTGATCGCCACCAATCAGTTGAAGACCGGCTCGCTGTTCACCGCCGCCCTGGAACTCGCGGCGCTGCTTGCGGGGGCCGAGCGAGCCCTTAGCAGCCACCTGCAAGGCTTCGCCAACGAGCTGGGCATGGCGTTCCAGCTGCTCGACGATATCGCCGATGGCCTGACACCCGAGCAAACCGGCAAGGACTGCCAGCAGGATCGAGCCAAGCCGACCGTGGTTTCGCTACTGGGCCAGCAAGAGGCGCATCAGCAGCTGGCGATGCACCGCGAAGCCGCGCTGAGTCACCTGCAAACCGCCGGGCTGGGCGATGGCGAGCTGGCAGGGCTGCTGCGTCAGCTGTTCGGCTGAGCGATGGACCGGCGCCGTGTTGACGCTTCATCAGTGCAATGGATGAAGCTAGGCAATGGAAAACCGCGCTCCTTAGACTCGGGCAGATGAAAACGGAGGTTGACCATGACCGAGACCCTGCTCTGCCCGCGTAACCTGGCATTCGAACTCTACGAAGTGCTGGATGCAGAGGCTCTGACCCGCCGCGAGCACTTCGCCGATCACAGCCGCGAGACCTTCGACGCCGCCATCGGCACCGCGCGCACCATCGCCGAGAAGTACTTCGCGCCGCACAACCGCAAGTCCGATGAGCACGAACCGCAGTACGTGAACGGCGAAGCGGTGCTGATCCCCGAGGTCAAACCGGCCGTGGACGCCTTCATCGAGGCGGGCTTTCACAATGCGCAGCGCAGCTTCGATGATGGCGGCATGCAGCTGCCGAACCTGCTCTCGCGGGCCTGCTTCGCGCATTTCCAGTCGGCCAACATCGCCACCAGCTCCTACCCGATGCTCAGCATGGGCGCCTCGCATCTGATCGAGGCATTCGGCTCCGAGGAGCAGAAGCAGCGCTTTCTGCAGCCGATGCTCGAGGGCCGCTTCTTCGGCACCATGGCGCTTACCGAGCCGCATGCCGGCTCCTCGCTGTCGGATATCCGCACCCGCGCCGAACCGGCCGGTGACGGCAGCTATCGCCTCAAGGGCAACAAGATCTTCATTTCCGGCGGCGACCACCCGCTGTCGGAGAACATCGTGCACATGGTGCTGGCCAAACTGCCGGACGCGCCGCCCGGGGTGAAGGGCATCAGCCTGTTCATCGTGCCGAAGTTCCTGGTTAACGACGACGGCAGCCTCGGCCAGCGCAACGACGTGCTGCTTGCCGGCCTGTTCCACAAGATGGGCTGGCGCGGTACCACCAGCACGGCGCTGAATTTTGGCGACAACGGCGCGTGCGTTGGCTATCTGGTAGGCGAGCCGCACAAGGGCCTGGCCTACATGTTCCAGATGATGAACGAGGCGCGCATCGGCGTCGGCATGGGCGCCATCATGCTCGGCTACGCCGGTTACCTCTATTCACTGAACTACGCTCGCGAGCGTCCGCAGGGCCGCCTGCCGGACGGCAAGGACCCAGCCTCGAGCCAGGTGCCGATCATCGAGCACACCGACGTCAAGCGCATGCTGTTGATGCAGAAGGCGTACGTCGAAGGCGCCTTCGATCTCGGCTTGTACTCCGCACGACTGGTTGACGACGAGCACACGGCTGACAGCGAAGAAGAGCGGCGCAACGCCAGCGAGCTGCTCGACCTGCTGACGCCGATCGTCAAATCCTGGCCGTCTGAGTACTGCCTGAAAGCCAACGAGCTGGCGATCCAGATTCTCGGTGGCCATGGCTACACCCGCGAATACCCAGTGGAGCAGTACTACCGCGACAACCGGCTCAACCCGATCCACGAAGGCACCCACGGCATCCAGTCGCTGGACCTGCTCGGCCGCAAGCTGATGCAGAACAAGGGCGCCGGCCTGCGCCAGCTGCTCGGGTTGATCCAGGCCAGTTGCGCACGTGCCGCCGAATACGACTCGCTGACCGCTCTGCGCCAGCCGCTGGAGCAGCACATCGCCCGCCTTAGCCGCGTCACCCAAGCGTTGCTTGGCGATCTCGCAACCGGCAAGGTCAACCAGGCGCTGGCCAATTCGGCGCTGTATCTGAAGGTGTTTGGCCATACGGTGATCGGCTGGCGCTGGCTGGAGCAGGCACTACGTGCCGAACGCGGCCTGGCCGAGGGCAATCCGGCGGATGCCGATTTCTATCGCGGCAAGCTTCAGGCCGCGCGTTACTTCCTCACCTGGGAGGTGCCGGCTTGCGAGCATGAGCTGGCCATCCTCGAAGCGCGTGATGACACCTGCCTGGCCATGCAGGACGCCTGGTTCTAGCGGGTTTCTGCGGTCCCGTTACAACGCCCCGCTCATGCGGGGCTTTTTTTGACAGCCTGTCAAATCATCAGGTTAGAATCGCTGGCATATCCCGTGCATGAGCGCGAGGCGGCATTCTCTGACGGAGACCTGATTTGGACCTCGGCAACCTCAACCACCTGTTCTTTATCGGTGCCTTGTTGGTGGCTGCGAGCATCCTGATGAGTTCGCTGTCGAACCGACTCGGCGTGCCGATCCTGGTCATCTTCCTCGCCGTCGGCATGCTCGCCGGCGTCGATGGCGTAGGCGGTATCGTCTTCGGCGACTACCAGCTGGCCTTCGTCATCAGCAACCTGGCGCTGGCGGTCATCCTGCTCGATGGCGGCATGCGCACCCGCACCGCAACCTTCCGCGTCGCACTCAAACCGGCGTTCTCCCTGGCGACCCTGGGCGTGGCGATCACCTCCGGCCTGACCGGGCTGGCCGCCGCCTGGCTGTTCGATCTACCGCTGTTGCAGGGCCTGCTGATCGGCGCCATCGTCGGCTCCACCGATGCGGCCGTGGTGTTCAACCTGCTCAATGGCAAGGGCCTCAACGAGCGGGTCGGCTCGACCCTGGAAATCGAATCGGGCAGCAACGACCCGATGGCGATGTTCCTCACCGTCGCACTGATCGACATGCTGCTCGCCGGCCGCACGTCCTTTGGCTGGGATTTTCTGCTCACCCTGTTGCAGCAGTTCGGCATCGGCACCGTGCTAGGCCTGCTCGGCGGCTGGCTGTTGCTGCAGCTGATCAATCGCCTGTCGGTGGCCGACGGTCTTTACCCGCTGCTGGCAGTGGCCGGTGGTCTGATGATCTTCGCGCTGTCCGGCGCTATCGGCGGCAGCGGCATCCTGGCGATCTACGTGTGCGGGCTGCTGCTGGGCAACCGGCCGATTCGCAACCGCCACGGCATTCTGCACATGTTCGACGGCCTGGCCTGGCTCAGCCAGATCAGCATGTTCCTCGTGCTCGGCTTGCTGCTGACGCCCAGCGAACTGTTACCCATTGCGCTGCCGGCATTGGCGCTGTCGCTGTGGATGATTCTCTTCGCACGGCCGCTGGCGGTGTTCGTCAGCCTGCTGCCGTTTCGCAGTTTCCACATGCGCGAACGCCTGTTCATCTCCTGGATCGGCCTGCGCGGCGCGGTGCCTGTCATTCTCGCTGTGTTCCCGCTTATGGCGGGGCTGGAAAACGCGCAGTTGTTCTTCAATGTCGCGTTCTTCATCGTGCTGGTGTCGCTGCTGCTGCAGGGGTCGACGCTGGCCTGGACGGCGAAGAAGGCGAAAGTGGAAGTACCGCCGTCACCGATGCCGGTTTCGCGTAGCGGCCTGCAGGTACACACCACCAGCCAGTGGGAGATGTTCGTTTACCGCCTGAGCGCCAGCAAATGGTGCGTCGGTGCCGCCCTGCGCGAGCTGAAGATGCCGCCAGGGACCCGCATCGCTGCACTGTTCCGCGGCAAGGAATTGCTGCACCCGTCAGGCAGCACCCGGCTGCAGGTCGATGACATTCTCTGCGTGATCGGCCACGACGAAGACCTGCCGGCGCTCGGCAAGCTGTTCAGCCAGGCGCCCAAGCGCGGCCAGGACCTGCGCTTCTTCGGCGATTTCATCCTCGAAGCCGACGCCCAACTCAGCGCCATCGCGGCGCTCTACGGGCTCAAGCTCGGCGACGTAGACGGCAACCAGACGATCGGCGCCTTCATGGCCGAGCAGGTCAGCGGAAATCCGGTGGTCGGTGACCAGGTTGAATGGAACGGCCTGACCTGGACCGTGGCGGCGATGGAGGCCGGAGAAGTGCGCAAGGTCGGCCTGAAATTCCCCGAGGGCGACAAGCCCGGACCGCAGTTGATGTTCTAACCACCGTGCTGCCGGCGAACGGCGGTGGCTCACCGCCCGTCCGTCGGCCAGCTGCAGGGTACTCGCGCTGGACTGGCGCAGCCCGTAGACTTTCGCCCTCTCTGGTCATTCGCCTACGTCACTGCCCTCATGTCACTCCTGCGCACCCTGCTGTTCTCGACGTTCTGCCTGTTCGTCGCCCCCCTCCATGCCCAATCGCTGGAAAGCCTGACTGGCACGCCGCCGGCCGCCGAAGGCGAGACGAAACCTGCGCAGCTGTCGCTGGGTGAGCAGACCCAGCGCATGGTTCAGCAGACCGAAAACAGCAACAAGCGCGCCGAGGATCTGAAAGCTCTGCTGGCCCAGGCCCCCAAGGAAATTGCCGAGGCCCAGCGCGAACTGGCCAAGCTCAAGGCCAGTTCGGATGAAGACCCGGCCCAGCGCTACGCCAAACAATCGGTCGAAGCCCTGGAGCAGCGCCTGAGCGCACGGGTCGAAGAACTGTCCGAATGGCAAAAGCAGTTCAGCGCCGCCAATAGCATGATCATCACCGCGCAGACCCGCCCGGAGCGTGCCCAAGCGCAGATCAGCACGGCGCAGATGCGCATCCAGGAAGCCAACAACCTGCTCAAGAGCGGTCGCGAATCAGGCAAGCCGTTGAGCGAGGAGCGCCGCGCGCTGCTGGAGGCGGAAATCGTTTCGCTCAGTGCGCAGATCGACCTGCGCCGCCAGGAGCTGGCCGGCAACAGCCTGTTGCAGGACCTGGGCAAGGCGCGCCGCGACCTGCTGGCCGAACGCATCGCCCGCGCCGAGCTGGAAACTCAGGCACTGCAGGGGCTGATCAACGAAAAGCGCCGCGCCGAATCGGAACAGACCGTAGCCGAGTTTTCCGCCCGGGTGCAGCAGGCCGGCTCGGACAAGCTGCTCGCCGCCGAGAGTGCCGAAAACCTCAAGCTGTCCGACTACCTGCTGCGCGCGACCGAGCGGCTCAACCGCCTCAACCAGCAGAACCTGAAGACTCGCCAGCAGCTCGATACGCTGAACCAGACCGACCAGGCGCTGGAAGAACAGATCGCCGTGCTCGAGGGCAGCCTGCTGCTGTCGCGCATTCTCTACCAGCAGAAGCAGGCGCTGCCGAGCCTGCAGCTGGACAAGAACCTCGCCGACGAAATCGCCGATATCCGCCTGTACCAGTTCGAACTCAACCAGCGCCGCGAAGCCGCCGGTAATTCGGCCGCCTACGTCGACCAGTTGCTGGCACGGCAGAACGAAGAGGACGTGACGCCCGAACTGCGGCGTACGCTGCTCGACCTGGCGACCACCCGCAGCGAGCTGCTCGACCGCCTCAACCGTGAACTGGACGCCCTGCTCAACTCCTCGATCACCCTGCAGCTGAACCAGAAACAGCTGCAGGACACCGCCCGCATGCTGAGTGATACGCTCGACGAGCAGATGTTCTGGATTCCCAGCAACAAGCCGCTGGATTTCGGCTGGCTGCAGGGCTCTGTGCAACGGCTGAAAGTGCAGTTGGCAGCGATGCCCTGGCTTTCAGCTGTTCAAGAGCTGGGCGCCGGGCTCAAGGAGCGGCCACTGTTCTTCCTGCCGCTGCTGCTGCTGATCGCCGGGCTGCTTTGGTGGCGCAAGACGATCGATGCCAAGCTCAGTTCGCTGAGCGAGCAGATCGGCCACTTCCGCAACGACAGCCAGCTGCACACGCCGCTGGCACTGCTGTTGAACCTCCTGCTGGCGCTGCCCGGCGCGCTGTTCCTGGCCCTGTGCGGCTATCTGTTGCAGATGGATGCGCGCGGGCAAAACTACGTGCTCGGCGCCGCCTTGTTTGAAATGGCGCAGGCCTGGCTGGTGTTCTACAGTGCCTACCGCATGCTCTCGCCAGGGCGCGTGGCCGAGCTGCATTTTGGCTGGTCGCGACCGCAGGTGGCGTTCCTGCGCGACGAGATCCGTCGCCTCGGCATGATCGTCATAGCCCTGGTCGCGGTGGTCAGCGTGGCCGAGCACCAGCCGGCGCGACTGGCCGACGATGTGCTCGGCATTCTCGTGGTGCTGACCTGCTTCGCCTTGATGAGCTGGCGTCTCAACCGCTTGCTGCTCAAGGGACCGTCGAGCCAGAACGCACCGCCACTGCGCCTGATGATCGGCCTGCTGTTCAGCATGCTGCCGATCGCGCTGATCGTCGCGGTAGGCTTCGGCTACTACTACACCGCGCTGAAGCTGACCGACCGGCTGATCGATACGCTCTACGTGCTGATGATCTGGATCGTCGTCGAAGCGGCACTGATCCGCGGGCTGACCGTGGCCGCGCGGCGCCTGGCCTACAAACGAGCGCTGGCCAAGCGGCAAGCACAGGTCGACGAAACCGGGGACAGCACGGAAGCCCAGGGCGAACCGGGGCTGGACATCGAACAGGTCAACCAGCAGTCGCTGCGCCTGACCCGCATGACCATGTTCGGCGTGTTCCTGGTAGCGCTGTACTGGGTCTGGTCGGACCTGATCTCGGTCGTCTCCTACCTGGACAACATCACCCTCTACGAATACACCAGCGGCAGCGGCGATGCCCTGACCACCGCAGCGATCAGTCTGAACAACCTGCTCGGCGCGCTGCTGATCATCGCCATCACCGTGGCCCTGGCGCGCAACCTGCCCGGCCTATTGGAAGTCATGGTGCTGTCCAAGCTGCGCCTGGCCCAGGGCAGCGCCTATGCCACCACTACGTTGTTGTCTTACGCACTGGCCGGCTTCGGCATCGTCGCCACGCTGTCCACCCTGGGCGTCAGCTGGGACAAACTGCAATGGCTGGTGGCAGCACTTTCGGTGGGTTTGGGCTTCGGCCTGCAGGAGATCTTCGCCAACTTCATTTCCGGCCTGATCATCCTCTTCGAGCGCCCGGTGCGCATCGGTGATGTGGTCACTATCGGCAACCTGTCGGGCACCGTCAGCCGGATCCGCATCCGCGCCACCACCATCACCGACTTCGACCGCAAGGACATCATCGTCCCGAACAAGACCTTCATCACCGGCCAGCTGATCAACTGGTCGTTGAGCGACACCGTGACCCGCGTGACGCTGAAGGTCGGCGTCGCCTACGGCTCGGACCTGGAGGCGGTGCGCAAGCTGCTATTGCAGGCCGCCCGGGACAATCCGCGGGTACTCAAGGAGCCGGAGCCGCAGGTGCTGTTCCTCAACTTCGGCGAAAGCACCCTGGATCACGAGTTGCGCATCCACGTGCGTGACCTCGGCGATCGCAACCCGGCGACCGACGAGATCAACCGCTTCATCGATCGCGAATTCAACAAGGCCGGGATCAACATCGCCTTCCGCCAGGTCGACGTATTCCTGAAGAACTTCAACGGCCAGCAACTGCAGCTGAGCACCACGCCCAAGCCCGCCGACGAGCAGAAGCCGTCTACCGATGATCGTGGCTGAGGAACACTCGGCCAGGTCGCAGCCTCCAACGTCCTGAACATGCCCGGCACCGGCCGGGCCATTCTTGCTACACGCCGCGCCGGAGGTATTTTGAAAAGCCTGACCCAACTGACCTTCGACAACCGCTTCGCCCGACTCGGCGACACCTTTTCCACCGAGGTGTCGCCGCAGCCGCTAAGCGACCCTCGCCTGGTGGTCGCCAGCGAGGCGGCGATGGCGCTGCTGGATATGGGCCCAGCCGAGGCCGAGCAAGCGCTGTTCACCGAACTGTTCTCCGGACACAAGATCTGGTCCACGGCCGAACCGCGGGCGATGATCTATTCCGGCCATCAGTTCGGCAGCTACAACCCACAGCTGGGCGATGGCCGCGGGCTGCTGCTCGGCGAGGTGGTCAACGAAGCGGGCGAGTACTGGGACCTGCACCTCAAGGGCGCCGGCAAGACGCCCTACTCGCGCATGGGCGACGGCCGCGCGGTGCTGCGCTCGTCGATCCGCGAATTCCTTGCCAGTGAACACCTGCACGCGCTGGGCATCCCCAGCTCGCGGGCGCTGTGCGTCACCGGCTCGGATTCAATGGTCTACCGCGAGCGCCCGGAACGCGGTGCCATGCTGCTGCGCCTGGCGCCGAGCCACGTGCGCTTCGGTCACTTCGAGTTCTTCTACTACACCCGCCAGCACGCCGAACTGAAGCAGCTGCTCGAACACGTCATCGAGGCGCACTTCACCGAACTACTGGAACACCCCGAGCCGTTCCACGCGTTCTTCCGCGAAGTGCTCGAACGCACCGCCGCGCTCATCGCCCGCTGGCAGGCCTACGGTTTCTGCCACGGCGTGATGAACACCGACAACATGTCGATCCTCGGCATCACCTTCGACTTCGGCCCTTATGCCTTCCTCGACGACTTCGATGCGCGCTTCATCTGCAACCACTCCGATGACACCGGCCGCTACTCCTTCGAGAACCAGGTGCCCATCGCCCATTGGAACCTGGCCGCGCTGGCGCAGGCGCTGACGCCGTTCGTCGACGTCAAGGTGCTGCGCGAAACCATGGAGCTGTTCCTGCCGCTGTACGAAGCCGAGTGGCTGGATCTGATGCGCCGACGCCTGGGCTTCAACCAGGCCGAGACGGGTGACGACGAGCTCGTACGTCGCCTGTTGCAGCTGATGCAGGCCGGCGCCATCGACTACAGCCGCTTCTTCCGGGAGCTTAGCGAAAGCCCTGCGGAGCAGGCGGTGAGCCGTCTGCGCGAGGACTTCGTCGATCTGCAGAGTTTCGATGGCTGGGCAGCGGACTATTGCGCACGCACGGCGCGTGAAGCCGGCGACGCAGGTACGCGCGAGGCGCGCATGCAGGCGGTCAATCCGAAGTACATCCTGCGCAACTACCTGGCGCAACAAGCCATCGAGGCCGCGGAGAAAGGTGACTACGCGCCGGTACGCGAGCTGCATGCGGTGCTTAGTCGACCCTTCGACGACCAGCCCGGCATGCAGCGCTACGCCGAGCGTCCGCCGGAATGGGGCAAGCACCTGGAAATCAGCTGTTCGTCCTGACAACGAAAACAGTGGCTCACCGCGCGCTCGTCGGTGCTGCCTCGCGGCGAGCAAGTCGCGGGATTGCCAGAGAGTTCAGCGCCTACTCCCTCAACGGCAGCAGCACGCGGAACTGCGAGCCCTGCCCTTCCACGCTTTGCACCTGGATGCGGCCGTTGTGCGCTCTGACGATCTGGTCGGCGATAAACAGGCCCAGCCCCAGGCCAGCGCTGCCTTCGCTGCCCTCGGCGCGCTCGAACTGGCAGAAGATGCGCTCCAGGCTCTTCGCGCTGATGCCAATGCCGTGGTCGCGCACCTCGATGCAGGCGCCTTCTGTGCAGGTCATGACGCTGACCTGCACCGGTTTGCCAGCGCCGTAGCGCATGGCATTGGTCAGCAGGTTGGCCAGTACCTGTTCGATGCGGAAGGCGTCCCAGACGCCGATGATCGACTCGTTGCGCTGCAAAAGCAGATCGCAGCCGCAGGCTTCCATTTGCGCCGCAAAGCTTTCCACGACATTGCCGACCAGCTGGGCGAGATCGGTGCGAATCGGGCGGATCGACAGCTTGCCGGTACGGATGCGCGAGACATCGAGCATATCGTCGATCAGGCGAATCAGGCTCTGGATCTGCCGTTCGTCCTTGCCGACCATGTTGCGTAGCCGCTCTTCAGTGAAAGCGGCGAAATTGTTGCGGCCGAGCTGCAGCTTGCGCAGCTGCACCTCCAGAATCAGGGTGTTCAGCGGCGTTTTCAGTTCGTGCGAGACGATCGACATGAAGTCATCGCGCATGCGCACCGCGTCTTCCAGTTCGGCCTTGGTGCTGCGCAGCTCGTCGAGTAGCACTTCCTGCTCGCGGCGGCTGCGTTCCAGCGCCTCCAGCTGGCGCGCCAGGCGCTTGCGGCTGCGATACAGGTCGACGAATACGCTGACCTTGCTGCGCACCGCATGGGCATCCAGCGGTTTGTGCATGAAATCCACCGCACCGCTTTCGTAGCCCTTGAACGCATAGTTGAGCTCACGACCGGCCGCGCTGACGAAAACGATGGGGATCTGCTTGGTGCGCTCGGTGCCGCGCATCAGCTCGGCCAGCTGGAAACCGTCCATGCCGGGCATCTGCACATCGAGGATGGCCAGCGCGAACTCGTGCCGCAGCAACAGTTCGAGCGCCTGCTCGGCCGACTCGGCCTGATGAACCCGTACACCGGGCGCCTGCAGCAGCGCATCCAGTGCCAGCAGGTTTTCCGGCAGGTCATCGACGATCAGCAGATTAACCTCGTCGGTACGGTCAGGCATGGTCACTCCAGTTCTCGCAACAAACGGTGAATGTCGCGCAGAGGCAAGATGTAATCCGGTGCGAAGCGCTGCAGGGCGGCTCGCGGCATGGTCGGTACGGCTGCTTCGGCAGGGTCCTGAATCACGGTCAGCCCGCCGCTGCGATGAATCGCTTCAAGGCCGGCAGCGCCGTCCTCGTTGGCGCCGGTCAGCAGCACGCCCGCGACCTGCGGTCCCCAGGTATCGGCTGCCGATTCGAACAACACGTCGATCGAGGGGCGGGAAAAATGCACCGCATCGTCCTGGCTCAGCGAGAGGCTGTGGTCGCCCTCGACGAGCAGGTGATAACCAGGTGCGGCAAAGTACAACATTCCGGGGCGCAACTGATCCTTGTCGTCCGCTTCCTTGACCTGCAGCCGGGTCCTGCGCCGGAAGATTTCGGCCAGGTGGGTAGGCCCGTTGGCGGGTATGTGCTGGACCACCAGGATCGGCGGGCGATAGCCGCTCGGCAGGCCCTCGAGCACCATACCGAGCGCCTCCAGCCCACCGGCGGAGGCGCCAATGACCACCGCCTCGATCGGCGGCTGGCGCCTCGTTTGCAGAATCGCCTGCTCTGAGCTGCTCATAGCTTGCGGAAGATCCTTTCCGATTTGTCGAACGGCTCGTAGTGCTTGGCGTAGCCCGAAAATTCGACGGTTTCCTTGCTGCCGAGACCGAGGAAGCCTCGGTGGCAGAGCGATTCGTGAAACAGCCCGAAGGCACGATCCTGCAGCGGCTTGTTGAAGTAGATCAGCACGTTGCGGCAGGAGATCAATTGCGTTTCGGAAAATACGCTATCGGTCGCTAGGCTATGGTCGGCAAACGTAACCTTTTCTTTCAGCGACTTGTCCATGATCGCCGAGTCGTAGGCGGCGGTGTAATAGTCGGAGAAGCTGCGCGTGCCGCCCGCCTGCTGGTAGTTGGCGGTGTACTGACGCAGGTGGTCGATGGCGAAGATGCCCTGGCGCGCCTGTTCCAGCGAGCGCGGGTTGATGTCGGTGGCGTAGATGATCGAGCGCTCGAGCAGGCCTTCTTCCTTGAGCAGGATGGCCATCGAGTAGACCTCTTCGCCGGTGCTGCAGCCGGCGATCCAGATCTTCAGTGACGGATAGGTGCGCAGCACCGGCACCACATGCTCGCGCAGCGAGCGGTAATAGCTCGGGTCGCGGAACATCTCACTGACCGGAATGGTGAGGTACTGCAGCAGATCCATGAACGCCTTCGGGTCGTAGAGAATCTTGCGCTGCAGGTCGGAGATGCTCACGCAGTTCAGCTGTTTGAGCGACAGCAATACCCGGCGCTTGAGCGAAGCGCCGGAGTAATCGCGAAAGTCGTAGCTGTATTTGAGGTAGATGGCCTCGATCAGCAGCTTGAGTTCGATCTCGACGTTACGGTCGGGCATGTCACAGCAGCTCCACTTTGGGCAGCCAGACGCGGATCAGCGAGAACAGCCGGTCGAGGTCGATGGGTTTGGCCAGGTAGTCGTTGGCGCCAGCGCTCAGGCAGCGGTCCTGGTCATCCTTCATCGCCTTGGCGGTTACCGCGATGATCGGCAGCTTGGCGAAACGCACGTCCTTGCGAATCTCCTGCATGGCGGTGAAGCCATCCATCTCCGGCATCATGATATCCATCAGCACCAGGTCGATGCCAACGTCGTGCTGCAGCTTGTCGATGGCCTCCAGGCCATTGCGGGCGATTTCCACCAGCGCGCCCTTCTGCTCCAGCGCGCTGGTCAGGGCGAAGACGTTACGCACGTCGTCGTCCACCACCAGGATCTTGCGCCCCTCGAAGGCCTTCTCGCGGCTGCGCGCGCTCTTGAGCATCTTCTGCCGCTCCGGCGGCATGTCCGACTCGACCTTGTGCAGGAACAGCGTGACCTCGTCGAGCAGGCGCTCCGGCGAGCGTGCGCCCTTGATGATGATCGAGCGCGAGTACTTGAGCAGCGCCGCTTCCTCGTCGCGGGTGAGGTTGCGCCCGGTATAGACGATCACCGGCGGGAAGGAGCAGATGTCCTCCTTGGCCATGCGTTCGAGCAGTTCGCTGCCGTCCATGTCCGGCAGCTTGAGGTCGATAATCATGCAGTCGAACACCGTGTCGCGTAGCTGCTCAAGCGCCTGCGCACCGAACGCGACGGCAGTGATCTCGATATCGACGTCCTCGATCAGCCGCGACATGCTTTCGCGCTGCAAGGCATCGTCCTCGACCAGCAGGATGCGTTTGACCTTCTGCGCCAACTTGGCTTCCAGGCGGCTGAACACGTCCTTGAGATCTTCGCGGGTGGTGGGCTTCATCGCGTACCCCACGGCGCCCATCTGCAACGCGGCCTCCTTGCGATCTTCCACGGAAACCACATGCACCGGAATATGGCGGGTCGCCGGGTTTTCCTTGAGGCGTTCGAGCACGGTCAGGCCGGAGTGATCCGGCAGGCGCATGTCGAGCAGGATCGCGTCCGGCTTGTACTGCACCGCCGTATCGAAACCATCGTCAGCGCTCTGCGCCAGCAGGCAGCTGTACTGCAGTTCGTGGGCCAGATCATGAAGGATGCGCGCGAACTGCGGCTCGTCCTCGATGACCAGCACGCAACGCTCCTTGAACGGGAACGTGTCGCGGTCATCCGGCAGGCGCTGCAATGGTGCTGCAACAGCATGGCTCGGCGGCATTTGCTCGTCGCGACGTCGCGGCGCTTCAACCGGCTGCACAGCCACGGGCGGCCTGCTGCTCGGCTGCGCTACCGCCGGCTCGATGACTCGCGCCTCGCTGTAGCTTTGCGGCACGACCAGGGTGAAGGTGCTGCCCGCGCCCGGCGTGCTCTGGACCTCGATCTGGCCACCGAGCAGGTTGGCCAGCTCGCGCGAGATCGACAGGCCCAGGCCGGTGCCGCCGTACCGCCGATTGGTGGTGCCGTCGGCCTGGCGGAACGCTTCGAAGATGACCGCCTGCTGCTCATGCGCAATGCCGATGCCGGTATCGCGCACGGCAAACGCCAGCAGGTCGTCACCGCGTGGCTCGACACGCAGCGTCACCGAGCCCTTCTCGGTGAACTTGAAGGCATTGGCCAACAGGTTCTTGAGGATCTGCTCCAGCCGTTGGCGATCGGTGAACAGGCTGGCCGGCAGCTCATCGGCCAGCTCAACGCTGAACTGCAGCGAGCGCTCCATGGCCTGTGGCAGGAACAGGTTTTTCATCCCATCGACCAGACGGGTGAGGATGGTCAGCTCGGGATGAACCTCGAGTTTGCCGGCCTCGACCTTGGAGATGTCGAGAATGTCGTTGATCAGGATGAGCAAGTCGTTGCCCGCCGAATAGATCGAGCTGGCGAATTGCACCTGCTCGTCGCTGAGATTGCCGGCGGGGTTGTCGGCCAGCAGCTTGGCCAGGATCAGCGAGCTGTTCAGCGGGGTGCGCAACTCGTGCGACATGTTGGCGAGGAATTCGGATTTGTAGCGACTGGCACGCTGCAGCTCGTCGGCACGCTGTTCAAGCATCAACTGCGCATCGTTCAGGCGCTGGTTCTTCTCGTCCATCTGGTCGCGCTGACGCGACAGGGCTTCGGTCTGCTCGGCCAGCTGCTCGTTGGTCTGTTCCAGCTCGGCCTGCTGTTCCTCCATGTGCGCCTGAGACTCGCGCAGGGCGTTGGATTGCTCTTCCAGCTCCTCGTTGGCGGCGCGCAGTTCTTCCTGCTGCACCTGCAACTCTTCGTTGAGCTGCTGGGTCTCGGCCAGCACCTTCTGCAGACGCTGGCGGTAGCGCGCGGCTTCAATGGCCGAGCCGATGCTGGGCACGATGCGGCGCAGCAATTCGCTGTCCTGCTCACGCAGCGGCCGCAGAAAGCCGAGTTCGATCACGCCATTGAGCATGCCGCTGTCTTCCACCGGCACGATGAGCACCGAACGCGGTGCGGTATCACCCAGCCCCGAGGTGACTTTGAGATAGTCCGCCGGCAGGTCTTCCAGCGCCATCACGCGGCGCTCCAGCGCGGCCTGACCAACCAGACCGGTGCCGATATTGAGCGTACGCGCGCTCTGTAGATGGTCGGGGTCGTAGGCATACTCGGCGACACGCTGCAGCTTGCCGTCCTGCACCACGTACAGCGCGCCCACTGCCGCATCGATGTAGCGCGAGAGGAAGTTCAGCACTCCCTGGCCCAGCGCCGGCAAGGCCAGCTCGCCAATGATCGAATCGCCGAGCTGGGTCTGCCCGGTGCGGTACCAGGCCTGTTTCTCCAGCGCGTCGGCATGTGTCTGCTGGCGCTGCAGCGACTCCGAGTAGCTCTCCGAGAGCGAGGTCAGATCGCGACGGCCGAGGTAGACCAGCAGGCCGCTGAAAATCAGACTGAACAGCAGGAAGCCACCGATCAGCGCGGTGGTCACGATTTCCGAGGTGTCGGTGCGCTGGGCCCGTAACTGGCGCTCCTCGGCGATGAAATCGTTGAGCAGGCCGCGGCGCTGGTTGGTCAGGTCGAGGCCCCGGCGGGTGCGCACGTAATCGACTATCGGCTCACCGGCCATCCGCCGAGATATGCCTTCGTCGGCAAAGGCGAGCCAGAGATGGTGGGCTGCATCGATCTTGTCGAGGCGCGAAAGCTGCAGCGCGTTATCGCGGGCATACGCCTTGAGCTCGTTGAGCTCCTTCTCCATGTGCCCCAAGCCCTGGCGATAGGGATCGAGAAACGGCTCCTCGCCGGCGATCAGGTAGCCGCGCAGGCCGGTTTCCAGATCGGCCACCAGACGCAGCGCCTCATGGGCATGGGCGACCCCCTTGACCGATTGTTCCACCCAATGGCTGACGCTCAGCAGGTAGTAGACGATGGCGCTGAAGAAGAATGCGCTGAGAAAGCCGAAACCCAGTGGCACAGCCACGTTACGGTTGAGGATCCGTCTGAAATTGCTCTGGTCGATGAAAGACTCGCTCATGGTTTCCTTTCCGTATGCCCTGGGCAGGCCGAACGCGTGAGAAGCAGGCGTAGCCACCACCATCGGATGATGGCGCTTGGTTACCAGCGTTTTCTTGAGTGTTGCGCGCGTAATAGGTTCCGCAACGCAGCAGAAGGCGCGACTCTACACGGGCACTGAAAGGAGTTCAAAACGGCCCGGCGGGAAGCCGGGCCGGAGCGATCAGCGGCGGGCGATGATCCAGACCGCATGGATGATGCCGGGAATGTAGCCCAGCAGCGTCAGCAGGATGTTCAGCCAGAACGCGCCAGCGAAACCCACCTGCAGGAACACGCCAAGCGGTGGTAGCAGAATCGCAATAATGATGCGGATGAGGTCCATCATGGTCTCCGTCAGGTCAGGGTGGCCATTGCAGGGCCTATTGAATCGACCTGATCGGCGCAGACGGGTTCCTTGCCGTGACGGCGAGATACCCGCTGCCGCAAGGGCAGCGAGTAGAAATCCGCAGGCGACCGGATAAGCCGCCGAGGGCATCGGATGGATGCACAGAGGGGGAAGACGCGGCCACGCATGTGACAGGAGCGGCGCTGCGTCATGCCGCTTTGCCTTATGAGCAGAGCGGCGGTGCCAAGGTTATCGCTTAGCCTGCTAACCATCCCAGATGGGGTGCTTGCCTACCATTGGCCATTGGTCGATAGCCGAGCGATTCAGTAAGGAACACCCCGCGCCAAAGTCGGAACTCGCCACTGCCTGTACGGGTCGTTTAAGCACAGCTTGCGTGCCGCACGCGAGCTTTACATGCATCGACCAGAGGGATACCTAATGCCTGAACCAACCGCGGTGATCTGTGGTGCGACCGCCGGAGTCGGCCGCGCGACGGCCGACGCATTCGCCAGAGCCGGCTACCGGGTCGCGCTGATCGCGCGAGGCGAACAGGGCCTGCGCGACACCCAGGCGCAACTCGAAGCGCTGGGCGCGACGGTCCTGGCGATTTCCGCTGATGTCGCCGATGCCGCTGCACTGGACGCAGCGGCCGACCGTGTGGAGGCAGAGCTGGGCCCTATCGATGTCTGGGTGAACGCGGCGATGACCACGGTGTTCGGCCCCTTCGGCGCATTGACCGCCGAGGAAATCCGCCGCGTCACCGAGGTGACCTACCTGGGCAGCGTGCACGGCGCCCTCACCGCCCTGCGCTGCATGCGCCCACGCAATAGCGGCACCATCGTCCAGGTCGGCTCGGCGCTGGCCTACCGCGCGATACCGCTGCAGTCCGCCTACTGCGGCGCCAAGTTCGCCATTCGCGGCTTCATCGACTCGCTGCGCTGTGAGCTGATCCACGACAACAGCGCCATTCGCCTGAGCATGGTGCAGCTGCCAGCGCACAACACGCCGCAGTTCTCCTGGGCACGCAACAAGGTGGGCTGGCGTGCGCAACCGGTGCCGCCGATCCACACACCGGAAGTCGCGGCCCGCGCGATTCTGCGCGCCGCTCATGAAGCGCCACGGGAGCTGTGGGTCGGCACCGCGAGCATGAAAGCGATCATCGGCACGCTGTTCATGCCCGGCCTGCTCGATCGCATGCTGGCCCGGCAGGCCTGGGACGGCCAGCTGATCCCCGAGCGCGAGCCGGAGGACCGGCCCGATAACCTGTTCGAGCCCGTGGAAGGGCTGCACGCCACCGATGGGCGCTTCAGCGATCAGGCGCAGCCCCGTGCGCTGACCCTCAGCGCGGCAAGTGTCGGCAAGCTGGCCCTGGGCGCTGGCGCATTACTGGCCTTGGGCGCCGGCTGGGCACTGGGCAGGCGCGGACGCTGACACTGCCGCATTCAGGTGCGGGGCGGTTGCCGCCCGCGCTTGCGGCGGATATTGATCCAGGAAAGCACGGCCAGTGCGAGCATCGCCCCGGTCATGTTGTAGTTGCCGATGGCGGCGTAACCGATCGCCGCCAGCGCACAGGCACCAAAGCCAACCCAACGCACGATGGCCATCATCGTCTCCACGGCCTTGCTGCGTGGCACCGGCATCAGTGCGCCCCGCCCTGCATGCGCGCGAGCTCCCGCGCGTCATGGCTACAGAACAATGTCACCTCGTCACGATGCTCCAGCGACAGCGTCCACAGCCGATGCTGATTCGCCAGGCGTGCGGTACGGTCCACCTCCATCATTCGCTGGTAGAAGCGCAGGCCCGGGGTGCAGTGGCGTTCGGTCTGGCCGACTTCCTCGCGATAGAAATAGGCATCGCCGGCATGCAGCAACCAGCCGCTGTCGGTCTGCACCACAACGCCTGCGTGCCCGTGGGTATGCCCGGTAAGGGGAATCAGCTGAATCTCCGGCGGCAGGCCGCGCAGTTCGCGAACGGCCTGGAAACCGAACCAGGTATCGCCGCCCGGCTCGTAGAACTGCCAATGGCGCACATCGTCCCACTGCCGATGGCGATAGCGGTTGTGGCCGATGAAGCTGCGGGTCGCGCGCGCGGCGTCGATCTCGCGCTGCAGCACGTGGACCTGGGCATCGGGGAAGTCCGACAGACCGCCAGCGTGATCGAAATCCAGGTGTGTGAGCACGATATGGCGCACGTCCTCGGCGGCAAAGCCGAGCTTACGTACCTGTTCCAGCGCGGTGTAGCGCAGCTCCAGTTGGATATTGTTGAGCGCGCGGAAGAACGGACTGAGCCGTTCACTGGGCCGCAGTACATCGCAACTGCCGAAACCGGTATCGACCAGCACCAGCCCGTGCTGGTCGGTTTCCAGCAGCAGGCAATGGCAGACCAGCTGTGCGGTCAGCCCTTTGCTGAAGCCATCGAACAAGGCTCCGCCGAGCGGACACATGCAGCCACAGTTCAGATGATGGATGCGCATGAAGACTCCTCGATCAGCATGCCGGCAGGGATGGCCTGCCCCTACTGGGTCTGAGGCCATGCCCGCGGTCGGAGTTCAGCCCGGTCGGCGATTGCGCGGCGTCCTGACTCGCCGCCGCACGGTATGCGGTGGTCTAAGCTGGCAACAAGGGCACGCGATGCGCCGTGCCGTCGCCAGAGGATATCCGCCATGCCTCGCCACCCCCTTCGCTGGCTGCTGTTCGTGCTGTGCGTGCTCGCGGTCCAGAGCGCAACCGCTGCGGCGCCGGTGACACTGCTGCGGGTGGATGGCGCCATCGGTCCGGCCAGTGCCGACTACCTGCTGCGCGGCCTCGAACATGCCCGCGACGAGGGCGCGCAACTGATCGTGCTGGAGCTGGACACCCCCGGCGGGCTGGACGGGTCGATGCGCAGCATCATCAAGGCGATTCTCGCCAGCCCTATTCCGGTAGCCACCTACGTCACCCCCAGCGGCGCCCGCGCGGCCAGCGCGGGCACTTACATGCTCTATGCGAGCCACGTCGCGGCGATGGCGCCCGGCACCAATCTCGGCGCGGCGACACCGGTGCAGATCGGTGGCGGCATGCCCGGTGAACCAGCCGAACAACCGAAGGGCGAAAAGAACGATGACGCCCAGGCGCCCGGCGATGCCATGAGCCGCAAGCAGGTCAACGATGCAGCGGCCTACATCCGTGGGCTCGCGCAATTGCGCGAACGCAATGCCGAGTGGGCCGAGCAGGCGGTTCGCGAAGCGGTCAGCCTGTCGGCGAGCGAAGCACTGGAGCTCAAGGTGATCGACTACCTGGCGCGCGATGTGGCCGATCTGCTGCGCCAGCTGGACGGCAAGACCCTCGCCACCATCGATGGCGAGGTCGGCCTGAACACCGCCAACGCTCAGCTGATCGAACACGCACCGGACTGGCGGGTGCGCCTGCTGGCGGTGATCACCAACCCGAGCGTCGCGCTGATCCTGATGATGATCGGCATCTACGGGCTGATTCTCGAATTCTCCAGTCCGGGCATGGGCGGTGGCGGCGTGCTCGGCGGCATCTGCCTGATCCTCGCGCTTTATGCGCTGCAGCTGCTGCCCGTGAACTACGCCGGGGTGGCGCTGATTCTGCTGGGCATCGCCTTCATGGTGGCCGAGGGCTTTCTGCCGAGCTTCGGCGTACTCGGCATCGGCGGGGTCGCGGCGTTCGTCGCCGGCGCGGTGATCCTGATCGACACCGAAGTACCCGGCTTCGGCATTCTGCTCTCACTGATCGTGCCGCTGGGCATCGCTAGCGCCCTGCTGGTTTTTGCCATCGTCAGCATGGCGTTGAAGGCGCGGCGTCAACGCCTGGTCGGTGGCGACAGCGAGCTGATCGGCAGCCTCGCCTTGATCACCGCGGTGCCGACTAACGATCCCCAGCGCGGCTGGGTGCATCTGCAAGGCGAGAACTGGCAGGTGCACAGCACCGCGCCGCTGCAGATTGGCCAGCAGGTGCGCGTGCTCGCGCGGCAGGGCTTGCAACTGGAAGTCACGGCACAGCCATCAACCAATCGAGAGGAGCTTAACCATGGGTTATGAAATGAGTTTTCTGGTGTTGCTGGTGCTGCTGGCGGGCCTGCTCGCCTCCACCTTCCGCATCCTGCGCGAATACGAGCGCGCCGTGGTGTTCATGCTCGGGCGCTTCTGGAAGGTCAAGGGCCCGGGCCTGATCATGATCATTCCTGGGCTGCAACAGATGGTGCGGGTCGACCTGCGCACTTTGGTGCTGGACGTGCCGACCCAGGACGTGATCTCCCGCGACAACGTTTCGGTCAAGGTCAACGCCGTGGTGTATTACCGCGTACTCGATGCGGAGAAAGCGATCATCCAGGTCGAGGACTATCACTCTGCGACCAGCCAGTTGGCACAGACGACGCTGCGCGCGGTATTGGGCAAGCATGAACTGGACGACATGCTGGCCGAACGTGAACAGCTCAACAGCGATATCCAGCAGGTCCTGGATACGCAGACCGACGCCTGGGGTATCAAGGTCGCGAATGTCGAAATCAAGCACGTCGACCTCGATGAATCGATGGTCCGCGCCATCGCGCGCCAGGCCGAGGCGGAACGCGAGCGGCGCGCCAAGGTCATTCATGCGGAGGGCGAGCTGCAGGCTTCGGAGAAGCTGATGCAGGCCGCCGAAATGCTCGGTCGGCAATCAGGTGCGATGCAGCTGCGCTACATGCAGACACTGAGCAACATCGCCAGCGACAAGAGCTCCACCATTGTCTTCCCGCTGCCCATAGAGCTGCTGCAGGGCATCAAGAACCTCGACAGGAAATCCTGAGTGCACCTATTTGCCATGCTTCACCGACCGCTGCGCCTGCTGCTGATCGCCCTGCTTGCGTTCGCATTGGGCGCATGTGCGGCGCTTTCGCCACGCGACCCGCTCAACGTCCAGGTTGCCGGTATCCAGCCACTGCAAGGCGAAGGCCTGGAGTTGCGCTTCATGGTCCGGCTGCGCCTGCAGAATCCCAACGAGGCCGCCATCGACTACAACGGCGTCGCCCTCGATCTGGAGGTCAACGGCCGGCGGCTGGCCAGTGGCGTCAGCGACCAGAGCGGCACCGTGCCGCGCTTCGGCGAAAGCGTGCTCAGCGTGCCGGTGACCATCTCGGCGTTCTCCGCGGCGCGTCAGGCCCTAGGCCTGGCTGAGCACGTCGGCCTCGACGAGGTGCCCTACGTATTGCGCGGCAAGCTCGCCGGCGGGCTGTTCGGCACCCAGCGCTTCGTCGAAAGGGGCACGTTCGATCTTTCCCCGGCAGCAACATCGCCCTACCGCCGCCAATAAGTCATACGATCACCACACGCAGTAAAACGCGACATCAACGCCTGTACGACCAGTACGGGCGTTCTCAAATGAACAAACAAAACCCCAACCTTTCCTCTATCTGCGCGCTTATAGCTTGTGGCTGCAACGCCTGCAGGAAGATCGCCTTCGACTTTAAGCGACATTGACAACAACGTGCTCATCGCCATAATGCCTGCGGTCATATGACAACTGACGTCATTAGACTTGCCATCAGGCATAGACCACCGCCCCCACGGTGGCCACACCGGGGCGGCCCATCAAGCAAGGGAGCACAACAATAATGACCCCACGCACCCCCTCGTCCGTCGCGCTGTTCGCTGGCGGCTGTATCACCCTCGCATCGCTCGGCATCTGTGCTAATGCACAGGCCGAAGGCTTCATCGAAGACGCGTCGACGACGCTGAATCTGCGCAACTTCTACATCAACCGGAACTTCACCAACCCGGACGCTCCGCTGAGCAAGGCCGAGGAATGGACGCAGAGCTTCATTCTCAACTTCCAGTCCGGCTATACCCCCGGCCCGGTGGGCTTCGGCGTGGATGCGCTGGGCCTGTTGTCAGTCAAGCTCGACGGCGGCGGCGGTACCTACGGCACGGGTCTGCTGCCAGTGCATGGCGCACCTGGCGACCGGCACCCGGCGGATGACTTCGGCCGCCTGGCGGTCGCGGCGAAGGCCAAGCTCTCGGAAACTGAAGTACGTGTCGGTGAGTGGATGGTGGTGTTGCCAATCCTGCGCTCGGACGACGGCCGCTCGCTGCCCCAGACCTTCCAGGGCGGCATGATCACCTCCAAGGAGATCAACGGCCTGGCGCTGTATGGCGGCCAGATGCGGCAGAACAGCCCACGCGACGACGGCAGCATGGAAGACATGTTCCTGCAGGGCTCCGCCGGTGCGACCTCAGATCGCTTCAACTTCGTCGGTGGCGAGTACGAGCTTGGCGCGAAGACCAAGGTCGGCGCCTGGCACGCGCGCCTGGAAGACATCTACCAGCAGAACTACTTCCAGCTCCTGCATACCCAGCCGCTGGGCGAAAACATGGCGCTGACCGCCAACCTCGGCTACTTCACCGGCAAGGAAGAAGGCAGCGCGCTGGTCGGCGACCTCGACAACAAGACCTACTCCGGCCTGTTCGGCTTGCAGGTAGGCGGCAACACCTTCTATGTCGGCCTGCAGAAAGTCAGCGGCGACAATGGTTGGATGCGCGTCAATGGCACCAGTGGCGGCACCCTGGCCAACGACTCGTTCAACTCCAGCTACGACAACCCCAACGAACGCTCCTGGCAGCTGCGCCACGACTACAACTTTGCCGGCATGGGTGTTCCGGGGCTGACCATCATGAACCGCTACATCAGCGGTGATCGCATCGAAGCCGGTGGCGTGGATGACGGCAAGGAATGGGGTCGTGAATCCGAGCTTGCCTACACCGTGCAGAGCGGGCCGTTCAAGAGCCTCAACGTCAAGTGGCGCAACTCCAGCATCCGTCGCGACTACAACACGACCGAGTTCGACGAGAACCGCCTGATCTTCAACTACCCGCTGTCTCTGCTGTAAGCGGTAGCGCAGTACGCAACCCTCCTCGCTCCGGTTGCGATAAATCTTTGGCCCGTCTTCTGACGGGCCTTTTTTCGTTCGCCTTCAGCTACGCGAGACGCGCATACGACAGTGGCGCTCCAGCCGCTCGCCGGGCTGCAGATACACCACGCCATGCTTGGCCGGATCGGCCTGATTCAGAGCATTGTTGAGATGGGACACCGGCTCCACGGCGAACAAGCCCTGCGCGGCAGGCGGCGTGTAGACCACCAGGTGCGCCATCGACGAGTCCGCCTCGATTTGCAGCGTGACACCCGCCGCGGGCCACTGCAGCGCCGCCTTCGCATCCCAGCCGCTGAAGCAGTGATCCAACCCTGGCTCGCCCAGCTCCCGCGCCTGCCGATAATCCCAGCGCGGCGGCACGTCCACCGCCTCGTGCGGCAGCTGCTGCTCATCACTCAACCAGACCTGCTTGGCGGCAAAACCCAGCGTCACGCCGTCGTGGCGCGGGAAGTATGGGTGCCAGCCGAGGCCGGCCGGCATGACCCCATCGCTACGGTTAGTCAGCGCCAGCCGCAGCCAGGCGCCCTGCTGGTCCAGGCGAATCTCATGCTCGAGTTCGAAGGCAAACGGCCAGTCCAAGGCGTTTTCGCCCCAGGTCGGGTCATGCGTCAGGCTCAGTAGGAGGTGATCATTGCCCTGCTTTTCCAGCTGCCAGGCACGCTTCCAGGCCAGCCCATGGATCGGCAAAGCGTGATCAGGGGAGTTGCGCCGTAGCCGATGGGTGCTGCCATCGAAGTCGAATCGGCCCTCGCCGATGCGGTTGGAGTATGGCGCCAGCACGAAGCAGCTCGCGCGGCGCACCTGCTCGCTGCCATCCCAGGGCCGCAACAGGTCGAAATCATCGAGGGCGAAGCGGGTGACGGCGCCCCCCAGCGCCGGGCAGACCGAGAGCCGGAAACCAGCGTGAGCGAGGTGAACCTGGTCAAAGGTAGCCATGCCTTCTCCATATCAGATGGCGCCCACTGCGGAGCGACGTTGCTTGGGCATGAGGCTGCGCCAGGTTCTGCGGCCGGGAACGCTGCCACGCCCAGTGTTGAAACTGGTCGGGGGAACCGGGCTTCGCCTGCAAACGCAGCGATACGGCGTTTCGCCGCCAAGGCACTGGCGCGGCAACCTGCAGCGCTAGACCGGCGTCAGCAGCCTGCCTTCACGGACAAAGCAGTCCAGGTTGTCCAAAAGCAGATCCTCCATCGCGCCGCGGGTTTCATGGGTGGCACTGCCGATGTGCGGCAGCAGCACAACGTTGGGCAACTCACAGAGCGCGGTAGGCACCCTCGGCTCGTCGGCAAAGACGTCCAGCCCGGCACCACCGAGCCTGCCGTCCTGCAACGCGGCGACCAACGCTGGCTCGTCCACTACCGACCCTCGCGCCACGTTGATCAGAATGCCTTTGGCACCCAGTGCGTCGAGCACCGCACGGTCGATCAGATTTTGCGTCTGTGGCCCGCCCGGACAGGTAAGGACCAGGAAATCAGACCAGCGCGCGAGCGCGTGCAGATCGGCCTCGTATTGAAACGGGCTGCCCGCAACCGGCCGGCGATTGTGATAACGCACCGACATGTCGAAGCCCGTCGAACGCTTGGCAACCGCCTCGCCGATGCGCCCCAGCCCAACGATACCCAGGCGTTTGCCACTAACCCGACGGCCGAGGCCAAGATTGCCATCAGCCCAACGGCCCTCTCGGACGAAACGGTCGCCCTGCGCGAGCTGCCGGGCGCAGTCGATAATCAGACCGAAGGCCAGATCGGCCACGCAGTCGTTGAGTACCTCGGGGGTGTTGCTTACCGGTATGCCCCGCGCCCTCGCGGCCTCCACCGCAATGGAGTCATAGCCGACACCGAAGCTGCAGATGGCTCTCAAGCTGGGCAGCCGTTCGATCAGCGAGGCCGGGCAGCCGAACCGCGCAGAGGTGACCATGATCTCGATACGCTCGGCATGCTTGGCAAGCAGCGCTTCGGCGTCGCCCTGCCAGTACGTCAGTACTTCATGGCCGTCCAGGCGCCGCTGAAATCGCTCGGTTAGCGGGCCCATCTGAAGAATGCAGGTCATCGATTTTCCTCTGCTAGTTGGCGAGCCGCACGACCGGTGCCGCCCGTGGGGTTGTTAGAACACTCCCTGCAATACGCCGCACACTGCCAGCAACGGCGCGACCGGCAACACCCAACGCGAACGCCAGGCCAGCAGCAGCACCAGCAACAAGCCGGAGAGCATCACCAGACAAAGCCAGATCACCGTTCCGATCTCGCCGCCCTGGCTGTTGATGCACAGCCAGAGGGCGAAGCCGAAACAGACCGCTGCCAGTGAACGGATGATCGCCGCCCCCGGCAAACGCGTATTAGCGCGAAGCAGCACGCCACGATGGCGGTTCATGGTCAGGCAGAGCAGCGTCATACCCAGGTAGGCCAGGGCCAAAGCCAATAACAACACGTTCACGCCTCCTGTGCTCGGGTTGCCCGGCTACGCATCGCGGCGGGGGCCGGCGCTGCGTTCAGGCGCCAGGCGCAGGCGGCACACGCCAGCCCTGCGACGATCATGAACAGATCAACCGATGCCAACGTCCAGTCGCCACGCCCGAGGCTGGCGATCAGGTGCCCCTCGGCTGTCAGCCCGTTGATCAGTGGCAATCCAAGCGCGAGCACGGCACCGAGCAGCAGTTGTTCGCGCAGCAGGCGGCGGCTCTGCCGGCGCCGCAGCACAGCCCAGAGCACAGCTAGCCACCAGGCGCCAACGAACACCCAGCCCTCGGCCACGGCGCGTTCGGCGAAAGTGCTCGGGATCAGCCGATTGCCCCACAGCAGCGCCAGGCTGGCCAGCGGCAGGCCGGCAAATACGGAGGCGTTCAGCGCCCGTACCCAGACCACGCTCCGATCACCTCGCTGCTCACGCTTGGCCAGCCAGACCTGCAGGCCGCCGACCAGCATGGCGCAACCGGCAAGTCCCATCAGCAGATAAAGCAGGCGCACCAGCGTGCCGCCGAACTGCGCCATATGCAGGCCCGCGAGCCAGAGGTAGGCGCGATAGCCGGTGGATGCATCCTGACGATTGAGCAGCTCGCCGCTGGCGGCGTCGTAGGTCAGGGTGTCCTGCGGTGAGCCGATGCGCGAGCGGTCCCGCCGGCGGATGTCCACCACGGCCGAGGCGTCATCGGGATGGTGCACGCTGACCCAGCCTGCCTCGCCGCCGTCCCACTGCCGCTGCGACTCGACGATCAGCGCATCGAGCGAGGTAGGCGCGGCGGCCGGCTGGTGCAGCTCGTCGCGGTGATAGCTACCCATCACCTCGCCGAAGTACTGCATGACATTGCCGGAGTAGCTCACCTGCGCGGCAGCCGGCATGTAGGACGCGACGAAGATCGCCACGCCGGTGTAGGCCAGCACCAGATGGAATGGAAAACCGACCACGCCGAACAGGTTGTGCGCATCGAGCCAGGCGCGCTGTCCATTGGCCTTGGGCCTCAAGGTGAAGAAGTCCTTGAAGATGCGCCGATGGATAATCACTCCCGACACCAGCGCGACGAGCATGAACATGCCCGCCAGGCCAACGATGTACATGCCGATGTCGCCAGCGTGCAGGTTGTAGTGCAGCTTGAAGAAGAACTCACCACCGACGGTTTCCGGCATGGGCGTGGCCTGCGCACTGCGCGGGTCGAAGGCGACATTGTGGATCGTCTCGGTGCCGTCCACTTCCCAGCCGAGCCGCCAGTACGGTTCACGCTCGGTGGGGCCGTGCATCCAGAAGGCATGCAGCTCATCGCTGACGTTCTGCTGCAACCAGCCCCGTACGTCGTCCGCTCCCAGGCTCGATACCACGCCGTCGTGCAGCGCGGGGCGCATCCAGCGCGTGAGTTCCTTGTCGAAGCACGCAACCGTGCCGGCGAAGATGATCACGAAGAGCAACCAGCTCGGCAGCAGTCCGCCCCAGGTGTGCAGCCCGGCCATGCTTTGGCGCAGTTTCATGGACGAACCCTCCAGTCGCCGGAAAAGAATGCGGCCAGGCACAGCACCGCGGTCAGGCCGACGATCGGCAGCCAGATGCGGCTGGCGCTGCGCGCGGCGAACACGTAGATCACCACGGCGGTCCACACCGCGAAGCTGGCCAGGCTGGAAAACACCACGCGGTCAGGCCGTGCCAGCGGCAGATAGACCGCGAGAAAGGCGGTCACCGCATAGGCCATGGCATAGCCCCCGACCAGCGCCGCGAGGACGCGCGAGACGATGCTCCAGCGGTTGATGGATGTAGTAGTGGTCACCTTGAATCCTCCCTTGCAGGCCGATAGGAGCTTTGCGGATCAACGCTGCTCAAAAGCTGTAGCTCGCGGTCGCGGTCAGCGTGCGGCGGTTGCCGGTGAAGCAGTCGCCACGTGACAGACAGGTGGTGTAGTAGGTTTCGTCTTCCAGGTTGGTGGCATTGAGGGTGAGCGACCAGTCCTGATAGGCGTAGCCGAGCATGGCGTCGAACAGCGTGGTCGACGGCGTCTTCAGGCTATCGGTGCCATCCCAGCTGGCGCCGACATAGCGCACACCGACACCAGCGCTGAAGCCGGGAATGCCGGCGATGCTGAAGCGATGCTGCGACCACAGCGAGGCCATGTGTTCAGGCACGCTGGCAATGCGTTTACCTTGCTGCGCGGATGGTCCCTTGACCACTTCGCTGTCCAGGTAGGTGTAGGTGCTGATCAGATCCCAGTTCGCGTTCATCTCGACAAGGCCTTCAAGCTCCAGGCCCTTGACCCGCGCCTCGCCGGCCTGAATGGTACTGAGTGGATTCGCCGGGTTGGGCATCTGGCGGTTGGTCTCACGCAGATCGAACACCGCGGCAGTGAGCAGGGTGTTGCTGCCAGCCGGCTGATACTTCACACCAAGCTCCCACTGCTCGCCTTCGAGCGGTTTGTAGGACTGCTGGGTGATGGTGTCCAGGCCGATGATCGGCGTGAAGGACTCGCTGTAGCTGATGTACGGCGCAACGCCATTGTCGAAGAGATAGGTCAGCCCCACCCGGCCAGTGACCGCATCATCCTTTTGCCGGGTCCCCTGCTCGACTCGCGTGTCGGCCCAGTCCTTGCGCAGGCCGAGCGTCATCAGCCAGTTCTGGTAGCGAATCTGGTCTTGGGCGTACAGGCCCTGTTGCGCGACGCGCTGCTGCGGAACGTCCGAGAGCGTGATGCCGGACGGATCGAAAGTCCCATACACCGGATCGTAGAGGTCGAGCGGCGTGGCGACACCGCGAGCGGTCCGGCTGTCGGTGACCGCGTGCCGGTAGTCGATGCCCACCAGCGCGGTGTGCTGCAGTGCGCCGGTATCGAAGCGCGACTCGGCCTGATGATCGGCCGTCCAGATGGTCACTTCGGGCTTGGAGACGGACCAGACGCGATTGACCGTGCGGTCGTCGGCACCGAGCACCGGCGGCCAGCCATACATCGTCTGGTAGCTGACCTTGCTCTTCTGCCAACGCAGGTTCTGCCGCAGCGTCCAGGTGTCGTCCAGGCGCCAAGCCATCTGCGAGGTCAGCGCTTTTTGCTCACTGTCATATTCATCGAAGCCCGGTTCGCTGACGAAGCGCTCGCTGCCGATCTCGCCATAGGGCGCGCCAAGCACCGTGCCACGGTGCGGCAGGAAGGAACTGGTCGTGCCGCCGTCGTCCTTCTGCACGTTGGCCATCAGCGTCCATTCGAACTGCTCGTTGGGACGCCAGGTCAGCGACGGCATGAACAGCAGGCGGTTGTCCTTGGTGTGGTCGACCTGGGTCTGGCTGTCGCGCTGGATGGCCACCACGCGATAGAGCAGCGTGCCATCGTCGTCCAGGGGGCCGGTGCTGTCGAAGGCAATCTGCTTGCGATCGAAGCTGCCGTACTGCAGTTGCAGCTCGTTTTTCTGCTCGGCTTGCGGACGCTTGCTGACGAAATTAAGCAAGCCGCCCACCGAGCTCTGGCCATAAAGCATCGAGGAAGGGCCTTTGATGACTTCAACGCGCTCCAGAGTGAACGGATCGGTGCGCGTGTTGTTGAAGCTACCGATGCTCTGCTGCAAGCCATCCAGGAATATGGTCGGCGAAACGCCACGGATCAGCGCCGAATCGCCGCGACTGTCGAAACCGTAGGCCTCGCCACGCATGCCGGCAACGTAGCGCAGCGAATCCTGGATGGTCAGCGAGCCCTGGTCGCGAATGCGGTCGGCGGTGATCACGCTGATCGACTGCGGCGTCTCGATGATCGGCGTGTCGGTCTTGGTTGCGCTGGCGCTGCGCTTGGCGACATAGCCTTCGACCGGGCCATTGCCGCGTTCGCTCTCACGGGGTGCGGTGATCTGCTGCGCTTCGAGCTCGACCGCCTCCTGAGCCTCAACAGCGAAGCAGGCGACCAGTACGGGCAAGCCCAGCACCAACGGGCGCAATGAAAACGGTGGCAAAGCGGCAACGCGACTCATGAGGGTTCTACCTTGTTGTTCGATGAGAACGCGCATGATATTGATAAATGTTTCTATTTAGAAGTTATACCTGACCTCTCTTCTGCGGTATCGCCTGCCAGCGCCTCACCACGGCTACAGGCGATACCGGGAGTAAGTCGGCTCAGGTGATGGGCGCAGGATTGAACAGTACGATGTCGTTGTGCAGCCGGTGTCGCTCCGCCCAGGTTTTCGCGCGCCCGCTGGCGACGTCCAGGTAATAGTGGAACAACTCCCAACCGAGCTCCTCGATGCTCGCGCGGCCACTGGCGATGCGCCCGGCGTCGACATCGATCAGGTCCGGCCAGCGCTCGGCCAGTTCGGTGCGCGTCGCCACCTTGACTACCGGCGCCATGGCCAGGCCGTACGGCGTGCCGCGGCCGGTGGTGAACACGTGCAGGTTCATCCCGGCCGCCAGCTGTAGCGTCCCGCAGACAAAGTCCGAGGCCGGCGTGGCGCAGAAGATCAGCCCTTTGCGCTCGACCCGCTCGCCCGGGCCGACCACACCGTTGATGGCGCTGCTACCGGACTTGACGATCGAGCCGAGGGATTTCTCGACGATGTTCGACAGCCCGCCCTTCTTGTTGCCGGGCGTGGTGTTGGCGCTGCGGTCGGCGGCGCCGCGTTCCAGATAGCGGTCGTACCAGTCCATCTCGGCGATCAGCGCATCGGCGACCTCCGGGGTTTCCGCACGGGCAGTGAGCATGTACACCGCGTCACGCACCTCAGTGTTCTCGCTGAACATCACCGTGGCGCCGGCGCGCACCAGCAAGTCTGCCGCATAACCCAGCATCGGGTTCGCGGTGATGCCGGAAAACGCATCGCTGCCGCCGCATTGCATACCGAGGATCAGCTCGGACGCCGGCACTGTTTCGCGGCGACGCTGGTCGAGCTTCTTCAGCCGCGTTTCGGCCAGCGCCATGATCTGCTCGATCATCTCGCCGAAGCCGGTGTTGGACTCCTGCAGGCGATACAGCCACGGCTCGCGCAGATCCACCGATGGATCGCCCTCGTGCATTACCTGCTCGGCTTGCAGTTTCTCGCAGCCGAGGCTGATCACCAGCGCCTCGCCGCCCAGATTCGGGTTGCGCGCCAGGTTGCGCACGGTGCGGATCGGGATGTAGGCGTCACGTGCATTGATCGCCACGCCGCAGCCGTAGCTGTGGGTCAGCGCGACCACGTCATCGACGTTCGGGTACTTGGGCAATAGCTCGTCGCGGATGCGCTTGACCGCGTGCTCCAGTACGCCGGTGACGCACTGCACCGTGGTGCTGATGCCGAGAATGTTGCGCGTACCGACCGTGCCATCGGCATTGCGATAGCCCTCGAAGGTGTAGCCCTCCAGCGGTGCGAGCTTGTCCGGCACGGCGGTAGCGCGCGGCAGGCTGTCCAGCGGCGGCGCGCTGGGCATCTTCAACTGGGTTTCCTTGACCCAACTGCCGCAGCGGATGGGCTCGAGTGCGTAACCGATGATCTGCCCATAACGGCGCACCGGCTCGCTTTCGCCGATATCGACCAGCGCGACCTTGTGGCTCTGCGGCACCGCTTCGACCGTGACCAGGCCATCCTCGAAACGGGCGCCGACCGGCACGCCGCCGTCATTGACCACCACGGCCACGTTGTCCGCCTCGTTCAGACGGATGCAACGCGGGGAATCCTGGTGGGGAATCAGTTGCACGGTTTCGCTCATGTTCGCTCCGGGTCAGTCCGGTTGTTGTTCTGGTCTGGTTTCGTTCGGTCCAGCGCCGTAGCCTGAGCATTACCCCAGCGTCTACGTCGTTCACCGAGCGGCCTATTTCGTTGCACCGCCTCTGGTGGCTGAAGCCCACCCTACGATGCTGAGCCCACTTGCAGCGCGGGCCCCAAATCGCGGCCAAGACCGGCTTCTACGAAGGCAAGTTTTTGGCGCCAGCCGCGGGGGCCATCTTGTCCACGCTGCCCTTGCCCCTCCCGTAGGGTGGGCTTTAGCCCACCGTCACTTCGCCATCGACCAGCGTTAGTTCGTGGCACCGCACCCGGTGGGCTGAAGCCCACCCTACGACGAGGAGGTCTGCCGATACGCTGGGGCGCCAGGGCCGCTATGAAAAAATGGCGCAAAGTCGCCCCTCAAAAAAGGCTTAGCGCACCATGCAGGGCTTTTTGT
This sequence comes from Stutzerimonas stutzeri, assembly GCF_038561965.1. Taxonomy (NCBI): domain Bacteria; kingdom Pseudomonadati; phylum Pseudomonadota; class Gammaproteobacteria; order Pseudomonadales; family Pseudomonadaceae; genus Stutzerimonas; species Stutzerimonas stutzeri. Next base: position 419,703 of record NZ_CP139348.1, on the reverse strand, counting down.
TGTTGAACGTCCAGTTGGGGATCAGGTACTGCATGGCGATGGCATCATCACGGGCACCCAGGCCTTTTTCCTTGTACATCGCATGCGCCTGACCCAAGGCATCCCAGTCCAGCTCGACACCCAGCCCCGGCTTCTGTGGCACCGCCACCTTGCCGCCGACGATCTTCAGCGGGTCGAGGGTCAGGTGCTGGCCGTCCTGCCAGATCCAGTGGGTGTCGATGGCGGTGACGCGGCCCGGCGCGGCGGCTGCCACATGGGTGAACATCGCCAGCGAGATATCGAAGTGATTGTTCGAGTGCGAGCCCCAGGTCAGGCCGAAGTCGTTGCACATCTGTGCCACGCGCACGGAGCCGGCCATGGTCCAGAAGTGCGGGTCGGCCAGCGGGATGTCCACCGAGTTCAACTGCACCGTGTGGCTCATCTGCCGCCAGTCGGTGGCGATCATGTTGGTCGCGGTGGGCAGGCCGGTGGCGCGACGGAATTCGGCCATCACTTCGCGGCCGGAATAGCCGTTCTCCGCACCGCAAGGATCTTCAGCGTAGGCCAGCACGCCATGCAGATCACGGCACAGGCCGATGGCCTCGTCCAGCGACCAGGCACCGTTGGGGTCCAGGGTCACGCGGGCGTCCGGGAAGCGCGCGGCCAGGGCGCGGATCGCCTCGACCTCCTCTTCGCCACGCAGCACGCCGCCCTTGAGCTTGAAGTCCTTGAAGCCGTAGCGCTCGTACGCTGCCTCGGCCTGGCGGACGATGCTCTCCGGCGTCATGGCCTCCTCATTGCGCGCGCGGAACCAGGGGTCATCGGCGCTGGATTCGTCGCGATAGGCGAGATCGGTCTTGTTCCGATCGCCGATGAAGAACAGATAGCCGAGCATTTCCACTTCGTCGCGCTGCTGACCTTCGCCGAGCAGTGCGGCGACCGGCACCTCCAGGTGCTGACCGAGCAGGTCGAGCAGTGCCGATTCCAGTGCGGTGACGGCATGAATGGCGATGCGCAGATCGAAGGTCTGCAGGCCACGGCCGCCGGAATCACGATCGGCGAAGGCGCGGCGCGCGCGGTTGAGCAGGGCGTTGTACTGGCCGATCGGCTCGCCAACCAGCATGGCGCGCGCGTCTTCCAGAGTCTGGCGGATAGCCTCTCCGCCCGGCACCTCGCCGACACCGACGTGCCCTGCGCTGTCCTTGAGAATGAGGATGTTGCGAGTGAACCAGGGGCCGTGAGCGCCGCTCAGGTTCATCAGCATACTGTCCTGCCCGGCGACGGGCACGACGGTGAGTTCGGTAATGCGGGGCGTGCCCGTTGCGGCGATGGTCATGGGTGTCCCTCTGTTGTTCTTGTAGGGATGCGGCGCCCATGTAGGCGCCGTGACGCAGTTTCACAGACCGGCCTTGCGGCCGGCTTTCAGCTCAGCCGATGTAGGTGGTCTTCACCGTGGTGTAGAACTCCTGGGCGTAGCGGCCCTGTTCGCGAGGGCCGTAGGACGAGCCTTTGCGGCCACCGAACGGCACGTGGTAATCCACCCCGGCGGTCGGCAGGTTGATCATCACCATGCCGGCCTGGGCGTGGCGCTTGAAGTGGTTGGCGTACTTCAGCGAGGTGGTACAGATGCCGGCGGACAGGCCGAACTCGGTGTCGTTGGCCATGGCCAACGCTTCGTCGTAGTCCTTGACCTTTACCACGTTGGCCACCGGGCCGAAGATCTCTTCGCGGCTGATGCGCATGCTCGGGTCGCTGTCGACGAACAGCGTCGGCGCCAGGAAGTAACCCTCGGTGCCGCACTTCACCCGCTCGCCGCCGCAGGCCAGGCGCGCGCCTTCCTGTTTGCCGATCTCGATGTAGCGCAGATCCTGCTCCAGCTGGGCTTCGGACACTACCGGGCCGACGTCCACGCCTTTTTCCAGCGCCGCGCCGACCTTGATCTTGCCGATACGCTCGATCATCGCCTCGACGAAACGGTCGTAGATGCCCTCGGTGACGATGATGCGGCTCGACGCCGTGCAGCGCTGGCCGGTGGAATAGAAGGCGCTCTGGGTGCACAGCTCGACGGCAACGCTGAGGTCGGCGTCGTCCAGCACGATCTGCGGGTTCTTGCCGCCCATTTCCAGCTGCACCTTGGCACCGCGCGCCACGCAGGCCTGGACGATGCCGCGACCGACACCGACCGAACCGGTGAAGCTCACCGCGTCGACGTCCTTGGCGTTGACGATGGCTTCGCCGACTTCACGACCGCGGCCCATCACCAGGTTGAACACGCCAGCCGGGAAGCCCGCGCGGGAGATGATTTCGGCGATGGCCCAGGCGCAGCCCGGTACCAGGTCAGCCGGCTTGATCACCACGCAATTGCCAAAAGCCAGCGCCGGAGCGATCTTCCAGGCGGGAATCGCGATGGGGAAGTTCCACGGGGTGATCAGACCGATCACGCCGATCGGCTCGCGGGTCACTTCCACGCCGACACCGGGGCGCACCGACTGCAGCGTCTCGCCAGCCTGGCGCAGGCATTCGCCAGCGAAGTACTTGAAGATGTTGCCGGCGCGGGCGACTTCGCCAATGGCCTCCGGTAGGGTCTTACCCTCTTCCCGCGCCAGCAGCGTGCCGAGCTCTTCGCGGCGGGCGAGGATTTCCATACCGACCTTCTCCAGCGCATCGGCACGCGCCTGGATGCCGAAGCTAGCCCAGGCCGGGAAGGCGCGGCGGGCGGCGGCGATGGCCTGCTCGACCTGCGCGGCATCGGCCTGGGCGTATTCACCGACTACGTCCGACAGGTCGGACGGGTTGACGTTGGCCTGGTAGCGGTCCGAGCCAACCCACTGGCCGTCGATGTAGTTGTCGTAGCGTTGTACGTCAGCCATGCAAAGTGTCCTCTGATGATGCCCGGCGCGGCCGTGCGGCACGGCGACGCCGGGGCGATTCCGGAAAGGCTTACTGGGCGCCCTGCTTCTCGATCAGCACCGCCAGGCGCTCGTATTCGTCGGGCTTCAGCTCGGTCAGCGGCGCGCGCACCGGGCCGGCGTCGTAGCCGGAGATGCGTGCGCCGGCCTTGACGATGCTGACCGCGTAACCCTTGCAGCGGTTGCGGATGTCCAGATACGGCAGGAAGAAATCGTCGATCAGCTTGCCGACGGTTTCGTGATCCTCACGGGCGATGGCGTGGTAGAAGTCCATCGCCGTCTTCGGAATGAAGTTGAACACCGCCGAGGAATACACCGGCACGCCCAGCGCCTTGTAGGCGGCGGCGTAGACTTCCGCGGTCGGCAGGCCGCCGAGGTAGCTGAAGCGATCGCCGAGGCGACGGCGGATCGACACCATCAGCTCGATATCGCCGAGGCCATCCTTGTAGCCGATCAGGTTCGGGCAACGCTCGGCCAGCTGCTCAAGATGCGTCGCGTTCAGACGGCAGACGTTGCGGTTGTAGACCACCACACCGATGTTCACCGACTTGCAGACCTGCTCGACATGCAGCGCGACGCCTTCCTGGCTGGCTTCGGTGAGGTAATGCGGCAGCAGCAGCAGACCCTTGGCGCCCAGGCGCTCGGCTTCCTGCGCCATCTGAATGGCCAGGCGGGTCGGACCACCGACGCCAGCAAGGATCGGCACCGTACCGGCACAGGTATCCACGGCAGTCTTGATGATTTCGCTGTACTCGCGCGGCTCCAGCGAGAAGAACTCGCCAGTGCCGCCGGCAGCGAACAGCGCCGAGGCGCCGTACGGGCCGAGCCATTCCAGGCGCTTGACGTAGCTGGCGCGGTTGAAGTCGCCCTGTGCGTCGAAGTCGGTGACCGGGAACGACAGCAGGCCGGTAGAGAGGATGGCCTTCAATTCTTGTGGGTTCATTATTCGAGCATCCTGAATGCATGTTGAGAGGTACTAAGGGCATCAGCCTTGAGATACGTTATCGTACAACATCAAATAGTCCAACCGTTTTTTCTGTCGGTTTTGCCGACCGTTGAAAGCTCAATGAAAGCTTCGTCCTTTTCACTCGCCCGGCTCAGCCAATATCAATGGATTAGCCCATTGCAAAAGGAATAAGCGTTCGCCGTGCTGGTTCGAAACTCTCCGATGAATTCGTTTGACAGGGGCCGGATCGGGCTGTAAAAAATCCTAAATGTCGTACGACGACCTATGACCACAATAACAATAGCGAGGCCCGGACATGTTCCGCCACTGCCCGACCCCTGCGCAGCCATTGGCTGCCGGCAATACCCTTCATTGCGCCGCCCCGGCCCGCCCGATAGCAAGCATCGCGGCTGCTCGCTTCGTCTGCGGCGGAGGCTGCCCACAATGAGCCTGCAGCCGAATGCGACACCTCGCGTACAGAGCATGCAAGTCATTCCGGTCGCCGGCTACGACAGCATGCTGCTCAATCTCTGCGGCGCCCATGCCCCCTACTTCACCCGCAATCTGGTCCTGCTCACTGACAACGCCGGCAACACCGGCATCGGCGAAGTGCCCGGTGGCGAAGGCATTCGCCAGGCGCTGGAGCGCAGCTGCCCGCTGGTGATCGGTCAGCCGATCGGTGCCTATAACCGCGTGCTCAACCGCCTACGCGCAATGCTCGCCGGCAATGGCCGCGACACCCGCCATGAGGTGACCTCCGAAGCCGAGGCGTCGGTGCTCAAGCAGCCCCACGAAATCAACCTGCGTCTGGACAACGTCATTACCGCAGTCGAGGCCGCCCTGCTCGACCTGCTCGGCCAGCACCTCGACGTGCCGGTCGCCGAACTGCTCGGCAACGGCCAGCAGCGCGACGCCGTGCCGATGCTCGCCTACCTCTTCTATATAGGTGACCGCAGCCGCACCGACCTGCCTTACCTGGCCAGCACCGGTGAGGACTGGTATCAGCTGCGCCATCAGCAGGCGATGACGCCGGACGCCATTGCCCGCCTGGCCGAAGGCGCCGCCGCGCGTTACGGCTTCGCCGACTTCAAGCTCAAGGGCGGCGTGATGCGCGGCGAGGACGAAATGCAGGCGATCGCCGCGATCAAGGCGCGCTTCCCGGATGCCCGCGTGACGCTGGATCCCAACGGCGCCTGGTCACTGGACGAGGCCATCGCCCTGTGCAAAGGCCAGGGCCATCTGCTCGCCTACGCCGAAGACCCCTGCGGACCAGAAAACGGTTACTCCGGCCGCGAGATCATGGCCGAGTTCAAGCGCGCCACCGGCATTCCCACCGCGACCAATATGGTCGCCACCGACTGGCGGCAGATGGGTCATTCGCTGCGCCTGGAAGCAGTCGACATTCCGCTGGCCGACCCGCATTTCTGGACCATGCAGGGTTCGGTGCGCCTGGCGCAGATGTGCGAGCAGTTCGGCCTGACCTGGGGCTCGCATTCGAATAACCACTTCGATGTCTCGCTGGCCATGTTCACCCATGCCGCTGCTGCTGCACCGGGCCGCATCACAGCCATCGACACCCACTGGATCTGGCAGGAAGGCCATGAGCGCCTGACCCGCGAGCCGCTGCAGATCGTCGGTGGCCAGGTCCGCGTACCGGAGCGTCCGGGCCTGGGCATCGAGCCGGACATGGATCGGATCATGGTGGCTCACGAGCTGTACAAGCAGGTCGCCAGCGGCGCGCGTGACGACGCCATGGCGATGCGTTACCTGGTGCCTGGCTGGACCTACGATCCGAAGAAACCCAGCCTCGGCCGCAGTGCCTGAACCCGCAGCCCAAACCCGGAGAACTCCAATGAAAACAATATTCCGCGCCTCCCTCCTTTCCGCCGTTGTCGGCATTGCCGGTCTCGCCTCCTCCGCCGCCATGGCGGCCGACGTCAAATGGCCGACTCGTCCCGTCCAGGTAGTAGTCATTGCCAACCCCGGTGGTGACACCGACTTCAACGCTCGCACCATGGCCAAGTACTTCAACCAGATCACCGGCAAGAGCATGGTCGTGACCAACATCGCCGGCGGCGGTGGCACCCTGGCCGCCGAGCAGGTCAAGGGCGCGGCGGCCGACGGCAACACCATCCTCTTCACCCACCCCGGCCAGCTGATCGTCAACGAGGTGGCTGGGCTGACCGAGGACAGCTACGAGACTTTCGATGTGTCGTGCATCGCCGGTGTCGACAAGAGCGCTGTATTCGTTGCCTCCAAGCAGTCCGGCGTAACCAGCATGCAAGACCTGGTAGAGAAGTCGAAGGCCAAGCCAGGCAGCGTCACTTACGGCACCGAAATGGGCAGCTTTTCCCACGTCCAGGGGTTGATGCTGGAGAAGCTGACCGACACCAAGCTGAAAATGGTCGACGGCGGCACCGTCTCTGACCGCGTGGTAGGCATGCTCGGCGGTCGCCTCGACCTCGGCGCAATCAGCTACGGCTCGGTGCAGGACTACGTCAGTGGCGGGCAGATGGTTGTCCTTGGCCAGCCCAACGATGAGCGCAACCCGCTGCTCGGCGACGTGCCGACGCTCAAGGAGCAGGGCCTGGATATCACCATGGACAAGCCCTACGTGGTCGCTTTTCCGAAGGGCACCGATCCGGCGATCGTGAAGAAGATGGCTGACCTGATGAAGCAGATCAGCGAGATCCCTGAATACGCCGAGGACCTGAAGAAGTTCAAGCAGCCGGTTGCCTACTTCGGCACTGAAGAATCGAAGGCGATCCTGGCGAAGACTCGCGAAGACTTCATGCAATTCCAAGACGAACTGCGCAGGGCCAAGAAGTAACCCCAGGCGTACCGCCAGCCGGAGCATCCGGCTGGCGCTCTCCCCCCGCCCACGGAGGTTTGCCATGATCACCGCGAACAAGAAAGAACTGACCATCGGCGTGGCGATGCTCGGCGCCAGCATCACCTATCTGGTGATGGCCTCTCGTGTACCCAACCACGAAGGTATCGATGCCGCCACCGTGCCCTTTCTGCTGGCCGTCCTGCTCTGCCTACTGGGCCTGCTGCAGACGCTGAGCGCTTTCGCCCGCCATGCGCGAGCGGCCGAAAGCACCAGCGATACGCCAGACGAGCCCAAGGTAACCGTCACCGAGCCGCTGACCGTACTCAAGACCCTCGGCCTGATCCTGCTTTACGTCGTGCTGCTGGGTCCGGTGGGCTTCCCCATCATGACCACGCTCTACCTGTACCTGCAGTTCATCGTGCTGACGCCGGTGGATCGCAAGATTCGCCATCTGCTTTACGCAGGCATTGCTTTGGTCACGTCCGTCGTCATTTACCTGCTGTTCCGCGAGGCCTTCGATCTGTTGCTGCCCGCTGGCCTGCTGAATTTCTGAGGAATCGACCATGCTCGAATTACTGCAGCAAGGCTTCGGTGCCGTCTTCTCACTCAACATCCTGTTGCTGATGCTCGGTGGCGTTGCGGTTGGCATCGTCTTCGGCGCCGTGCCCGGCCTGTCGGCGACCATGGCGGTGGCGCTGTGCCTCCCGCTGACCTTCACCATGGGCCCGCAGGCCGGGCTGTCGCTGCTCGTCGCGCTGTTCATCGGCGCTACGTCCGGCGGGCTGATCTCGGCGATCCTGCTGAAGATTCCCGGCACGCCGTCGTCCATCGCCACGGTGTTCGACGGCGGCCCGCTGATGGAGCAGGGCCTGGGCGTCAAGGCGCTCGGCGTGGGCATCGTGTTTTCCTTTCTCGGCACCATCTTCAGCATCATCGCGCTGATGTTCATCGCGCCGCAGTTGGCCAAGGTGGCGCTGAGCTTCGGCCCGCATGAGTACTTCGCCATCGCGGTGTTCTCGCTGACGCTGATCGCCACGCTTTCGGCCGGCTCGATGGTCAAGGGGCTGTTCGCCGGCACCCTCGGCATCGCCGTGTCCACCATCGGCATCGCACCGGTGGAAGCCGTACGCCGCTTTACTTTCGGCGTCAGCGAACTGAACGGCGGCTTCTCGATGCTCACGGTGATGATTGGCATGTTCGCCGTCGCCGAGGTCATCAAGCTCGCCGAAACCGGGCGGCATGCCGTGCGCAGCAAGGCCGGCTCGGTGAGCATGAAGCAGATCAAGGGCTTCGGCTTCTCGCTCAAGGAGTTCCGCCAGGAGCTGCCCAACGCCAGCCGCTCGGGCCTGATCGGCCTGGCCGTGGGCATCCTCCCTGGGATCGGTGCCGGCACCTCCAACCTGCTCTCCTACATCGTCGCCAAGAAGCGCGCCAAGCAGCCGGAAACCTACGGCAAGGGCAATATCGGCGGCGTGGTCGCCAGCGAAACCGCGAACAACGCCGGTATCGGCGGCGCCATGATGCCGCTGATGACCCTGGGCATTCCCGGCGACACCACCACTGCGATCCTGCTCGGCGGTTTCCTGATCCACGGCATCCAGCCCGGGCCGCTGCTGTTCATCAGCCAGGGGCCACTGGTGTACACCATCTTCGCCGCGCTGCTGGTGGCCTCGGTGATGATGCTGTTCATGGAGTTCTACGGCCTGCGCCTGTTCATCAAGCTGCTCGACGTGCCCAAGCACATTCTGCTGCCGATCATCCTGGTGCTCTGCGTCGTCGGTGCCTTCGGCCTCTCCAGCCGGCTGTTCGATGTCTGGTCGATCCTCCTGTTCGGTCTGCTCGGCTATGGCTTCGTCAAGGCGGGCATGCCGGTCGCGCCCTTCATCATCGGCTTTATCCTCGGGCCGATGGCCGAGACCAACCTGCGCCGCGGCCTGATGCTTTCCGACGGCAACTTTGCCTCCTTCTTCACCAACCCCATCGCCGCAACCTTCCTCGGCCTGGCCCTGGCCTTCGTGCTCTGGCAGCTGTACAGCGCCGTGCGGCCACGGGGCGGTGTGCTCGGCCAGGTCCTGCGCACCTGAACCTGCGCCCCTCTGCGCGAGCAGAGGGGCTGCCGTCAGGGCTTGCGGCCGAACGTCTCGCTCGCCAGCGTCCAGCCCGCCACCTGCTCGCTGAGGCTCAGCCCCAGCCCAGGCCGGGTCGGCACCTGCATGCAGCCATCGCGGATCTCGAGTCGCTCCTGGAACAGCGGTTCGAGCCATTCGAAATGCTCGACCCACGTGGCATGCTCGTAGGCCGCAGCGAGGTGGATATGCAATTCCATGACGAAATGCGGCGCCATCACGATTCCACGTCGCCGCGCCGCCTCGGCCACCTGCAGGAACGGGGTGACGCCGCCAATGCGCGGTGCGTCATGCATGATCACATCCACCGCCCCGCGCTCGACGAAGGCGCAGGCTTCGGCCGCGCTGCCGAGCATCTCGCCGCTGCCGACCGGAGTGATCAGCTGCGCTGCCAGGGCCGCGTGGCCTTCCAGATCGTGGGCGTCCAGCGGCTCCTCGATCCAGGTCAGCTCGAACTCCTCCAGCGCGGCGCCCATGCGCGCCGCGGTGGTTCTGTCCCACTGCTGGTTGACGTCCACCATCAGCGCCACCTCGTCGCCGAAGTGCTTGCGCAGCGCCTCGACCCGCCGCAGATCAGCGCGGCGGTCCGGCTGACCGACCTTCAGTTTGATCCCGCCAATGCCCCGCGCACGGGAAACCTCAGCCTTCTCGATGACCTCTTCGATGGGCGCCTGCAGGTAACCGCCGGAGGTGTTGTAGCAGGGCACCGCGTCGCGATGAGCGCCGAGCAGCTTGGCCAGCGGCAACCCGGCGCGGCGCGCCTTGAGGTCCCACAGTGCGGTGTCGAAGGCGGCGATGCTTTGCACCGCCAGGCCGCTGCGCCCGATCGAGGCACTGGCCCAGCTCAGTTGGCTCCACAGGCGGGCAATGTCGTTGGGGTCTTCCCCCAGCAGCAGCGGAGCCAGCTCACGGGCATGGGCATATTGCGCCGGGCCGCCAGTGCGCAGGCTGTAGCTGAAGCCGAGGCCGTGATGGCCCTGCTGCGAGTGCAGCTCGACGAACAGCAGGCTGACCGACGCCAGCGGCAGCTGCCGCCCGGTGAGCACCTTGGCATCGCTGACGGGGCGCTGCAGTGGCAATTCCACCGAACGCAGACCGATCCAGGCGATACGGTCCGCTTCATACAATTTGCTCATTCGTGCCGCCGTCTCGCCAGCCAGGGAATGAGCTGGATAATCTCCCCGAAGGATTGATACGGTCTAATTCATTTCCGCACTCAATTGATACCAGGAACGGATCAATGTTCGAACTCGCACAGCTGCGCTGCTTCACCATTTTGGCCAGCGAACTGAATTTCCGTCGCGCGGCCGAGCGCCTTAACATGACTCAGCCGCCGCTGAGCCGGCAGATCCAGTTGCTGGAACATCAGCTGGGCGTCGCGTTGTTCACTCGCAGCACGCGCTCGGTAGCGCTCACCGCCGCCGGCCGCGCCTTCTTCGTCGAGGCCCAGGCACTGCTCGACCAGGCCCACCGCGCGGCCCAGGGCGCCCGGCTGGCTGCGCTCGGCGAAAGCGGCTCGCTGACCATCAGCTTCGTCGCCAGCGCGGTCTACGACTTCCTGCCGCGCGCTATAACCCAAGTACGCCGGGAACGACCGGGCGTGGCCATCACCCTCCTGGAAACCACCACTTTCGAGCAGCTGCAGGCACTGCGGGCACGACGGGTCGACCTGGCTGTGATGCGCGAGCCGTTGCAGCAGCCGGGGCTGGTCAGCGAATGCCTGCTGCGCGAGCCTTTCGTACTGGCCACGCCAATCGACCATCCGCTGGCAGAGCATCCGGCGCCGACCCTGGAAATGCTCCACGGCGAGCCGTTCATCCTCTATGCCCATGGCGCCTGGCAACCGTTCAACGAGCTGCACACCGGGCTTTTTCGGGCCAGCGGCATCCAGCCCGACTACGTGCAGTCACTGGGCTCGACGCTGACCATCCTTTCGCTGGTTAATGCCGGCCTCGGCCTGGCGCTGGTGCCGCGCGGGGCCAGCGCGATCCGCTTCCAGCAGGTGCGCTTTCGCGAGCTAGCGCTGCCAGCGGGCATCTGCGCCGAGCTGCACCTGGCCTGGCGCGACGACAACGACAACCCGGCGCTGGAGGCGGCGCGCGATGCCGTGCGTCAGGCGGCCCGCGATATCGCCCGGGACCTGCCGCCAGTCCAAGGCCTACACCATGGGACGGGCTGCTGACGGCCATTAGGGGACACTCATCGTCTGTTTGCTACGCAAGCTGATTTATGTCAGCAGTGCGTCGATTTTGGCTCTCCTAGTCGCGATTACAAAAAATCCAGACACCTTCCACCGTCATGGAGCCAATCTAAGGAAAAACTCACCCAGTTGAGCGTCTAGGACGTCTGTCGGATTCTCGCCATATGATTTTGCGCGAACGAGATCCTTTAGCTCTTCATCGGAAAGCAAAAGTATAAGTTTGTCAGCCTCCACCCAAGCGCGTCGCCGCGCCAAGAGCGCTGACTCGGCAGGTTGACTCCGGCTGCACAGTACTCCAAACATTCGCATAGCCTTCGAAAAGAGGTACTGCTGAATAGATTCCACCTCACGCTGCCTGACACTCTCGGTGTAGTTCTTGAACTCGGCAACCATGAAGCGCGTTGAGCAGATTCGCTTGATTTCTTGCCAAAAAGCGTGGTCGCCTGAAATTGGAAAAACAGCGTCCCGAATATCGAGACCATCTTCGCTCCTGCTTTGTACAGATGGAACCCCTAATTGTGGAAAGAATGCGTAGTTCAGAATTTCCACGCAGAGGTCCTCAAACTCACGGAAAGTCTCTCTTCCTGGCGGAAGCGCCTCTAGTCGGCTAATCAACTCCTGCGCCCGTGGATCAAGTGGCGCAGGTTGCTCCAAACCGCGACGTGCAACCGCTTGGGCATCCAGCAGCACAAGAAAGTCTTGCTCAACGTCAGGACGGTTGGCCAAAAGCTCATTCAGGCGGCGGGAGTCCCAAATTGTGATGCCCTCACGTGCTTCGATATCGTCCTTAAGGTTTTGCGGGAGCAGCATTGAGACGATCAACAGACCGTGCGTAGCATCAGTCAATTGCTTAGCGGAGTTGAGTTGAACAGCTGCTTGCCGGAGTACGGTTGTTCCAGTTCTCGGTCGTGTGAAGTGTTTTACCTCGGCAACCCATGTTTCGCCCGAAGGGTCAGTGAATGTGAAGTCGACTCCGATGTCTTGGCTCCGTGCCCCTTGCCGCTGGAGCGTATAGCCAGAAGCCTGAAGCCTGAAGCAGCCGGGCGCAGAGCATCTCGAACTCCTGCCCGCCGAATTTTGAATAATCCATGAATTGCTGCTCCAGTTTATCTGTGGCATCAAATGTAGTGATAACCGGCGTTGCGCGGTTTATCACGCAGCGTCTAGCGACCGACGAGTGCGAGATTGAGCGCCATGTTAGAGCGCATTAAACATCTACCGCCTTCGCCAATATTTCAGATTCTAATGCCGAGAGCCTGAGCTGTAGGGGCTGTCTGTTTGCAGGGTGGTTGTCGTCGTAATTGGTAACAATGACATCGGATACATCTCCTGGATCCCCTATTGCTGCGGACATGGCTCGATCGATATCGGGCACGGACTCGTCCCAAAATACAACATCACACTCATAATTGAAGTCTTTATCAAGGCCAAAGGCGCGCCTTGTTATGTTGCTGCTTCCAATAATTCCAACAAGAGGTGTTTTCCCTTGTTTAGCTAAGAACACCTTTGCATGCCACCCCATACTTGGGATCCGTTTCTGAGCCGCCGAGAAGCACCGGCATGCGTTCTGGGCTTTTAGTTGCGCGAAGAAATTGGAGTATTGCGCTTTCCAGCTGTATGAGTACAAGCCCAGTGTTGTGACTGCCAATGGGCTGCACTTCCGATGAGAAATTAAGTCGAAGTCCGCTCCTGCAGAATACTTGCCATCACTCTGAAAAAAGCCACTACACAGCAGCGCGTTGTCTACCAAGTCTGTTCTCAGCGCACCAAGAATGGCAGCTCGAAACTTGTTAGTCGACCCAGTCTTACGTAGAAATATCGCAACTCGCCTCATAAGTTCTAACTATAAGCAAGCGACACATGCGGGGTAATATTTTCCGCTACTTGTATCGAATAGCTTTCCTTGTTCGTGGAGAAATTCCTCAGCAGCATACAAGGTACGTTGGAGACGCGGCATGAGGCAGGAAGAAAAGAAGACGACATGGCCTGCCAGAGATTACGAAGTCGGTAGCAGTGTGTCCATGCCCTATTTTTAGCTGGCTACTGCTTCTCGTGACGGGGCATTAACCTCCTTTACTGGGAAGGCAGCTTTTGGCCGATTGCGGACTCCCGCGACAGGCTGCCTTCGGCCACAAGTTGACGTTCAAATGGTCGGCCACAGCTGGGGCTATTCAGGCCTGTGACGAGGATGCGCTGCTCGACGCTAAAGCAAGGACCAAGCGTGCAGGAGAAGCCTCCGCAGCCCGCCCCTAAGCCAGCAGTCTCTCGCTGCTTGTTGCGTCCACCGCCGCATCCAGCTCAGCCCCAGCCAAATGCTTTGCATAGTGCTCCATCAGCTCCGACTCCCAAGAAGCGACCTCGTCCAATATGCCTGCCGCCTCATCTTTCGTCAGCGCGAAATGCTCATGCTGGCTAAGCAGGTTCGCTCGACTTAGGAGAGTACCGTTGATACCAACTTCCATCGCCAGCCCCTGCGCAGGCCCCTCCCCCAGTACGGGAAGGACGTCATACATAGGCGAGAGGCGCCAGGCTCCTTCCTGCCAGATCACTGCGTGGTTGCGAGGATGATCGTCACTGTTGCCGACCAGAGCGTTGTAGGCCATTCGCCTGTAGAGCTCCTGCCTATCAGAATCGGGCGCGCCTCTGCGGTACAGCTCATCGGCAAGCGCCGCGTAGATCCATCCGTTGCTGCGCTGCACCTGCCATTCGGCATCGAGAAGAGTTAAGCCACTCATCATCGGAATGCGCCGAAACCTCGCATCATTCGCTGACCATTCTCGGTCGAATCGCTCCACCAGCAACGTGTTGCCTTTTTCATTTTGATGGAGTGCCGTCCGGGCAACAGTCATCCCCTTGGCAGCCGCAAAAGTCATGCAGGCATACTCGAATATCGGCAGGTCGTAGTGATCAAATTTGTCGCGTGGCTTGGCAAGAATCAGCTTGTGATCAAAGCGGTACGTGCGCTTGGGCCTGGCGCCACCAACAGCTGAGCGCTGATCCCGTATTCTTAATGCCTCCAGCTGCTCAGCGCTCAGCTGGCTGTCATAGATCGCAGCGCAAACATCTATGAAATGATCGAGCCCTTTGGCTTCAAGCATTTTCATAGGTCGTTCGCCTATACCCGGCCTCGGCGTGCGATCTTCGCCAGCCATGATGTTTCCGGCGCGGTCTTCGTTAGGAGATAACAGCAGGAGCTGGATCGGGGTGAGCTCCTCCTTTCGGGTACGGCGCAACAGGCGTTCTCCCCAGCCATCTGGCATCGCATCATCAATGAAGCCGGGAACGCCGCCATTCTTATGTACCTGAATGGGTCGAGTGGAGAGCGGATACCGTATCGGATCAGGCACCCAACGCTTGGCTTCCACGATCTCCGGCGCATAGATGAAGGTTCCCGTGCGACCAGCAAGGGTCAGCCTGCCCAGCGTCACAGTCTCACCCGTTTCCGGACACTCCATGTAGATGTAAGCGCGCGACATTAGAAGTCCTCCGCGTTGCTGCGCGGCAGCCTGACGCGCTTGGTCGTATTGGTTTCCAAAGCGTCGAGATCAAGCGCAGGGTCATCGATCAGCGCCTGGAAAACCCGGTCGGAAATCCCAACGGTGAACAGCGCGAGCATGAAGTCGCGCAGCGAAACACCTTCAGCCTTGCCCCCCTCAATGTGCCGAACAGCTCGGAGAGAAATCCCAGCCTGCTCTGCAAGGTCAGCCTGGCGCAGCCCCATGCGCAGACGCGCCTCCTTCACCAGAAGGCCTATACGGTAAAGCAGAGACGTACTTTGAACAGGGAAAAAACCTTTCATAAGGTTACACCAAGCGACATCCTATAAAGGATAAGGTACTACTAATCGCACACTAAGCAACCTTACCAGAATATTAAGAAGTCTTTTCATAGCATCTTAAATACGATAAGACATCATGAAACGATATCTTATCTATCGTTGATGGCTGGCGAGGCACAGCGTCGATAGGCCGAAGTCTTCATTATCCTTCGCGCCATCGCCTGCGCGGCCCAGGGCGCCCGGCTGGCTGCGCTCGGCGAAAGCGACTCGCTGACCATCAGCTTCGTCGCCGGGGCGGTCTACGACTTCCTGCCGCGCGCTATCACCCAAGTACGCCGGGAACGGCTGGGCGTGGCCGTCACCCTGCTGGAAACCACCACTTTCGAGCAGCTGCAGGCACTGCGGGCACTGCGGGTCGACTTGGCTGTGATGCGCGAGCCGTTGCAGCAGCCGGGTCTCAGCCTTGCTGCGTCTGCCCCTCCGCTTCGCGTAGCTGACTGCTCAGGCCATCGCAGCTGGCTGACCACTCGCGCAACCATTGGGGCAACGGCGGCGACTCTTCCTCCAGACCAAGCTCTCGAGCGAATTCGCCAGGCGCAACGACACCCTTGCGCCCCCTGAACAGCCCGCGCATGACCACCACCGCAATTACCCGCTGATCCTTGACGAAACGGTGCTCGACGAAACTCCACTTGGCGTCCCAACCGAGCATTCGCGTGTGGATCTCGAAGCGCTCGAACAGCTTCAGCTCACGGCGGAACTTGCCGCACACGTCTCCAACGATCGGTATTGCACGATGCCGAAGGGCCACGCGGTACGCACCACTGCGAAGCACATAGTCCATACGGCCGACATCGGCCAGGGTGAAATAGCGGCCATTGGTGACGTGGCGGTTGAAATCCAGATCCAGCGGCCAGACCCGTAGACGAACGACAGTCGTGGCGAGTCCAGGCACCGGTTTCCGCCACGGACGGCGCAACAACATCAGCAGAAGACGAAACCATAGGTTCATGCGAGAAATACCGGTTTGCATGCAGGTGCCGAACTCTAGGCGGAGCGTTCGGGGTAAGGTAGATGCATAAATGACCAATACCATGCGAATTACGCACGACCTGCCATGCACATAACGCTTCTACTGGCCGAGCACAGCTCCCAGGCCTCCGCCGCGCTGGCGCTCGAGGTGCTGGATGCAGCGAACCGCCTGGCCGCACCCTCCGCGGCACCATTTGCGGTTGTTGTCGCGTCACTCGATGGGCAGCCGGTGGCCAACGCCTTCGGACGCGCCATGAGCGTGGACGTTGCGCTCGGCGCGCTCGATCACACTGACCTGGTACTCGTCCCCGGCTTTCTATTCAGCCTGCGCGAGGCGCTGCCCGCCTTCGGCCTATACCGTGACTGGCTATGCCACCAACACCGACAGGGCGCCGTCATCGCATCGATGTGCACCGCCACCTTCATGCTCGCCGAAGCGGGTTTGCTCGACGGCGTGCAGGCCACCACCCACTGGGCCTTCGCCGACTTCATGCGCCGTCGCTATCCGGCAGTACGCCTGGATGAACGACGCATCCTCTGCGAGGACGGTCGGCTGATCAGCAGCGCTGGCGCGAGTGCGGCCATGGATCTGCTGCTGCACCTGATTCGCCGCTTCGCCTCCCGCGAACTGGCACAGCAATGCAGCCGTTATCTGCTGGTGGACGGGGTACGCAGCGAGCAGTCCGTGTACATCAAATGGTCGATGCCCCGCGATCATGCTGACGAGGCAGTACGACGGGTGCAGGACTGGCTGGAGTCGAATTTCGCCGCTCCCGTCGGCATCGACGAACTGGCTGAGCGCTTTGGTTTTGGTGCGCGCAACTTCAAGCGACGATTCAAGGATGCCACTGGCTACACGCCTCTCGCCTACCTGCAGGCCCTGCGCCTGGAAAGAGCCAAGCAACTGCTGGAAACCACTCGACTGGGGTTCGATGTGATCACCAGCCGGGTGGGTTACGAGGACAGCAACTCGTTCCGGCGCCTATTCTGTCAGCGCATCGGCATTTCACCGGCGACATTTAGAAAGCGGTTCCTTCGCCTTCCCTCCGCTCCCAACTGAAGCGGGGGATTACTTGAGAGCGCACGTTGGAATTCTGCTTCTGGACCACAGAGGCTTCGGCGATGCCCTCAAGCGAATCTGTACCGCCCGATCAGACGCCAACTGCGCTGTTCCGTCGCTGCAACACGCCCTAATCTGGCTGGCTGAACATTGAATGGCGTCTTCAATCCGGCGCCGCCATCTGGAGGACCCGTGCATGACTGACGCAGAGAGCGAGCTGCATCACTTCGACCGGCGCATGGTCTGGGCCGGTTTTCGCCAGCTCGCGCCGATTTCCATCTTCGTCACGCTGTTCGGTGCCGCCTTCGGCCTCGCCGCGGTGCAGACCGGCCTGGACGATTCGGTGATCCTGGCGATGAGCGCGCTGGTGTTCGCCGGTGCCTCGCAGTTCGCCGCGCTGGAGCTGTGGGGCACGCAGGTGCCGCTGTTCACGCTGATGGTCACAGTGTTCGCCATCAACGCCCGCCATCTGCTGATGGGCGCCACGCTCTACCCTTGGCTGCGCCAGCTGCCGCCGGGTCGGCGCTACGGGGTGATGCTGATGGCTTCGGACGCCAACTGGGCGATGGCCATGCAGGCCTTCAACCGCAACCTCCCGGGCTTCGGCCTGCTGCTCGGCGGCGGTCTCGCGCTCTGGTCGTTCTGGGTGGTCGGCAGCTGGCTGGGCATCCATTTTGGCAGCGCGGTAAGCGACCCGAAGCGCCTGGGCCTGGACATGGTGATGGGCTGCTTTCTGCTGGCGATGGTGGTGGGTGGCGAAAAGAACCTGCGCATGCTGGTGATCTGGGGCGTCGCCGCGGCGGCCTCTTTGCTCGCCTTCCGCTACCTGCCGGAGAACAGCCATGTGGTGGTTGGTGCGCTCGCAGGCGGCCTGGCCGGGCTGCTGTGGGCGGAGAAGAAGCGTGAATCTTGATGCAACGGGCGCAGGCGCGCTGACACTGGTACTGATCATGGCAGTCGTCACCCTGGCGACACGCTGGGGTGGCGTATTCATCATGGCCTTCGTACCCATCGGCGATCGAGCCAGGCAGTTCATCACCGCCATGTCCGGTTCGGTACTGGTGGCGATCGTCGCGCCAATGGCATGGCAGGGCGACAGCGGTGCCCGACTGGCGCTGCTGGCCACGGCAGTGACCATGCTGGTGCTGAAGAAGCCGCTGCCAGCGATTGCCGCCGGCATCCTCGCCGCGGCGCTGGTCAGGCAATTCTGAGCAGCAACGGCCAATCGCAGCCGCTCCGGGCAACCCGCTCGGCAGTCTCCGCAGGCAGTCATTACGGTGTGCACCAGTAACGCTTAGGCATCGATCTCGCCGCGCACCGCGCACCGATGCGCACCGCTCTTTTTTGGCAAGTCATCATACAACTACTGATAAATCGTTGATGCCAACCCACCTTCATCCGTCTAGTGACGCTGCTTCCCTAGGGCCCTCTGCCACAGCACTTCGGCTTGGCCAACTTCCCATCAGTGACGCCGACGAGCGACATAACTCATCAATACGACTTTAAGCGTGTTGACATTCACACAGGCAGATGCTGATATTTAGCACATGTCATATGACAACCGATGACTCCAAGAACAATAACGAAAGGCACCCCGATGACTACCACTCTGACACCCCCATTCGGCCGCCTTCTGCTCACTGGTGCAGCGGGCGGCCTCGGCAAGGAGCTGCGTGAACGACTGCAGCCCTTCGCCCGAATCATCCGACTGTCCGATATCGCGCCGATGGCCCCGGCAGCCGGCGAACATGAGGAAGTGATGCCCTGCGACCTCGCCGACAAGGCGGCGGTGCATGCGCTGTGCGAAGGCGTCGATGCCATCGCCCATTTCGGCGGCGTCTCCGTCGAGCGGCCGTTCGAGGAAATCCTCGACGCCAACATCCGCGGCACCTTTCATATCTACGAAGCAGCGCGCCGCCATGGCATCAAGCGCGTGATCTTCGCCAGCTCCAATCATGTGATCGGCTTCTACGAGCAATCGCAGCCGCTGGACGCCAACGCCCCGCGCCGCCCGGACGGCTACTACGGCCTGTCCAAGTCCTACGGCGAAGACATGGCGAGCTTCTATCACGACCGCTACGGCATCGAGACCGTAAGCATCCGCATCGGCTCCTCGTTCCCCGAGCCAGCCAACCGCCGAATGATGAGCACCTGGCTGAGCTTTCGCGACCTCACCGAGCTGATGCGTTGCGCGTTGTTCACGCCGAACGTCGGCCACACGGTGGTCTACGGCATGTCCGCCAACCGCGACGTCTGGTGGGACAACCACCTGGCCGCGCACCTGGGCTTCCGCGCGCAGGACAGCTCCGAAGTGTTCCGCGACAAGATCGAGCAGCAACCGCCGTACAGCGCTGACGATCCCGCCGCCATCTACCAGGGCGGCGCCTTCGTCGCAGCCGGCCCCTTCGACTGACCGCCCCCCTTTGCCCCGCGTACAACAACAAGAGAAACGCAATGGCCAGTGAAGTTGAACTCATCGCCGACCTCGGCTGCGCCACCGGCGAAAGCCCGGTCTGGGTCGCCACCGAACAGGCGCTGTACTGGGTCGACATACCCAACCGCGAACTGCTGCGCTGGAACGCTGCCGATGGACAGGTTTCCCGCTGGCAGGGCGAACAGATGCTCGCCTGTATCGCCCGCAGTGGCGACGGCTGGGTGGCCGGCATGGAGAGCGGCTTCTTCGCGCTGCAAACGCGCCCGGATGGCCGCCTCGACGGCCGCCTGCTGGCGAGCATCGACCACCAGTTGGCCGAGATGCGCATGAACGACGGCCGTTGCGATCGCCAGGGGCGTTTCTGGGCCGGCAGCATGGCGCTGGACATGGCCGCCGGGCATCCGGTCGGCGCGCTGTACCGGCTGGACAGCAAGATCATCGACGCCCCGCTGGTGCCTCAGCTCGACGGTTTCATCGTGCCCAACGGGCTGGCCTTCAGCCCGGATGGACGAACCATGTACCTGTCCGACTCGCACCCCAGCGTGCAGAAAATCTGGGCCTTCGATTACGACCCCGACAGCGGCATACCAAGCGGCCGGCGCCTGTTCGTCGACATGCTCGACCACCCCGGCCGACCGGACGGCGCCGCGGTGGATGCCGATGGCTGTTACTGGATCTGCGGCAACGATGCCGGCTTGATCCACCGCTTCACGCCCGATGGCCGCCTGGACCGTTCGCTCGCCGTCCCGGTGAAGAAACCGACCATGTGTGCTTTCGGCGGCGCGCGCCTGGACACCCTGTTCGTCACCTCGATTCGTCCCGGCGGCAACCTCAGCGACCAGCCACTGGCCGGTGGCGTCTTTGCCCTGAATCCAGGCGTCACCGGACTGGAGGAACCCGCTTTCAACTGACTCACCAGGGAAGGGCAGCCGCTTGCCCAACCTCGCTTCTCGCAACGCTGCACACCAACAAAAACAAGATGGAGAGTGTCATGAACCTCAAACGCAAGTTGCTCGTAACCGCCCTTCCCTTCGCCTTCTGCATCAGCGGCCTGGCTCAGGCCATGACGTTGAAGATCGCCGAGATCCACCCGGCCGGCTACCCGACCGTGGTCGCCATGGAGAACCTCGGCAAGAAGCTGGAAAGCGCCACCAACGGCGAGATCAAGTCGCGCATGTTCGCTGGCGGCGTACTCGGCTCCGAGAAGGAAGTGATCGAACAGACCCAGATCGGCGCCGTGCAACTGACCCGCGTCAGCCTTGGCTCGGTCGGACCGGTGGTGCCGGCCACCAACGTGTTCAACATGCCATTCGTGTTTCGCGACATCGAGCATATGCGCAAGGTGGTCGACGGTGAGATAGGCCAGGAGATTCTCGACGCCATCACCGATTCCGACTTCAACATGGTCGGCCTGGCGTGGATGGAAGCCGGTAGCCGCAGCCTGTACACCAAGAAGCCGATCCGGCGCATCGAAGACCTCAAGGGCATGAAGATTCGCGTGATCGGCAACCCGCTGTTCATCGATACCCTTAACGCCATGGGCGCCAACGGCATCGCCATGGACACCGGCGAGATCTTCAGCGCCCTGCAGAGCGGTGTGATCGACGGTGCCGAGAACAACTCGCCAACCCTGCTCGAACACAACCACTTCCGCGTGGCCAAGCACTACACCCAGACCCACCACCTGATCCTGCCCGAGCCGCTGCTGATGTCCAAGGACACCTGGAACAAGCTCAGCCCCGAGCAGCAGGCGACGGTGAAGAAACTGGCCAAGGAAGCCCAGCTGGAAGAGCGCGACCTCTGGGTTGCCAAGGAAACCGCCAGCAACGAGAAGCTCAAGGCCGAAGGCGTCGAGTTCATCGAGGTCGACACCAAGCCCTTCTACGACGCCACCGCTCCGGTCCGCGAAAAGTACGGCGCGCAGTTCGCCGAGCTGATCAAGCGCATCGAAGCCGTTCAGTAACCTCGTGCAAGCGCATCGCGGCGGCCTGCACCGCCGCGATGCAATCGGTGGAGTCTCATGAAAAACCTGGTTCTAGGCGTCAATGACGCCATCTACCGCGCCTGCGTCATCGTCGCCGCCACGGCGATCGTGATCATGGCGACGATCATTCCCTGGGGCGTGTTCAGCCGCTATGCCCTGGGCCAGGGTCTCGGTTGGCCCGAGCCCGTCGCCATCCTGCTGATGGTGGTGTTCACCTTTGTCGGCGCCGCCGCCAGCTACCGCGCCGGCGCACACATGGCCGTGCAGGTGCTCAGTGATCGCCTGCCGCCGCTGGCCCAGCCATTTCTGCTCTTGTTCGTGCGCCTGGCCATGGCCGCCATCAGTCTGTTCATGCTGATCTGGGGCTACAAGCTGTGCGTCGCGACCTGGAACCAGTACCTCAGCACCCTGACCTGGATGCGAGTCGGCATCAGCTACGCGCCGATTCCCCTGGGCGGCTTCATCACCCTGCTGTTCGTCATCGAGCAATTGTTGTACGGCGACCAGAGCAAGCGTCGGGTCGTCGATTATGAAGCCCGTGAAGAGTCCAAGGAGGCCGTGTAATGGATGCCGTCATCCTGCTGGGCAGTTTCATCATCCTCATTTTGCTGCGCGTTCCGGTCGCCTATTCCCTCGGCCTGGCCACCCTGGCCGGCGCCTGGTGGATCGAGATCCCCTTGCACGCCGTGATGATCCAGATCGCCGGGGGCGTGAACAAATTTTCCCTGCTGGCCATTCCGTTCTTCGTCCTGGCCGGCGCAATCATGGCTGAAGGCGGCATGGCGCGGCGCCTGGTCGCCTTCGCCGGGGTGCTGGTCGGCTTCGTTCGCGGCGGCCTGTCACTGGTCAACATCACCGCCTCGACCTTCTTCGGCGCCATCTCCGGCTCGTCCCTGGCGGACACCGCCTCGGTGGGCTCGGTACTGATTCCGGAAATGGAGAAGAAGGGCTACCCGCGGGAATTTTCCACTGCGGTGACCATTTCCGGTTCGGTACAGGCACTGCTGACGCCGCCCAGCCACAACTCGGTGATCTACTCGCTGGCCGCTGGCGGCACGGTTTCGATCGCCGCGCTGTTCGTCGCCGGCATCGGCCCGGGCCTGTTGCTCAGCGCCACCATGGCAACCCTGTGCCTGCTGTTCGCCCGCAAGCGCAACTACCCCAAGGGCGAAGTGGTGCCACTGCGCCAGGCGCTGAAGATCTGCGTCGAGGCACTCTGGGGCCTGATGACCATGGTCATCATCCTCGGCGGCATTCTCTCCGGCGTGTTCACCGCGACCGAGTCAGCGGCCGTGGCGGTGGTCTGGGCGTTCTTCGTGACCATGTTCATCTACCGCGACTACAAGTGGCGCGAGCTGCCGCGGATGCTGCATCGCACGGTGCGCACCCTGTCGATCGTGATGATTCTGATCGCCTTCGCCGCCAGCTTCGGCTACATCATGACGCTGATGCAGATCCCGTCGAAGATCACCACCGCGTTCCTGGCCATGTCGGACAACCGCTACGTGATCCTCATGTGCATCAACTTCATGTTGCTGGTGTTGGGTACGCTGATGGACATGGCGCCGCTGATCCTGATCCTTACGCCGATCCTGCTACCGGTGGTGACCTCCTTCGGAGTCGATCCGGTGCACTTCGGCATGATCATGCTGGTCAACCTGGGTATCGGCCTGATAACCCCGCCGGTAGGTGCGGTACTCTTCGTCGGTGCCGCCATCGGCAAGGTCACCATCGAGAACACCGTGAAGGCCCTACTGCCGTTCTACGCCGCACTGTTCGCCGTACTGATGGCCGTGACCTACATACCGATGATCTCGCTGTGGCTGCCGAGCGTTGTGCTCTGATAGCACTCAGATAGGGAACGAGGACGCCGCCCATCCGGGCGGCGTTTTACTTTGCAAGCCGACGAAGATTTCGTGGGCTCCAGACTTGAACTGGCCCGCCGCTTACCCAGGGCAAGCCTGCAACTGAACGCATCGAACTCTGTACAGGGTCTTAGAGGACTGCTTTTCCCATGCAAACTGCCGCGCCATTTCCACGCCACATCGCCGTGCTGATCCTGGCCACCCTGGCCTGCTCGTTCGCTGCCAACCATATCGCCGCGCGGATCGCCTTCGACCACGGCACCGGCCTGCTACTGGCCATGCTCGTTCGCGCCGGAGTCACCCTGCTGGCGCTGGCCGCACTGGTGTTCTGGCGCCGTGAGTCGCTGCGCCTGAGCCCTGCCACCTGGCGCTGGCAGATCCTGCTCGGCCTGCTGATCGCGGTGCAGAGCTTCTGCATCTATTCGGCGGTGGCGCGCATTCCGGTGGCGCTGGCGCTGCTGGTGGTGAACCTCTCGCCGATCCTGCTGGCGCTGCTGACCTGGGCGCTCGGCGGTTCGCGGCCGACTCGCCAGGCGCTGGCGATCATGGGTCTGATCCTGTTCGGCCTGGTGCTGGTGCTGGATGTACCGGCGCGCCTGCTCGGCAGCGCAGCGCCGGATGGCCAGTGGGTCGCGGGCATTCTCTTCAGCCTGACGGCAGCGGCGGTATTCGCGGTGGCGCTGTGGGTCACCGAGCACAAGCTGTCGAGCATGGCCGGCTCGGTGCGCAGCATGCTGACCCTGATCGTGGTGTTCGGAGCCTCCGCCCTGCTCGGCGCCAGCGACCTGATACCCGGCGGGCTGGGCCTGCCCAACGCAACCGCCGGCTGGATTGCACTGGGTTGCCTGGTCTTGCTCTACGGCGCGGCCTTCTCGACGCTGTTCATCTGCATGCCGCGGCTGAACATCGCGCGCAACGCGCCGGTAATGAACATGGAACCGGTGGCCGGCATGGTGCTGGGCTGGCTGGTGCTCGGCCAGCTGCTCGGGCCCATGCAGGTGTTCGGCGGTCTGATCGTGGTCGGTGGGGTCGTTCTGCTGGCTTACCGCCGCTAGCGCCGGTAGGCGTTGCGGCACCAGCCGCGCCGATCAGCTGTGCAGCACTTCGGCTTCGGCACTTTCATGAGCCTGACGCAGCCGCTCGCGGCTGTTGGTCAGGTGCAGGCGCATGGCCGCACGCGCGGACTCCGGGTCCTGCCGCTCGATGGCCTCGTAAATCTGCTCGTGCTCGCGACCCAGACGCGCCTGGTAGTGCTGCTGATCGTCATGTGCCAGGCGCGCGGAATTGACCCGGCTACGCGGGATCAGCGTGGTGCCGAGGTGGCTCATGATGTCGGTGAAGTAGCGATTGCCGGTGGCTTCGGCGATCTGCAGATGGAACTGGAAGTCCGACGACACCGCGTCGCTGGAATGCGCCGCGCTCTGATTCAGCTGATCGAGAAAGGCACGCATGGCGGCGAGCTGCTCGGGCGAGCGGCGCTGTGCGGCCAGCCCGGCCGATTCCACCTCGAGGCTGATGCGCAGCTCGAGAATTGCCAGCAGATCACGCAGCGTACCGATGGTCGCCGGGTCGATGCGCAGGCCGGTGGTGCTTGGCGTGTCCAGCACGAAGGTGCCGATGCCGTGCCGCGTTTCCACCAGCCCCGAGGCCTGCAGCCGCGAAATCGCCTCGCGCACCACCGTGCGGCTCACGCCCTGGGCCTGCATGATCGCGGACTCGGTCGGCAGCTTGTCGCCACGCTTGATCAGCCCATCGCGGATCTGCTGCGACAGCTCGGTCACCAGTTCCTGGGCAAGGCTGCGGTGTTTGCGACGGGCGCGTGGCTGGGCGCTCTGGTTATCCATGGACGGCAATCTCTGAAAGCGGAGGCAACCGTCATCATAGCCCAGCAGTTGTACGATAACTATTGATCCATGGCATTTGTAGGGAAATACAGCCCATTCGATGCGCTTCGAGTGGCCTACGAGGCCGGCCGACACTGCCCGGCACGGCAGCGATTGGCCTGGTGGCTGGGGTCTTCCTGCATCAGTTTGCGGGTCACGCCATTGGTCCAGCCGAAGCCGTCCTGCAGCGGGTATTCACCACCACCGGCATGCTCGGTACAGGGCCGCAGCACGTATTTTTCCACCAGTTTGCTTTCGCGCTCGAACAGATGACTGACGATGTTCAACCAGCGCTCTTCGATCTCCAGCGCCAGCGCGTTATGGCCGTAGTGCTGCAAGCCGCGAATGCCGATCCACTGCAGCGGCGCCCAGCCGTTGGGGCGGTCCCACTGCTCACCGCTGCCACCGATTTCCGTGGTAGCCAGGCCGCCAGGCGCGAGCAGTCTTGCCTGCACAGTCGCGGCCACAGCGGCCGCCTGCTCCGCGCTGGCCATGCCAACGAACAGTGGCGCCAGCGTCGCCGCGGTGAGGTTGTCGCGTTGCCTGCCACGCTGCCAGTCGTAGTCGAAGTAGGCGCCGGCGCGCGAATTCCACAGGTAATGGTCGATGGCATTCAGCCGGCTCTCGGCGCGTCGCGTGAACGCTTCGGCGCAGGCCTGCTGGCCTTTCACTGCCGACAGCTCGGCAATTTGCCGTTCGAGCTTGTAGAGCAGCGCATTGAGGTCGATCGGCAGGATGCTGGTGGTGCGGATGGTCGCCAGTCGATGCGCATCATCCAGCCAGCGCGAGCTGAAGTCCCAACCTGATTCGGCCCCGGCGCGCAGGTCACGGTAGACCTCATGCCGCGGCCGACAGCTGGAACGAGCGGTTTCGACATCTTCGCGATAGGACTCCTCGCGCGGCGTGTCCCGCTCGTCCCAGTAGCGGTTGAGCACCACCCCGTCGGCCAGGCAGACGCAGCGCCGATGCGTCTCGCCCGGGCGCAAATGATCGGCGCCTTCCATCCAGAAGGCATATTCCTTGTGCAGCTGCGGCAGGTAATCGCTGGCCCGATGCACACCGGTTTCCTCGAACAGCTCGGTCATCAGGGCGAATACCGGCGGTTGCGAACGCCCCAGATAATACGAACGGTTGCCGTTGGGTACGTGGCCGTAGGTGTCGATGAGGTAGGCGAAGTTGTCCGCCATCGAGCGCAGCAGGTCGCAATGTCCGCTCTCGTCGAGGCCGAGCATGGTGAAGTAGGAATCCCAGTAGTACAGCTCGGTAAAGCGCCCGCCCGGCACCACGTAATCGTGGGGAAGCGGCAACAGCGAGGAATGCTCGGGATGGTCCTGCGGATGACGGGTGAGGATTGGCCAGAGCCGGTCGATGTGCTCGGCCAGGCTATCGTCGGGGTTGGCGACGAACTCCTTGGCCGGCATTTCGTAAAGGCTGAAATGCTCGCGGACGAACGCCGCGAGATCGAACCCCGGCTCATCGCAACGGCTGCGATAGTTTTCCAGGATGGCTTCAGGATGCCGCAGAGGAGCGCAGTCGACGAAGGTCTTGCTGTCGGGAAAGATGCGCTGCATCTGCACGGCGACGAACAGCTCCTGATAGCGATCAGCAGGAGTGAGCGTATCGGCCAGCGAAATGGCGCTGATGTCGTGGCGGTTAGGCTGGCACGTCGGGATATTGGTCATTGTTCGCTGTAATTCCATAGCAGGCCGCCATCGACCACCAGGGTAGTCCCGGTGATGTATTCGGCATCCGGTGAGGCGAGAAATGCGACGACCCCAGCGACATCGTGAGGCCGCCCAAGGCGCCCGGCCGGGATGTTCTGCAGGAGGCTGGCAAGCTTCTCCGGCTGGTTCATCAGCTCACGATTGATCGGCGTTTCCACCGCACCTGGCGCCACGTTGTTAACGGTGATGCCGAGTGGCGCAAGCTCGATGGCGATATTGCGCATGAGCATCTTCAGCCCGCCCTTGCTCGCGCAGTAGGCGGTGAAATTGGGGTGCGGCAGCTCTTCGTGTACCGAGCTGTTATTGATGATGCGCCCGCCACGGCCCTGCTCGCGCAAGTGTCTGGCAAACGCCTGCGCCAGAAAGAACGGGCCGCGCAGGTTGACGTTGAGTACCTGGTCGTAATCGTCCGCCTGCGCATCGAGGAAAGCCGCGTGCCGCTGCACGCCGGCATTGTTGACCAGAATGTCCAGCCGCCCCATCTGCTCGATGCTCTCGCGCACCAGCCGCTGGCATTGCTCGACGTCACTGACGTCGGCGGCGATGAAGCAGACCCGTCTTCCGGTTGCGCGCACCTGCGCGATGCTCTCGCGCGCCTCGTCATCTTCCTCGCGGCCGTTAAGGACGATATCTGCGCCCTCCTCGGCCAGACGTACGGCGATACCGCGTCCGATGCCCTGGGTACTGCCGGTGACCAGTGCCACCTGATGCTGCAAGCGCATTGCTCATCTCCCCCTTCCGGATGACCCGGTGCCGTTTCGATTGGCGATGCAGTTGAGACGGGGCGCGGCGCGGCGCGTTCCCTTTCTGGACCGCTCCAGGCGACCGTTTACGTTGCAAACCATGTAGTGCGCCATGCTTTCTCTCCACCAGGCAAAGGCGCAAAATGGCTGGCTCTCCGCTGCTCGTCGAAGGACGTCATGGCTACCGCCAATCTGCGCAAGGGTTATCTGCTGGGGCTCGCCACGTTCAGCATCTGGGGCATGTTTCCACTCTACTTCAAGGCACTCGAACAGTACGGCGCGCTCGAGATCGTCACCCAGCGGGTGATCTGGTCGGCGGTGTTCGGCTCGCTGGTGCTGCTGGTCTGGCGCCATCCGGGTTGGTGGCGCGAATTGTTAATGCATCCGCGACGCCTCGGCGTGCTGGGCATCTCCAGCGTGCTGATCGCCGCCAACTGGCTGATCTACGTCTGGGCGGTGAACCACGACCGGATGGTCGAGGCGAGCCTGGGCTACTACATCAACCCGCTGATCAACGTACTGCTCGGCATGATCGTGCTGCGCGAGCGGCTGCGCCCGCTGCAGTGGTTGGCCGTGGCGATGGCCACCGTAGGCGTCAGCCTGCAGCTGCTGATGCTCGGCGAATTCCCCTGGATTTCCATCGTGCTGGCGCTGAGCTTCGGCAGCTACGGCCTGCTGCGCAAGCTGGCGCCGGTAGCCGCATTGCCTGGCCTGGTAGTCGAAACCTGGCTGCTGCTGCCGGTGGCACTGGTCTGGCTGTTCTGGTTCAGCAGCGGCACCAGTACGGAGCCTGCGTTCTGGACCAGCACCGACGCGCTCTGGCTGATGGCCGCCGGGCCGGTGACGCTGATCCCGCTGCTCGGCTTCAACGCCGCGGCGCGTCATCTGCCGTACTCGACGCTGGGCTTCCTGCAGTATCTGACCCCGACGCTACTGCTGATCCTCGCCGTGCAGCTGTTCGACGAGCCGTTCCCGGTCGACCGCCAGCTGGCCTTCTTCTGCATCTGGGCGGGGCTTGCGGTGTACAGCCTGGACGCCTGGCGGGTGATGCGCAAAAGCGCCGGCTAAGCATGTCGGCGACGGGCTAGGACTTCTCGGCCGGCTGCAGCTTGAGTTCGACCATCAGGTCGTCGGCCAGGGTTTCCAGGCGCTGCTGCAGTATCTCCAGCGACAGGTCGCTGGGCACGGCCAGCCTCACCTCGGCACGGAACAGCAGCTCGCTGCTCATCGGTGCCGGCAGCACCTCGGTATCCAGGCTTTCCAGATTGACGCCATGCTCGGCCAGCAGACGGGTGATGTCGCGGACGATACCGGGGCGGTCGTTGCCGACCAGTTCCAGCTGGATTTCCTGCCAGCTCGTCGTCGGCTCCGTACCGCTGTGCGCCAGCAAGACGCGAATGCCTTGCGCCTCGAGCCCCTGTAGCGCCGCAGTCAGTTCGGCATGTGCCTGCTGCGGCACGGCCACCCGCAGAATGCCGGCAAACTGTCCGGCCATCCGCGACATACGGCTCTCCAGCCAGTTGCCGCCATGATCGGCGATGCACTTGGCCAGGCGCTCGACCAGGCCAGGCTGATCTTCGGCAATAACAGTGAGAACGAGGTGATCCATGGACTGCTCCTGTACTGGGAAAGCGCTCGCGCGTTAGCGAAGGCCCATTAGGTATAGCAGGCAGTCGCCTTGAAGACAGCCCGGCGTCATCCCTACGCATCGCTGCAAGGGCGGAAGACCGGCTCTTTCGGCGGACTGATTTTCGCCGACGCTTGATGTAGTATCCGGCGACTCGGACTACAAGAAACCAAATTGTCTGTCGAATTAGAAGAACCAAGTGAGGCGAGTAATGACTGAGCGCGTTCAAGTCGGTGGCCTGCAGGTCGCCAAAGTCCTGTACGACTTCGTGAACAACGAAGCGATTCCCGGTACCGGCGTCGATGCCGCCGCCTTCTGGGCTGGCGCCGACAGCGTCATCCACGACCTGGCGCCGAAGAACCGCGCCCTGCTGGCCAAGCGCGACGAGCTGCAGGCACAGATCGACGCCTGGCACCAAGGCCGTGCCGGTCAGGCCCACGATGCCGCGGCGTACAAGAGCTTCCTGCAGGAGATCGGCTACCTGCTGCCGGAAGCCGAAGACTTCCAGGCCACCACCGAGAACGTCGACGAAGAAATCGCCCGCATGGCCGGCCCGCAGCTGGTGGTGCCGATCATGAACGCGCGTTTCGCCCTGAACGCCGCCAACGCCCGCTGGGGCTCGCTGTACGATGCCCTCTACGGCACCGACGCGATCTCCGAAGAAGACGGCGCCACCAAGGGTCCGGGCTACAACGAGATCCGCGGCAACAAGGTCATTGCCTACGCCCGCAACTTCCTCAATGAAGCCGCACCGCTGGAAACCGGCTCGCACGTCGATTCCACCGGCTACCGCATCGAAGGCGGCAAGCTGGTCGTTTCGCTGAACAACGGCAGCACCACCGGCCTGAAGAACCCGGCCCAGCTGCAGGGCTTCCAGGGCGATGCCAGCGTGCCGATCGCCGTACTGCTGAAGAACAACGGCATTCACTTCGAGATCCAGATCGACCCGGCCAGCCCGATCGGTCAGACCGATGCGGCCGGCGTTAAGGACATCCTGATGGAATCGGCGCTGACCACCATCATGGACTGCGAAGACTCCATCGCCGCCGTCGACGCCGACGACAAGACCATCGTCTACCGCAACTGGCTTGGCCTGATGAAGGGCGACCTGGTCGAGGATATGGAAAAGGGTGGCAAGCGCATCACCCGCGCCATGAACCCGGACCGCGTCTACACCAAGGCCGACGGCAACGGCGAGCTGACCCTGCACGGCCGCTCCCTGCTGTTCATCCGTAACGTCGGTCACCTGATGACCAACGACGCCATCCTCGACAAGGAAGGCAACGAAGTGCCGGAAG
This sequence comes from Stutzerimonas stutzeri, assembly GCF_038561965.1. Taxonomy (NCBI): domain Bacteria; kingdom Pseudomonadati; phylum Pseudomonadota; class Gammaproteobacteria; order Pseudomonadales; family Pseudomonadaceae; genus Stutzerimonas; species Stutzerimonas stutzeri. Next base: position 389,282 of record NZ_CP139348.1, on the reverse strand, counting down.
GCATTCTCGACGGCTTGTTCACCAGCCTGATCGCGGTGCACAACCTCAACGGCAACACCAGCCGCAAGAACACCCGCACCGGCTCGATGTACATCGTCAAGCCGAAGATGCACGGCCCGGAAGAAGTCGCCTTCGCCACCGAGCTGTTCGGCCGCGTCGAGGACGTCCTCGGCCTGCCGCGCAATACCCTCAAGGTCGGCATCATGGACGAGGAGCGTCGTACCACGATCAACCTCAAGGCCTGCATCAAGGAAGCGCGCGAGCGCGTGGTGTTCATCAACACCGGCTTCCTCGATCGCACCGGTGACGAAATCCACACCTCCATGGAAGCCGGTCCGATGGTCCGCAAGGCGGCCATGAAGGCCGAGAAGTGGATCAGCGCCTACGAGAACAACAACGTCGACGTAGGCCTGGCCTGCGGCCTGCAGGGCAAGGCACAGATCGGCAAGGGCATGTGGGCCATGCCTGACCTGATGGCCGCGATGCTCGAGCAGAAGGTCGGCCACCCCATGGCCGGCGCCAACACCGCCTGGGTACCGTCGCCGACCGCTGCCACCCTGCACGCCATGCACTACCACAAGATCGACGTGCAGGCACGCCAGGTCGAACTGGCCAAGCGCGAGAAGGCGTCCATCGACGACATCCTCACCATCCCGCTGGCGCAAGACACCAACTGGAGCGAGGAAGAGAAGCGCAACGAGCTGGACAACAACTCGCAGGGCATCCTCGGCTACATGGTCCGCTGGGTCGAGCAGGGTGTTGGCTGCTCCAAGGTACCGGACATCAATGACATCGCGCTGATGGAAGACCGCGCGACCCTGCGTATCTCCAGCCAGCACGTGGCCAACTGGATGCGTCACGGCGTAGTGACCAAGGATCAGGTGCTCGAAAGCCTCAAGCGCATGGCGCCAGTGGTCGACCGTCAGAACCAGGGCGACCCGCTGTACCGCCCGATGGCGCCGGACTTCGACAACAGCGTGGCCTTCCAGGCTGCCCTGGAGCTGGTCCTCGAAGGCACCAAGCAGCCCAACGGCTACACCGAGCCGGTGCTGCACCGCCGCCGCCGCGAGTTCAAGGCCAAGAACGGCCTGTAACCCGCAACCCTGCTGCATAAAGAGCCGCCCTACAGGGCGGTTTTTTTATGCCTCGAATCCGCCGAACGGTTCTCAAGTTCGTATGGTTACAACCGATAACGTGACCCGAAAGCCGTTTCCAGTCACAATATTGCTAATGGCTGGCATTTGGCCATAACCGCAACTTCCGCAGTACCTGCAGCCCGCTCTGGAGTCGATGCATGCTGAAGAACTTCTCGCTGACCGCGAAGCTTTCGCTGGTGCCCGCCGTGGCTCTGGTCGGACTCGTCCTGTACGTGGTCTATACCTCGCTGCAGCTTTCTGCCACAGACTCGCGGCTGGTCCGGCTGGAAACCCGCAGCTACCCGACCCTGGAAAAGGCTGACGCGGTGATTTTCCAGTTCTCCCGCGTGCCGGCGTTGCTGAACAACGCAGTGGCGGCTGGCGAGCCCAGCGTGCTCGACGAAGCGCGCGAGGTGCTGCAGCAGATCGACACCCAGCAGCAGGCTCTGGCCAGCCTGCTTAGCGATCAGCGCCAACAGCATCAGGCCCTGGGCGACTGGCGCAAGGCTGTGCGCGACTATGCCGACAATGCGCTCGCCGCCTCGACCAAGCTGATTGATGGCAGTGCGTCGTTCGATGATCTGCGGCCGAGCCTCGACCGCATGGCCAGCGACCTGGCCCAGGCGCAGAAACAGGGCAGCGACTTTCGCGCGCAGGCCTACGACAGCTTCCAGCAGACCCTGGTAGAGACTCGCGAAGCCAACGCCGACACGACGCGGCTAGGCATCATCCTGAGCCTGGTACTGGTCGTGCTGGTCAGTCTAGGCGCCTGGCTGGTGATCCGCAGCGTGATGGTCAATATCCGCGGCGTGATCACTTCGTTGCAGTCAATTGCCCGCGGCGATGGCGACCTGACCCAGCGCGTGAATGTCGAGTCCAACGACGAAATCGGGGCGATGATCGAGCTGTTCAATAGCTTTCTCGACAAGCTGCAACGCACCATTCGCCAGATCATCGATGCCGCCACACCGCTGGGCCAGGTCTCGAAGGAGCTGTACAAGCTCACCCAGGGTTCGGAAGAGAACGCCAAGTCGCAGCAGCATCACACCGACTCGATCACCCGCGACATCCTCACCATGACCGGCAGCATTCAGGAAGTGGCGCAGCGCTCGCAGCAGGCTTCCGACGAAGCCAATTCCGCGGCACGTCAGGCGGCCACCGCGCGCGAACACGTCGGCAGCCTTTCGAGCGGCATCAGCGACCTGGGCGACAGCGTGATGGGCGCGGTCAAGGCGATGGAGCAACTGGAGGAAGAAACCCAGGAAGTCGGCTCGGTACTGACCGTGATCCGCAGCATTGCCGAACAAACCAATCTACTGGCCTTGAACGCCGCTATCGAAGCCGCCCGTGCCGGCGAGCAGGGCCGCGGCTTTGCCGTGGTAGCCGATGAAGTGCGCAACCTGGCACAGAAGACCGCCGCCTCCACCGCAGAGATCCAGCAGATCATCCAGCGGCTGCAGAACAGCGCCAACACCGTACTCAATGTGATGACCAGCAATGGCGAGAAATCCCGGGCGAGCATCCAACGCTCGGTCGAGGCCACCCAGCTGCTGGAAGCCATCGCCCGCACGGTCAACCAGATCGACGAACTCAACGCCGGTATCGCTCAGTTCACTCAAGAGCAGATCGGCCTGTCGAGTTCCATCCAACAAGAAACTCAAGTGTTGCAGCAGGACGCACAAGCAACCGCTAACGGCGCCGAAGCCACCGCCCGCCTTGGCGAGCAACTGGTGAGTACCGGAGACCACCTGCGCGCGGCCACGGGCCAATTCCGTGTTTAACGTTTTTTTGGAGCATCCAATGACTGCACTTCGTGTCGCCGGTCTGGCAGCTGTCTGCCTGGCCGCCACCCCTGCCTTCGCCCTGGAACAGGGTGAACATCGCTTCAACGGTTTCGGTACCGTTGGCTTCACCCACCTTGGCGGCGAAGACGACGGTCGCAGCTATGGCATTCAGGGCCAGACCAACGACTCCTGGCGCGGCGACCAGCTGTCCAAGTTCGGCGCCCAGCTGAGCTACGGCATCACCGATACGCTGGGCGTAACCGTCCAGGCCACCGCCAAGGCGCAGCAGGACGAATGGAAGGCCAATCTGGAGTGGGCCTACCTGTCGCTGCAGGCCAACGACCAGCTGATGCTTCGCGCCGGCCGCCTGCGCAGCCCGGTCTACATGTATTCCGAAAGCCTGGATGTCGGCTACAGCTACCCCTGGCTGCGCCTGCCCGATGAGGTCTACAGCCAGGTCCAAGTGACCAACTACGAGGGCATCGATGCGGTCTACACCGTGCCGCTGTCGTACGGCTCGGTGACCTTCCAGGTGGCTGGTGGCCAGGCGAAGAACCGTGACTACTACGCCTACGACGAGCAGTTCGATATCGATTACGGCAACCTCTTTGGCGCCAGCGTCAGCCTGTCCACCAACGATTTCGGCATGCTGCGCATCGGTTATGTCGAAGCGGATATCAAGACGGATATCACCGGCACCGTCGATGCGACCGCCATTGGCTTTGGCGCCAACGACCCCCTTTCCCTGCTCAACTTGAATAAAGAGAAGGGCAAGTTCACCTCGATCGGCTACCAGTACGACAACGGCACCTGGATCAGCAGCAACGAGTGGACCTCGCGCCTGATCGAGAACGACGGCATGGAAGCGATCGACTCCTTCTACCTGATGGGCGGCCGTCGTTTCGGCGATTTCCTGCCGCATGTCACCTATGCGCAGCTGGATGACAACGGTGGCCGTCAGAGCTCCTGGACTCTTGGCCTTAACTACCAGGCCGCGCCGACCGTGGTGGTCAAAGGCGAGTACAAGCGCGTCGATACCAAAAACGGCTATGACGGCGTGTTTACCCGCAGCGCGCAGGAGGTGTTCGACAATGAAGTGAACGGTCGCTTCGGTGGCCCAGTAGGCACTCCCGCCCGCAACTACGACGGCGACATCGTTTCCGTCGGCGTTGATTTCGTATTCTGAGGAGCGTCCCGATGAAAGCGTCTATTCGCATCCTTTGTTCCGCCGCGCTGCTCGGCATGGTTTCCCTGGCTCAGGCCGAGGTTGCCGTCATCGTCAATCCCGGAGCAGCCAAGGCGCCCTCGCAATCCGAAGTTGCCAACATTTTCCTGGGCAAGGACAAGTCCATGAAAGGCGTCGACCAGGCCGGCTGGACGCCGGCCAAGGAAGCGTTCTATGCAGGCGTCACCAACAAGAACGAGTCGCAGCTCAAGTCCTACTGGTCGGGCCTGATCTTTACCGGCAAGGGCCAACCGTTGCCCAGCGTTGCCGACGACGCCGCGGTAGTGGCCAAGGTTGCCGCCGAAGCCGATGCTATCGGCTACGTCGACAGTGCCGCCGTCAATGGCTCGGTCAAGGTGCTGTTCACCCTGCCCTGAGTCTCGCTACCAAAAGAAACCGCCCTACGGGCGGTTTTTTTTATGCCTGTACCCTCGCAACAGCCCGAAACACCAGGCTGACCCTGATCAGCTACTGCAACGTCCGGGCTGACTAGACTTACGTCCAATTGGGTCCGACCGACCTGCAGCCCACCATTAACAAAAAAATGGACGCCAACCATGAGCACACCCGACTCCTTCGCCCAGGCTGGGAAGACGGCCGTACTGCAGAACATCCATGGCACCATGGAGTTCCTGCGCAAATACGCCCCCTTCAATCAGATGGAGCCGGCCCACCTTGCTTATCTGGTAGAGAATTGTGAGCTGCGCTTCTATGCCGAAGGCGATTGCATCATTTCGCCGGATGACGGCGTGGTGCAGCACTTCTATATCGTCAAGCAGGGGCGCGTTCATGGTCAGCGCCCGCATACCGCCAAGCGCGGCACGGACACCACCTTCGAAGTCATCGTCGGCGAGTGCTTTCCGATGGCTGCGCTCATGGGCGAACGGGCAACCCGCACCGCTCACCTGGCCGCAGAAGACACCTTCTGCTTTCTGCTGAACAAGACCGCTTTCGTCAAACTGGTCTCGAGCTCTCCTGTGTTCCGCGACTTCGCCATGCGCGGGGTCAGCAGCCTGCTCGACCTGGTCAACCAGCAGGCGCAGATGCGCGCAGTGGAGAGTCTTGGCGAGAACTTCTCGCTGGAAACCAGCATCGGCGAGCTGGCGCTGCACCATCCGGTATCCTGCCTGCCCTCCCGGCCGCTCAACGAGGCGGTGGCAATGATGCAGGAGGAGAATGTCGGCAGCGTCGTCATCGTCGATAAAGACCTGCATCCGCAAGGCATTTTCACCCTACGCGATCTGCGACGGGCCATCGGCACCGGCACCACCGATCTGAGTCAGCCGATTGCGCAGTTCATGACCCATGATCCGTTCTATCTGCCGCCGGACGCTACCGCATTCGACGCCGCGATCGCCATGACCGAGCGTCATATTGCCCACGTCTGCGTGGTGGAGGACGGCCTGCTGCGAGGCGTGATCTCCGAACGCGACCTGTTCTCCCTGCAGCGTGTGGATCTGGTGCATCTGGCCCAGACCATCCGCCACGCCGATCGCGTGGATGCGCTGGTAGTCATCCGCAACCGCATCAAGCAGCTGGTCGACAACATGCTCGCCCATGGTGCCTCGTCCACACAGACCACCCGTATCGTAACGCTGCTCAACGATCACACCGTACGCCGGGTAATCGAGCTGGCCATCGAGCATATGGGCGATCCGGGTGTGCCGTTCACCTGGCTGTGTTTCGGCAGCGAAGGCCGTCAGGAACAGACGCTCCATACGGATCAGGACAACGGCATTCTCTTCGAGGCTGCCGATGCTGCCGAGGCCGCCCATATCCGCGGCCGCTTGTTGCCGCTTGCCGAGCGCATCAATCGCGACCTCGATACGTGTGGCTTCACGCTGTGCAAAGGCAACATCATGGCGAGCAACCCGCAACTGTGCCTGTCGCGCCAGGAATGGAGCCGCCGCTTCAGTTCGTTCGTCCGCGAAGCGACGCCGGAAAACCTGCTCGGCAGCACCATCTATTTCGATCTGCGCAGCATCTGGGGCCCATCGGAAGGCTGCGAGCAACTGCGTCGCGATCTGCTCGAGGAGATCAAGGGCAACAGCCTGTTCCAACGCATGATGGCCGACAATGCATTGCGCCATCGCCCCCCGGTGGGCCGTTTCCGTGATTTCGTGGTAGCGCGCAAGGGCGAAGCCAAAGACACGCTGGATCTGAAAGTGCAGGGCCTGACACCCTTTGTCGATGGCGCCCGGCTACTCGCACTCAGCAATGACATCGGCACCTGCAATACCCTCGACCGCCTGCGCAAGCTGGTGGAGAAGGACGTCATCGAGCCGAAGGATGGCGCCGCATACGAAGAGGCCTACCATTTCATCCAGCAGACGCGCATGCAGCATCACCAGCAACAGGCACGCGATGGACTGCCCTATTCCAACCGTCTGGATCCGGATACCCTCAACGTGCTGGACCGCCGAATTCTGCGCGAGTCCTTCCGCCAGGCCCAGCGGTTACAGGCCAGTCTCGCGGTGCGCTATCAACTATGAGTATGTTCTGGTTCAACCCACGCGGTCCGAAACTGCCGCCCGAGCAACAACAACGCATTGACGAGATGCCGCGTGCCCTTGCACCGCAGGCTGTACCGCTGCGTCAGCAGCGGATGGTGGTGCTGGACCTGGAAACGACCGGGCTGCACCTCAAGCGCGACCTGGTCATCGCGATTGGCGCGGTGGTCATCGAAGACGGCGCCATCGACTATTCTCAGCAGTTCGAATGCACGCTGTGCCGCCAGGTCAAGGTCACCGAAAGCGTGCTGATCCATGGCATTGCCCCCAGTGAACTGGCTAACGGCTTGCCGCCAGCCGAAGCACTGCTCAGTTTCATGGAGTTCGCATCCGACAGTGTCATCCTGGCTTTCCACGCGCCGTTCGACCAACGCATGCTCGGCCGCGCGCTGAAAAGAGAGCTGGGTTACTCGCTTGATCACACCTTCCTTGATGTGGCCGATCTGGCGCCCATGCTGTTCCCCGAAGCGATGATTCATCGCGGCGGTCTGGACCACTGGCTCGACTATTTCAAGATTCATATCCCTCAGCGCCACAACGCATCCGCCGACGCCATGGCAACCGCAGAGATCGCCTTGATTCTGCTGAACCGTGCGCAACGCACAGGCCTGACCAGCCTCGATGAACTGGCGCAACGACTGCGGTGCTGGCAGCGCGCACGCAAGGCCGCGTTCAACTCGATCTGATCGATTGAATTAGTGTCGCTGCGCAGGTGGATTGCCAGCCGACCGCTGGCGAAGGGCGTCGTCGATTCGGTCGTTTGCGGCCAACGTCATTCAGCTGACCACTCGGCTCCATTGCGGAACCACACACACCGCTTCGTTGCGGCGCGCATCAGATAATGCTGATGCGCGGAATCCGCTCGCTGCGAGTGCGCCCTCGTTACCGACGGGCCTCACAAATGGCCTGATACAGCGGTGAGTCACCTTCCAGCTCGGTCAGCGTCTCGATCTTTGCCTGGCCGGCTTCATTGAGCCTGAACATCGCCTTCTCCGCGCAAATCAGCTGATAGCTGGCGCTCTTCACGGTCGACATCAAGTGCTGTTTCTCGAAGCGGTACAGCACGAAGCGACCAAGACGGCCCCGGTCGGTGTCCTGCACTTGTGCGTTCGCGCTATCCAGAACTGTATAGGCCAACGGCATCGGATAGAGCATGGTCCAAGGCCGCCAGAGCATTTCGCCCTCTTCGCTGGCAACCACTACCGAGCCTTCCGGCAGGCGCGCTTGCTTGGTCTCGAACCAGGTGTATTCGTAATGGATGGTGTAACTGAGCATGCCCAGCCCGGCGAATACCGGAATGATCCATTTAGGCAGTCGATTGCGGCTCAGGGAGCGCAACAGCAGGGCGATCCCAGCGCCCGCCACTGCGGCGACGATTGCAGCGATTAGATGCCAGAACATATACAACCCCCTAAAAAAATCGGGCTTCCAAATGGAAGCCCGACTTCTACATCAACCTTGTGTCAGAGCAGGTCTGACGTCCGGCTGCATTATCAGTTAGTGATCAAGCGCAACGCCAGCACCTTTGGGGGTACGAACGCTCTCGACCAGATCCTGAATTTCCTGCGGCGGAGCTTCGGTAGACAGCGACACCGCGTAGGCAACAGCGAAGTTCAGCATGGCACCTACAGCACCGAAGGCCTGCGGGGAGATGCCCATCCACCACTGATCAGGGGTGTTAGGAATGCTCGCAGTGCCAGGGACGAAGAACCAGCCCAGGTACAGGAAGATGTACACGGCGGTGGAAATTACACCGACCAGCATACCGGCGACGGCGCCCTTGCTGTTCACGCGCTTGGAGAAGATCCCCATCATCAGCGCCGGGAACAGGCTCGCTGCCGCAAGACCGAACGCCAATGCCACCACCTGCGCGGCGAAGCCCGGAGGATTCAGACCCAGCCAGGTTGCCAGCAGGATCGCTGCCGTCATGGCCAGACGGGCGGCCAGCATTTCGTTCTTCTCACTGATCTTCGGATTGATGAGTGTCTTGATCAAGTCATGACTGATTGCCGAGGAAATCGCCAGCAGCAGACCCGCAGCTGTCGACAAGGCTGCCGCGATGGCACCCGCAGCGATCAGACCAATGACCCAACCTGGCAGATTGGCGATTTCCGGGTTGGCCAGAACAATGATGTCATTGTTCACGGTCAGCTCGTTGCCGTTCCAGCCACGCTCTGCAGCGGTGGGGGCGAAGGCGGCGCTAGCGTCGTTGTACATCTGTACACGGCCGTCGGCGTTCTTGTCTTCCCACTTGATCAGACCAGTCGTTTCCCAGGTCTGTACCCACTCTGGACGATCTTCGTAGCGGATCGCTTCGGCCTGCGGGCCTTCCGGATAGATGGTCTGTACCAGGTTCAGGCGAGCCATGGAGGCAACAGCCGGAGCGGTCAGGTACAGCATGGCGATGAACACGAGGGTCCAGCCAGCAGACCAGCGAGCATCAGCAACCTTCGGTACGGTGAAGAAGCGAATGATTACGTGCGGCAGACCAGCAGTACCGATCATCAGCGACAGGGTGAACAGGAACATGTTCAGCTTGTTGTCGACGTCCGCGGTGTAAGCAGCAAAGCCGAGGTCAGTAACGACCTGATCCAGCTTGTCCAGCAGCGGCACACCCGACTCTACGTGGGTACCGAACATGCCGAACATCGGGATCGGGTTGCCAGTCAACTGCATCGCAATGAACACAGCCGGAATGGTGTAGGCGATGATCAGAACAACGTACTGCGCCACCTGGGTGTAGGTGATGCCTTTCATGCCGCCGAATACCGCGTAGGCGAACACGATCGCAGCAGCGATCCAGATACCAGTGGAGTTGCTCACTTCCAGGAAGCGGGAGAACGCCACACCAGCACCCGCCATCTGACCGATTACATAGGTAACGGAGATGAGGATGAGGCAGACAACTGCAGTCAGACGAGCACCACGGCTGTAGAAGCGGTCACCGATGAAGTCCGGCACGGTGAACTTGCCGAATTTGCGCAGGTAGGGTGCAAGCAGCATCGCCAGCAGCACGTAGCCACCGGTCCAGCCCATCAGGTAAACGGAAGTGGCATAACCGCCGGAAGCGATCAGACCGGCCATGGAAATGAAGGAAGCTGCAGACATCCAGTCAGCTGCAGTCGCCATACCGTTGGTAACGGGGTGAACGCCACCACCGGCAACGTAGAATTCCTTAGTCGACCCAGCGCGGGCCCAGATCGCGATTCCTATATAGAGCAGGAAGGACGCGCCCACGAACATCATGTTGATCCAATATTGGCTCATTGTGGTTACTCCTCAACCCCGAATTCCTTGTCCAGTTTGTTCAGCCGCCACGCGTAGTGGAAGATGATCGCAATGAACGTGATGATGGAACCCTGTTGAGCGAACCAGAAGCCTAGATCCGTGCCCCCAACCGGGATGCCGGCTACCAGCGGACGCAGGAGGATACCGAAACCATATGAGACCAGAGCCCAGACCACCAAGCTCCAAGTGATAAGGCGAACATTCGCCTTCCAGTACGCAGCAGCATTTTCTTTATCGTTGTCGGCCATTGACGTTCTCCGCCTTATTTTTATTGCGTGTGAAGGGAACCCACATGCTGAATTTAACAGGGGTGGGTTAATGAATGAAAGCCCCGACTTTAGTCTGACGAACAACACGCAAAGACCAATCTATTCGCTGCAAAGGCCCTACAAAACGCACCTCAAGGTAGCGATGGGCCATTGCGCAAGCTGCTCGCCGTAACCTTCGTGGCAGACGCTTTTGGCGCCGACCCATGCGGCGAGCTGACGCGGCGACTCGTGACCCTGCTCGGCCGTCCCGCAGGAGCACTATCAGTACCGACCGGTCACAATTTTAAACCCACCCATACTGTCAATTAAAAACAATATTAGAACAACTAACGCAGCTGCTAAAAACCACTTATATATATAAGAAGCGACACTATAAGTTCCATCTCAATACAAGTAGCCAACTTAAAATAACTTTCAAAGATTGCTTTTTGATTGCAGACGAAGCGACGTACTGCCCTTATCAAATCCGGCTGTACGGAGGCGGCTTTTCGTGTGGCCAGGACACGTGCCTCCGGCAGCCCAGTCCGGAGCCGGCCTCATGAGGAAGGGATTCCGCTTGCACGGCGGTATCACGGCCACCGCTGATGGCTGCCCGTCAGCTGCCGGGCCGAGGCGAAGGAAAACGGGACAGCCGAAATTTATGCGGCACCGCGAAACAGCTCTGCAGCGCTGACTTTCGAAGCCCGAGCCAGACCGATACGGTCCGGCCCGAGTTACAGAGGCGAGCGGTCGCGCGTCAGCAGGTTGGCTGACCAGCCGTGTATTTCTCGGTCGGATAGATCGCCGCGTTCAGGTCGCGGATGGTCTCGGCGCCGATCAGCAAGGGATAGCTGAAGTGGGTGCGATCGGTCAGGTTGACTTCGACCTCGCGCAACTGGTCACCGATACACAGCTGCATGCCTACCACCGGCCGCTCCGCCCGCGGCGGCTCGCTGTCCGGATCGACGCTGCCGGATTCCTCGGCGCGCGTCTTGATCCGGCTGATACCGAGCAGACGCTGCTCATATAGAGTGTCATCGGCACCATCGACGGCCAGCCGGAAGCGAACCCAATCCTCGCCATCGCGCTGGAACTGCTCGATGTCCCGCGCCGACAGCGATGCGGTCATGGCTCCGGTATCCATCTTGGCAGGCAATGTCTTGCCGATCTCTTCGATCTTGATGTGTTCGTAACGTCCGTAGAGGGTGGGCTCGGCAGCGAAAGCGGGTAGCGCCAGCAGTCCGGCGAGGAAAAGAACACGAGACAAAACAAACCTCCTGGAAAGGGTAATGGACAATTTTCGATTGGGACCCCCGCTTGGGGTTCCGTCTGCCGGCCTTTCAAAACGTTTCACGGTGCAGGCGCAACGCCACATCGAAGCCTTACGGCCGACGCATGCACCGGCAGCCTGATAGACTGCAGACCGTTCCCCGTCCGAAGACTTTCTCCGTGCCCAGTACCGCCTTTTCCTCGCTGCCCCTTTCCGCCGCCATGCTGGCCAACCTCGACGCCCTCGGCTATACGACGATGACGCCGATCCAGGCGCAGAGCCTGCCAGTCATGCTCAAGGGCCACGACCTGATCGCTCAGGCCAAGACCGGTAGCGGCAAGACGGCCGCCTTCGGCATCGCGCTGATCGAACCACTGAACCCGCGTTATTTTGGCTGCCAGGCGCTGGTGCTGTGCCCGACACGCGAACTGGCCGACCAGGTCGCCAAGGAGCTGCGCCGCCTGGCGCGGGCGGCGGACAACATCAAGATCCTGACACTTTGCGGTGGCGTTTCGATCGGGCCACAGATCGCCTCTCTCGAACATGGTGCGCACGTCATCGTCGGTACACCGGGCCGCGTGCAGGAGCACCTGAAGAAAGGCACGTTGAAGCTCGACGGCCTGAATACCCTGGTGCTCGATGAAGCCGACCGCATGCTGGACATGGGCTTCTACGACGCCATCGCCGAAATCATTGGCCAGACTCCAGCCAGGCGGCGGACGCTGTTGTTTTCCGCCACCTACCCCGCCGGTATCAAACAGCTGTCCGCCAGTTTCATGCGCGACCCGCAACAGGTGCGCGCCGAAGCCCTGCACGATGATGGCCAGATCGAGCAACGCTTCTACGAGATCGACCCCGAGCAGCGCATGGACGCGGTGACGCGCCTGCTGGCCAGTTTCCGACCGGAAAGCTGCGTGGCCTTCTGCTTCACCAAGCAGCAATGCCAGGAGCTGGTCGATCACCTGAGCGCCAACGGCATCTCCGCCATGGCACTGAACGGCGACCTCGAGCAGCGCGACCGTGACCAGGTGCTGGCGATGTTCGCCAACCGCAGCCTTTCGGTCCTGGTGGCGACCGACGTCGCTGCACGCGGGCTGGATATCGACGCGCTGGATATGGTGATCAACGTCGAGCTGGCAAGAGATTCGGAAATCCATGTACACCGTGTCGGCCGGACCGGCCGGGCCGGTAACCAGGGCCTGGCCATGAGCCTGGTGGCGCCGGCCGAAGCGCATCGTGCGCAGGCCATCGAAACCTTGCAGAAGGCGCCGCTCAACTGGCAATCGCTGGACAGCCTGAAAGCCCAGGCGGGCGCGCCGCTGCAACCGCCAATGGCGACGCTGTGCATTGGAGCAGGCCGCAAGGACAAACTGCGCCCCGGCGACATCCTGGGTGCGCTGACCGGCGATGCCGGCATTCCCGGCACCCAGGTGGGCAAGATCGCCATCTTCGATTTCCAGGCATTCGTGGCTGTCGAGCGTGGCGTCGTCAAGCAGGCGCTCAAGCGTTTGAATGAAGGCAAGATCAAGGGCCGCTCGCTGAAGGTACGGGTGCTCTGAAGCAGCGCGGCGCCTGATAACGGCCACATGCTGATCTGGATGATTGAACGAACGAGCCAGCCGTGACACCGTTTGCGCTGGCTTCGTCCAACCATGCCAACCCCAACGGATCGCTCCATGCCGCAACCTTCGCTCAGCCAGTTTTTACGTCGCCTATGGGCGCTGGAGAAGTTCGGCTATAGCCTGCGCGTGTTGATCGCAATGGCCGGCAGCATGGGTCTGAGCTGGTATCTCGGGCAACCGACGCTGATCATCCCGCTGTTTCTGGGCATTATCGCCAGCGCGCTGGCGGAAACCGATGACAGCTGGCTTGGCCGCCTCAACGCACTACTGGTGACACTGCTGTGCTTCAGCATCGCTGCCGTCGCGGTCGAACTGCTGTTCCCCTACCCCTGGCTGTTCGTTGCCGGCCTGGCGATTTCTACCTTCGCACTGGTCATGCTGGGCGCGCTGGGCGAGCGCTACGGCGCGATTGCTCAGGCGACCCTGATTCTCGCGATCTACAGCATGATCGCCGCCGATCAGCGCGGCGGTGCGCTGCAGCATCTCTGGCGCGACCCCATGCTGCTGGTGGCGGGCGCGGCCTGGTACGGCCTGCTTTCGGTGTGCTGGAACGCGCTGTTCGCTCACCAACCGGTGCAGCAGAGCCTGGCACGGCTGTACCGCGAGCTGGGCCTGTATTTCCGTTACAAGGCTGCATTGTTCGAACCTGTGCGGCAGCTGGACGTGGAACAGCGCCGCCTCGAGCTGGCGCAGCAGAATGGCCGAGTCGTCAGCGCCCTGAATGCCGCCAAGGAAACGCTGTTGCATCGCCTCGGCAATGGCCGGGCGGGCGGCAAGATCAATCACTACCTCAAACTGTATTTCCTCGCCCAGGATCTGCATGAGCGGGTCAACTCATCGCATTACCCCTACCAAGCGCTTGCCGAGGCGTTCTACCACAGCGATGTACTGTTCCGCTGCCAGCGCCTGTTGCGCCTGCAGGCCAGCGCCTGTGCCGAGCTCGGCGAAACCATCCAGCTGCGCCAGGCATTTCGCTACAGCGAGGCCAACGGGCAGGCGCTCGAAGACCTGCAGGCCTCCCTTGAGCACCTGCGCGAGCAGAACAATCCAGCCTGGCGCGGCCTGCTGCGGTCGCTGCGCGCACTCTCAGGCAACCTTTCCACGCTGCAGCGCCAGCTGGCCAGCGCCAGCGACCCCGGCACCCTGGAAGGCGAGCAGGACAGCAGCCTGCTGGACCGTCAGCCGCAAACCCTACGCGATGCGTTCAACCGCATTCGTCAGCAGCTGACACCCACTTCACTGCTGTTCCGCCACGCCCTGCGCATGACCATCGCGCTGGTCTGCGGCTACGCCGTCCTGCACGCCATACATCCGGAGCAGGGCTATTGGGTGCTGCTGACCACCGTGTTCGTCTGCCAGCCCAACTACGGCGCTACCCGCATCAAACTGGTGCAACGTATCAGCGGCACCTTGCTCGGGCTCATTGCCGGCTGGGCGTTGTTCGACCTGTTTCCCAGCCAGCCGGTTCAGGCACTGTTCGCGGTAGTCGCCGGTGTGGTGTTCTTCGCCACCCGCAGCACGCGCTATACCCTGGCCACCGCGGCCATCACCCTGATGGTGTTGTTCTGCTTCAATCAGGTCGGCGATGGCTACGGGCTGATCTGGCCGCGCCTGTTCGACACCCTGCTTGGCAGCCTGATCGCTGCCGCCGCGGTATTCCTCATCCTGCCTGACTGGCAGGGGCGACGCCTGAATCAGGTGGTCGCCAATACGCTCAGCTGCAACAGCGACTATCTGCGTCAGATCATGCGTCAGTACGACAGCGGCAAGCGTGACGATCTGGCCTATCGGCTGGCCCGGCGCAACGCGCACAACGCCGACGCGGCGCTGTCGACCACGCTGTCGAACATGCTGCTGGAACCGGGGCACTTCCGAAAGGACGCCGAAACCGGCTTCCGCTTCCTGATCCTCTCCCACACGCTGCTCAATTACCTCTCCGGCCTGGGCGCGCATCGCGAAAGCCTGCCGGACGATGCCCGCGACGAGCTGCTTGAAAGCGCAGCACAGCGTCTTGCCAGCAGCCTCGACGAGCTCGCCGATGGGCTGCTGCACAACCAGCCGGTAGCGGTGTACAGCGAGGAAGAAGAGGCCCTGGCGCAGCAGCTGGAGCAAGCCGCAGAAGACATCGATGACAGCCATCGATTGCTGCAGACGCAGCTGGGACTGATCTGCCGGCAACTGGCGCCGCTGCGCAGCATGGCTGCGCACCTGGTCAAACGGCAGCCGCAAAGCCAGAGCTAGGACGATTTCGCCTATGGCAGCGCTTCGGGCGGTGGCACCCCATGGCGCAGGAAGATCGACGCGTAGCTGCCGTCGTCGAGCATCAGGGCGATTTCCCGATCGAACGTGGCGATGATGTCCGCGGCGCGAGGATGGTCATTGCGCACCACGAGTGACAGGCCGACCTGGCTGAACTCACCCGGCACGAACGACAGCGCATCTCTCTCGTGCCCCAGCTCGCGGTTCAGATGAAACAGCGCGGTGCGCTCGTCTTCCAGCGTGAGATCGACACGGCCGGCAATCAGCATCTTAGCGGCCTGAACAAAATTGGCTGCGTAACCCTTCTGCAGACGCGTGTCGTCGTCCAGCTCATCGCTGTATACGTAGCCACGGCTCAACGCAATCGGGTAGCCGAGCAGGCTGTCGAGCCCCTCGTAGCGTATGTCGCTCTCGCGGCGCTGGAGCCAGCGCATGCGATTGATCAGAAAGGGCCTTGAGCTGCGGGTGTAGTCGACTCGTTTGACGGTCGGCCAGCCGTTGATCATGTCGTAGCTGCCGTTCTTGACGCCTAGCAAGGCGCGCTCCCAAGGCACTTCGATGTATTCCAGCTCATAACCGCCACGCCCAAGCGCCGTGCGGATGAGGTCGACGGACAGGCCATCGCCGGGCAACCGCTTGTCCGTATAGGGCGGCCAGATGTTACCGGCCAGGCGCAACACCTCAGCTGGCAGCGAGGCACTTGCCAGCAGCAGGATCAGCGCGAGATACCGTCGTTTACCTTTCACATTTCCCTCGCTTTTACATGGCCAAGCGCTACCACGCCCATCAAAGCACAAAGCGAGTGGCGTGACGCCCTCGTCTCGTCGGATGCCGGGCTGCGCCGAAGCGGCCGCAGGAGTACCATCGCGCGTTTTCTGGACGAGGGAAGCGGTAGTGCAGACTGACGTGGTGATAATCGGCGCAGGCGCGGCCGGCCTGATGTGCGCATTCACCGCCGCTGCGCGGGGACGCCAGGTGCTGCTGCTGGACCACGCCAACAAGGCCGGCAAGAAGATCCTCATGTCTGGCGGAGGGCGGTGCAACTTCACCAACCTGTACACCGAGCCGGCCAACTTCCTTTCCAGCAACGCGCATTTCTGCAAGTCCGCGCTGGCGCGCTACACCCAGTGGGACTTCATCGAAATGGTCAGCCGCCACGGCGTGCCCTATCACGAGAAGAAACTCGGCCAGCTGTTCTGCGATAACAAATCCAGCGACATCCTCGAGATGCTTCTCGACGAATGCGCCCAGGCCGGCGTCGATCTGCGCCTGGATACAGCAGTCGAGTCCATTGCCAAGCATGACGAAGGGTACGCGCTGCAAACCGCCATCGGCGCGGTACGCTGCCAGTCGCTGGTGATCGCAACTGGCGGCCTGTCGATCCCGACCCTGGGCGCCAGCGGCTTCGGCTATCAGATTGCCCGTCAGTTCGGCCATAGCGTCCTGCCGACCCGCGCAGGACTTGTGCCGTTCACCATCACCGAGCCACAGCTCAAGACCATTTGCACCGAACTTTCCGGTACTTCGGTGGAAGACTGCCTGGTTAGCTGCAACGGGCAGAGCTTCCGCGAAAACATCCTGTTCACTCACCGCGGGTTGTCGGGACCGGCAATTCTGCAGATATCGTCCTACTGGCAACCAGGCGACGTCGTGCATATCAACCTGCTGCCGCATCTTGACCTGAATGAGTGGCTCACCACACAGAGGCAGGAACGCCCCAACGCCGAATTGAAGACGGTGCTGGGTGAAGTCTTCACGCGCAAGATGGCCGGCCTGCTTTGCGAGCACTGGTTCGTCTCCAAGCCGCTTAAGCAATACGTCCCCAGCGAACTGGAGGCGATCGCCGAGAATCTCGCCGACTGGCAACTGGTACCGGCTGGCACCGAAGGCTATCGCACGGCAGAGGTGACACTGGGAGGGGTGGACACCCGAGAGGTTTCTTCCAAGACCATGGAATCGCAGAAGTCGCCAGGGCTGTATTTCGTTGGCGAGGTGTTGGATGTCACCGCCCATCTGGGCGGCTTCAACTTCCAGTGGGCCTGGGCCTCGGCCTACGCGGCCGGACAGTTCGTCTAGGCTGCGCAGCGCCGAATCGACCGGGCTACTCGTTGGTCCGGTTCGACGGCGGCGAGATTTCTCGCGGGCCAGCCGGATCGGTGGCGGTGTTCTGGAATTCCTGCTGGTTGCGGCTGTGGTTGTCCAGCGCCGACTCTTCTTCGTCTGGCGAGCAACCAACCAGCGCAAGTGCAGTCAGCGCGCCGGCAAATACATAAGTCCACTTCATCGCTTTCTCCTGTTGTAGGCACCTCGCGCCACGCGCAAGGTGCCCGGATCAGGTAGTACCACGCTTACTGCGAGGTACCTGTTCCAGTGCCAGTAGCCGGTGCAGTGCCAGTGCCCGTACCGGTGCTAGGCGCTGTGCCGGAGCCGGATTCGGTACCCAGGCCGCTGCCGTTGTCGGCGGGCGGAGTGGCCATATCGCCGGTAGCGCCCGTGCCAGTACCCGTTCCGGTGCTCGGTGCAGTGCCGGTACCAGTACCAGTGCCTGCAGGCGGTGTGGTGGTGTTGGTGGAGGGTGCGGCTGGCTGCTCGGTAGTGGCCGGCGGCGGAGTCGGTTCGCGCTCGCGGTCTTCGTCTGGGCCGCAACCGACCAACAGAAGTCCGAGTACGGGGGGCAGCAGATAGGTAAGACGCATGGTTAACCTCCTTCAGAGTGAGCCGGCTGATGGCCGGCGAATTCTTGAATCATCAGATTCACAGAAGGTTGACCCTGTTCGAGCGCAAGAGTGCCCTGCGCGTCCCATCGCCGCCGCACCCGCGGGCCGGCCTGCACTACATGCGCTGTGCCATCGCCTGGCCCGCGACCATCTCCGCGTTGGCCGAATGAAGGCGCCAAAGCCCTTCGCTGCGGCATTGCGCATCGAATAGTCGCTGCAGCTCCGCGGCCGGCCGGGGCGGGCTGAACCAGTAGCCCTGCACCAGCTGGCACCCCTCGCTGACTAGGAACGCTACCTGCTCGGGGCGCTCCACGCCTTCAGCGACGACAGCAAGGCCAAGGCTTTGACCAAGTCCTATGACGGCACGGCTGATCGCAACTGAATCGGCGTCGTCCGGCGCCGTAGCGATAAAGCTGCGATCGACCTTCAGCACATGCAACGGATAGCGCTTCAGGTAGCCGAGCGAACAGTAGCCGGTGCCGAAATCATCTAGCGCCAGGCGTACGCCGAGCGCAGCGATCTCGTGCAGGGCGCCCATCATCATCTCGGTGTCCTGCATCAGCAGTGTTTCGGTAATCTCCAGCAGCAGGCTCTCCGGAGGCAGACCCGTCTCGCATAGCACGCGAGCCAGCAGAGCCGTGAAGCCTGGCTGCTGCAGCTGACGAATCGACAGGTTTACCGCGCAATACAGCTGCGTCTGCCCGGCCTGCTGCCAGAGACGCACCTGATGGCACGCCTCGCGAAGCACCCATTCGCCGACCCGGACGATCTCACGGGACTCTTCCAGCACCGGAATGAATTCGTTCGGCGCCACCAGCTTGCCGTCGAAGCGCCAGCGCAGCAGTGCCTCGACGCCCAGCATATAGGGCTGCCCATTCTCGACACGGCAGATCGGCTGATAGTGGAGGGCGAACTCCCGGCGCGTCAGCGCCTGCGCCAGCGCACTTTCGAGTTCCAGTTGGCGAGCCGCCTTGGTATGCAGACCGTCGCAGAACAGCGCGAACTGATCCTTGCCGGCGCTCTTTGCTCGGTACAGCGCCAGGTCAGCGGCCTGCAATGCGTTCAGCGTCTGGCCGTCACGTTGCAAGGGCGCGATGCCGATGCTGGCGCTGACTGACAGCGTTCGCTCGCCAAGCTGCAACGGCTGGCGCAGTGCAACCAGCATCCGCTGTGCCACACGCTCAGCGTCCGCGTCACAGGCCAGATCGCCGAGCAAGGCGACGAATTCGTCGCCACCGAAGCGCGCCAGGTGATCGCCAGGCCGCAGACAGCGCAATAGCCGTTGCGCTACTTCGATCAAAACCTGGTCACCAGCACCATGGCCAAGGCTGTCATTGATCAGCTTGAAACGGTCCAGATCGACGAAGAGCAACGCCGCCGAGCGTCCATGTGGCCGTTGCTGGACTTCCTTGAGCAACTCCTCGAGATGCAAGCGATTGGCCAGGCCGGTCAGCGCATCGTGACGAGCCGCGTGGCGCAAGCACTCCTCTGCCGCCTTGCGTGCACTGATATCGGTCTGCGAGCCAGCCATGCGCAGCGTGCCCTGCTCACAACGGTCGGCGACACCGCGAACAAGCACCCAGAGGTAACCTCCCGCTTCGGTACGCACCCGATATTCATGCGCCAGCGAAGGGCAGCGGCCATTGAGATGGTCGGCGATCGCCTCACGCAACCCGGGCAGATCATCAGGATGCACGCGCTCGAACCAGCTGCGGCTGCAATAGCTGGTTTGCGTCGGCATCTCGAGCATGGCGGTCCAGCGTTCGGAAAGGTGTAGCCGGTCGTGTTCGACGTCCCACTCCCAGATGCCGTCCTCTGAGCCGCGCAGCGCGCGGGTCAGGCGCGCCTCGCTGTCCTCCAGCGCATGCCGCTGCGCCGCGCTGTAGGTATCGATCGCGAGGATCATGTCGAAGAAGACAATCTTCAGCAGGCTGTCGTAAACGGCATGTTGCTCGCTATCGCCGACGAGCGTGCGCAGCATCTCCGATAGGTAAAGCCGATAGGCGCCGAGGTACCACTCCAGATCGACACCAACACGCTGGTGCACGAGCCCGACAGTCAGGCGGTCGCGTACGTAGTCGCGCTCGTAGGGGCCGCTCCAGAGGCGCTGATAGTATTCCTGCTGTCGATGCTTGAGGCGCGAAAGCCCGACGCAATCGCCGCGCATTCCGGCGGGCTGGCCGAAGTTGGCCAGGTGCTCGTAGAGCTTGTCGATGAAGGCGCGATGCGCGGATTCCAACGCCGGCGCCGCGCGATTCAAACGCAACGCATCACCTGCCTGCCATTGCAGGAAGCGCTTGCGTGTCAGGATCTGGTCGAGCCCCAAGCCGACCCGTTGTAGCAATACCCTCAGCTCGTCTTCCATCCTTGCCCCTGAGCAGACCGCCCGTTCCCCGAAACCAGACCCGACAATGGCTGCTCGGCAGACACGTCGGTAAGGGAGAACGCAGATTGATGCTAGAAAGCCATCAAGGTTCGCAGTGGCGCTTCGTCGCACTATTGATACAAGTCAGCAAAGACGAAGGTGAGATTGAACCAGGGCATAGAGCGGGCCGGGGCAGGACGCCCCGGCGGCCAATCGACGGATCAGGCGGCCTGCTTGCCCGTCATCTCTTTCTTCAAGCGGGCGCGCAGCTGGCTCATTTGCTCACCCATTTCCTCGAGGCGCTTGGCGTCGAACAGCTCACGCGCCTGCGGGAACATTTCCGACTCTTCTTCCTCGATATGGTGTTCCAGCAGCTCCTTGCACACCTTGGCACGTCCGGAGAATTCGAGGCTGCCAGGATCGGTAGCCTTCAGGTCCGGCAATACCAGTGAATCCACGGCGCGGTGCTCTTCCTTGGCCTCGTGGTACATCTTGATCTCTTCCTTGCCGCCAGCTTCCTTATAGGCGGGATAGAGAATCTGCTCTTCCAGCTGGGTATGGATGGTCACTTCCATTTCCAGTTTGCTCAGCAGTTCGGTGCGTGTCTTCACGGCACGCTCGGTGGAATCGGTCAAACGCGTCAGCAGCTCCTTCACGCGCTCATGATCCTCAATCAGCAGGTCGATGGCGTTCATGTGCTGTCCTCTTCGGCTTCACGGCAAAGAACCAGGCTCGACGGCCCGGCTCGAAAAAACGGCTGCGGCATCACCGCAGCCGTTGAGCTCAGGCGTACTCGTATGTGGGCAGTGCGGTACGGCTCTGGCTTTGTAGATGAGCGATGGAAGGCGACATCCCCGCCTCCAGCGCCAGGTCGCGGCGTACCGAGCTGACGACCCACTCCAGCTGAATTCTGGTTTGGGTCTGCCCCTTGGATAGCGCACGCTTGACCAGGGTGCGGTCGTCGTTACGCAGGGTAAGCAGCAAGCCGCCATCCGGGCGGGGCTCGGTGAGCACTTCGAACTCAGAAAAAGCAGCAGTAAGGAATTGTTGTGCAGCGGTCATTGTTATGTACTCCAATAAGTTCCAGCGAACGTTAACGGAGCAGCGTTCGTGCCAACCTTGAAACTGGAGTTTTTTACTTATAAAACAATATGTTATCTGAAACGCTCAAAGTATTAAGCCGTGCAAAACGCAATACAAAGCGTGACGCAGGTTGCATTCTGCGGCCTGCATTGGCTGTTCAAGCCTTGCGCCAGACGCTGGCAAGCCAGGGCTGCTGCGCTCGAGGCAGCCCTTCGGGGCGATAATAGTGCTCCAACTCCACGAAGCCCGCGCTCAGCACCTGCTGCCGCCAGGTCGACCAGCAATACCAGACACCGTAGCGATCCCCGCTCCAGCCCTCCTCGTCCTGCCCGCGCGGATTGGAACAGAACAACACCCCGCCCGGGTTCAGCGCACCGTGCAGCTGCGACAGTACGTCCGGCAAATGAACACTCGGCACGTGGAACAGCACCGCGTTGGCAAAGATGCCGTCGAATGACCCGGCCGGCAGTTGCAGCTGCAACAGGTCCTGATGCCAGACCTCGCAGCCGCTTTCCGCGCGAGCCATCTCGACGAACGCCTCGGTACCGTCAAGCCCCACCGCGACATGTCCGCGGGCGGTCAGCGCCTTCAGGTCGCGCCCAGGGCCGCAGCCTAGATCGAGAATGCGCAACGGGGGTTGTGCCTGAATGTGACGCAGAAGGGCATCGAGGTTCTGGCTGACGTCGTGCTCACGAGTGCCCTCGCGAAAAGCCTCTGCATTGAGGCGGTAATAGTCGAGAGTGCGCTGCGCTGCCTGCTCCGATTCGCTCATGATGTACTCCTGCAGTGCGTAGCCCGTAACCCTATCGCGACCTGGGCTCGAGAACCAGCCGGCTGCCCCCGGCTAGGCGCCCCCGACTGGGCGCCCCCGGCTAAGGTCGGCATTGAGCGCGGCGGCTGAAGGAGCGAGGATGGCTCCTGCGATGTGCGCCAGCGCACAGCAAGGCAGTTAAAGTGATGACCGTTTGGCTGTAGGACTGAAACTTGCAGCGCGTAGCCTGTCGAAACCCTGTCCGGCTCGCAACGGGCTGGCATGCAGCACGTAAGGCAACATCGAGACCACCATGAACCACGCACCGCAGAAAATCGTCCTGCTCGTTGAAGACGAGCCGCATATCCTCAGCCTGCTTTCGGATTATCTGGCCAGCGAGGGCTATCAGGTGCTCGAAGCGGATAGTGCGCCCAAGGCCTTCGAAATCCTGGCGACCAAACCACACCTGGATCTGCTGGTGACCGACTTCCGTCTGCCTGGCAACGTATCGGGGGTGATGATTGCCGAGCCGGCGCTCAAGCTGCGCCCTGACCTCAAGGTGATCTTCATCAGCGGCTATCCGATCGAAATCTACGAGTCGGGCAGCCCCATCGCTCGCTCGGCCCCGGTGCTGGCCAAGCCCTTCGCCCTGGACACGCTGCGCAGCCAGATCCAGCAGTTGCTTGCCAGCTGATCAAACCACGGCGCGGAAAAACGAAAAAGCCCGCATAGCGCGGGCTTTTCACGTCTGGGCGCAGATCAGTTGATCTTCGGGTCCAGCTCACCATTGGCGTAACGCTGGAACATGCCTTCCAGGGAGATCGGCTTGATCTTGGAGGCATGGCCGGCGGTACCAAAGGCTTCGTAGCGAGCGATGCAGACATCGCGCATGGCTACGACGGTCTTCGCCAGGTACTTGCGCGGGTCGAACTCGCTGGGATGCTTGGCCAGGAATTCGCGAATCGCACCGGTAGACGCCAGGCGCAGGTCGGTGTCGATGTTCACCTTGCGTACGCCGTACTTGATGCCTTCGACGATTTCCTCGACGGGCACACCGTAGGTCTCGCCGATCTCACCGCCGTACTCGTTGATGATCTTCAGCCAATCCTGCGGCACCGAAGAGGAGCCGTGCATGACCAGGTGCGTCTGCGGAATGCGCGCGTGGATGGCCTTGATGCGATCGATGGCCAGCACGTCACCAGTCGGCGGCTTGGTGAACTTGTAGGCGCCGTGGCTGGTGCCGATGGCAATGGCCAACGCGTCGACCTTGGTCTTGGCGACAAAGTCGGCTGCCTCTTCCGGATCGGTCAGCAACTGGCTGTGGTCCAGCACGCCTTCAGCACCGACGCCATCTTCTTCACCGGCCATGCCGGTCTCCAGGCTGCCAAGGCAACCCAGTTCGCCTTCCACGGAAACGCCGCAGGCGTGAGCGAAGGCGACCGTCTGCTGGGTCACGCGCACGTTGTACTCGTAATCGGCTGGGGTTTTGCCGTCTTCCTTCAGCGAGCCGTCCATCATCACCGAGGAAAAGCCGAGCTGAATCGAGCGCTGGCAGATGTCCGGGCTGGTGCCGTGGTCCTGGTGCATGCACACCGGGATGTGTGGGAATTCTTCGATCGCCGCCAGGATCAGATGACGCAGGAACGGCGCACCGGCGTATTTGCGCGCACCGGCGGAGGCCTGGACGATCACCGGGGAGTCGGTCTTGTCGGCCGCTTCCATGATGGCGCGCATCTGCTCGAGGTTGTTGACGTTGAAGGCCGGCACGCCGTAGCCGAATTCGGCGGCGTGGTCGAGCATCTGGCGCATGCTGATGAGTGCCATGTTTTCCTTTCTCCCGGTCTGGGTCGTTTGATCGTTTAGAGCCTGCCGCAGTGGCTGGCGCTGTTCAAGCGCCGCACATGGGCGCGGCATTGTAGAGGCGGGAGCGGCAAATGCCAGCGTCCCGCCAGCGCTTTCAATTCAATGCCCCGTTGCGGCGGGGCAGCTTCGACTCGTGGACTGCTAGATGCTAATAAGCGATGCACTACAGCCGTGGGCGAGCAATTTGTCATCGGCGACGCGATACACCAGCGCCTCGTTACCCTTGTCGTGGAAGCCGATCACGCCATCGCTATAGAAACTGCCACGCGTGGCAGGTTCCTTGCGAAGGGTATGAACGCGCTCGCTATTGCCAACTTTCAGGTCGATCACGGTGTGCTGGTCATTGGCGTAGCGCCAGGCGATGTTCTGCTGACTCTGGCATTTCCAGCGCACGAATGGCGCATCCGGACCGGATTGCCAGTGACCACAGCCGCCGAGCAGCAAAGCCGCAATCAGCATGGACAAGCCTTTGTTCATTCCTTCTCCTTCGCAGTCGGCATTCAGGGGCAATCCTGCAAGCCGCCCTGCATGATGGTCGGGTCGCCGGTGGCCTGCATTTCCACACGCTGGTCATGCTCGGCGGTTGGCCCGATCGCGGCAGGCGGGTCAAGTACCTGGCAGGCACTATCCGGTGAATTTCCGGCGCAACCGGCCAGGCCCAGACAGCAAAGTGCAACGACGGCGTAGCGCATGGTGCATCCCCTTTCCTTGTTCAAGATAGAACAAAGACCACGACGGGCGGCCGGGGTTGCTTGATGCCGTTCACGATGCCGGCGGCGTGGCGCCGGCAATCTGAACCGCTAGCGCTATTCACCGACGACGAAATCAGCCGGCGCGCTGTTCCAGCACTTCGACTGCCGGCAGCACCTTGCCTTCGACGAACTCGAGGAATGCGCCACCACCGGTGGAAATATAGGAGATTTGCTCAGCCACGCCGTACTTGTCGATCGCGGCCAGGGTGTCGCCACCGCCAGCGATGGAGAATGCCGGGCTCTGGGCAATGGCCTGAGCCAGCACCTTGGTGCCGTTGCCGAACTGATCGAACTCGAACACGCCTACCGGGCCATTCCAGAGGATGGTATGCGAGGCCTTGAGCATTTCACCGAACATGGCGGCGGTCTTCGGGCCGATGTCCAGGATCATGTCGTCATCGGCGACGTCGGCAATGGCTTTGACGGTGGCTTCGGCCGTTTCGGCGAATTCCTTGGCGACTACCACGTCGACCGGCAACGGCACAGCTACCTTGGCGGCGATGGCTTTGGCGGTGTCGAGCAGGTCCGCTTCATACAGCGACTTGCCAACGTTGTAGCCGGCAGCAGCGAGAAAGGTATTGGCGATGCCGCCACCAACGATCAGCTGATCGCAAACGTCCGCCAGCGAGGTCAACACGTCGAGCTTGGTGGACACCTTGGAGCCGGCGACGATGGCGACCATTGGCTTGGCCGGGGTCTTCAGTGCCTTGCCCAGCGCGTCCAGTTCTGCCGCCAGCAGCGGGCCGGCGCAGGCCACCTTGGCAAATTTGGCCACGCCATGGGTCGAACCCTGAGCACGGTGCGCAGTGCCGAAGGCGTCCATCACGAAGACGTCGCACAGCGCTGCATACTTCTGCGCCAGCTCGTCGGTATTCTTCTTCTCGCCCTTGTTGAAGCGCACGTTCTCCAGCAGCACCAGCTCACCGGGCTGGACCTCGACGCCTTCGAGGTAGTCCTTGATCAGCGGCACTTCGCGGCCGAGGGCCTTGGACAGGTAGTCGGCGACCGGCTTGAGGCTGTCTTCCTCGCTGTAGATACCCTCTTCCGGGCGGCCGAGGTGCGAGCAGACCAGCACTGCGGCGCCCTTTTCCAGCGCCAGCTTGATGGTCGGCAACGAGGCCAGGATGCGCGCATCGCTCTTCACCGCACCGTTCTTCACCGGCACGTTGAGGTCCTCGCGGATCAGCACGCGCTTACCCTGGAGATCGAGATCGGTCATCTTCAAAACGGTCATATTGGTCTTCCTTAAGGTCGAAAAGCAGCGATGTTCCTGGCGCGGGCTGCTAGATGCGATTGGCCACGCGCAAATAGTGGTCGGTGACGTCGAGCATGCGATTGGCAAAACCCCATTCGTTGTCGAACCAGGCCAGCAGATTCACCAGGCGCGGGCCCGATGCTCGCGTCAGACTGCCATCGACGATCGCCGAATGCGGATCGTGGTTGAAATCGCAGCTGGCGTGCGGCAGCTCGGTATATGCCAGCAGCCCCTGCAACGGCCCGCTTTCGGCAGCTTCGCGCAGCACTCGGTTGATCGTTCGCGCATCGGTATCACAGGCGGTCTGCAGTGTGATGTCCAGGCAGGACACGTTCACCGTGGGCACCCGCACCGCTTTGGCCTGAATCCGCCCCGAGAGTTCCGGCAACAGTCGCTCGATGCCTTTCGCCAGGCCGGTGGATACCGGAATCACTGACTGAAACGCAGAGCGGGTGCGGCGCAGATCGTCGTGATGGTAGGCGTCGATGACCGGCTGATCGTTCATGGCCGAATGGATGGTGGTGATCGAGGCGTACTCGATGCCCACCGCGTCGTTGAGCAACTTGAGCAACGGCACGCCACAGTTGGTGGTGCAGGAGGCGTTGGAGACCAGCCGTTCGGCGCCGCTCAGCTGATGCTGGTTAATGCCCATCACCACCGTGGCATCGATGTCCGCCGCGCTGGCCATAGGCTGGGAAAACAGCACACGCGGCGCTCCGGCCGCGAGAAAGCGCTCGCCGTCGGCGCGACTGGTGTAAGCACCGGAACACTCCAGCACCAGGTCGACATCCAGCGCCCGCCAGTCGATGGCTTCCGGCGTCGATTCACGCAGCACCTTCACGCAGTGTCCGTTGAGGTGCAGGCAATCACCGTCCACGCTCACCTCGCCGGGAAAGCGGCCGTGGGTGGAGTCGAAACGGGTCAGGTATTCCAGACTGGCCATGTCGGCCAGATCGTTGAGGGCAACGAACTGAAAATCGAAGGCTGCGCCGCGCTCGTAGAAAGCACGCAGCACGCAACGGCCGATGCGGCCGTAGCCATTGAGGGCGACGCGATAGGGACGGGCGTTGGCCATGGATTATTCGTCGGTCCTGCAGGTGGAAAACCGCTTGGTGGTTCTCCACCCTACGCGGATGGGGCTTCGTCGGGTGGATGACAGCGTCATCCACCACATCTTCGCAGTCAGTCCTCCAGCAACTCTTCGGCGACAGCGAGGATGTTCTCGACGGTGAAGCCGAACTCCTCGAACAGCTGGTTGGCCGGAGCCGACTCGCCGTAGGTGGTCATGCCGATGATGCGGCCGTCGAGGCCGACGTACTTGTACCAGTAGTCCGCATGCGCCGCTTCGATGGCGATACGCGCGCCGACTTCGACCGGCAGCACGTGCTGCTTCCAGGCGGCATCCTGCGCATCGAAGACACTGGTGCAAGGCATCGATACCACGCGCACTTTGCGGCCCTGCTCGGTCAGCTTGTCATACGCCTGAACGGCCAGACCGACTTCCGAACCGGTCGAAATGAGGATCAGCTCAGGCTCGCCGACGCAGTTCTTGAGGATGTAACCACCCTTGGCAATCGACGACTCGGTTTCGTTGTCGCGGATGTGATACGGCAGGTTCTGACGCGAGAAGATCAACGCACTCGGGCCATCCTTGCGCTCGACCGCATGCTTCCAGGCCACCGCGGATTCGACCGTGTCGGCCGGGCGCCAGGTGTCCAGGTTCGGCGTGGTGCGCAGGCTGGTCAGCTGCTCGATCGGCTGGTGCGTCGGGCCGTCTTCGCCGAGACCGATGGAGTCGTGGGTAAAGACGTAGAGCACACGCTGCTTCATCAGCGCCGACATGCGCACGGCGTTGCGGGCGTATTCCATGAACATCAGGAAGGTCGCGCCGTAAGGAATCAGGCCGCCGTGCAGGGCGACGCCGTTCATGATCGCGGCCATGCCGAACTCGCGCACGCCGTAGTACATGTAGTTGCCCGAGGCATCCTCGGCAACCACCGGCTTGCAGCCTTTCCACAGGGTCAGGTTGGAACCGGCGAGGTCCGCCGAACCGCCGAGCAGCTCAGGCAGCAGCGGGCCGAAGGCGTTCAGGCAGTTCTGGCTGGCCTTGCGGCTGGCGATGGTTTCGCCCTTGGTGGCAACTTCGCGAATGAACTCGCTGGCCTTTTCGGCAAAGTCGGCCGGCAGCTCACCCGCCATGCGGCGCTTGAACTCGGATGCCAGCGCCGGGAATTCTGTTTCGTAGGCGGCGAAACGCTTGTTCCATTCATTTTCCGCGTCGGCGCCCTTCTGCTTGGCGTCCCACTCGGCGTAGATGTCAGCCGGGATTTCGAACGGGCCATGGGTCCAGCCCAGCGCTTCGCGGGTCAGGGCGATCTCTGCGTCGCCGAGGGCGGCACCGTGACACTCTTCCTTGCCCTGCTTGTTCGGCGAACCGAAGCCGATGATGGTCTTGCAGCAGATCAGCGTCGGACGGTCGCTCTTATGCGCGGTTTCCAGGGCGATCTGGATTTCCTCGGCATCATGGCCATCGACGTTGCGGATCACCTGCCAGCCGTACGCTTCGAAGCGACGCGGGGTGTCGTCGGTGAACCAGCCATGGACTTCGCCGTCGATGGAGATGCCGTTGTCATCGTAGAAGGCGACCAGCTTGTTCAGCCCCAGGGTGCCGGCCAGCGAGCAGACTTCATGGCTGATGCCTTCCATCAGGCAGCCATCGCCCATGAACACGTAGGTGTTGTGGTCGACGATCTTGTGCCCGTCGCGGTTGAACTGGGCGGCCATGACCTTCTCGGCCAGAGCGAAACCGACGGCGTTGGCCAGGCCCTGACCCAGCGGACCGGTGGTGGTCTCGACGCCTGCGGTGTAGCCGAACTCCGGGTGACCGGGGGTCTTGCTGTGCAGCTGGCGGAAGTTCTTCAGGTCATCGATGGACAGGTCATAACCGGTCAGGTGCAGCAACGAGTAAATCAGCATCGAGCCGTGACCGTTGGACAGCACGAAGCGGTCGCGATCGGCCCACTGCGGATTGGTCGGGCTGTGCTTGAGGTGGTCACGCCAGAGCACTTCGGCGATGTCCGCCATGCCCATGGGGGCACCCGGGTGGCCGCTGTTGGCTTTCTGCACAGCATCCATGCTGAGGGCGCGGATGGCATTGGCTCGCTCACGACGGCTGGGCATCGCTGAATCTCCTGCGGGGTGTACGTAGAAAAAGGCGGCCATTTTCCCCTACCGAGGGTAGCTGGGGCAATGACTGAATGGCCGGCCCGCGCCGTCAATCCAACAGCTCGACGCCCTGGCTGGTCACGTCCGGCAAATGCTCGAGCAGGTAGTCGCGCATGCGCACCAGAGTAGCCGACTCATCGCCGCCGCCCGGCCAGACCAGGTAATAGCTGTCGCCGGACTTCACTGCCTGATGAAACGGCAGCGCCAGGCTGCCACGCTGCAGTTCGGCGCCGACCAGCGCCAGGTCGCCGATTGACACGCCATGCCCCTGCGCCGCGGCAGAGATACCCAGCTCCAGGGTGTCGAACAGCTTGCCCTGCTGCCAGGCGATCTGGTCTGCACGCCCGGTACGCTGCAGCCAGCGCCGCCAGTCACGGCAGTCACGCGAGGGATGAATCAGCTCGGCGTCGGCCAGCCGCTGCGTTGTCCAGGGCGCCGCGCCGAGCTGATCGGCAGCGCAGACCGGCACCAGCCACTCGTCGAACAGCTTCACCCGCCGCCAGTCGGCCGGAAAACCACCGTTGCCGAGCAGGATCGCGCAGTCGAACGGCTCGCTAGCGAAATCCACCGCGTCCAGATCCATCCAGGCACTGGTCAGCTGCACGCGATTCTGCGGATTGGCCATCTGAAAGCCCTCCAGCGTGCCCAGCAGCCAGCGCATGGTCAGCGTCGACGGCGCCTTGAGACGCAACGCACCGCGCTGGCGAGTAACGGCAACGCAGGCATTCTCGATGGTGCGAAAGCCAATCTTCAGCTCCTGCGCCAGTAGCCTTCCGGCATCGGTCAGCACCAACCGCGAACCGCGCCGTTCGAACAGCTGGCAGCCCAGGTGCTCCTCCAGGGTCTTCACATGCCGGCTCACCGCACTCTGCGTAATGAACAAGCTCTGTGCCGCCTGGGTGAAAGAACCGAAACGCGCCGCCACTTCAAAAGCACGCAAGGCATAAAGAGGCGGCATGCGTGGCGCTGCAACGACCGAGTCCGGCATGACTAAAACTCATCCTTAGGGGCTGTTTTTTCCATTTTTCATTCCTTTCCTGCATCCCAATACTGCGCCAGCAATGGGTTCCGGGCGCTGCCCAGCCTTTTCCCACGCTTTCGACTGCTAATAAAAACTCAGGAAAGGATGCCATGCCGAACAAATATTACGAGACGCTTCTGGCCAATGCGGTAGAGAAAGGCGCACTGCAGCATGAGCAAGTCGGCCAGATCCTGAACTTCAGGTTGTTCGGCAACAAGAAAGGCTTTATGACGCTCGAAAACCTGCACATCGGCGACATCCCGCCGACGCCGCTGAACCGCGACCATTTGTGCAAACCGGATGACAGCAGCGAGCGCCTGCTCCTGCATGCCACCGCCCTGCTAGGCGAACCGATCGGTTACGTGCAGGAGTCCGACGGCTGCATCGTCAACAACTTCTTTCCCCAGCAGGCCCATTCCCGCGGGGCAACCTCGGACAGTTTCGACACCGAACTGGACCTGCATACGGAAAACGCCTTTCACGCCGTGCTGCCTGATTATCTGGTGCTGCTCTGCCTGCGCCAGGACCCGGACGCGGAGGCCGTCACCTACATCGCCTCGATCGAACGCATTCTCGAGCGCCTCACGCTCGAGGAGCAGTCGTTCTTCCTTACCGAGCCCTACAACTTTCTTTCCGACTATGGCCCCGCCGAAAAGAACCAGCGCATCGACATCAACCGCCACCAGACCGTGCTTTACGGCGACCCGGATGCCCCCTTCTTTCGCTTCGACCCGCAATTCATGCTGGCTTTCAGCAGCCGCGCGCAACATCTGATGGACAAGCTGCGCGCCATTGCCTGGGAGGTGGTCGAGCCGGTGCGCCTGAACCGCGGCGACATGTTGATCATCGACAACCGCCGTACCGCCCATGCCCGCAGCCCGTTCAGCGCGCGCTTCGATGGCAGCGATCGCTGGATCCAGCGCGCCTTCGCCATTACCAACCCGAATTTCTATACAGAACGCCTGGGCAAAAGCAGCCGGGTGTTCGGCCTGGTGACCGAACTATGAACGCCACCTATCTCGCCTTCGCCGCCGCAGTCGCCCTGCTGATCGCCTCCCCCGGCCCGGTGGTCGCCCTGGTAGTAGCCGACGCCCGCCGCCGTTGGCCACTGTGGACCATCCTCGGCGGCGCGGTGTCTGCGCAGATCCTGATGATCGCTGCGCTGGTGATGATCTACCTGGCGCTGGACCTCGACCCGCTGGTGCTTGAAGCCGGACAGATCCTCGGCGGCCTGTACCTGATCTGGCTGGGCTGTGACGGCCTGTGCGGCGGGCGCAGCGAAACCGCCATGCCCAAGCGCAGCGAAGCGCACTACTTCTGGCGGGCCATGGCCGTAGGCCTGTCCAACCCGAAGGACATCCTGTTCTTTCTCGCCTTCCTGCCCGGTTTCATTCTCCCCGCGCAGCCGTTCGCCCCGCAGGCGACGGTACTCATCGTGATCTGGGCGGTGATCGATCTGAGTATCCTCCTCGCCTACAGCCTGCTCTCGCGCCGCCTGGCGGGCGAAGGGCTGGTCCAGCGCCTGCTGGATATCCTGCCGAACTACTTCCTCATCGGCCTCGGCCTGGTGTCCTGCACCCTGGGGCTATCCCGCCTGCTGCAGTAACCCTGCTCCCATCAGGGCAATATCAAAACTTTTTGATATTGCCCTTGCTGTACGAAAAGTGACCGACTAGACTGCGCCGCTTATGAGCCTGCGCATGCCCCAGATCCGTCTCGACGCCAGTGATTCGCTCGCCGCCCTGTGCAAGGCCGGCGGTGATGCGCTGCGCCTGAACGTACTGCGCGTGCTGGCCAGTGATTCGTTCGGCGTGCTCGAACTCGCGCAGATCTTCGCCATCGGCCAATCGGGCATGAGCCATCACCTCAAGGTCATGACCCAGGCCGGCCTGTTGGCGACACGCCGGGAAGGCAATGCGGTGTTCTATCGACGCAGCCTGCCGCAGGCAGATAGCCTGGGCGGCAAGCTGCATGGGGCGCTGCTCGAAGAGGCCGATCGACTGGAGTTGCCGCGCGACGTCGAAGCCCGTATCGCGGCGGTCCACGCCCAGCGCAGCGCCGCCAGCGAGGATTTCTTCGCACGCATGGCCGACAGCTTCCAGGCCCGTCAGGATCTGATCGCTGGCTTGCCGCAGTACCGCGACAGCGTGGTGGCGCTCCTCGATGCACTGCACTTCGACGTCAGTGCCACGGCACTGGAAGTCGGCCCCGGCGATGGCAGCTTCCTGCCCGAACTGGCGCGCCGCTTCGCTCGCGTTGTGGCGCTGGACAACAGCCCGGCCATGCTCGATCTGGCCCGCGCGCGCTGCGAAGAGGCGGGGCTGGAAAACGTCGAGCTGAAGCTCGCCGATGCACTACACGACGATTGCCCGCCGGCCGACTGCGTGGTGCTGAACATGGTGCTGCATCACCTGGCGGCGCCAGGCGAGGCAATGAAACAACTGGCACGGCTGGTGAACGCAGGCGGCAGTCTGCTGGTCACGGAGCTGTGCAGCCACAACCAGAGTTGGGCCAGGGAGGCCTGCGGCGATCTGTGGTTGGGGTTCGAACAGGACGATCTGGCCCGTTGGGCCGATGCCGCGGGGCTCACGCCCGGCGAGAGCCTCTACATTGGCTTGAAGAACGGTTTTCAGATCCAGGCCCGGTACTTTTCCCGGTCCATCCCTGACAACCGACTCACCCACCGGTAATAGGAAACCGATAGATGAGCGAATACTCGATTTTTACCTCCGAGTCCGTGTCCGAAGGGCATCCGGACAAGATCGCCGACCAGATCTCCGATGCGGTGCTCGACGCCATCATCGCCGAGGACAAGCATGCTCGCGTGGCCTGCGAAACGATGGTCAAGACCGGCGTGGCGATCGTCGCCGGTGAAGTGACTACTTCGGCCTGGGTCGATCTGGAGCAGCTGGTGCGCGACGTCATCGTCGACATTGGCTACAACAGCTCGGAAGTCGGTTTCGACGGCGCCACCTGCGGCATCATCAACATCATCGGCAAGCAGTCGGTAGACATCGCCCAGGGCGTCGACCGCACCAAGCCGGAAGACCAGGGTGCCGGTGACCAGGGTCTGATGTTCGGCTATGCCAGCAACGAAACCGACGTGCTGATGCCCGCCCCGATCCGCTTCTCCCACGCACTGGTCGAACGCCAGGCCGAAGCGCGCAAGAACGGCCTGCTGCCGTGGCTGCGCCCGGATGCCAAGAGCCAGGTCACCTGCCGCTACGAGAACGGCAAGGTCGCCGGTATCGATGCCGTGGTGCTGTCGACCCAGCACAACCCCGAGGTCAAGCAGAGCGACCTGCGCGAAGCGGTGATGGAGCTGATCATCAAGCACAGCCTGCCCGCCGAGCTGCTGCACAAGGACACCCAGTTCCACATCAACCCGACCGGCCAGTTCGTCATTGGCGGCCCGGTAGGCGACTGTGGGCTGACCGGGCGCAAAATCATCGTCGATACCTACGGCGGCATGGCTCGCCACGGTGGCGGCGCGTTCTCCGGCAAGGACCCGTCCAAGGTCGACCGCTCCGCTGCCTACGCCGGCCGCTACGTGGCGAAGAACATCGTCGCCGCCGGCCTCGCCGAGCGCTGCGAGATTCAGGTCTCCTACGCCATCGGCGTGGCGCAGCCGACCTCGATCTCGATCAACACCTTCGGCACCGGCAAGCTCAGCGATGAGAAGATCGTTGCCCTGGTCCGCGAGCATTTCGATCTGCGTCCATACGCGATCACTACCATGCTCGACCTGCTGCACCCGATGTACCGCGCCACCGCGGCCTACGGTCACTTCGGCCGCAGCCCCTACGAGATGACAGTGGGTGCCGACACCTTCACTGCCTTCACCTGGGAGCGCACCGACAAGGCCGACGCCCTGCGCGCAGCTGCCGGGTTGTAAGCCGTACTTCCGCGGCATCGAAAACCCCGCCGGTGCCAGCCGCGCGGGGTTCTTTTTCTCTACCGGGCATTTCGAGCACAAGAGAGGCGATACTCCCTGTCGCCCGCTATTCGTTGCGCACACGTGGCACAGGTCACGCAAAGACTCGTCCCAGAGCCTTCCGGCGATAGAAGCGAAGCGCTATCATCGCCGCCCTTTTCGAATGGACTCGCTCGATCACATGCCGTGATCGACACTTACAGGAGGTTTTCATGCGTATTTCCCACCTTTTCGGCAGCGCCGCCCTCGCCGTTGCCTTCGCCAGCACCTCGCTGCAGGCCGCCACCACTGATGTGCAAGCCAAGTGCGAAGGCCAGCTGGCCGCCCAGCAGGGCAATCTGGAAACCGGCAAGCTGCTTGGCCAGATGCTCGGCAACGAGAAGCTCAGCAATGCTCTGAATCAGGTCGAAGGCGGCTGCGCTCAGCTCAATGCCGACGGCCTGGCAGCCAATGCCGCTGGCAACGACGCTGGGGCAGTGAACGACAAGGTGCAGGCCGTTAGCCAAGCCAAGGATGCGGTTCTCGGCCTGGGCAAGATGTTCGGCAAGTAAGCGTCGCCGCTGTCATTGAAAACGCCCGCACCTGCGGGCGTTTTCGTTTGTGGGCTAGTTCTTCAACCGGTAGCCGGTCTTGAAGATCCACCACACCGTCAGCAGGCAGGCGGCGAGGAAGCCGAGGATCATCGCCAGGCTGACACCGACACTGATGTCCGAGACACCGTAGAAGCTCCAGCGGAAGCCGCTGATCAAGTACACCACTGGATTGAACAGGGTCACTTTCTGCCACAGCGGCGGGAGCATTTCGATCGAGTAGAAGCTGCCGCCGAGAAAGGCCAGCGGCATGACGATCAGCGCCGGGACGATCTGCAACTTCTCCCAGCCATCGGCCCAGATGCCGATGATGAAACCGAACAGGCAGAAGGTGATCGCCGTCAGCACCAGGAACAGCGCCATCATCAACGGATGCTGGATCTCGTAGTCGACGAACAATCGCGCCGTGAGGAGGATGATCACGCCAAGCACCAACGACTTGGTCGCCGCCGCGCCGACATAACCGATAACGATCTCGACGTATGAAACCGGCGCCGACAGCACCTCGTAGATGGTCCCGGAGTAGCGCGGCATATAGATGCCGAACGAGGCATTGGAAATGCTCTCGGTCAGCAGCGCCATCATGATCAGGCCGGGAATGATGAAGGCACCGTAAGGGATGCCGTGCATCGCCTCCATGCGCGCACCGATGGCCGAGCCGAACACCACGAAGTACAGCGAGGTGGAAATCACCGGCGTGGCGATGCTCTGCAGCAGCGTGCGCCAGGTGCGCGCCAGTTCGAACAGGTAGATCGCGCGGATCGCGTAGAAATTCATGCGGGTTTTTCCTCAGCGACCGTGAACCAGGTTGACGAAGATTTCCTCCAGCGAGCTCTGGCTTGACTGCAGGTCCTTGAAATCGATGCCGTGTGCGGCCAGGCGCTTGAGCAGTTCGGCGATGCCGGTGTCCTCATGGTGGGCGTCGAAGGTGAACACCAGCTGATTGCCAGCATCGGTGAGTTCCAATGGATAGCTCGTCAGCTCAGCCGGAATCTCTGCCAGGGGCCGCTGCAGATGCAGGGTCAGCTGCTTCTTGCCGAGCTTGTGCATCAGCACGGCCTTGTCCTCGACGAGGATGATCTCGCCGCGACTGATTACACCGATGCGGTCGGCCATTTCCTCGGCCTCCTCGATGTAATGGGTGGTGAGAATGATGGTCACGCCACGCTCGCGCAGGCCGCGGACCATCTCCCACATATCACGGCGCAACTCGACGTCGACGCCGGCGGTAGGCTCGTCGAGAAACAGGATCGACGGCTCGTGGGAAAGCGCCTTGGCGATCATCACGCGACGCTTCATGCCACCGGAAAGCTCCTGAATGCGGGCATTGCGCTTGTCCCATAGCGACAAATCACGCAACAGTTTCTCAAGGAACAAATCGTCCGGTGCCTTGCCAAACAGCCCGCGCGAAAAACGCACCGTTGCCCAGACGCTTTCAAAGCCCTCGTTGAACAATTCCTGTGGCACCAGCCCGATCTTCGAGCGGGCAGCGCGGTAGTCCTGGACGATGTCGTGGCCGTCGACCAATACGCGGCCGCTGCCCGGATTGACGATGCCGCAGATGATGCTGATCAACGTGGTCTTGCCCGCGCCGTTGGGCCCGAGCAGAGCGAAGATCTCGCCCTTTGAGATAGCGAGGTCGATGCGCTTGAGGGCCGGATGGCCGGACGCATAGGTTTTGGTGAGCTGCTCGATGGAGATCACTGGTTGCACGGGCTCGTCTCTTCGAGGGATTGAGGGCGGAATTGTAGATAAAGCGCGGCCTGCGGTCGCCGCCGTTTTCACTCGGCCACTCGCGGCGTGACCGTGATCATGGCGCTGGCAGCGCTGCACATGGATGCTTGAGGAAGCGGATTACAGGACGTCAGCTGGGAGGCTCGCCGAAGATGAGACAGATAAAACTTACCTATGTCGTACTGTTCGTCGGACTGACGCTGCTCTGGCTGCTGGTCGACGACTTCATCATGGCGCGCTATCAGATCTGGCCGCTGCGCAAGGTGCTGGTTCACTACAGCGGGGTGCTTGGCATCACCGCAATGAGCGTGGCGATGATGCTGGCGGTGCGGCCGCGGCGCTTCGAGCGCTTCTTCGACGGCCTGGACAAGACCTACCGACTGCACAAATGGCTGGGCATCAGCGCTCTGGTGATCGCGATTTTCCACTGGGGCTGGGGCCAGATTCCAAAATGGCTGGTCGGCTTCGGCTGGCTGGAAAAGCCGGCCCGGCGCGCCGGAGAGGGACAGGGCCACGAAGGTATCTTTGCGCTGCTGCAGCGCTTTCGCGGAATCGCCGAGACGATCGGCGAGTGGGCATTCTACGCAGCCGCCATCCTGATCGTCCTGGCGCTGATCAAGCGCTTTCCTTATCGCTGGTTCTTCCGCACTCATCGCTGGATGGCGCTGATCTATCTGGCGCTGGTGGTGCATGCCGTGGTGCTGACGCCGCCGGAGTACTGGACGTCGCCGCTGGGACTGGCTCTCGTCGTGCTGCTGGGTGGCGGATCGGTGGCGGCCTGCATCTCGCTGCTACGCAGAATTGGTCGCAAGCATCAGGTCGTCGGGCGCATCGAAAGCCTGACCCATCATCGCGACAACCGCGTGCTGCGCGTCGATATCAAGCTCGACGGCCCCTGGCCAGGGCACAAGGCCGGACAGTTCGCCTTCGTCACCTTCGACGACAAGGAAGGGCCGCATCCCTTCAGCCTATCCTCGTCCTGGTGCAACGACGGCAAGCTGGCCTTCTCCATCAAGGGCCTCGGCGATTACACCCGCACCTTGCCGGAAACCTTGAAAGTCGGCGACGCGGTGAAAGTCGAAGGGCCTTACGGCTGCTTCGATTTCCACAGCAGAAAACCACGGCAGATCTGGGTCGCTGGCGGCATCGGCATCGCGCCGTTCATCGGCCGTTTACAAGCGCTCGCCGAAAGCGGCAAAGGCAACAACGTCGATCTGTTCTACTGCACAAGTGCGCCGGACCAGGGATTTATCGAGCGCATCCGCCAGCTGGCCGAACGTGCCCGGGTGCGCCTGCATGTACTGGTCGCCAGCGAAGGTGGTCGGCTAACGCCTGAACGCCTTCGACAGCTGGCGCCGCAGTGGCAGGACAGCGACGTCTGGTTCTGCGGCCCGGCGGGCTTCGGTCAGGATCTAAGCAAGGACCTGCAACGCCACGGTCTGCCGCTGAAAGACTTCCATCAGGAACTGTTCAGTATGCGCTGACGCACGGCTTCGCTTCGCCGAGCCAGCGACAATAATAGGTAGGCCTTCCATGAACGACGGCTAGCCCATTCC
Organism: Stutzerimonas stutzeri; assembly: GCF_038561965.1. Taxonomy (NCBI): domain Bacteria; kingdom Pseudomonadati; phylum Pseudomonadota; class Gammaproteobacteria; order Pseudomonadales; family Pseudomonadaceae; genus Stutzerimonas; species Stutzerimonas stutzeri. The sequence continues at coordinate 351,094 of NZ_CP139348.1, read as the reverse complement.
ATCTGAGCAAGGACGCTCGCATGCAACGCTTGATTGCACTTTCGCTGTGCTTTTTCTCACCCTTTTGTCTTGCTGCCTGCCCGACCTGGGACGACAAACAAGCGCAACAGGAGATCCTCGGCCTTCAGCAGCAACTCAATCATTGGGACGAGGCCTATCACCGCAACGGCGTGTCGTTGGTGGACGATGAAATCTACGACCAGAGCCGCGCTCGCCTGCACGACTGGCAGCGCTGTTTCCCTGCATCCGACCAGTCACAGCCGGATCCGCTAGGCGCAGCCGGTGGCCCGCTACCGCATCCAGTCAGGCAGACCGGGCTGGTCAAGCTCGCTGATGAACAAGCAGTTGCCGAGTGGATCAAGCAGCGTAACGACCTCTGGATTCAGCCCAAGATAGACGGCGTAGCGGTCACGCTGGTGTATCGCAACGGCCAGCTGCAGCAAGCCATCAGTCGCGGCGACGGGCGCACTGGCCAGGATTGGACGAGCAACGCCCGTCGGCTGCCGGCGGTTCCCATACGACTGGCGGAGACAGGCGAGGTAATCCTGCAGGGCGAGCTTTACTGGCGCCTGGAGCAACATATGCAAGCGGCACATGGCAGCGCTGGCGCACGCAGTCGCGTTGCCGGAGCGATGGCAAGCAGACAGCTGCCAAGCGACACGGCCAAGCAGATCGGCCTGTTCGTCTGGGACTGGCCAAACGGCCCGGAGGCGATGACCGACCGCCTGGAGCGGCTGGAGGCGATAGGTTTCACTGACAGTAAGCGTTTCAGCCGGCCGTTACAGGATCTTCAACAAGCACGACATTGGCGCGAGCATTGGTACCGGCAACCCTTGCCGTTCGCTACCGACGGCGTGGTGTTGCGGCAAAGCCAGCGCCCGCCGGCAGATCGCTGGCGGGCTGATCCATACTGGGCGGCAGCGTGGAAGTATCCCTTGCGTAAGGCCGTGACCGAGGTGCGCGCCGTGAACTTTCGCATAGGTCGCACCGGACGGATCACACCAATGCTGCAGCTCGCGCCGGTCGATCTCGATGACCGCCGCATCCGCACCCTCAGCCTGGGCTCGCTCGAGCACTGGCAGGCACTGGATGTTCGCCCCGGCGACCAGATTGCAGTAGCGCTGGCGGGACAAACCATTCCGCAGCTCGACTCGGTGGTCTGGCGCGGCACCGAACGGCCGGAGGTGATGGCACCCGACGCTACGCACTATCACGCGCACAGCTGCTGGCAGCCGACGCCAGGTTGTGAGCAGCAATTCACCTCCCGCCTCGTCTGGCTAAGTGGCAAGCAGGGCCTCGGCCTTCCCGGGCTCGGTGCCGGCAACTGGCGAGCACTACTGGATGCAGGGCTGCTCCCCGATCTGCTCGCCTGGCTGGAACTGGACGCGGTAACGCTGCAGCAGGTGCCGGGCATCGGCAGAACACGCGCCAGCAAGCTGACCGCGAGCTTCGCCCTGGCTCGGCAAAGGCCGCCGGAACAATGGCTCAAGGCGCTAGGGATACCGGTCGCAGCGCCACTCGCTGAGGGAACCGATTGGGATGCACTGGCCGCGCGCAGCATTGCGCAATGGCAAGCCGAGCCTGGCGTCGGACCTGCTCGCGCGCGACAGCTGCAGGCGTTCTTCCAGGCGGCGGAGCTGCAACCGCTGCGCGATCGATTGCGCGCTGCCGGCGTTTCAGGTTTCTAGGGGACTTTCGCCGCTCCGCGCGGTCGATTGAGGCTGGATAACAATTATGGAGGCGAGGCATGTCTTTGCGACATTGGCCAATTGCCCTACTGATCGGCAGCACTGCCATCAGCCCGCTAGCCGCAGCGGCTCAACAAGCCGACGCACAGTGCCACGAACAACGCCAGTCCTTGCGTGAACAGCTGCAACAGGCGCGCCTGCTCGGCGACAAGCTGCGCCAAACGCAACTCAACGCCGAACTGCAATCTCTGACCGGAGAGTGCCAGGGCCTTGTCGCCCTGCATCCACGCCAGGTCGAGTACGAGCACATCAACCGCCAGGTGGAGCGGCGCGAAACGTTATTACGCGAAGCACTGGGCACTGGCGACGCGCAGCTGATCGAGCTGCGCCGCAATCAGCTGGCCAAATCCCGAGAAAAACTCGACACGCTGCGCCGCTGACCCGCCTCAATAAGCGCGGAATTCCTTGTGGCAGGCTTCGCAGGCATCTTCGACCTGCTGAAAAGCCGGCGCCACGCTTTGTGCGGTGACGGGCGCCGCGCGGGTCACGTCGACCAGCTCTGCGGTAGTCGCCTCCAGTGCACGGGCCATCTCGTTAAAGCGCTCCTGACGCTGCCAGACATCATCTCGCGCGTCGCTCTGCTTTTCCTTGACCTCTGGGTAGTGCTGCCAAGGCTGCCGCGAGAGTTCATCGAGTTTGACGGTGCCCGTGCTGAAGGCCTCTGCGTCGAAGGGAATGCGCCCGCGCAGCATGCCGCCGAGGTCTTCCTTGGTATCGAGCATCGCCTGATAGATCGCCTTGCGCTTACCCAGCGGCGAATTGGGGTCGACCCGATCACAGCCCGTCAGCGCCAGGACAGCTATCAGGGGCAGGCTCAGCAGACTCAGCTTCATGGTTCAACCACTCATGGATGCAAAGCGCGGGATTATCCCCGCCCATGCACGGTTGAACAAATCAGTCGGACATTGACTTCGTCAGCAAAGATTGCCCGAGCAGTCCGCTAGCGCGACCAGCTGCCCCCTGCACTCTCGCAATCGATCTTGGCCTGCGCCCGATCACTGGCATGGTAGTGGTACGTGACGATCGTCGCAGCGTCATTTACCTGAGTCGGAAAGGTGCCGTTTTTCGCTTGCGAGCCGGTAGCGCGCTCATTGGCCAGCGTTTCCGGTGTCATCCGCGCGGTACAGATGCCGAAGTGCCCGTCGGGGCAGCTGTCACGAATCTCGCGGCGGGAATTTTTCACCGCCTCGTTGTCCTGACACACCCAGTCGATGGCGTCGTCGTCCATACCGTGAAACTCGAAACACTGCTCGGTCACTACCGGCGCTGGAACCGCACCGGACGTTTCGCTGTGTACATAGCAGGACTGAGCAGCAGCCGGGAGGCTGAAAGCGCCGACAAGCAACACGGGCGCGAGGCGAAGCAAGGGGTTCATGGCGGTCTCCTGAAACGGTTTCGCCCGGCAAGGGTCACCGAACCTTCAGGTTCGACCGCTACGCAATCCGCGGAGTTCGCGATTTGCCGCCTGCCCGGAAAGGTTCTGCTCAGGCGGCACCAATTGCGCATCCGGCGAGTCCACCCTGCTTCAACGATCGCACGCGAGGGTTTCATGCTCGAACTTGCAGCCATGTTCATCAGCCTCACGGCGCTGCTCGCCTACCTCAACTACCGCTTCATCGGGCTGCCGCCAACCATTGGCGTAATGGCGACCGCGTTGCTGTTTTCACTGTTGTTGCACGTTTTGGCCATGCTCGGCTTGCCGCTGCTTGAAGAGCGCATCGAGGCCTTGATCGAGCGGATCGACTTCAACCACCTGCTGATGGACGGCATGTTGTCGTTTCTGCTGTTCGCCGGCGCCCTGCATATCAACCTCGCCGATCTCCGTGCCAGGCGCTGGGCAATCGGCCTGCTGGCGACGGTTGGCGTGCTGTTCTCCACCGCCGTGATCGGGCTCGGCAGTTGGTGGATTCTCGATCTGTTCGGGCTGCAGCCGCCGCTAATTTACTGCCTGCTGTTCGGCGCGCTGATCTCGCCGACCGACCCAATCGCCGTGCTCGGCATCATGCGCTCGGCGGGCGCACCCAAGGCGCTGGAAACCACCATCGTCGGCGAGTCGCTATTCAATGACGGTGTCGCGGTCGTCGTGTTCACCGTGCTGCTCGGAGTACTTGCGCGGGGCGAAGCACCAGGTGCTGGCGAAGCCGTCTGGCTGTTTTTCGAGGAAGCCGGCGGCGGCATCCTGCTCGGCGCGATGCTCGGGGCACTGACCTTCGCCCTGCTCAAGAGCATCGATCAGTACCAAGTCGAGGTTCTGCTCACGCTCGCCTTGGTGCTGGGCGGCTATACCCTGGCGACCCATCTGCACGTATCCGGACCGATCGCGATGGTGGTGGCCGGGCTGATCATCGGCAACCAGGGCAGACGCCACGCGATGTCAGCCCACACGCGGGAAAACCTGGACAATTTCTGGGAGCTGCTCGATGAAATCCTCAACGCCGTGCTGTTCGTGCTGATCGGCATGGAATTGGTATTGCTGCCGTTCAGCGCTCAGTACCTGCTGATCGCCCTTTGCGTGACGTTATTGATTCTGGGCACGCGCCTGGCGGCAGTCGGCCCGGCGGCCCTTGCGCTAAGGGCAGCAGGACGTGCACTACCCAACGGTACGGTGCGCATCCTGACCTGGGGCGGATTGCGCGGCGGTATCTCGGTTGCCCTGGTGCTGGCGCTGCCGGCCAGCGAGGAGCGCAATCTGCTGCTCAACATCACCTACTTGGTGGTGCTGTTCTCGATTCTCGTCCAGGGCCTGAGCATCGGCAGGCTGGTCCGCCATATCTGTACCCGTGGCAGCGCCAGCGACCACTGACGAGTGTGCTGCAGCGGGCTTGGGATTGCGCACAGTCGCGGCTATAATCGCCGGGTTTTTCCCGATCGACTCCGCTTCGATCGTGCCCGCCACCCGTCCGAGGGGCGCTGCAGCAGGATGAACCTGTTTTGGATCTCGCAAGCCTCGCGGCTTGCTGTCGCGCCGCGGCGCAATCCGAATCAGATTCCACCTGTCAGGCTCGGATGGGGCGTTTCCTAGAACGCATCAACGGCGCCCATTCGCATACATACGAATGGAGAACTCTTCAATGAGTGCTGTCATGACGCCTGCCGGTTTCACCGACTTCAAGGTCGCCGACATTTCCCTGGCCGCCTGGGGCCGCCGCGAAATCATCATCGCCGAATCCGAAATGCCTGCGCTGATGGGTCTGCGCAGCAAGTACGCTGCCGAGCAGCCGCTCAAGGGCGCGAAAATCCTCGGCTGCATTCACATGACCATCCAGACCGCGGTGTTGATCGAGACGCTGATCGCCCTCGGTGCCGAAGTGCGCTGGTCGAGCTGCAATATCTTCTCCACCCAGGATCAAGCCGCCGCAGCCATCGCCGCCGCTGGCATCCCGGTGTTCGCCTGGAAGGGCGAGACCGAAGAAGAGTACGAGTGGTGCATCGAGCAGACCATCCTCAAGGACGGCCAGCCGTGGGATGCCAACATGGTGCTGGACGACGGCGGTGACCTGACCCAGATCCTTCACGACAAGTATCCGCAGGTGCTCGAGCGCGTTCATGGCGTCACCGAGGAAACCACCACCGGCGTGCACCGCCTGCTCGACATGCTCAAGGGCGGCACGCTGAAGATCCCGGCGATCAACGTCAACGACTCGGTTACCAAGAGCAAGAACGACAACAAGTACGGCTGCCGCCACAGCCTCAACGACGCCATCAAGCGCGCCACCGACCACCTGCTGTCGGGCAAGCAGGCGCTGGTCGTCGGCTACGGCGACGTCGGCAAGGGTTCGGCACAGTCGCTGCGTCAGGAAGGCATGATCGTCAAGGTCTCGGAAGTCGATCCGATCTGCGCCATGCAGGCCTGCATGGACGGTTTCGAGCTGGTATCGCCCTACAAGGACGGTATTAACGACGGCACCGAAGCCAGTGTCGACGCTGCTCTGCTGGGCAAGATCGACCTGATCGTCACCACCACCGGTAACGTCAACGTGTGCGACGCCGGCATGCTCAAGGCACTGAAGAAGCGCGCCGTGGTGTGCAACATCGGTCACTTCGACAACGAGATCGACACCGCCTTCATGCGCGCCAACTGGGGCTGGGAAGAGGTCAAGCCGCAGGTGCACAAGATCCACCGCACCGGCAAGACCGTCGACCCGATCAATGACGACTATCTGATTCTGCTGGCCGAAGGCCGCCTGGTGAACCTGGGCAATGCCACCGGCCACCCGAGCCGCATCATGGACGGCTCCTTCGCCAACCAGGTGCTGGCGCAGATCCACCTCTACAACGAGAAGTTCGCCGACCTGCCGGTTGCCGAGAAGAGCCAGAACGTCACCGTCATGGTGCTGCCGAAGAAGCTCGACGAGGAAGTGGCGCTGGAAATGGTCAAGGGCTTCGGTGGCGTAGTCACCCAGCTGACCACCAAGCAGGCGGAATACATCGGCGTAACCGTCGAAGGTCCGTTCAAGCCGGACAGCTACCGCTACTGATGCGCAGGGTGGCAAGCGCTAGCAGCGCATTGTCGCCCGACCCTGCCGACTAACCGCAGGAGGCCAAGCCGAAGCGGGATGCAAGCACGCAAAAGCGTGTTTCGTCCCGCTCCGACCTCCAGCGATTGAAGGACGTCCTGGGCCGCCGCGCCCGAAAATCTGGATTCGCCAATGAGCACATCCCCACGCCCCTCCATCAGCTTCGAGTTTTTCCCGACCAAGACCGATGCCGGGCATGAAAAACTGCTGAACGTGGCCCGCCAACTGGCCGGCTACCAACCCGATTTCTTCTCCTGCACCTACGGTGCCGGGGGCTCGACCCGTGACCGCACGCTCAACACCGTGTTGCAGCTCGACGGCGAGGTAAAGGTGCCGACCGCACCGCACCTGTCTTGCGTCGGCGACACCAAGGCCGAGCTGCGCGAGCTGCTTAACATCTACAAGGATGCTGGCATCAAGCGCATCGTTGCCCTGCGCGGCGACCTGCCCTCCGGTATGGGCATGGCCAGCGGCGAGCTGCGCTACGCCAATGAGCTGGTGGAATTCATCCGCAGCGAAACCGGCGATCAGTTCCACATCGAAATTGCCGCCTACCCGGAAATGCATCCGCAGGCACGCAACTTCGAAGACGACCTGGCGAACTTCGTGCGCAAAGCCAAGGCCGGTGCGGACAGCGCCATCACCCAGTATTTCTTCAATGCCGACTGCTACTTCTACTTCGTCGAGCGCGTACGCCAGCTCGGCGTGGAAACGCCGGTGGTGCCCGGCATCATGCCGATCACCAACTACAGCAAGCTGGCACGCTTCTCCGATGCCTGTGGCGCGGAAATCCCACGCTGGGTACGTAAGCAGCTCGAAGCCTATGGCGACGACATGCAGAGCATCCAGGCGTTTGGCGAGCAGGTCATCACCGAGATGTGCGAAAAGCTGCTGGCCGGCGGCGCACCGGGCCTGCACTTCTACACCTTGAACCAGGCCGAGCCGAGCCTGGCGATCTGGAACAACCTCGGACTGTCGCGCTGATCCTCCAGTCAGCTCTGTAGAAATACGGAGCTGGCTAATGAACCCGTGACCTGCGACACTGTCAGAGCAATGCGGCGTTAACAGGCTCTGTTATACTCCGCGCTTCCGCCAGGCTTACGCCCGGATGCCGCTTTTATTTATCTGCGGCAGGACCGGACGGGATCGCACGCCAGTCGCGATTCGAGCCAGGCATGATCATCCCAGGGCCTCGCCCCTAACAAGACAGGATTACTCATGTCCTTTGCTTCCCTCGGTCTCTCCGAGGCTTTGGCCGGTGCCGTCGAGGCTGCCGGTTACACCCAGCCTACCCCCGTGCAACAGCGGGCGATTCCCGCCGTGTTGCAAGGCCGCGACCTGATGGTTGCTGCCCAGACCGGAACCGGCAAGACAGGCGGTTTCGCCCTGCCGGTCCTTGAACTACTGTTCCCAGGTGGTCACCCGGATCGTGAACACCGCTACGGCCCGAAACAGCCACGCGTGCTGGTGCTGACGCCGACCCGCGAGCTCGCCGCGCAGGTTCACGACAGCTTCAAGGTCTATGCCCGTGACTTGCCCCTGAAGAGCACCTGCATCTTCGGCGGCGTAGGCATGAACCCGCAGATCCAGGCGGTTGCCAAGGGTCTCGACGTACTGGTCGCCTGCCCCGGCCGCCTGCTCGATCTGACCAACCAGAGGGCCATCGACCTTTCGCATGTGGAAATCCTCGTCCTCGACGAAGCTGACCGCATGCTCGACATGGGCTTCATCCATGACGTCAAGAAGGTCCTGGCCAAACTTCCGGCCAAGCGCCAGAACCTGCTGTTCTCGGCAACCTTTTCCAAGGACATCACCGACCTCGCCGGCAAGTTGTTGCACAACCCCGAGCGCATCGAGGTCACGCCGCCGAATACCACCGTCGAGCGAATCGAGCAGCGCATGTTCCGCGTGGCCGCCAGCCACAAGCGAGCCCTGCTGGCTCACCTGATCACCCAGGGTGCCTGGGAACAGGTACTGGTCTTCACCCGTACCAAGCACGGCGCCAACCGCCTGGCCGAGTACCTGGAAAAGCACGGTCTGCCCGCTGCCGCGATCCATGGCAACAAGAGCCAGAACGCTCGCACCAAGGCCCTGGCCGACTTCAAGGCCAACCAGGTGCGCATCTTGGTCGCTACCGATATCGCCGCGCGCGGCCTGGATATCGATCAGCTGCCACACGTGGTCAACTTCGAGCTGCCGAATGTCGAGGAAGATTACGTGCACCGCATCGGCCGTACCGGCCGTGCCGGGCGCAGCGGTGAAGCCATCTCGCTGGTCGCTCCCGACGAGGAAAAGCTGCTCAAGGGCATCGAGCGGATGACCAAGCAGCGCATTCCTGAAGGCGACCTGATGGGCTTCGACGCCAGTGCCATCGAGGCGGAAAAGCCTGAGGTGCGCGAACCACGCCAGCCGCGACCGCAGCGTGGCGAAGGCAAGGCGCGTGGCGAGCGTAACAAGCCCGCCGAGAAAGGCGTCGAGCAGAAGGAGCGCAACCGTCGCAGCCAGAGCAAGGCCCGCAAGCCTGCCCGTGACGGCGCCAGCAGCGAAGCGCAGGCCGTCGTCGCCCGCCCACCTCAGCTGCCGTCGGATCGCGCCCCTGACGAGTTCCGCGATGATGAGGTGGACAATTTCGGCAATCGCGTCGACTACGTCAGCCCCTATCAGAACAAGCAGAACCGTGGTCGCCGGCCTGGCGCTCCGGCCCAGCCGGGCGCCACTCCACGCGCAGCCGGCGCCGCCCGCACGGGTGCTGCCGACGCAGGCGCACCTGCTGGCAAGGGCAAGCGTCCGAGCCAAGGCCAGGGCGCACGCACTGGCCAGCCACGCAACGGCCAACCACGGCGCAAGAGCGAAAGCCGTCGCATCGACGAGCCTGCCGTATCGCGCCAGGAAGCCGCCAAGCCGCGTGAAAAGCAGCCGGTGATCATTCACAAGGAATCGAAGATCGACCGCCTGCCCAGCCTGGACCAACTCGAGCAGCTACCGACTCGCCCGCGCAGTGAGAAGCCGGCACTGCTGACGCGTAACCGAGAAGGTTAAGCCACAGACAAAAACGCCGCCCATTGGGCGGCGTTTTCGTTTCTGCACAACCGCGACGCCGGCGTGATCAGACGATCACGGCGACGGCGTAGCTCAACCGCCCGCTGCCTGGGTCTGGACAGTCGCCCGCCAGCCTCCGCCCAGCGCCTTGAACAGATTGACCTCGCTGGTCATCTGCGCCAGGCGATCGCCAATCAGTTGCTGTTGCACATTGAACAGTTGCCGCTGTGCATCAAGCACCGTCAGGTAGCTATCCACGCCGGTGCGATAGCGTCGCTCGGCCAGGTTGTAGTAATCCTCACTGGTTTGCAGCAGATCCCGCTGCGCCTGTACCTGACGCGTATAGGTGGCCTGGGAGGCCAGCCCGTCGGCGACTTCGCGGAACGCCGTCTGGATGGCTTTCTCGTACTGCGCGATCTGGATGTTCTTGCTGATCTGTGCGTAATCCAGATTCGCCCGCAGCTGGCCGGCATTGAAGATCGGCACGCTGATGCTCGGCGAGAAACTCCAGTAACCGGAGCCGCCATCGAACAGACCGGACAACTCGCTACTGGCGGTACCCGCCGCACCGGTCAGGCTGATACGCGGAAAGAACGCCGCGCGCGCCGCACCGATGCTGGCATTGACCGCACGCAGCTGATACTCGGCCTGCAAGATGTCCGGCCGCTGCTGGAGCAGATCGGACGGCAGCCCGACCGGCAGCGCCGCGAGCTGCGTCCGCTCCAGACCATCAGTCGACGGCAGACCGGCCGGCAAGCTCTGGCCCAGCAACAGCGTCAGCGCGTTGCGGTCCTGCGCCACCAGGCGCGTGTACTGCTCGATGCTCACCCGTGCGCTGTCGACTGCACTACGCGCCTGGCGCAGCTCCAGCGCCGAAGCGACGCCAACGTCGAAACTGCGCTGAGTCAGGCCCAGGCTCTCTTCGTAGGTCTTGAGCGTGTCGCGGGTAACCTGCAGCAGCGCCTGATCGGCCTGCAGTGTCAGCCAGGCATTGGCGACGCTGGCTATCAGGCTGATCTGCGTACTGCGCTGTGCAGCCTCGCTGGCGAAGAACTCCTCCAAAGCCTGGTCGCGCAGACTGCGCAGACGACCGAACAGATCGAGCTCCCAGGATACGCCGAACGTCGCGCTGTACTGACTGCTAATGGTCGGCTCGCCCGTCATATTCATGTCGCCCGGGCTACGGCTGCGCGTGCCCGAGCCATCGGCGCTGACTGCCGGCAGCACATCGGCACGCTGCACACGATACAACGCGCGATAGGCATCGACATTCAGCGCGGCAACGCGCAGATCGCGATTATTCTCCAGAGCGACTTCAATCAGCTGCTGCAGCGCCGGATCACGAAAAAATTCGCGCCAGCCAAGCGTCCGCTCGGAAGTCTGAGCTGCGCTCTGCGGGTAGGCCGCTCCCTGCGGCCAGTCGCTGGCGACCGGGGCGTCGGGACGCTGATAGTCGGGAATCAGCGAGCAACCACCCAGCGCCGCCATGAGAGCAAGGGTCAACAGGGACTTGTTCACAGCGAATCCTCCTTCGCACCTTCGTTGGCGGATTTCGTGCGATCGAAGAACGTGCAGATCATCACGTAGAACAACGGAATCCAGAAGATCGCCAGCACCGCCGCGGTCAGCATGCCGCCGATCACCCCGGTGCCGATGGCGTGCTTGCTGCCCGCACCGGCGCCAGACGCAACAGCCAGCGGTACGACGCCCAGAATGAACGCCAGCGAGGTCATGATGATCGGGCGCAGACGCATACGGCAGGCCTGCAACGCCGCATCGGCATGACTCATACCCTGCTCATGCAGCGCCTTGGCGAACTCGACGATAAGAATCGCGTTACGCGCCGACAGACCAATCGTGGTGACCAGGCCCACCTGGAAGAACACCTCGTTGGACAGCCCGCGCAGCAACGTGAAGGCAAGCGCCCCGACGATACCCAGCGGCACAACCAGCATCACCGAGAACGGAATCGACCAGCTCTCGTAAAGCGCCGCCAGACAGAGAAACACCACCAGCAGCGACAAGGCATACAGCGCCAGCGTCTGCGAGCCAGCCAGGCGTTCCTCGTAGGACTGGCCGGTCCAGGAGTAACCCACCCCCGGTGGCAGCTGCGCGACGATGCGCTCGACCTCGGCCATGGCGTCACCGGAGCTGTAGCCCGGCGCCGGCTCACCGAGCATTTCGATGGCGCTGACGCCATTGAAGCGGGAAAGCTTCGGCGAACCGAAGGTCCACTCGCCCGTGGCGAAGGCGCTGAACGGCACCATCTCACCCGCGTCGTTGCGCACGTACCACTTCTGCAGGTCCTCCGGGCTCATGCGGGCACTGGAAACACCTTGCAGGTAGACCTTCTTGACCCGGCCACGATCAATGAAGTCGTTGACGTAGCGACCACCCCAGGCAATCGACAGCGTGCTGTTGACATCAGCCAGCGAGACGCCGAGAACACGTGCTTTTTCGTCATCGATCAGCACTTGGTACTGCGGCTCGTCGCGCAAGGTATTGGGGCGTACGCGGGTCAGAACCGGGCTTTGACTGGCGAGCTGGAGGAACTTGTCGCGCGCTTGCTGAAGAACCTCCTGGCCAACGCCAGCGCGGTCCTGCAGGAAGAAGTTGAAACCCGTGGCATTACCCAGCTCCATCACCGCTGGCGGCGCAAAGGCGAACACCTGGGCATCGCGGAAGCTGGCGAAATGTTGCTGCGCACGCTGGGCCAGAGCGAAAACGCTGTCTTCCGCGTTGGTCCGCTCGCTCCAGGGCTTGAGGCCGATGAAGGCGATACCCGAGCTTTGTCCACGCCCGGCAAAGCTGAAGCCGGTCACAGTGAACACGGAACGCACGATGTCGCTTTCCTCTTCCAGCAGATAACTGCGCATCGCATCGATGCTCTGCTGAGTGCGCTCGGCGGTCGAGCCTGAAGGCGTCATCACCTGGGCGAACAGGACGCCCTGGTCTTCTTCCGGCAAGAAGGCCGATGGAATACGGGTAAACAGCACCACCATGACACCGACAATCAGCACATAAAGCAGCAGGAATGGCGCCTTGCGCTTGAGCACGGCCCTTACGCCGCGCTCGTAGCCATTGACGCTGCGATCAAAGGTGCGATTGAACCAACCAAAGAAACCGCGCTTCTCGTGGTGGTCGTTCTTGTCGATCGGCTTGAGCAGCGTCGCGCAGAGCGCCGGGGTGAAGATCAGCGCCATCAGCACCGAGAGCACCATCGCCGATACGATGGTGATCGAGAACTGCCGGTAGATCACCCCGGTCGAGCCACCAAAGAAGGCCATCGGCAGCAGTACCGCGGACAGCACCACGCCGATGCCGATCAACGCGCCCTGAATCTGCCCCATGGATTTGCGCGTCGCCTCCAGCGGCGAGAGGCCCTCCTCGCGCATCACCCGCTCGACGTTCTCCACCACCACGATGGCGTCATCGACCAGCAGACCGATCGCCAGAATCATGGCGAACATGGTCAGGGTATTGATGCTGAAGCCGAACACCGCCAGCACACCGAATGTACCCAGCAGTACTACCGGCACCGCCAATGTCGGGACCAGCGTGGCGCGGAAGTTCTGCAGGAACAGGTACATCACCAGGAACACCAGCACGAACGCTTCGAGCAGTGTATGCATGACCCCGGTGATCGAGGCCGAGATGACCGGCGTAGTGTCGTAGGGGTAGACCACGTCGACGCCCGGCGGGAAGAATGGCTTGAGCTCGTCGATGGTCTTGCGCACGCCTTCGACGGTATCCAGCGCATTGGCGCCGGTTGCCAGTTTCAGCGCCAGGCCAGCGGCAGGCTTGCCATTGAACTGGGCACTGACGGCGTAGGTTTCACCGCCCAGTTCAACCCTGGCGACGTCACCCAGGCGTACCTGGGAGCCATCGCTGTTGACCTTGAGCAGGATGTCGCGGAATTGCTCGGGCGTCTGCAGGCGGGTCTTGCCGATGACCGTCGCGTTGAGCTGCTGACCAGGCAAAGCCGGCAGCCCACCGAGCTGGCCGGAGGAGATCTGAACGTTCTGCGCCTGGATAGCCGAGCTCACATCCACCGGCGTCAGGCTGAAGTTGTTCAGCTTGGCCGGATCGAGCCAGATGCGCATCGCATACTGGGCACCGAACACCTGAAAGTCGCCGACGCCCTTGGTACGGGAAATCGGATCCTGCATGTTGGCGACGATGTAGTTGGCCAGGTCGCGCTGATCGAGACTGCCATCGGTAGAGACCAGGCCGATCACGATAAGGAAGTTACGCACTGCCTTGGTGACGCGGATCCCTTGCTGCTGCACCTCTTGCGGCAGCAGCGGCGTCGCCAGCTGCAGCTTGTTCTGCACCTGCACCTGCGCGATATCGGGGTTGGTGCCCTGCTCGAAGGTCACAGTGATGGTCATGCTGCCGTCGGAGTTGCTCTCCGAGGAGATGTAGCGCAGCCCATCGATGCCGTTGAGCTGCTGCTCGATGACCTGCACGACGGTGTCCTGCACCGTTTGCGCCGAAGCGCCCGGGTAGCTCACCGAAATGCCTACGGCGGGCGCGGCGATGCTCGGATACTGATTGACCGGCAACTTCAGGATGGATAAGCCACCGGCGAGCATGATCACCAGGGCAATCACCCAGGCGAAGATCGGCCGGTCGATAAAGAATTTGGACATGGACTAGAAACCCCTCAGCCTTCTTGGCCTTGGGGCTGTGCTGGCACCCCACCGCGATTATCGACATTGGTCGCCGGGACCACTTCGACCTCGACCCCCGGCTGGATGAACTGCAGGCCTTCGGTAATCACGCGATCACCCGGCTGGAGGCCTTCGCCCACCAACCAACGATTACCCACGGCTCGCTCGGTCTTGATCGGACGCAGCTCGACCTTGTTCTCGGCGTTGACCACCATCGTGGTGGGATCGCCCTTGGTGTTGCGCGTAACCCCTTGCTGGGGCACCAGGATCGCCTCGCTCTTCATGCCTGCCACCAGTTGCGCATGCACGAACATGCCCGGCAGCAGATCCTTGTCAGGGTTCGGGAACACGGCGCGCAGGGTCACCGATCCGGTGCCGGCATCCACCGTCACTTCGCTGAACTCGAGCTTACCTTCATGCGCGTAATCGCTGCCGTCCTCAAGCTGCAAGGTGACCTTTGCCGCGTTGTCGCCGGATTTCTGCAGGCGCCCTTCGGCCAGATCACGGCGCAAGGCCAGCAGATCACGGGCCGGCTGGGTCACATCGACATAGATCGGGTCGAGCTGCTGAATGGTGGCCAGTTCCTGCGTCTGCCCGTTGCTCACCAGCGCACCTTCGGTGACAGCGGAGCGACCGATGCGGCCGGAGATCGGGGCCAGCACCTTGGTGTAACGCACGTCGATCCGGGCCCGTTCCAACTCTGCCTCGGCTTGCAGGCTGGCTGCCCGCGCCTCGTCATAGGCCTGCTTGCTGACGGCCTGGTCCTTGACCAGTTCGGCATAGCGGTCGGCCAGCGACTTGCTGGAAGCGACGCTTGCCTGGGCGCTCTTGAGCGTGGCGGCGTAAACCGACGCGTCGATCTGGTACAGCTGCTGCCCGGCTTTGACGTCGCTACCTTCGGTAAACAGACGCTTCTGGATGATGCCGTTGACCTGCGGCCGCACCTCGGCGATGCGATAGGCGCGCGTACGCCCAGGGAGATCAGTGGTTACCGCGAAGGGTTCCGCTTGCAGGGTCACGATACCTACCGTGGGCTTTTGCTGCGCCGGCGGCGCTGCTTCTTCCTGGCAACCAGCCAGGAAAACGGCCATGGCGAGAACGGACATCAGGGCAGCATTGGCTGACTTGATTGACATGGATAGACCTCTTGAAAACCTGGCAGGCGGGGTTGAGCAACAGCGCCGCGGAGACGGAGTGCAGAATGAGCCGAAATATACTTACATCCATTACTGTCTGTAAACCGGCAAACGCTAATCGCTCCCATATAAAATGTTGCGAGACGTGCGCCACAGACCATTCGACGGGCATTCACCCACTCCGCAAAATGCTTCGGTACCTCTTCAACGCAGAACGCCGGCTTGGCGCCGGCGTTCAGATTCGCTAGGGACTACTTACTTGCGTACGCCTTCGACCGAGATGATCAGGTCGACCGTTTGCGAGGCCGGGCCCAGGTCCATCTTGATATCGAAGTCCTTGAGCGTCAGCGTCGTGCTGCCTTCGAAACCGGCACGGTAACCGCCCCACGGGTCCTTGCCCTCTCCAATGAACTTGGCGGCGATCACCACCGGCTTGGTCACGCCATTGAGCGTCAGGTTGCCGGTAATGTCGGCTGTACCGTCGCCGGTAGGCTTCACCGAAGTCGACTCGAAAGTAGCCGTCGAGTGCTTGGAGACATTGAGGAAATCATCGCTGCGCAGGTGCTTGTCGCGCTCCGCATGATTGGTGTCGACGGACGCAGTCTTCAGCGTGACGTTGACCTTGCTTTCTTCCGGCTTCGCCGCATCGAAGCTGAAGGCGCCGTCGAAGTCCTTGAACGTGCCCCACAGCCAGCTGTAGCCGAGATGGCTGATCTTGAAATTGACGAAGGCATGCTGCCCCTGCTTGTCAATGGCGTAGTCGGCCGCCAATACCTGGCCGCCTGCGAGCGCAGAACCGAGGACCAGTGCTGCGAGGGTTTTCTTGAGCATCGATGAGTCTCCTATCGGATGGTGATTAACCGGCATTACGACCGAGCATCCGCTTGAGCGTCGCGTCGCGGTCGATGAAATGATGTTTGAGCGCAGCGCAGGCATGTACGACGGCGAAGATCACCAATGCCCAAGCGGCGTACTCATGGATCAACCCGGAAATGTCGGCCTGGCTAGGAATGGACGTAATCAGCGCTGGCACGTCGAAAAGGCCGAACACACTAATCGGTCGACCATCGGCAGTGGATATCAGGTAGCCGGAGGTCATCACTACGAAAAGCCCGACATAGAGCAGCCGGTGACCGAGCTTGGCGGCCACCTGGGTCAGCCGCCCCTGGCTTGCGAGCGGTGCCGGGGCTGGACTGACGAAACGCCAGAGCACCCGCAGCAGCATGATCGAAAACAACACGACGCCGATGCTCTTGTGCAGGTCCGGCGCGGTGCGATACCAGCTGCTGTAGTAGGTCAGCCCGACCATCCAGAAGCCCAGACCGAACAAACCGAACACGGCCAAAGCGACCAGCCAGTGCAACGCAATACTGGTCAGCCCATAGTGGGTGGAGGAGTTTCGCCAGCGCATCGAATCCGTCCTTCAGATTTCAGGCCTAGCAGACTAGCTGGTTACCTATCGGAATAGAGCGAATTTTTTCGCTTTGAAACATCGAGCAAATCGATAACTGATCGCATCGAGCCGCCGCCGTCAGTTCTGCTAGGCTTCGCGACTCAATGCGAAGGAGTAACGATGAGCCTGAACGACAGCTGGATGCAACGCGACCTCGCCGTGCTTTGGCACCCCTGCACTCAGATGAAAGATCACGAACAGTTGCCGGTGATCCCCATCCGCCGCGGCGACGGCGTGTGGCTTGAGGACTTCGACGGCAAGCGCTACCTCGATGCGGTCAGCTCCTGGTGGGTCAACGTGTTCGGCCACGCCAATCCGCGCATCAACCAGCGCATCAAGGACCAGGTCGATCAGCTTGAGCACGTGATGCTTGCCGGCTTCAGTCATCAGCCGGTGGTGGAGCTGTCGGAGCGGCTGGTCGCGCTGACGCCGGCCGGGCTGGATCGCGTCTTCTACACCGACAACGGCTCGACCGGCATCGAAGTGGCGCTGAAGATGAGCTTCCACTACTGGCGTAACAGCGGCCGCGAGCGCAAACAGCGCTTCGTCACGCTGACCAACAGCTACCACGGCGAAACCGTCGCGGCGATGTCGGTGGGCGACGTCGCGCTCTTCACCGATACCTACAAGCCGCTGCTGCTGGACACTTTCAAGGTGCCGAGCCCGGATTGCTACCTGCGCCCGGAGGGCGTGAGCTGGGAGGAACATTCGCGGTACATGTTCGGGCACATGGAACGAACCCTGGCCGAGCATCATCAGGATATCGCCGCAGTGATCGTCGAACCGCTGATCCAGGGTGCTGGTGGCATGCGCATGTATCACCCGGTCTATCTCAAGCTGCTACGCGAGGCCTGCGACCGCTACGAAGTCCACCTCATTCACGACGAGATCGCCGTTGGCTTCGGTCGCACCGGCACCATGTTCGCCTGCGAGCAGGCCGGCATCACGCCGGACTTTCTCTGCCTGTCCAAGGCCCTGACGGGCGGCTATCTGCCCATGGCCGCCGTGCTCACCACGGACCGGATGTACCAGGCGTTCTACGACGACTACTCAACGCTGCGGGCCTTCCTCCACTCGCACACCTACACCGGCAATCCGCTGGCCTGCGCCGCGGCACTGGCGACCCTGGATATCTTCGCCGAAGACAATGTCATCGAAGCGAACAAGGCGCTGGCAGCACGCATGGCCAGCGCGACCGCGCATCTGGTGGACCATCCGCACGTCGCCGAGGTCCGCCAGACCGGTATGGCGCTGGCCATCGAACTGGTTCAGGACAAGTCCAGTCGCACCGCATACCCCTGGCAGGAACGCCGTGGGCTGAAGGTCTATCAGCATGCATTGGAGCGCGGTGCGTTGTTACGTCCGCTCGGCAGCGTGGTGTATTTCCTGCCGCCGTATTGCATCACCGAGGAGCAGATCGACTTTCTCGCCGCTGTCGCCACCGAAGGCATCGACATCGCCACGCGAGAAGCGTCGGTATCCGTGCCAAGCGACCACTACCCAGGGTTCCGCGATCCGGGCTGACACTGACCACCGTCTCGAAGCGAGGCGGCCTGCGAGCTGGGCCGCCGATGCTTTAGACTTGTCGTCCCCGACTTTTTGCCTGTAGCTGCCCTATGCGCCTATCCCGCTTCTTTATCGACGCACCGCTTTCTCTCGGCCAGCATCCACTGCCCGAAGCATCGGCCCATTACATCAGTCGGGTGCTGCGGCTTTCGGCTGGCAGCGCGGTGCAGCTGTTCGACGGCAGCGGCGACGAGTTCCGCGGCGAACTGGTGGAGGTCGGCAAAAAGGCCGTCACTGTCCAACTGCACGAGCGCCTGAACGGCATGCCGGAATCGGCGCTGCAAATACATTTGGGCCAGGGGCTGTCGCGTGGGGAACGGATGGATTGGGCAATCCAGAAAGCCACCGAGCTGGGCGTCGCGCAGATCACACCGATCATCAGCGAGCGCTGCGAGGTTCGCCTCAACGACGAGCGCGCGGACAAACGTCTGGCCCACTGGCGGCAGATCGCGATCAGTGCCTGCGAGCAATGCGGCCGTTCGGTCCTGCCGTTGATCCACTCGCCCATCGGCCTGCACGACTGGCTGACCGTCAAAGCCGACCTGAAATTGGTGCTGCACCCGGTGGCCGAGCCGCTGGCAAGCCATGCGAAGCCGCAGACGCTGGCGTTTCTCATTGGCCCGGAAGGCGGTTTGAGCGAAAGCGAAGTCGAACAGGCTGCCGCGCGGGGGTTCCTGCCCGCTAGGCTCGGCCCGCGGGTGCTGCGCACCGAGACCGCTCCAGTAGTGGCCTTGAGCGTGGCGCAGCAGCTGTGGGGAGATTTCTAAAAGAACGCTAGCAAACAGCTGCTATCAGATCAGGCCAGCATCGGCGAGCTTCTGTTCCAGGCCGATCAGATCAGGGATACGCGCCTGCACGTCACCAAGGTTGACGGCATCCAACTCCAAAGGCGCAAGCGTCACATCCGCGCGCGCCAGGCTGGCGTCAACCTTGATCGAGTGCGGAATGCCCTGCACCAGCAGCGCGATGAACTTCACGTGATCGCGCCCGCCAACCGCATTGAGAACGGCCACCCGGGCCGTGCTGCTCACCGGCTGCGCCTGGCCGCTGGACGCGGCTTCGAACGAGAGCAGCGGCAGAGTCAGGTCGCGCCACTGCACCTGCCCGAGAAACCATGCTGGCATGCCCTGCACCGGCTGTGGGGCGCGATAGGGTATCAACTCGGCGACCGCCACGTTGGGCATCAGCAACATGCGATCGGCGAGAGGCATCAGCAGCCCGGTGAGGCTTTCCGCATCCTGAGAAACGACCATCTGACTCATGAGTTATCCCGTTGAAAAGGCGTGGCGGGCATGCCGACCTGATTAACCAAATGATTGACCAATGCCTGGGCCAGCTCGCGCGGATCTCCGCTGTAAGAGCTGTAGCCGCCCTCCCGAAGGTTATCCGGCATGCTCGAGCAGGCGCAGGAATCAGCGCGCTGAGTCCACACCCTGCCGCCCTGGCGCAGGACATAGGCGGCCGCGGCACTGCCGTCGCTACCCATGCCACTGAAGGCGATAACGCCGCAGCGCTCGCCGAACTGCTGGGCCAGATTCAGCATCATCTGATCGATGGATGGGCTGTACGGCTCCGGCCAACAGCGACCGTTCAGGCGGGTGCTGCCATCCGCCTCGAAACCAAGCTCCTCGGCGATGGGCGCAATGATCACTTCCCCGCAACGCACTGGCTCGCCGGGGCGAACCTGGCGGACCTGCCACTGGCTATGCCGTCCGACGGCCTGGGATAGCGCCGATTCGAAACTGGCTTCGATATGCTGGGCATAGATGAAACCCACCGGCAGGCCGCCGGGCAACGCATCGAGGAAGGCCTTCACTGCCTCCGGACCACCCAACGAAGCCGCCAGCAGCCATACCTGGTTAGCTGACTCACCGGCCAGCAAGGCGGTATCGGCCAATAGCGGAGGCAGGGTCAGGCGTTCCGGGCGCTGCCCTTCGCCCTGAAGCACGTCCAGACGCGGGCCCACTGCGCGCGACGGATCGCCCACCAGGCGCTTTAGCTTGCTAAACAGGCTGCGTTCCCAGCGCGGATAGAATTCCGAGTGCCGCTCCGGCGCACGCCCTTCGCCGAACAGCACCCGTGTGGTGTCTCGCTCAAGCAGCGCATCCACCAGCGGAGAATCTTCAGTCTGTGCCAGATCGACCAGCCAGAGGTCAGCCTCGGTGCGATCCAGATCGGCAGGTTCCAGACGCGCCGGATCATTGTTCAGTACCACCTGATAACCGCTGCCCGTCAGAGCCTGCTGGAGCACGTGGCGCTGCAGCGAGGTATCGGCAAGTACCGCGATGCGCGCGCAGAGGACTTCAGACATCGGCATGGACCAGTCGCTGAATGGCCTCGAGAAGCACCGATTCCTGATAAGGCTTGCCGAGGTACTCGTTAACGCCAATGTTCAGTGCACGATCGCGGTGCTTCTCGCCGGTACGCGAGGTGATCATGATGATCGGCAGGTCCTTGAGACGCTCGTCGTGACGCACCAGCGTGGCCACTTCGAAGCCGTCCATGCGTGGCATCTCGATATCCAGCAGCATGATGTCCGGCTTGCGCTCCTGCAGTTGCGTGATGGCATCCACACCGTCCTTGGCGGTCAGCACGTTCATGCCGTTGCGCTCCAATAGACGGCTGGTGACCTTGCGCACGGTGACCGAATCATCGACCACCATGACCAGTGTCGGCCGCTCGCTTTCCACCTCAGCCTGCTCCTGCGCCTGATCGAACAGACGCGGCTGTTGCAGCTGGGTGAGCTGATACGCATGGAGCACACGAATGGTCGCCAGCAGGTCGAGAATCACCACGACCCGACCGTCACCGAGAATGGTCGCCCCGGAAATACCATGCACGCCGGCAAACTGCAGCCCGAGGCTTTTCACCACGATTTCGCGCGAGCCGGCAAGGCTGTCGACCTGCACCGCAACGCTGTGCTCTTTCGAACGGACCAAGATCACCGGCAAGGGCAGGCTCTGCCCCACCAGTTTCGGCTTCTGCCCGTTGTTCAGGAGATCGCCGAGATAACGCAGCTCATATGCCTGACCGGCATATTCGAACCGCGGCGCGTCCGGCTGGTAATAGGCCTCCAGTTCGTAAGGCGAGACACGCACGATACCTTCGATGGTATTCAGCGGGATCGCATACAGATCCTCGCCGGAATACACCATCAGTGCCCGGTTCACAGAAACCGTGAACGGCAGACGAATCAGGAAGCGCGTGCCCTGGCCCAGGGTCGATTCGATGGTCATCGAACCGCCAAGCTGCTTGACCTCCGAATGCACCACATCCATGCCCACGCCACGTCCGGATATCTGCGTGACGCGCTCCGCCGTGGAGAAACCGGCTTCCAGGATGAATTGCAAAATCTCATGCTCGGACAGACTGCTATCGTCTGCCATCAAACCACGCTCGATCGCCTTGCGCCGCACCGCGTCAAGATTGATGCCGGCGCCGTCATCGGCCAGTGTCAGAACGATATCGCCGCCCTCACGGGCCAGATCCAGGCGAATGGTGCCCTGCTCGGACTTGCCGGCAGCGCGACGCCGCTCGACCGCTTCGATGCCGTGGTCAACGGCGTTACGCAGCATGTGTTCCAGCGGCGCGACGATTCGCTCGAGAACGCTGCGGTCCATTTCCCCGGTGGCGTTGCCGACCATGAACTCGACCTGCTTGCCAAGCTCACCTGCGACCTGTCGAACGATACGGCGCAAACGCGGGACCAACCGCTCGAAAGGCACCATGCGAGTACGCATGAGCCCTTCCTGAAGCTCGGTATTGACCCGCGCCTGCTGCAATAGCAGGGTCTCGGCGTCACGGTTACGCGCCGCCAGGGTTTCCTTCAGATCGAGCAAGTCGGAGGCCGACTCGAACAGCGCACGCGAAAGCTGCTGCAGCTGCGAGTGACGGTCCATTTCCAGCGGATCGAAATCGTCATAACCCGCGCGCTCGGCCTCGGCGTGGTAACGACTGAGAATCTGCGCCTGGGTTTCGATATCCAACCGACGTAGCTGGTCGCGCACGCGCTCGATGGTTGCTTCCATCTCGCCGAGGGTGAACCCCACATCACTAACCTGCTGCTCGACCCGACCACGGAAGATCGATGTTTCACCAGCCAGATTGACCAGACCTTCCAAGAGGTCTGCAGGAACCTTGACCAGTTCTTGCGGCGCACGTCGTGCCGCAGCCTCCTGGGCGGCCTGTTGCGCACGCCGAATGAATGGCAACACCTTGGCCGGGCTGCTGCTCGGCGCGCGCTGGGCGCTGGCTGCGACGATCGGCTGCGCCAGCGCTACCGACTGGCTCGGCAGTTGCGGCTCGATGTCTGGTGCTTCCGGCTGCGATGCTTCGTTGCCTTCGTTCGCCAGGCTCGCGCGAAGCTGCTCGACATCTTTCAGCAGTGCGTCGTAGCCCTGCTGGACATCGAGAAACAGGCTATCCGGCCAGGGGGCTCCTTGTTGCTGCGCCTCACCGAGCATCTGCTCCAGATCGTGAGCCATGTTGCCCAGGTCGGCCTGACCAGCCAGGCGCGCACCGCCCTTCAACGTGTGCAGCACGCGCAGCATGTCAGCCAAGGGCGCCGAATCCTCGCGACCGGCATCCCAGCGGCCGAGGGCTGACTCCATTCCCTCCAGCAGGTCGTCGGCTTCCTCGACAAAAATGTCGAGAATCTCAGCTTCGGCGGATTCCTGCGCATCTTCCTGAGCCGCCTTCAGCGAAACGCTATTGGGAATGCTCAGCTGCTCATTGGGGTTATTGCGAAAACGCCGAATCGTTTCAATCAGGGCGTCGCCAGAAGGAACCGGCTGGTGGGCTCGAACGGCCTCGAGCATTTCCGCCAGGCGGTCCTGACAGGCCTGCAGCAGACCGAACAACTCAGGACTGGCACGGTAGTTACCGGCACACAGCCCTTCGTAGAGAAATTCGAGCTCATGGGACAGATCGCCGATTTCACGGATATCCGCCATCCGCGCGCCGCCTTTAAGGGTGTGCAGATCCCGTTGCAGAGCTTCGAGTTCAAAGCTGTTATTAACGTCCGCCATCCACCGCTGCAAGCCACCCGCGGCGCTTTCGATGAGATCGAACCCTTCCTCGAGGAAGATCTCCACCAACTCGGGATCACGCTCAACCTCGTTCTGGACAGGGCTCGAAATATCCTTGAACGACGCCGGGGCCTCGTCCACCTCCGGAAGGCCGAGTTCGATTTCGTCGATATCTTCGTTAAGCGGCACATCGATGGCGTGAATTTCTTCCGCTACGGCTTCTTCTTCCTGATCCTTCGCGTTAGCCAGCTCGTCGTCGATATCCAGCAAAGGAATATCAAGCGAATCGGAGGATGATGGCTCATCCTG
The DNA here is from genome assembly GCF_038561965.1 of Stutzerimonas stutzeri. Classification (NCBI taxonomy): domain Bacteria; kingdom Pseudomonadati; phylum Pseudomonadota; class Gammaproteobacteria; order Pseudomonadales; family Pseudomonadaceae; genus Stutzerimonas; species Stutzerimonas stutzeri. The sequence continues at coordinate 327,626 of NZ_CP139348.1, read as the reverse complement.
TGGCTGTGCGACCTCATGCTCGATCGTAGCCAGTCCTTCGATCACGAACGGATCTTCGACAGCAACCGACTCGCTATCGTCAAACACCTCCACTGGCTCGAATACCGGCAGGACGCCCTGGCGAAAGGCTTGCATCGATTCGATCAGTGCGTCGGCGCAGCTCATTGGCAGTTCCCGCTGCAACTGCTCAAGCTGCAGGGCCAGATGATCGTGGCTCCGCTGCAGCAGCGTGGCGAGTTCTTGCGAATAGACGTAGCGGCCGTCGGACAGCCCTTCGTAAAGCGATTCGAGCTCATGTGCCAAGTCGCCGATGGGACGAATGGCGGCCATACGCGCGCCACCCTTAAGCGTATGCAGATCACGCAGCAGTGCCGACAACGCCATCTGGTTGGCTGGATCGGCGAGCCAACGATCGAGCGCATGGCCGGCGCTCTCCATCAGATCGACGGCTTCATCGAGGAATATCTCGACCATCTCATGGTCAAGCTCTTCCTGCGCTTCGTCAGTTGGTGCCGCTTCCATCGGCCAGGCTTCGGCTTCGGCTTCGGCTTCGGCTTCGGCTGGCAATAGTGCCAAGGGCGCGTCGGGCAAGGGTGCAATTTGCTCTGGTTCCGCCGATTGCTCAAACGGCGGCTCCAGCGACAGCGGGTCGATGGCTTCGGCAAGCAGTGCCTCAAGCCGCGCGACCAGTTCCGACTGTTCGCTGACCTGCAGCGCGGCAGCGACCTGATCCATCATGCCGACCAGTGCCTCATGGCCCTGCTCGACGTCGTCGAAGAATCGCTCACTGACCGCTAGCCGGCCCTCCTCGACCACCGCATACAAGCGCAGCAGCACCTGGCACAGAGCCTCCATCTGCGGCAGATCGGCCATCTTCGCGCCCTGCCCGAGCGTAGTCAGCTCCTGTAGCAGAGCCGAAAGTTCCTGACGTTCGGCCGGGTGCTCGCGCCAGCTGCGCAGCAAGTCTTCGGCGTCCAGCAGGATATCCATGCCTTCAGAGAGGAAGAGCGCGATCATGCTTGGGTCGCGAGCCTCACCCGCGTCGTTGTGCTGACGGGCACCGGCTTCCACCAGCCTTGCTTGGTGCAAGGCATGCACCTTGGCCAGAAACTCCGGCGCGCCATCGATCGGCGCCAGCGGCTCATGCTCGAGATTGGCCAGCCCCTGGCGCAGCAGTAACTCGGCCTCATGCAGCAGCTCAGCTTCCGCCAGGTCCATCTGAATCAAGTTGGTCTTGAACTCCTTGACCATCTTTTCCAACGGCGTTGCGATTTCTGCGACCGGCAGAATGCCGGCCATATGCGCACTGCCCTTGAGCGTATGCAGCGCACGCTGCAGCGCATCGGTAATCGGCTGGGGGAGTCGCTGCGCACAATCGGCAAGGAAGCTGACCAGGGTGGTTAAATGCGCCTCGGCCTCGTTACGGAAGATCTCCAGCAACTGAGGATCGAGCGCATCGTCATCGGCCAGCAAAGCGGCCTGCATCGATTCTTCCACTGGCGCTGCAGGTGTCTCAGCTGGCTGCGAGAGCAGCGCCGGCTGCCCCTTCGCCAGCGCATGTGCTGCGGCAGCCAGTTGATCGACATCGTCACGCTGGCGCTGTGCCTTGGCCGCAAATTCGTCGACCAGGGCGGGCATCAGCGCGACGACTTCATTCACCACCTGCTTGAGCGAATCGGTGACCTGGATGCTGCGGTCCAGAACCCGGTTGAGCAGATTTTCAACGGACCAGGCAAGTTCGCCGATGATCAGCGCACGCACCATTCGCCCGCTGCCCTTGAGCGTATGGAAGGCACGGCGAACTTCACCCAGCGCCTCTTTGTCCTCGGTATCGGCAAACCAGCGCGGCAGCTGCTCGCCGATGGTTTCCAATACTTCCGCAGCTTCCTCGATGAATACTTCGAGCAGATCCTCGTCAACCGGCTCTTCGCCCTCGGGAGGCGGCAAGAGGCTGGGCGGAACGTTCTGAGCAGGTGGGTTGATGGCTGCAACCGGTGCCGCCATGACCTGTTCCAGGCTGAGCTCCGGCTTGGACTCAGCTAGCGGCGATGGCTCAGGCTCGCAATAGTCCGGCAGCGTCACGTCCGGAAGATCCAGCTCGGCGACCTGCGCCTCGCTCCAATCACTCAGGGACGGTTCTTCGTCTACCACTACGGCTGGCGTATCAGACAGCTGAACGTCCTCAGGCAGACTGAAGACGATGTCTTCCTCGCTGGACAGATCGTCCATCACCCAATCGGCCCCGGCTTCAGCTTCTTCGGCGCTGGCTTGGGACTCCGCATGAGTGCCGGACTGCAATTGCGGCTCGTCCGCCAGCTCGGGCTGCGCAAAAGTCTGAAATGCTTCCTCAGCGGCCGGTGCGAAGTCGAAAGCATCCAGCGTCGCATCCGGCTCTTCGGGCAACACTTCGATTTCATCCAGCGGGTCCACCAACGCGACTGCGGCCGGTGCAGCCTCACTTTGGTTGGGCTGCGCGCGCCCCAGCGAGTAGCCGAGGTTCTGCAGGCTTTCTTCGGCCACGTCCAGGATCAGGTCACCCTGTGTACCGCAATCTTCGGACAGGCGCTCAAGGTAATACTCGACGCTGGTAATCGCATCGGCCAGGGTATCCAGACTTTGCCAGTCAGGCACGGCCTTGCGGGCCAGGAGCTGGTCCTGGATATATCCATTGCAGGCCTGCAACAAGGCTGCGGCGCGCTCCAGAGGAATCATCGCCAGCCCGCCACGAACCTGAGTCAGCAGCTCGGGCACCCGTGCAAGATGTTCATGGTTCCACTGGGATGCGATGAATTCGATGATCGCATCCTTGGCCTGTTCCAGGCCATTACGCGCTTCACGAATCACCAGTTGGTGGATCTGGGCGACGTCGGTCGTCGGCAGGTGGCTCGCTTCGTTGCGTTCCTCAACGGGGCCTCCGACCATGCCAGCGAGAGTAGCCTCGACGTACAACAGCGCTCCGGCGATGTCCATCAGTACGGCGTCATCCGGCGCCTGCTGACCCTGAGCAACGGACTGTACGAGAACGATCTGGTCGAGCACGATTTTACGCGGCTGTGCGAAGCCAAGGACGGCCAAGGTATCGGCGATCTGCTTGAGCGGCACCTCAAGACCGGCGAGGTCGCCGATGACCTTGCGATCACTGCGTACGAACAGATCCAGACTGTCCTTGACCCGGACCAGTTCTTCACAAAGCGCAGCGACCACCGAGCGCATCGCGCCCCGGTCCGGGCCTGCCAGCTGAGCACGTTCCTGATCGACCACGGCACTGTCCGGCAGTGCTTCGTCGAGACGGTATTGCTGCTTGAGCGACTGAATGCGCGGGGTTTGCCCCGCCGCCTTGGCGACGTAGAACAGCAGGTTCTTGATCAGCTCATCGGGTGCCGCCTGGTTCAAACCGTCGACACCCTCCTCGACTAGCCGCTTGAGCTGCTTGTCGACCTGGCGCAACAGGGTGCGAACCGAAGTACCGTTGGTCACTTCACCGCTAGCCAGACCTTCGACCATTCCCGATGCGATCTGCCATAACGCCGCCAGGGGCGCGTCCTTGCAGAGCATCTCCAGTCGCGCGAACACCCGAGCCATATAGCCCAGGTTGGTCGGCAGGTCCTGATTACGGATCACTCCGACCAGAGCCACCTGCAACATTTGACGCAATTTGCGTAGCAGCGCTGGCAGCTCATTCGTGCGCAAGCGCTCGACCGACTCCTGTGACAGCGCCGGGGTGCGCCCGGACAGATCAGGTGAAAACAGACTGGTTTCGGAAAGCAGCTTTTCCCCGCGCGCGGCGCGCAGATCGTTAAGCAGCGGTAGCACCACCATCGGCAGGTCGCGGCGCGCACTCTGAATGCGATCCAGGTAAGCGGGTAGCTGCAGGATGGCCTGCATCATGACCTCGAGTGCTTCGCCCTGATTGGTCACCCGTTCGTCGAGCAGAGCACGCGCCAACTGCTCCATTTCCTCGGCGAGCAATGCTGCACCGAAGAATTCCACCATTTGCAGAGTGCCGTGAACCTGGTGCACGTAGGTCAGGCAAAAGCGCATACGGGTCGAGTCCTGCGGGTTCTCGACGAACGCCTCCAAGGCCTGACGCGCCTGCTTAAGCGTTTCGGCAATCTCGCCTTTCACCCACTCCAGGGCGACATAATCGTGCCGATCACCCATAGCGACTCCGCTCATAAACTTTTCCGGGTAAAAGCCAGAACCTGATCATTGGCCACCGGAAGCAATTCCGGATGCTGCCAACCAACCACTTCACCAACACCGATCACCAACAACCCCCCTGGGGCCAGGCAGTCCGCCAGGCGATTGAGGATTTCTCGGCGACGCCAGCGGCGGAAGTAGATCAGCAGGTTCTGACAGAAAATGACGTCCATGCCCGAGACCGGCGAGCTCGCCAGCTCCAGCACATTGAGCCTTGCAAAGCACACACGTGCAGCCAGGCCGGGAATGATTTGAAAACGATCATCGGGCAGCGGTAGGAAGTAGCGATCACGCAGCGACGGCTCGACCTGTTCCAGCTTGCGCGAGTTGTAGATCCCAGCACGGGACTTGGCCAGAGCACTCAGGCTGATGTCGGTCCCGGTGACCCCGAAACCATTATCGGAGCCGCATCCGGCCAGTACCTCAGCAGTAGCCATGGCCAGCGAGAATGTCTCCTCTCCACTTGCGCAACCCACGCTCCACAAGGCCAGGGGATGCTCAAGAGCCTCCCGCTGCATGCGTCGCCGCAGATGCGAATCGAGCAGCTCAAAAGAAGCGGGGTGCCGGAAGAAACGTGTTTCCTGCACGGTCAGCCGGTCCATTAGGGTGGACCACTCAACCGCACCGCGGGGGCCAGAGGTGACCTGCCGATAATAACTGGCATAGTCGGGAGCACCGACCTCGCGCATGCGCGCGCTCAGGTTGGTCTGCAGGAAGCTGCGCCTGCGTTCGCTGACGACCATGCCGGAACGCTCCTCGAGGAGCGCTTGCCAGTCATGAAATTCCGCCGGCGACATATCGGCCAAGGGCTCCAATGCCCAGTCAAACCTCGGCTGCATGCCCTGCCCCTCGATCGTGATCATCGGCGGCAGCCATTAAATGGCTGCCGCACCCCTCAAGTCAGGCCTGATCCGGAGCATCCGGCAGGGTAAAGCCGGAAACGGAATGGCGCATCTCGTTGGCCATCTTGGCCAAGTTGCCGATGCTCTTTGCCGTAGCGGTGGTACCCGACGAAGTCTGCGAGGTGATCTCCTGGATCACGTTCATGGTGTTGGAAATGTGGCCGGCCGAAGAAGCCTGCTGACGTGCCGCGTTGGAGATGTTCTGGATCAGCGCAGCAAGCGTCTTGGATACTTTCTCGATCTCTTCGAGTGCCACACCGGCGTCTTGGGCCAGACGCGCACCGCGAACCACTTCCGAAGTGGTCTGCTCCATCGAGATGACCGCCTCGTTGGTGTCGGTTTGAATCGTCTTAACCAGCGCCTCGATCTGTTTGGTCGCTGCGGAAGAACGCTCTGCCAGGCGCTGAACCTCGTCCGCTACCACCGCGAAGCCTCGGCCGGCGTCACCAGCCATGGATGCCTGGATTGCCGCGTTGAGTGCGAGGATGTTGGTCTGGTCGGCAATGTCGTTAATCAGGCTAACAATGTCACCAATCTCCTGGGACGACTCACCGAGACGCTTGATCCGCTTGGACGTGTCCTGGATCTGCTCGCGAATGTTGTCCATGCCGGTGATGGTGTTGTGCACCACCTCGTTACCCTTGTTGGCGATGGCTACGGAACGTTCCGCTACCGCCGAGGACTCCGCGGCGTTGGCCGATACCTGGTCAATGGAAACGGCCATTTCGTTAATTGCTGCAGAGGCGCCGGCAATCTCTTGCGCCTGGTGTTCCGAGGCCTCGGCGAGGTGCATCGCGGTGGCCTGGGTCTCTTGAGCAGCGCCCGATACCTGAACCGCGGTCTGGTTGATGGTGGCTACCAGCTCGCGCAACTGGTCGATGGAGTAGTTGATCGAGTCCGCAATCGCACCGGTAAAGTCTTCGGTTACCGTAGCGGCTACCGTCAGGTCACCGTCTGCGAGGTCACCGATTTCATCGAGCAGTCGCAGAATCGCAGTCTGGTTACGCTCGTTCTTTTCGGCTGTTTCGCTAAGGCGGCGACGCGCCTCCTGAACCATCACCAGACCGATCAGGATGATGGAAGCCAACGCCAGAGCGCCGAGCACATAGCCGAGAATGGTGTTCAGATAACGAGCATCTGCACGACTCTGCAGCCCTTGCGACAGCGCCGAGGTCTTGTCCAGCAGGGTTTGCGAAACTTCAAAGATGCTGTTCGCCGACTCGCGCACCTGGAACAGCTCGGGCGAGGTTTCGAGGATCTCATCCACCGAACCGGATACGAACTGGAACAGCTCGGCAATCTCGGAAAGACGATCGCGGGCTTCGTCGTCGGCCACTGCGGTGATGCCCATGGCGACGTTGCCTTCGATCATCGCATTCAGGACGCGACCGAAAAGACTCGCATCGCGGCCGAACATGTCCGCCGCCTGAACCGAATCCTGGTCACCGGAAAGAACCTTGTTCACCGAGCCGAGAATACGCTCGGCCAGCAGCGACTGGCGCTGGGCTACCGAAACCTGAGCTGCCGGCGCGCCACTTTCCAGAAGAATATCAACGACTTCTTCGTACTCGACCTGCAGCTGCGGAATGGTTTCAGCCAGAGTGCTGGCTACCTGATGCAACGAAAGAACTGTCTGCTCGCTGGAAAGGATGGCATCGGTGTCACGACGCAGCGTGCTCCAGTCCTGCTCCACCGCGTTCACCTCGTCGCGCAGCGACTCAGGAACTGCGGGCAGGCCTATGCTGTCGTTACCTTGGGAGAGATAACCCCAACGCTGGTTGAAGTCGTTACGAGCCTGCTTGAGAGACGCGAACGCCTCTTGCGTGCCAGTCGCCGCTTCCACGGCATCCTTAGCGATCTGCTGGGACAGTACGCGCAGCTCTCCAGCGTGAGCGATGTATTCGTTATCGTGATCGGCTTGCGTATTGACGTACGCGAAGTTCGCGAACAGAAGTACGATCGAAACGATCAGCACGATAAACAAACCGGTGGTCAGCGTATTGCTGCGCACCCCGCTCAACAAAGCATTAGCATTCATTTTGATCATTATCCGGCCCCCGCCTGGACCCCCGTGCGTTTCCATCCAAGAACCAAAAGGCCGACCTCAGTCGACCCACCTACAACTAAAAAGCGACGTCTAAAAACGCCTGATGCGCAGCCAATGCGTGCGGGCTGAAGACCAGCCAGGGCTGCTCGCGCTGGAACACACCATGAATGAACGGCTGAATCGATGCTTCGATCGGAGGCAACTCCTCCGAGAAGGTTTCTACCGGGAAGTGCTGCATGCCGAAGACTTCGTCCACGGTCAGCCCGGCGAACACTTCCTGATGATCCACCACCAGAACCCTGCGCTGTTTGCGCAACGCCGAAAGCTCAAGCCCGAAATATCCACAAAGATCCATGACCGGCAGCAATCTGCCGCGAACATTTGCCACACCCTTGACCCAGCTCTTGACGCCGGGTAACAGCGTGTAGCGCGGCTCGTGGAGAATTTCACCGACCTCACCCATCGGAGCGACGAACAATCGACCCCCCATTCGGAAGCCGATCCCTCCCCAGGTTTGTACGGCTTCCTGCTGAGATGGCAGGCCCGCCGCGTATGCGCGGCATTGTCTATCTAGCTCCAGCAACTGCTGAAACGGCGTTTGCATGTCAGGCATGCTGGCCACGTCCCTTTGTCCGAGTGTTGACTACCCCGGCGTCAGCCCGCCAGAACGGCATTCAGGGTTTTCAGCAATGTGGCTTCGTCCACCGGTTTGGTCAGGTAATCCTTGGCCCCCTGGCGCTTGCCCCAGACCTTATCGGTTTCCTGATCCTTGGTGGTAACGATGATCACCGGAATGTGACTGGTTTCCGAATCTTTGGTCAGTTGACGGGTGGCCTGAAAGCCATTGAGCCCCGGCATGACGATATCCATCAGAACGGCGTCTGGCTTTTCCTGACGCGCCAACGCAACGCCATCGGCGCCGTTCTCGGCTTTCAGCACCACATGACCATGCTTCTCCAGCATGGCGGTGAGCTTGTACATTTCGGTCGGCGAATCATCAACAATCAGAACGCGAGCCATGTTTTCTCCATAGGAAGGCTTCAGCGGCAAACAATGCCGAACTTCAGGATGCTTGCTCCACCGGTACGAAATCAGGGACATGTGCCTTGATCGCACCGAGCAGCTCTTCTTTGCTGAACGGCTTGGTGAGGTATTGATCGGAGCCGACAATACGCCCTTTCGCCTTGTCGAACAGGCCGTCTTTGGAAGACAGCATGATCACCGGCGTTGACTTGAAGGAGCTGTTGTTCTTGATCAACGCGCAGGTCTGATATCCGTCCAGCCTGGGCATCATAATATCGACGAAGATGATGCGGGGATGAGTATCCGCAATCTTGGCGAGCGCATCGAAACCGTCTACTGCGGTGATGACATCGCAACCTACTTTCTTCAGCAGGGTTTCAGCAGTGCGACGAATCGTTTTCGAATCGTCGATCACCATGACCTTCAAGCCCTCGGAGTGCTGTTCCATTTCGCCCTACCATCGCCTCGGTGAGTCGTAGTTTATCGTTATGTCAGTGCGCCGGAGGCCCTGCCACCGATGGGCTGCACCCAATCGCCGGACCTTTTTAGCACACTCCTCATGCACACGCTATCAACCGGAAAAGCATCCGGATTTTCCTTGACCCAGTGCACAACCACGGCCAATCTGCAGCGACATTTTTGAGCCATTGGCGGTCCGTTGCCGCCCACTGCCGGAGAACACCTCATGACCGTTCGCGTCGGGATCATCATGGACCCTATCGCGCAGATCGCCTTCAAGAAGGACAGTTCGCTGGCCATGCTGCTGGCAGCCCAGGCGCGCGACTGGACACTGTTCTATATGGAGCAGCGCGATCTTTATCAGCTTGGTGATCAACCGCGAGCGCGCATGCGCCCGCTGCGGGTATTCAACGACCCGCAACACTGGTTCGAGACGGACGAGGAGGCTGACGTAGCCCTTGCTGACCTGGACGTGATCCTCATGCGCAAGGATCCGCCGTTTAACAGCGAATACGTCTACGCAACCTATCTGCTGGAGTTGGCGGAAAAAGCAGGAACGCTGGTGGTCAATCGACCGCAGAGCCTGCGCGACTGCAATGAGAAGTTCTTCGCCACGCAGTTTCCACAATGCACGCCGCCGACATTGGTCAGCCGGCGCGCGGACATTCTCCGCGAGTTTGCCCGCGAGCACCGTGACATCATTCTCAAACCCCTCGACGAAATGGGCGGCGCATCGATCTTTCGTCATCGCGAGGGTGACCCCAATCTTTCCGTCATTCTCGAGGTGCTGACCGAGCATGGTGGGCGCCAGATCATGGCCCAGCGCTACATCCCTGCCATCAAAGATGGCGACAAGCGCATCCTGATGATCGACGGCGAGCCGATCCCCTATTGCCTGGCACGGATTCCCGCTGCTGGCGAAACGCGCGGCAACTTGGCTGCTGGTGGCCGCGGCGTGGCACAACCACTGTCTGATCGTGATCGTGAGATCGCCGCAATTGTCGGCCCGGAATTGCGCAAGCGCGGCCTGTTGTTCGTCGGCCTGGACGTCATCGGCGATTACCTCACCGAAATCAACATCACCAGCCCAACTTGCATCCGCGAAATCGACAACGCCTTCGATACGCGCATTGGTGAACGCCTCATGGAGGCGATCGCGGCCAAGCTGCAAGCTTGAACCAGCTAACAGCTTTGAGCTTGGAGCTTGCGACTCCGAGCTCAAAGCCGGCAGACTGCGCGGCACTTCGAGCCGACCCGACCTGCGATGAACGCCGCTACCCGCCAAACCGCGCCTGAAACCACCCGAGTCCGCCCGGCGGACAGGCTCGGCTTCACGCTTTTTCTGGCCACTGCATTGCACCTGGCCCTGATTCTCGGCCTGGGCTTCACGCTGTCCGAACCGAAACAGATCAGCAAGACACTGGAAATCACCCTGTCGACGTTCAAGAGCGAGGAGAAACCCAAGGAAGCCGACTTCCTCGCCCAGGACAACCAACAGGGCAGCGGCACGCTGGAACACAAGGCATCGCCGAAGACGACCGAATTGGCACCGTTCCAGGACACCGAGGTGCGCAAGGTAACCCCGCCCGCAGCTCCGCCCCGCAGCACTCGACAAGAGCCGGCAAAGACTGTCGTAACCACTCGCAGCCCGCAACCGGACAAGGCCGATGTCAAGCAGCAGACCCAGCCGCAGCCCGAACCGCAACCCGCTCCAGCGTTCGACAGCGCTCAGCTGAGCGCCGAAATCGCCAGCTTGGAAGCTGAGTTGGCACAAGAAGTCGAGCGCTACGCCAAACGCCCCAGGGTCAGCCGTCAGAACAGCGCCGCCACCATGCGCGACATCAGCGCCTGGTATCGCGACGAGTGGCGCAAGAAGGTCGAGCGCATCGGCAACCTGAACTACCCGGACGAAGCGCGTCGCCAGCAGATATACGGGAGCCTGCGCATGCTGGTAACCATCAACCGCGACGGCACCGTACAAGAGTTACGTGTGATCGAGTCCTCCGGCCAACCGGTACTCGACGAAGCCGCGCTGCGCATCGTGCGCCTGGCCGCACCCTTCGCACCATTCAGCGGGGAACTGGCGCAGAAGTTCGATCAGGTCGAGATCATTCGCACCTGGCGCTTCGAACGTGGTGACAAGCTTTCCAGCCGCTGACCCATAGCTGGACCAACCGTCGCACCTGTAGCCGGAAAGCAGTGCAACGCTTAAGCTAGCGCGCATGAAAAGCACCGTGCCCAGCTACCTTAAGCATCACTTTCTGATCGCCATGCCCCAGATGGCCGACCCGAACTTTGCCCACACGCTGATCTATCTGATCGAGCACGGCGCAGAAGGCGCCATGGGCCTGATCATCAATCGCCCGAACGGCCTGAGCCTGGCCGATGTGCTGGAACAGCTGCGCCCGGGCGAACCGATTCCATCGCTTTGTCAGAGCCTGCCGATATTTTCCGGCGGCCCGGTGCAGACCGACCGCGGCTTCGTCCTTCATTCCCCCGACCAGCAGTTTCAAGCCACGCTGTCGCTCGGCCCACTGGGCATGTCCACATCCCAGGATGTCTTGTTCGCCATCGCCGACGGACAAGGCCCTGCCCGACACTTCATTGCCTTGGGCTACGCTGGCTGGGAAGCAGGGCAATTGGAGGCCGAACTGGCCGACAACGCCTGGCTCAGTTGCCCGGCGAGCCCGGAGATCCTCTTCGATCTGCCCTACGACCAGCGCCTGAACGCAGCCGCCGCATCGCTGGGCGTCGACCTGCGCCTGCTCAGCACCCAGGTTGGCCACGCATGAGCACACTCAGGCTGCTGCTTGGCTTCGACTACGGCACCAAACAGATCGGTGTCGCCGTCGGCCAAGTGATTACCGGACAAGCCCGCGAACTCTGCGTACTCAAGGCGCAGAACGGCGTGCCGGACTGGCAACAGATCGAAGCGCTGATGCGCGAATGGCAGCCGGATGCGCTGGTCGTCGGCCTGCCGCTGAATATGGATGGCACGCCAAGCGACATGAGTGCCCGGGCGGAGAAGTTTGCGCGCCGACTCCATGGCCGCTTTAACCTGCCGGTACATACCCACGATGAACGCCTGACCACGTTCGAAGCCAAAGGCGAGCGTCTGCGCCAGGGGCAGCACGGCGGCTACCGCGACCGCCCGGTGGACGCTCTGGCCGCAGCACTATTACTGGAAGGCTGGCTGAGCGATCACCCCGCCGCCTGATCCGGACTTGAAGGAGATCCCATGATCCTGCCTAACCCCGAACAGCTGTTGCCCGAGATGGTCGCCGCACTGAAGCAGCACCTGAGCGACCGTGACATCCAGGAGCCACGCTTCATCGGCATTCGCACCGGCGGCGTCTGGGTCGCCCAGGCGATCCTAGCAGCGCGAGCGCAGAACGAACCGCTCGGCATCCTCGACGTGTCCTTCTATCGCGATGATTTCACCCAGAGGGGTTTGCATCCTCAGGTGCAGCCATCGGAGTTGCCTTTCGAAGTCGAAGGGCAACACCTGGTGCTGATCGACGACGTGCTGATGACTGGCCGCACCATCCGCGCGGCACTCAACGAGCTGTTCGATTACGGCCGCCCCGCCAGCGTGACATTGGTCTGCCTGCTCGACCTGAACGCCCGCGAGCTGCCGATTCGTCCCGACGTGGTCGGCGCCACCCTGTCGCTGGCGCCGGAGCAGCGCATCAAGCTGATCGGGCCGGAGCCATTGGCCCTCGAGCAACAGATGGAAACCAGCCCCTCCTGAACGAGCCGGTAACTTCCGCACCTACAGCCCATCTCCAGCCGCCAACCGAGATCCTGCGATGACGCCCACCGACGCCAAGCGCCCGCTACAGCTGAACGACCAAGGCCAGCTGCGCCATTTCCTCTCCCTCGACGGCCTGCCCCGCGAGCTGCTCACCGAGATTCTCGACACTGCCGACTCCTTCCTCGAGGTCGGCGCTCGGGCCGTGAAGAAGGTACCGCTGTTGCGCGGCAAGACAGTCTGCAACGTGTTCTTCGAGAACTCGACGCGCACCCGCACGACCTTCGAACTGGCGGCGCAGCGGTTGTCGGCAGACGTGATCACGCTGAACGTCTCGACTTCCTCCACCAGCAAGGGCGAGACCCTGACCGATACCCTGCGCAATCTGGAAGCCATGGCCGCGGACATGTTCGTGGTGCGCCACGCCGACTCCGGTGCCGCGCATTTCATTGCCGAGCATGTCAGCCCGCAGGTTGCGGTCATCAATGGTGGCGACGGGCGCCATGCGCACCCGACCCAGGGCATGCTCGACATGCTCACCATCCGCCGGCACAAAGGCAGCTTCGAAAACCTCTCAGTCGCCATCGTCGGCGACATCCTGCACTCGCGCGTGGCGCGCTCGAACATGCTGGCGCTGAAGACACTAGGCTGCCCGGATATCCGCGTCATCGCACCGAAAACCCTGCTACCCGAGGGCATCGAGCAGTACGGTGTGCGCGTTTTCACCGACATGAACGAAGGCCTGCGTGACGTCGACGTGGTGATCATGCTGCGCCTGCAGCGCGAGCGCATGCAGGGCGGCCTGCTGCCCAGCGAGGGCGAGTTCTACCGACTGTACGGCCTGACCACCCAGCGCCTGGCGTTGGCCAAACCGGACGCCATCGTCATGCACCCTGGCCCGATCAACCGCGGCGTGGAGATCGAATCTGCCGTGGCGGATGGCCCGCAATCGGTGATCCTCAACCAGGTCACCTACGGCATCGCCATCCGCATGGCCGTGCTGTCGATGGCAATGAGCGGCCAGACCGCGCAGCGCCAGATCGATTCCGAATCCGTATCCGAGGAGCAGCAGTGATGGTGGCTATTCGAATCCTCGGCGCGCGCGTGATCGACCCCGCCAGCGGGCGTGACGAAGTCGCCGATATTTTCCTGCAACACAGCAAGATCGCCGCCATCGGCCAGGCACCGGCCGGCTTCGATGCGCAACGGACGATTGATGGGCAGGGGCTGATCGCCGCGCCTGGACTGGTCGACCTCGCCGTGGCATTGCGCGAGCCCGGCTACAGCCGCAAGGGCAGCATTGCCAGCGAAACGCTGGCTGCGGCAGCCGGTGGCATCACCAGCTTGTGCTGCCCGCCACAGACGCGCCCGGTACTGGATACCGCGGCAGTCACCGAGCTGATCCTCGATCGCGCCCGCGAGTCAGGCCACGCCAAGGTATTTCCCATCGGCGCGCTGACGCGCAATCTGGCCGGCGAGCAGCTGTCGGAACTGGTCGCATTGCGCGAGGCCGGCTGCGTCGCCTTCGGCAATGGCCTCACCGAGTTCGCCAGCAACCGCAATCTGCGCCGAGCCCTGGAATATGCCGCCACCTTCGACCTGACGGTGATCTTCCACTCGCAGGACAGCGACCTGGCCGATGGCGGACTTGCCCACGAGGGCGCCGCCGCCAGTTTCCTCGGCCTGTCCGGAATTCCGGAAACCGCAGAGACCGTAGCGCTGGCGCGTAATCTGCTGCTGGTGGAAAAATCCGGCGTTCGTGCGCACTTCGCCCAGCTGACCAGCGCCCGTGGCGCAGAAATGATCGCCCAGGCACAGGCCCGCGGCCTGCCGGTAACGGCGGACGTGGCGATGTATCAACTGATCCTCACCGACGAAGCGCTGCACGGCTTCTCCAGTCTGTATCACGTGCAGCCACCCCTGCGCAGCGCAGCGGATCGCGACGGCCTGCGCGAGGCGGTGAAAGCCGGCGTGATCTCGGCGATCTCCAGCCATCACCAGCCGCACGAGGCGGATGCCAAACTGGCGCCATTCGGCGAAACCGAAGCGGGTATCAGCAGCGCCGAAATACTGCTGCCACTGGCACTGACATTGGTGGAAGACGGCCTGCTTGATCTGCCGACGCTGCTGGCACGCCTGAGCAGCGGCCCCGCTGCTGCGCTACGACTGCCGAGCAACAGCCTGCAGGCTGGCCAGTCGGCGGATCTGGTGCTGTTCGACCAGCACAGCTCGACTCTGGTCGGCGAGCGCTGGTATTCCAAGGGCCGCAACTGCCCATTTATGGGCCACTGCCTGCCGGGCTCGGTGCGCTACACCATCGTCGACGGCCACATCAGTTTCGAAGGCTGACGCGACAGATCTGCGCAGGCTGGACGTCGATCCGTCCATGCCTGGCAGATTTCCAACGCGCGCACTCCCTACCCACTCAGCTCCGAGCAAGATTGCGCTCGGATATCTGCGAGTTCAGCGTCCAGAAGTCGTAGAGCACACCGATGAAGAACAGCCCGCCGGTGAATAGGTAGAGGATTCCGGTGATCCACTTGCCCTGATACATACGGTGCACACCGAACACCCCGAGAAAGGTCAGCAGTATCCATCCGACCGTATAGTCGATGGGCCCGGGCTGAAAGCGCATGTCCGCTTCACGATCCATTGATGGAATCAGAAACAGGTCGATGATCCAGCCGATGAAGAACAGGCCAAGGGTGAAGAACCAGATGGTGCCGGTGATCGGCTTGCCGTAGTAGAAACGGTGGGAACCGAGAAAACCGAATATCCACAGGAGATAGCCGATCAGCGTGCTATGGGTGTTCTGCTGCATCCGAACCTCGATGTGCAATTGATGACTGACGTCCAGCTTATCCGATAACGCGCCTGAACCGCCCCGCCAGACGGACCTTGCGGCGATATGCAGCCGTGATACTGTACATATCAACAGTATAGCGGTCACCGTCATGCAATTGATCGACAAACTCAGCGTGCTCGCCGACGCCGCCAAGTACGACGTCTCCTGTGCCAGTAGCGGCGCGCCGAAGCGCAGTTCGAAGGGCAAGAGCGGACTAGGCGCTACCAACGGCATGGGCATCTGCCACAGCTTCACACCGGACGGTCGCTGCGTGGCGCTGCTGAAGATCCTGCTGACCAACTTCTGCCTGTACGACTGCCAATACTGCGTCAATCGCCGCTCCAGCGATGTGCCGCGGGCGCGCTTCACGCCGGAAGAGGTAGTCAGCCTGACCCTCGACTTCTACCGACGCAATTGCATCAGCGGCCTGTTCCTCAGCTCCGGCATCATCCGCTCGGCGGACTACACCATGGAGCAGCTGGTGCGCGTAGCCAGGCTGCTACGTGAGGAACACGAGTTTCGTGGCTACATCCACCTCAAGACCATTCCCGACGCCGACCCACTGCTGATCGCCGAAGCCGGGCGCTATGCCGACCGCCTCAGCGTGAACATCGAGCTGCCCACCGAAGCCAGTCTGATCCGCCTGGCGCCGGAAAAGCAGGTGGTGACCATCAAGCAGGCCATGCACACCATTCACCAAGGCGAAACCGAAGCCAGCGCGGAGAAGCGCGCACCACGCTTCGCTCCCGCCGGGCAAAGCACGCAAATGATCGTCGGTGCCGACAACACGGACGACAGCACCATTCTGCATACTGCTCAATCCTTATACGGCAGCTATCGGCTGCGCCGGGTCTACTACTCAGCCTTCAGCCCGATCCCGCATAGCCCCAATACCGTGCCCTTCGCGGCGCCACCACTGATGCGTGAGCACCGGCTGTATCAGGCCGACTTCCTCATGCGTGGCTATGGCTTCCAGGCCGGCGAACTGCTCAGCGGGCCGGGTAATCTCGCGCTGGATATCGATCCGAAACTCGCCTGGGCGCTGGCGCACCGCGACCAGTTCCCGGTGGACCTCAACCGTGCCGAACCGATGATGATTGCGCGCATACCCGGTATCGGCATGCTCAGCGCTAAACGCCTGGTCGATCTGCGCCGACAGAAGCGCATCCGCTTCGAGGATCTGACTCGCCTGCGCTGCTCCCTGGAGAAAGCCAAGCCCTTCGTCATCACCCAGGATTACCGGCCAAGCCTGGCAGGGTGCGAGTCAGCCATGCTGCATCAGCAGCTACGCGACACCCCTGCGCAGCTGGCACTCTGGTGATGGTCACGGTGCGCTTCGATGGAAGCTTTCAGGGATGGCGAAACCGCGCCCGCGCACTGCTGCAGAGCCACGTCTCGCCGCATGAGGTGAGCTGGGCAGTCGGGAATGAGTTTGCAGGACTCTTCGACGATCCGCCGCATGCGTTGCCAGCGCAAAGCGGAGAACGGATTTGTGTACCCAGACAGCTGCTGGACGAACTGGAGATGGCGGCGCGCTGCCGCGTCGAACATCGCTGGGGCCTGCTGTATCGCGTGCTCTGGCGCGTTAACCAGGGCGATTCGAGCGCAAGAATGGTCGGCGACGTCGACGGCAGCGAGCTGCATGGTCGAATCAAGGCAGTACGTCGTGAGGCCCATCATCTACATGCCTTTCTGCGCTTCAGTCCGATCGAAGCCGATGACGGGCCGCAGCATGTCGCCTGGTTCGAGCCCGCGCACGACATACTGCCCTGGGCGGCAGGCCATTTCGCCGAACGGATGGGCGGGAACAGCTGGCTGATCGCAACGCCGGAAGATGGCGTCTGCTGGAATGGAGCGCAGATGCACTACGCCCAGCCCTGCCCGCCACAGTGGCGGCAGCTGGCGCAGAACGCGGCGGACCCTGGCGGTGAACTATGGAAGGCGTATTACGAAAGCACGTTCAACCCGGCCCGGCTGAACCGCAGCGTTATGGAAAGCAACTTGCCCGTGCGCTTCTGGAAGAACTTGCCTGAGGGCATGCTGATTCCCCAACTGATGAGCCGTGCGCGGGCTGGCGCGCAGCGTGACGGCCAGGCCGAGCGCGTCGCCGCCAGAAGCGGGAAGCGCATCGGCCGAACGGCAGAACAGGGCGATTAACGGAAACTGCGCCCCGGGTCTTCGTCACTGACTTCAAGGCTCAGGCCTTGCGACACACTAGTCAGATGCTCGCCATCGGTTTCCGAACCCAGCTTGATCAGCAGGCGCAGGTCGTTGGCTGAGTCGGCGTGCAGCAACGCATCTTCGTAGGTGATCTCGCCCTGCACGTAGAGGTTGTACAGCGCCTGATCGAAGGTCTGCATGCCCAGCTCGGTGGAGCGCTTCATCAGCGACTTGAGCTCATGAACCTCGCCTTTGCGGATCAGGTCCGCTGCCAGCGGCGTATTGATCAGCACCTCGATCACCGCGCGGCGCCCCTTGCCATCCGGTGTCGGCACCAGCTGCTGAGCGACGATCGCCTTGAGGTTGAGCGAAAGGTCCATCCACACCTGGTTGTGACGGTCGGGCGGGAAGAAGTTGATGATGCGGTCCAGCGCCTGGTTGGCGTTGTTGGCGTGCAGCGTCGCCAGGCACAAGTGCCCGGTTTCGGCGAACGCCACGGCGTAGTCCATGGTTTCACGGGTACGAATTTCGCCGATGAGGATCACGTCCGGCGCCTGGCGCAGCGTGTTCTTCAGCGCCACCTCGAACGAGCTGGTGTCGATCCCCACCTCACGCTGGGTGACGATGCAGCTCTGGTGCTGGTGGATGAACTCGATCGGGTCCTCGATGGAAATGATGTGCCCGCTGGAATTCTTGTTGCGGTAGCCGATCATCGACGCCAACGAGGTCGACTTGCCGGTGCCCGTGGCGCCAACGAACAGCACCAGGCCGCGCTTGGTCATCGACAGCTTCTTGAGGATGTCGGGCAGTTTGAGCTCGTCGATCGTGGGAATGTTGGTCTCGATGCGACGCAACACCATCCCGGCGAGGTTGCGCTGGTAGAAAGCGCTGACGCGAAAGCGGCCAATACCGCGGGCGCTGATAGCGAAGTTGCACTCGTGGTTTTCGGTGAACTCGCGGCGCTGCTGCTCGTTCATCACGCCATGCACGGTTTCCCGGGTCATTTCCGGTGACATGGCGGTCTTGCTCACTGGCATGATCTTGCCGTTGACCTTCATCGAAGGCGGCACGCCAGCCGTGATGAACAGATCGGAGCCGCCCTTTTCCACCATCAGGCGCAGAAGTTTCTCGAATTCCATCGTTGTACTCGCAATCGTGGCAAGCGCCGCAACGAGCGGCGCCCGGGGTTGTCAGGCGTTTAGAAGTTCTCTGGCTGCTTGGCCTTTTCCTTGGCGCTGTCTCGCGAGATCAGCCCTTTGGCGAGCAGCCCCTTGAGACACGAGTCGAGCGTCTGCATGCCCAGCGAGCCACCGGTCTGAATCGAGGAATACATCTGCGCAACCTTGTCCTCGCGGATCAGGTTACGGATCGCCGGAGTACCGATCATGATCTCGTGCGCCGCCACACGGCCGCCGCCTACCTTCTTCAGCAGCGTCTGGGACACTACCGCCTGTAGCGACTCGGAAAGCATCGAGCGAACCATGGACTTCTCTTCGGCCGGGAACACGTCGACCACGCGGTCGATGGTCTTGGCGGCAGAGGTGGTGTGCAGGGTGCCGAATACCAGGTGACCGGTTTCCGCGGCGGTCAGCGCCAGGCGGATGGTTTCCAGGTCACGCATTTCACCCACCAGGATGATGTCCGGGTCTTCCCGCAGTGCCGAGCGCAGGGCTTCGGAGAAGCCCAACGTATCGCGGTGCACTTCACGCTGGTTGACCAGGCACTTCTTCGACTCGTGGACGAATTCGATGGGGTCTTCGATGGTGAGGATGTGGTGGTACTTGGTGTTGTTCAGGTAATCGAGCATCGCCGCCAGGGTGGTCGACTTGCCCGAGCCGGTCGGCCCGGTAACCAGTACCAAGCCCCGAGGTACGTCGGTGATCTTGCGAAACACCTCGCCCATCCCCAGGTCTTCCATGGTCAGAACCTTGGAAGGAATGGTCCGGAATACGGCGCCAGCACCGCGGTTCTGGTTGAAGGCGTTGACCCGGAAGCGCGCGACGCCCGGCACTTCGAAGGAGAAGTCAGTTTCCAGGAACTCCTCGAAGTCCTTGCGCTGCTTGTCGTTCATGATGTCGTAGATCAGCGCATGCACCTGCTTGTGGTCCATGGCCGGCAGGTTGATTCGCCGCACGTCGCCATCGACGCGGATCATCGGCGGCAGGCCGGAGGAAAGGTGCAAATCCGACGCACCCTGCTTGGCGCTGAAGGCCAGCAGTTCTGTGATATCCATGGGACTCCCCAATTACAAGCAAGCAGGTAGAATGCCGCGCAGACCCCAAGGCGGCGGGCGCAAGTAATGTCCACGATAGAGAAGAATATTGCAAAGGTCGCAGCGCGCATCCGTGAGGCGGCGCAAGCTGTGGATCGCGACCCGACCACGGTCGGGCTGCTGGCGGTGAGCAAGACCCAGTCGGCGGCCACCATTCGCGAGGCAGCAGAAGCCGGCGTGCAGGATTTCGGCGAAAACTATTTGCAGGAAGCGCTGGACAAGCAGGCCGAGCTGAGCGACCTGTCACTGATCTGGCATTTCATCGGCCCCATACAGTCGAACAAGACCAAACCAATCGCCGAACACTTCGACTGGGTGCACTCGGTGGATCGGCTAAAGATAGCCCAGCGCCTCTCCGATCAACGCCCGGCACAGCTGCCGCCACTGAACATCTGCCTGCAGGTCAATGTCAGTTGCGAGGCAAGCAAGTCCGGTTGCGCCCCAGAGGAGCTGCACCAATTGGCGCAGGCCGTTGCCGCGCTGCCTAATCTACGTCTGCGTGGCCTGATGTGCATTCCCGCGCCCAGCGACGACCCCGCCGAGCAGCGCGCTGCCTTTGCCCGGCTCAGGGCATTGCGCGACGAACTGCCACTGACGCTGGATACGCTGTCCATGGGCATGAGCCAGGATCTCGAAGCGGCAATCGCCGAAGGCACGACCTGGGTCCGCATCGGTACCGCACTGTTCGGCGCGCGTGATTACGGGCGCCCTCAATAAAGGAATAGCTATGACCTCTCCCCGCATCGCCTTCATCGGTGCTGGCAACATGGCCGCCAGCCTGATCGGCGGGCTGCGCGCGCAAGGCGTCGCAGCGGATGCCATCCGCGCCAGCGATCCAGGCGCTGAGCAGCGCGCGAAGATCAGCGCCGAACATGGCATCCAGACCTTCGCACAGAACGCCGAAGCGTTGGCTGGCGCCGATGTGGTGGTGCTGTCCGTAAAGCCGCAGGTCATGCAGGCAGTATGCCTTGATCTCGTCGCGCATCTGGGCCACGCGCCGTTGATCGTATCGATCGCGGCAGGCATCAGCTGCGACAGCCTGCAGCGCTGGCTTGGCCCCGCTCCGCAGGCGATTGTGCGCTGCATGCCGAACACGCCGTCACTGCTGCGCCAGGGCGTCAGCGGCCTGTACGCCAACTCGCAAGTCAGCGACAGGCAAAAGCAGCAGGCCGAACAACTGCTATCGGCCGTTGGCATGGCCTTGTGGCTCGACGAGGAACACCTGATCGACGCGGTCACGGCCGTTTCCGGTAGCGGCCCAGCCTATTTTTTCCTGCTGATCGAAGCGATGACCACTGCCGGCGAGCAGCTCGGCCTGCCCCGCGAAACCGCCGCGCGACTGACCATGCAGACGGCGCTTGGCGCCGCGCGCATGGCTTGCGAAAGTGATGTCGACGCCGCTGAACTGCGCCGCCGCGTCACCTCGCCGAACGGAACCACCGAAGCGGCGATCAAAGCCTTCCAGGCCGGCGGCTTCGAGCAACTGGTGCAGCAGGCCCTGAGCGCCGCCGCACAACGCTCGGCCGAGCTGGCCGAACAACTGGGCCAATAAGGAGCATTCATGTCCCAACTCTCACAAGCCCTGATTCTCGTCATTCAGACGCTGGGCAGCCTTTACCTGCTGATCGTGCTGCTGCGTTTCATCCTGCAGCTGGTACGCGCCGACTTCTACAACCCGCTGAGCCAGTTCATCGTCAAGGCAACCCATCCGTTACTGCGGCCGATACGCCGCATCGTTCCGAGCGTGGGCACGCTGGATCTTTCTTCGCTGATTCTCGCGCTGATCGTACAGATGGTGCTGATGGCGCTCATCCTGCTGATCGCCTATGGCACCACTGGCAATCCCTTGTTGTTGCTGGTCTGGGCGCTGATAGGCATTACCGGACTGTTCCTCAACATCTTCTTCTGGGCGCTGATCATCAGCGTCATCCTGTCCTGGGTGGCCCCCGGCAGCCAAAACCCGGGAGCACAGCTGGTCAGCCAACTGTGCGAGCCGGTGTTGGCCCCGTTCCGCCGCCTGCTGCCGAACCTCGGCGGGCTGGATATCTCGCCGATCTTCGCCTTCCTGACGATCAAGCTGCTGGACATGCTGGTGGTTAACAACTTAGCCACCATGACGCACATGCCCAATATCCTGCGCATGCTCATCTGAGACGCCGTTCATGCTTTACCGCCAAAGCGGCACCGAGGCGCGAAAGCGCCTCGGTGCCGCCTGGCTGGACGTAGACTGCACTTTCTCGGTTTTTTCCGTCTTGCCTCGTACTCAGCTGCGAGCTGTGAACGAGGGACAGCGTCTCGATTTCGAGCTGGCCATGACCGCTCGCGCCGGCGTAAGCGCCGTTCGGTCACGCTAGGCGTGGACTGAATTGACGCCGCTGCAGCGGGTCCGATAATTCGCCGAACACACTTCCAGGAGTTGGATGAGCATGGAACGCCTCGATCGACAAGTGGACGCCTACGTCACCTGGAAGCGCGACCTCATTCGCGAGATCACCCGTTATCGCAGTTGGTTAGCGCACAACCGGCTCAGCAGCGAAGGCGTCGAAGCCCGTCTGGAGCGAGCGCTGCGGGTGTTACGCACCGATCACATCACCCTGGCGTTCGTCGGCGAGTATTCGCGCGGCAAGACCGAACTGATCAACAGTCTGTTCTTTTCCAACTACGGTCAGCGCATCCTGCCCTCGCGAGCCGGACGTACCACCATGTGCCCCACCGAGCTGTTTTTCGACCCACGCCCGGAGCGTTCCTACATTCGTTTGCTGCCCATCGAATCGCGCCTGGAAGACACCAGCATCGTGCAACTCAAGCGCACGCCGCGCCTCTGGCTGAACCTGCCCCTCGACCCGCACGACCCCGAAAGCATGGCCGAAGCCTTCGCTCAGGTGGCGCTGACCAAGGTCATGCCGGTGGAGCAGGCAATCCAGCTGGGCTTCGACCCAGCCGGCCTGGAAAGCGCCGGTAGCGGCGACACCGTACTGGTGCCGGCCTGGCGTCATGCCATGGTCAACTTCGACCACCCTTTGCTGCGCCAGGGCCTGCGCATTCTCGACACCCCTGGGCTGAACGCGCTGGGCAGCGAACCGGAACTGACCCTGTCGATGCTGCCCAACGCTCAGGCGATCATTTTCCTGCTCTCCGCCGACACCGGCGTTACCGCCAGCGATATGCAGATCTGGCAGCAGCACATCCGCCAGCTCGACGAAGACACCCAGAGCAGCCTGTTCGCCGTGCTCAACAAGATCGACGTGCTCTGGGATGACGTGGCCGGCGAAACCTTCGTCCAGAAGGCCATCGAAGACATTCGCGCAACCACAGCACAGCAGCTCGGCATCGACCGCGCGGACGTACTGCCCTTGTCGGCCAAACAGGCGCTGATGGCGAAAATACGCGGTGACCAGGCGCTACTCGAACGCAGCCAACTGGCGCAGCTGGAGCAATTGCTCAGTCAGCGCATCCTGGCGCAGAAGGAACGCTTACTCGAAGACCAAGTGGTGCTTCAGGTACTTGCCCTGGTGCAGAACAGCCAGCACGCGCTCAAGCTGCGCCTGGAAAAGGTCATCGAGCAGCGCGACGTGCTGGCCAGCCACCAGGAAGGCAGCGGGCAGATGCTGCTCGAACTCACCGCGCGTACCCGACACGACCACAACCGCCATCACAAGCGCCTGCTCGATCTGAAGACCAATCAGCGTCTGCTGCAGCGCCAGGGTGAGCTGCTGCGCACGGCGATCCGTGCAGAACGCCTTGAGGAGCACCTGAGCCGGCTGCGCCGAAGCCTGACCGGCAGCCTGACGACGCTCGGCATCAATCTGGCCATCCTGCACTTCTTCCGCTCGGTGGAGCAGGATCTGGGCATCCTCGAACAGGAAGCCGAGCGCGCCAACAAGATAGTTTCGGCGATCTACCGTCGGCACAGCGAAGAAAATCCCTTGAACGGCATCGACCCGCCGCTGTTCCAACTGCTGCCCTACCAACGCGAGCTACGCAGCCTGCAAGGCAAGGCCGATCAGTTCCGCCTGCAGCTCAAGACTCTGCTCACCGAGCAGCGCACGCTGACCCGGCGCTTCTTCGCCACCCTTGTGCAGGAAGTCATTGCCTTGCACCAGTGCCTGCGCCAGGAAGCTGAGCAATGGGCGGGCGACGCACTGACACCGTTGCTGCAGTTTTCCCTGGAGCACAAGCAGCAGCTGGAAACGCACATCCTGCGGCTGAAGAGCCTGGCCAACGAGAGCCAGCAGAACAGCCAGCGCGGCCAACTGCTGACCCGTTACAGCGGCGAACTGGAGCAGCAACTGGCGCAAGCCGCGGAAATGCTGCGTGCGTTGCGCCGGCCTGCGCCGTTGCGGCGGCAGGGCAAAGTGGTCAGCCTGGCCAGCGTTCAAAGCAGTTAGGACGAGCCATTTCCACCGCGACGACGACGAAATGGCAAGCACCCTGCCCGCCGTTGCATTTCAGGATGAATTGCAGCGCGCATACCTTTAGACTTTGCCGCCTTCTTCAAGCAAGAGCCAGGGTCGATGCCCACTGCAATTCCCGCCGATTCCGTTGGCCTGGTGAGTCCGCAGGTCGCGCACTTTGCCGAGCCACTGACACTCGCCTGCGGCCGCACGCTGGCCGATTACCAGCTGATCTATGAAACCTACGGCGAGCTGAACGCCGCGCGCAGCAATGCCGTGCTTATCTGCCATGCGCTGTCCGGCCACCATCACGCGGCCGGCTATCACAGCGAGGACGACCGCAAGCCTGGCTGGTGGGATTCATGCATCGGCCCGGGCAAGGCCATCGATACCGACCGCTTCTTCGTTGTCAGCCTGAACAACCTTGGCGGCTGCAACGGCTCGACCGGTCCGAGCAGCACCAATCCATCCAGCGGCAAGCCCTACGGTGCCGATTTCCCGGTGGTAACGGTGGAGGATTGGGTACACAGCCAGGCGCTGCTGGCCGACCGCCTTGGCATCGCCCAGTGGGCCGCGGTAGTTGGCGGCAGCCTGGGCGGCATGCAGGCTTTGCAGTGGACCATCAGCTACCCCGAGCGGGTGCGTCACTGCCTGGCCATCGCTTCTGCGCCGAAACTGTCGGCGCAGAACATCGCCTTCAACGAAGTTGCGCGCCAGGCCATTCTCTCCGACCCGGAGTTCCACGGCGGGCACTTCCAGGAAATGGGCGTGATCCCCAAGCGCGGACTGATGCTGGCGCGCATGGTTGGCCACATCACCTATTTGTCCGATGATGCCATGGGC
The DNA here is from genome assembly GCF_038561965.1 of Stutzerimonas stutzeri. Lineage (NCBI taxonomy): Bacteria > Pseudomonadati > Pseudomonadota > Gammaproteobacteria > Pseudomonadales > Pseudomonadaceae > Stutzerimonas > Stutzerimonas stutzeri. Next base: position 302,730 of record NZ_CP139348.1, on the reverse strand, counting down.
ACCAAGTTCGGCCGCGGACTGAAGAGCGAGAAGCTCAATTACGACTTCAACAGCGTCGAGTTCCAGGTCGAAAGCTACCTGCGCTATCAGGGCGAGGAGTTCTCCGGGCGCTTCGACGCCAATACCTATTTGCTGATGACCAAGGCGCTGGACTACTTCGACCCGGCTGCAGCCAGGGACGACAACCTGGCCAAAACGTTCGAAGCCGCCCAAGCGGATTTCTGCGTGATGTCCTTCACCACCGACTGGCGCTTCTCGCCGGAGCGTTCGCGGGAAATCGTCGATGCCCTGCTCGCCGCACGCAAGAACGTCTGCTACCTGGAGATCGACGCACCACAAGGCCATGACGCCTTCCTGATCCCCAATCCCCGCTACCTGCAAGCCTTCCGCGGTTACATGAACCGCATAGCCGTATAAGGAACGAAGATGCGCGCCGATCTGGACATCATCCAAGAGTGGATACCGGCCGGCAGCCGAGTTCTCGACCTCGGCTGCGGCAATGGCGAGCTGCTGGCCTGGCTGCGCGACCACAAGCAGGTCAGCGGCTATGGTCTGGAAATCGACCCGGATAACATCGCTGCTTGCATCGACAAGGGCGTCAACGTCATCGAGCAGAACCTCGATCTGGGCCTGGGCAATTTCGCCAGCGACAGCTTCGACATGGTAGTGATGACCCAGGCGCTGCAAGCAGTGCACTACCCGGACAAGCTGATGAAGGAAATGCTGCGCGTCGGCCGCCAGTGCATCATCACCTTCCCCAACTTCGGTCATTGGCGCTGCCGCTGGTACTTGGCGAGCAAGGGCCGCATGCCGGTATCGGAGTTCCTCCCCTACACTTGGTACAACACGCCGAACATTCACTTCTGCACGTTCGAGGACTTCGAGCGGCTATGCCAGGAAAGCGGCGCCAGGGTGCTCGAACGCCTGGCGGTCGACCGCGACCACAGGCATGGCTGGGCCAGTCGCTCATGGCCGAATCTGCTGGGCGAAATCGGCATCTACCGCGTCACCGGGCCATCCCGCTGAGCGGCTCAACGCTGGAGGTAAGCATATGAAACACGTCCTGATCGGCCTTTTGGCCGCGCTTCTCACATTGCCGGCGCTTGCTGAACGCAAGCACAGCGTCGGTGAATACGATATCCACTACATCGCCTTCAACTCCGGATTTTTGCAGCCGGATATCGCCGCCGCGGCGGGACTCACGCGCAGCAAAACCCAGGGTGTCGTCAATGTTTCGGTGCTCAAGGCCGGCAAGCCGGTCGCCGCACAGGTCAGCGGTCAAGTGAAGAACCTGCTAAGCCAGGATCGAGCGCTGAACTTCAAGCAGCTCAAGGAAGGTGACGAGGCGATCTATTACCTCGCGCAATTCCCGTTCGACTCGCAGGAAACCCTGCGCTTCAGCCTTACCGTACAGCCGACTGGCGCGCAGCCGTTCAGCTTCGAGCTCACCCAGGAAGTCTTTCCCGACCGATGATGCCTTTTTCCGAATTGGTGCTGGCCAGTCATAACGCCGGCAAACTCAAAGAGCTCCAGGCCATGCTCGGCGACGCCGTACGCGTGCGTTCGGTCGCCGAGTTCAGCGAAATCGAGCCTGAGGAAACCGGCCTTTCGTTCATCGAGAACGCCATCCTCAAGGCGCGCAACGCCGCGCGGATATCCGGTCTGCCAGCGCTTGCCGACGACTCCGGTCTGGCGGTCGACGCCCTTGGCGGCGCACCTGGCATCTACTCGGCGCGCTATGCCGATGGCCAGGGCGATGCCGCCAACAATGCCAAGCTGCTTGAGGTGCTGCGTGAGGTTCCGGATGCCGAGCGCGGTGCGCAGTTCGTCTGCGCTCTGGCGCTGGTGCGGCACGCCGACGATCCGCTGCCGATCATCTGCGAGGGCCTCTGGCACGGCAGTATCTTGCATGCAGCACGCGGCGAGCACGGCTTCGGCTACGACCCGCTATTCTGGGTGCCGGAATGTGAATGCTCCAGTGCCGAGCTGCCAGCCACACAGAAGAACCAGCTCAGCCACCGTGCACGCGCCATGGCCCTGCTCAAGCAGCGGCTGGGGATATGAAAGCGGCAAACCAGGTAGTCCAGATCAGCGACGGGGGCATCGGCGCCGCGCCGCGGGAGGCCGGCTTCGAGCTGCCACCGCTGGCGGCGTACGTCCATATCCCCTGGTGCGTGCGCAAGTGTCCCTATTGCGACTTCAATTCCCACACGGCTGGCCCCGAGCTGCCCGAGGACGCCTACGTCGCCGCGCTGCTGGGCGATCTGCGTGATGATCTAGAGCACGTTCAGGGTCGTCGACTGAGTTCGATCTTCTTCGGCGGTGGCACGCCAAGCCTGTTTTCCGCAAAGGCGCTGGCGGTGATCGTCGACGGCCTGGAGCGGTTGGTCGGGTTCGCCGAGGACATCGAGATCACCCTCGAGGCCAATCCGGGGACCTTCGAGCAGGCCAAGTTCCGCGACTATCGCCAGCTCGGTATCAACCGGCTGTCCATCGGCGTGCAGAGCTTTCAGGCCGACAAACTCAAGGCGCTCGGCCGCATCCATGACGGCGACGAGGCGATTCGCGCGGCCGACATGGCCCGCGCTGCCGGCTTCGACAACTTCAACCTCGACCTCATGCACGGCTTGCCAGACCAGAGCCTGGAGGATGCGCTGAGCGACCTGCGCATCGCCATCGCGCAGCAGCCGACGCACCTGTCCTGGTACCAGCTGACGCTGGAGCCGAACACGGTGTTCTGGAGCCAGCCGCCGCAGCTGCCGGAAGACGATATTCTCTGGGATATTCAGGAAGCCGGTCAGGCGCTGCTCGCCGAGCACGGTTATCGCCAATACGAAACTTCGGCCTATGCTCAACCAGGGCGGCAGGCCCGACACAACCTGAACTACTGGACCTTCGGTGACTTCCTCGGTATCGGTGCCGGTGCGCACGCCAAACTCAGCCATGCTGACGGTCGCATCCTGCGCAGCTGGAAGACCCGCCTTCCGAAGGACTACCTCGACCCGGCGAAGGCCTTCCGCGCTGGAGAAAAGCTGCTCACCGCTGATGAATTGCCCTTCGAATTCCTGATGAATGTGCTGCGCCTCACCGACGGCGTACCGGCCATGCTGTTCACTCAGCGCACCGGTATGGCGCTGGAGCAGCTTACCGAGCCACGGCGCAAAGCCGAAGCTCGCGGGCTTTTGGCCGCCGATCCTGCACGCCTGGTGGCAACGCCCAAGGGCCAGCTATTTCTCAATGACCTGCTGCAGAGCTTCCTGCCTTAAGGACACCGCATGGATTTGCTACTCGACCTGATCGTCACGCTGTCGCGCTGGAGCCGCAGCCATCTTTCCGATATCTCCCTAGCGCTGATGGCGACGCTCTTCGTGCTCTTCGGCCCGGCGCTCAACGCCTGGGTGAAGAACACGGTCAGCAGCCTCAACTTCTTCCTGCGTACGCTGATTTTCGTGCTGGTCTGCGCGGTGGGCTATGGCCTGGCCATCGTATTTCTTACGCCGTGGATGACCCAGGGCCTGGCGCACCTGAACAACTACAGCCTGGCACCGGTGCTGTTGCTGATTTTCTTCCTCGTCGGCGTGATCGCCGACCGCAACTAGCGTTCAGCCCTCGCGCAGGAAGCGCTCGAGATCGATCGGCTCGCCAGGCTCGCAATGCAACTGCTGGCGCAGGTCCTTGAACATAGGATCGTAGTCGGCGTGAAAGGCGAACAAGACGTCCGAGTGCAGAGCGGCTCCGTGTTTGCGCAAGGATTGACGAACACGCTGCAAAAAATTGCACGCGACATCCCGATGCATGCGGAACAGCTCGTCGATCGGCGTTCGATCGACGGTTCCGTGCACATGAAAGCATGCCCACTCTGGTTTCTGCTCAGCCCCTTCCACGTGGTAATCGAGAACCAGGTAATAGCCAGAAAAGGATTTCGACGCGGGTCGACTGACCACCGCATGACCGGATCTGAACACTGCACACCTCTCCTTTCAGGCCCATTCTGACGCACCTATGTTCGGCCGCCGAGCTGTCTAGCACGGGCCCCAACAGACAGCGTGATCGTTGCATCCCATTACCCCGGTTCTCTTGACTCTGGTCATCACAACGTCGCACAGCCAGGCATTTAATGGCTGCGGGTGCTCTGATTTGCAAAGGAGACAGAACCATGGCCACGGCCTCGAAACAACTGAAACTCAGCGCACTGGTTGCACTAGTAGTGGGATCGATGATCGGTGGCGGGATCTTTTCCCTGCCACAGAACATGGCGGCTAGCGCCAGCGCCGGTGCCATTCTGATCGGCTGGGCAATTACCGCGGTCGGTATGCTCAGCCTGGCCTTTGTCTTCCAAACCCTGGCCAACCGCAAGCCGGAACTCGATGCCGGCGTCTACGCCTATGCCAAGGCCGGTTTCGGCGACTACATGGGCTTCTCCTCCGCCTGGGGTTACTGGATCAGTGCCTGGATCGGCAACGTAAGCTACTTCGTTCTTCTCTTCAGCACCCTCGGCTATTTCTTCCCGATCTTCGGTGAGGGAAACACCCTGCCGGCGGTGATCGGCGCCTCACTGGTGTTGTGGGGCGTACATCTGCTGGTTCTACGCGGCATCCAGCAGGCGGCGTTCATCAACCTGATCAGCACCATCGCCAAGATCGTGCCTTTGCTGCTTTTTATCGTCATCGCTGCCGTGGCGTTTCGTCTGGACGTGTTCACCGCCGACTTCTGGGGGCGCGGCAACATCGAGCTTGGCAGCGTCATGCAGCAGGTGCGCAACATGATGCTGGTGACGGTTTGGGTATTCATCGGCATCGAGGGCGCCAGCGTCTATTCAGCACGTGCTGAACGGCGCAGCGATGTCGGCAAAGCCACGGTGATTGGTTTCGTCGGCGTGCTCGCGCTCCTTGTGTTGGTGAACGTCCTGTCGATGGGCATCATGAGCCAGGCCGAGCTGGCCGGTCTGAAGAACCCTTCCATGGCGGGCGTTCTGGAACAGGTGGTAGGACGCTGGGGCGCGATCCTGATCAGCGTTGGGCTAGTGGTGTCACTGGCCGGAGCGCTGTTGTCATGGACCCTGCTATGTGCCGAAATTCTCTTCGCCAGCGCGCGCGACGACACAATGCCCCGCTTCCTGCGCAAGGAGAATGCCAATCACGTTCCTGCCAACGCGCTATGGCTCTCCAACGGTCTGATCCAGCTATTTCTGATCATCACCCTGTTCAGCGCCTCGACCTATCTGAGCCTGCTGTACCTGGCCACCTCGATGATCCTGGTGCCCTATTTCTGGTCAGCCGCCTACGCGCTGCTGCTCGGTGTGCGTGGCGAAGGCTACGAGAGTGCACCGGGTGAACGGCGCAAGGACCTGCTCACTGCCGTGATCGCAACGCTATATGCGGTCTGGTTGGTCTATGCCGGCGGTATCCAGTATGTACTGCTGTCCGCGCTGCTCTACGCTCCAGGCGCCCTGCTGTTCGCCAAGGCCAAGCACGAACTCGGGCAGCCGGTATTCACCTCAGTGGAGAAACTGATTTTCGCCGCGGTGCTGATCGGCGCGGCAATTGCGGCCTATGGGCTGTACGACGGTTTCCTCTCGCTCTGACCACCGGAAGCGAATTCCGGCAACCCTCGACCACCGTCATAAGCGGTGGCGAGCCACTAAGCACCCACAGGTGCAAAGACTGCAAGGAGTACAGACATGACCCCGCAAATACCCGGGCTGGGCGTCCATTCCGAAGCTGGAAAGCTGCGCAAGGTAATGGTCTGCTCGCCGGGCCTGGCCCATCAGCGATTGACCCCAAGCAACTGCGACGAGTTGTTATTCGACGATGTGCTCTGGGTGAACCAGGCCAAGCGCGACCACTTCGATTTCGTCACCAAGATGCGCGAGCGCGGCGTCGAAGTTCTGGAAATGCACAACCTGCTGACCGAAACGGTGAGCAACCCAGAAGCGTTGCGGTGGATCCTCGACCGCAAGATCACTCCTAACCAAGTTGGCATCGGCCTGCAAAACGAGGTGCGCAGCTGGCTCGAGGAACAACAGCCGCGACGACTCGCTGAATACCTGATTGGCGGTGTATCTGGCAGCGATCTGCCAGGCACCCAGAGCGGCGAAATCGTCAGCATGTTCCGTGACTACCTCGGCCACTCGAGTTTCATTTTGCCACCCTTGCCCAACACGATTTTCACCCGCGACACCAGCTGCTGGATCTACGGTGGCGTCTCGCTAAACCCCATGCACTGGACCGCACGGCGGCAGGAGACGCTGCTCACCGCCGCAATCTATCGTTTCCACCCCGAGTTCGCCGGAAAGGACTTCAAGGTCTGGTACGGCGACCCCGAGCTCGACCACGGCCTGGCCACCCTCGAAGGCGGCGACGTGATGCCGATCGGCAACGGTGTGGTGTTGATCGGTATGGGCGAGCGCACCTCTCGCCAGGCCATTGGCCAGTTGGCGCAATCGCTGTTTAGTCATGGCGCCGCCGAGCGGGTGATCGTCGCAGGGCTTCCAAGGTCTCGCTCGGCGATGCACCTGGACACCGTGTTCAGCTTCTGCGATCGCGACCTGGTGACCATATACCCCGAAGTGGTGAACGGCATCGTCCCGTTCAGCCTGCGTCCGGACGAGAGCAAACCAGGCGGCATCGACCTGCGCCGCGAGAGCGCAAGCTTCCTCCAGGTGGTCGCCGAAGCACTCGGCCTGCCTGCACTACGGGTGGTGGAGACCGGCGGCGACAGCTACGAAGTCGAGCGCGAGCAGTGGGACGACGGCAACAACGTCGTCGCCCTCGAACCCGGCGTTGTGATCGGCTATGACCGTAACACCTTCACCAATACCCAGCTGCGCAAGGCCGGTGTCGAGGTGATCACCATCAGCGCCAGCGAGCTGGGCCGCGGCCGTGGCGGTGGCCACTGCATGACCTGCCCGATCGTTCGCGACGCTCTCGACTATTGATCTCAGATCAACGTGCCGGTCTCCGGCCGGCACGCCCTGCGCAAAGAGGATCTTCACCATGGCTTTCAACATCCACAACCGCAGCCTGCTAAGCCTCATGCACCACAGCGAGCGCGAGCTGCGCTATCTGCTCGATCTCTCCCGGGACCTCAAGCGCGCCAAATACACCGGCACTGAGCGCCAGCATCTCAAAGGCAAAAACATCGCGCTGATCTTCGAGAAAACCTCGACCCGCACCCGCTGCGCATTTGAGGTGGCCGCCTACGACCAGGGCGCCAACGTTACCTATATCGACCCCAACTCCTCGCAAATCGGCCACAAAGAAAGCATGAAGGACACGGCGCGCGTACTCGGCCGGATGTACGACGCTATCGAGTATCGCGGCTTCAAGCAGGAGATCGTCGAGGAGCTCGCCCGTTACGCCGGCGTGCCGGTCTACAACGGCCTGACCGATGAATACCATCCAACCCAGATGATCGCTGACGTCATGACCATGCGCGAGCACAGCGACAAGCCGCTGCATCAGATCAGCTACGCCTACCTGGGCGACGCGCGTAACAACATGGGTAATTCGCTGCTATTGATCGGTGCCAAGCTGGGCATGGATGTGCGCATCGCAGCGCCGCGCGCGCTGTGGCCAAGCGAAGAGCACATCAAGGCATGCAACGAGTTCGCTGAGCAAAGCGGTGCGCGACTACTGCTCACCGAAGATCCACAGGCTGCAGTCCAGGGTGTCGATTTCGTCCACACCGATGTATGGGTATCAATGGGTGAGCCGGTCGAGGCCTGGGCCGAGCGTATCGAGCAATTGCTGCCTTATCAGGTGAACCCTTCGCTGATGCAGGCCACCGGAAACCCGCGAACCAAGTTCATGCATTGCCTGCCAGCGTTTCACAACAGCGAAACCAAGGTCGGCAAGGAGATCGCTGCGCGCTATCCGCACCTGGCCAACGGTATCGAGGTCACCGAAGAGGTATTCGAGTCGCCCGCATGCATTGCCTTCGAGCAGGCCGAAAATCGCATGCACACCATCAAGGCGATCCTGGTATCAACCCTCGCTGACATCTGATCCACCTAGCGCCCGGATCCGGGCGCGTTTTGGAGGAACACACATGCGTATCGTAGTCGCACTGGGCGGTAATGCCCTGCTTCGCAGAGGGGAGCCTTTAAGCGCGGAAAACCAGCGCGAGAATGTCAGGATCGCGTGCACTCAGATTGCGCGGATCGCGCCGGGCAACGAACTGGTAGTGGCCCACGGAAACGGCCCGCAAGTTGGGCTACTGGCGTTGCAAGGCGCGGCCTACAAGGACGTTCCTACTTATCCGCTGGATGTGCTGGGCGCGGAAACCGAGGGCATGATCGGCTACATCATCGAGCAGGAGCTGGGCAACCTCCTTCCGTTCGAGGTGCCGTTCGCAACCTTGCTGACACAGGTGGAGGTGGATGCCGACGACCCAGCCTTCCAGACACCGACAAAACCAATAGGACCGGTCTACAGTCGCGAAGAAGCTGAGCAACTGGCCAAGGAAAAAGGCTGGAGTATTGCTGCGGACGGTGACCGCTTTCGTCGAGTGGTACCGAGCCCAAGGCCAAAACGTATTTTCGAGATCCGACCGATCAGCTGGTTGCTGGAGAAAGGCAGCGTGGTGATATGCGCTGGGGGCGGAGGAATCCCGACGGTGTATGACCAGAACGGACGACTGCAAGGCGTGGAGGCGGTGATTGACAAGGATCTGTGCTCGGCCCTGCTGGCCGAACAGCTGAACGCGGATCTGCTGGTGATCGCCACCGACGTCGATGGTGCCTATGTGGACTGGGGAACACCAAAGCAACGCCGCATCCATGAAGCTCATCCCGACGAACTTGAACGCCTGGGCTTCGCTGCGGGTTCCATGGGGCCGAAAGTACAAGCGGCCTGCGAGTTCGCTCGCAACACCGGCAAGGTCGCCGTGATCGGCTCGCTTGGTGATATCGAAGCGATCGTTCAAGGCTCCGCCGGAACACGCATCAGCCTGACAGCGAGCGAATCGTTATAGGAGGCACCGGCAAGAAACAAAAAAGCCGCCCAGTTGAGGCGGCTTTTTCATTCGTGACCGAGGATCAGTTACCGCCGCGGCGCAGCGCTTGAGGCGAGAAGTCACGAGGACTCAGCTTCACATCGAAATTGTACATCTGCTCGTTGTTGTCCAGCCCGTCGACGAAGTAGTTGCCGTCCTTGAGGTGGTACAGCGTTTCCAGCGTGCTGTTGAACATCGGCACATCGTAATAGCTGATCGGGTGGCTCTCCTGCAGGCCGATCAGCTGATTCTTCTCGTCATACAGATCGACAGCAAGGATTGCCCAGCTGTCCTCATCGATGTAGAAGCGGCGTTTGTCGTAAAGATGGCTGAAGCCCTTGCGCAAGGTCGCCTCTACAACCCAGACGCGGTGCAGTTCGTAGCGCAGCAGCTCGGGATTCAGCGTGCGCGGCTGAACGATGCTGTCGTACGAGACGCCCTTCTGGTGCACGGCATAGCTGTTGTACGGCATCAGCATTTCGCGCTTGCCGAGCAGCTGCCAGTCGTAGCGGTCCGGCGCGCCGTTGAACGAGTCCACCACATCAGCGGTGGCCAGTCCGCTGGTGTCGGGTTGCAAGGAGTCGTATGCCAACGAAGGCAGACGGCGTACACGTCGATCATCAGCGCTGTAGCGCCAGGCCTTGCGGGTTGTCAGCACCTGATCGATCGGATCCTGCACCACCAGCGCGGTGCCGGAAAGCTTGGCCGGCGCGGTCACGCGGTACTTGTAGTACAGCACGGTGTTGTCTAGGTCGGCGTAGGTCATCCCCTCGCGGTTGTAGACGTAGTACACGTGCCGGTCGCGCTTGATGTAATGGGCCCTGCCACCGATCACCACCGCCTGGTTGTTGATCATGTGGGTCTGGTCACCCTTGTAGTGCAGGACGTGGTTCCAGATGACCTCAATGCCGCTCTGCGGAATCGGGAAGGGAATGCCTGCAGCCGCGCCCAGGATTCCGTTGCCGTTGGCGATCAGCTCTGCACTCACGGCGTTGTAGCGGGTGGCGTCATAGATACGCTGCGGCACCGAGGCGCTACGACGGGTCGGGAAGACGCGCAGGTGGTAGTCGGGATAGCGCTCCAGCAAAGCCTTCATGCCTTCGGAAAGCTGGTTGCTGTACTCGCCCAGATTGTTGCGATCGACACGGTATAGCATCGAGTCGCCAGCAAATGGATCTGGATGGTGCATGCCCGGCTCGTAGCCGGCCGGCGGCACTACGCCTCCGGTCCAGGGCGGAATGGTTCCAGCCGGATTGCCGGCACGCTCCGCACCTAATGGCGTCAGGTCTTGCGACAGCCGCGCTGCCTGGGTGCTGTCTACCTTCGCCTGTGCCGGTAAAGCGGCGCAGGCCGCCAACAACAGAATTCCGATCTTTCCGTACATCGTCTACTCCCCCATTGCGCACGATGCTGGGCACCGCTTGGCTAGCCCAGCTGTCGGCGTTGCATTGTTATTCGGTGTGGGCAGGCATGCCTTCCTGGCAGGCGCTCGTCCCTGGCCGCTGCTGCGGCTCTCGATTGGATATGGCGCAAACGGCCGCCGGCCGGGCGCTTCGACGAAGGCGCCAGGGGGCGGTCGCGGGTATTTCGGTGCAGCTTGCTCGGTGCAGCTTGTGTGGTATTGCTCAATCGATGCGCTGGAACTTCAGATCCCATACGCCATGGCCGAGCCGCTCACCACGGCGTTCGAACTTGGTTACCGGTCGCTCTGCTGGGCGCGGCACGCAGCGCCCGTCTTCAGCCAGATTGCGATAACCGGGGGCAACGTCCATCACCTCGAGCATGTACTCGGCATAAGGCTCCCAATCGGTCGCCATATGCAGCACGCCGCCCACTTTCAACTTGCTGCGTATCAGCTCGGCAAAGGCCGGCTGCACGATGCGGCGCTTGTGGTGGCGGCTTTTGTGCCATGGATCCGGAAAGAACAGCAGCACGCGGTCCAGACTGGCATCGGCCACGCAATCGCGCAGCACCTCCAAAGCGTCGCAACTGTAGACCCTGACGTTGTTTAATTTCTGTGACACAAGTCCGCTCAGCAACGCGCCGACACCGGGTTTATGCACTTCCACGCCGATGAAGTCCTGATCCGGCGCGGCAGCCGCCATTTCCAGTGTGGAGTGACCCATGCCGAAACCAATCTCGAAGGTGCGCGGTGCGCGGCGCCCGAACACCTCGTCGAAGTTGCGCAGACCATCCTCGAGCGCCAGACCGAACTTCGGCCAGCCTTGCTCCAGACCACGCTGCTGGCCTTCGGTCATGCGCCCGGCACGCATCACGAAACTCTTGATGGTGCGGCGGTGCTCGGTTTGCTGCTCTTCGGCCGCGGGGCTTTGCTCTGTCATGGTCTACCTGCGAGAAATAAAAAAGCCGGCTCCGACGCAAGGTCAGGGCCGGCCACGAATCGTTTCAGCGAATCAGCCCGTCCAGCGGTGACGAGGCGCTGGCGTAGAGCTTCTTCGGCATGCGCCCGGCGAGGTAAGCCAGACGGCCGGCCTCGATCGCGTACTTCATAGCCTCGGCCATCAGCACCGGATTCTGTGCATGGGCGATGGCGCTGTTCATCAGCACCGCTTCGCAGCCCAGTTCCATGGCGATGGTCGCGTCCGATGCGGTACCGACACCGGCATCCACCAGCACGGGGACCGTGGCTTCTTCAAGGATGATGCGCAGGTTGTACGGATTGCAGATGCCCAGTCCGGTGCCAATCAGACCCGCCAGCGGCATCACGGCGATGCAGCCCATCTCGGCCAGCTGACGAGCGATTATCGGGTCGTCGCTGGTGTACACCATGACGTCGAAGCCGTCCTTGACCAGCACTTCGGCCGCCTTGAGGGTTTCGATCACGTTGGGAAACAGTGTCTTCTGATCGGCCAGCACTTCCAGCTTGACCAGCTTGTGACCGTCGAGCAGTTCACGGGCCAGTCGGCAAGTGCGCACCGCATCCTCAGCGGTGTAGCAGCCAGCGGTGTTCGGCAGGATGGTGTAGCGGTCGGGGCTGATCACGTCGAGCAGGTTGGGCTCGCCAGGATTCTGGCCAATGTTGGTGCGGCGCACCGCAACGGTAACGATCTCGGCACCGGAGGCCTCGATGGCCGTGCGGGTTTCTTCGAGATCCTTGTATTTGCCGGTACCTACCAGCAGGCGCGACTGATAGGTGCGACCGGCCAGGATGAAGGGCTTGTCGTTCGGAACTGAGCGCATGGGAAATCCTCGTTCGGACTTGATACAGCGGGCTGGGGCCGTATAGGCGGCATATTCGGGGCAGGTGGCTACCGGCTAGCCGCCACCGATGGCGTGTACAACCTCGACGTGATCGCCGTCGCTAAGCTCGGTGGACGCATGTGCGCTGCGTGGCACGATGTCCCGATTGAGCTCGACAGCCAGGCGGCGGCCGCTCAGTTCGAGACGCACCAGCAGGTCGGCGAGCGTCTCGCCGGCTGGCAGCTCATAGGGTTCGCCATTCAACTGAATCTGCATGCTGTTCGCCGCCATTGCGAAAAGGGGACGGCATTCTAGCCCGAATCACCCACGCCACCAACGCGAAGGCCGCGGCCGTTCGTCCCGATCAGCCGCGTATACGCCAGCCGGCCACCGCCAGACACAGCCAGCCCGCGAGGAAGGCCGTGCCGCCTATCGGCGTGATCATGCCCAGCTTGCCGATGCCACTCAGGGTCAGCAGATAGAGGCTGCCGGAAAACAGCAGGATGCCTATGATGAACAGGGTTCCGGCCGCGGTCAGCAGGCGACTGGGACGCAGCAAGGCCAGCAACGCAACACCGAACAACGCCAGTGCATGAATCAGCTGGTACTGCACACCCGTTTGGAAAACGGCGAGATAAGCAGTGCTCAGCTGGTCTCTGAGGCCGTGAGAAGCAAAGGCGCCGAGCGCGACACCGGTGAAGCCGAACAAAGCAGCCAGTGTGAGATAACAACGGATCATTGCCTTTTCCGGTCGGTGGCCCAAGCGGCCGCTATAATGCCCGCTCTTTTCGCCCACGACCAAGTGACATGTTGCGAAACTTTCTGCTGCGCCTGTCCAAATTGCTGCTCTGGTTGATCGGCCTATCCGTGCTGCTGGTGCTGCTGTTTCGTTGGGTGCCTCCGCCGTTCACCGCTTTGATGATCGAGCGCAAGATCGAATCATGGCGCACAGGTGAAACTATCGACCTGACGCGCGACTGGCGCCCGTGGCGCGAGCTGCCGGAAGACCTGAAGATGGCGGTGATTGCCGCCGAAGACCAAAAGTTCGCCGACCACTGGGGCTTCGATGTCGCAGCAATACGTGCCGCGCTCAGCCACAATGAGCGCGGCGGTTCGCTGCGTGGTGCTAGCACCCTGAGCCAGCAGGTGGCGAAGAATCTGTTCCTCTGGTCGGGCCGCAGCTGGCCACGCAAGGCCCTGGAGGCCTGGTTCACCGGGCTGATCGAGTTGCTCTGGCCCAAGCAACGCATCCTCGAGGTCTATCTCAATAGCGTCGAGTGGGGCGATGGCGTTTTCGGCGCGCAGGCAGCGGCGCAGCATCACTTCGGAACCGGCGCGGCGTACCTGTCGACCCGTCAGGCAAGCCTGCTGGCTGCGGTACTGCCCAACCCGCGGCAATGGAGCGCCGGCAAGCCGAGCAGCTACGTGAACAATCGCGCGGCATGGATTCGCCAGCAGATGCGCCAGTTGGGCGGCAGCCATTATCTGCAGCGGATCAAACCCGACCAACCGGACTGGTGGCCGAGCTGGCTTTGAGCCAGTATGCAAGACGACTGGCGCAGCAGGATGCAGCACCACCGGTGCAAGACGTACCTCCCGCTCGCCCAGTGCGATGGGGTTTGACTGTGCAGTATTCGATCGGACCCAAGAGCAACGATGAACACATACCTCGTCCGGCTGAGTCTGGGCTATTTCTGTCTGGCCATCCTGTGGATTGTTCTCGGCGATACGCTGGTGAACCATCTGGCCGCGGGCGACAGCCACGCCTGGCAGCTCGGCAAGGGCCTCCTGTTCGTAACGCTTACCAGTGCGCTGATATTCACGCTCGGCGGCCACCACTTTCGTCGCTTCGATGAACAGCAGCGCGCCCAGCGCGTGCAGGAGACCAGTCTTAAGCAGGCGGCTGCGGTATTCGACAGTACCCAAGAAGGCGTACTGGTAACCGACCCCCGTCAGCACATCGTGCATGTCAATCCCGCGTTCAGCCGTATCACCGGGTACAGCAACGAAGAGGTGCTCGGGCAGACGCCGAAATTGTTCGCTTCGGGCAAGCACGACGCGGAGTTCTATCAGCAGATGTGGCTGGCGCTGAAGGAAAAGGGTGAGTGGAGCGGCGAGATATGGAACCGCCGCAAGAACGGCGAGGTATACCCGCAATGGCAGAACCTGCGTTGCATCCATGACAATCAGGGCCAGCTCAGCCATTACGTGGCTGTTTTTTCCGACCTCTCGGCACTGAAGCGCTCCCGCGAAGAACTCGACCAGCTCGCCCACTACGATCCGCTGGTTAATCTGCCGAACCGTCTGCTGTTCAACGAGCGGGCCAAACAGGACCTCGAGCGAGCCCGGACCAACAAGCGCAGCGGCGCGCTGCTATTGATCGACCTCGACCACTTCAAGGACATCAACGAGAGCCTTGGCCATAGCCTGGGGGACGCCTTGCTGCAGGCGGTCAGCTCACGGCTGAGCGAGCACATCGAAGAAGGCATGACGCTTGGACGGCTCGGCGGTGACGAGTTCGCTCTGCTCTGCGAGGGCTACGGTGCTGAGAAGGCGACGGCACTGGCGCTGCGCATTCTCGACCGCCTCAACGAGCCTTTTCATATAGCTGAGCAGGAGCTTTTCAGCAGCGCCAGCATCGGCATCGTGCTCTACCCCTATCCGACCGACGTGCAGAACGTCGAGCAACTGATGCGCAATGCCGACTCGGCACTGTTCAAGGCCAAGAGCAGCGGCCGCTCGACCTATGCATTCTATTCGCAGGAACTGACCAGCCAGGCGCGCCAGCGCGTGGAGCTGGTGACTGCGCTGCGACAGGCCCTGGAGCAAGGGCAGCTGCGCCTGCACTTTCAGCCAATCTATAACCTGCGCCAAGGCACCATCAGCGGCTTCGAAGCCCTGGTGCGCTGGGAGCATCCGGAAAAAGGACTGATCGCACCGGGCGTTTTCATCCCGATTGCCGAGGAAACCGGGCTCATCAGTGCCATCGACCACTGGGTGCTGGAGCAGGCCTGCCACCAGGCGCGTGAGTGGCTCGGCCAAGGACGTCCGCTCGGTTTTATCGCGGTGAACATTTCCAGCCGCTTATTCGGCAACGGCGAACTCGACCTGCAGGTAGCCACCATTCTCGCCAGGAGCGGCCTGGAGGCTCATCATCTGGAACTGGAGATCACCGAAAGCGCGGTCATGCAGGATCCGGACGCTGCTCTGGAACTGCTGCAGCGCCTACGCGCGCTCGGTGTGCAACTGGCGATCGACGACTTCGGCACCGGCTATTCATCGCTGCAGCGCCTCAAACGGATGAACGTGCACAAGCTGAAGATCGATCAAGGCTTCGTCAGAGGCCTGCCGGACGATCGTGAGGACGCGGCTATTACCCGCTCGGTGATAAGCCTGGCGCACAACCTGGGCCTGCAGGTTGTTGCCGAAGGCATCGAAGTTGCGGACCAGGCGGCGTTCCTGCTATCCCAGAATTGCGACTATGGGCAGGGTTACGGTTTGTCCCGGCCGGTGCCGCCAACCGACATCGACTGGCGACCCGCCAAGCTCAGTTATGGCCAGAGCTGCTCGTCCAGACACTGACGAAGCACTCTATATCAAAAGGCTATCACGGAACGTAAACTGACAGAACGGTCAGGCCCCGCGCCCGGTAGCGCGATGGCCCGAGCCAGTAGATATTGCGACATACTGGCTTCCCCGTAGCGACCCGAGCCAGTCCTGACCTAGCGAGCGTCATGCGGCAAATACCGCGTACCACAGCGAACATGATGAGCGACCCAGCAGCGATACACCACAGTCCGCCCTATGGCTTGCGTCAGCTGTTCAGCTGGCGGAACGGCATCGCCTGGGCAATGCTGGCGTTCATGCTGCTGGTGCAGGTGGTGGTCTGGCAAAGCTTGCGCGCCAACGAAGACCGCGCGGCACAGCAGCAATTCCAGATGCTCGGCGACAAGGTCACCGAGGCGATCCGCAAACGTCTACGTGACCATGAACAGATTCTGCTCGGCGGCGCGGGCCTTTTCGATGCCGTAGAAGATGTTAGCCGCGAACAATGGCGCAAGTACGTCGAACGCCTGTTACTGCCTGACCGCTATCCCGGCATCCAGGGCGTCGGCTTCAGCCAGGCGATTGCGCATGAGCAACGCGATGCCTTCGTCGCCCGCATCCGCGCGCAGGGCTTTCCCGAATATGACATTCATCCCGCTGGCGAGCGCGAACTCTATACCTCGATCATTTATCTGGAGCCCTTCCTCGGCCGTAACCTGATCGCATTTGGCTACGACATGTACTCCGAGCCGACTCGCCGCCGAGCCATGCAGCGTGCCGCAGCGCTAGGCGAGACCAGCATTACCGGAAAAGTGACGTTGTTGCAGGAAACGCACGGCAATGTTCAGGCCGGAATATTGCTCTATGTGCCGGTATACCGGCCGGGGACGCTAGCGAGCACGCCGGAGCAGCGCCAACAGGCCTTGATAGGCTTCGTCTACAGCCCGTATCGGGTCGATGACCTGATGCGCGGTATCCTGCGCGCCGCCGACCTACCTCTGGCGCTGCACATCTACGCCAGCGCCGGCGAACAGCCTGACCACCTGCTCTATGCCTCAAGCGAGGCACCCGAGGCCGGCAGCGCACGCTACAGCAAACTCCAGCAGCTGGAGCTGTACGGTCAGACCTGGACCCTGCGCATGGATAGCCGCCCCGAGTTCGAAGAGCGTTTTCACGCCAACGAAGTACTGGTGTTCGGTCTCGGGCTTGGCTTGAGCCTGCTGGTATTTCTCCTGACATCATCGCTGGCATTGCGCCACAGCCGAGCGCAGGCGCTGGCGAAGGAGATGACCCGTCACATCCGCCAAAGCAGACATGACCTACGCCTGAGTGAGGAGCGCCTTTCGCTGGCGCTCAAAGGCAGCAACGATGGCCTGTGGGATCTGGATCTGGAAGCCGGCAGCATGTTCGCCTCGCCCCGCGCATGGGAGATGCTCGGCTACCGGCCGAATGAGCTGAGCTGTGACCTGAGGTTGTGGGAACGTGTAACCGTTGCCGAAGACCTGGCGCAACAGAAGGCGCGGCTGGCGCAAACCATGCTTTCCAATGCCGACCATTTCACCACCGAGCTGCGCCTGCAGCACAAGCATGGCCATATTGTGCCGGTACTGTTGCGCGGCTATATCCAGCGTGATCAGCAGGGCATGGCACAGCGTATCAGCGGAACGCTGATGGACCTGACGGAACGCAAGCGCGTCGAGCAGATGAAAAACGACTTCGTCTCCACCGTCAGCCATGAGCTGCGCACTCCCCTCACATCCATCAGTGGCGCACTCGGCCTGATCGTCGGCGGCGCACTTGGCGCCGCCCCTGCGCCCATGCAGCAGATGCTCGAGATCGCCTACCGCAACAGCTTGCGCCTGGGGCATCTGATCAACGACCTGCTGGACATGGAAAAGATTGCCGCCGGCAAGATGTCCTTCGAGCTGCGCGAGCATTCACTTGGCGATCTGCTCGAGGAATCGCTGGTCAGCAACCAGGCGCTCTGCGAGCAGCATGGTGTGCGCTGTACCCTCGAGCATCCGAGCGATGCGCTCGTCTGGGTAGATGGGATGCGCCTGCAGCAAGTTCTTGGCAATTTCCTTTCCAATGCCGTCAAGTTCACCCCAGAGCGAGGACTGATTCGCCTGCACAGCAGCCTGCGCGGAACCAGGGTGCGTATCAGCGTCACCGACCAGGGGCCCGGCATTCCGGAGGCGTTCCGCTCGCGCGTATTCGAGAAATTCGCCCAGGCAGACGCATCCGACAGTCGGCAGAAGTCCGGCACAGGGCTGGGACTTGCAATCACCAAAGAGCTGATCGAGCGAATGGGCGGCACTGTCGGCTTCGATTGCCCACCCGGACAGGGCACCACGTTCTGGTGCGAACTTCCAATCCAGATCCCGTCCAACGAAGCGGACAGCGGTGATGGCCAGCCTCGAATCCTAGTAGTCGAAGACGAACCGGATACTGGTCGCCTGCTGCATATGATGCTGCGCGAAGGCGGCTATGGCGTGGAGCGGGTACAAAGCCTGCATCAGGCCCGCGAGAAGCTCGCCTCGGGACGCTACGAGGCCATGACGCTCGACCTGCACCTGCCCGATGGCAGCGGCATGCAGCTGATCGACGAGCTGCGAGGCAAGCCCGCCATGCAGGATCTACCGATTGTCGTAATCTCGGCCGCGCATCAATTCGAACAGGCGCAGTTCCCCGAGTGGATCGTCTGGCTGCACAAACCGATCACCAATGCCCAGCTGCTGGTCGCTGTGGAAAAAGCACGGAACAATATCCGTCAGGCCAGAAACGCACCCCGATAGCAGGCGGCGGCAACGGCTAGGCAAAAAAAATCGCGGGAGCCGATGGGCTACCCGCGATTCGTATTCCGCTTCCGCCGATGCACGTCAGGCCTGAATCGAGCCCTTCAGCTTGTTCATCGCATTCTTTTCCAGCTGACGAATACGCTCAGCTGACACGCTGTACTTGGCTGCCAGGTCGTGCAGGGTGGCCTTGTTCTCGTTCAGCCAGCGCTGCTGGAGAATGTCCCGGCTGCGCTCGTCCAGCGCCTCGAGCGCGGTGTGCAGGCTGGAGGTTGAGCTATCGCTCCAGTCGGCGTCTTCCAACTGACGGGCCGGATCGTAGCGATGGTCTTCCAGATAGTGCGCCGGCGACTGGTAGGCGCTGTCGTCGTCAGCATCGGCTGCCGGATCGAACGCCATGTCATGGCCGGTCAGGCGGCTTTCCATCTCGCGCACTTCATGTGGCTCAACGCCCAGGCTATCGGCCACGGCGGTCACTTCATCGTTGTTCAGCCAGGCCAGACGCTTCTTCTGGCTGCGCAGATTGAAGAACAGTTTGCGCTGCGCCTTGGTGGTCGCGACCTTGACGATGCGCCAGTTACGCAGGATGAACTCGTGGATTTCGGCGCGAATCCAGTGCACGGCAAAGGACACCAGCCGCACGCCCATCTCAGGGTTGAAACGCTTGACCGCCTTCATCAGGCCGACATTGCCTTCCTGGATTAGGTCGGCCTGGGCCAGTCCGTAGCCGGAATAGCTGCGGGCGATATGAACAACGAAACGCAGGTGCGCCAGCACCATTTGCCGGGCTGCTTCGAGATCCTGATGGTAGAAGAGGCGCCCGGCCAGCTCGCGCTCCTGCTCGACGGTAAGCAGCGGAAGGCTGTTCACGGTCTGCACGTAGGCCTCGAGATTGGCTCCAGGGACTAGCGCTTGAACAGGTTGCAGAGTAGTTGTCATGCAGTACCTCCAATGACGAAGCTGCAGCAGTTTAGCATTGCCGCATGAGACTGCAAGCCTGTGGAAAAGTTCCACAGACATACAATCAAGTCATTGTTATTAAAAGGAATTTATCTAGGAGCCAGCTCGCTCAGGTGCCTTGCAACTGCCAGCCAGGCGCCGATGTATCCAAGCAGCACCGCGCCAATCACCAAGGACAACGCATCGCCGGAGGGAACGCCTCCCAGACCGAAATCGCTGCCGTAAAGGCCCGCCAGACTAACCACCGCCTCGTTCAGCCAGCCGAGCCCGTAAGCAAGCAGCAGCCAGGCGATCAGGCCGGCGCCCAGGCCGTATATGGCGCCCATGTAGAGGAAGGGCCGGCGCACGTAACCGTCGGTGCCGCCGACCAATTTGACCACTTCGATCTCGGTACGGCGGTTCTCGATGTGCAGGCGAATGGTATTGCCGATCACCAACAGTAGCGTGGCAATTAGCAACAAGGTCAGACCGAAGACGAAGCGGTCGCCGAGCTTGAGGATGGCGGTCAGGCGTTCGACCCAAAGCAGATCCAGCTGCGCCTGCTGCACGCCAGGCAGCTCGGCCAGCTGCAGGCGCAGTGCTTCGAGCTTGTCCTTGTCCACTTCGTTGGGCGTTACCACGATCACGCCCGGCAAAGGATTCTCCGGCAGTTCCTTGAGCGCTTCGCCGAGGCCGGAAAGCTGTTGGAATTCTTCCAGCGCCTGCTCACGGCTGACCCAATCCGCCGTTGCCACATCGGGCATTTCGGCAACCTCGTCGCGCAAGCGTTCACCGGCACCCGCGTCCACGTCCACGTCCAGCTGCATGAACAGCGAAATCTGCGCCGCGCGCTGCCAGGAACCGCCGAGCCGCTCGACGTTGTCCAGCAGCAGCGCCAGGCCCATCGGCAGGCTTAGCGCCACCGCCATGACCAGGCAGGTGAAGAAGCTGCCGATCGGCTGTTTGAACAGACGACCGACGCTGTCCACCAAGCTGGCGCGATGGCTTTCCAGCCAGGCGTGAAACAGCGTCTTGAAATCCGGCTCGTCGCCGCGCGGCTGCTCGGGTTTCTTCACCGAGCCGCCGATACGCTCGGCCGTGCTCGGGTTGGTTTTGGGCTTGTGTTCGCTGCTCATCGGCTAGCCTCCCCGTCACCGATCAGGCGACCGCGCTGCAGCGTCAGCATGCGATGACGCATCCGCGCGATCAGCGCCAGATCGTGACTGGCGATCAGCACGGTAGTGCCGAGACGATTAATGTCTTCGAAAACGCCCATGATTTCTGCCGCCAGTCGCGGGTCGAGGTTGCCGGTGGGTTCGTCGGCCAGCAGCAAGGCCGGGCGATGCACCACGGCCCGGGCGATGCCGACACGCTGCTGCTGACCGGTGGAAAGATCAGCCGGATACTGCAGCGCCTTGTCCTTGAGGCTGACGCGCTCCAGTGCAGTCATTACCCGCTGACCGATCTCGCGCTTGTTGAGACCGAGGATCTGCAACGGCAGGGCGACGTTATCGAACACGGTGCGGTCGAACAGCAGCTGATGGTTCTGGAACACCACACCGATCTGTCGGCGCAGGAAGGGAATCTGTGAGTTGGTGATACGCGACAGGTCCTGCCCGGCCAGCAGCAGCTTGCCGCTGGTAGGACGCTCCATCGCCAGCAACAGCCGCAGCAGCGTGCTTTTGCCGGCACCGGAATGGCCGGTGACAAAGAGGAATTCGCCGCGGCGGACCTGGAAGGAAAGCTCGTGCAACCCGACGTGGCCGTTTGGGTAGCGTTTGCCGACCTGTTCGAAACGGATCATGCGTCTTCCCGCTGGGCGAAAAGCGCTTTGACGAATGCATCGGCCTCGAAGGTGCGCAAGTCGTCGATCCCTTCGCCCACGCCGATGTAACGGATCGGCGTGCCGAACTGCTTGGCCAGCGCGAAAATCACCCCGCCCTTGGCGGTACCGTCGAGCTTGGTCAGCACCAGGCCGGTCAGTTCGACCGCCTGGTTGAACTGCCGGGTCTGGTTGATGGCGTTCTGGCCGGTGCCGGCGTCGAGCACCAGCAGCACTTCGTGCGGAGCCGATTCGTCGAGCTTGCCCATGACCCGACGAACCTTCTTCAGCTCTTCCATCAGGTTGTCCTTGGTATGCAGACGACCCGCCGTATCGGCGATCAGCACGTCGACACCGCGCGACTTCGCTGCCTGCACCGCGTCGAAGATCACCGAGGCGGAGTCCGCACCGGTGTGCTGGGCGATCACCGGAATGCTGTTGCGCTCGCCCCATATCTGCAATTGCTCCACCGCCGCGGCACGGAAGGTATCGCCAGCGGCGAGCATGACCTTCTGGCCTTCAAGCTGCAGTTTCTTCGCCAGCTTGCCGATGGTGGTGGTCTTGCCTACACCGTTCACGCCGACCACGAGGATGACGTAGGGGCGCTTGCCGCTGTCGACCACGAGCGGTTGCTCGACCGGTTTGAGCAGACCGGCAAGCTCTTCCTGCAGCGCCGTATAGAGCGCGCCGCTGTCGGCTAGCTCTTTGCGCGAGACACGCCGGGTGAGGTTCTGCATGATAGCAGTGGTCGCCTCGACACCGACGTCGGCGGTCAGCAGGCGGGTTTCCAGCTCGTCGAGGAGGTCGTCATCGATGGCCTTCTTGCCGAGAAACAGGCTGGCCATGCCTTCGCCGATGCTGGAGCTGGTCTTGGACAGCCCCTGCTTGAGGCGGGCGAAGAAGCCCAGCTTGGCCGGCGCTTCCACGGGCGCAGCCGCTACCACCGGCACCGGCGCTATTTCCGGCTCTGGCTCTGGCTCTGGCTCTGGCTCTGGCTCTGGCTCTGGCTCTGGCTCTGGGAGTATTTCGGCTTCGACTGGCCGCTCGGGCAATACTTCGGGGGCATCGATTGCCGGTTGTTCGATGTCGGCCTCAGGCTGCTCGGCATGTGGCAGGCTGCCTTCCCGCGGCTCGGCGGCAGGCTGCTCGTCTACCGGCTGCTGCGGTTTCTTGCGCAGCCAACCAAACAGGCCTTTCTTTTCGCCGGGATCGGCCGGCGTCTTCTTGTCGTCGTTGGAACCAAACATGGAGAAGGTATTCTCAAGGATGCGATACGCCAGCAGCCACGCTGCCGGCCAAACGGGCTCTATCCTAGCACCTCGCAAAGCGGGTGCGCTAAGCGCGGGTTCCTGCATCAGGGCAGGTTCAGCGGCGGATATCCCGGCTTTGCCTGATCCGCACGCGCCAGTACCATGGCTGCCGTGTTGCCGCCCTGCCAGTCTGCCGTGGCGGACACCAACTGGACGAGTCCCGACTATGCCTCTGATGTTACGCCGCGCCGCCGCCCTGCTGCTCGGAGCCTTTTATCTGCCCCTGCTGGCAGCAGCAGACAATCAGCCAACCCACGAGTTCTTCCTCGACAACGGTCTGAAGGTCATCGTTCGCGAGGATCATCGCGCGCCGGTGGTGGTCTCCCAGCTCTGGTACAAAGTTGGTTCCAGCTACGAGACGGCCGGCCAGACCGGTCTCTCTCACGCCCTCGAGCACATGATGTTCAAGGGCAGCCGCAAGCTCGATGCAGGCGAGGCTTCGCGCATCCTGCGCGAGCTCGGCGCCGAGGAAAACGCCTTCACCAGCGATGACTACACCGCCTACTACCAAGTGCTGGCGCGTGATCGCCTGCCCGTGGCGTTCGAGCTCGAAGCCGATCGCCTGGCCAGTCTCAAGCTGCCGCCTGACGAGTTCGCTCGCGAAATCGAGGTGATCAAGGAAGAACGTCGCCTGCGCACCGATGACAAGCCCAGCTCGCTGGCCTATGAGCGTTTCAAGACCATCGCCTACCCCGCCAGCGGCTACCGCAACCCGACAATCGGCTGGATGGCTGACCTCAACCGAATGCAAGCCGGTGAATTGCGCGCCTGGTACGAGCAGTGGTACGCCCCGAACAACGCCACCCTGGTGGTGGTCGGTGACGTCTCGGCGGACGAAGTGCGCGGCCTTGCCGAGCGCTTCTTCGGTGACATCGAAAAACGCGAAGTGCCGAGCGCCAAGCGGCCGCTGGAACTCGCCGAACCCGGCGAGCGCCGCCTCAAGCTGCACGTGAAGACTCAGCTGCCCACACTGTTGATGGCATTCAACACGCCAAGCCTGGCGACTGAGGAGAACGCACGCCAAGTCCACGCGCTGCGTTTGATCTCCGCCCTGCTCGATGGCGGCTACAGCGCGCGCCTGCCGGAGCGGCTGGAGCGAGGCGAAGAGCTGGTGACCAGCGCCTCAGCCTGGTACGACGCCTATGCCCGCGGCGACAGCCTGTTCGTCCTCAGCGCCGCACCGAACATGCAGAAGGGTCGGACGCTCGAGGAAGTCGAAGCCGGTCTGTGGCAGCAACTGGATGCGCTCAAGCAGGCACCACCCTCTGCCGAGGAACTCGAGCGCGTGCGTGCGCAGGTCATCGCCGGCCTGGTCTACGAACGCGATTCCATCACCCAGCAGGCCACCACCATCGGCAAGCTGGAAACCGTTGGGCTGTCCTGGCGCCTGATGGACGAAGAGCTGAGCGCCTTGGAAGCCGTGACGCCCGAGGACATCCAGCAAGCTGCGCGTAATTACTTCACCCGCTCCCGCCTGAGCGTCGCCCATGTTTTGCCCGAGGAAGCCCGTGATGATTGATTTCAGAGCTCTGCGCAACGGCCTACTGGGCGTGTTGCTGGTGGCCGGCCTCGGCCTGACGGGCTGCGATGAGGGCTCCAAGGCCCTGCCGCAACCCGGCGAACCGGTGAAGCAGGACGTAGCCCGCGAGGCTACCCAGCCCGCCGTGCCGACCGTAGCAACCGCAGCGCCTGAAAAGCCGCGCCTGGAGTCGCTGAGCGAGCTGGGCGACCAACCGCTCGCTCGGCGCAAGCTGGACATCCAGAGCTGGCAGACCGCCGAAGGCGCCAAGGTGCTGTTCGTCGAAGCCCGTGAGCTGCCAATGTTCGATCTGCGCCTGACCTTCTCCGCCGGTAGCAGCCAGGACGGCGATG
Organism: Stutzerimonas stutzeri; assembly: GCF_038561965.1. NCBI lineage: Bacteria > Pseudomonadati > Pseudomonadota > Gammaproteobacteria > Pseudomonadales > Pseudomonadaceae > Stutzerimonas > Stutzerimonas stutzeri. Next base: position 278,251 of record NZ_CP139348.1, on the reverse strand, counting down.
TACCCGGTCTGGCTTTGCTGACCAACGCCATGCTCAACGAGGGCGTCGAGGGCAAGGACGTCAGCGCCATCGCCCGCGGTTTCGAAGGCCTCGGCGCGGATTTCGGCAACGGTTCCTACCGCGACATGGCGGTTGTCAGCCTGCGCAGCCTGAGCGACCAGGACAAGCGTGAGCCGGCATTGGCGCTGTTCAATCAGGTCATCGGGCAACCGACCTTCCCGGCCGATTCGCTGCAACGCATCAAGAACCAGCTGCTGGCCGGTTTCGAGTTCCAGAAACAGAACCCCGGCAAGTTGGCCAGCCTTGAGCTGTTCGCTCAGCTCTACGGCGACCACCCTTACGCTCACCCTAGCGAGGGTACGGCCGAATCGGTAGCAGCGATCAGTGTCGAGCAGCTGCGTGAATTCCATGCCCGCGGGTACGCGGCAGGCAACACGGTAATCGCGCTGGTCGGCGACCTTTCCCGCGAAGAAGCCGAGGCACTGGCTGGCGAAGTTTCCGCAGCACTGCCGCAAGGCACGGCGCTGCCTGCAACGCCGACACCCAAGGCACCGGCGGCCGGCAAGCACCATATCGACTTCCCGTCCAACCAGAGCCACCTGATGCTGGCCCAGCTCGGCATTCCGCGCGGTCACCCGGACTACGCAGCGCTCTACCTGGGCAACCAGATACTCGGCGGCGGCGGCTTCGGTACGCGGCTGATGGAGGAAGTGCGCGAGAAACGCGGCCTGACCTACGGCATCTATTCCGGCTTCAGCCCGATGCGCGCCGAAGGGCCGTTCATGATCAGCATGCAGACCCGTGCCGAGCTCACCGACGGCGCGCTTGAGCTGGTGCAGCAGCTGGTACGCGACTACCTCGCCGAAGGCCCCAGCGAAGCCGAACTGCAGCGCAGCAAGCGCGAGATTGCCGGCAGCTTCCCGCTGTCCACGGCAAGCAACGCAGCCATCGTCGGCCAGCTAGGCAGCATCGGCTTCTACGGCTTACCGTTGACCTACCTGGAAGATTTCATGACTGAGGTGCAGTCGCTGACGGTTGAGCAGGTCAAGACAGCGATGAACAAACACCTGCAGGAAGACGCCTTCGTCATCGTCACCGCCGGCCCCAGCGTCGAGCAGCAACCACTGCCGCCGCCCACCGAAAAACCAGTCGAACAGCCCAGCGGCGTTCCGGAGCATTGATGGCCAATCCACCCATTCGCCCCAACGCCCACGGCGGCCAGGGCCAGTTGCGAATCATCGGCGGCGAATGGCGCTCGCGCCGCTTCAGCTTCCCTGACGCCGAGGGCCTGCGGCCGACGCCGGACCGGGTTCGCGAAACCCTGTTCAACTGGATCGCGCCGTACCTGTCCGGCGCGCGAGTGCTCGACCCGTTTACCGGCAGTGGCGCGATCTATCTCGAAGCCCTGTCACGCGGCGCCAGCATGGCCCTGGCGCTGGACGTCAATGCCAATGCCATCGCCAGCTTGCGCAAGCATCTGGATACGCTCAACTGCGGCCACGGCCAGCTGCTGCAAAGCGACGCCCTGCGCTACCTGGATACGCAGTCGCCGACGCCCTTCGACCTGGTATTCCTCGACCCGCCGTTCAGCAAGAACCTGCTGCAACCGGCCTGCGAGCTACTGGAAACGAGAGGCTGGCTGGCCGAGCACGCCTGGATCTACACCGAAAGCGAAGCGCTGCCATCCAGCCTCGGCCTGCCCGGCAACTGGCGGCTGCACCGGGAAAAGAAGGCCGGCAAGGTGCACTACGCGCTGTGGGAGCGCAGCACGCCGCCCGACGCTGCGGCGAGCTGAGGCCGAAGGTTTCAGTAGAAGTCGACGGTCTGGCCGTTGCAATCGAAGGCCAGAAAGCGGCCGATATTGCCGGTCTCGATGGCGCTGACCATCATCTTCAGCGGCTGCTCGGCGTCATCTGCGTTCGGCGTGATACCGCCCTGCCCCGGCAGCGCGGCGGCAAACAGCAAGTCCCAAGCCACCCCGGTGCGCGCGGATTCATCGCGCAGCGCGGCGAAATCGCTCAGTTCCTCGGGTAGCTTGTCGACGCAGAGTACCGGTTTCAGCGAGCCGCCGGCGTTTTCCTCGAAGCGCTGGCGCTCGGCCTCGGTGGCATCGTCCGGCAGTTCGGCGCTGACGAAGACGAACAGCAGTCGCTGGGGTTCGCGCTCTTGGCGCGCAGCGGCCAGCAGTTGATCAAAGGGGGTAAGGGTCATGGACTGGATTCCGGATGAGTCTATCGATAGCCACTTTCCACTGCTCGCGCCGCGCTGACCATATCTCCAAAGGCATACGCCGGCGGATGGCCACTCTCATTCAGCATCTGCATCCTGCTTTTCTTCCTGATGCCGACGCTCTACGTTCAGCTCAAACCAGAGGAAATCCGCGCGACCGTGTCCGAAACCTTCCAACCCGCCTGGTGGCTGCCTGGGCCGCATCTGCAGACGCTGTGGAATCCGTTCTTTCGCCGAGCGCCGCATCTTGAGCGTATGCGTGAACGGCTGTGGCTGAGCGATGGCGACTTCATCGATCTGGACTGGCATGGCCCGCATGTAGCAAGCGCGCCTCTGGTTCTCGTACTGCACGGGCTGACCGGCTCGTCGAACTCGCTCTACGTGATCGGCCTGCAGCAACAGTTGGCCGCCCGCGGCTGCGCCAGCGTCGCCATCAACTGGCGCGGCTGCTCGGGCGAACCGAACCTGCTGCCGCGCGCCTATCATTCCGGCGCCAGCGATGACCTCGCCGAGGTGATTGCGCATCTGCAAGCCTGCCGGCCAATGGCGCCCCTGTATGCGGTGGGTTATTCGCTGGGCGGCAATGTGCTGCTCAAGTACCTGGGTGAAACCGCCGCCAGCTGTCCGTTGCGCAAGGCGGTGGCAGTGTCCGTGCCGTTCCGCCTGGACCAGTGCGCCGACCGTATCGGCCTTGGCTTCTCGCGTATTTATCAGGCGCACTTCATGAAGGCGATGGTCGCCTATGTGAAGGACAAACAGCAGCGCTTCCAGCGCGAGGGTCTGCTGGACCATCTCGGTGCGCTGCAGAGCCTTGGGCCGCTGCACGGCATGCGCACCTTCTGGGATTTCGACGGCCGTTTCACTGCGCCACTGCATGGCTACAGCGACGCCCAGGACTACTACCGACGCGCCTCCAGCCGCTACTACCTGCCAGCGATCACGACACCGACGCTGCTGATCCAGGCCGCTGACGACCCCTTCGTGTTCCGCCACAGCGTGCCGGAATCGACCGAGCTGTCGGCGACCACGACTCTCGAGCTACACGCCCGAGGTGGCCACGTTGGCTTTGTCGAAGGCTCGCCACGTCGGCCGCGCTACTACCTGGAGCGGCGAATTCCGCAGTGGCTGCTGCAAGCCTGACGCAATTCAGTCAGCGAATGGCAGCCAGTCATGAGGGAAGCGGGCCTTCAGGCCGAGCCGATCGATACGCCAGCGCTCCGGCAGGTCATCTACGCGTGCGATCACTCTCAAGCTGCGCGTCGGTGCGCTGAACGGCGGGCGTAGCTCGAGGGGCACCGATGCCGCGTCATCTACCGTTTGCATCACCTGCGCCGGGCGTTTGCTGCCATCCGGGAAGACCAGCGTCAGGGACTTGCCGACCACAGCATCAGCGGCATGCCGTGGGTGGAGATAGACCCACACCTGCGCCTCACCGTCGCGCTCCAAACGCAGCAAGGGCGTACCTGGGCCGACATTCTCGCCTGGCGCCACCAGAATCTCGCCGACCTTGCCGTCTTCCTCGGCGCGCAGCTCAAGCGCCTGCAAGCGATTGTCCAGCCAGGCAAGTTCCAGCTCGCGCTGGCGTTGATCAACGCTCACGGCCGGCCGAGTACGCTGCGCCAATTGGTAGATGTCGCGTAAGCGCGCGTCGCGCTGATCGGCGGCCGACAACAATTCGCCACGGGTGGCAGCACCGTTGTCGAACAAGCGCTGCATCTGATCGACGCGCGCCTGCGCACGCGATAACAGGACTTCGAGCAGGGCTCGCTCGCGCTCCAGCGCTTCACGCTCGATCATATCTGGCGCGTCAACGGCTGCGGCCAGCAGAAAGCGACGCGCACGCCACTCCGGGTTGTCCAGTCGAACCAGCACCTCCCCCGCCTTCACGCGTTGTCCCGGCTGAACCAGTAGCTGGCTGACCTGGGCGCCGTCACGCGCGCGGAGCTCCCCGCTAGGCAGATGCAGCTGTGCCGGAGCTTCGATCAACCAGAGCGCAAACGCCCAGCGCACCACCAGCCAAAGCAACGGGCTGACGACGGCCAAGAGGATGAGGTACCAGCGCAACCGAAAGGCCATGCGTTTGCCTGGTGCATAGAGCACGTGAAGCCCTTGCTCCTGGGCCGGCTGCTGCTCCTTGGCGCTGGAAAATTTGATCTTCATGCGGTTCAGCTCAATGAGGGAAGTAGGACCAGTCCTGCCAGTCGATGCCGCTCACAGACACCGCCTGCAGGCGGTGTCGCCAGCTCGCGACCTGTTTTTCCAGCTGAAGTCGGGAAGCATCCTTCCAGCTCTCTTGTGCAGAGAGCTGCGGCTCCACGCTTTGTGCCAGACGAAACCTGAGCCCGGGCCAGCGCCGGGCAATGCCCTCCGCCAGTTGAGCGCTGCGGTCCGGGTTACGGGTGTAGATCATGAGACTGACTTGGCTAACGCCTCGCTGCTGCAGACGACAGGGGACGCAGTACTCACCGGCAGCAGGCTGGGCAAACCAGCGGTGGTGGCTAGACAATTCCAGCGGCCATGGGCTGACCTGCATCACCGCTTCGAGCGTGTCCATCCAGTCGCGCAGACGGGCCGGTGGCACTGGCCAGCCGAGCTGCTCGACCTCCAGATCCAGATGCAGCGCATCGAAGGGCAGTGACGCCAGCGTTTTCAGCAGTTCAATGAGATCCTGGCGCGGGCCTGGCAGAAGCCATTGCGGTTCGCCGAGCAGAAGCGTTACCTCCAGCCCGCGCGCCCGCGCATCTCGCAGGGTGTCGGAAAGCTGGCCGCGCAGTCGCATCGGCTCAGCTACCTGGGCCGCACTAAGCCCTAGATGAACCCGTCGCATGCCTGCCGCGTGCAAGGCCTGCAGTGCTTCGGCGCGGGTTTGCGGGTCGAGCAGGCGTCGGCTGTCCCAGACATACACGCCCTGTCGCCAGCCACCCTCCTGCACTGCAGACGACCGGCTCGCGGCCTCGCCAAGCCCCGGCCAGTCTGCCTGCGATGGCCCCAGCAAGGCGGACGCCGCGGCAGTTTCCTCGACGAACAAGCGCAGTGCCGCCTCGCGCAGCCATAGGCTGTGCCAGGCAGCGATCAGCCGCAAACCGGAATAGCCATGCTCGAGTTCTGCGGTTATCGCGCCGAGCAACGCCTGGTCGATCTCACCTTCACGGCGCAGACGCTGCTCGTGTAGCGCCAGCGCAGACGCCTCCAGTTGTTGGCGTGCCAGGGGTAACTCATCGGCCGCCAGCCGTTGTGTGCGCAGTGCCTGCGCCAGCCCCTGGACCATCTGCTCACGCTCAGCCTCCAACTGAGCCAGTGCCGACTGCTTCCGGGCTTCGCCTTCATCGCCACGCGCCCGGCCATAGCCCAGCGGATCGAAGGGTGTCGACAAATTGATGCTGGCAACCAGCCCATCGCCCGGCTTGCTGCTGCCGCTGCGGTCCTCGTAGCTCTGCGCCACGCTGAAGCTCGAATCAACCCCTGCGTACCACGGCGACTTACGATTCTGCTCGGCCCGCCGTACTTGTTCGCGCCGCTGTTGTAAACGCGGGTGCGCCTCAAGGGCCTGCAGCCAGGTGCCGACAGGCTGCGCAGAGAGCGCGAGCGCCTCGGCACGAGCCTGTTGCTGCAGCTCGATCGGCCGACCGGACAGCGCCTGCAGGCTGAAGCGGGTTTCATCCAGTACCAGCTGGTTTCCAGCGCATCTTTGCTGCAGCCCTTGCCAACGAGCGTCCAGCAGACGCGCCTCGGAGGCCAGCAGCCAGCCGCCGCGCACGCGCTCGGCCAAGCGGAGGCGGGCCTGCTCGGCACTGCCGGCAAGCGACCGGCACCATTGCTGCTCCTGTTGCGCCCGCCACCAATCGGCATAAGCACTGCGGAGCGCTAATCGCTGTTCGAGACGATACAGTTCGCGACGTGCCTGCTGTTGCAAGCGTTCGGATTCCACGTTGCGCACGGCGTCGAGCTGGCGGTGCAGGCTGCCCAACAGAGGGTGGCGCAGCCCCAGGGCCAGATTGCGGCCGTAGTAATCGTCACGCAGGTCATCGGTTACGAGCTCACGGTAGTGCCCCGCCCCTGCCGACGCGAACCATTGCCAACCCGCCTCGGCTTCACGCTGCTGCTGCTGCGCCTTGAGCGCTACCAGCTCTGCATCCACGGCACGTACCGACGAGCTGGCCGCAGCGTCGTCAAGCAGCGTAGACAGCGGCAACACGTCGGCCCGGGCGACGACCGCCAGACAGAGCAGCAGTAAACATGCACATGGCCTAAGCATCAGAACCTCTTCGCCTTGCGCAGCACCCACCAGGGTGCCATGGCAGTTTCTTCGTGCCCGCGCCGCAGCATCTCGTTGAGGATGGCGACCGCGCTCCAGCAACGCATGACGAACATGAACAGCGGAAACAGCGGCACCGCCCAGCACAGCCACAGATCCTTCATCGGCCGCTCGGACACCATTGCCAGCAGAACGACGTAGGCCAGCAACGTATTGGCCAGGTAAACCAGGTAGACCAGTAGCGCGAGCACCAGAAAGGTCGAAAAACTCAGCGTGTAGAGGCCCACCAGGAAGTAGCCGAAGATGATGAAAGGCAGCACCAGCTGGAAGAAGAAGCCACTCACCAGCACCACGATGAAGTTCCGCCAGCCGAGCAATCTTGGCGTGAAGCTGTGGCGGTGCTTGCGTACGTAAAGGAAGAACAGGTCGCCATCCCAGCGCAGGCGCTGCATGAGGAACTGGCGGAAGGTCGCTGGCGCGTCGGTATGCCCGATTGCGCAGGGCTCGAATGGAATGCGCAACGGCTCGCGGCCGAAGTAGTTTTTGATTCGCAGCGTGAGGTCGAGGTCTTCAGCAGTGTGCGTATCCCAGCCTCCTATTTTTTCCAGAAAGCTGCGCCGGAAGGCCCCAAACGCGCCGGAGACGTTGTTCACCACGTTCCACTCGCTAAGCCCGATTTTCGCCATCTGAATCGACAGCAGGTATTCCAGCGCCTGCATCGCGGTGGTGAGCGATGCACGCGTGTTGCGCACCCGCAGGCTGCCCGCCACGGCTGGCACCTGCGGATCCTGGAAGTGCCGCACCACGTTGACCACCATGTCGTTGTCGAAGGAGGTATCGCCGTCCAGCGCCATGACGATCTCACCGGTGCTGTATTCGAGCCCTGCATTGAGCGAGGACACCCGTCCCCCGCGCTGCCACTTGGCGATCGGTCGCAGAAATCGGTGCGGATACAACCGTGCGTTAACGCGGAAGTCGCGTACGGCCTGCATCGTTGAGTGGTTGACCGCCGCGCCGTCGATCACCGGAATCATCTCGATTTCGCCGCGGTAGGTCTGTTCGCACAGACTGAGCAGCGTGGTTTGTACGTCGCGGCCCTCGCTGTAACAGGTGATGATGCAGGAGACACGGGGCCGATAGCTGTTGCCCTCCGGCAGCTCGAATGGCTTGCGCACGAACCAGCGCAATACGCCAAGCAAAATGACCAGGTTGAGCGGCACCTCCAACAACAGGAACGCCGGAAACAGCATTACCAGCAGATAGCCCAACCCGTCGGGTTTATCGATTTCCCCGAGAATGCCCAGCCATTGCAGCCAGAAGGCGTCCATGTCAGCCCAACTCCCCGTTGAGTCGGGCCAGCAGCAAGGCGGCGTCCTCATGTTCAAGCAGATCGGCCGGAGCCGTGAAGCCCGCTTGACGCAGCTGCAGCCGACCGATTTGCCCACTGGCCAGCTGTTCGGCGCCCTGCGCGAGCCGCTTACGCACCACCGCCAGGCCCTCCGCCTCGGTGTGCGGCATCATGATCCAGAGGATTTCTTCGCTAACCCGGCAGCAGCGATCGGTGTCGCGTACGGCTTCCTGAAGCCGCTCCACCAGGCTATCCACCAATGCGTGACCACGCAGTTCGCCGAGCTCGTTGATGGTCGCTGCCAGGTTGACGAAACGTAGCCCCAGCAAGGAAAAGCCAGGTTTCTTGTAGCGTCGAACCATCTGCAACTGCCAGTTGAGCAGCTCGTGGAAGGTTTTCTGTGTCAGCAAGTTGAGCTGGCCAAACTGGTCGGTCTCGATGGCGCTGGCACTGTAGCCCTGACGGCAACGTAAGCGACCGGCCTCGGCCAGGCGATAGTTGCGCACCTCGCGGACCCTTAGCTTGTCGGGAGCATGGCCGTGCCCACAATCCAGGCAGCGCGCCTCTACTTCGGCATCGACGAAAAACGCATGGCAACTGCGGCAGCGGTAGTTCTCCAGCGGCCTGTCGTAATCACTGCCGATATGGCGCAAACGACTGAGACAGTTCGGACACAGCAGCAGGCCATCCTTGAGAAAATGCTCCTGAGGCCCGACATGGCCGCAGGTGAAGCAATGCAACGAGGGCTGCCGTGCAATCTCCAGTGTCTGGCATTCCGGGCAGACGTCGACGTAGTTCAGGCGCCCCGAACCGCAGCTGACACACAGTCGAACACGGTCGAGCAGCTCGGCTTCTTCAAGCCATCCCTGCTGCGTCATCAACTGCAGCCAGGCGAACACATTGGGCGTCTCGTCATCTTCCAGCGCTTCGAGCAGCGGATAACGGTAGTGCTGGGCAACACTCGCATCACGCACCGCCAGCACGCCGCCGTGAGGCCGTAGCCAGAGCCAGGCCAGCACCCGCGCCTCGAAGCGCTCCGGCGCACTGCCGCGATTGAACAAACCGAAGCGCTCGCACCATAGCCGCCACAGCGGTACCACGGCGCTGAGATCCGGCGGCGGCGCGCCATCGCCCAAAGCGGTGCACCAGGAGTCCAGGTCTTGGCAGCAATAGATCAGGCTGAATCGATAGCGCTTGTCCATCCGCAGGCTGCGCAGCGCCTCGCCGGCTCGGGCGCCCGGAAGATCAAGCAGAACCACGTCATAGGTGGCCTCTCCCTGGAACGAAAGGAGGTCGGCGTGCCGCTCGACGTCAACGCCGGACAACGGCAACGATGAAACACCTAGAACGCCAACACGCGGCATTGATGACGGCATGATGTTCGACAGCCCAATGACGATATTGAATTGCCATCATTGTAGTTTGTTTCTGGGGCTGCTCGCCGGTCTTTGTCAGTGAAGACTGGATTTATTCCACCCGACTAACACCGCATGCCTTCACGGCAGTATCTGCTCGCTGGGAACGAAGTACTGCTGCTGCAAGGCACGCACCGCCTCAACCGCGCCAGCAGCAACCAGGCCATTTTCCAGAGCCAGAACCTGATAGATGCCACGCCGCAGATGCAGTCGATCCAGCTGGCCCGAACCTGCACCCGTACCGGCTGTGCCGAGAAAACGTACCCACGAGGTGAGCACGATCCAGGCGTTGAGTGCTAACGCGTCGATCTCCATTTCGTCAGCCAGCAATATGCCGGCCGTGGCGAAGCCCTGGTAAATCGTCTGGGCGTGCTGCAGACAGCGAGTGGCGAACGCCTGATAACGCACCGCGAACTCGGGGTCGGCATCCAGCAAGCCTTCCAGATCACGATGCAAAAACCGGTAGTCCCACATCGCATCGAGTAAGGCTTCGAGGTAAAGCGCCTTGTCCTGGACTTGCACCTCCCGCGCCGGCGGCAATCGCAGGAACTGGTCGACACGCGCCTCGTACTGTCCGAACAGCTCGGCGACGATCGCCTGCTTGTTGGCGAAGTGGTAGTAGAGGTTGCCCGGCGAGATGCCGAGGTGAGCGGCGATGTGGTTGGTCGTGACGTTGCGCTCGCCCTGAGCATTGAACAGCGCCAGGCTGGCTTCGATGATGCGGTCACGGGTCTTGGTTCGGGGTGCCATGGGGCGGCGGGTTCTCGGCGGCGAAGCGAAGGAAGCAACGGTACACGCCAGCTGGCAGGCAAGCACGTCTCGTTGACACTTTAGAGTATTTACTCTAGAAATCCTCCAGCACATCACCGCCAGGAGTCCACATGTCTGCCGACACACCACAAGCGCTCGCCGCTCTGGAGTACGTGTTCGCAAGCCAGCGCGTAGCGTTCAATGCCGCGCCGATGCCGCTGGAGGAAGACCGCCTGCGCTGGCTGGACGCCCTGCGCGATGTGCTCGCCAGCAACCAGCCGGCGCTGATCGAGGCGATCGCGGCGGATTTTGGTCATCGTTCGGCCGACGAGACGCTGCTGGCGGAAATCATGCCCAGCCTGCATGGCATCCGGTACGCCTGCCGTTACCTGCGCCGCTGGATGAAACCCTCACGCCGACGTGTCGGTCTGGCCTTCCAGCCGGCCAGCGCAAGGGTGATCTATCAGCCGCTGGGTGTGGTCGGCATCATCGTGCCGTGGAACTACCCGCTCTACCTGGCCATCGGACCGCTGATCGGCGCACTGGCGGCAGGCAATCGGGTGATGCTGAAGATGAGCGAGTCGACGCCCGCTACCGGCCAGCTGCTCAAGACGCTGCTGGCACAGATATTCCCCGACAACCAGGTGGCGGTAGTGCTGGGTGACGTAGAAGTGGGGCGCGCCTTTGCCCGGCTGCCGTTCGATCACCTGCTGTTCACCGGCGCGACCCCGATCGGCCGCGATGTGATGCGCGCAGCCGCTGAGAACCTCACGCCGGTGACCCTCGAACTCGGCGGCAAGTCGCCAGCCATCGTCTCGTCCGGCGTGCCACTCGCCGATGCGGCCGAACGCATTGCCTTCGGCAAATGCATGAATGCCGGGCAAACCTGCGTTGCACCGGACTACGTACTGGTTCCGCATGACCGCATCGATGGCTTCGTTTCAGCCTACCGCGACGCCGTGCAGCGCCTGTATCCGACGCTTAGCGATAATCCCGACTACACCGCGATCATCAATGCCCGTCAGCTGGCGCGACTGCAAGACTATCTGGACGATGCCGAGGCCAAAGGCGCGAGAATCCTGCCGCTATTCGCCCAGGCGCAGCAGCGGCGCATGCCGCACTGCCTGTTGCTGGAGGTGAACGAGCAGATGCGGGTGATGCAGGAGGAGGTCTTCGGCCCACTGTTGCCGATCGTGCCCTACGGCGATCTGGATGAAGCGCTGGCCTACGTCAACGCACGGCCGCGACCGCTGGCGCTGTACTACTTCGGCTACGACCGCGGCGAACAGCAACGGGTGCTGGAACAGACCCACTCCGGCGGCGTTTGCCTGAATGACACCCTGTTGCACGTCGCCCAGGACGATCTGCCGTTCGGCGGCATCGGCCCCTCCGGCATGGGGCAGTACCACGGCCACGAGGGCTTCCTCACCTTCAGCAAGGCCAAGGGCGTGTTCGTCAAACAGCGCTTCAACGCCGCCCGGCTGATCTACCCACCCTATGGCAAGTGGTGGCAGAGGCTGATCTACGCTCTGTTCATACGCTGAAGCGGACCGCGATGAGCGAGCCCTCGATGCACCGCCGCCAACTGCTCAAGATCGGCCTGCTCGGCGGCGCGCTGTTGGCAGGTGGCGGCCTACTCAGCCGAACACTGAGTGCCGCTGCCGACGGCCCGGCAAATGGCTTCGTCATGCTGCGCGACAGCGATTTGCCGCTGCTGACCCGCCTGACGCCGCTGCTGTTGACCGGGTCGGTATCCGCTGATGCCATGCCGCAAGCCGTACAGGCCACTCTGATCAGCCTTGACCAGGGCCTGCGACACCTTTCGCCAGCCTTGGCAGAACAGGTGCAACAGCTGTTCGACGTGCTCAGCCTGCCGTTGACCCGTGGTCCTTTGACCGGCATCTGGGGCAACTGGGATGCGGCGTCCGATGACGAACTGCAGGCCTTCCTGCTGCGCTGGCAAAACAGTTCGCTGACCCTGCTGCGCCAGGGCCACGCCTCGTTGCTACAGATGATCCTCATGGCCTGGTACGCCAGCCCCGCCTCTTGGGCGCACTGCGGTTATCCCGGACCGCCCAAGGTCTGACCAAAGGAGGCCTGCGTGCCCGTTGCCGATCTATTTGCCGAAGGCCTCGCCCGCGGTTGGACCACCCACAACGGCTCACGAATGGAGCGCGACCTGACGCTGGAAGCCGACATTGCGATCGTCGGTAGCGGTGCAGGCGGCGCCACCAGCGCGGAAGTGCTGAGCGCAGCAGGCTTCAAGGTGCTGCTCATCGAGGAAGGCCCGCTGTGCACCAGCAGCGACTTCGACATGCAGGAAGCCCGCGCCTACCGCTCGCTCTATCAGGAAGCCATCGGCCGTACGAGCAAGGACGGCGCCATCACCATCCTGCAGGGCCGTGCCGTTGGCGGTACCACGCTGGTGAACTGGACCTCGAGCTTTCGCACACCGCCGCAAACGCTGCAGCACTGGGCCAGCGACCATGGCGTCAGCGGGCTTTCGGTCGAGGCGCTGCAACCCTGGTTCGAGCGCATGGAGCAGCGCCTCGGCATAGCGCCCTGGGCCGTACCGCCGAATGCCAACAATGCGGTGCTGCAACGCGGCTGCGAAAGCCTTGGCCAGCACTGGGCAGTAATCCCGCGCAATGTGCGCGGCTGCTGGAACCTCGGCTACTGCGGCATGGGCTGCCCGACCAACGCCAAGCAGTCGATGCTGGTCACGAGCATTCCGGCGATGCTGGAAAACGGCGGCGAGCTGCTCTACCTCGCCCGCGCCGAGCGCTTGCAGGTCCGCGGCGAGCAGGTCGTCGGCCTGGATTGCCTGGGCATGGACGAACGCTGCGTGGCACCGACCGGGCACCGCATCCGCGTCGTCGCCAAGCATTACATTCTCGCCGGCGGCGGCATCAACACGCCGGCACTGCTGCTGCGTTCGAACGCCGCGGACCCGCACCAGCGCGTCGGCAAGCGCAGCTTCCTGCACCTGACGAACTTCTCCGCGGCGCAGTTCGACGAGCGCATCGACGCCTTCCAGGGCGCACCGCAATCGATCTATTCCGACCACTTCCAGTGGCGCGACGGCGTTGCCGGCCCAGCCGGTTACAAGCTTGAAGTGCCACCTGTCCATCCGGCGCTCGCTGCGACACTGTTCGGCGGCTTCGGCCCGGAGAATGCACAGCGCATGGCCGCGCTGCCGCATACCCACGCGATGATCGCGCTGCAACGCGACGGCTTTCATCCGGACAGCGCCGAGGGCACTGTCGAGTTGCGCAGCGACGGTAGCCCGGTGCTCGACTACCGCGTGACCGATTACGCCTGGGACGGCATCCGCCGGGCCTTTCTCAGCATGGCGGAGATCCAGTTCGCTGCCGGTGCCCACGCCGTGTTGCCATTGCATGCCGACGCCCGCTACGTGAGCACACCGCGCGCCGCCCGCGAGCTGATCGAGAGCCTAGACCTCGCGCCTTACCGCACCCGCCTTGGCAGCGCCCATGTAATGGGCGGCTGTGCCATGGGCGACGACCCACGCCGAGCGGTCACCGACAGCCTCGGACGGCACCATCAGCTGGCCAACCTGTCGATACATGACGGCTCGCTGTTCCCGACCAGCATCGGCGCCAACCCTCAGCTCTCGATCTACGCGTTGTGCGCGAAACTGGCGACGGAACTGGGCGATCGCCTACAGAAGTCCTGAGATTACCTGCCATTCACGACAGATCGCTGCATGGTATTCAGGCTTTACGCTGTCGACACCGAGCCGCTACCATCCACCCCCCCACGCATGCGTCAGGACGCCGCGATGAATCGAGTGTTGTATCCGGGAACCTTCGATCCCATCACCATGGGCCACGCCGATCTAGTGGAACGCGCCTCGCGCCTGTTCGACGAGGTCATCATCGCCGTGGCGGCCAACCCCAAGAAGAACCCACTGTTCCCGCTCGAGCAACGTGTGGCGCTGGCTCAAGAAGTCACCAAGCACCTGCCGAACGTGAAGGTCATGGGCTTTTCCACGCTGCTGGCGCACTTCGTCAAGGAGCAGCAGGCCAACATCCTGTTGCGCGGGCTGCGCGCCGTGTCGGACTTCGAATATGAATTCCAGCTGGCCAACATGAACCGTCAGTTGGCGCCCGATGTGGAAAGTCTGTTCCTCACGCCGTCGGAAAAGTTCTCCTACATTTCTTCGACGCTGGTTCGCGAAATCGCCTCGCTCAAGGGTGACGTATCCAAATTCGTCCACCCGGCGGTGATGAGCGCGCTGCACGAGCGCTTCGGCCAGAACTGAAGATGCCCGCCGGGCTGCGTCGTGTGCACGCAGGCCGGCGATGCGGCACAATTGCCCGGTCGTAATATTGCTGTGCCGTGGTTCGAGCCACGGCAGGAGTTCGCTGGATGTCCCTGATAATCACCGATGACTGCATCAACTGCGATGTGTGCGAGCCGGAGTGCCCAAACAGCGCCATTTCCCAGGGCGAGGAAATCTACGTCATCGACCCTAACCTCTGCACCGAATGCGTCGGCCACTACGACGAGCCGCAGTGCCAGCAGGTCTGCCCGGTGGACTGCATCCCGCTCGACGAAACCAACGTCGAGAGCAAGGACGAACTGATGCAGAAGTACATGATCATCACCGGCAAGGCCTGATGATCCTGCGGCGACCGACCCGACGGATAACCCTGCTCAAGGGCCTCCAGGGTTGTCTCGCCGCCCTCCTGCTGCTGGCCTTCGCAGCTCAGGGCAACCCCCTCGCAAACGGCGCCGTCGCCACTGCCCACCCACTGGCCAGCGAAGTCGGCCGGCGCATTCTCGAAGCCGGTGGCAATGCGTTCGACGCTACCGTTGCGGTCAGCGCCGCCCTGGCCGTGGTCGAGCCCTATGGGTCCGGGCTCGGCGGCGGCGGTTTCTTTCTGCTGCGCGAGGCAGGCGATCCCGCCCGCCACAGTTTCCTCGATGCCCGCGAGCGAGCGCCTGGCGCCGCCACAGCCGACATGTACCTGCGCGATGGCAAGGCCCAGCGCGAACTGTCGCTCAATGGTCCGCTCGCCGCGGCGATTCCCGGCACGCCGGCAGCGCTGGTGGATCTTGCTGAAAAGCGTGGCCGCCTGCCCTTGGAAACGACCCTGGCACCTGCCATCGCCCTGGCGCGCGATGGCTTTGCGGTGGATGCCGTGTATCGCCAGCGTGCCGGCTGGCGCCTCGCTGCGTTGCGCGACGATGCCGAAAGCGCACGCCTGTTTCTCGATGACGGCGAACTCCCGACTGAAGGCCTCCTGCTACGTCAGCCAGAGCTCGCCGAGACCCTCGAGCGCCTCGCCAGCCAGGGCCGTGACGGTTTCTATCGCGGCGAAGTGGCCGAGCGGCTGGTACAGGGCGTGCGTGCCGCTGGCGGCATCTGGACACTGCAGGATCTGGCCGACTACCGCACCGTCGAGCGCAAGCCGCTGCGCTTCGCCCTCGCCGATGGCCGCGAGCTGATCGGCGCGCCGCCGCCCTCGGCCGGCGGCATGATCCTCGCGCAGAGCCTGGGCATTCTAGAACGCCTGTCCTGGCGTGATGCCGAACCGCTGCAGCGCAGTCATCTGGTGGTCGAGGCGCTGCGCCGCGCCTATCGCGACCGTGGCCTGCTAGGTGATCCGGATTTCGTCGCGTCACCGTTTGCCCATTTGCTTTCCGAGCGCTACCTCGACCAGCTCGCCGGCTCGATCGAACCGGACCGGGCCACACCCAGCAGTGCGCTGCCGCCGGCGCCGCGCTGGCGTGAGGGCGAACACACCACGCACTTTGCCGTGATTGATGCCGAGGGCAATGCAGTAGCCGCGACGCTGTCGCTGAACATGATGTTCGGAGCCGCCTTCACCGTGCCCGGCACCGGCGTGCTGCTCAACGACGAAATGGACGACTTCGCCGCTGACATCGAGGGCAGCAATGCCTACGGGCTGGCTGGCAGCAGCGCCAATGCAATCTCCGGCGGTAAGCGCCCGCTGTCGAGCATGAGCCCGACCTTCATCGAAAGCGCTGACGAGTTCGCCGCCTTTGGCACTCCCGGCGGCAGCCGCATCCCGAGCATGGTGCTGCTCTCGGCATTGTCTTATCTGGATGGCGAACCCGTGCAGGCCTGGCCGGCAACGCCGCGTTATCACCACCAGTACCTGCCTGACGTGCTGCAGTACGAGGCCGATGCGTTCACGCCGGCGCAGCTCGATGCCCTGCGCGAGCGCGGCCACCAGCCCAGGTTGATCGAACGCGATTACGGCAACCAGCAGGTGCTCTATTGGCACAAGCCGAGCGGCACGGTCGAGGCGGCCAGCGACCCACGCGGCATCGGCCAGGCACTGATGGTGCCGGCACGCCGCGAGCCGGCTACAGCTGCAGAATGACCGGGCCGTCGTCCTCGGCGAGCTGACGCAGCTGCCGCGTCAGCTCATGGCCTTCACCGAGCAGCAAAGCGTTGCGCAGGCTCTGGATGATACGGCTGGCGTAGCCCAGGTCATTCATCAGCGAGCTGCTCTGCAGCCCGTCCAGCTTGTGGCCGCGGATCGACTCGAACAAGCGGCGACGGAACTCGGCATCGAATTGCGCGGCGCGCTCGTCCAGCCAGTTCAGCCGCTCACGCCATAGCTCATCGGGTAACTCGGAGTGGTTCAGCGCGCGAATTTCCCGCAACGATTCCAGCAGATTACGCCGCAGCTCGACATAGGCCTGGCGTGCAGCGGAATCGTCGGTGCGCAGATAGTGGCCGAGGTTCTTCTGCAGGTGCTTGGCATCCTTGACCGCATCCACCAGCTGTAGCGCCGCGACCTGGCAGTTGAGCCAGAACGCCTGATGGCTTTCATCCATCGGCAGCTCCAGCCGGCCCATGAAGGTCAGCAGGTCGGAATACACGCCCTTGATATGGCGCTGGTAGAGGCTCTCGGCATCCAGTGCCTGAGCTTCGGGTTTCGCGTTTATCAAGGCTTCGTCGATCTTGCCCTGTTGGCGCAGTTGCTCGACCGGCAGGTAGGTCGCATGGCAGATCACTTCCAGGCTCAGGCGGGCCAGATGTTGCAGTTCCTGCGCCACCGCACTGGCGGCGGCGTCTGCCGAATCCAGGGCACGATCATTGAGATAACGCGCATGAGTCAGGCCCTCGCGCCGGGCCGGCGTCAGCTCAGTGATCAGCACCGCCGGCTCGACCCGCTCCGGCAGCACGCGCAACAACAAATTCGCCAGCTGTGCTTGCCACGGCCAGAACAGCAGCACCCCGATGCCGTTGAACAGCGTGTGGAACAGGGCCAGCTGAATCAGGCGATTGTCCTCCAGGCCCAACGGGGTCATCAGCCACTGCACCAGCCACGCCAGCGGCACCAGCAGCGCGATGGCGAGCATGGCAGTGGTCACGTTGAACAGCACGTGCGCCAGTGCCAGCCGCTGACCACTGCGGTTGCCGCCGAGCGACCCGACGAACGCGGTGGTGACGCTGGTGCCCACGTTGGCGCCGATTGCGGTTGCCAGCGCCTGCACCAGATCCAGTTGCCCGGCCGCCAGCGCGGTGAGTGTGAGCATCAGCGTGGCATGGCTGGACTGCAGCACTACGGTGGCAAGCAGGCCGATCGCCACGAACAGCAATTGCCCGGCCAAGCCACCGGCATGGTATTGCGATAGATCCATGCCGCCGAAGCTGGAGAACCCCGTCTTGATCTGATCGATACCGAGAAAAATGAACGCGATGCCCAGCACGATGCGTCCGGCTGCCTTGCCCTTCTCGCCGGTAAAACTCGCCAACACCCCGAATACCAGCAAGGGCAAGGCGAGCGGGCTGAGACTGACGTTCTGCCCAGCCAGGGCCAGCAACCAGATACCCGTCGTGGAACCCAGATTGGCTCCGAACAAAATCGCGATGCCGCCAGCGAGCTTGATCAGGCCGGTACTGATGAAGGCAATGGTAAGCAACGAAACGAGTGTGCTGGATTGCAGCAGCATGGTGCCGCTCATGCCGAACAGCATGCCTTTGAGCGGCGTTGCAGTGCTACGTGCCAGGAGCTGCTCGAGCTTGCTGCCGGCCAGCTGACGTAGCCCTTCCTCAAGGCATTGCATACCAAACAGGAAAAGGGCGAGTCCGGCGCAAAGCTCGAGCCAGCCATCGCTGGTCCAGAACGACCAGGAGAGCATCAGCACGCCCGCGACGGGCAGGAGAATCTTGAAGAAACGGCTGTTCAAGGGCGAGGCTTCGCGGCTCGGAATGGGAGGCGAAGCCTACTGCAGCAGCACCGCGACCGATAGGCTCATGCCTGACGAGTCGCGGTGTGGATGATGTCGATCAATTCTGGGCGCCGTAGCCAGTGGTGGTGCAGCCCAGGCAACGTACGAAGGCAGCCTTGCCGGGCTCGACCACCAACGCCTTGCCAGCTTCGCCGACGTTGCCACCAAGGGCCGTGAACGGCAGGCTGACGACGAATACGCCGGCGCCGATTGCTGTTGCAGCGATCAGCAATGGGCGAGCAATGACCAGATCGCCCACCATGGAGAAGGCCTTGGGCGCCTCGACGGTGTACATCGGATCGCCACTGACATTCTGCGGGACCGATTCCGCATGTGCCGGCAGCGCCAGCAGGCCAGTGGTCAGTGCCAAGACAGCAGCGGTAGAGCGGAACAGATTCATGGTGTGGTCCTTCAGATGTGCAAAACGCGGCAGTTTTTAGTTGTGACGGCCACTATAGCAGTGGCCGAGGCAAGCTGAGCGTGAACGCCGTCAATGCCCGCGCAGTTACGCCAAGGGCTCAACGCTGGCAACGAGCGCAATACACGCTGGCGCGCTGGCCGAGACGAATCT
The DNA here is from genome assembly GCF_038561965.1 of Stutzerimonas stutzeri. Taxonomy (NCBI): domain Bacteria; kingdom Pseudomonadati; phylum Pseudomonadota; class Gammaproteobacteria; order Pseudomonadales; family Pseudomonadaceae; genus Stutzerimonas; species Stutzerimonas stutzeri. Next base: position 259,445 of record NZ_CP139348.1, on the reverse strand, counting down.
CGCGCAGGGTCGAACCACAGCTCTTGCAGAACTCGCCGGCCCGTCCGTAGACGAACAACTCCTGCTGGAAGTAACCGGGCTTGCCATCGCCGCCGACGAAGTCGCGCAATGTGGTGCCGCCGCGCTCGATGGCCATCGCCAGTATCCGGCGGATCTCCTCACCCAGCTTCAGATAACGCGCCCGCGAGATGCTGCCGGCCGGCCGGCGCGGGTCGATACCGGCAGAGAACATCGCCTCGCTCGCATAGATATTGCCGACCCCCACCACCACTGCGTTGTCCATGATGAATGGCTTGACCGCCAGGCTCCGCCCGCGAGACAGCCGATACAAACGGTCGCCGTCGAAGTCTTCGCCCAACGGTTCGGGCCCGAGGCTGGCCAGCAGTACGTGGGCGAGCGGCTCGTTGCTCCAGAGCATGGCACCGAAACGGCGCGGATCGGTGTAGCGCAGCGCCTGGCCGGACTCCAGCAGGATATCGACGTGATCGTGCTTGGCCACCGGCTGCGCCGCATCCACCAGACGCAGGCTGCCGGACATGCCGAGATGGACGATAAGCGTGCCCGTTTCGGCCTTGATCAGCAGGTACTTGGCGCGGCGTTCGACGGCCTCGATGCGCTGGCCCGACAGGCGTACATCGAGGTCTTCGGGAATCGGCCAGCGCAGGCGCCGGTCGCGTACCAGCACTTGGCTGACGCGCTGGCCGACGACGTGCGGCTCGATGCCACGGCGGGTAGTTTCGACTTCGGGAAGTTCGGGCATGGCAGACGTATTGGATGCAGCGAAGGGATGCCGACCTTAGCAGGCCGGTGCCGGGGCGTCAGCCCACGCCCAATTCGCGGATGCTTTCCTTGAGGCAGACGAAATCGTATTCCGATAGCCCGACGTATTCGAGTACCGACTGCGACACGCTTTCCCACTCGTGATCATCCGGCTGACCGCCGAGCACGCGATGGCAGGCGCAGATGTGTTCGGCCATCTTGAGGATCGCCAGCAGCGTCTTGATCGGCGCATCGCGCCCCGAATCGTCGGAGAACAGCGAGAGTGCATTGTGGTGATTGGCGATGGCATCGCACAGGTGCAATGGCAGGTTCCACGACTTGGCGGTGAAATAGCCGACCACGGCATGGTTGGTGCTGAGCAAGCGGTTCTCGATATCGACGATGCGCTGCTCTTCCCCGGCGCTGGCGTAGGCCTCTTCCAGCACACTCATGTAACCGGGAAAGCGCTTGAGCATCAGCGGGATGCCGCAGTTATGGAACAGCCCCAGGGTGTAGGCCTCGTCCGGCGACTGATAGCCGATGCGCTTGGCCAGGGTCAGGCAGGTCATGGCGACGTCCTGCGCACTGTCCCAGAAGCGACTGAGGGTGACGATGGTCTCGTCGCTCATTTCGCCCTTGATCGACTGGGCATTGATCAGGTTGATCACCGAGTTGCAGCCCAGCAGATTCACCGCCTGCTGAATGGAGGCGATGCGATTGGCGAGACCGAATTTCGGCGAATTCACCAACTTCAGCAGTGCTCCAGACAGGCCCGGGTCCTGGCTGATCAGCCGAGCGATGGCTTTCAGATCGGGCACCGGCATGACCTGTTCCATCTGCAGGTCAACCATGATCTGCGGTTGCGGGGGCACGCTGATGCCTTGCAGCACCCGGCGAATCTGTTCGGCGGAGAGTTCAACGGCCATGAGGAGGGGTCGCTCGACGAGAGGGCAAAGTGCCATCGGCACTAAAGGGCGAACTTTGGCTGAGATGTGGGTCCCATTTCAAGTGACTCGCATTCCGCGAGGCGACCAACTAGACAGACGGAGGCATGCTCATGAGCCAATCCCTCAATGGCAAGCGCGTGGCAATCCTGGTGACTGACGGCTTCGAGCAGGTCGAGCTGACCGGCCCGAAGGAAGCACTGGAGAAAGCCGGAGCGACCGCCGAGATCGTTTCGGCCAAGAATGGCGAAGTGACCGGCTGGAATCACACCACACCGGCCAGCAAGTTCCATGTCGACAAGACCTTCGAGAGTATCCGCATGGAGGACTACGACGCCGTGCTGCTACCCGGCGGGGTGGTCAACTCCGACACCATCCGCACCGATGAGATGGCGCAGGAATTGGTCAGGAACGCCGCGCGCGCCAACAAGACCATCGCCGTCATCTGTCACGGCGGCTGGCTGCTGGCCTCGGCCGGGCTGGTCAAAGGCAAGCGCATGACCAGCTGGCCCTCGCTCACCGATGACCTGAAAAACGCCGGCGCCGATTGGGTCGACGAAGAGGTGGTGGTGGATGGCCAACTGATCAGCAGCCGCAAGCCGGATGACATCCCGGCATTCAGCCAGGCGCTGATTAGCGCCCTGTCCGCCTGATCGGGCGGATGCGGCAGGCGCTGCGAGGAATTTCCGGCGTGCCGGCGCGCGTGGCCTGCCGCTCGTTTAGAATGCCCGTCTTTTTCCCGGAGCCCTGCCGATGACCCTGCCCAGCCTGCGCCTCAAAGCCAACGCCGATCGCCGCCTGCGCGCCGGCCACCTGTGGGTCTACAGCAACGAAATCGACACCGCGGCCACGCCGCTGACCGGATTCGTTGCTGGGGACCAGGCCGTGCTCGAGGCCGCCGGCGGCAAGCCGCTGGGTATCGTCGGGGTATCGCCGAACAACCTGATCTGCGCACGCCTTCTGTCGCGCGATCTCAAGCACAGCCTGGATAAATCGCTGCTGGTGCATCGCATCCAGGTCGCCCTGAGCCTACGCGAGCGCCTGTTCGAGCAGCCGTGCTACCGCCTGGTCTACGGTGACTCCGACCTGCTGCCGGGACTGGTCGTCGACCGCTTCTTCGACATCCTCGTCGTGCAGCTCGCTTCAGCCACCATGGAGCGCAACAAGGACGCCGTGCTCGAAGCTCTGGTGCAGGTGCTCAAGCCCCGCGGCGTACTGTGGAAGAACGATTCCAGTGCGCGCGACGCCGAAGGCCTGGAGCGCTACGTAGACACGGCATTCGGCGTAGTGCCGGAATGGGTGGCGCTGGAAGAAAACGGCGTGAAATTCGAGGCGCCGGTCATGCAGGGCCAGAAGACCGGCTGGTTCTACGATCACCGCATGAACCGTGCGCGCCTGGCGCCCTACGTCAAAGGCAAGCGCGTGCTCGACCTGTTCAGCTACATCGGCGGCTGGGGCGTGCAGGCCGCGGCATTTGGCGCCAGCGAAGTGTTTTGCGTCGATGCCTCGGCGTTCGCGCTGGATGGCGTCGAGCGCAACGCAGCGCTCAATGGCGTGGCCGAGAAGATGACGTGCGTCGAGGGCGATGCGTTCGAGGCGATGAAAGAGCTGAAAAACGCGGAAGAGCGCTTCGACGTGGTCATCACCGATCCGCCAGCCTTCATCAAGCGCAAGAAGGACCTGAAGAACGGCGAAGCTGCCTACCGTCGCCTCAACGAGGCGGCCATGCGTCTGCTCAACAAGGACGGCATCCTGGTCAGCGCCAGCTGCTCGATGCACCTGGAGGAAGACAACCTGCAGAACATCCTGCTCGGCAGCGCACGCCATCTGGATCGCAACATCCAGCTGCTCGAGCGCGGCGGCCAGGGCCCGGATCACCCAGTGCATCCGGCGATCCCGGAGACGCGCTACATCAAAAGCCTGACCTGCCGGATCCTGCCCAACAGCTGATCAGAGCGGCAGCGGATGCCGGTAACAGCATTCAAGCCGCTTGTTTATCGAAATCCGCAGTGTGACAAGACAAGGCGGCAGGCCCACCTGCCGCCTTGTCATCAAGCGCTGATAGGCGCCCGTCCTGCTTTACTCGATACCCTTGCGCTGCACGCTCCAAAGCACGCTGCTGCACAAGCGGCAGAGACGGCCATAGAAGGTGCCGCGCGCACTTTCGTCGTCCATCAGGTGATAGCGGAACCACGCTGTCGTCGGCCCACGGTATTCGCCGCCGTTGCCAACCGGCTCGAAGTGACTGACATAGCGCCGCTCGCCCCAGAAGATCGGCACGTTCACCCGGCTGTAGACCGGCTGAGCGTTCAGATAGGGAATGGCGATCGTGTCGCCGCCGCCGGACATGAGGAACATCGGCCCACGCTGGTTGCGCTGCGATGCCGGGTTGTGGCCGAGCCCGATCGTATAAGGCTGGATCGGTGCAGTGACCCGTACGCGATCGTCCTGCCCAGCCATGATCGACCCACCGCCACCCTGGGAATGGCCCGACGTAGCAACCCGCCCGGTGTTCAGCACGCCAACGTAGGTACCGTAAGTGCGGTTGCTTTCCTGCACCAGATAATCCAGACAGGCCAGCATTTCCCGCCCGGTCCCGGCGTTGGAGGTTTCTGCCGCGGCCACCACGAAGCCGTGGCTGGCCCAATGGGTCAGCAGCCTGGAATAGGTTGTCGGCCCGGTGCCAGTGCCGTTACCCCAGAGGATGACCGGGTGTCTGACACCGTTCTGGCCGAGCGTGCGCGGCCGGTAGACGCGGCAACTCGGGCCTTCGCTCTGACTGGTAACGGCGTAAGGACCGGAACTGTCGAAGCTCGACACGGAGGGGAACGGCGTACCGGTCGTATCCGGCAAGGGGGCTGCGACGGCGGAGGCGGACAACGCCACCACAGCGGCGGCGCCCAGGTATCCAAGCGTGATTCTATGCATCTGCATTCCTCGTTCTTATCGTTGGTATAAGGACGCCCCGCCACGCAAGTGCTGCCCGTTACCGCGCACAACGGACAATTGGTGGTGAGGCGACCGCTCATTGGTCAGCAGCACAGGCGAAAAGGTGCGGCCACCAGCGAAACGGTCGAGGTTGGACTTTAGCGAGCGAGTATCTACCCGCCAGTCGAGCGGACCGGCGGTTGACGCACAATGAGCTGTCTTGAATATGGGCCTCGTAGCCCGCCGGAGCGGCGCAAGCCAGCAACGCCGAGGGTTAGCGCGAGACCGCCAATCGTCCCGCCTGGCCCGAGCCGAGGAAGGCGCGTAGAATCGGTGATATCTCGCCATTCACCTCACGGCGGACCCTGAGCCCAGGCCCTACGAGCGGCTACCCCGCCTCGACCCGGCCCCTTCCGAACGCACGGTTCACCCTCCGTTGCATCCGGCACAGGCGTTGCTCACCATACGCATACCTTTGATTACCTGATCAGCCGCAGGAACCGTCATGCCCGATTACCGTTCGAAAACCTCCACGCACGGCCGCAACATGGCCGGTGCCCGCGCGCTGTGGCGCGCCACCGGCATGAAGGACGAAGACTTCAAGAAGCCGATCATCGCCATCGCCAACTCCTTCACCCAGTTCGTGCCCGGTCACGTACACCTGAAGGACCTCGGCCAGCTGGTCGCCCGCGAGATCGAGAGGCACGGCGGCGTCGCCAAGGAATTCAACACAATCGCGGTCGATGACGGCATCGCCATGGGCCACGACGGCATGCTCTATTCGCTGCCATCGCGCGAGATCATCGCCGACTCGGTGGAGTACATGGTCAACGCGCATTGTGCCGACGCCATCGTCTGCATCTCCAACTGCGACAAGATAACCCCCGGCATGCTGATGGCCGCTCTGCGCCTGAACATTCCGGTGGTGTTCGTCTCCGGTGGCCCGATGGAAGCCGGCAAGACCAAGCTGGCCAGCCATGGCCTGGATCTGGTTGACGCCATGGTCATCGCTGCCGATGAAAGCGCCTCCGACGAGAAGGTCGCCGAATACGAGCGCAGCGCCTGCCCGACCTGCGGCAGCTGCTCCGGCATGTTCACCGCCAACTCGATGAACTGCCTGGCCGAAGCGTTGGGCCTGGCCCTGCCCGGCAACGGATCGACCCTGGCGACCCACAGCGACCGCGAGCAGCTGTTCCTGCGCGCCGGCCGTACCGTCGTCGAGCTGTGTCAGCGCTACTACGGCGAGGGCGACGAGTCGGTGCTGCCGCGCAACATCGCCAGCCGCCGTGCGTTCGAGAACGCCATGACCCTGGACATCGCCATGGGCGGCTCGACCAACACCATCCTGCACCTGCTGGCCGCCGCCCAGGAGGCCGAGATTGATTTCGACCTGCGCGCCATCGACGCGCTGTCGCGCAAGGTGCCGCAGCTGTGCAAGGTTGCGCCGAACATTCAGAAGTACCACATGGAAGACGTGCACCGCGCCGGCGGCATCTTCTCCATCCTCGGCGAACTGGCCCGTGGCGGCCTGCTGCACACCGACGTGCCGACCGTGCATAGCCGGACGCTGGCTGAAGGCATTGCCCAGTGGGACATCACCCAGACCCAGGACGAGGCGGTCCATACCTTCTTCAAGGCTGGCCCAGCCGGCATCCCGACGCAGACTGCATTCAGCCAGTCGACCCGTTGGGACAGCCTGGATGACGATCGCGAGAACGGCTGTATCCGCAGCGTCGAGCACGCCTATTCCCAGGAAGGCGGCCTGGCGGTGCTCTACGGCAACATCGCCCTTGATGGCTGCGTGGTGAAGACCGCCGGCGTCGACGAATCGATCCACGTCTTCGAAGGCAACGCAAAGATCTTCGAAAGCCAGGACAGCGCCGTGAAAGGCATCCTCAACGACGAAGTGAAGGCTGGCGACATCGTCATCATTCGCTACGAAGGCCCGAAAGGCGGCCCGGGCATGCAGGAAATGCTCTACCCGACCTCGTACCTGAAGTCCAAAGGCTTGGGCAAGGACTGCGCCCTGCTCACCGACGGCCGCTTCTCCGGCGGCACCTCGGGCCTGTCCATCGGCCATGCCTCGCCGGAAGCGGCTGCGGGCGGCGCCATCGGTCTGGTACAAGACGGCGACAAGGTGCTGATCGACATCCCCAACCGCAGCATCCAGCTGCAGGTCAGCGATGAAGAGCTGTCCCACCGCCGCATCGAGCAGGACAAGAAAGGCTGGAAGCCCGCTCAGCCGCGCACCCGCAAGGTGTCCACGGCGCTCAAGGCCTACGCCCTGCTCGCCACCAGCGCCGACAAGGGCGCGGTGCGCAACAAGGCGATGCTGGACGGCTAATCGTCAGGCGTGCTCGCTGTAAATGAAAAGCCCGACCTTCGCGTCGGGCTTTTTCATGCTCATCAGGCTATTCGGTAATCGCCGGCTCCAGCCGTATGCCGTCGATTTCCAGCGCTTTGAAGCGCGGCGCTACCACCTGCAAAGCGCCACGTTCGATCTGCTGCTTGAGCGTCTCGCCGTCGAGCGTTTGCTGATCGGTCGTGCGCAGGTGGCCGATCCATCGCCAGCCACCGGTCGCGCCACGCCCCAGCACCGTTACGACCCGCGGCCGCGCACCGCGCAACAAGAGCACCTCGGGCTGGTGATCTTCATCCAGGTCGACGGCAAACAGGGCGCAATCTCCGTCACAGCCCTGCGACGCAATGGCCTGCGCCAGTGCACCGTCAGCATCCTCAACAGGCTCACCGATCCACGGCACGGGAGCGGAATTGGCCATCTCGTGTTCATGCCGCCAATTCCAATAGTTTTCGGCCCGGTCTAGCCGTTGCAGGTCTGCCTGCAGTTGCTCCCTTCGTGCGGCTTGGACAGCAGGCCCGGCAAGGCGCTGCCGCAGTTTTTCCAGGTAGTCTCGGCCGGGCTCGCCCAGCTGAAAGCGCAATGCGCCGAGATCAGTGCGCTCTGCCGGCACCTGCTCGTCGAGCAGGCGCTGGTACTGGTTGGCCGCGCTGAGTTGCAGCGGGCTCAGCGGCGGAAAATACATGAGCAGCAACAGCGACACCGAAACCAGCGCCAGCACGGGGTTGCTCTGGCGCAACCCGGCCAGCCAGCCATTGCCGGGTCGCGCGACGGCAACCATCAACGCCAACGCATGGAGCAAGGCAACCAGCGTCGCTCCGGCCGCCACGACGCGGTCCGGCGTGAGCCCGTACTGGCCGATCCGCAACCAGAGTGCGTAGACCGCAAGGCCTGCCAGCAGCGGCAGACACAATGAGCTGGCATCGACCAGCACGCGCAGCCCACGTGGGTAATGCACCGCTTGCCTGCCATCCTGAACCACACCGTTCAGCAGTGCGACATGGGCAAATACCATGGCCAACAGGATCGGTGTCGCGTGGCGTGTTTCCCACAACGGCTGCAAGCCGGTAAATGGCAAGCACACCACGAACAGCAGCAGGATCAGCACCGTCAGCGGTAGCAGGAACCGACACATGGCTTGCAGCACATTTCGCAGCGCATCGACCACCTGGCCGCGCTCAAGTCCGATCCACAGGCCGATGGCGACGACCGCCGCACTGGCAACCCAGATGAAACCCGAAGACTCGAAGAGCGTTGCGAAGATGCCGATCCCGACCAGCTTGAACAAGCCGGCCCAGAGCCAGATCAGCAGCCAGAACGCCGCCAGCATGAGCAGTGCCATGAACAGCAGCAGGCCGTTGTTGATGGCGTGCCGGTACAAGGCGGCGTAGTCGACACGCCAGCGATGGCCTGCATCCCGCGCCTGGATGAAGGGTGTCAGCACATAGGCTAGAACGAGGTTGCCCCAGAGCAGCAGGGTGCCGACGGATTCACCCAGGTAATACCAACGCGGCTGGTCGAACTGCAGTGCAAGGCCGCCAGCAAGCACCGCAGGAAGCAGCGCGGCGGGCAGCACCAGGCGCCAGCGCCCAGCCTCGCGCAGACCACCCCACAGAAGCTGCAACTGCCAACCGCCAATCACGCTGAAGGCCAGCAGTGCCGAGCACAGCACACGCCAGCCAGCCGCGTGCGGCCACGCCTCACTGGCCGCCCAAAGGACCAAACCCTGCAGCAACCCGACCGCCAGGTAGACCTTCAGTGGGCGGGCTTCGCCTGTCTGTTCCATGCATATTCCTTTTGCAGCAATCGGGGCCGTCCGGATCACGGCGAGCCGCAGTGTGCTACCCACCAGGGCGGGTCGCAACATGGGTGCGACACCCGTGATCAGGTCGCCAGCGGGTCTACCTCGACCAGCCCACGAACATGTTCGGCAATCGCCAGGCAGGCGGTCAGGCCCGGCGATTCGATGCCGAACAGGTTCACCAGGCCGGCGATACCGTGCTGCGCCGGGCCATCGATGCGAAAGTCTGCGGCCGCCTCGCCGGGCCCGCTGATCTTCGGGCGGATGCCGGTGTAGGCCGGGTGCAGCGAATCGTCCGGCAGCCCCGGCCAGTAGCGGCGGATCGCCGCGTAGAAGCCATCGGCCCGTTCGGGCTCGATGCGGTAGTCCAGCCCATCGACCCACTGCACATCCGGGCCGAAACGCGCCTGGCCGGCCATATCCAGTGTCAGGTGCACGCCCAGGCCGCCCGGTTCCGGCAGCGGATAGACCAGATGGCGAAACGGCGTACGCCCGGCCAGGCTGAAGTAGCTGCCCTTGGCGAAGAACTGCCGCGGCCGCGCCGCCGGGGCCAACCCGGCGGTGTGTGCGGCGAGGACGGGCGCACCATGCCCGGCGCAATTCACCACGGTGCGGGCCAGTAGCTGCAGCGGATCGGCGCCGCCCACCTCGACCTGCAAGCCTGCGCTGCCGACGTTGATCGCCGTTACCGGCGCGTTCAAAGCCAGTACCGCGCCCTGCCGCTCGGCATCGCCCAGCAATGCCAGCATCAGCGCATGGCTGTCGATGATGCCGGTGCTTGGCGAGAGCAGCCCGGCCACGGCATGCAGCTGCGGCTCCAACGCCCTGAGGGCGGCAGCATCGAGCCGTTGCAGATCCTCGACGCCATTGCTCAGGGCATGGGCCTGCAGCCGGTCGAGCCCATCCAGTTGTGAGTCCTCGGTGGCGACGATCAGCTTCCCGCAGCGCCGATGGGCCACGCCGTGGCTCTCGCAGAAGTCGTACAGCAATCGCCGCCCGGCGACGCACAGCCGGCCCTTGAGCGAGCCCTGCGGGTAGTAGATGCCGGCATGGATGACCTCGCTGTTGCGTGCACTGGTGGCGGTGCCGAAGGCCGCCTCGGCTTCCAGCACCAATACCTCACGCCCAGTCAGCGCCAGTGCGCGCGCCACGGCCAGCCCGACCACCCCGGCGCCCACCACCACGCAATCCACTCGATCCATGCCAGACTCCTCGTCCCGAACGTCCCAAGCCTGCCGCAACCACAGCGGTCGGCCAAGGGTCGGATGAACCATCGACGTCTTTTCAAGGAAACCCGGCATGCGCATCGGTCTGATCTCCGACACCCACGGCCTGCTTCGCCCCGAGGCGCTGGCGGCGTTGCAGGGTTGCGCGCGGATCATTCACGCCGGCGATATCGGCAAGCCGGCGGTGCTCGACGGGCTGCGTGCCATCGCGCCACTGGAGGCGATCCGCGGCAATATCGATACGGCTGACTGGGCGCGGGAGCTGCCGGAACGACTGGACCTGCGCATCGGCGGCCTCACCCTGCATGTACTGCATGACCTCAAGCTGCTGGATATCGACCCGCTCGCCGCCGGCATCGACGTGGTGATTGCCGGCCACTCGCACAAACCGAAGGTCGAGCGGCGCGATGGCGTGCTCTACATCAATCCGGGCAGCGCTGGTCCGCGGCGTTTCAGCCTGCCCATCAGCCTGGCGCTGCTGGAGCTGAACGACGGTGATGCGCAGGTCGAGCTGATCAGCCTCAGCTGACGCCCATGTAGCGATCGGCGCGGTGGTTGATTGCCAGCACCAGGTTCAGCGCCACGGCGCCGAGCACCGACAGCACCACCTTGTCCGCAGGAACGACAAACACGGCCGCCAGCACGATCAGCGAGTCGATGCCCATCTGGAAGGTGCCGGCGCGTACACCGAAGCGTTCCTGCAGGAACAGCGCAAGGATGTTCACGCCGCCGAGACTGGCGCGATGGCGGAACAGGATCAGCAGGCCGACACCAATGGCGAAACCGCCAAACACCGCGGCGTAGACCACGTTCAGCTCGGCGAAGCGCATCCATTGCGGCGTCAGCTCAGCAAACAGCGAGACCAGCCCCACCGCGCAGACGGTGCGCAGGGTGAACTGCCAGCCCATGCGCCAGATCGCCAGCGCATAGAACGGCAGGTTGAGCAGAAAGAACGCCGGACCGAACGACCAACCCGCCAGGTACTTGAGCAGAAAGGCCAGGCCCACGGTGCCACCAGTCAGCAGCCCGGCATGGCTGTAGAAGGCGATACCGAGGGCGACCAGCGCGGTGCCGGTGAGCAGCGCGAGGCCGTCCTCCCACAGCGGGTGGCGGACGAAGATCGCGGCAACGCGCTCGGCTTCCGGGGCATCGGATTTGTCAGGTTGCATGAGATTTCTCGTTACGACAGCGACGGGCAGCATAGAAGCTGCGGCCCGCGAAGGGTTTGGCGCCGATCAAGCGAAGAGCGTGCCGGTCAGCTCTGTTTTTGCCAGGTCTCGAAACAGTAGGCGGGGGCATCACCGTCGGCCGGATGCGACTGGCTGTCGACGCACTGCCACTCGGCTTCGTCGAATGCCGGAAAGAACGCATCACCTTCGGGAGCCGCATCGATTCGCGTGAGGTAAAGCCGCTGCGCCTGCCCCAACGCCTGGGCGTACAGCTGCGCACCACCGATCAGCATCAGCTCGTCGACGCCCTGCTCGCGCGCCCACTGCTCGGCACGCACCAGCGCGGCGTCCAGGTCGGTGAAGGTTTCCGCGCCGTCTAGCTGCAGATCCGCCTGGCGACTGACCACCAGGTTGAGCCGACCCGGCAGCGGGCGGCCGAGCGAATCCCAGGTCTTGCGGCCCATGACGATCGGTTTGCCGAGGGTCATGGCCTTGAAATGCTTGAGATCGGCGGGCACGTGCCAGGGCATGCGGTTGTCGAGGCCGATCACGCGGTTCTGCGCGAGGGCGGCGATCATGGCGAGGGGAAGAGGGGTCTGATTCATGGCGGCGAGAATAGCAGAGCGGCGCTTTTTCCTGCAGCGTCGTCGGTTTCATAGGCGAGCAAAACAATCGCAACGTCAGCCGTTCGTCGCCTTCATCTCGCGGAAACGAACATGGTGGCGAAACGTCAAAGTCCGGTCATGCAACTGGCTCAGGCTGTGACCTTCCAATCCGAGGAGATGCCGAAATGGCCCGCAAGACCACCGCTTCCCTTCGCCGCTGGCTGACCGCCTGCAGCCTGCTGCTTCCACTGGCCGGTGTTGCCGCGCCGGATGAACACGCCGCGAAACACCAGGCCGCGCGTGGCGAGCCGTCGCCGCTGGTGATCGCCCACCGCGGTGCCAGTGGCTACCTGCCGGAGCACACCTTGGCCGCCTATGCGCTGGCAGTCTTCCAGGGTGCCGACTACATCGAGCCGGATCTGGTGATGACTCGCGATGGGCAGATCGTCGCCCGCCACGACAATGAGCTGGGCCTGACCACAGATGTCTCCCAGCATCCCGAGTTCGCCGATCGCAGGCGCACCCAGCGGGTCGATGGCGTCACCCTCACCGGCTGGTTCAGCGAAGATTTCACCCTCGCCGAGCTGAAGACCTTGCGCGCCATCGAGCGCATCCCGGATATCCGCCCGGGCAACGCCCGCCTAGATGGCAGCCTGGAGATTCCGACCCTGCAGGAGATCATCGATCTGGTGAAAACCCTGCAGCTCAGCCAGGGCCGGCGCATCGGCCTGTACCCGGAAACCAAACACCCGACGCACTTCCAGCAGCTTGGCCTGGCGATGGAAAAGCCGCTAGTGCGCATCCTCACCCGCAACGGTTATGTCGGTCGGCAGGCGCCGGTGTACATCCAGTCCTTCGAAGTGGACAACCTCAAGACGCTCAGCCGGCTCACCCAGCTGCGCCTGGTGCAGCTGTTCAGCTCGGGCCAGCCGTACGACCAGCAGGTAAGCGGCAGCAAGCTGACCTACGCGCAGATGGCCACGCCGGCCGGGCTCAAGACGATTTCCAGCTACGCCGCGGGCGTCGGCCCGGAGAAAAGCTACATCATCCCGCGCGATGCCAATGGCAACCTCGGCACGCCGACCGGCTTCGTTGCCGCCGCCCATGCCGTCGGACTCAAGGTCCACCCGTACACCTTCCGCGCTGAAAACGCCTTCCTGCCGGCCAACCTGCGCAGCAGCGACAAGCGCCACGAGCGTGGTGACATCGAAGCGGACATTCGCGCCTTCCTCGACGCCGGCATCGACGGGCTGTTCATCGATCAGCCGGACATCGCCGTGAGCGTACGCACAAAGGATTGATGCAGATAAGCAAAGGGCGGTCATGCTGACCGCCCTTTTCGTTTACGCCTTGTTGGCGAGCTTCTGCAGATTTTCGTGGATCTTGAACAGCACGATCAGCAGCTCGCACCAGATGCGGGTACCGATCGCCCCGAATATCAGGATGCCCAGTGCCTGCCAGATGGCACCGGAAAACAGCGCGACGACAAATCCGACGACAACCGAAACCAGGCCGAGCCAGTAGATCAGCGTGATGATTTTCGGCGTGAGCATGGCATCGAAGAAGAACAGGTCTTTCATGGGAATTCCCTTTCGTAGGCGTAATGGCAGGCCTGAGGCGACAGTGCCTCTTGCCGGTCCATGGCAGATGAATCAGCCCTGAGGCCGCCCGATACTTATCGGGGCGCGGATTCTAGCCGCCTTGGCTGCGACATCCAAGGCAACGACGCCGACCGAGCAGCAGCACGATTCCCCCGCGCCTGCCTCGACGGGTATGCTCGGGCCTTCGCCCTGCCACGAGACGCCGCGTGACCGATCTCCCGTTACCCGCCCTCAGCCCTCTCGACCGCCACTGGCTTACCGAAGCCGTGCGCCTGCGCGAAGAACATGCCGGGCCGTTGGAGGATGACGAAGCCAATCGTCAGGCCCGAGCCCGAGGCGGCGACCTGCCAGCATTGATCGAACAGCGCGCGCTCTGGCTGGCGCGCCGTGATGGGCTGATCGAAGCGCTTGTGCACTGGCGCCAGGGGGCGCGCCTGGGAGCTATCGTCCTGGCCTTGCTCGCTGTCTTTACCGGCGCTGGCCTCGCCTTCGCCGCGCTCGGTGACGGACAGCGGCCGGTCAATGTGTTCTGGGCACTTGGCAGCCTGCTCGGATTGAATCTGCTGACCCTGCTCGGCTGGCTGCTCGGCCTGTTTTTTGCGCGCGACAGTGGCGGCGCGTTGGGACGGCTGTGGCTCTGGCTCAGTGAAAAGCTCGCCCGTGATGCACGCGCCGCGCAGCTGGCGCCGGCCTTGCTGACGATGCTGCATCGACATCGACTGGGCCGCTGGCTGCTGGGCGTCGGCGTGCACGCCCTGTGGCTGTTGGCCATGGCCAGCGCCCTGCTTACCCTCCTCGCACTGCTGGCAACCCGGCGCTATGGCTTCGTCTGGGAAACCACCATCCTCGGCGAGAGTGCGTTTGTCGGCCTGACCCAGGCCCTCGGCGCGCTGCCGGCACTGCTCGGCTTCAGCGTGCCAGATGTCGAGCAGATCCGCGCCAGTGGCGCACTCGGTGGCGATCTGGAAGGCGCGCGGCAACGCTGGGCCGGCTGGCTGGTCGGCGTGCTGCTGATCTACGGCCTTCTGCCACGGCTGCTGCTCGCCGGGTTCAGCCTGTTGCGCTGGCGCCACGGGCGCGCAGCCCTGACGCTCGACTTGAGCCTGCCGAGCTACCGCCTGCTGCGCGAGCGCCTGCAGCCAGCGAGCGAGCGACTCGGCGTTCGCGATGCGGCGCCGGCCCAGCTGCACGCGCCGAGCGCCGGCGCTCAGCTCGACGGCAACGCTGGCGCCGTGCTGGTAGCCATCGAGCTGGATGGCAGTCGCGCTTGGCCACCAACGTTGCCCAAGGGCGTCGCCGATGCCGGCATCCTCGATGATCGCGAGCAGCGTCGACGCCTGCTCGATCAGCTCACCCGCTTTCCCCCGGCGCGCCTGGCCATCGCCTGTGATCCACGACGCTCGCCGGATCGCGGCACCCTGGCGCTGATCGGTGAATTGTCACGCTGCGCCGCGGCAACCCACGTCTGGCTGCTACAGGCACCGCCGGGCGAGGCATTGGACAGCTCACGCCTGGATGACTGGCATCAGGCGCTGGAAGCCCTGGGCCTGCCCCACTCCAGCACTTCTCCGCTGAGCTGGTTGGAGAGCGGTCATGACTGAAGCCCTGAAGCTCGCCGTGGTCGGCCACACCAATGTCGGCAAAACCTCGCTGCTGCGCACCCTGACCCGTGATAGCGGCTTCGGCGAAGTCTCGCACCGGCCGAGTACCACCCGCCATGTCGAAGGTGCGCGGCTGTCGGTGGACGGCGAGGCACTGCTGGAGCTGTACGACACCCCGGGCCTGGAAGACGCCATCGCCCTGCTCGACTACCTCGAGCGCGTAGATCGACCCGGCGAACGCCTCGATGGTCCGGCGCGCACCGCGCGCTTTCTCGACGGCAGCGAGGCACGTCAGCGTTTCGAGCAGGAAGCCAAGGTGCTGCGCCAGCTGCTGGCCAGCGACGCCGGGCTCTACGTGATCGACGCCCGCGAGCCGGTGCTCGCCAAATACAAGGACGAGCTCGCGGTGCTGGCCGGCTGCGGCAAGCCGCTGTTACCGGTGCTCAACTTCGTCGCCCAACCCGGGCATCGCGAGGAGGAATGGCGCCAGGCGCTGGCTCGTCTCGGCCTGCATGCGCTGGTGCGCTTCGACAGCGTGGCACCACCAGTGGATGGCGAGCGCCGGCTGTACGAAAGCCTGGCGCTGCTGCTGGAACAGGCACGACCCAAACTGCAACGGCTGATCGAAGACCATGAAGCGCAGGCTGCCGCGCGCCTGGCCAGCGGCCAGCGGCTGATCGCCGAGCTGCTGGTAGACGTCGCCGCCTGCCGGCGCAGCGTGGCGGCCCAGCCAGAGCTGGAGCGTGGCGCCATACGTGAATTGCACGACGCCGTGCGTGGCCGCGAGCAGCGCGGTGTCGATGCGCTGCTGCGCCTGTACGCCTTCCGCAAGGAGCAGGCAGCGGCCGGTGATCTGCCTCTGCTCGATGGCCGCTGGGGCGACGACCTGTTCAATCCGGAAACCCTCAAGCAGCTGGGCGTGAAGATTGGCAGCGGCATGGCTGCGGGTGCTGCCGCCGGTGCCGGAGTCGATCTGATGGTCGGTGGCATCACCCTCGGCGCGGCAGCCCTGCTCGGCGCCATCGCTGGTGGTGGTGCGCAGACCGCCCGGCACTACGGCAATCGCCTGCTGGGCAAGCTCAATGGCCAGCGTGAACTCACTGTCGATGATGCCGTGCTGCGCCTGCTCGCCTTGCGCCAGCGCCAACTGCTAGCCGTGCTCGCCACCCGCGGGCACGCTGCGACCGAGGCTATCCGCCTGGCCACGCCACAGGATCAGAGTTGGCGCGAAGGCCAGCTGCCGGAAGCGTTGCAGCGCTGCCGCGCCCATCCGGAGTGGTCATCACTCAACCCCGGTGCCCGCCTGCAGGACGTCGAGCGTCAGGCGACATTGGATGAGCTGCAAGCCGAACTGCAGCAGGACTGAACCCCTTCGGCTGCCGCTAGCGGTGGGCTGAAGCCCACCCTACACATGTGGCGTCTGCCGGGTTTACTGACGGAGATGGCCACGAAAAGGTTGGTCTAGCCGCCCATTTCCCCATGCGCCGGCGCGCATCGCGCTTTCGCGGCCGGTATCGACACGCGCCCTACCCGCAAGGTGCACAGGGTTGCCAGCACGATAAGCAAACCACCCGCCCAGCCCATCGGCCCCAGCCGCTCGCCCAGCCAAAGGCCGGCGATGATCGCGCCGAACAATGGTTCGGAACCCATCAGCAACGACACCCTCGTCGCGCTGCTGCGCCCCAGCGCGAGGTTCTGCACGTACATCGCAAACAACGTCGCGAACAGCACCAGGTACAGCGTCGCGAACCAGAACGCCGGTTCTGCCGGGAGCGCGGGCAGCTCGCCCGGCAACGACAAACCGAGCAGGATGCAGCCGCTCGCGACGACGCCGCTCTGCACCGCAGTCAACGCCAACGCGGGAATCGCCTGCCCCGCCGTCAGCCGCCGGGTCAGGCAGACCAGCACGGCGCGCAGCAGCGCGGCGGCGAGCATCAGCACATCACCGGCGTTGAGCGACAGGTGTGGGCCGCCGGTCAGCAGCCAGACGCCCGTCAGCGAAAGTGCGCAGGCGATGAACAGCGAGTGATGCGGCCGCTGGCGCAGCAACAGCCACTCCATGAACGGCGTGATCACCACGCACAGACTGATCAGGAATGCCGCATTGCTGGCGCTGGTCAGCATCACGCCCCAGGTCTCGCAGAGAAAGATCGCCAGCATCACCAACCCCAGCGGTATACCGGGGCGCAGCGCTCGACGACCTACGCCGCGCAGTTGCGGCAGCAGCAGAACGAAGGTCAGGCCGAAACGAATCGCCAGGAAACCCAGCACCGGATAGAACAGCAGCGCCTGCTTGGCCACCGCATAGCTGCTGCCCCAGATAAGCGCCACCATCAGCAACATGCCGTCGACCTGCCAAACGGCCGGCCCAAACTTATTCGCCATGACCCTGCTCCATTCGACACCAGGAACAATTGTCCATCGTGACCACAGCATCGATAATCCAGCGAAACAGCACAGGACTTGTTCCGCATGGGAACGAATGACAGCGCAGCCCTACTGCCCTATATGGCGGTGTTCGTCCGGGTCGTGGAGGCCGGTAGCTTTTCCGCCGCGGCGCGACTGCTCGGCAGCACGCCGTCGGCCGTGAGCCGGCAGGTGGCACGGCTGGAAGAGGCGCTGGCACTGCGCCTGCTCGAACGCACAACGCGCCAGTTGCGCCTGAACGAGGCCGGGGCCGAGTTCTATCAGCACTGCCGCAGCATGTTGGAAGCAGCCGACGCCGCTATTGCGATTGGCGAACGCCTGATGCGCAGCCCGCGGGGGCTGGTGCGGATCAGCGTGCCGAAGGCCTATGGAAAATTCGTCGTCAGCCCGCTGATGCCGGAGTTTCTGCAGCGCTATCCCGAAGTCGACGTGCAACTGCAGATCAGCGACCAGAGCCCGGACCTGATCGACGACGGTTTCGATCTGCTGGTGCAGGTCACCGACAGCCCGCCCGAAGGCCTGGCCGGAAAACCGCTCGGCCCAGTGCATCAGCTGCTTTGCGCGAGTCCCGATTACCTGCAGCGACACGGCGAGCCGCAACATCCGCAGGACCTGCTGCGCCATAGCTGCCTGTATCTCGGGGAAAGTGCCGGGGACAACCGCTGGCACCTGCGCCGCGGCGACCAGCAGGAAACGGTCACAGTGCATGGCCGCTACATCAGCAACCACAGTGAAGCACGGCTGCAAGTAGCGTTGGCGGGCCTTGGGATTAGCTGCCTGCCGCATTTCACCGCGGCCCGGGCGTTAGCAGAAGGAGGTCTGCGCGAAGTGCTGCCGGAGTGGCGCTACACCGGCTCCTACCAGGGCGCGGCCTGGCTGCTGTGGCGACAGAATCATCATCTGCCGCCCAAGACGCGGGCGCTGATCGACTATCTGAGCGAGGCGCTGATCACCACCTGAGCAGCATCCAACCGAGCGCCCGCTCGGCGATGCCACGCCCGACCGATGCATATCAGCAAACGAACGGCCCCGCGTAGGGTGGGCTTCAGCCCACCAGCGGCCTGAGGCACTCCGAAATGCGGTGGGCCTCAGCCCGCCCTACGGTTCTGCCCGGTTCAGCGCTCTTTGGTGCCTTCCACTTCCTCGGCCATGCGCGCGAGACCGAGGTGGCGCACGTCGGTGCCGCGCACCAGGTAGATCACCAGTTCGGCGATGTTGCGCGCGTGGTCGCCGATGCGTTCCAGCGAGCGCAGGGCCCAGATCACGCTGAGCACGCGGGAGATCGAGCGCGGGTCTTCCATCATGTAGGTGACCAGTTCGCGCAGGGCGGTCTTGTATTCGCGGTCGACGGTCTTGTCGTACTGCGCCACCGACAGCGCCAGATCAGCATCGAAGCGGGCGAAAGCGTCCAGCGCCTCCTGCACCATCTTGCGTACCTGATCGCCAATGTGGCGCACCTCGACGTAACCCTTGGGTGATTCGCCTTCTTCGCACAGCTGGATCGCGCGGCGGGCGATCTTGGTCGCTTCGTCACCGATGCGTTCGAGGTCGATCACCGACTTGGAGATGCTGATGATCAACCGCAGGTCAGAGGCCGCCGGCTGGCGTCGAGCGAGAATGCGTACGCACTCCTCGTCGATGTTGCGCTCCATCTGGTTGATCTGATCGTCGACTTCGCGCACCTGCTGGGCCAGCCCGGAATCGGCCTGGATCAGTGCGGTCACCGCGTCGTTGACCTGTTTTTCCACCAGCCCGCCCATGGCCAGCAGGTGGCTGCGCACCTCCTCCAGCTCGGCGTTGAACTGCTGGGAGATGTGTTGGGTGTGGCTGTCTTTGCTGATCATGTGCGAACCCTTGCGAAACGGTTGTTCTCTCGCCGGACGGTCCGGCCTTTGGCAAATCGTGCTGCGCCAGGAGGCGGCGCAGCCAAAACGAACGAGGTTCGTGGGTGGGCCTTGCCTCGAGCGCGATCCCGGTGGGCTGAAGCCCACCCTACGCCGTTTGTTCACGTCCCTGCCCTGGTGAGGCCCTTGGGAAATCGTTCCTGGCGAGGAGGGCGCGCGCAGAAAGTACATACGAGTACGGCAAGCGCGCCCGACGACGCCAGGGGCGATTTCACATGGCCTCAGCCGTAGCGGCCGGTGATGTAGTCTTCCGTCTGCTTCTTGGCCGGGTTGGTGAACAGCGTATCGGTGTCGCCGTACTCGATCAGTTTGCCCATGTACATGAACGCCGTGTAGTCGGACACCCGCGCGGCCTGCTGCATGTTGTGGGTGACGATGACAATGGTGTACTTGGCCTTGAGTTCGTAGATCAGCTCTTCGACCTTGAGCGAGGAGATCGGATCGAGGGCCGAACTGGGTTCATCGAGCAGCAGCACTTCCGGCTGCACGGCAATGGTGCGGGCGATCACCAGGCGTTGCTGTTGACCGCCGGAGAGGCCGAGTGCCGATTCGTGCAGACGATCCTTCACTTCTTCCCAAAGCGCGGCGCCCTTGAGTGCCCATTCGACTGTTTCGTCGAGCACGCGCTTCTGCTTGATGCCCTGGATGCGCAGGCCGTAGACGACGTTCTCGTAGATGCTCTTGGGGAACGGGTTGGGCTTCTGGAACACCATGCCGACGCGGCGGCGCAGGTCGGCGACATCTTCGCCCTTGCGGTAGATGTTGGTGCCATCGAGGTTGATCGCGCCCTCGATGCGGCAGCCGTCGACCAAGTCATTCATGCGGTTGAAGCAGCGCAGCAGGGTCGACTTGCCGCAGCCGGACGGACCGATGAAGGCGGTCACGCGCTGGCGCGGGATGTTCATGCTGACGTTGAACAGCGCCTGCTTCTGGCCGTAATACAGGCTCAGATCAGGGACTTCGATGGCCACCGGCTCTTTGGCCAGATTCAGGCTGCGCTTGTCACGGCCGAGGGCCGATATATCGATGGAATGTGTGTTGGTTTGCATGTGCTCGCTCCGTTCGCAGCCTCAGGCTGCAAAGCTACAGGCTGCAAGCCTGGCCGGGGTGCTTCGTCTGGAAGCGTGCGGCCTGCTTGCAGCGCCAATCAATGATCCAGCGCCTTGTACTTCTCGCGCAGGTGGTTGCGAATGTAGATCGCGCTGAAATTGAGCGTGGCAATCACCAGCACCAGCAGCAGCGCCGTGGCGTATACCAGCGGGCGCGCCGCCTCGACGTTGGGGCTCTGAAAGCCGACGTCGTAGATATGGAAGCCCAGGTGCATGATCTTCTGGTCCAGATGCAGGTAAGGGTAGTTGCCGTTGAGCGGCAGGTTCGGTGCCAGCTTGACCACACCGACCAGCATCAGCGGCGCCACTTCACCGGCCGCGCGGGCCACGGCGAGGATCAGGCCGGTCATCATCGCCGGGCTGGCCATCGGCAGCACCACCTTCCACAGCGTCTCCGACTTGGTAGCACCGAGGGCCAGCGAGCCCTCGCGAATCATCCGCGGGATACGCGCCAGGCCTTCCTCGGTGGCGACGATGACCACCGGCAGGGTAAGGATCGCCAGAGTCAGCGAGGCCCACATCAGCCCCGGCGTGCCAAATACCGGTGCCGGCGCGGCTTCGGGGTAGAACAGGCGGTCGAGCGAGCCGCCCAGCACGTAGACGAAGAAGCCTAGACCGAACACGCCGTAGACGATCGACGGCACGCCGGCGAGGTTGTTCACCGCGATGCGGATGATGCGGGTGAGCAGGCCCTGCTTGGCGTATTCGCGCAGATAGACGGCCGCGATGACGCCGAACGGGGTGACGATCACCGCCATGATCATGGTCATCAGCACAGTACCGAAGATCGCCGGGAATACGCCGCCCTCCGTATTCGCTTCACGCGGCTCGTCGCTGACGAACTCCCACAGCTTGGCGAAGTAGAACAGCAGCTTCTGCGGTGTCGACATGGCATTGGGCTGGAAGGCCCGCACCACCTTGCCCAGGGTAATTTCCTGCTCGCGGCCATCGGCCGTGCGCACGGTGATGCTGTCGCGGTTGAACGCCTGCTGCAGGGCAACCAGCTTTTCTTCCAGCACCCGATACTCGGCATCCCAATGGGCGCGTTCAGCATCCAGCTCGGCCTGCGCCGCAGCGTCCAGCTTGTCCTGCAATTCAAGCTGACGGGCCTTCAGGCGCAGGCGCTCCAGGCCGTGGTTGATACGGCCGATATCGACCTTCTCGATGCGCGCGATTTCGCCGTGCAGGTCGTCGACACGGTCGATACGACGCTGCAGCTCGTCCCAGGCGCCCTCACCCTCGGCAACCAGCTGACCGGCTTCTTTTACATTGAGCAGATAGCCATAGAAATTGCCCCACTCGCGACGCTCTAGGACCATCAGATCGGCTGGCCGGCGCTGATTGCTCAGCCACTCGCCCACTACCCAGGAGAAGTCCGCGCCATAGACGTCACGGTTGCCCACCTTGAGCAACTCGCGGGTCATGAACTCGCCACCCTCGACGTTAACCGGCAGCCCGCTGGCAGCCAGACGTGCACGCGGTACTTCTTCGGCCTGCACGACCTCACCGGCCAGCACCCGCATCTCGGCACCGGGCATGCTGTAGTCAGAAACCATCACGTCGGCCGGCCAGAAATGCGCCAGACCGCGCACGGCGATGATCGCCAGCAGACCCAGGGTCATGATCACTGCGATGGACACCGCGCCGGCGTTCATCCATATCCAGGGTGTGCCGCTCTTGACCCAGGTGTTCAGCGAATCCTTTTTCACGGATCGATACCTTTTCCGAAGTCTCGTCGCGGCCGCTAACGACCGCGTTATCGCCCGCCCGCAGGCGGACCTTGTTTACAGGCTGGCGTACTTGCCGCGCAGGCGCTGGCGAATCAGCTCGGCCAGGGTGTTCATCACGAACGTGAACATCAGCAGCACCAGCGCGGCGAGGAACAGCACGCGGTAATGGGTGCCGCCCACCTCGGACTCGGGCATTTCCACTGCAACGTTGGCCGCCAGGGTGCGCATGCCTTCGAAGATGTTGGCTTCCATGATCGGCGTGTTGCCGGTAGCCATCAGCACGATCATGGTTTCACCCACGGCACGGCCCATGCCGATCATCAGCGCCGAGAAGATGCCTGGGCTGGCGGTCAGCAGCACGACGCGGGTCAGCGTCTGCCAGGGCGTGGCGCCGAGCGCCAGGGAGCCCAGGGTCAGGCTGCGCGGCACGCTGAACACGGCATCTTCGGCGATCGAGTAGATCGTCGGGATCACCGCGAAGCCCATCGCCAGGCCGATCACCAGGGCGTTGCGCTGATCGAACGGGATGCCCATGTCGTTGGACAGCCACATGCGCATGTCACCGCCGAAGAACCAGTTCTCCAGATGGCCGCTGATTTCCAGCGAGCCGTAGCCGATCAGCAGGATCACCGGGATCAGCAGCACCGCTTCCCAGCCATCCGGCACGGCCAGGCGCACGCCCTGCGGCAGGCGACTCCAGGTCCAGGCGGCGAAGAGAATGCCCACCGGCATCAGCAACAGCAGGCTGAAGATGCCCGGCAGGTGGTTCTCCAGGAAGGGGGCTAGGAACAGGCCGGCGAAGAAGCCGAGAATCACCGTCGGCAGCGCTTCCATCAACTCGATGATCGGCTTGACCTTGCTGCGCAGCCTGGGCGCCATGAAATAAGCGGTGTAGAACGCCGCGCAGATAGCCAGCGGCGCCGCCAGCAGCATGGCGTAGAAGGCTGCCTTGAGCGTACCGAAGGCCAGCGGCGCGAGGCTCAGCTTGGGTTCGAAGTCGCTGTTGGCCGAGGTGGACTGCCAGACGTAATCCGGTTCTGGATAGCTCTCGTACCAGACCTTGCCCCACAGGGCGCTCCAGGAGATTTCCGGATGCGGATTGTCGATCACGAACCGCTGCAGACCCTGGCTCGATTCGATCAGCAGACGAGTGGCCCGCGGCGACATGGCCGCCAGCGCGGCGCCGTCAGCGACCTGCTCCTTGACCAGCGTGCGATGTGCAGTGCTGTGGAAGACGCCGAGATTGCCGCTGTTATCCAGCGCGAGGAATCCCTTGCGACGCTCCTCCGGCAAAATCTGGCGAACCGGGCTGCTGCCCAGCTTGAAGCTGCGCACGTTCTTCAGCTCGGCCTCTCCATCGGCCGCACGCACCATGAACCACTGACCTATGGCGCCTTTGGAGTCGCCAATCAATAGCGAGATACCGCCCAGCAACGGGCTGACGCTGGTGATCTCGCTGCCGTCGCCGACCAGCTTGTAGCGGCCGTTTAGTTGCTTGCGACGCAGGTCGAACACGTCAGCGCTGGCCTTGCCGCTGATCGCGTAGAGCCACATGTGGCGTGGGTCGATCAGCAACTGGCGAATCGGTTCAGCCATCTGCGGCAGGTTGAGGCGCTCCTGCTCGAGGGTCACCTCACCGGTCAGCAGGTTCTCGCTGCTGGCGATGCGCTGGGCATGCAGTGCGGTGCCGGTGGCGCCGGCAACCAGCAGCGTCTTGCCGTTCAGGCTGATCGCCGCACGGTCGATGGCACGCCCTTCCGGATCGAGTTGCAAAGGCTCTTCACCGAAGGGATAGGCCAGTTCAGGAGTGATCGTCTTTTGATTGTTCGGGTAGGTGAGCTTGTAGTTGTGCTCAACCACCAGCGCCTGGCCATTATCCAGGCCCAATACCAGTCGACGCGTTCCGGGCGTGTCCTGGCCAACCGAGACGATGCGGCTGCCTTCCGGCAGTGGCAGGGCCTTGCTCGACAGCAAAACACCGTCGCGCAGGCCAAAGAAACGCACCTGGCCGTCTTTACCCAGACGCAGAACAACCTGATTCTGCTCCTCGATGGCCAAGAGCAGCGGTTCGCCAGCATCGGCCAGCCACGCCGGCTGTTGGGCCGCGCGGCTCTCCAGCTCGGCGCCCTGGAACATCGGCAGCACGACCTGCGCGAGGTAGAAGAAAATCAGCGTGATGGCGCCCAGCACCGCCAGACCGCCGATGGATACGTACCAGCGCGCCAGGTGGTCTTTCAGCGCGCGGATGCGACGCTTGCGCTGCAGTGCTGGCGTATTGAAGTCCAACCGTTGCACATCGGAATTCGCGGTCATGTTTTCCATGTCGTTCATGCCAGAGCTCCTGGGCCTGAGCGGCCCTTCGGGGCGCCTAATCTAATGAAGCTGTGTGACAGAAAAATTACAGTCAGGTGACGCGACGAAGCCCACCAGCGCGTATCGCGTGGCGGGCATCTGCGCAGGGTCGGCGCTAGGTTGCGCCGACCCCAGCCTGGGTCTTACAGACCCAGTTCCTGCATGGTCTTGTCGACCACCTTTTTCGGCAGCGGGATGTAGCCGTCCTTGACCACGACTTCCTGACCCTGCTTGGAAAGCACCAGCTTCAGGAACTCGGCATCGATCGGGCTCAGCGGCTTGTTCGGCGCCTTGTTGACGTAGACGTAGAAGAAGCGCGCCAGCGGGAACTTGCCGGCCAGGGCATTATCTTCGTTCGCCTCGAAGGCCTCACCACCCTTGGACAGGGGCACGGCGCGGACGCTGGAGGTCTTGTAGCCGATGCCCGAGTAACCGATGGCGTTCAGGGTGCTGGAGATCGACTGCACCACCGAAGCGGAGCCCGGCTGCTCGTTGACGTTGGACTTGAAGTCACCTTTACACAGGGCTTCTTCCTTGAAGTAGCCGTAGGTGCCGGATACCGAGTTGCGACCGAACAGCTGAATCGGCTTGCTCGCCCACTCGCCGGTCATGCCCAGATCACCCCAGGTCTTGATGTCTTTCTCGCCACCGCACAGGCGGGTGCTGGAGAAGATGGCGTCGACCTGTTCGATATCCAGCGACTTGATCGGGTTGTCCTTGTGCACGAACACCGCCAGGGCGTCGATGGCTACCGGCACGGCAGTCGGCTTGTAGCCGTACTTTTCTTCGAAGGCCTGAATCTCGTTGTCCTTCATCGGGCGGCTCATCGGGCCCATGTTGGAGGTGCCTTCGGTCAGAGCGGGCGGCGCGGTGGAGGAACCGGCGGCCTGGATCTGAATGTTGACGTTCGGGTAGCTGCGCTTGAACTCTTCAGCCCACAGCGTCATGAGGTTGGCCAGGGAGTCGGAACCAACGCTGGACAGGTTGCCGGAAACGCCGGAGGTCTTCTGGTAGCTCGGCAGGGCCGGGTCTACAGCTGCGACCGCGCTTGCGGCGCCCACGCCAGCGGCTACAAAGGTCAGGGCCGCCATCAAACGATTCAGTTTCATACCTTGCTCCTAGCAGGTGTGTGCTCGAGTGTGTTGGAACGGGGGCCAGTATCTTCAGGCCGTGTGAACACTCTATGAAGCTAGTGTGACAATCTGATTACGAGCCCACCCATTGAGCCGCCGCGGTCGCTGCGGGCTTGTACAGCCGCTATACTCGGCGCCGTCGCCCGCACTAGCGCGGGCATTTCGCGCCAGAACAACAATCGAGCCGCGAGTCCGACCGATGAAAGAATACGAACAGGAAGATCCGATTCCACAGGGCGACCTGGCCCTGCAGCTCACTGCGCTGCCGCGCGAGACCAACGGTTTCGGCGATATCTACGGCGGTTGGCTGGTTTCCCAGATGGATCTGGCCGGCACGGCGATGGCCAGCCGAGTGGCCGCCGGGCGGGTCGCCACGGTGTCCATCGATCGCATGGCGTTCATGGTCCCGGTAGCCGTCGGCGCGCAGCTGTCCTTCTATACCCAGACGCTCGAGGTCGGGCGCAGCTCGATCCGCATGCTGGTCGAGGTGTGGAGCGACGATCCGCTGTCCAGCGAATGGCGCAAGGTCACCGAGGCTGTCTTCGTCTTCGTCGCCATCGACGGCAGCGGCCGCACCCGCTCGGTGCCACCGCGCCGCTGACACCACGGCCTAGCGGCCAGGCACGTCCGAACGGGCTTGCCCAGCGGCCACTGCAAAGCGGTTCTTGCCGCTGGTCTTGGCCTGGTAGAGGGCGGTGTCGGCGCAATGGTAGAGCTGCTCGGGCTGCTGACCATCCTGTAGCGTGGCGATACCGATACTGACCCCAACCCGCGCGGCGGCGTCCTGCGGATGCCTGATGTCGAGCGCCGCCAGCGCCGTGATCACCTGCCGCGCGATGCGCTGCGCCGCGGCGTTATCGCAGTTGTACAGCAACAGCGCGAACTCCTCGCCACCGACCCGCGCCGCCTGGTCCAGCGGACGTCGCGCAAAGCCGACCAGCAAATCGCCAAAGCTGCGGATCAGCGCATCGCCGGCTGGATGGCCGAAGGCGTCGTTGTAAGCCTTGAAGTCATCCAGATCGAGCAGCAGCAGGCTCAACGGCCGACGATCCCGCCGCGCTTGGGCGATCTGCTGACGCAACGCCAGGTCATGGCTGCGCCGGTTGGCCAAACCGCTCAACGCATCGTGCTCGGCGACCCAGCCCAGCAGCTTGCGCATCAGAAACTGATCCCGCTGCGAGTACTCGTGTACATAGCGGCTGATGGCACCAATGATCAGCAACAGCACGTAATAGCTAACGGCAATCCAGTGTTCCGGCATCAGCTCGGCCGGCAGGATCAGGCTGGCAATGGACACATCCGCCAGGACGATCAGCATGGCGCACAGCAGCGCCCACCAGAAGGTCACACCGAGGAAGAAGAACGAACTGACGATCAGCAGGCCGGCGCCATAGCGGAAGTTCAGCTCGGTCTCGAGTGCTTCGAAACGGATGTCGATCAGTGCGGCGAGGATGCCTACCGTCACCAGCAATACCGGAAATACGCGATTGGCCTGCGCGCGAAACCTGCGGCTGTAGAAGGTCAGCACCAGCACGACAACACCCGGAAGAATCTGCAGCACGCGCAGCAGCGTCAGGGTCGTCAGCCAGCCGGTACCGGCGAGATTGAAAAACCGATGCTCGCAATACAGGTAACCGGAAACGGCGAGAATCAGTAGCAGCGCGGCAAGGCGCTGCGAGGTGCGCGCATGACGATCCAGGTAATGGCGAAACTCCCGCTCCAGCTCAGGCGCGAAGTGCAGCAGACGGAATCCGCCATGCAGCTGTCGCCCGTAAGGCGTATCGCGGAAGTCCTCGGCAGAGGGATGGTCAGTCATGTATCGCATTGGGAGCTCGCAGGTTAGGCGACGAATGATATCACCAAGCCACTACGCGTTTGTCGGTGGCCCGACCGGCGTGGCGCCCATGTCGCAACCGCGAATTGGACACAAGACTTGCGCTGGATGTTTCCAGCATCGAAGATCGAGCGACATGCACTGCTGGATGTATCCGTGACTGCCTTGCTGCTGGCCCTCTGGCCCTTGTTCGCCCTAATCGTAGCCGGCTATTTCCTGCGCTTGCGCGCCTTTCCCAGCGCCGAGTTCTGGCCCGGCGCCGAGCGCATCAACTACTTTGTGCTCTTTCCCGCCTTGCTATTCAGCAGCCTGGCCACGGCGCCGCTGGATAACCCGGCGTTGCCGCGCCTGGCCGCTGCCGTAATGCTCGCACTGGGGCTTGCCTGGATCGCGTTGCTGCTGATGAAGCGCTTGCGCGGCTGGGCCGCCGGCCGCTTCGGGGCCGTTACCCAGGGCGTGCTGCGTTTCAATACCTATCTGGGTTTGGCTGCCGTTGGCAGCCTGTTCGGGAAGGAGGGCCTGGCACTGGCAGCACTGATGCTGGCGCTGATGGTACCAACGGTGAATGTCATGTCGGTCTGGGCGCTGACCGCTGAGCGTGGCGTCAGTGCGCGCGG
Organism: Stutzerimonas stutzeri; assembly: GCF_038561965.1. NCBI lineage: Bacteria > Pseudomonadati > Pseudomonadota > Gammaproteobacteria > Pseudomonadales > Pseudomonadaceae > Stutzerimonas > Stutzerimonas stutzeri. The sequence continues at coordinate 231,346 of NZ_CP139348.1, read as the reverse complement.
CCTGCTGCTGCCCATCATCAAGAATCCGCTGATCCTGGCCTGCGTCGCCGGCGCTCTGGTCAACCTGTCCGGGCTGGGTTTACCCGGCGGCACGGACCGGCTGCTGAGCCTGCTCGCTGCGGCCAGCCTGCCACTCGGGCTGCTCTGCGTCGGTGCGGCGCTCAAGCCACAGGAACTAGGCGGGGAAATCCCCGCGCTGGGCTGGAACTGCGCGGCGCGCCTGCTGGCCGTGCCGCTGCTGGCCTACTGCGTGGCGCTGGTGCTCGGCTTGCCATCGATGGAAACGACCATCCTGGTACTGTTCTTCGCCCTGCCCACCGCACCGACCGCCTATGTCCTGACCCGTCAGCTCGGCGGCGACAGCCACCTCATGGCCGGCATCATCACCTTGCAGACGCTGCTCGCGGCGGCCAGCCTGCCACTGGTGCTGACGCTGCTCAACGGCTGATCAACGCGCGACTTGGCCGCGCAGCAGACGCAGCAGCATCAATGCCAGGCCGACGCCCAGCGCGCAGAGAACCAGCAGCGGGCCGAGATAACCGAGGGCGTCCTGCAGCCAACCGAGCAGCTGGTGCAGCCATTCGGCACGCCGGGACATTTCAACCGCGACGTAACCGCCCTGCTCCCAGATTTGATAAGCCGCGTGCAGGGGGATCAGCGTCAGCGGCAGCAGAATCAGGCACAGCCAGTAGCCGCTGCGCCGATACGCGCCCATCAGCCCCCATGGCAGGTAAGCGGCACGAATCAACTGGAAGAAGCAGACGATGTAATAGACCACCAGCAGCAGGGCGAAACCGCTGGCCGCGGAAGGCGCAAGCCAGAGCTCGCGCAGCGCCGCAGTGCTAATCATCAGACTGAGCATGCCCCATAGCAGAAGGAAGAACGTTCTCATCGCAAGTTCCGGTGTCAGCTTTTGGCGAAAGCGCATCGGAACAGAATTCCGAGCGCCATACGCACAACGGCTTCACGAAACAGGCGGCGATGAGCAGCGAACGTGCCGGCTTCGAGTAGCCGCGCACGGTTCAGAACAGGCTGAGCTGATCGCCCTTAGGCTCCTCTGGCTTGGCATCGGGCAACATTTCGGCGGCTCTGCTGTAGTTCTCATGTAGTGCCAATCGCTCGGCCAAGCCCGCCGCGCGCTCGGCGCGCGTATTGACCGCCTCGGCCAGACGCGCCGGCAGCGCCCAGATCTCGACCTTGCGCTTGGCGCGGGTGATACCGGTGTAGAACAGCGAGCGCGTCAGCAACGGGCTGGGTTGTTCCGGCAGCGCCAGCAGCACTTCAGCGAACTCCGAGCCCTGGCTTTTGTGCACCGTCATGGCGAAAGCGCTGTCGTGGCTTGGCAGCCGCGCCGGGGCGAAGCCGCGATAACCCTCGTCGCCCTCGAAGAACACCCGCAGGCCCTGCTCGGTTTTCAGACACAGGCCAATATCGCCGTTGAACAGGCCCAGCGCGTAGTCGTTCTGTCGCACCATCACTGCGCGGCCGGGATACCAGCGTTCGCGTGCCGGCACACCGAGGCGACGCTTGAAGCGCGCTTCCAGGGCATCGTTGATACCCGTTACGCCAAAGGCCCCTTCGCGCTGGGCGGTCAGCGCGCGAAAGCCGTTGAAGGCTTCGAAGGCTGCGGCTGGATCGGCTTGCCGTGCCGCCTGGAGATAGGGTGCGTAGCCCTGCTCCAGGCGTTCGATCAGCGCCGTGGGGCTGGGTGCTGCATTCCAGGCCAGGTCCGCACGCCCCTCCTGCAGCAACGCGACGGTGCCCTTGGCGTCGCCAGCGTTGATCCGCCGCGCCAGCTCGCCGATGCCGCTGTCTCCAGCGAAGCGATGGCTGTGGGTGAGCAGGGCCACTGCATCGCCCAGTTGCGATCGCGGCGTCTCGACGGGTACGTTCTGCCCGGTAATGCGTTGCAGATCGGCCGCCGCTTGGGCATCGAAACCGCGCCCTTCGCAGAATTCGGCGAACACCGCGCCGGCTTCCACCGCGGCCAACTGGTCCTTATCGCCGAGCAGGATCAGGCGCGCCTTGGGCGGCAGCGCGGCGACCAGCTTGGCCATCAGCGCCAGGTCGACCATCGACGCCTCGTCTACTACCAGCACGTCCAAGGCCAGCGGGTTGGCCGCGTCATGACGCACCTTGGGGCTGTCGCCGCGGCTGCCGAGCAGGCGATGCAAGGTGCGCGCCTCGTCCGGCAACGCATCCTTCACAGCATCGCTGACCGGCAGATCGGCCTTGGCGTTGCGGATCGCCTCGGCCATGCGCGCCGCGGCCTTGCCGGTGGGTGCCGCGAGGCCGATGGCCAGGCGTTCACCACCGGGCTGTTCCAGCAATGCCGCCAGCAGGCGCACCACAGTGGTGGTCTTGCCGGTGCCGGGGCCGCCGGAGATAACCGCGAGGCGTCGGCGCACCGCTTGAGCGGCCGCGAGGCGCTGCCAGTCAGGGCTCTGCTGGTTAAAGGCGAACAAGCGCGCCAGGCTGTCGCTCAGCTGCTGCTCATCCACGTCCGGTGCATCCGCGGCGCGGGTGAGCAACTGCTCGGCCAGCTGTTGCTCATAGGCCTGATAACGGGCCAGGTAGAGCCGGTCGCCGACAAGGGTCAGCGGCGCGTAATCGTCTGGCGCGCCGATCAGTGGCGAAGCCTCAAGCTGCGCACGCCATTGCGCCATCGAAGGCAAAGCCAGGTCGACTTCAGGCCAGGGTCGCTTGCCGGCGAAACGCTGGAGCGGCAGGCAGACGTCTCCGGACGCCAGGGCTTCGCAACACAGCGCAGCGGCGAGCAGCACCGACTCGGATGCGTCCGGTTCGAGCCGCTGCAGACTGGCGACGAATGCGCGTTCCAGCGGGCCAAGGGGTATATCGGAGCGAAGCGTCATCGGGTAGGCCTCGATACAGAAGGTGCCAGACGACGGGCCCAACGGTGGACTGAAGCGGAACGCCACCCAGCCCCCCCTACGGAGATATCCGGGCGCACCACCCGTAGGGTGGGCTTCAGCCCACCGACGTGCTCAGCAGGATGAGCGCATTGAACAGACGCAAACTGCGACCCGACGATTTCTACAAAACCTACGTGCATCACCGCCCCTCCTCGAACAGCCGATCCAACGCATCGAGCAGTGCGTCATCTGGTCTCGCAAAGTAGACGCCGGCTTCCGGCATGCCGCGCAGGAACAGGTAGAAGGCGCCGCCGAGCTGTTCGTTGTGGAAATCCGCCAGGCGCTGGCGCAGGAAACGACGCAGGGCGACCAAGTAAATCAGGTATTGCAGGTAGTAATGCTCGCCTGCCAAGGCCTGCAGCAGCCGTTCACCGCCGTAGTAACTCGCATCCGGGCCGAGCCAGTTGGATTTGTAGTCGGCGATATACCAGCGGCCGTCGTGCTCGAAGGTCAAGTCGATGAAGCCTTTCAGAAAGCCCTTGAGGCTGTCGAACTCCAGCCGCGCCGCTGCCTCGCGCAGGGGTGCGGCGAGGCCATTGGCCGGATCGACCAGCAGGCTGCGCAGCCGCGCCACGTCCAGGTCCCGCACCGGGAAGGTGAAGCCCAACTCGGGCAGGCGTCTGGCAGACTGCAACGCAGCGAGGGTCAGGCCGGCGCCGTTCATATCAGTCTCCAGCACCTTCTGCAGATGGCCGGTGGCGATCTCTTTCCATTCCAGCGGCAGACCGTAAGCCTGCAATGCGGGCTCGACGAGTTCCGCCAGCTCGCCTTTGCCCCGCGCCCAGTCTTCGAGGATCGCGTGCAAGCAAGTGCCGGCGCGGGCGCCGCGAGGAAAGGCGAAAAAGCCGCTGCCCGGCTCGCCAGCATCGGGAATCGCCAGGGCATCGCGGTCGGGCGCTTCCATGTGCATGCCGGCCGCAAGGCCGGAAAAGCTGCCGATCCGCCAGGCGCTGTGCAGGCTGCGATTGAGCTGCGACAGCTGAGCCGGTGGCGCTGCCCGGCCCGGTCCTTGAGCGCTGGCTTCGCGCTGCTCCAGCGACAGGCAGGCCATATGGCCATCGCTGTGCTGAACCAGCCGCTCAATGGCCAGGCGCAGACTGCCGCCGTTGAAGTCAGCCAAGTAGTTGCCCAGCTCGCTCAACGGTTGCTCACCCGGAAGTTCGCGCCCATGCAGCAGCCAGGCCAGGGCGCTGCTGTGCAGGCCTTCATCGGCAAGCGTGCCGTCCTTCTTCGGCTTGCACAGGTTGACCGGCCCCCAGTGCAGCCAGAGCCGATCACGGGCACGAGTCAGGGCAACGTAGGCCAGGCGCAGCTGTTCGGCGAAGACTTCCTGGCGGGCGCGTTCGAGGTTGTCCTCAAGTTCTTCGCTGCCCAAATCCAGCAGCGGCTGGCCGTTGGCATCGTGGCAGCGGGCGCTGTCGCGGTTCTTGCCGAGCAGCTTGCCGTCCCACAGGAAGGGGCAGTACACCAAAGGGTATTCCAGGCCCTTGCTGGTGTGGATGGTGACGATCTGCACCCGTTCGGCATCGCTTTCCAGGCGCAGCAAGGCTTCCTCACCGGTCCCCTCGCTGCCGCGCTGTGCATTGAACCAGGCGAGCAGCGGTTCGAGCCCCGGTCGCAGCAGGCTTTCGGCTTGCAGCAGTTCGCCCAGGTGCAGCAGGTTGGTCAGCCGGCGTTCGCCATCGACCCGCGCCAGCAGCCGTTCGGCCACCGCTTGTTCATCGAGCCAGGCCCGGAACACACGCATGAAGCCCTGCTGCTGCCAGAGCTGGTGGTAGCGCTCGGCAGCCTCGCGCTCGGCGTCCCACTGCTGCTGATCATCCTGGCAACGGGCGAGATCGGCGGCGCTGCGGCCCAGCAGGCGCGTGGCCAGGGCGTAGCGCAGCAGGCCTTCACGTCCGGGTTCAGCGTAGGCGGCCAGCACCGCGGCAAGTTCAGCGGCCTCCTCGCTGCGCCAGACACTGTCACGACCACGGCGCACGCTGGGCACACCACGTGCGGCCAGTTCATCGGCGATCATCCCGGCCTGGCGATGGTTAGCTACCAGCACGGCAATGTCACCGCCCTTGAGCGGGGTAAACACGCCGTCCTTGTCGAAACCAGCACGACCCTCGGCGGCGCCCGCCAGTTGCAGGGCGATACGCCGCGCAGTGTCGCTCGCGGCTAGCGGTGCGGCCTCACCCTTGCCCAGCGGATCGTCGCCCAGCCAGACCAGCGAGAGCGGCGCTGCTTCGGCCTCTTCCACCAGCCGCAAGCTCGCACGCGGCTTGTCGGCCGCGCCTACTGCTGGATAGCGCAGATCAGGTTGGGCGAACGGCTGCGGATGATCGAACAGCTGGTTCAACGCGGCGATCAGCTCGGGCGTCGAGCGATAATTGGTTGGCAGGTTGAAGGGTTCGCGATCCGCCTGCTGCTTGGCGGTCATGTAGGTCGCCAGGTCCGCACCGCGGAAGGCATAGATCGCCTGTTTGGGATCGCCGACGAAGCACAGCGACGCCTCGCTGGCCCTGGCATAAATGCGGTTGAAGATGGCGTACTGGATCGGGTCGGTATCCTGGAATTCGTCGATCAGCGCCAGCGGGTAGGTCGCACGCAGCGAGGCCGCCAGGTCTTCGCCGACCGGACCGAGCAGCGCCTGGTCCAGGCGATTGAGCAGGTCGTCGAACGCCAGCAGTCGCTGCGCCGCCTTGCGCTCGGGCAGTTCGCGGTTGAGCCGTTCCAGCAGCGCGACCTGCAGGGCAATCAGCCGTTGCTTGCCGGCCGGCAGCGCTTCGGCGACCTGGTCGGCCAGTTCGTCCAACGCATGGGCCAGCTCGCAGACCGGCGCGTCATGGCCCTTCTTGCACGCCTTGGTCAGCGCGCGGACACCGAACTTGGCGGCGCCGTCGGGCAGGTCGAACATCACCGCCGGATCGGCGAAATAGGCGTCGAGCTCAACCTGCCAGGGTGCGAACTTGATGCTTTTGTGCGTGCTCTGGCTGAGCCCACCATGGGCCAACAGCTCGGCAACCCAGGCGGTGCCTGCTTGCTTCCAAAGATCAGCGGCGCGCTGCCAGGCGGCTTCTACCGGGCGCAGATCGGCGGCAACCGGCGCACCCTGCGGCTCGACCCGCAGATAGGGCTTGCCCAGATGGCTGCGCAGGCGCTGACGTAACCACACCGGCGTGATCCGGCTCTTCGCCAGAAAGCGCGCCCAGGCCGGGTCGGCATCGGCCAGTTCGCTGCGCCAGGCGTCAGCGAGCAGCGCGTCGATGATCTCGCGATCGTCGGCGGTCAGCTCACTATCGAAATCGCCACCCGCTTCAAAGGCCGCATCCTGCAGGGCACGTTGGCAGAAGCCATGGATAGTGAAGATCGCCGCCTCGTCGAAACCGTGCACGGCCAGCAGCAGGCGTCGCCGCGAGGCTTCGTCCGGGTAGCGAGCATGAAGATTGTTGAGGAAATCGTCATCGCTGGGCGTGCCCTCGTAGACCGCCAGCAAATCGGCCAGCCGCGCGCGGATGCGTTCGCGCAGCTCGGCGGTCGCCGCAGTCGTGTAGGTGACCACGAGAATCTGCCCCACCGACAGCTGCCGCTCCAGCAACAAGCGGGCATAGAGCGCGGTAAGCGTCCAGGTCTTGCCGGTGCCGGCGCTGGCCTCGATCAGTGAGCGGCCATCGAAAGGCGAATCGAGCAGGTCGAGTTTCATGCTTCCTCCTCGTCTTCAGCCAGGGCGTCAAGCGCAGGGCCGATCAATTCCTGAGCCAGGCTTTCGAACCGCTCATCCAGCGGATTGCGGTCGCGGAAGGCCAGCGTGTTCCAGGGGTCTTCGGACTCGGCGGCGATGGGGCTGAACTCGGCGCCCAGCCAGGCCTCGCGGGCGCGCTTGCGGCCACAGTCAAGCGGCTCGCTGCCGCGGGCCGGCTTGCGATAGCCCTTGGCGAAGGCATGACTGCTGCGTGGCAGCAACGGCAGCGGTTCGCGAATGGCGCAGCGATAGGCCTCAAGCCAGGGTTCCAGCAGCTGCGCGGCATTGGCCAGCGGCGCCAGCTGCCAATCACCAGCGGGCGACAGCATCAGGCTGTGGCGCTCGATGCCGGGCGTGGCTGAGAGGTTGAGCAGCAGATGACGCAGCCAGAATGGCGGCAGGTCCCATTCGCCCAGTCGACCCAGCTTCCAGCCGAACAGTCCGGCCGGGGTCACCCCGTCGAGCCAGCCATGCACGCGCACGCCGGCCAGGGTGATGTCCACCGGCAGCGGCTCGGGCACCGCGTCCGGGCGCAGTTCGAACAGGCGCGGCGCGAAGGCACGCACCGGCCCGCGCAGCTTGCCCCACAGCGCCTGGCCCAGTTCGCCGGTGGGTAGCCAGCCGGCGGCACAGGCCATGCGGCGTTCTTCTTCATCGCTCCAGCCATGTTCCATCGCCTGCAGCGACAGGCGTCGCAGGCCATTCCAGGCTGGCATTTCCAGATCGAACGGCTCGTCACTGGCGAGCGATTCCTGGCTGTCGGCCAGGCGCAAACCGAGGCGTTGCTCGAGCAGGAAGCGAGCCGGATGGCGGAAGCACTGCAGCAGCTGCGACGGCTCGAGGGTCAGCCACGCCTCGTCGGGTTCGGCGAGCAGGCTGGCGAACGGCTGCGGCTGGGTTTGTGGCGGCTCGGCGAGGCGTTGGGCGGCGCGGAACCAGGGCAGCGAATAGCCGGCACAGGGCGCGTCGCCGAAATTGCGCGGTGAGAACGGCTGCAGCGGGTGGGCGACAAGAATTTTCTGGCTGGCCGTCTTGGCTGCGGACTGGCCGGCACTCTCGGAAGCGCCAGCAACGGGCAGTTCGGCGGTCATGTCCACCGCTTCAAGCACTTCGCTGAGCAGCACCGAGGGCGGCAGCACGGCGTTGTCGCGCGGGTCGCGGCCAACATAGGACAGGTACAGCGCCTCGCGCGCCGAGAGCAGGGTTTCCAGCAGCAGATAGCGGTCGTCCAGCCGCCGTGCCCGATCCCCGCGGCGCGGATGCCGGCCGATCAAGTCGAACCCCGACGGCGGGGTACGCCGTGGAAAGGCGCCATCGTCCAGGCCGAGCAGGCAGACCACGCGGAACGGCAGGCTGCGCATCGGCACCATGGTGCAGAAGGTCACCGCGCCGGTGAGGAAGCCCGAGGCGCCGCCGCCCTGCTGCAAGGCTGCGCTGAGCTGCTGGTGTACCAGTTCCAGCTCGATGGGCCGGGTCAGGTCCGCCGCCTGCGCCTGGTCGCGCAATGCGGCACAGGCCTGGGACAGTAACAGCAGCGTGTCGCCGGCTTCCCGCTCGTCGAACAGCATGTCGATCAGGATTTGCAGATCATCCGCCCACTCGGCCAGCGGGCGTGGCCGGGCCAGCTGATCAGCCAGCGTGCCGAGCCGTTCGACGAACTCCACCAGCCGCCCCAGCAACTGCCCACGCGCACCCTCAAGAGCATCCAGCGGCCAGTGTTCGCCGAGCAATGGCGCGTTGTCGCCAGCCAGTTGCGGCGGCGCGGCAAAGCCCAGCAGCAGCCGGTCCAGCCCCTGACGCCAAGTAAAGGCCGATTCGTCCGGCAGCCCGAGACGTACCCGCTGGCTGCCGTCGCGGCCCCAGCGCACGCCGGCTTCGCGCAACCAATCACGCAGCAGCGGCAGGTCTTCGCTTTCGATCCCGGCGCGACGGGCAATCGCCGGCTGCTCAAGCCAGGCAAGGACTTCTTCGGCGGCGAAACGGCTCTGCGCCAGCATCAGCAGTTCGAGGAAGGCCTCGATCAGCGGCATCTCGGCGCGCAGGCTGCGATCGGCGAGGCTGTAGGGTATCCGCGGGCTGCCCTCACGCGCCGCGAACACGGCTTCGATGAACGGGGCGTAGCGTTCGATATCCGGGGTCAGCACCACCACTTGGTCAGGCGTCAGTGCAGGATTGGCAGCGAAGCGTGCCAGTAGCTGGTCATGCAGGATTTCCACTTCGCGCACCGGCGAATGGGCAATGTGCACTTCCAGCGAGCGGTCATCCTCGGCCAGGCTGATTCGCTCACCCGGTTGCCGGGTGCGCAGGCGCAGGATGTCGTTCTGCAGCGTGTGCAGCAGGCTGTCGTCGCGCAGGTCTTCGTCTTCGGAATAGAGGCCAAACTCCTGACTGCCCTCGCTGGCGGTCAGGCTGAACAACGAGTCGAAGAAGTCGCGGCCCTGTTTGCCCAGACTAGCCAGCAGCGGGTGGCCGACATCCAGATACCAGTCGTCAGCGCCGCTCTCGGGCTGGCGCGCCAGCTCGCGAATATCGCGAATCTCGCCCCAGGCCTCGCGGCTCGGGTTGAGCGCGCAAACCACCACGTCGATATGCCGCGCCAAGCCATCGAGCACGCGCAAGTGGTGCGGTGGCAGGCTGCTGATGCCGAACACCAGCAACCGCTCGGGCAGGCCAGGCAAGGCTTCGTCGCTGTAGAGCCGCTGCAGCAGATCGTCGAGCAGACGGGCGCGGTGCGGGTGGCCGTCCTTGGTCAGTTCGCGCCAGAGCAGCGCCTGCCAGGCCTCGTCCGGGCCGAGATCAAAGGTTTCGCCACGCTCCCAGGCGGCCAGCCAGTCGTCGCGATAGAGCAGGTATTGGTCGAAGACATCGGCGATCTTGGCCGCCAGCGACAGTCGCCGGCGCTCGTCGCCGCCATCGAGGTACTGCGCCAGGCGCGGCGCCAGCTCGAGATTGGTCGGTTCACAGAGCCAGCCATACAGGCGCCAGGTAAGCGTCGTCGGGGAGAACGCCGACTGCTCCGGCAGGCTGCCCAATACCGTGCGGCTCAGGTCCCAGACGAACTTGGCCGGCAGCTGAATCTCCAGCTGCATGGCGATGCCCTGCTTGCGCGCCAGCTCCAGGGTCAGCCAGCGGCCCATGCCCTGGCTCGGTACCACCACCAATGCCGGGGCGAAGGGGTCAGCGAGCGGCTGGGCGAGCAGGCGCGTGGCCAGTTCGCCGAGGGTTTCGAGGTCGGGGGCATGGTAAAGGCTGAGCATGAGCACACCGTTTGAACGAGAACCGCTAGGTTACAGCCCGCCTCCGACAGGAGCGAGCCGGCGATTTCAGTCTGCATTCGCCATGCGACAGCTCATGTCGCGGTGCGTCTCCTCCTTTCGCCCTGCCCTTTTGCTTCTCTCGACCAATATCAATTGCGCCGCGGCTGCCTAGCATGGGGCTACGGGGCGGCCGCTTAGCCGCCCGCCATCAGGTCAGGAGTCGTTCATGAACCGGAACCGCAAGAAGCTGCTCGCCCTCACTCTATCTGCCACGCTGGGCGCCATGCCGCTGCTGCTGCACGCACAGGAGCCGGCCCAGGAACGCAAGCTCGGCTCGGTGGAGCGCAACCACGCCAGCCAGGCCCGCGCCCTGCTCGACCAGGCCGTCCTGACATTTCAGGCCAAGGGCCCAGAACAGGCACTGACTGCTTTCAACGATCGCAACGGCGAGTTCGTTCACGGTCAGTACTACATCTTCGTGCTCGGCGAGGATGGCACCATGCAAGCCAGCAGCGGCCCATCGGCCAGCCTCGTAGGGCTGAACGTTGGCGAGCTCAAGGACGCGGCAGGCAAGTCGTTCATCCGTGAAATCCTCGACAAGTCGACGAAGCAGGACAGCGGCGAAGTCGAATATAAGTGGCTCAACCCCGCCGACAACAAGGTCGAGAACAAGATCAGCCAGTTCCGCAAGGTCGGCGATCACGTGCTTTGTGTCGGCTACTACATCCCCCGTGCCACTGCCGAGCGCGCCAAGGTGCTGCTCGACCGCGCCGTGCAGCAGGTCAAGGACAAGGGTGCCGACGCCGCCTTCCGCAGCTTCAACGATCCGCGTGGCGGCTTTGTCTTCAATGACGAGTACGTCTTCGTGATCGGCCTGGATGACGGTCGCTATCGCGCCAGCGGCAGCTCGCCGAGCCTGGTGGGCGTCGATGTACGCAACGTGAATGACGCTGCCGGCAAGCCATTGTTCAAGGAGATGATCGAGCTGGCGCGCAAGCAGGGCTCCGGCAGCGTCGACTACGTCTGGCGCAACCCGGCGACCAATGCGGTCGAGCAGAAACACACGCTGATCCAGCGGGTCGACGACGTACTGCTCGGCGTGGGCTACTACACCCGCCCCTGATCGGCACAGCAGGCTCCATGACGATTCGGTGAACGTGGCCGGCGGGCCAGGGTCAATCGAATATCCCCGGTATAGCTCTGCGTCCTTGTGACGCAGGCTTTTGTCGTTGCCGCTCGCCGGGGCAGGAGCCCGACCCATGCTGACCCTGTTGCATCTGTTGTCGTCCATCGCCCTGCTGGTCTGGGGTACGCATATCGTGCGTACCGGGATCATGCGGGTGTATGGCTCGCATCTGCGGCGGGCGCTCGGCCAGAGCATGGGCAATGCCCCGCTGGCCTTCGGCGCCGGTATCGGGGTGACGGCATTGGTACAGAGCAGCAACGCCACGGCGTTGCTGGCCATCTCATTCGTCGCCCAGGGCCTGATGGCGCTACCTACGGCGTTGGCGATCATGCTCGGCGCGGATGTCGGCACCGCGCTGATGGCCCGCGTGCTCACTCTCGATCTTTCCTGGCTATCGCCGCTGCTGACGCTGGTTGGCGTAAGCCTGTTCCTGTCGCGCAAGCAGAGCCGTGTCGGCCAGATCGGACGGGTGCTGATCGGCCTCGGCCTGATCATCCTTGCCCTGCAGCTGATTGTGCATGCCGCCGAGCCGATCACCGAGGCGCGCGGCATGCAGGTGCTGTTCTCCTCACTGGCCGGCGACACCCTGCTGGCGGTGCTGGTGGGTGCGCTGTTCGCGGTGCTCTCGTATTCCAGCCTGGCCGCCGTGCTGCTGACCTCGACGCTGGCGGGCGCCGGGCTGATCAGCCTGCCGGTGGCGCTCGGGCTGGTGATCGGCGCCAACATCGGCAGCGGTCTGCTCGCCTGGTTCAATGCCAGCCTGCAACCGGCCACGGCGCGCCGGGTGGCGCTGGGCAATCTGCTCTACAAGCTCGCCGGCCTCGTCGTGCTGCCATTTCTCGGCGCGCTGGTGGTCTGGATGGACAGCCTGGGCTACAGCGCGCAGACCCAGGTGATCGGCTTTCACCTGGTCTACAACAGCCTGCGTTGCCTGATCCTGCTACCGACCGTGAAGCCGATGAGCCGGCTGTGCGAGTACCTGCTGCCGGAACGGGCGCTGGAAAATGGCGTGGCACAGCCGCGGCACCTCGACCTCGCCGCGCTGGAAACCCCGAGCCTGGCGCTGGCCAACGCGGTCCGCGAAACCCTGCGCATCGGCGACATGGTGGAGCTGATGCTGGCGCGGCTGCTGGAGGTGCTGCGCGAGGACCGGCCGGAGCCGGGCGACGAGATTCGCCGTCTGGACGACGATGTCGATGCGCTCTACAGCGGGGTCAAGCTGTACCTGGCGCAGATGCCCCGCGAGGACCTGGCCGAGCAGGAAGGCCGGCGCTGGGCGGAGATCATCGAGCTGGCGATCAACCTCGAACAGGCCGGCGACATCATCGAACACATGGCCAGCAAGGTGCAGAACCTCAAGACCTCCAAACGCCGCTCATTCTCCGACAGCGGCCTGGAGGAACTCGGCCAGCTACACGGCCAGCTCAGCACCAATCTGCGCCTAGGACTGTCGGTGTTCATCTCCGGCGATTCCCACGGTGCCCGCCAGTTGCTGCAGCACAAGCGCCAGTTCCGCAAGCTGGAGCGCGAGCTGGCGCATTCCCACGTACATCGCCTACACCGGCAGGTGGTGGAGAGCATCGAGACCAGCGCCGCGCATCTGGAGCTGATCGCCGATATGAAGCGCCTGAACTCGCTGTTCTGCAGCGCCGCGTATGCCGCGCTGGAAGGTTCTGGCACAGGCAAGGCGCGCGGGCCAGCCGAAGCCCCGCGCGATGTCATTGCCAACGAGCCCCACCTGCCGGGGCGGCCGGCCTAGACGCTGGCGCTGCTGCGCTGCCAGGCGCGAAACAGCGGCTCGGCGAGAAACATCACCAGAAACAGCCTGAGCACCTGCACCGCCGTCACTAACGCCACCGACAGCTGCAAGGCTTCGGCAGTCAGGCACAGCTCGGTGATACCACCGGGCATCATGCCAAGCATCAGCGACACCGGGTCCAATGCCGTCGCCCAGCCCAACGCACCACCTAGCGCGGCGGCGATCAGCATCGCCAGCAGGGTGAACAGCAGAATGCGCAGGAGGAACGCCGGCGCGCTGCGAAAGAATGGGCGATCGAAATGGCAGGCCAACGAGCAGCCGATCAACCACTGCCCCAGCGCGCCGGCCCAGCCCGGCAGACCGATGTGCAGGTCGAACGCTACGCTGGCCACGGCGCAGGCAGTCAGCGGCCCGAGCATCCACGGATTGGGCTGATTCAAGCGCTTCCAGATCAATGCCAGCAGGCCACCGGCCGGCAGCAGCAGCGCCAGCCAGACCCAGCTCACCGGTGCGGGTGGTGGGGCCTTCATCGCTGGCAGGCCCCAGGTAAACAGCGCCGGCACGATCAGCACCACCAGCAGCAGGCGCAGGCTGTGCGCCGCGGCCACGCGCGCCGGTTCGGCCTGGTGCCGGTTGGCGAGTACCACCATCTCGCTGGCGCCGCCCGGCATGCTGGCGAAGAACGCGGTGGCGCGATCCGTGCCGCTGCGCAGCAGGATGAAAAGGCCGATCAAGCCGAGCAGCAAGGTGCCGACCGCGCCGGCGAGGATCACGCCGAAGTGCGCCAGCACCTGCTGCAATACGTCGCTGGTGAAGTGCAGGCCGATGGCGCTGGCGACGATCCATTGCCCGGCCTGCCGACCCCGCGGCATCTCCGCCACCAGCCAGCCGCTGCAGCGCACCGCAATCACTGCCAGCAGCGAGCCGACCATCCACGGCAGCGGCCAGTTGGCCAGGCTCGCCAGCCAGCCGCCGAACGCACCGATCAGCGGCGTCGCCCACCAGGCCGGCAGCCGCTGGCGCATATCAGGCCTGTGCCTCGAGCGCGTTGCTGCGACGACGCTTGAGGTACCAGCGCAGCCCCGGCATGGCCAGCATCGCTACGGCCAGCGCCCACAGCGCAAGGGTAATCGGGCTGCCATACAGGATGCCCAGCTCACCATTGGAGATCGACAGCGCGCGACGCAGGTTGTCTTCCATCATTTCGCCGAGAACGAAGCCGAGGATCAGCGCCGAGAGCGGGAAGTCCAGCTTGCGCAGCAGGTAGCCGAACACCCCGAGGCCGACCATCAGCACCAGGTCGAACACCGTGCTGTGCACCGAATACACGCCGACCATGCTGATCACCGTGATCGTCGGTACCAGCACCCAGTTCGGCACGCTGAGCATGCGCGAGAACAGGCCGACCAGCGGGATGTTCATGATCAGCAGGATCACGTTGCCGATGAACAGCGAGGCGATCAGGCCCCAGACCACGTCCGGCTGCTGTTCGAACAACAGCGGGCCGGGGGTGATGTTGTACAGCGTCAGCGCGCCGATCATCACCGCCGTGGTGCCTGAGCCGGGTACGCCGAGGGTCAGCATGGGGATCAGCGAGCCGCAGGCCGAGGCGTTATTGGCCGCCTCTGGCGCGGCCAGGCCGCGCAGGTCGCCGTCGCCGAAGCGGCCCTTGTCGCCGGCCATGCGCTTCTCGCTCATGTAGGTCATGGCGCTGGCGATGGTCGCCCCGGCGCCCGGCAGCGTGCCGATGACGAAGCCGGCGACAGCACTGCGCACCATGGTCCAGAAGGTGAAGCAGAACTCCTTGAAGTTGAACAGCAGCCGGCCGCTGGCCTTGACCGCCTTCTGCCCGCTGTGGGTCTTCTCGAGCATCAGCAGGATCTCGCTGACGCTGAAGAAACCGATCACCACGATGACGAACTGGATGCCGTCGGACAGGCTGACGCTGCCGAAGGTGAAGCGATACACGCCGGTCGTCGAGTCGACGCCCACGGTAGCCAGCGCCAGGCCCATCAGCGCGGCCATCAGCGTCTTCAGCGGCTTGTCGCCGACCATGCCGCCAAGGCAGGCGATGGCGAAGATCATCAGCACGAAGTATTCGGCCGGGCCGAAGGCCACCGCCCACTTGGCCAACAGCGGGGCGAACAGCACCACGCCGCAGGTGGCGATGATGCTACCGACGAACGAGCTGACCGCCGACAGCGACAGGGCGATACCGGCCTTGCCCTGGCGCGCCAGCGGATAGCCGTCGAGGGTGGTCATCACCGCGGCAGCATCGCCCGGTACGTTGAGCAGGATCGCCGAGATGCGCCCGCCGTATTCACAGCCCAGGTACACCGCGGCCAGCAGGATCAGCGCGGTTTCCGGCGGCAGGCCAAGGGCAAAAGCCAGCGGTAGCAGCAGCGCCACGCCATTGATCGGGCCGAGGCCGGGCAGGAGGCCGACGATGGTGCCAACGAACGCACCGAACAGCGCCACCAACAGGTTGGTCGGCCGGGTGGCGACGTCGAAGCCCTGCATCAAGAAATTCAGTGTTTCCATTTCAGCTCTCCAGCAGACGCAGCAGGCCAAGCGGCAGCGGCACGTCCAGCAGGTAATCGAACAGCCCGTAGAGCAGCACACCAAGCAGCGCACCGCTGATCAGGCTGGGCCACAGGCGACCGTTGAACAGCAGGCCGAGGGCGAAACCGGCCAAGGCGGTGCTGATCACGAAACCGAGAATCTCGAACAGCAGCGCGTAGACCAGCAGGACCAGCACGCACAGCACGGCCCGCTGGGCCTTTGTGCGGTCGAACGCCGGCGTCGGCTCGCCGTGCGGCTTGATCAGCAACCACAGCGCGCCGCAGAACATCAAAAACAGCAGCAGCAGCGGATAGGCGCGCGGCCCGACCGGGTCGTAGGCGAAGGGTGCCTCGAAGCTCCATGCGAGCAGGGCGAGGCCGGCGCAGGCGAGCAGCCACACCGCGGCGAAGACACGTACGTACATGACGGGATACCTCAGGTTCGACGGCCCAGCGCATGCCGGGCCAGCCGTACGACCCGCGGGCGCGGGCCGGTTCGCGTTACTTGACCAGACCGAACTCGCCGGCCAGTGCCTTGTAGTCCTGCACCTGCTTCTCGACGAAGGCTTTCAGCTCATCGCCGGTCATCGACAGCGGAAACAGGTCGCGTTGTTCGCGCAGCTTGGCGAAGTCCTCGTCGCCGAGCAGGGTGTCGAACTGGGTCTTCCACCAGTTGAAGTCATCATCGGAGACTTCCGGGCCCATGTAGAAGCCGCGGATCACCGGCCAGCTGATGTCGTAGCCCTGCTCTCTGGCGGTTGGGATGCCGTTCAGCTTGCCGGGCAGGCGCTCGTCGGAGAGCACGGCGAGGATGCGGATCTTGCCGGCGTCGAGCTGCGGGGTGACTTCGCCGAGGCCGCTGGAAGTCACCTGCACGTGACCGCCGAGCATGGCGGTGAGCGTTTCGCCGCCGCCTTCGAAGGCGACGTAACGCAGCTTCTGCGGGTCGACGCCAGCAGCGCGGGCGATCAGTGCGGTCTGCATCCAGTCCTGGCCGCCGATGGTGGCGCCAGCGCCGAATACCACGCTGCCCGGGTCCTTCTTCACCGCGGCGATCAGCTCGTCGAGGTTCTGGTAAGGCGCATCGGCACGCACCGAGATGGCGCCATAGTCGGTGCCGACCGCGGCCAGCCAGCGCACGGCCGTTTCGTCATAACGACCGAACTTGCCCTGGGCGAGGTTGAGCAGCGAGCCGCTGGAGAAGGCGGTGATGGTGCCCGCATCCGCCGCACGCTGGGCGACCACGGCGTTGTAGGCCACCGCGCCGACGCCGCCGGGCATGTAGGTGACGCGCATCGGCGCCTTGAGCAGGCCGCTGTCCTTCAGGCCGCTCTGCGCCAGCTTGCAGGTCAGGTCGAAACCGCCACCGGGCTTGGCCGGGGCGATGCATTCGGGGCGCTTGGGATCGGCCAGCAGCTGGCTCGAGAGCAGCAGGCAGGACGACAACAGGGCGATACGGCTGATTCTGGTTTTCATGGGTAGGTCCTCTGTTCTTATTGTGGGCCGGGTTTACCAGATCGGCAGGCTGTAGCTGACGATCAGACGGTTCTCGTCGGCATCACGGGCGAAATCGGAGCGGAACATCGCATTGCGCATGCGGACCGCGACGTTCTTCAGCGGACCGCTCTGCACCACGTATTTCAGCTCGATGTCGCGCTCCCACTCGCTGCCGTTGCTACCGCCTGAGTACTCGGCGTTGTCGCCGGAGATGTAACGGGTCAGGAAGGTCAGTCCGGGAATGCCCATGGCGGCAAAGTTGTAGTCGTAACGGGCCTGCCAGGAGCGCTCGTCGGCGTTGGCGAAGTCGTTGATCTGCACAAAGTTGACCAGGAACGGATCGCTGCCATCGAGGTAGGCATAGCCGGTATCGCCGCGCATCTGTTGGTAGCCGAGGCTGACCTTATGCCCGCCCAGGCTGTAGCCGAGCATGCCGTTCCAGGCCTGGTTGTCGATCTTGCCGGCATTCGCCGCGCCGGTGTCATCGCTGAACATCACACGCAGATCGGCGCTCAGCGCGGAGTTGTCGGTCAGCGGCTTGACCGCCAGCAGGCCGAAGAAGTGCTGGCGGTACACGTCATCCAGCTCGCCGAAGTAATAACGCCCGGTGAGGTTCTTGTTGAAGACGTATTCGGCGCCAGCGAAGGTCAGGTGATCGGCCTCGGCGGCGCTGGCGAAGCGGCTATTCTTGTTGTTCAGCTGCAGGTCCTGAGAGTTGGTCGAGGCGCGGTCGATGACCTTGTCCAGGCGACCGCCGATCAGCGTCAGGCCTTCGATGTCCTTGGAGGTCGCTGTGCCGCCTTCGAACACCTGCGGCAATGTGCGGCTGTCGCTGGCCTTGACCACCGGCATCTCGGAAATGTGCGAGCCGTAGCGCAACTCGGTTTCAGCGATTTTCGCCTTGGCAGTCAGGCCCAGGCGGCTGAACTCATCCGGCGTGCTGCCGTCGTCGTGTACCGGCAAGAGGTCGGTGCCGGTGCGGCCGCCACCGGAGTCGAGCTTGATGCCAAGCATGCCCATGGCATCGAGGCCGACGCCGACCGTGCCTTCGGTGAAGCCGGACTGCACATCGAGGATGAAGCCCTGAGTCCACTCTTCACGCTTGGATTGGCCGGTGCCTTCGCGAAAATCACGGTTCAGGTAGATGTTCTGGGTCTGCAGGGTCGCGCTACTGTCTTCGATGAAGGCAGCCTGGGCCAGCGGTGCAAGCGAGGCGGCGGCAACGGCGAGAGCGAGACGTGCAGGAGCGGGTGAGCGTCTGACAGCAGTCAGCATCGGGGTATCTCCACTATTGTTTTTGTTGTGACGGCGACGTGCGCCGCGCGGGGTGGTTCGAGCCACCTGCGAGCGATCCTAGGCCGTCAAGCTTTCACCAGCCTTTCAGCAGTGAAAGCCAGCAGCGACGTTAAAGTTCTGCCGCTACACTGGCGCTCCGCCGCAAACGCAGAGGACAGGCAATGCGAATTCTTCTGGTCGAGGACCACCCCCAGCTGGCCGAGAGCGTGGCGCAGGCATTGCGTGCAGCCGGTTGGACCGTCGACCTGCTGCAGGACGGCGTCGCCGCCGATCTGGCGCTGGCCAGCGAGGATTACGCATTAGCCATTCTGGATGTGGGCCTGCCGCGGCTGGATGGCTTTCAGGTGCTGGCTCGTCTGCGCGAGCGCGGCAAGACGCTGCCGGTGCTGATGCTCACCGCCCGCGGCGAAGTCAGCGACCGCGTTCACGGCCTCAATCTCGGTGCCGACGATTACCTGGCCAAGCCGTTCGAACTGTCCGAGCTGGAGGCGCGGGTCAAGGCACTGCTGCGGCGCAGCGTCGGTGGCGGCGAGCGACAGCAGCGCTGCGGGGTGCTGGTCTACGATCTGGATGCCCGGCGCTTCGCCCTGGCCGATGAACCCCTGACGCTGACCTCCCGCGAGCAAGGCGTGCTCGAGGCGCTGATTGCCCGCCCCGGCCGCGTGATGAGCAAGGACCAGCTGGCTGCCCAGGTATTCGGCCTGGACGAGGATGCCAGCGCCGATGCCATCGAAATCTACATCCACCGCCTGCGCAAAAAGCTCGAAGGCCAACCGGTGCGCATCGTCACCTTCCGCGGTCTGGGTTATCTGCTTGAGGCACTCGATGGCTGAGCCGGCACTCGCGGGCAGCCTGCGCGCCCGACTGCTGCGCCGGCTGGCTGTCCTGCTCGCGTTGCTGTTGCTGTTCGGTGGCTGGAGTGCCTACTGGAACGGCCGCGCCGCTGCCGACACCGCCTACGACCGCACGCTACTCGCCTCGGCCAGGGCCATCGCCGATGGTCTGGTCACCCATGAAGGCGCGCTACGTGCGAACGTCCCCTACGTGGCGCTGGACACCTTCGCCTACGACAGTGCCGGGCGCATCTACTATCAGGTGCTGGATATCGAAGGGCGCCTGGTCAGCGGCTACGAGCACCTGCCGGCACCGAGCGCCGACACGCCGCGCACCGATGATTACCCGGCACTGGCGCGCTTCTACGACGGCGAGTTCCAGGGCCAGGGCGTGCGTCTGGTCAGCCTGCTGCAGCCAGTCAGCGAACCCGAAGTCAACGGCATCGCCGAAATACGTGTGGCCGAGACCCTCGGCGCCCGCGAGCGCATGGCGCGTGGCCTGCTTACCGATACGCTGTGGCGTGTCGGCCTGCTGGCGATTGCCGCACTGGTGCTGGTATGGCTGGCGGTCAGCGCCGCGTTGCGGCCGCTGGGCAGGCTTAGCGAGGCGGTGCAGGAACGTGCGCCAGACGATCTCCGGCCGCTGCCGCTGGTCAACGTGCAACGCGAACTGAGGCCATTGGTGGCCGCGCTCAACCAGTTCACCGAGCGTCTGCGCGGACAGTTCGAGCGCCAGGCACGCTTTATCGCCGATGCTTCTCACGAATTACGCACACCGCTGGCAGCGCTGAAAGCACGAATCGAACTGGGCCTGCGCGAAGCGGAACCGGCGACCTGGCGCAGCACGCTGGAAGACGCCGGGCAGAGCACCGACAAGGTCATCCATCTGGCCAACCAGCTGCTCTCGCTGGCGCGTATCGAAAGCGGTGCGCAATCCATTGCCGAGGGCGGCGCGCAACGTCTGGACCTGTCGCAACTGGCCCGCGAACTCGGGCTGGCAATGGCGGCATTGGCACACAAGCGTGGCGTTGCCCTGGCCCTCGAAGCGGAGGCGCCGGTGTGGATCGACGGCGAGCCGACGCTGATCAGCGAGCTGCTGAGCAACCTGCTGGACAACGCCCTGGCGCATACGCTGAATGGCGGCAACGTGGTGCTGCGGGTGCTCGACGGCGCCGTGCTGGAGGTCGAGGACGACGGCCCCGGCATTCCCGCCGCCGAGCATGACCGCGTCTTCGCCCGTTTCTACCGCCGCGACACCGGCGGGCATGGCGCCGGGCTGGGATTGGCCATCGTCGGCGAAATCGTCCGCGCCCACCGCGCCAGTATCAGCCTGGATCAAGGCGAACTCGGCGGTCTGCTGGTGCGGGTCAGCTTTATCCCGCCCGAGGAATGAATATTGGTTTCAGGCGGATCGGAATGAGCCATCGGAAAGCAGACTGCTGGCCTCAACGATGCAGTTACGGCCGCGTCGCTTGGCCTCATAGAGCGCATCGTCAGCGGCGCTCAGCAGTTCCAGCGGCGTTACCGTAGCGCTCGGGTCGAGCGTCGCCACGCCAAAGCTGATCGTCAAGGTGACGCGCTGACCATCGCATTCGAGCTCAAGGTCTTCTACGTCCTGCCTCATCCGCTCGGCCAGCAGTGCTGCCTGCGGGCCATTGGTCGCCGGCAGCGTGATGACGAACTCTTCACCGCCATAACGCGCCGCGACATCGCCGGCTCGCTGGCAATGCTGCTTGAGTACCGCGGCGACCCGGCGCAGACATTCGTCGCCAAACGGGTGGCCGTAGGTGTCGTTGACGCGCTTGAAGTAATCGATGTCGCCCAGTAGCACGGTCACCGCCGTGCCGCTACGGCGTCCACGATGGACTTCATCTTCGAGTAGCTGATCGAACTGCCGGCGATTGGCAAGCTGTGTCAGAGGGTCGGTGGAACTCAAGCGAAGCAGTTCAGCATTTGCCAACTCCAAGCCGTGGCGGACCTCCTCGAGTGCCCTCGTACGCGCCACAACCCGAGTTTCCAGTTCTTCGTTGGCTCGCTGCTGAATTAGCAGCGCCTGCTGCTTGGCTTGGAGATGCTGCTCGCGCTCAGCGGCCAGGCTGCGCGAGGTCTCCAGCGCTAACTGCTGGGCACCGATGCGCTGGTTGCGCTCAAGGTTGATTCGTTCGGCGAGCGCCATGGACAGCAGCACAAACTCGATGAACATCCCTATCAGCTGCCCATGGAGTGTCAGCCGATTAAGCGGCATGTAGCCCCATAGGGCCAGGAGGTGGATGACGGTAAACCCCAGCAGCGCTATCCACGCAATGCTGAACAACCGCGCCGAAACATTGCCACGGGCCCAGAGCGTAAGCGTCACAGCCAGGCTTATCAGGCAATAGGGCAGCGCGACGTATTCCATAAAAAGCCAGTGCGCTTGTGTTGGAACCAACAGCACTGCCAACAAGACCATGACCCAGTAACAGCCCAACACCCGAGTGATGTGCCAGACCCAGCCGCCGTACTGGCGAATCTGCAAAAACCGCACGACGAACAGAAGAGGTGTGAGGAAACACAGGGTGGCTGACAGCGTGTAGAAGCGCGCCGAGAACGGCGGTGCACTGGGCCACAACACCAGCTGGCCAAAGCCGCTCATGGTCGCTATGTAAAACATCGCGCTGAGCAGGTAGAACACGTACAGCAGATAACTGAGATCACGCGTAAACAGCATCAGACTCAAGTTATACAGCACGATAACTATCATGCCGCCAAAGAACAGGCTGAACAGTGCGGTATCGAGGACTTTGCCTTCGATAAAGCCTGCTTCGTCGACCAGCTCCATCGGCAGCACCATCAGTTCGCTGGCCTGCAATTGCAGATAGACCATTGCCTGCTCGCCGGGCTGCAGGCTCAGCGGAAACACCAGATTATGATCAATCACCGGCCGCTGGCTGACTGGAAGCGTATCGCCAGCGACCATCGGCTCGCTCCATCGGTTCTGCAGAGGGTAGTAGACCCGCGCCGTCACCCGGTCGAGTACTGGCCACTTGAGCACCAGATGCCAATTGGTCGTGCTTGCGTGGTGGTTATGCACTGAGAATCGCATCCATGCGCCTGCAGGCGGTCGGCCAAGATTAGGCACACGCATTGGCTGCCAGCCCCAGTCCATGCGCGCCTGGTCAAAATTGGCGTCGAGTCGGCCAAGCGCAAACTGCGGCTGGCCAACTAGCAGCCCCGGGGCGTTTCGACTGTCTATCAGCGCATCGTTTTCGGCCGCAGCTCGTCCCGGCGTAGCACCGAGCAGGAGCATGAAGCACAGGATTAGCAGCGCATTGAAGGGCATCGATTTCTCATGGCCGGCAGCGGCGCCGGAGCGTCAACATACGTCGCGATACGACGCGCGCTCCAGCGTCTGGACAGAGCGTCAAGCAGGTCATTGTATGTAACTTTATGTATATAAAGCGCGCCGCCATGGCCTTTATAACTAGCTCAAGCACGCATTGCCGGCTAGGCGCACAGATTAAGTGCACTCCGGCCAGCTGCTGGCGCGGCTCATTCCGGTAAAGGGGAGAAGGCCTGAATGTGCTCGGTAACGTTGATGCCAGAGGCCTGCACTACCTGATTGCGACCATCGTTTTTGGCCTGATAGAGCGCTGCATCTGCCGCCGCCAGCAAGTCATCCGGTGAGCTGCGCGAGGGTGTCAGCGCGGCAACGCCTAGGCTGATGGTGAGCGCCACCGGCTGGTCGCCATGGTGCAGCCGAAGTCGTGCGATATCGCAGCGGATCGACTCCGCCAGGGCAACGGCTTGCTGCGCCTCGAGGCCCGGCAGCAACACGACGAACTCCTCGCCGCCATAGCGCGCCGCCAGATCGCCGGCACGCTGGCAATGCGCGGCCAGCACTGCCGCAACCTGCCGCAGGCACTCGTCACCGAAGGGATGCCCGTAACTGTCGTTAACGCGCTTGAAGTGATCGATATCGGCCAGCAACAGCGACAGCGGACTACCGCTGCGCCGCGCGCGTCGGATCTCCTCGTCGAGCAGCTGATCGAAGCGCCGACGGTTGGCCAGTTGGGTTAGCGAGTCGGTGGTGCTCAGGCGCATCAGCTCGGCATTAGCCGCTTCCAGCCCCTGACGGGCATCCTCCAGTGCCCGGGTACGCTCATAAACTCGCGCTTCCAGCGCCTCGTTGGTACGCAGCTGCAGCTCCAGGGCCTCATGCTTGGCCTGCAGATGCAACGCGCGCTCCTCGGCAAGCGACTCCGATGTCTGCAACGCCAGTTGCTGTGCGGCTATACGGCGATTTCGCTCGACATTGATGCGCTCGGCCAACGCCATGGAAAGCAGGACGAACTCGGTGAACATGCCGATAAGCTGGCCGTTCAGGGTCCAGGCGTTGAGCGGTAACGTGCCGTTGAGCGCCAGCAGGTTGATGACGGTGAAACCCAGCAAGGTGCTCCAGGCGATGCTGAACAGCCGGGCGGACGGATTGCCGCGCATCCATAGATTGAGCGTCACCGCCATGGTCACCACGCAATGCACCAACGCAACGGTATCCATGAACAGGAAGCGCGCCAGCGTTGGCGCCAGCAGGAGCGTGAGAATTGCACAGCCCCAATAGGCCGTCAGGGTCATGGAAACCGTCCAGACCCAACCGCCGTAGCGCCGTATGCCGAGGAAGCGCATGGCGAAGAGCATCGGCGTGAAGAAGCACAGCGCCGCGGAAAGGCCATAGAAGCGCACCGACAGTTCGGGAATTTCCGGCCAGAGATAGAGCTGGCCGAAACCGGTGATGGTCAGCACGTAGAACACTGCGCTCAGCAGGTAGAGCACGTAGAGAAAGTAGCTGCGGTCGCGGGTAAAGATCAGCAGGCTGCAGTTGTACAGGACGATTACCAGGATGCCGCCGAAGAACAGGCTGACCCAGGTGACGTCGCGGATCTTGCCCTCGATCAGTTGCGTCTCATTGAGCAGCTCCAGCGGCAACGCCAGCGTTTCTCTGGCCTGCACCTGCAGATAAACCACTGCACGTTCACCCGGCGGCAGCTCGAGCGGGAAAACGAAGTGATGGTCCGCCAGCGGCCGGCTGCTGATCGCCACGGCATCGCCAGCCAGCATGGACGGCCCCCAGCGCTCGGTGTCCGGGTAATGCAGGCGTACCGCGACGCGGTCTAGCACCGGCCATTTAAGCAACAGGTACCAGCGTTTGGCCTCGCCCCCGTGGTTGTCCAGCCTGACGCGCAACCAGGCACCGTCAGGCTGCTTGCCGAGATTGGGCTTGGTCAGCGGCTGCCAGGGCAGGTCTGCCGATGCGATCTCGGCGAAGTCCGCCGCGGGTTTGCCGAGCACATATTCCACAGTGCCGACGTGCAACGGCGACTCAGCGCGCGTTTGCAGCACCGGAGATGCAGCCGAAACATTGGCGACCCAGGACAGCGCAGACAGGCAGACAATCAACAGTAGGAAAAAGGAGCGAATCATGCGGGTGCCTCGGAGGCGCTGCAGCGGCTGGCACAGTGCCAGCGAACCGGCGCCATTAATTAAGCACCGGTGCGCGCATAATGCCACCTTGCCATCACGCTGTCCCGCACGGGCAGACAGACTGCACAGTCAGGCCCGTTTCCTCGCCCAGAATTGCTGCACCAGGCCAAGCATTCCGTCGGCAATGGGCAACCCCGATGGCGCTGCCTGCGATGAGTTGCCGTAACAAGCCCGCTGGTGCAGGCGAGGGCTGCGGTCGGCGCCTATGGCAGCGCGCCAGATTGGATCACTCCGGTCATTTCAACTGCGCCTGCGTGTCCAGAACTGCTGCACCAGCATTTCCATGCTGTTGGCCAGATCAGCGACACCTGATGCGCTCTGGCGGCTGCGCAAGCCGCTCTCGACGTGCCGATCAGAACCGCCACGAATGCTCACGATGTTCTGATTGATGTTCTCGCTGACGGCGCTCTGCTGCTCGACGGCTGCGGCGATCTGCTGGCTCATGTCGCTGATCTCGTTGACCCGGCTGTTGATGCCCTGCAGCGAGCGTGCTGCCTGGGCCGCCTGCTCGACGCTCTGCATGGCCTGCTCGCGGCTGCGCTGCATAACCTCGACCGCCTGGCGCGCGCCGCCTTGCAGCGCGCCGATCATGCTGTTGATCTCCTGCGTCGATTGCTGAGTGCGCGAAGCCAGGCTACGTACTTCGTCGGCCACCACCGCGAACCCCCGACCCTGCTCCCCTGCCCGCGCCGCCTCGATGGCGGCGTTCAATGCGAGCAGATTGGTCTGCTCGGCAATCCCGCGGATCACGTCGAGTACTTTGGTGATGTCTTTACTGTGCGCTTCCAGCTCATGGATCACGTCACCTGCCTGCTGAATATCCAGCGCCAGTTGGCCGATGGCGGCACCAGTGCGATTGACCACTTCCGTGCCGGTGGCCGCCTCGCTGTCTGCACGGCTGGCTGCTTCCGCGGTGCGCTGAGCGTTGCTCGCCACTTCCTGCACACTGGCCGCCATCTGGTTGATCGCCGTGGCGACCTGATCCGTCTCAACCTGCTGGCGAGATGCGCTTTGCGCGCTGCTTTCCATCGCCCCAAGCAGTTCTTGCGCATGTTGGCTGAGCTGGCGAGACGCGTCGCCTATCCGACCAACCATGGCGCCAGCTTCGGTTTCCAGCATCTTCATGGCGAAAGCGATCTGGCCGTACTCGTCGCGCCGGCCGGCATAGATCAGCTGGCCCACCGGATTGTCGCCTAACTGGCGGGCCTGCTCGGCAAGGCGCTGCAGCGGCGCCAGCGCCATATAGACCAATGCACTCGAGCCCAGCGCAGCCCCTGCAGCGATGGCCAGTGCGGCCAGGTGACCGAGACCGCCCAACAGGGAGCCGGCGATCACACATGCGGCGGCACCCAAGGCGGCTGAAAAGGCCACGCGGCTACGGGCGCTGATGGGTGTACGGCGCAGCGACGCCGGGGGTCGCTTATCGCGCAGCTGTGCGTACAACTGTTCGGCTGCGGTGACCTGCGCCTGCTGCGGCTTGGTGCGTACCGACTGGTATTCGACGACCTTTCCGTTACGGCTGATCGGCGTCACGAATGCGCTGACCCAGTAGTGGTCGCCGTTCTTGCAACGGTTCTTCACCATGCCCATCCAGGACCTGCCTGCCCGCACGCTGCCCCACAAGTCGGCAAACGCTTCGGTGGGCATGTCAGGGTGGCGGACAATGTTGTGATGCTGGCCGATCAGCTCGCTTTCTTCGAAGCCGCTGATCTTGATGAAGTCCGGATTCACATAGGTGATGTCACCGCTGAGATCCGTGGTGGAGAGGATGTTGGCGGTATCGCTGATGGAAACGTCGCGGCCAGTGACCGGCAGATTCGTGCGCATGGTGGCTCTCGTAAACAAGGCAAAACGTCGTCTGTTCCGCCATGCACGTCTCGGTCGGGGCATCCAGCGATGCCCTCGCGCTCCTGCCAGTTCACCCTGCGGTGATCGCTTCCTGCTTTCGGACGGCCCAACGGGTCGTTGTATCGTTTTTGTATCGCGGGAACGGGCACAGAAAAAAGCGCCAGCACTGACCCATCCATCCGGATGGTCCCTGTGGCGCTTCAGTCGACAGAGCCCGATGGTCCTGTCCGATCAGCATGCTTCCTCGCCTGGAGGCTGATGCCATATTGATATCACCGAAAGCGCCATGCAATTCGACTGAAGTCCTACGCCGTTAGTCGGACTTTAACCGTGCGGCGGCTAGCGGCCATCAATCTTGTACAGATATTACTATATGTACAGGTAATGTACAGAAAAAGATACGTGGCGATGCGCAACCCTTCTTCACCAGCCCGGTCCTAGCAAGGGGCGCGACGCGAGCCTGGATCGCCACTGGGCTGTTACCGACGCGGCTGCCTGCTAGACTCAAGTTCCGCGCAAACTCACAAGGGATGCCGGGAATCCGAAAACAACCAAAAAGGAGTGCATCCATGAAAGGCAAATCCTTGGCATGGATCTTTACCGCTGCTCTGGCGGGAACCGGCCTGAGCGCAGTGGCACAGGCGCAAGAGAAGTTCGTTACCATCGGCACAGGCGGCCAGACCGGCGTTTATTACGTTGCCGGACAATCGATCTGCCGCTTCGTCAATCGCAATGCGGAAAACATCAAGTGCAACGCCCCGGCTAGCGGCGGCGGCGTGGCCAACGTCAATGGCCTGCGCAGTGGCGAATTCAATTTCGGCATCATGCAGTCCGACCACCAGTACAAGGCAATGGAAGGCGTCACCCCCTTCGAGAAAGAAGGAAAGATGGACGACATCCGTGCGGTGTTCTCCCTGCAGAGCGAGGTCTTCACCGTACTCGCCCGCCGCAGCGCCAACATCAAGGGCCTCGACGACCTCAAAGGTAAGCGCGTCAACATCGGCAACCCAGGTTCCGGCCAGCGCGACACCCTCGAAGAAATCATGGCCGTCAAAGGCTGGGACAAATCGGTCTTCTCCCTGGCCGCCGAGCTGAAGCCGGCCGAACAGGCCAGCGCTCTGGGCGACAACAACATCGATGCCATGACCTACTTCGTCGGTCACCCCAATGGCGCGATCCAGGAAGCGACAACCACCACCGACGCGGTGCTGGTACCGATCACGGGCGCCGAGATCGATAAGCTGCTGGAAGAGAAGAGCTACTACACCAAAGCTGAAATCCCGGGCGGCCTGTACAAGGGCAACGACCAGGCGACCCAGTCCATCGGTGGCAAGGCCGTTCTGTCCACGACTTCCAAGGTCGATGCCGAAGTGGTCTACCAGCTGGTCAAGTCGGTGTTCGAAAACATCGAGCGCTTCCAGCGTCTGCATCCGGCGTTCAAGGATCTCAAGCCGGAAGAGATGATCGAAGTCGGCCTGAGCGCGCCACTGCATGAAGGCGCCGAGCGTTACTACAAGGAACGCGGCTGGTTGTAAGGCTCGCCAGGGCTGCCTCGCGGAGGCAGCCCTGATCGTTGCGATGCCTCGCTGAAAACCCGTGCGCCGTATGGCCACGGGTTTTCGCGGTTCCGTTACCTGAAAAAACAGGCCTCATTTCATGCAAGACAAACAACTGTCCACCGAGGAACTGATCGCCCAGGATGTCGGTGCGCGCCTGCCCGCCGGGCCGATGGCAGCGGTAATTGCCGGGCTTGCGCTGCTTTGGTCGCTGTTCCAGCTGTGGATCGCCTCGCCGCTGCCGTTCGTCCTCGGCTTCGGCGTACTGAACGACACCGAGACCCGCTCGATTCACCTGGCTTTCGCGCTGTTGCTGGCATTCCTCGCCTACCCTGCGTTCAAACGCTCGCCGCGCGATCGCGTTCCGCTGGTTGATATCGCCCTGGGGCTGGTTGCCGCGGCCACTGCAGCCTATCTGTTCATCGCCTATTCACAGCTGGCGCAGCGCCCCGGCAACCTGACCACCATGGATCTGGTTACCGCCTGCATCGGTATCCCCCTGCTGCTGGAAGCCACCCGCCGCGCCCTCGGCCCGCCACTGGCAATCATCGCCCTGGTGTTTCTCGTCTACAGCGTCGCCGGCCCCTGGATGCCCGGCCTGCTGGCCCACCGCGGGGTGAGCTTTACTGCACTGGCCAACCACCAGTGGATCACCACCGAAGGCGTATTCGGCATTGCGCTGGGCGTCTCCACCAGCTTCGTCTTCCTCTTCGTACTGTTCGGTGCCCTGCTCGAGCGTGCTGGCGCTGGCCACTATTTCATCCAGCTGGCCTTCAGCATGCTCGGACATTTCCGTGGCGGCCCGGCCAAGGCAGCGGTCGTTGCCTCCGGTATGACCGGCCTGATCTCCGGCTCGTCCATCGCCAACGTCGTGACCACCGGTACATTCACCATTCCGATGATGAAGCGCACCGGCTTCTCGGCGGAGAAGGCCGGCGCGGTCGAAGTGGCCTCCTCGGTCAACGGCCAGATCATGCCGCCAGTGATGGGTGCAGCGGCGTTCCTGATGGTCGAGTACGTGGGCATTCCCTATGTGGAAGTGATCAAGCATGCCTTCCTGCCGGCACTGATTTCCTACATCGCGCTGATCTATATCGTCCATCTTGAGTCGCTCAAGCTAGGCCTGGAGGCGCTGCCGCGGGCCAATGTGGCCAAGCCGTGGATGCAACGGCTGATCGGTTTCGCCTTCGGCGCCGCGCTGATTTCCGGCTTGTCGCTGGGTGTCTATTACGGCCTCGGCTGGCTGAAGCCGCTGCTCGGCGGTTCCGCGCTATGGGTGATCGGCTTTTTGCTGGCGCTGGTATACCTAGGCCTGCTGAAGATCGCGGCGAGCAACCCACCACTGCCCCATGAAGACCCAAATGCGCCGCTGGAAAAGCTGCCGGAAACTCGCCCGGTGCTGCTTTCCGGCCTGCACTTCCTGCTGCCGGTGGTGGTGCTGGTCTGGTGCCTGATGATCGAGCGCCTGTCACCGGGCCTCTCGGCGTTCTGGGGTTCGGTGATGCTGGTCATCATCCTGCTGACTCAGCGTCCCCTGCTATCGTGGATGCGCCATGACCGCAGCCATCGCGACGGCACATTCATGGACGGCATAGTCGACCTGCGTGAAGGCCTGATTGCCGGTGCACGCAACATGATCGGCATCGGGATCGCCACCGCGGCGGCCGGCATCATCGTCGGCGCCGTGTCGCAGACCGGTGTCGGGCTGGTCCTGGCCGATCTGGTCGAGTTGCTGTCGATGGGCAACCTGCTGTTGATGCTGCTGCTCACCGCGTTCCTCAGCCTGATCCTCGGCATGGGCCTGCCGACCACCGCCAACTACATCGTGGTGTCCAGCCTGCTGGCGCCGGTGATCGTCTCGCTGGGGCAGCAGAACGGCCTGATCGTGCCGCTGATCGCGGTGCACCTGTTCGTCTTCTACTTCGGCATCATGGCTGACGTCACACCGCCGGTAGGCCTGGCCTCGTTCGCCGCGGCGGCGGTTTCCAAGGGCGATCCGATCAGAACCGGGGTGACGGCGTTCTATTACAGTCTGCGCACCGCGGCGCTGCCGTTCCTGTTCATCTTCAACACTGACCTGCTGCTGATCGGCGTGGACTTTTGGCACGGTGTACTGATCTTCATCGTGGCGACGATCGCCATGCTGGTGTTCGCGGCCGGCACCCAGGGCTACTTCCTGGTGCGTAGCCGCTGGTACGAGAGCCTGCTGCTGTTGCTGGTCGCCTTCACGCTGTTCCGCCCAGGATTCTGGATGGACATCATCCACGATCCCTATCGGGAGATTCCGCCTGCGGAGCTGGTCGAGGCCCTGGGCAGGGTCGACCAAGACAGCCAGCTGCGCCTGCGCGTACTCGGCGAGGACGCAGTGGGCGATCCACGCGAGTTCGTGCTGTTGCTGGCAATTCCGGACGGCGCTTCCGGCGAGCAGAAGCTGGAGAAGATCGGTCTGCTGACTTACGAAGACAACGGCAAGCTGCTGGTCGACAGTGTCGCCTTCGGTAGCCCGGCCGCCGAAGCAGGCCTGGAGTTCGATCAGCAGATTCTGTCGGTGCGTGCACCGACCGACCGCTGGCCGAAGGAACTCATGTGGGCCCCAGGCTTCCTGCTGTTCGGGCTGATCGTCTGGATGCAGCGACGGCGCCGCCAGCGCTGATCCACAGGTACTAGCCACCTGAAGACCCCGGCCATGCAGATGCGTGGCCGGGGTTTTCTTTATCTGGAAGCTGCTCTGGTACTGCTGGGGCCGGATGGGCTACGCCCGATCAGGCGAGTTCACCGGTGGCTACCAGGCAGCCCAACCGGTGCAACGCTGTTGAGGCGCTGACAGGTGCCGGTCAGCTCGACGCCAGCGAAGTGTTGCAGGATTACCGACTCGCCCTGATCCGGCTGCTGCGCGACTGATCTCGATGCCCGCTCGTTCAGCCGAAGAACCAGTAGCACACGCTGATTGCCGCGATGATCCCGGCCAGATCCGCTACCAGCGCGCAGCCCACCGCATGCCGCGCCCGCTGGATGCCTACTGCACCGAAATACACCGCCAGCACATAGAAGGTGGTTTCGGTACTGCCCTGTACCGTCGCCGCCACCAGCGCCGGGAAGCTATCCACACCCTGACTTTGCATGGTTTCGATCAGCATCGCCCGTGCCGCACTGCCGGAGAACGGCTTGACCAGCGCAGTGGGCAAGGCGTCGACGAAGCGCGTATCCCAACCCAGCGCTTCGACCAGCCAGCGGATGCCTTCAAGACCGAGATCCAGCGCGCCGGATGCACGCAGCGCGCCGATAGCGCAGAGCATGGCGATCAGATAGGGCAAAAGACTTTTGGCAACGTCGAAGCCCTCCTTCGCCCCCTCGACGAACGCCTCGTATACCTGCACCTTGCGCAGCGCGCCGACCACCAGGAAGGCGATGATCAGGCCGAACAGGGTCAGGTTGCCGAGCAACGACGACAGCGAGGCCAGGGCGGTCGCCGATAGCCCGGCCAGCAACGCCATGAAACCGCCAAGCAGCAGCGCACCGGGAATGAAGTAGGCCAGCACCACCGGGTCCCATAAACGCAACCGCTGCATCAGCGCGACGGCCAGCAGGCCCGCCAGCGATGAGGCACTGGTGGCCAGCAGAATCGGCAGAAACACCAGGGTCGGATCGTCCGCGCCCTGCTGCACGCGATACATGAAGATCGACACGGGCAACAGGGTCAGCGAGGAGGTATTGAGCACCAGAAACAGGATCTGCGCATTGCTGGCCACGCTTGGCAATGGGTTGAGTTCCTGCAATGCGCGCATCGCCTTGAGTCCGATCGGCGTGGCGGCATTGTCCAGCCCCAGGCCGTTGGCAGCGAAATTCAGCGTGATCAGCCCCAGCGCCGGATGGCCCGCCGGCACTTCCGGCATCAGCCGACGAAACAATGGCCCAAGCAGGCGCGCCAGCAGATCGATCAACCCGGCCTTTTCGGCGATGCGCAGAAAACCCAGCCATAGCGTTAAGGTGCCAAACAGCACAATCATCACTTCTACGGCCAGTTTCGCCATGGCAAACAGGCTTTCGACCAGCGCGGCGAACACGGCAGGATCGCCACCTATCAGCCAGCGCCCCAAGGCGGCAACCGCGGCGATCAGAAAAAAGCCCAGCCAGAGGCCGTTGAGCATGTCGTTCTCCCATCAAAGCTGGACGCGATGATAGCGGTGCCTGACCGCAGGGGTCACCCGCCGATCAGCGGCAGTCGGAAGAACAACTTGAATGTCTTGGGAAGGGAGATGGTGTTGCGCGTTATTTGTTGCTGCATGCCGGGGGTGGAAAACGCCACCCCCGGCCGCAGCCATACAGAACCTGGTCCGATGAAGGAGGTACTCCATGTACCCCTAGGTCACTCCGCACGCAGAACAACCCGACCCCCTGGTTCCCCCCGCTGAGGGGTGAGCGCAACGAGCCTCAAGCTCGTTGCCGCTCTGGATCATCTTCGATAGCCGAACATGACCCGGCGAATATGGCTTCCTATGCCGCTGCCACTCCAGAATGCAGCCGCCCTTGCGGGCGGCTATCAATGCATCAGACTCGCGGTCCGCGACCGCGGCCGAAGATCAGCGATGCCACGAACAGCACCAGGAAGACCACGAACAGGATCTTGGCGATGCCCGTTGCAGTGCCTGCGATACCACCGAAGCCAAGTACCGCGGCGATGATGGCGATGATCAGGAAGGTAATAGCCCAACTCAGCATGGTGTGACTCCTCTCGGTTCAGGAACGGTTCTCAGCGGATCAGATCAGCCCGATCTGCATCGATGTTGTTACGCATCCTTGCTGGCTCGCTTGCACGTCCCCTTCGTTGCTCAGAACACCCAGCGCTGCTCGGCAGGCGCTTGGCGATAATCGATGGTTTGCGGCGCTTGGCCGGTCCGCATGAGCTCAATAGGTTGAGCGTCGTACATGCCGATTCGTTCCGCGGAATTCTGTTGCGCCTGGCTGAGCGGTTGCGACATCGGGCGCTCGGAGCCCATGATCAGCATGACAACCGCAGCAGAGAGGAAACCCTTGCTGGCCATTGAAAAGCAGGCTTGGCGATTCATCCTCAACTCCTTCTAAGCGTGGCGAACATCGTTTCGTTGACTGAGTTATTGCAGGCGGCGTGCCAGGCTGTGCACCAAGGTAAAATCTTTAAAAATCAATAAGTTAATCGTTGCGCCCGGAGCGGCTTCAACTCAATTTGCATGAGAGCCTCCAACAGCCCGGGCGTTTTGCACGACAGTCAGTGACGCGCCTCTTTGAGCTGGTGCATCCGTTCGTGACACGTCCGCAATTTCGGCAGCTCGATAGCCAGCAATGCCCGTACGTCCGGCTCAGCATCGCCCACCGCGTCCTCGAAGGCGCGCAATATGTGGGCTTCGGTCTGCTCCAGTTGGTCGACATAGGCCGTGTCGTGATCGCCAATCCGCGACTTGGTATCGGCATAGAGTTCGCGCATACGACCCGTCAGCGTCCCGCCCTGTGCCGGCTGCTCGTGGCTGGCCGCAACCTTTACGCTAAGCGCCTGGATGATTTGGGTTTTCGCCTGGGCCAGATCGCGGAACAGGTGCTGCAGCTCCACGTCCTTTACTTCCTCGGCGGCATGCTGGTAGAAACGCTGCCCGTCGCGGGTGATCTCGATTAGCTCGTTGAGCTGGTTCATGGACCGGTTCATGGCACCTCCTGCAGGGATCGACGAATGCGGCCGTTCCCGTTTGGCGGGAATCAGCCCCTTCGACATCCGGTCGCAAGCCGCATGCCAGCAGGCCTGAAACGCTGCATCCTGCTAAATCAGCCACTTGGGGAAGCGCATCAAGGATGATGGAATGCAGCATGCAGGAAAGGGCTGTCTGCACCGTGCAACTTGCAAGACTTTTCATAGACTAAAGCACTCGCCAGCAACGCAACGGCGCAGCCACACGCCCGACACGCCATAATCGAATCTTTCAGCGACTGAATTCGCCTTTTGATGGGAGCATCCATGGAACAAACGACGGACAACGGCGGACGCATCCTCCTGGTGGATGACGAAGCAGCGATCCTGCGTACCTTCCGTTACTGCCTGGAGGATCGTGGCTACACGGTGATGACTGCAGCCAGCGCGGCGCAGGCCGAAGCCATTCTGCAGCGCCAGGTATTCGATCTCTGCTTCCTCGATTTGCGTCTGGGCGAAGACAACGGGCTGGACGTGCTGCAGCAGATGCGCATGCTCGCGCCCTGGATGCGCGTGGTGATCGTCACAGCTCACTCGGCCGTCGATACTGCCGTAGACGCCATGCAAGCCGGCGCAGCCGACTACTTGCTCAAGCCATGCAGCCCCGAACAACTCCGCCTGTCCGCCGCCAAGCAGCTGGAAGTACGCCAGATGGCCGCTCGGCTGGAGGCACTCGAAGGCGAGGTCAAGCAGCGCAGCGACGCCCTGGGCTCGCACAGTCCGGCGATGATGGCGGTGCTGGAGACTGCCCGTCAGGTTGCCGACACCGACGCCAACATCCTGATTCTCGGTGAATCGGGCACAGGTAAAGGCGAACTCGCACGCGCCATACACACCTGGAGCCGTCGCACGAAAAAAGCCTTCGTCACCATCAATTGCCCTTCGCTATCCGCCGACCTTATGGAAAGCGAGCTGTTCGGCCACAACCGCGGCGCCTTTACCGGAGCCACCGAAAGCACGCTGGGGCGCGTCAACCAGGCCGATGGCGGCACGTTGTTCCTCGACGAAATCGGCGACTTCCCGCTGGCGCTGCAACCCAAGCTGCTGCGCTTCATTCAAGACAAGGAATACGAGCGGGTCGGCGATCCGGTGACCCGCCGCGCCGATGTGCGCATCCTCGCGGCAACCAACCTGAACCTCGAAGAAATGGTCCGCGAAGGCAAGTTCCGCGAAGACCTGCTCTATCGCCTCAACGTCATCACGCTCAACCTGCCGCCGATGCGTGAGCGGCCAGAGGATGTCCTGACCCTTGCTGAACGCTTCCTTGCATTCTTCGTGAAGAACTACGGTCGTCCCGCACGCGGCTTTAGCGATGCGGCAATGGCGGCGCTGAGGACTTATCGCTGGCCGGGCAACGTCCGCGAACTGCGCAATGTGGTCGAGCGGGCCAGCATCATCTGCCCCCAGCAGATGATCGAAATCAGCCACCTGGGACTCGGTGAGCAGGTCGGCAGCAATGCGCCGCGTATCGGCGAGCCGCTGAGCCTGGAAGCGCTGGAGAAGGCGCACATCGCCGGCGTATTGAGTACCAGCGATACCCTCGAGCAGGCCGCCCGCATCCTTGGTATCGACGCCTCGACCCTCTACAGAAAGCGCAAGCAGTACGGCCTATGAAACTCCAGATGAAGCTGCGAACCCGATTGTTTCTCGGGTTCTCGGCCCTGATGACGGTTGCCCTGCTCGGCCTGCTGCTGGCGCTGGTCAGCGTAATGCAGATGGCCAAGAGCCAGGAACAGCTTATCCGCAACAACTTCAGCATCATCGAGATCAACCAGCAGCTGCGCCAGGCGCTGGGCAATCACCTCATCGTGATGCTCACCGACAACAGCCGCAGCGAGGCCCTCGACCCGCTGCGGCAAGCTTTCCAGCAGACCCTCGAACGCGGAATAGCCGAAGCCAACGACGATGCCGATCGGCAAGCCTTCCAGACCATAGCCAGTGCCTACGCCGCGTTCCTGCAGCAGATCGACGCCACCCGGCATCAGAACCTGACGCTGCTGGAAGACAACCCGCTGAGCCAGTCCTTCAACCGCGTTCGCGGCCTGATGACCGACATGCAGGGCGCGGCCTACGACAAGATTCGCGACACCGAACTGCGCAGCCGCGACCGAGCCTCGCTCCTGGCCGGCCTGCTCGGGCTGACCGCAATTGCGGTGCTGCTGATCGGCTTCATCACTGCCCATAGTTTCGCACGGCGCTTCGGCGAGCCGATCGAGCGGCTGTCCGCCGCGGCCGACCAGATCGGTCGCGGCGACTTCAATATCACCCTACCGACGCCGCCGATTGCCGAGCTGTCCTCGCTGAGTCGCCGCTTTGGCCTGATGGCCCAGGCCCTGCACGACTTCAAGCAGACCAACGTGGAGGCGCTGGTCAATGGCCAGCAACGCCTGCAAGCCCTGCTCGACAGCATCGACGA
Source organism: Stutzerimonas stutzeri (assembly GCF_038561965.1). Taxonomy (NCBI): domain Bacteria; kingdom Pseudomonadati; phylum Pseudomonadota; class Gammaproteobacteria; order Pseudomonadales; family Pseudomonadaceae; genus Stutzerimonas; species Stutzerimonas stutzeri. The sequence continues at coordinate 195,244 of NZ_CP139348.1, read as the reverse complement.
CGGCCTGCTGATCGTCGACCGCGACGGGCGCCTGGAGCACGCCAATCCGGTAGCGCAGCGCCAGCTCGCCTGGGAGAACGAACACCTGGGCTCCACGCTGGGCGAAGCGTTGGGTTATCCGGACCTGGACAACGCCGCGCGCCAGGTACTGGACGACAAGCCGCTGTCCGACCCACCCGAGGACCTGATCATCGAGGCCGATGGCGAGCGCCGCCTGCTGGCCTGGCGCATCAGCCCGGTCAGCCACCATGACGGCAGCATCAGCGGCGCAGTCATGGTGCTGCACGACGTCACCGACCAGCGCACCTTCGAGCGCGTGCGCAACGAATTCGTGCTGCGCGCCTCCCATGAGCTGCGCACGCCGGTCACCGGCATGCAGATGGCCTTCAGCCTGTTGCGCGAGCGTTTGCGTTATCCGGCCGACAGCCGCGAGTCGGACCTGTTCGACACCGTGCACGAGGAAATGCAGCGCCTGGTACGGCTGATCAACGACCTGTTGAATTTCTCCCGCTACCAGAGCGGCCAGCAAAAGCTCGAACTGGAACAGTGCGACATTCCTGAGCTGATCGAGGCCGCACGTCAACGCTTCGAAGTAGCCGCAACCGAGCAGGATGTGCAGCTAAAACTGGAGCTGCAGCAACCCCTACCGACGCTGATGCTCGACCGTCAGCAGATCGAACGGGTAATGGACAATCTGCTGAGCAATGCCCTTCGTCATACACCCAAGGGCGGTGAGGTGCGGCTGCTGGCACGGCACCATGGCGAACGGATGATCCTCAGCGTCGAAGACAATGGCGAAGGCATCCCCTACAGCCAGCAGGCGCGCATCTTCGAGCCGTTCGTGCAGATCGGTCGGCGACGTGGCGGCGCAGGACTGGGGCTTGCCTTATGCAAGGAAATCGCCCAGCTGCATGGTGGTCGCATTGGCGTGCATTCGCGGATCGGCCACGGCACCATCTTCTACGTCGCGCTACCGATCTGAAGGCGCCATCGAGGAAACGTCCATGCCGAGCCTGAACCCAAGCCCAGCACAGCTCGCCGACTACGTTGCGGCGATGCCTTCCGGGGTACCTATCCTGATGCTCAATCTGCTGCGCTATAACGATCAGGCAACCTATCCAGCCGGCAGCGCGCACAGCCCCTGCAGCGGCCGCGAAGCCTACGCCCGCTACAGCCGCGTGGCGCTGGCCAAAGTGCAAGCCAGCGGTGGCGCGGTCGAGGTTCGCGCCAAGGCCCATGCCGCCCTGATCGCCCCGCCAGACGAGCAATGGGACGATCTGTTGCTTGTCAGCTATCCATCCAAGGAAGCCTTTCTGGCGATGATCGTCGACCGCGACTATCAGGCTGCCGCCGAACATCGCACGGCAGCGCTGGCCGACTCCAGGCTGATTGGTACTACGGTCTACTGAGCTCAGCGCTGCGCCTGACTGGCGAGCACCTGCAACATCGCCGCCGTCTCTGCGTCCGGCTCACCGTCGAAGCGCGCCGGGCGATATTTCATCTGGAAAGCCGCTACCACGTTGCGCGTCTCGGCATCCAGATGACCGTGCCTCGGTACCCGATAGCCTTGCGCTGCCAGTGCATCCTGGAACCAGGTGATTGCCGGCAAGCCCTCGGATGCATAGCGCAACCGCTCCGCGGCTACCGCGCCGGCATCGGGCCAGGGCACCAGGCCCTCGTCGGCAAGACGCTTCCAGGGGAACAACGGACCCGGATCGACCTTGCGCTGCGGCGCGATATCGCTGTGGCCGATGATGGCGCCCGGCTTGAGGCCATGACGCGCCATGATGTCCTTGAGCAACACCACCAACGCGTCGATCTGCGCCTCGGAGTAGGGATACCAGAGCCGACGTCCGTCCGCGCTTTCGACGTAACCGCGATTGACCAGCTCAATGCCGATAGATGTGGCGTTGAGCCAGGTGCGGCCGTTCCACTCGCTTTCGCCGGCATGCCAGGCACGCCGGTTCTCGTCCACCAGCCGATAGATGGTCGCGGGCGAGTCGCCGATCAGATAGTGGCTGCTGACATCTCGACCGCTGAGCAGCTCCAGCGAGCGGGACAAGTCGGTCGAGGTGTAGTGCAGCACGATGAACTGGGTACGACTGTCGTGGCCGAGCGAGCTATGGCTGGTATCGATACGGGGCCCGCTGGCACAGCCGGCCAGTAGCAGGAGCATCAATGTGGCGGTGATGACTTTCATCGGGACAACCTCTGTGTCGACGGCGAAATGACGCAGATGAGCGGGAGCCCGGTACGTGGCCCCTGCTGGTGCGGTGCGGTGAATGGCGTGAGTATACCGGCCGAACGGCGACGATCGATGTCAACCGGTCAGGCCAGTTCGACGCGGTTGCGCCCGGCATTCTTGGCGCGATAGAGCGCGCCATCGGCGCGCTCGAAGGCACGCTCGGCGGTATCGCCTTCGGCGAAAGCGGTCAGGCCGGCCGAAAGCGTAATGGAGACGCGCTCGCCTTTGAAATGGAAAGGACAGCTTCCGATCGACTCACGCAGTGCCTCCATCAGCTGCCGGCCCGCCTCATCGGGTGTATTGGGCAGCAGCACGACAAACTCCTCACCACCGAAGCGGGCAATGAAATCGGTCTTGCGCAGCCTTTTTTGAAGTTCGGTCCCGATGATCTTGAGCACCCGATCGCCTGCCAGGTGGCCGTAACCATCATTGACCCGCTTGAAGTGATCGACATCCAGCACCGCCAGCAGCAGTTCGCCGCCGTAGCGCTGCCAGCGGGCAAATTCCAGGTCCAGGCGCTCGTTCCAGGCGGCCCGATTGGGCAGCCCGGTCAGCGGATCCTGCAAGGCCTTCTGCCGCTGCTCTTCCAGATGCCCACGCAAACCGCGCGCAGCCTGCTCGAGACTGCCGACCCGGCTGACCAACTGCTGCAGACGCTCGCCGAGCTTGTGTTCCTGCTCACTGCGCTGTTGCCGATAGGTATCCACCGTATCCAGCAATCCGTCCAGGCGTGCCTCGACCACCTGCTTGAGGCTGCTCAGATCGGTCGCCTGGCGCATGCTGTGCTGCAGGCCACCGACTTGCTCACGCAGCTCCGCATCCAGTGCCTGTGCGGCATCTCGCCCTTCGTTATGTCCTTCGTGCGCCGCGAGGAGGTTCTCCTGCATTGCAGTCAGGCGCTCGTTGAGCGTTTGTAGGTAGTTCTCGAAATCCCGATGCCCTTGATCGCTGAAGGCAATCATCAGCATCGCCAGATCGTCCAGCACCGGCACCAATTCGTACCAGTTCAAACCGTGCTGAATGCGCGCGCGCAGGGTCTGCAGTTGCGGCTGGTGCTGCTCGGGCAGATGCAGACTGTCCAGCAGGCTATTGAGCGTTGCCTCTACCCTGTCGGCGACGACGCTGAACGCCGGCTCGGGGGAATCCGGCAAGGCGTAGGCGGCGGCGCCCGGCAATCCGTCAGCTGGCTGCGCGTCGTCCTCGTCCTGCGAGACGATAGGATCCGCATCTGGCGATGCCACTTCCACCGCATCGACTACTCGATCCGCTGACGCTGCCACCGCTAGGGGTTGCTCGGCCAGCGGCGCGGCCACAGTGGCGAGTTCGACCCCAGCCACCGCAACGGCCGGCGGGTTGCCGTCGCTTGCCTCAGCCGGCGCCACCGTCAACGGCACATCGCGGCCGAACAGCCGTTTCAAAAAGCCGCTCTGCTGCGGCGCGGACATGCCCTGCAGGTCCAGCACCTGGCCTTGCAGGTCGCTCAGCTCGCCCAGCAGCACAGGCAGCTCGCGCAGCCTCGCAGCACGCTGATCCAGATCCTTGGCGAACCGCTTGAGCGGTTTGCGCAACTCTGCCGGTACCGACATGCCCAACAGCTGGGAAACCAGCCGATGCAACGCCTCGGTAAGCCGAGCGGCGCGCTCCTGGCGATGGCGCTCGGATTCCAGCACGGCCTTTTCCAGACGCGGCACAAGCTGGCTGAGGCCCTCATCCAGATCACCTTCACGCAGGATTTCGCGCATCTCGTGCAGGCAGCGCTCGACCGCCGGGTCCGCACCCTCCACTGCCAGGCTGCTACGCACCAGGCTGCGCCGCAGAAGGTCGACACGCTGTTCCCAGCGGGCTTCCTGCTGCTCCTGCCGCTCGGCGAGCTGAAGATACTTTTCCTTCCAGCGTTCGGCTTCTACGCTCATTTCGTTTCTTGTACCTGTACCGGCAGGGAATCGGCCTGAAGCGAGTCGGGCAAGCGAATCTCCACTGCCACCGGCAGGTGATCGGAAATCGGCAATGCCAACACGTCGACGCGCTCCAGCGTCAGGCTAGGGCTCAGCAGAATATGATCCAGGCAGCGTTGCGGCCGCCAGCTCGGGAAGGTCGCCTCAACCTGTGGCGCGAGCAAGCCGAGGTCGCGTAGCGGCGAGTTTTCCAACAAATCATTGGCATGGGTGTTCATGTCACCCATCAATACCTGATGACGATAGCCGCCAATCAGCTCGCGGATATAGGCCAGCTGGCGCGTCCGGGCGCCGCCACCCAGCGCCAGATGCATCATCACCACGACCAGCGCGTCCGGTCCCTCGCCGAAGCGCAGCAGGATCGCGCCACGTCCAGAAGGCCCGGGCAGCGGATGATCCTCCAACCCCTGCGGTTCAAGTCGACTGAGCACGCCGTTGCTATGCTGGGCAAAGCGTCCGAGGTTGCGATTGAGCTGCTGATACCAGTACGGGAAAGCGCCCAGATGGGCCAGATGCTCGACCTGATTGATATAGCCGGAGCGCATGCTGCCGCCATCGGCCTCTTGCAACGCCACCAGGTCGTAGTTGCCGAGCACCTCGCCGATGCGCTGCAGATTCCCTGCACGCCCAGGATGCGGCAACAGATGCTGCCAGCTACGCGTCAGGTAATGGTGATAGCGCTCCGTGCTGATGCCGACCTGGATATTGAAGCTGAGCAGTCGCAAGCGTCCGTCAGCTGGCAATCCGCTACTGGCCAGGCAATGCGGATTGACGCACGCCTTGCCGGGTCCGGCAAGGCGTGGAGCGCTCCAGCGGCGCAGCATCGTGGTCTACCGCGCCGCGCGTTCTTTTTCGATGAGGAAATCGGCCACCTGCAACGTGCGCTCCGGACCACCGGACGAACCGAGATCGAAGCGGTACTTGCCGTTGACGATCATCACCGGTACGCCAGTAATCTGATACGCCATGCCGAGCTTCTTCGCCTGCTCTACCCGGCCCCGCACGCCAAATGAGTTGTAGGCTTTGAGGAAGGTCTGCTTGTCGATGCCCTGGCCGGCGAGGAAATCGGCCATCTCTTCAGGCGTGGCGAGCTTCTTGCGCTCCTGATGATAGGCGGCGAACACCGCATCATGCACTTTCGGCTCCACACCCATGGATTCCAGCGCGATGAACAGCTGACCATGGGCGTTCCAGATTCCGCCAAACATGGCCGGAATGCGTTTGAACTGCACATCTTCCGGAAGCTGCTCGGCCCAGGGCTTGATCACCGGTTCGAACTGATAGCAATGCGGACAGCCGTACCAGAACAGCTCGACGACTTCGATCTTGCTCGGGTCGGCCACCGGCACCGGGCTGCTCAGCTCGACATATTCCTTGCCTGCTTGAAACTCCGCTGCCTGGGCTGCAGCGCCAAAAAGGCTCGCAGCGGCGAAAACGGCAGTGAGTAGGATATTGCGCATGAAATACTCCTGTTTACGACGGACCGATGGCGCAACAGGCTGCAGCAAAACGCCCAGACTCGCCAGCGTTTTTCATTTGCCGATACGAAGCCATGATGAAGGCTGCGCCATATACCCAAAAACGCAGAAGGGCGTCGGGGCTGTGGCCCGGACGCCCTTCTGCTCAACCTGCCAATGCGATCAATGCAGGCCTTGGATGTAGCTGGACAGCGCTTCGATGTCCTTGTTGCTCAGTTTCGCAGCGATGCCACGCATGATCATGGTATCGCCGTCATTGGTGCGGTTGCCTTCGCGGAAGTCGGTCAGCTGCTTGGCGGTGTACGCCGCATGCTGTCCGCGGAGCTTGGGGAAGCCAGCCAAGTCATTGCCGACACCATTCGGCGCGTGGCAACCGGTACAGGCCGGCATACCTTGATCGAGCTTGCCACCGCGGAACAGCTTTTCACCCTCTGCGGCAAGAGCCGGATCGGCGTAACCGATGCTGCCCTTCTGGCTGGAGAAGTAGGCGGCGATGTCTTCCAGGTCCTGCTCGCTCAGCGGATCGAGCATACCGGTCATTTCCAGCACCTTGCGACCTACGCCTTCAGGAGCGCCTGGCGTGCTACCGGCCTTGATTTCATGCAGCTGCTTGAGCAGGTATCGCTCGCCCTGGCCAGCAAGTTTCGGAAAGTTCGGGGCCGGGCTGTTGCCATCGGCACCGTGGCAAGCGCCACACATTGCAACTTTGCCCTGACCAGCTTCGGCGTCTCCAGCCGCGTGGGCCATACCGGTGATGCCAAGGGTCAACAGCAGACTCACGAGTACTTTGTTCATCAGCTAATCCAACTACGGCTAAGGGTTTGAAAGGGAATTCTTCGGGTCGCGCTCGGCATAGAGCCGGGGCGACGCTCGTTATAGTGGCACGCTGGGTGTCCGCATCAAGGCGGCGTTACCGCCGCACAGGCACCCGAATCCGGCTGGATGCCACGCATGGCCCTATATCAGGCCAAAGCGCACATAAAAACTGCGGCATTATATACTCCCGTTTCTGAAACGGAAACGAACCATTGCCGCACCCGCGTGCACTCACCGGAACGACCATGCTACCGAAAAACCCGATTCTCGGCCTTTGCCAACAGGCCTCCTTCATGATCAGCGCCGCCAAGGTCGATCAGTGCCCGGCCGACGAGGGTTTGGAAGTAGCCTTCGCCGGCCGCTCCAACGCAGGCAAGTCCAGCGCGCTGAACACCCTGACCCACGCCAACCTGGCGCGCACCTCGAAGACTCCTGGCCGCACCCAACTGCTCAACTTCTTCCGCCTCGACGATGAGCGTCGCCTGGTTGACCTGCCTGGTTACGGCTACGCCAAAGTGCCGATCCCGCTCAAGCAGCACTGGCAGCGCCACCTGGAAGCCTATCTGGGCAGCCGCGAGAGCCTGGCCGGCGTGTTCTTGATGATGGACATCCGCCATCCACTGACCGAGTTCGACCGCATGATGCTGGACTGGTCCAACGCCAGCCAGATGCCGCTGCACATCCTGCTGACCAAATCAGACAAGTTGGCCTTCGGCGCAGCCAAGACTGCCTTGCTGACCATTCAGCGAGATATTCGCCAGAGGTGGGGTGAAGAGGTCAGCGTGCAGCTGTTCTCCGCACCCAAGCGTCAGGGCATCGAAGAAGCCCAATTGGTGCTGGCGAGTTGGCTGGGCCTGTTGGACGAGGCGTCCGAAGAAGAGCAAGAGCCAGAAACGTGAGTCAGCCGCAGGGTGAATGCGCTTAATCAAGCCACCCTGAAGGAATCGCTGGTGGATGTGAAAAGCGACATCCACCCTGCGAACCCCCGCCGGGGTTGAAGCGCAACACCCACCTCAATCTGAAAAAACCTGAAATCAGCGTATTACGCCGATTTCAGGCCTGCAGCGCTTCTCAGTCGCGATAGGCGTCCACTGGTACGCAGGCGCAGAACAGGTTGCGGTCGCCGTAGACATTGTCCACGCGATTTACCGCAGGCCAGTACTTGTGCGCGCGGGCATGTGCGCTCGGCGTCACCGCTTCGGCGATGCTGTACGGCCTGTCCCACTCGCCGATCACGTCGGCCAGCGTATGCGGTGCGCGCACCAGCGGGTTGTTGTCCGCCGGCCACTCACCGTCCCGCACCTTGGCAATCTCCGCGCGGATGCTCAGCATCGCTTCGACGAAACGATCCAACTCGGCTTTCGACTCGCTCTCGGTCGGCTCGATCATCAGCGTGCCAGGCACCGGGAATGACATCGTCGGCGCATGGAAGCCATAGTCCATGAGGCGCTTGGCGACGTCCTCCTCGCTGATACCGGTCTCCGCCTTGAGTGGGCGCAGGTCGAGGATGCATTCGTGGGCGACGCGGCCGTTGCGACCGGCGTAGAGCACCGGGAAGGCGCCGCCGAGGCGATTGGCCAGGTAGTTGGCGCCTAGAATGGCGACTTCCGTGGCGTCGCGCAGCTGCGGACCCATCATCGCGATATACATCCAGCTGATCGGCAGAATGCTCGCGCTACCCCAAGGCGCAGCGCTGACCGCGCCGTTGCCAGGCTGCGGACCTTCCAGCTCGATTACCGGGTGATTGGCGACGAACGGAGCCAGGTGCGCTTTGACACCAATCGGGCCCATACCGGGGCCACCGCCACCGTGGGGAATGCAGAAGGTCTTGTGCAGGTTCATGTGCGAGACGTCGGCACCGATGTCCGCCGGACGTGCCAGACCGACCTGGGCGTTGAGGTTGGCACCGTCCATGTACACCTGACCACCGTGGGCGTGGATCGCCGCGCAGATTTCGCGCACGTTCTCCTCATAAACGCCGTGAGTCGAAGGATAGGTGATCATCAGGCAGGACAGCCGATCACCCGCCTCGGCGGCCTTGCGCTTGAGGTCTTCCAGATCGACGTTGCCGCCCTTGTCGCACTCGACGATGACCACACGCATGCTGACCATCTGCGCCGAGGCGGGGTTGGTGCCATGCGCCGAGGACGGGATCAGGCAGATGTCGCGCTGCCCTTCGCCGCGGCTCTCGTGATATTTGCGGATGGCGACAAGGCCGGCGTATTCGCCCTGTGCCCCGGAGTTGGGCTGCATGCTGATCGCGTCGAAGCCGGTGATCGCACAGAGCCAGTCTTCCAGCTCATCGATCATCCGCTTGTAGCCCTGCGCCTGACCGCGCGGAACGAACGGATGCAGGTTGGCGAACTCGGCCCAGGTGATCGGAATCATCTCGCTGGTGGCGTTGAGTTTCATGGTGCAGGAGCCGAGCGGAATCATCGCCTGGTTGAGCGCCAGATCCTTGTTCTCCAGCTGTTTGAGGTAGCGCAGCATCTCGGTCTCGCTGTGGTGCGAGTTGAACACCGGATGGCTGAGGTAGCCACTTTCGCGCTGCAATGCCGCGGGAACGCCACTGGCCAACTCGCCGGCATCCAGCGCGGCAACATCGAGGCCGTGATCGGCGCCGAGGAAGATCGCCAGCAACTGCTCGACGGTACGCTCGTCGCTGGTTTCATCGAGGCTGACGCCCAACCGGCCGCGGCCGAGGATGCGCAGGTTGATCTGCGCCGCTTCGGCGCTTTCGATGATGGCGGTCTGCGCGCCACCGACCTCGAGCGTCAGGGTGTCGAAGAAATGCTGGTTGAGGCGGACGATGCCCTTCTGCTCCAGACCGGCAGCGAGGATGGCCGTCAACCGATGCACACGCTGGGCGATGCGCTTGAGGCCTTGCGGGCCGTGATACACGGCGTAGAAGCCGGCGATATTGGCCAGTAATACCTGCGCGGTGCAGATGTTGGAGTTGGCCTTCTCACGGCGGATGTGCTGTTCGCGAGTCTGCAGCGCCATACGCAATGCAGTGTTGCCGCGGGCGTCCTTGGAAACGCCGATGATGCGCCCTGGCATGCCGCGCTTGAATTCGTCACGGCTGGCGAAATACGCCGCGTGCGGACCACCGTAGCCCATCGGTACACCGAAGCGCTGGGTCGAGCCGAGTACCACGTCGGCACCCAGCTCGCCCGGTGGTGTCAGCAGCAGCAGGCTGAGCAGATCGGCCGCGACGCAGGCCAGCGCCTGCTGCGCGTGCAGCTGCTCGATGGCCGGACGCAGGTCGCGGATCTCGCCATGGGTGTCGGGATACTGCAGCAGCGCGCCGAACACATCCTGCCCGGTCAACTCGTCCAGCGTACCGACCACCAGTTCGAAGCCGAACGCCTCGGCACGGGTCTGCACCACGGAGAGCGTCTGCGGGTGGCAGTTTTCCTCGACGAAGAAGCGGTTGCTTTTGCTCTTGGCCATGCGCCGCGCCAGGGTCATGGCTTCGGCGGCAGCAGTGCCTTCGTCTAACAATGAGGCGTTGGCCAGATCGAGCCCGGTAAGGTCGATGATCATCTGCTGATAGTTCAGCAGAGCCTCCAGGCGACCCTGGGCGATCTCCGGCTGATAGGGCGTGTAGGCGGTATACCAGCCCGGGTTCTCCAGCACGTTGCGCAGGATTACCGGCGGGGTGATGGTGCCGTGGTAGCCCATGCCGATCAGGCTGGTCCAGAGCAGATTTTGTTCGGCATAGCCGTGCAGCTTGGCCAGCGCTGCCTGTTCGTCCAGCGCCGTCGGCAGACTCAGCTCACCCTGCAGGCGGATCGCCGGCGGCACGGTCTGCTCGATCAGCTGCTCGCGACTGGTCAGGCCCAGGGCGTCAAGCATGGCCTGCTGTTCGCCCTGATCCGGGCCAAGGTGGCGGCGCAGAAAGGCGTCGGATTGCTGGAGTTGGGAAAGGCTCGGCATATGCGGCATGGATGCTACTCTCGAAAAAAACAAAAGCCCCGGCAGAGCGGGGCTTTTGTGGATGATGCTTAGGCGTCGGCGTCGCAGGCGGCTTGGTAAGCGGCTGCATCAAGCAGCTTGTCCAGGTCCGACTGGTCGCTTGGCTGCAGGCGGAAGAACCAGTTGCCGTACGGATCGCTGTTGACCAGCTCCGGCGAATCGGCCAGCGCCTCGTTGATCGCGATTACCTCGCCAGAGACTGGCGCATAGATGTCGGATGCGGCTTTCACCGATTCGACCACGCCGGCTTCCTGACCGGCATTGAGCTGGCGCCCGACCTCGGGCAGCTCGACATAGACCACATCTCCCAACGCTTCCTGAGCGTGATCGGAGATGCCGACGGTGATGCTGCCGTCCGCTTCGAGACGGGCCCACTCGTGGCTGGCGGCGTAACGCAGATCGCTGGGGATATCGCTCATTGTTGTGTCCTCAAGGCTGTTGACAGCAGTCGCGCAAAACAGTCGGTCGAATTTACACCAGTACCTTGCCGTGCCGCACGAACGTCGGCTGCACCACACGCACCGGATACCACTTGCCACGAATTTCCACTTCCGCGCGCTCAGCGGTGCCGGCCGGCACGCGGGCCAGAGCGATGGACTTGCCAAGCGTAGGAGAAAAACTGCCGCTGGTAATCTCGCCATCACCGACGCCATTGACCCGTACGACCTGATGGGCACGCAGGACGCCGCGCTCTTCCAGTACGAGGCCGACCAGCTTCGGCAGGTCGTCACGCGCCCGCTCCTGCTCCAGCGCGGCACGCCCGACGAACTCACGCTCGGCCGGCTCCCAGGCCACGGTCCAGCCCATGTTGGCGGTCAGCGGCGAGACGTCTTCGGTCATGTCCTGGCCGTACAGGTTCAGGCCGGCCTCCAGACGCAGGGTGTCACGGGCGCCGAGACCGATCGGCGGAATGCCGGCGCCGACCAGTTCGCTGAGAAAATCGGGCGCCTGCTCGGCCGGCAGGATGATTTCCAAGCCGTCTTCGCCGGTATAGCCAGTACGCCCGATGAACCAGTCGCCCTCGGCCATGCCTTGGAATGGCTTGAGCTCCTGAATCAGCGCAGCCCGATTCTGGTTGAGCAATTCGGCTGTCCGCGCCCGCGCATGGGGGCCCTGGATCGCCAGCATGGCCAAGTCCGGACGCTCCTTGACCTCGACCGCGAAGCCGGTCGCCTGCTGCTGCATCCAGGCCAGATCCTTGTCGCGGGTGCTGGCATTGACCACCAGGCGGTAACCCCAACTGGTCAGGTAGACAATCAGGTCATCGATCACGCCGCCGCGCTCGTTGAGCATCGCGGTGTATAGCGCTCGGCCTGTACTTTTCAGGCGCGTCACGTCGTTGGCCAGCAGGTGTTGCAGGAAGGTTGTGGCCTGCTCGCCAGCCACATCGACGACGGTCATGTGCGAGACGTCGAACACTCCGCAGTCACGTCGCACCTGATGATGCTCTTCTACTTGGGAGCCGTAGTGCAGTGGCATGTCCCAGCCACCGAAGTCGACCATCTTGGCACCAAGCGCAAGGTGCTGATCGTAGAGGGGAGTACGCTGACCCATGGGTTTCTCCTTCCGGGCAGGTCGCCGAATCGGCATTGGAAAAGTCAGTAAAGCCGGGCTCTGCGGGGACCGGCGACTTTCGAATGGCGCGCATTGTAGCCCCAAGGTGGCGGCAGGTCACGGCGCTTCAGGCAACAGCGGACTGGAGGTCCAACCGCGGCTAAACCGTGGCCCCAGCGCCTTGCAGGTAAACGCTGCGCGACTAGCCGATCCGTCTCGCTGATCGGCGAATCAGCAGCACTACCGGCAACAACCCCACCAACACCAGGGTCAGCGCCGGCAGCGAGGCACGGGCCCACTCGCCTTCGCTGGTCATCTCGAAAATACGCACGGCCAGGGTGTCCCAGCCGAACGGACGCATCAGCAAGGTAGCCGGCATTTCCTTGAGTACATCGACGAACACCAGCAGCGCCGCGCTGAGAGTGCCAGGCAACAGTAAGGGCAGGTAAACACGAATGAACAACGCCGGACCACCGACACCAAGGCTGCGCGCTGCTTGCGGCAGTGAAGGGCGAATCCGCGCCAGCGCATTCTCCAGCGGTCCGAAGGCAACCGCCATGAAGCGAATCAGATAGGCCAGCAGCAACGCCCCGAGACTACCGAGCAGGATCGGCTTGCCCGCCCCGCCCAACCAGCTCGACAGCGGGATCACCATATGCCGGTCCAGGTAGCTGAACGCCAACATGATCGATACCGCCAGCACCGAACCCGGCAGGGCGTAGCCGAGGTTGGCCAGGCTGACGGCACTGCGGATCGAGCGCACCGGCGCCTGACGCCGAGCGAAGGCCAGCAGCAGCGCCACGGTCACAGTGATCAGCGCAGCCATGCCGCCGAGGTAGAGCGTGTGCAGAATCAGGCCGGCGTAGCGCTCGTCAAGATCGAAGCGACCGCGCTGCCACAGCCAGACGAGTAGCTGCAGCACCGGAATGACAAAGGCGCAGAGAAACACCAAGCCGCACCAGGCGCTGGCAGCGAAAGCCTTTACGCCGGTAAGGCGATAGAGCGCCGCGGAACGGGCCCGCTCGTTGGCCGGCCGCGCCGCACCGCGTGCGCGGCGCTCACCGTACAGCACCAGCATCACCGCGAGCAGCAGCAGACTGGCCAGCTGCGTCGCGCTGGTCAGACTGAAGAAGCCGTACCACGTCTTGTAGATTGCCGTGGTGAAGGTATCGAAGTTGAATACCGATACCGCCCCGAAGTCTGCCAGGGTTTCCATCATCGCCAGGGCCAGACCGGCACCAACAGCCGGGCGCGCCATCGGCAACGCGACCCGCCAGAACGCCTGCCAGGGTGACTGGCCAAGTACCCGCGCTGCTTCCATGAGCCCCTTGCCCTGGGCGAGGAATGCCGATCGCGCCAGCAGATAGACGTAGGGATAGAACACCAGCACCAGCACCGTGATAACGCCACCGGTTGAGCGCACCCGCGGGAAGCGGATGCCGCTGCCAAACCACTCACGCGCCAGGCTTTGCACTGGCCCTGCGAAATCGAGCAGGCCGATGAAGACGAAGGCCAGCACGTAGGCCGGAATTGCGAACGGCAGCATCAGCGCCCAATCGAGCCAGCGGCGCCCGGGAAATTCGCACAATGCGGTCAGCCAGGCGAGGCTGACGCCGAGCACTACCACGCCGATGCCCACGCCAAGCACCAGTGTCAGCGTATTGCCCAGCAGGCGCGGCATCTGGGTGTCCCACAGGTGCGACCATATCTCGGTATCGATACTGCTCCAGCTGAACAACAAAATGCTCAGTGGCAGCAACACCAAGGCTGCAACAGCGAAAGTGATGGGGTACCAGCGGCGCTCGACGGGATGGGACACTCAAGCCTCGACAGCTAAAAAAACAACGCCCCGGACCAGGCCGGGGCGCCGAGTATAACCGCAGCGGCAAACGTGGCGGCCGGAGCCGCACGTCACCGCTGCAAGCGCGGAGGGCTGATCAGTTCCAGCCAGCGCGATCCATCAGCTTGATGGCTTCGGCCTGGCGCTTGCCGGCCACTTCCACCGGAATGGTATCGGCCTTGAACTCGCCCCATGCTGCCACTTCGGCAGACGGTTTCACGCTGGCATTGGCCGGGTATTCCATGTTGATGTCGGCGAAGATGCTCTGCGCTTCTTCACTGGTCATCCACTCCACAAGCTTGCGAGCAGCTTCTGGATGCGGTGCATGCTTGGTCAGGCCGATACCCGACAGGTTGACGTGCACGCCGCGGTCGTTCTGGTTCGGCCAGAACAGCTTGGCCTTCAGCTGCGGGTTCTGCGCGTGCAGACGACCGAAGTAGTAGGTGTTGACGATGCCGGCATCGCACTGGCCGGCGTCGACAGCCTGCACCAGCGCCGTGTCGTCGGCGAAGACGTCGGTAGCAAGATTGCCAACCCAGCCCTTGATGATCTGCTCGGTCTTCTCGGCGCCATGGGTTTCGATCATGGTGGCGGTCAGCGACTGGTTGTAGACCTTCTTGCTGGTACGCAGGCACAGACGGCCGTCCCAGCGCTCATCAGCCAGCGCCTCGTAGGTGCTCAGCTCACCTTCCTTGACCCGCTCCGGGGAGTAGACGATGGTCCGTGCGCGCAGCGACAGGCCAGTCCAGGCGTCATTGGAGGAACGGTACTGGGCAGGGATGTTGTCCTTGACCACCTGGGAGTTGAGCGGCTGCAGAAGGCCCATTTCCTCGGCTTGCCAGAGGTTGCCACCATCGACGGTCAACAGCAGGTCCGCCGGAGTGTTCGCGCCTTCGGCCTTGATGCGGGCCATCAGCGGGGCTTCCTTGTCGGTGATGAACTTGATCGCGACGCCGGTTTTCTGGGTGTAAGCGTCGAACACCGGCTTGATCAGTTCGTCGATGCGCGAGGAGTAAACCACCACTTCGTCGGCAGCCTGGACAGCACCCGATAGCGCCGTGAGCGTCAGGGCGGCGAGTAAACCTTTGCTTGCCTGCATGGAACAGCCTCTTGGTGAGTTGGAAACAGAGGCTGAATAGTAGTGAATGTTATTTACCTTCTCAATGCGACAAATCGTGCCGTAACGTTTTGTAAATATCAATCTGATATCAGGGGCGGGCCAGCTCGGGCAGATCGCCAGTCAACCCGAGCGCCTGGCGAACAAAAACCGCTTTCGCTTCTGGCAATGCCTGCACCGTCTTCAAGCCCATATTGCGCAGCCAGCGCAGCGGCAGGGGATCGGCCTGAAACAATCGCTCGAAGCCTTCCATTGCAGCCATCATCGCCAGGTTGTGCGGCATCCGCCGGCGCTCGAAGCGGCTCAGCACCTGCACATCGGCCACCCGCTCGCCGCGCGCAACTGCCGCCTTGAGCACTTCGGCCAGCACGGCTGCGTCCAGCAGACCCAGGTTCACGCCCTGCCCCGCCAGCGGATGAATGGTATGCGCCGCATCACCGATCAACGCCAGACCAGGCTGCACGTAGCGTTTGGCGTGGCGCTGACGCAGCGGGATGCACAGACGAGGATCGGCTTCGAGCACTTCGCCCAGGCGTTCCTCGAAGGCGCGCCCAAGCGCCTTACGGAACGCCACGTCATCCAGCGCCATCAACCGTGTGGCCTCGGTCTCGGTGACCGACCAGACGATCGAGCACCAGTGCCGATCGCCATCGCGTTCGAGCGGCAGAAACGCCAGGGGGCCGTCATCGGTGAATCGTTGCCAGGCCGTACGCTGATGAGGCTCGCGGCAGCGCACGCTGGTGACGATCGCTTGGTGCAGATAATCCCACTCGCGGGTTTCACACCCTGCCAGACGGCGTATCGCCGAACTGGCGCCATCTGCCGCGATCAGCAATGCAGTGTGCAGTTCGCGACCGTCGGCGAGCGTCAGCTGCCAGCCCTCATCCGTGCGCGCCAGCTGCTCGACGCGGGCATTGCCGATCAGCCGCACCTGACCATGGCGCTGCATGGTTTCCAACAGGGCATCCTGCACAACCCGGTTCTCGACGATATGACCGAGCACTTCGGCATGCACCGTTTCGGCGGAAAAGTGGATCTGCCCGGTGCCGGAACCATCCCAGACGTGCATATCGGTGTACGGGCTGACTCGCCGCGCAGCCATACCAGGCCAGGCGCCAACCCGCTGCAGGACGCGCTGGCTGGCGGCGGACAGCGCACTGACCCGTGGCTCGAAACCGCCCTGCGGATTGAAGGCGACAACCTCGAGCGGGCTCGCATCGAGCACGACGATGTCCAGTCCGCAGCCTTCGAGGGCGAGCGCCAGCGTACTGCCGACCATACCGGCGCCAACGATGATCAGATCCGCATGCATCACTTCTCTCCTGGCTGCCGCGTACGCGGCTTGAGTCTTATATAGAGGGTCTTCTGCACCCGAGCCACCAACGTGCCCTCGCCGTCGCGCACTTCGACATGCATTCTGGGCAGGTACTTACCGCCGTCAGCCGTGTGCGCGCGGATTTCATCCAGCAGCTTGTCGCTGATCGCAAAGTCGGCATACACGGCGCCGCGTCCGGGACTGACGAATTCTATGTTGGCCGCCTTGTCCCAGACGATGTAGTCACGGCCGAGATTCTCCATCAGCATCAGCACGAAGAACGGGTCGACCATCGAATACAACGAGCCGCCGAACTGCGTGCCGACATAGTTGCGGTTGTACCAGCGCAACACCATCTTTACCTGAACCAGACGCAGATCAGCGCTGATGTGCCGCACCCG
Source organism: Stutzerimonas stutzeri (assembly GCF_038561965.1). NCBI lineage: Bacteria > Pseudomonadati > Pseudomonadota > Gammaproteobacteria > Pseudomonadales > Pseudomonadaceae > Stutzerimonas > Stutzerimonas stutzeri. Next base: position 178,545 of record NZ_CP139348.1, on the reverse strand, counting down.
TACACCCGCACCGATGTATGGCGGGTAGAAATTCATGGCCCAGCGCAGAAACCGCGCCTTGCGCGCCAAACGGGAGCCGCTCATGCAGAGTCCTTTGGTTGCGGCGCTCAGCCAGCGCGAGTACCCAGACCCATGGCCTGACGCGCGAACCAGCGCTTGGCGGTGGGCATCAGGTCCAGCCCGAGCAGGCCGAGATTACGGCCGGCGGCGACCAGGCGCCCGGAGTCGACGAACAGCCGGGTGACCTGATCGGAAAAGCCGACGGTCATGCGCTGATCCATGCGCTGCCTGCTCGCATAGGTCTGCAGCACCGTCAGGTCACCCAGCGGCGCATCGCTGTTCAGCAAGCCGGCACTCAGCGCGTCCACATCACGCAGCGACAGGTTATAGCCCTGCCCAGCGATCGGGTGCAGGCTATGCGCCGCGTTGCCCAGTACCACCAGGCCGGAGCGGACCTGCTCCTCGGCCTCGATCAGCGTCAGCGGATACAGGTGTCGAGCGCCGACCTGCTGCAACGCCCCCAGGCGATAGCCGAAAGCCTCCTGCAGCTCAGCGAGAAAGACTGCCTCATGCGCCTGCGCCAGGTGCGCAGCGTCAGCCTGAGCGCGCGTCCACACCAGGGCGCAGCGATCATCCGGCAACGGCAGCAACGCCATCGGACCGTCTTCGGTGAAACGTTCGAAGGCCAAACCGCCGTGTGGCTTGCCTGGGGTAATATTGGCGATCAGTGCGGTCTGGCCATAGGGCCGTCGCGACACGTGGATTCCGAGCTGCTCACGCAAACCGGAGCGGCCGCCATCAGCCAGCACGGTCAGGTCGCATTCCAGGCGCTGCCCGTCGGTGAAGCTCAGTCGATAGCCCGCAGCGCTGGGCTCCAGCCGCTCGACCTCGGCCGGACAGTGGCGGGTTACCACCTCGTCGTCCAGCGCTTGCCACAGGCAATGGCCGATCCAGGCGTTCTCCACCACATAACCCAACGCCTCGACACCTTCGCTAGCACAATCAAGCCGTGCAGCACCGAAGCGGCCACGTTCGGATACATGGATGCGCAGAATCGGCTCAGCACGCTCGGCAATCTGCTCCCAAATCCCTAGGCGCTGATAGATCAGCCGCGTGCCGTAGGACAACGCCGTGGAGCGCGCGTCATAGCTCGGCTGGTACTCGTGGCCCGGCTCAAACGGCTCGATCAGGTGAATTTGCCAGCCACGCTCGCGCGCGCCATTTTGCAAGGCCAGCGCAAGACTGGCGCCGACCAACCCACCGCCGATGATCGCCAGGCTTTGCATATCAGGCGACCTGCTCGCGAGCGGCGGCCATCAGCGCCTCGATCTCGGCGACACTTTTCGGCACGCCGTTAGTAAGAATTTCGCAGCCGGTTCGCGTTACCACCACATCATCCTCGATGCGCACGCCAATGCCGCGCCACTTCTTGGCAACGTTCTGATTGTCCACAGCGATATAGATGCCGGGTTCGACGGTCATCGCCATGCCCGGCTCAAGCACGCGCCACTCGCCACCGATCTTGTAGTCGCCGACGTCGTGCACATCCATGCCCAGCCAGTGGCCGGCACGGTGCATATAGAACGCCTTGTAGGCTTCGCCGGCGATCAGCTCGTCGACCTCACCCTGCAGCAGCCCCAGCTCCACCAGCCCGGCGGTGATTACCCGGACCGTGGCTTCGTGCGCTTCGTTCCAGTGCTTGCCTGGCGCAATATGCTTGAAGGCTTCCTCGTTGGCCGCCAGCACAAGTTCGTAAATCGCCTTCTGCTCCGGCGAGAAACGCCCGTTGACCGGGAAGGTGCGGGTGATATCGCTGGCGTAGCATTCGATCTCGCAACCGGCATCGATCAGCACCAGATCGCCATCCTTCAGCGCTGCATCGTTTTCGCGGTAGTGCAGGATGCAGGCGTTGCGTCCGGCAGCGACGATCGAGCCGTACGCCGGCATTTTCGCGCCGCCTTTGCGGAATTCGTAATCCAGTTCGGCTTCCAGGTGATATTCGAACAGGCCGGAACGGCTGGCCTGCATGGCGCGAATATGCGCACGGGCGGAAATCTCCGCCGCGTGCTTCATCACCTTCACCTCGTTGCTCGATTTGAACAGACGCAGGTCATGCAGAAGATGATCGAGCGCGACGAACTCGCTGGGCGGCTGTGCGCCTTGGCGCGCCTGGGTGCGAATGGTCTTGATCCACTCCATCAGCCGATGATCGAAGGCTTCGTTGGTGCCGATGGCGTAGTACACCCGCGCGCGACCCTCGATCAGCCCGGGAAGAATGTCGTCGATATCGCCGATGGGAAAGGCATCGTCGGCGCCGTACTCCTTGATGGCGCCGTCCTGCCCGGCGCGCAGGCCGTCCCAAAGCTCGCGCTCAGGGTCTCGCTCACGACAGAACAGCACATATTCGCCGTGCTCGCGGCCGGGGATCAGCGCGATCACCGCCTCCGGCTCGGGAAAGCCGGAGAGGTACTGGAAGTCACTGTCCTGACGGTAGACATGCTCGACATCGCGGTTGCGGATGTACATCGGCGCCGCCGGCAGAATGGCGATGCTGTTGGGTTCCATCTGCTCCATCAGCGCTTTGCGCCGACGGGCGTATTCCGATTTCGGGATGCGAGTCATGGGCAGAACGGTTTCCTCAATGCAGGGAGGGTTTCGGCGCAGCGGGAAGCGGCTGGGCGCACTCGGTGAATAGCAGCAGTGGCGCTACACGCAGGTACTCCATCACCTCCATGTAGTCGGTCTCGCCGTCCTCTGATTCTTCCAGCGAGTCCTGGATCTGCGCGATGGCGGACAAGTCCTGCAGCACTTCCATGGCTTCACTGCTCAGCGCACGATCACCGGCGGCCAGGCCAAACCCGGCGAGAAAGCCCTGGCACCACTGACCGAGCGCAATGGCCCGCTCACCCAGTGGCGCATCGTCGCTGGGCAGCAGCAGCACAACGGCGATGTCGTCGCCGGCGAGCTCGCCTTTGACCATCTCCTGCAGGCCAATCAATGCCTGACGAATGTTGTCCTGCGGAGCTTCGCCGAGCAGGTCCGAGGCATCGGTCAGCCAGGGTTCGACATCGAAACCTGCGCCGGCGCAACTGCGCCCAAGCAACAGGCCATGCAGCTCGGCGGGAGAAACGGTTTGCGGGGTGCCCGCCAGAAGTGTGGCGAAGGCGGCATACGGGGAATTCTGAATGGACATGGCGGCTAGGCGCACGATGGCGCAATGACTAGAATGAAGGCTTCGTATCCTAGCACCGGCGGCCGCGGCAAGACCATCGAAGGCCCCGGCCATCGCCTCCGTCTTCATCAGTGCCCCCAACAGGAATCCCATGGAAGACGCCGATCTGAAAGCGCTGACCAGCAAGCTGGAGCAGCTGATTCAGCGCATCGAACAGCTCAAGGCGCAGAACCACCTGCTGCTGAGCAACGAGCGGACGTGGCGTGAAGAGCGCGCTCATCTGATCGAAAAGAACGAAATGGCCCGCTTGAAGGTCGAATCGATGATTTCGCGCCTGAAAGCCCTGGAGCAGGACTCATGACCCAGCCGAACACCGTTACCGTACACATCATGGACAAGGAATATTGCATAGCCTGTCCGTCAGAGGAACGCAGCAATCTGGAGGGTGCGGCCCGTTACCTGGATCGCAAGATGCGCGAGATTCGCAGCAGCGGCAAAGTCATCGGCGCCGATCGCGTGGCGGTGATGGCAGCCCTGAACATCACCCACGAACTGCTGCACAAACACGACCGCCTCGACGCCGAAGCCAGCAGCGCGCGCGAACATGTGCGCATGCTCCTGGAGCGCGTCGACAGCGCACTGGCCACCGATCCAAACCCTTCCGGCAACTGATCAACGGTAGCCGGTTTGCGTTATACTGCGCCCAACTCCCTGGCATGTTCGCCAGTCGGCGATGACCCTCTCCCGATAAGCAATACCATGGAGGCTACACGTGGTGCCGGTGTGCATGTCCGCCTGACGGAAAGCCTTAAGGTACTCTGTAGTCGCCACCTTGAACTCTCGGGTTCAAGGGCCTACGCTGGCAGCGGCATGCTGGGGAGCCACTTCTGATGATCGTAGCCGAAGGCCTTTCGCGCCAAGCGCTACGTCGCAAGCTGCGCCAAACCCGGCGCCAACTTTCGCCCGCCCAGCAACGCCTGGCAGCGCGCAAACTCTACCGACAATTGGCTCAGCACCGCCTGTTTCGCCGCGCCCGACATATCGCCCTTTATCTGCCCAACGATGGCGAAATCGATCCGCGCCTGCTTCTGCGCGCCGCTCAACGTCGCGGCAAAGCGACCTATCTTCCGGTGCTGAATCCCTGGCCCCGCACGCGCATGGTGTTCCAACGCATCAAGCCCGGCGAGCGACTGCGGCGAAACCGTTTCGGCATTTTCGAACCGGTCATCCGCGTCGCGCGGCAACGCCCGGTTTGGGCTCTCGATCTGCTGCTGATGCCGCTGGTGGGCTTCGACGGCAAGGGTGGACGACTGGGAATGGGCGGCGGGTTCTATGACCGCAGCCTGGCATACCGCGCCATGCGCAAAAAAAGTCACAAACCGACACTACTGGGCCTGGCCCATGAGTGCCAGAGAGTCGACAGGCTTCCGCTGGAAAGTTGGGATGTGCCCATTCAGGGCACCGTGACGGACCAGGGCTGGTACGCCGGTTAATCGAGGGCCGCATCCTTGCGGCATCTGTTCATCGCTGCCGGGCTTGCTGCACCTGGATGATCGGAGCCATGCCGGCCGCGCCATCCTGCTGCTCCCATAGGCTTTGCGTATAGCCCGTCGTGACTACGCCCAGGCCAAAGATGAAGACCAAAATCCACAGAATATCGGGCTTACGTTTCATTTGTGTTCGCCTCCCCCTACCAGGCGAAATGCTTGCGTCGAGTCGGTGTGAATTATCGTTCTAGGACTCGATAGGCCACCTTACAGCCGCGGCATTTTCCGTGAAGCTTCGGCACCGCGCAAACAGGTATTGCAGCCGACTGTCGGAGATTTTGCCATCATGGTCTGATCGAACCGACTGACAGGGGAGCAAGGTTCATGCCTTATTGGCTAATGAAGTCCGAACCGGACGAATTTTCCATCTTGGACCTGAAAAAGAGGGGTCACGGGCGCTGGGACGGCGTGCGCAACTACCAGGCGCGAAATTTCCTGCGCCAGATGAAGGAAGGCGACCAGTTCTTCTTCTACCACTCCAGTTGCGCCGAACCCGGCATTGCCGGAATTGGCAGAATCAGTCGCAGCGCCTACCCCGATCCTACTGCGCTCGACCCTGCCAGTCCTTATCACGATGCCAAGGCTCGCGACGAAGCCAATCCGTGGAGCGCGGTCGATGTGGAGTTCGTTGAAGCCTTCATGTTGCCCTTGAAGCTGGCCCGCCTGAAAGCTGAGCCAGCCCTGCAGGAGCTGGCGCTGGTGAAGAAAGGCAGCCGTCTCTCGGTAATGCCTGTCAACGAAGACGAGTGGCAGGCGGTACTGGCGATGCGCTGAGCAAGCGACTGATTTACTGGATGATCAGATTGTTGAACAGCAGATCATCGACCAGCGGCTTGCCCTCTTCCTGTTCGAGCACCTCGCGCACCTGCCTCAACGCTTCCTGGCGGAGCTGCTCCTTGGCTTCCGGGCCGCTTAACGTTTCGTCGGTCTGCTCGGAGAACAGCATCACCAGCTGATGACGAATCAGCGGCTCGTGATGCTTGACGCGGTCTTCCACCTCTTTGCTGGAGATGCGCAGCGCCACATCTGCCTTGTAGTACTTGAGGCGCTCGCCCGCACCATAGTTGCCGACCATGGCCGGTACCAGTGCGTAGTAGAGCGCTTGCGGTGCCGCCTCTTCAGCCGAGTCTTGCGCAACGGCTGGCCCGACAAGCGCGAGGCCGAACAACAGGGTAATCAGATACTTCACGGACAGCACTCCAGGGGAAATCTGCGCCAGCATAACCAGTAGCCGCAACGCACCCAAGCCTATCGCGCAACCGCCGCAACTTATACGCCGCCATTACAGCGGACGATGCTGATTGCCTCTCTGAACAACGCTCCTAGACTGGATAGTCCTGAGCAGTCGAGCCATCCATCTCGGGCGGCCAAGCGCCCGACCAGTCAAACAAGGAAAAAGCGATGAAAGCCGTTCTGTGCAAAAGCTTCGGTCCACCCGAAAGTCTGGTTCTCGAGGATGCCCCCTCCCCTCAGATCAAACCGAGCGAGATCCTGCTCGACGTGCATGCCGCCGGGGTGAATTTCCCCGACACGCTGATGATCGAGGGCAAGTACCAGTTCAAGCCACCCTTCCCGTTCTCGCCCGGCGGCGAGGCGGCTGGCATAGTTGCCGCGGTTGGTGAGAAGGTCAGCCACCTCAAGGTCGGCGATCGGGTCATGGCGCTGACCGGCTGGGGCAGCTTCGCCGAGCAGGTGGCCGTCGCAGGCAGCAATGCCCTGCCGATCCCGCCGAGCATGGACTTCGAGACTGCAGCGGCCTTCAGCATGACCTACGGCACCTCCATGCATGCGCTCACGCAGCGCGCCAATCTGCAGCCAGGAGAAACGCTGCTGGTGCTAGGTGCTTCCGGCGGTGTCGGCCTGGCTGCCGTGGAGATCGGCAAGGCCATGGGCGCTCGAGTCATCGCGGCCGCCTCCAGCGCCGATAAGCTGGACGTGGCGAAGAATGCCGGAGCCGACGAACTGGTCAATTACAGCGAAGGCAGCCTGAAGGAGCGCCTTAAGGAACTCACCGGTGGCCAGGGCGTGGATGTGATCTATGACCCGGTGGGCGGCACACTGTTCGAGGAAGCCTTCCGCAGCATCGCCTGGAATGGTCGCATGCTGGTGGTGGGATTTGCCGCCGGCGGGGATATCCCGGCGTTGCCGGCCAACTTGCCGCTACTCAAGGGCGCCGCGCTGATCGGCGTGTTCTGGGGCGCGTTCGCACAACGTCAGCCGCAGGACAACGCGGCAAACTTCCGCCAGCTGTTCGCCTGGCATGCCGAAGGCAAGCTCAAGCCGCTGGTATCGCAACGCTTTGCCTTGCAGGACACTGGCAAGGCCATCGCCACGCTGGGCCAGCGTAAGGCGGTCGGCAAGCTGGTGGTGCAGGTGCGCTAACGCGCAGCCGCCGGGGGTGTGCAGGAAGCGTCAGACGCTTCCTGCACGATCCGTATGGATCAGTGAGCGGTGGCAGGTGCTTCGCCGGCGCTCTGCATACGCGTCATTTCCTGGGCGTAGAGTGCGTCGAAGTTCACCGGAGCCAGCATCAGCGCCGGGAAGGAACCACGGGTCACCAGGCTGTCCAGCGCCTCACGGGCGTACGGGAAGAGGATGTTCGGGCAGAACGCGCCAAGCGTATGGCTCATCGCGGCGGCTTCGAGCCCCTTGATCAGGAAGATCCCTGCCTGCTGCACTTCTGCGATGAAGGCTACTTCTTCGCCGGTTTTCACAGTAACCGAGAGGGTCAGCACAACTTCATGGAAGTCGCCCTCAAGCGCCTTCTGCTTCGTGTTCAGGTCCAGCGCGACACTCGGATTCCATTCCTGACGGAAAATTTCCGGGCTTTTCGGCGCTTCGAAGGACAGGTCACGGACGTAGATGCGCTGTAGCGAGAATTGTGCGCCCTGTTCGGCCTGCGATGCTGCGCCGCCGTTGTTAGCTTGTTCGGTCATTTCTGCAACCTTCTATCCAGTTGTGCGTGTCGTTATTGATGTTTGCGGACCCGCCGGTGCTCAAGCCTTCAGCAACGGGTCGAGACGTCCGGCGCGCTCTAGAGCGTGCAGCTCATCGCAGCCACCGACGTGCTGGTCGCCGATCCATATCTGCGGCACCGAGGTACGCCCCGCCTTGCTGGCCATTTCGGCGCGCAGGGACGGGTTGCCATCCACGGGGATTTCCTCGTAGGTGACACCCTTGCGATCGAGCAGCGCCTTGGCACGAATACAGAACGGGCACCAGGCGGTGGTATAGATGACGACGTTGGGCATGATTACTTGACCACTGGCAGATTGTCGCCGCGCCAGCTGGAAATCCCTCCCGACAACTTGGCGGCGGTGAAGCCTGCCTTCTGCAGCTCACGGCAGGCCGTTCCGGCGTGCTGCCCCATGGCGTCGACCACGATGATGGTCTTGGCCTTGTGCTTTTCCAGCTCGCCTGTGCGGCTGACCAGCTTCTCGTAGGGAATGTTCAATGCATCGACGATATGGCCGGCGTCGAACTCCTTCTTGACGCGCACGTCCAACACCACGCCCTCACCACTATTGACCAGTGCGGTCAGTTCGCGATTGCTCAGGCTCTTGCCACCCTTGCGTGTCTCGGTGATGAACAGAAGGATCAACAGCACCACGAACAGGCTGCTGAGTACATAGTGGTTAGAGACAAATTCAATCAGGTTAGCGAGCATCAACGGGTACCCGGACGATAAAATGCGGGCCAGTATACACAGCCCCTCCGACCGGCTGAACCCTGATGATTCGTGACCTCGCCCCGGCCAGCCAGTAGACTGGCCGCCCTTTTCCGCCCCCGTGCAAGGAGCCCGAAAGCATGCCCGTCGCCCCTACCGCCGCGCCCAAACCCCTGGTACTGATCATTCTCGATGGCTTCGGGCACAGCGAAAACCCCGAGTTCAACGCCATTCATGCCGCGCACAAGCCGGTCTATGACAGCCTGCTGGCCCGCCAGCCACACGGACTGATCTCCGGTAGCGGCATGGACGTAGGCCTGCCGGATGGGCAGATGGGCAATTCCGAGGTCGGGCACATGAACCTCGGTGCCGGTCGGGTGGTGTATCAGGACTTCACCCGAGTGACCAAGGCGATCCGCGACGGCGAGTTTTTCGCCAACCCGACTATCTGCGCCGCCGTCGACAAGTCCGCGGCTGCCGGCAAGGCAGTGCACATCCTCGGCCTGCTCTCCGACGGCGGCGTGCACAGCCACCAGGATCACCTGGTCGCGATGGCCGAACTGGCCGCCCAGCGCGGCGCCGAGAAGATCTACCTGCATGCCTTCCTTGACGGCCGCGACACCCCACCGAAGAGCGCACAGCATTCCATCGAACTGCTCCAGGGCACCTTCACCCGCCTGGGCAAGGGCCGCATCGCCAGCCTCATCGGCCGCTACTTCGCCATGGACCGCGACAATCGCTGGGACCGTGTGCAGCAGGCCTACGAGCTGATCGTCGACGGCAAGGCCGAATACCGCTCCGACTACGCAGTGGATGGCCTGATCGCTGCCTATGAGCGCGGCGAAAGCGACGAATTCGTCAAGGCGACCACCATCGGCGAGCCGGTGCGTGTCGAAGATGGCGATGCCGTGGTGTTCATGAACTTCCGCGCCGACCGCGCCCGCGAATTGACCCGCTGCTTCGTCGAACCCGGATTCAAGGAATTCGAGCGGGCCCGGGCGCCGCAACTGGCCGAGTTCGTCATGCTCACCCAGTACGCCGCAAGCATCCCCGCGCCATCAGCCTTCGCCCCGGAAGCGCTGACCAACGTACTGGGCGAGTATCTGGCCAACAACGGCAAGACCCAGCTGCGTATCGCTGAAACCGAGAAATACGCCCACGTCACCTTCTTCTTTTCCGGCGGTCGCGAAGAGCCGTTCCCCGGCGAGGAGCGCATTCTGATTCCGTCGCCACAGGTCGCCACCTACGATCTCAAGCCGGAAATGAGCGCGCCCGAGGTCACCGACCGCATAGTCGATGCCATCGAGAACCAGCGCTACGACGTCATCGTGGTCAACTACGCCAACGGCGACATGGTCGGCCATACCGGCGTGTTCGATGCCGCAGTCAAGGCGGTGGAGTGCCTGGATAGCTGCGTAGGACGGATCGTCGAGGCGCTCGACAAGGTTGGTGGCGAAGCGCTGCTGACCGCCGACCACGGCAACGTCGAGCAGATGGAAGACGTCATGACCGGCCAGGCACACACCGCGCATACCTGCGAGCCGGTGCCTTTCGTCTATATCGGCAAGCGCAACGTCTCCATCCGCGCAGGCGGCGTGCTGGCCGATGTTGCACCGACCATGTTGACCCTGCTCGGCATGCCGGTACCGTCCGAGATGACCGGCCGCTCGATCATCGAGCTGAACTGATCGCGCAAGGCGGGAAGCGGATGGCGTCAGCCGCCGCTTCCCGCTACAGGCTTCAAGCTTCAAGCTTGCTTTTTAGGCATACTACGCCGGTCATAACGCTCGGTTGACGCCCTCCAATGCCTCGTACTTTTCTCGCCCTCGCCTTCCTCTGCCTGCTCGGCCCCGCCGTAGCGGACGAACGTGCTGCAGCGCGGCAGCAGATCGAAGCCGCTCGCCAGGACGTTGCCGAACTGCAGAAGCTGCTCAAGCAGATCGAGCAGGAGAAATCCGGTGTTCAGAAGCAGCTGAAGACCACCGAAAGCGAACTGGGCCAGCTGGAAAAGCAGGTCGATACTCTGCAGCAGGAAATCGACCGCAGCGAGGCGGAGCTGGAACGCCTGAACGACGAGAAGACCACCCTCGAGGGCGCCCGCCTGGAGCAGCAGCGACTGATTGGCCTGCAGGCCCGCGCCGCCTACCAGAACGGTCGACAGGAATACCTCAAGCTGCTGCTCAACCAGCAGAATCCGGAAAAATTCAGCCGCACCATCACCTATTACGATTACCTCAACAAGGCTCGTCTCGAGCAGCTCGACAATTTCAACGAGACCCTGCGCCAGCTGGCCAACGTCGAAGCCGATATCGCCACGCAGCAAAGCCTGCTGGCGGAGAAGAAGGATGGCCTGCTCGAGCGCCGCAATCAGCTCGCCGAGGTGCGCAAGGAACGTCAGCAGACCCTCGCCAAGCTCAATAGCGATCTCTCCAGCCGCGAGCAGAAGCTGCAAGCCCGCCGTCAGGAGCAGGCCCAGTTCGAGCGCGTGCTCAAGACCATCGAAGCGACCCTGGCCCGCCAGGCGCGCGAAGCCGAAGAAGCGCGACAGCGCGCTCTGCTAGCCGAGCGCCAGCGAGAGCAGCAGCGCCAGGCAGCCGGCGCAGCGCCGGCACCGAGCGGGCCTACGGTGTCCAGCGCCGGCGGCAACTTCGGCGGGCCGTTCTCCCAGGCCAAGGGCAAGCTGCCATGGCCGGTCGATGGACGTCTCGTCGCCCGCTACGGCACTCCGCGCGGCGGCGACGCTCGAACCAAGTGGGACGGCGTACTGATCGGTGCCAGCGTCGGCACGCAAGTCCGCGCCGTGCACGGCGGCCGGGTAGTATTTGCCGACTGGCTACGTGGCGCCGGGCTGCTGGTGATTCTCGACCACGGCAATGGTTACCTGAGCCTGTATGGTCACAACCAGAGCCTGTTGCGTGACGCCGGCGACATCGTCAAGGCCGGCGATCCGATCGCCACGGTAGGCACCAGCGGCGGTCAGGAAACCGCTGCACTGTATTTCGCCATTCGGCAGCAGGGCCGCCCCAGCGACCCCGCCCAATGGTGTCGCGCGCAAGGCTAGCGAGTTACGGTATTCGGTCCTGCCGAGCCGCCCGCATTGCCAAGCGCGCCCTCTCATAACTGGAGTTCGACATGTTGCACCTGCGCCGTTTCGCCCGCCCATCCACGCTCGCCCTGGCCATATTGCTGGGGATGCACGGCGGCGCCTGGGCCCAGCAGCCACCGGCGGAAGCTGCGGCGCCGAGCTCCAAGGCCCCCTTGCCACTGGATGAACTGCGCACCTTCGCCGAGGTGTTGGACCGCATCAAGGCCGCCTATGTCGAGCCGGTGGATGACAAGACCCTGCTGGAAAACGCCATCAAGGGCATGCTCAGCAATCTCGACCCGCATTCGGCGTATCTGGAGCCCGAGGCGTTCGCCGAGCTGCAGGAAAGCACCAGCGGCGAATTCGGCGGCCTCGGCATCGAGGTCGGCATGGAAGACGGATTCATCAAGGTCGTCTCGCCGATCGACGATACCCCGGCATCGAAGGCCGGTATCGAAGCCGGCGACCTGATCGTCAAGATCGATGGCCAGCCAACCAAGGGCCTGTCGATGATGGACGCCATCGGCAAGATGCGCGGCAAGCCGGGCAGCAGCATCAGCCTGACGCTGGTGCGCGAAGGCGGCCAACCATTCGATGTGAAGCTGACCCGCGCGGTGATCAAGGTGCGCAGCGTCCGCAGCCAGATTCTGGAGCCCGGCTACGGTTACCTGCGCGTCACCCAGTTCCAGGTCAATTCCGGCGAGGAAGTCGGCAAGGCACTGGCCAAGCTGAAGAGGGACAACGACGGCAAGAAGCTGAACGGCTTGGTCCTCGACCTGCGCAACAACCCCGGCGGCGTACTGCAGGCAGCAGTCGAGATTTCCGACCACTTCCTCACCAAGGGCCTGATCGTCTACACCAAAGGCCGCATCGCCAATTCCGAGCTGCGCTTCAACGCCGACCCGGGCGATGCCAGTGAGGGCGTGCCACTGGTAGTACTGATCAATGGCGGTAGCGCCTCGGCATCGGAGATCGTTGCCGGCGCGCTGCAGGATCACAAGCGCGGCGTGGTGATGGGCACCGACAGCTTCGGCAAGGGCTCGGTACAAACCGTGCTGCCGCTGAACAATGATCGCGCGCTCAAGCTGACCACCGCGCTGTACTACACCCCCAACGGCCGTTCTATCCAGGCCCAGGGCATCGAGCCGGACATCAAGGTCGAGCGCGCCAAGCTGACCCGCGAGCAGGCCGCCGATGGCTTCCGCGAGGCCGATCTTGCCGGCCATCTGGGCAACGGCAACGGCGGCCCGGACCGCCCCACCGCCACCCAGATCGCCAGCGACTCGCCGCGCCCGCAGGACGACGACTACCAGCTCGGTCAGGCATTGAATCTGCTCAAGGGACTGAACCTCACCCGCGGCCAGTGAAGATGGCAGGCTGGGCATCGGGCCTGGCGCTATTGGTGATGCTCGCCAGCCAGGCGCTATACGCCAGCGAGCCCGCAGCCGCGCCGGAGCATACGCCGAGGCCCCGGCTGACCCTGATAATCGACGACCTCGGACAGAACCCGGCACGCGATCGCCGCGTGCTGCAACTGCCGGGACCGGTAGCCCTGGCAATTCTCCCTGACACCCGTCACGCAGCTGCGCTGGCCGAGCAGGCCCATCGCGCCGGCAAGACGGTCATGCTGCACATGCCGATGGCGCCCGCTCAGGGCCGTTTCGCCTGGCGTCCTGAGCTGCCGCATGACGAACTGGCCCGCCGCCTCGACGCTGCGCTGGCTGCGGTACCGCATGCCAGCGGCCTGAACAATCACATGGGTAGCGCCATGACTGATCAGGTACAGCCGATGAGCTGGCTGATGGGCGAGCTGCAGCGCCGCCACCTGTTCTTCCTCGACAGCCGCACCAGCCCGCGTACCGTGGCCGCTGCCAGTGCACAGCGCGCGGCACTGGCCAGCCTGTCGCGAGATATCTTTCTGGACGACAACCCTTCGGCAGAGGCCGTAGCCGAACGCTTTCGCGCCGCAATCGCACTGGCGCGCAAACAGGGCTCGGTGGTGATCATCGGGCATCCCCACGAGAGCACTCTGGCCCTGCTGGAGCGCGAGTTGCCACGACTGTCGGCGCAGGGCATCGAATGGGTCGATGTGGGGCAGATGATTGCCACGCGCAGCAACCGGGCGATGGCCGCTCATGGCCGCGGTGGCATTTACCGCTGAGCCTCAGAGATAGCGCTGCAGCATTGCGTCCACCGTGCCGTCGGCGCGCATCGCATCCAGCGCCCGTTGCAAGCGCTCGACCACTTCGTCCGGCGTCGCGCGGTTGAGCGCTAGGAACAATCGCGCCTCATTGAAGCGCAGCACCGGCTTCAGGCCAGTCACGCCTTCCTGCTTGGCCAGATAGGGTCCCACCGGATCAGCTGTCGCCCAGACGTCGATCTGCCCCTTGAGCAGCTTGCCAACGTTCTCCTGGTCGCGCAGCGAGTTGATCGGTGCCAGTCCCTTGCTTTCCAGATGCTGACTCACCGCATCGTTCTTATAGGCACCGATGCGCAGGTTGCGCGCTTCGTCCAATCCGGACAGGCGTAAAGGACTGTCGGCTGGCGCGAGCAGGACCCAGCTGATGCTCGCCAGCGGGCCGACCCACTTGAACTGTGGCTCACGCTCGGCGGTGAAGGTAGTGGAAAAGAGTCCCTGGTCAGGCTGCTCCTGTACCTGTTTATAGATGCGATCCCAAGGGAAACGCAGGCTCAGCTCATAACGGATCTTCGCGCGGCGGAACATCTCGCGCACGATGTCGGCATTGATGCCGTGGATCTTCGCATCGGCGGCGTAGTTCTTGCCGTCTTCGGCCATGTTGAATGGTGGAAAATTCTCGGTCAGCAGCACGACGCGGTAGTCGTCAGCCAGCTCGGCGTGCGCCTGGGTGCAAAGCAGCAGTGTGATGGTGGCAAGGATTCTTTTCAGCATGGCTCGTTCCCTCGTTCTGGATTCCTCGATCCGCCCTCCGCGGATCATGGCCGAACCGGTCGAAAGCAAGATGCGAACCAGCACAGCGCTGCAGCAGCGTAGTCCAGAAAGCGCGATACAGAAGGAACGATTGACGCGCTAGAACGGCGCGAGATGGATGGGTAGCGCACCCTACCGGCGCGCCGCCATCACATTACGCTCAACGCAGGGCGCGCTGAGCGAAGGGGATCAGAGGTAACGTGCGTTGATCGCGTCGATCACGCCTTCGCTGCGCATCTGGTCGAGCGCCTTTTGCAGCTTCTGCACGGTTTCGTCAGCGACCTGCTTGTTCAGCGCCAGGTACAGCTCCGCATTGTCGAAGCGCAGCACACGCTTGAGCCCCGTTACGCCCTCCAGACGCGCCAGGTAACGGCCTGCGGGGTCACCGGTGGCCCAGAGGTCGATCTTGCCGTCGATCAGCTTCTTCACGTTCTCCTGATCGCGCAGGGCAAGCACCGGCTTCAGGCCTTGACCGTCCAGATGCTCAGCGATGGCGTCGCCCTTGTAGGCACCCACGCTGTACTGGCTGGCCTGTTCCAGGCTGGTCAGGTTGATCGGGCTGTCGCCGCGAGCCAGCAATACCCAATCGTCCGGGCCGATCGGGCCGACCCATTTGAACAGCTCTTCACGCTCAGGCAGACGCGCCGTGACGAACACGCCGTAGTTCGGCTTCTCCAGCGCCATGCCGTAGATGCGCTCCCAGGGGAAGCGCAACGTCAGGCTGTAGTCGACGCCGGCGCGCTTGAACATCTCGCGCACGATGTCCACGGCGATACCGCTGATGTTTTCATCGCGGGCGAAGTTCTTGCCGTCAGCCGCCATGTTGTAAGGCGGGAAGTTCTCCGTCAGCAGGTCGATTTTCACCGGTGTCTGCGCGTGGCCCAGCGTGGCGCCGAACAGCAGCGCCGCAGCGGCCATGGAAGCGATTGTCTTGAGCATGCGAGAAATCTCCTGAGTGCCTGTCCGCAACAGCCGCGGACGTGTCCTTGTATCGAGCTTAAGCCTTGTTCAAACGGGCGCCGTAATCAACGCATCACGATGCCGCGGGCAGCCAGATAGGCCTTGGCTTCCGGGATGGTGTACTCGCCGAAGTGGAAAATGCTGGCCGCGAGTACCGCGTCGGCCTTGCCTTCGAGGATGCCGTCGGCCAGGTGCTGCAGATTGCCGACGCCACCGGAGGCGATCACCGGAATGCACAACGCTTCGCTGATGGCCCGGGTGACGCCCAGGTCGTAGCCGCTCTTCACGCCATCCTGATCCATGCTGGTCAGCAGGATCTCTCCAGCGCCCAGGTCTTCCATCTTCTTCGCCCAGGCCACCGCATCCAGTCCGGTGGGTTTGCGCCCGCCATGGGTGAAGATTTCCCAGCGGCCAGGCTCACCCGGCGCAGAGACCTTTTTCGCATCGATGGCGACGACGATGCACTGTGAGCCGAAGCGATCAGCAGCCTCGCCAACGAACTCGGGGTTGAACACCGCGGCGGTGTTGATCGAGACCTTGTCGGCGCCGGCGTTGAGCAGGTTGCGGATGTCTTGCACGCTGCGCACGCCACCGCCCACGGTCAGCGGGATGAACACCTGGCTGGCCATGCGCTCGACGGTATGCAGCGTGGTATCGCGGTTGTCGACGCTGGCGGTGATATCGAGAAAGGTAATCTCGTCGGCGCCCTGCTCGTCGTAGCGGCGGGCGATTTCCACCGGGTCACCGGCGTCGCGGATGTTCTCGAACTGAACGCCCTTGACCACGCGGCCGTTGTCCACGTCGAGGCAGGGAATGATGCGTTTGGCCAGGGCCATGGCTTTCTCCGAAAGCAGCTTCTTCAAGCCGCAGGCTTCAAGCTGCAGGTAGCGTGTAGGGTGGATCGCGCTTCACCGATCCACCGCAGATCAGCGAATCACTCGTCCTTGTACTTCAGGTCGCAAAGCGCCTGCGCTTCGGCCACATCCAGCGTGCCTTCGTAGATCGCGCGGCCAGTGATGGCACCGACGATCCCGCGGGTGTTGGTGTCGAGCAACTTCTGGATATCGCCGATGTTGTGGATGCCACCAGAAGCGATCACCGGGATGCGGCTGGCGTTGGCCAGGGCCACGGTGGCTTCGACGTTGCAGCCCTGCATCATGCCGTCCTTGGCGATGTCGGTGTAGACGATCGCCGAGACGCCATCGGCCTCGAAACGGCGCGCCAGATCGACCGCCTGCACCGTGGAGACTTCGGCCCAGCCGTCGGTGGCGACGAAGCCATCCTTGGCATCCAGACCGACGATGACCTTGCCCGGAAAGGCGCGGCAGGCCTCACCAACGAACTCCGGCTGCTTGACCGCCTTGGTGCCGATGATCACGTAGCTGACGCCAGCGCGCACGTAGTGCTCGATGGTTTCCAGTGAACGGATGCCACCGCCGATCTGGATCGGCAGGTTCGGATAACGCTTGGCGATGGCGGTGACCACCTCGCCATTGACCGGCTGGCCTTCGAAGGCGCCGTTGAGGTCGACCAGGTGCAGCCGACGGCAACCGGCCTCGACCCACTTGGCAGCCATGGCCACCGGGTCATCGGAAAACACCGTGGCATCGTCCATCAGGCCCTGGCGCAGACGCACGCAGGCGCCGTCTTTCAGATCGATAGCGGGAATAATCAGCATGGCTCGAACCTGTTCAAATCAAATGTCGGTTAAGGGTCAGCTCTTCTCGAGTGCCCACAAGTCGCTTTCGATGCTTTCGAACCTTTCCTTCAGGTGCGTCTGCACGTCGAAGATCGCCTTGTTGTAATACAGCGGCGCGATTTCACGGGCGAACAGATCAAGCACTTCCTGCGCCTCGAACGAGCCGAGCTCAAGTTCGAAGCGATCCTCCAGAAAACGCTTGATGACCTGCTGCGCAGCCTGCTCCTGAGCGGCATCCAGCGTCAGGACCGGCGGTTTGAGCTTGGCCCGGCTCATTTACCAGCGGCCATCCCAGGCGGCGAAGTTCTGCAGCAACTGCAGGCCGTGGGTGTGGCTCTTCTCCGGGTGGAACTGCACGGCGAAGCGCGAGCCATCGGCCAGCGCGGCGGCGAAATCGTTGCCGTAGTGGCCGCGACCGACCACCTGCCGCGGGTTGCCGGCCTCGATGTAGTAGCTGTGCACGAAATAGAAGCGGCCATTGTCCGGAATCGCGTGCCAGAGCGGATGGTCGACCACCTGCTTGACCTCGTTCCAGCCCATGTGCGGCACCTTCAGGTGCTCGCCGTCCTCGTGCAGGTCCTTGCCGAAGAAGCGTACCTGGCCGGGGAACAGGCCGATGCAGTCGACGCCGTCGTTCTCCTCGCTGTGCTCCATCAGCGCCTGCATGCCGACGCAGATGCCGAGGAACGGGCGGTCCTGGCTGACTTCGCGGACCAGCTCGTCGAAGCCCAACCGGCGAATCTCCGCCATGCAGTCGCGAATCGCGCCGACGCCGGGAAACACCACGCGGTCGGCTTCACGGATGACCTGCGCATCGCTGGTAATCAGCACACGACCAGCACCGACGTGCTCCAGCGCCTTGGCCACCGAATGCAGATTGCCCATGCCGTAGTCGATGACGGCAACGGTCTGCATTACAGGCACCCTTTGGTGGACGGCATCTGTCCGGCCATGCGCGGATCCAGCTCGACGGCCATGCGCAGCGCGCGGCCGAAGGCCTTGAACACGGTCTCGATCTGGTGGTGGGTGTTCTGCCCACGCAGGTTGTCGATATGCAGGCTCACCAGCGCGTGGTTGACGAAGCCCTGGAAGAATTCCTGGAACAGGTCGACGTCGAAGCCACCGACCATGGCGCGAGTGAAGGGCACGTGCATCTGCAGGCCCGGACGACCGGAAAAGTCGATCACTACGCGCGACAGCGCCTCGTCCAGCGGCACGTAGGAATGCCCGTAGCGGGTCATGCCCTTCTTGTCGCCGATGGCCTTGGTAAAGGCCTGGCCGAGGGTGATGCCGACGTCCTCCACGGTGTGGTGATCGTCGATGTGCAGGTCACCGTTGCATTCGATATCCAGGTCGATCAGCCCGTGACGGGCGATCTGGTCGAGCATGTGCTCCAGGAAGGGCACGCCGATGGCGAAGCGCGCCTTGCCGGTGCCATCCAGATTGATGGTGACCTTGACCTGGGTTTCCAGGGTATTGCGCTCTACGTAAGCCGTACGTTCGGACATCAACAGCTCCGCTGATCGTGGGCGAAAAGGGGCACATTATAGGCGCAAACGCCGCAGCGCGGATACGCGCAGGGCACGCTGGACTGCATCTTGCAGGAACCAGCGCGTCTACCCGCGGAGGTGCCGCCCATGCACGGACGGAAAATGCCTGCGACCCTGCGCTTCATGCTGGCGTCCCGGCGCAGCGAACTGCTCGGCCTGGAAGACCTGGCGCGCACCTGCGAACTGGTCACCGGCATCAGCCAGCTGGTGCACGCACTGCAGAAGGAGCGCGGCTACTCGAACATCTACCTCAGCGGCAACGCCGCCCATCAGCGCCAGCAGCTGGACGTGCTCAGTCTTGAGGCCGAGGCGCTGGAGCGCGACGTGCGGCTGGATCTGGACCGCATCGACCTGGATGCCGTCAGCAGCGCGGACAAGACCCGCCTGTTCACCCGCATCGCCTACGCACTACACAGCCTCGACGAGCTGCCCGCGCTGCGGCGGCGCATCCGCGAGCACGCCATCAGCATGCAGGACGCCACGGCGACGCTGGTGCGGCTGATCGGTGGCTTGCTGGCGGTGGTGTTCGAGGCGGCCGACACCGCTGCCGATCCGGATATCACCCGGTGCCTGGTGGCGCTGTTCAATTTCATGCAGGGCAAGGAACTGGCCGGTCAGGAGCGCGCGCTCGGTGTGGTTGGCTTCGCCAGCGGTTATTTCCGCGCCGACATGCTGGAGCGCCTGGAACACCTGCTCGAAGGCCAGGAGCGTTGCTTCGCCACGTTCAATCGTTTCGCCAGTGACTCCGCACAGGGGCTGTGGCAGTCGCTGTGCGCCAGCGAGATCAACGTCCAGGCATGCCGGCTGCGCGACATCGCGCGCCGAACCAGCCCGGGCGCGGCGGTCGAAGCGCAGCTTTGCGAGCTCTGGTTCGAGCTGCACACGCACCGCATCGACGCGATGAAGCAGGTCGAGATGCGCCTCGAGCAGGATCTGCTGCTGCAATGCCGCTACAGCATCGAGCGTATCCGCAAGGACCTGCAGAGCCATCGCAAGCTGCTCGACGGCATCGCCGACATGCACGCCGCAGCCGAGCAGGCCAAGCTGTTCAGCGTGCAAGCCAGTGATCTCGACACGCCACCGCCGGACGGCATGACCGCGATGGTGGCGCGCTCCACGCTGGAGCTGCTGCTGACGCAGAGCGTGCGCCTGCAGGGCCTCAATGAAGAGCTGCGCGAGGCGCGGCAGGCGTTGGACGAGCGCAAGCAGGTGGAGCGCGCCAAGCAGCAACTGATGCGCCAGCAGGGCTTCTCCGAGGCCGAGGCCTATAGCTGGCTGCGCCAGGCAGCAATGAATCAGGGCCTGCGCCTGGAGGAGGTCGCCCAGCGCCTGCTGGCACTGGCACAGCCCGCCGAGCGCGCCCCGGCCCGCACCCTGGGCCAGCGCTCCAGGCACTGAAAACAGGCACGCATCACCCTCTGCCAGCCGGCCTGCCCCTCGAATGTGCATCCGCCTCTACGATTGGCAGCGCGCCAATCGCGGTCAATATCAACGATATCGGTCGCAATGTTGCACCAGAGCTAGGCGTATGACCGATGCAAGTGCTTGATTTGCCGGTGACCATCAGCCAATTCGAGGTCGCGAAACGGCATGCCACCCGCCGCGCGAGCACTTCTGGCACAGCTTTCGCAATGACTCCTGCAAGGCTGGTTCATGCCGGCTTTCACAACTGATCATCAGGACAACGGTGTCCACGCTCTCCGGCTCAAGCCGGTTGGTGTGGCGCCGTTTTTTTTCGCCCAAAGGAAACCGGACCATGACCGACAAGCCGAACAACGATCAGCCCAGCAGCGTCACGCTGGCCTCGCGCCGCAGCTTTCTCAAGCACTCGATCATCGCCGCCAGCGGCGTCGCCCTGTTCGGCGGCATGTCTCTGGGCACGCGTTCGGCCGCCTGGGCGGCGGGCGGAGACGTGGAAACCAGCAAGGCCAAGCTCGGCTTTATCGCCCTGACCGACGCCGCGCCGCTGTTCGTCGCCGCCGAGAAGGGCTTCTTCGCCAAGTACGGGATGACCGAAGTCGAGGTGCTCAAGCAATCGTCCTGGGGCACCACCCGAGACAACCTGGTGCTCGGCTCGGCGAAGAACGGCATCGACGGCGCGCACATCCTCACGCCGATGCCCTACCTGATCAGCGCCGGCACCGTCACGCCGAACAACCAGCCGGTGGCCATGTCGATCCTGGCGCGGCTGAACCTGTCCGGTCAGTGCATTTCGGTAGGCGAGGAATATCGCGATTTGAAGATCGGCCTCGACAGCACCCCATTCAAGGCCGCGCTGGAAGCGAAGAAGGCCAGCGGCAAGAAAGTCAGCGCAGCGATGACCTTCCCCGGCGGCACCCATGACCTGTGGATGCGCTACTGGCTGGCGGCAGGTGGCATCGACCCGAATGCCGATATCAACACCATCGTCGTGCCGCCGGCGCAGATGGTTGCCAACATGAAGGTCGGCAGCATGGATACCTTCTGCGTCTGCGAGCCGTGGAACGCCCAGCTGATCAACCAGAAGATCGGCTACACCGCCAACACCACCGGCGAGCTGTGGCACAACCACCCGGAAAAGGCCTTCGCCCTGCGCAGCGACTACGTGGCGGCCAACCCCAACGCGGCCAAGGCGCTGACCATGGCGATCATGGAAGCCCAGCAGTTCTGCGAGAAGCCGGAGAACAAAGAGGAAGTGGCGAAGATCTGCTCGCAGCGCAAGTGGATCGGCGCGCCCTACAAGGACATCGTCGACCGCATGAAGGGCAACTTCGCCTACGGCACCGGCAAGGTCATCGAGAACCATCCCGAGCAGATGCGCTACTGGGACGACCACGCCTCCTACCCGTTCCAGAGCCATGACCTCTGGTTTCTTACCGAGAACAAGCGCTGGGGCTACCTGCCCACCGACTTCGACAGCCAGGCGCTGATCGCCAAGGTCAACCGCGAGGACATCTGGCGCGCCGCCGCTGGCGAGCTGAACCTGCCCGCTGAGCTGATCCCTGCCTCCACTTCCCGCGGGATCGAGAAATTTTTCGACGGCAAGCTGTTCGATCCCGAGAACCCGCAAGCCTATCTGGACAGCCTGACCATCAAGGCCATGGCCTGATAACCGCAACCCGCGAGGAAAAGCCCATGAATGCCAACGTCAAACTGCAGCCCGCCAGCGCCGAGCCGGTATCCATCGTCCGCCCTTCGCAGCTCGCCACGCTGGCTCGGCGTAGCGGCCGCTATGCGGTGCAGCAGCTGGTGCCACCCCTGGTGATCCTGCTGGTACTCGGCATTATCTGGGAAATGCTCTGCTCCGGCGCGGACGCCGCGCTGCCGCCGCCCTCGCAGGTGGTCGCCGAAACCTGGGAGCTGATCATCGATCCGTTCTACGACAATGGTGGCAACGACGTGGGCCTGGCCTGGCAGCTGCTGGCCAGCCTGCAGCGGGTTGCGGTCGGTTACCTGCTGGCGGTGGTCGCCGGCGTCGGCCTCGGCGTGCTGATCGGCCAGTCCGACTGGGCCATGCGCGGCCTCGATCCGATTTTCCAGGTCCTGCGCACGGTGCCGCCGCTGGCCTGGCTGCCGCTCTCGCTGGCGGGCTTCCAGGACAGCCACCCCTCAGCGCTGTTCGTCATCTTCATCACCGCGATCTGGCCGATCATCATCAATACCGCGGTGGGCATCCGCAACATTCCGCAGGACTACCGCAACGTCGCCCAGGTGCTGCAGCTCAACGGTTTCGAGTACTTCAAGATCATCATGCTGCCGGCCGCCGCGCCGTACATCTTCACCGGCCTACGCATCGGCGTCGGTCTGTCGTGGCTGGCGATCATCGCCGCGGAAATGCTCATCGGCGGCGTCGGCATCGGCTTCTTCATCTGGGATGCGTGGAACGCCTCGCGCATCAGCGACATCATCCTCGCGCTCGTCTACATCGGCGTGATCGGCTTCGTGCTTGATCGCCTGGTGGCCTTCGTCGGTCAGCGCATCACCCGCGGCATTCCGGCCAACTGAGGAGCAACGCCATGAGCTATCTCTCCATCGAACATCTGGACAAGAGTTTCGTGCGCGGCAACCTCGCCTCGCAGGTGCTCAAGGACATCAACCTGAACATCGCCAAGGGCGAGTTCATCTCCATCATCGGTCACTCCGGTTGCGGCAAGTCGACCGTGCTGAACATCGTCGCCGGCCTGCTCGACCCCAGCCTCGGCGGCGTGATCCTCGACGGCAAGGAAGTCCGCGGGCCGGGCCCGGATCGCAGCATGGTGTTCCAGAACCACTCGCTGCTGCCCTGGCTGACCGTCTACGAGAACGTCGAGGTGGCGGTGAACAAGCTGTTCAAGCGCAGCATGAACAAGCGCGAACGGCGCGAGTGGATCGAGCACAACCTGGCGCTGGTGAACATGAGCCACGCACTGAACAAGTATCCGCAGGAAATTTCCGGCGGCATGAAGCAGCGCGTCGGCATCGCCCGCGCGCTGGCGATGAAGCCCAAGGTGCTGCTGCTCGACGAGCCCTTCGGCGCGCTGGATGCACTCACCCGTGCGCACCTGCAGGACGAGGTGATGAAGATCCAGAAAGACCTGGGCAACACCATGATGATGATCACCCATGACGTCGATGAAGCCGTGCTGCTCTCCGATCGCATCGTGATGATGACCAACGGCCCCTCGGCAACCATCGGCGAAATCCTCGAGGTGAAGCTGCCGCGCCCGCGCGACCGCATCGCCCTGGCCGACGACCCGGAGTACAACCACTATCGCCGTGCGGTGCTGAGCTTCCTCCACGAGCGGCATCGCCTGCACTGACGGGACGCGCCAACCGCCGCCGTCTCGTGCGCTGACGGCGGTTCGGCGTATCCTTGCCGGCACTTCTGCTCAGCCGTCGCAAGGTCGCCATGCCCGTCTACGTCGAATCTGTCACTCAGCCCAGCTCGCAGGACCTCAGCGACCTGGCGAAAATCTATGCCGATGCGCCCGGGTGGCTGCTGACGCCCTATGCCAGTGCCGAAGCGCTGATCGAGGCGGCGCTGGCCGATGGCAGCCTGATCGCCGGCCGCTTCAACGACCGCCTGCTTGGCGCTGCCCTGTTGCAGCGCGGCGACGATGCCTGGCGCCTTTCGCACCTGTGCGTACGCAAACTCACCCGCAAGCGCGGCGTCGGCCGCCGGCTACTGGAAGAAACCCAGCGCCAGGCCAGCGAAGCCGGCAAGCCGCTGCGCCTCGCAGCCCCCGCCGGTCATCTGGAAGCCAGCGCCCTGGCCGCGCGCACCCATCTGCCGCTCGATCCGCTCTAGGTTTCGATGGTGGGCTAAAGCCCACCCTGCTCCCTGCAGTCACCCGAACCCGCAGCAGGACGCTCCGGCCTGTACCGCGGGCACCTGCGGAACCCGCACCCTCGATGCCACTCCAACGCCGACCGCGTTCCCGACAAGCGCAGGCACGGGGCTATACTCGGCACTTTTCAGATCGCTCATCTACAAGGACTCGTCCATGAAATCGCTCGGCAAAATCCTGGGTCTGGTCTTTCTCGGGCTGTTGCTGATCCTGGTGGCGGCAGGCTTCGCCCTGACCCACCTGTTCGATCCCAACGACTACAAGGACGAAATTCGCGAGCTGGCACGCAGCAAGGCCGGCCTCGAACTGGACATCAAAGGCGACATCGGCTGGAGCCTGTTCCCCTGGCTCGGTCTGGAGCTGCACGAAACCACCCTAGCCAGTGCACAGACGCCCGAGCAGCCTTTCGCCGACCTGCGCATGCTCGGCCTGTCCGTGCGGGTAATGCCGCTGCTGAGCCGCGAAGTGCAGATGAGCGACATCAAGGTGAACGGCCTCAACCTGACGCTGAACCGTGATGAAAAGGGTCGCGGCAATTGGGAGGGCGTCGGTCAGCCAGCCAAACAGCCAGAGCAATCCGCGCAAACCCCGAAGGCCAATGAGCCAAGCCCCGAACAGGCCGATGAAGCGCCAGCTTCGCGCAACAAGCCGCTGACGCTGGATATCGATAGCCTCACCGTCAGCGACGCGCGGGTCACCTACCACGACGCCAAGACCGGCCAGCAGTACAGCGCCGAGAGCATCGAACTGACGACGGGCGCTATCCGCGAAGGCAGCTCGATTCCGCTCAAGCTCAATGCGTTCTTCGGCAGCAATCAGCCGGTCATGCGTGCGCGTACCGAACTGCAGGGCGCGCTGCGCTTCGACAACCAGCTCAAGCGCTACCAGTTCGAAGACATGCGCCTGTCCGGCGAGGCTTCCGGCGAACCGCTGCAAGGCCAGACGCTGACCTTCAGCGCCCAGGGCCAGCTGCTGGTCGACCTCGCCGCACAGATTGCCGAATGGAACAGCCTCAAATTCACCGCCAACCAGCTGCGCGGCCTGGGCGAACTGAAGGCGCGCGATCTGGACAAGGAAGCGAAGATCAGCGGCGCACTGACCGTGGCGCAGTTCAACCTGCGCGAATTCCTCCAGGGCACCGGCCAGAAACTGCCGGCAATGGCCGATGGCGCAACGCTGAGCAAGGCCGAGCTGGTCAGCCGCCTGAGCGGCACGGCCAACAGCCTGGCGTTTGAGGAGCTGACCCTGAAGCTCGACGACAGCACCTTCACCGGCCGCCTCGCCATCAGCGACTTCGCCCGCCAGGCGTTGCGCGTCGACCTCAAGGGCGATCGCCTCAACCTCGACCGCTACCTGCCGCCGCCGAGCAAGGAGCAGGCGGCCGAGGCGGCGCGCAAGAGCGAGGTCAAGAGCACCCAGGCCAGTGCAATCGGCAGCGGCACCACGCCCCTGCCCAATGCACCGACCCAGCAAGCCTGGAGCGATGCAGCATTGCTGCCGCTGGCCCAGCTGCGCAAGCTCGACACCGAGGTCAACCTGGCCGTTGGCAGCCTGACCGCTATGAAAATCCCGCTGGACGGCTTCAACCTCAAGGCACGCACCCGCAACGGCCTGCTGACCCTGCAGGAAATGCGCGCCGGGTTGTACGGCGGTCGCCTGGATGGCTCCGCCAGCCTCGACGTGCGCCCGCCCCAACCGCTGTTGACGGTGCAGCACCGCTTCAATGGCGTGCCGGTCGAACGCCTGCTGGAAAGCCAGGGCGAGGAAGTGGTGGTCAAGGGCCTGTTGAACCTGGATGCCGACCTGCGTACCCAGGGCAACAGTGAAAAGGCCTGGATCGACAACCTCAACGGCAAGGTCGGCTTCGTCATCGATAACGGCATGCTGGTCGATGCCAACCTCGAGCAGCAGCTGTGCCGGGCCATCGCCACCCTCAATCGCAAACCGCTCACCAGCGACCCACGCAGCAAGGACACGCCGTTCCGCGAACTCAAGGGCAACCTGACCCTGCGCAACGGCGTCGCCAGCAACCCCGACCTCAAGGTCAGCATTCCCGGGCTTACGGTCAACGGCAACGGCGACGTCGATCTGCGCGTGCTGGGCATGGACTATCGCGTCGGCATCGTCATCGAAGGCGACAAGGGCGCCATGCCGGACCCGGCCTGTCAGGTCAACGAGCGCTACGTCGGTATTGAATGGCCGCTGCGCTGCCGTGGCCCGCTGGAGTTGGGCGCCAAGGCCTGCCGCTTCGACAACGACGCCCTGGGCAAGGTCGCCGCACGGCTAGCGGGCGAGAAGCTCAACGAGAAGATCGAAGAGAAGCTCGGCGACAAGGTCAGCCCGGAACTCAAGGACGCGCTCAAGGGCCTGTTCAAGCGATGAGTCCGGAGCAATTCGGCGCGGCGGTCCTCGACTGGTTCGACCGTCACGGCCGCAAGGATCTGCCCTGGCAGCAGAACATCACGCCGTACCGGGTCTGGGTGTCGGAGATCATGCTGCAGCAGACTCAGGTCAGCACCGTGCTCGGTTACTTCGACCGCTTCATGGAGGCGCTGCCCAGCGTCGAGGCGCTCGCCATCGCCGAGGAAGATGAAGTGCTGCACCTGTGGACCGGCCTCGGCTACTACAGTCGCGCACGCAATCTGCACAAGACCGCGAAGCTCATCGTTGCCGAGCACCGCGGCATATTCCCGGCGAATGTCGACCAGCTTGCCGAATTTCCTGGCATAGGTCGCTCCACAGCGGGCGCCATCGCCAGCATCAGTCTGGGCCTGCGCGCGCCGATCCTCGACGGCAACG
The DNA here is from genome assembly GCF_038561965.1 of Stutzerimonas stutzeri. Taxonomy (NCBI): domain Bacteria; kingdom Pseudomonadati; phylum Pseudomonadota; class Gammaproteobacteria; order Pseudomonadales; family Pseudomonadaceae; genus Stutzerimonas; species Stutzerimonas stutzeri. The sequence goes on along the minus strand of NZ_CP139348.1, from coordinate 151,810 downwards.
TCAAGCGCGTGCTGGCCCGCTACGTCGCCCAGGATGGCTATCCCGGCGAGCCGAAAGTCGCTCGCCAGCTGTGGGAGGTAGCCGAGCGCTTCACCCCGCAGCAGCGCGTCAATCATTACACCCAGGCGATGATGGATCTCGGCGCGACGCTGTGCACCCGCAGCCGGCCAAGCTGCCTGCTCTGCCCGCTCAAGGTTGGCTGCCGTGCCCACCTGCTGGGGCGCGAAACCGAGTTCCCAGTGCCCAAGCCGCGCAAGGCGCTGCCGCAGAAGCGCACGCTAATGCCACTGCTGGCCAATCGCGACGGCGCCATCCTGCTTTACCGGCGCCCGTCTACCGGCCTGTGGGGCGGGCTATGGAGCCTGCCTGAACTGGACGACCTCGCCGCGCTCGATCCGCTGGCCGAGCGTCACGCCCTGCAGCTGGAGGAACGCCGTGAGCTGCCAGGGCTGACCCACACCTTCAGCCACTTCCAGCTGGCCATCGAGCCCTGGCTGATCAGGGTCAAGTCCGCGCCCGACGCCGTGGCCGAGGCCGACTGGCTCTGGTATAACCTCGCCACCCCGCCGCGCCTCGGCCTTGCCGCGCCGGTAAAGACACTGCTCAAGCGCGCCGCCGCTGAATTGCATGCAGGAGAAAATCCATGACCCGCACCGTGAACTGCCGCAAGTACAACGAAGAACTCCCCGGCCTCGAGCGCCCGCCGTTTCCAGGCCCGAAAGGCGAGGACATCTACAACAACATCTCCAAGCAGGCCTGGGATGATTGGCAGAAGCACCAGACGATGCTGATCAACGAGCGCCGGCTGAACATGATGAACGCCGAAGACCGCAAGTTCCTCCAGGGCGAGATGGACAAGTTCTTCTCCGGCGAGGATTACGCCAAGGCCGAAGGCTACGTTCCGCCGAGCGAATGACCCTGGATTGCGCTAAGCGCCCGTCCGGATTAAATATTTTTCCGGACCACGCTTGACAGGCAAAAGCCAAATCCGTCTAATAGCGCCCCGTTGCCCAGGTAGCTCAGTCGGTAGAGCAGGGGATTGAAAATCCCCGTGTCGGCGGTTCGATTCCGTCCCTGGGCACCACTAATACCGAGAAACCCCAAGCGAAATTAACCTCCTTGGGGTTTTTTATTGCCTGCGATTTGTGCCAGCGGCCCGCTATGATCCAGCGGGACCTGTGCGGAACAGCTCAAGCTCGTGTGCTCACGCATGCGCAAGTGCGCGGCAGCCAGGCCTGCAATCTCGCGTCATCTTCAGCTCCTCGCTGCCTAGATCGGATTAGGATCGATACCCGCGCCACGCCGCGTGCGAGAGCCGCAACTCCAGCACCCACACCGCTCGCAGCGGATTGCACCTCAATCACCTCGACGCTCTGACTTGGTTTTGCGCTAGGCTGATGCTTACGGGGCGGGCTTGAGCACGATGCCCCAGCGGCATCGAACTGCAAAGGAACGCCGCGCAGCGCAAGGAGCCGAACGGTGCATGGGATTTTCTCGATTCTGCTGATATGGCTGTTGTCGGCCACCACCCCGGCCGGTGCGGCACAGTGGCGTTTCGTAACCGAAGACTTCCCCCCGTTCACCTATCCGGCTGACACCCCAGTTAGCGAAACTGCAGGCGTTGCCGCGGCCGGCCCGTTTGTCGAGGTGGTGCATGCGATCTGCGCGCGCTTGCAGCACCAATGCACGATCACCTTGTATCCCTGGCGGCGAGCATTTCGCCTAGCGGAGCAGGGCCAGGTCGATGGCATCTTCACGCTGACCCGCTCACCGCAGCGCGAGCAGGTATTCCACATCAGCCGAATGCTGGTCACTTCCCGCTACAGCGTGTTCGCCCAGACTGACAGCAGCTTTGTCTTCAACCATCCCAACGATATGACGGGCCGGCGGGTTGGCGTCTATGGGCCATCCGGAACCTCCTACGTACTGTCCGAACGCCTCAAGTCGGTGCCTGACGTGCGTTTTCACCTCACCGCCGACAACCGCCGACTCTTGCGCATGTTGCAATCCGGCCGCTTTGGGGTGGAAGGCGTGGCGGTGCTCAATCAGGATGTCGCCTGGCACCTGATCGAGGACGAACGTCTCAAGGGCATACGCGAGGCTGGGGAATTGGGCCCGATCAGCTACGGCATCGGCCTCTCCCGCAAAACAGTGAGCGCGGCACAGTTCGAAGCCTTCGAACAGGCGCTGGACGCGGCTATAGGGGATGGCACGGTGCCGGCAATTCTGCGCCGCCATAAACTCGAAGCCGCGTACTGAGCGACTCACAACACCGCGTTTGCAACTGCATGGCGGGCGCGAGCGGCTGCCGTCGGCACCAGGCGTCGAAGAAACATTTAAATCGGCATCGGCAGCGTCTGCTAGCTACTCCCCCTGTGGCGGCTCAACGTATAGCTGGCTGATAAGCCCTTCCCCCGCGAGCCATGGTGCACGCTCAGCCCCACTCTCCAGTCCGAGGCGCAGAACGACAGCTAAGCCGCCCTGCGGCTCGGTGTAATCCATCCAGCGTCCACGACCAGCCGCCAGTTCGCCAACGCAAGCCAGACCATCTGAGACCTGGCTCAGATTCGGTTCGCGACCAGCCTGTTACCCTCGCCCGCCCCGAATTGCACGAATGCCGTCATGCTCCGCTACCTACTTGCCGTCCTGCTCGTCACTGCCCTGCCTGCCTCTGCCGAATCGTTCGAGTGCCGGGTGATCGGCATCGCTGATGGCAACTCGTTCAGCTGCCGGACCGTCGAAGGCGACCGGATCCGGATCAGGCTGGCCGAGATCGACACGCCGGAGCTGAGGCAGCCTTACGGCAGTCAAGCTCGACAGACACTCTCCAGCTACGTCTTCGGCAAGAACGTCGAGCTAACGGTCCAGGGCCGCGATGAGCTTGGCAGGACCCTGGCGCGGGTCAAGGTCGCCAATGTCGACGTGAACTCGGAGATGGTCAGAACGGGCGCAGCCTGGGCGTACCGCGGCCATTTGAAAGACCGCACGCTGCTTGACCTGGAAGCCGTCGCGCGCGAGTTCAAGCGCGGCCTGTGGTCGTTACACAAGTCCGAGCAGCAGCCTCCATGGGAATGGCGCAAGAACATGCGCAGTAGCCGCTAGTTGGTGGCACCTGCCACGAGCCTGCTCGGACCTGACAATTCCAGATCGGCCGCAAACAGTGCCCTGGCACCAGCAGTGTTTATCGCTGACTATCAGATAGTAATGAAATAGATTCGCATTTAGCTTACATTCACGCTCCCTTTATAAATCCAACTCAGGGAGTTCCACGTGCTTTGCAGAACCAGTCTGTGCCTGTCCATCTCGCTTGCATCTCTTTCACTCGGGTCTTCGCTGGCCGTCGCGGCAGATGAGGCGACGGAGCTTGAAACGGTCACCATCAGTGCAACGCGGGCCAGAAGCGAAGCAGGCAAGACTCCGCAGAAGATCACCGTGATCGACCGCGAGCAAATCGAACAGCAGCTGGCGATCACCGCGGACCATGGCGCGATCCTGAGCAATCTGATTCCTTCCTATTCGCCGAGCCGGCAGAAGATGAGCAGCGCAGGTGAAACCTTTCGGGGTCGCTCAGCGTTGATCTTGATCGATGGCGTACCGCAGTCGACGCCGCTACGCGACAGTCAGCGCGACGGCTATGTCATCGACCTGTCGATGGTCGAACGTATCGAGGTGATTCATGGCGCCAGCGCCGAACACGGCCTGGGTGCGACCGGCGGGATCATCAACTATGTCACCCGCCGCCCAGCCAGTGGAGCGTTGCGCCAGCACACGGGGGTCAGTTTCACCGCACCGGGCAGATATGAATCCGAAGGGCTGGGCTACAAGCTGGATTATCGTGTCGAGGGCACTCAAGGCGATTTCGATTACCTTGCCGCCGCAAGCTGGCAGAGCCAAGGCATGTTTTACGACGCCAACGGCGACCTGATCGGCGTGGATGACACCCAGGGCGACGTAATGGACTCGACCAGCACCGACCTGCTGCTCAAGCTCGGGTACTGGCTAGACGACAATCAGAACATCGGCCTGATGGTCAATCGCTACCAGGTGGAGGGCGAGCATGAATACGTCAACGTCCCCGGCGATGCCGACGCCGAGATACCCGCTACGTCGCGCAAAGGCAGTCCGCAGGGCAAGGCACCGCAGAACGAGGTGCTGGCCACCAGCCTGTCGTACAAACACGCCGACCTGTACGGCAATGAGCTGGGGCTGCAACTGTATACGCAGCGATTCCGCGGCCGCTTCGGCGGCGGTACCAACGACAGCTTCCAAGACCCCAGCATCGCGCCAGCGGGGACGCTCTTCGATCAGTCGCAAAATGAGTCGGACAAGATCGGCGGCAAGCTGACGATCAGCCGCGACGGCATGCTCGACAACCGCCTGATGCTCACCGGCGGCCTCGACGTGCTGCAGGACACCACCAGCCAGCAACTGATCCTCACCGACAGGGAATGGGTGCCGGAAACGGTATTTCGCAACTACGCCCCATTCCTCCAGGCAGAGATCCGTGTGCTCGATCAACTTACGTTGCATGCCGGCGTGCGGCACGAGTTCGCCGACCTGGACGTGGACAGCTTCAAGACCATCGCGTCCACCAATCCCGGGCTGGGTGGCGTAAACGTCGAAGGCGGTAACCCGACATTCGAGGAAACGCTCTACAACGCCGGCGTGGTATGGCAGATGGCCGACTGGGTACAGCTGTTTGCCAACTATTCCGAAGGCTTCGGCATGCCGGATGTCGGCCGCGTGCTGCGTGGAATCAGCGAGCCGAATACCAGCGTAGACAGCTTCCTCGACCTGCAGCCGGTCGTAACCGAGAACCGCGAAATCGGCTTGCGTCTGAATCACGGGCCATTCGATGCGGAGCTCAGCTATTACGAATCCAACGCGGATCTCGGCTCGCGTCTGAATAGCGTCGGCGGGGTCTATCAGGTTCGCCGCGAGCGCACCGAGATCGATGGTATCGAGCTCACCGGCGGCTGGCAGGTGAACAAGGCGCATCGCCTGAAGGTGATGTACGCCCAGGTCAACGGCCAGTCCGATACCAACGGCGACGGCAAGGTCGACACGGACCTCGATGGCGCGAATATCGCGCCGGATCGTTACGGCATTAGCTGGCAGGCAAACTGGAGCGGCAAGCTGCACAGCCTGCTGCAGGCCAACCACTACGCCAGTCGCGATTTTGATACGCCTGGGCTGGAGTTCGACGGTTACACCCTTGTCGACGCCTCTCTGGGCTATCGCCTTCCAGTCGGTGAGGCCAGTCTTGGAATCGAGAATCTGTTCAACGAAGACTATCTGACCTACTACTCGCAGGCGGCCAACACGGGCACGAAGATCACCCGCGATGGGCGGGTGTTCAATGGCCGTGGACGGACCCTCACCCTCGGCTATCAGCTCAGTTTCTAAGGTTGTAGCGCGTTACATCGACCCTGCGGCCTGCTTCCAACGCACTGCGCGGTGGTAAGACTGCTTTGGCAGGCGCGCCATCGCCGTGTGAGAAAGCCCTGACGGGCCGGCACGGCCACGGCTCGACTCGACTCGTAGTTCCGCGCACAGTCGCGCGGCCCCCGCCGTAACGCAGCGACCGCGAATTGACTGCCCAACGCGGTCGCGCCGCTAGCGACAACACGTTAGCCTGCACGCTACGGACAAACGCGACGGCAGCGACGCCAATTGCCTGGAGCGACAGCCATGCCTTTATTCCGGATCGCGACGTCGCTCGCGTTCGCCTTGGCGATCAGCGATAGCCACGCCGAACAGCTGCAATTCGTGACCGAAGACTTCCCTCCATTCACCTATGCCCAGACGAGCACCGACGACGACATCGTTGCCGGCCCCTTTGTCGAAATTGTCGCGGCCGTGTGCGCGAAGCTGCAGATCGACTGCCCGGTGCAACTACTGCCCTGGCGTCGCGCATTGGCGCTGGCCGAGGCCGGTGAAGCCCAGGGCATCTTCACAGTGATCCGCTCGCCGGAGCGCGAGCAGGCGTTCCATCTCACCCGCATGCTGGTGACTTCGCGCTACGGTGTGTACGCCCGCACCGCCAACCGTTTCGTGTTTCACCATCCGCAGGATCTGGCCGGTCGAACGGTAGCGGTCTATGGGCCATCCGGCACCTCGTTCGTGCTCGGTCAACACCTGACCAGGGTGACCGATGTACAGCTGATCCTGGAGTCCGATAACCGCCGGCTGATGCGCATGCTGCAGGCCAAGCGCTTCGGCGAGCAGGGTGTGGCGGTGGTCAACCAGGATGTCGCCTGGCATCTGATCGAACATGAGCAGCTGACGGATATCCACGAGGCAGGCGAACTGCAGGCGGTTTCCTATGGCATCGGGCTTTCTCGTGAAGCCGTGAGCGTGGGTGAGTTCCAGCGCTTCAATGAGGCATTGGAGGGGCTGGTCGGCGATGGCACAGTCGCCCGCATCCTGCGAAGCCATGGCCTGGAGCCGGCATTTTAGGCGGCTCACCTCAGCCAATCGCAGCCCGCCCCGATATTTCTCTGAATCATTCCGCGCTTCGAGCCGTCTACCCAGAAGGCAGCGTTCGGGCAATCCGGAGGTTTCGCCGCGTACATCCCGCTCATCACCCGCGCAAACGGAGGCTGACCGCCCATGGACGCCGCTAGGAAATTGCCCAAGGCCATCATTCTGTTCCCTGTATTCATTCCAGCCGTGATCGTCACGCTGCTGCTGGTGATCGGGACCATCAGCAATCCAGAATTGGCCGGTGAAGTCTTTAGCTCAACGCTGGCCTTGATCACCACCAACTTCGGTTGGTTTTACATGCTCTCGGTGGCCTTTTTCCTGGTGTTCATCGTCGGCATCGCTATGACGCCCTGGGGCAACATCAAGCTGGGGCCGGACCACGCCGAGCCGCAGTACAGCTTTCCCGCCTGGTTCGCGATGTTGTTTTCCGCCGGTTACGGCATTGCCCTGCTCTTCTTCGGCGTGGCCGAGCCCGTGCTGCACTACGCCTCGCCGCCGGCCGGCGCCGGGGAAACCGTCGACGCAGCGAAGCAGGCGATGCAGATCGCCTTCTTCCACTGGGGCTTCCATATCTGGGCCATCTACGGCCTGACCGGCCTGGTGCTGGCTTACTTCTCGTTCCGCCACGGCCTGCCGCTGTCGATGCGCTCGGCGCTGTACCCGATCATCGGCGAGCGCATCTACGGGCCGATTGGCCATGTGGTGGATATCTTCGCGATCCTCGGCACGCTGTTCGGCATCGCCACCACGCTTGGCCTGTCCGTCACTCAGATCAATGCGGGCATCAACTACCTCTGGCCGTCGATACCGATCAGCATCAACGTGCAGATCATCGCCATCGCCATCATCACCGGCCTGGCAATCTGCTCGGTGGTCGCCGGCCTCGACAAGGGCGTGAAGAACCTATCGCTGCTGAACATGGTCCTGGCGATCGGCCTGATGCTCTTCGTGTTTCTGGTCGGCCCAACCATTTTTATTCTCGAAACCTTCCTGCAGAACACCGGCAGCTACCTGAACAACATCATCGAGCGCACCTTCAACCTGCAGGCCTACAGCCGCAGCGACTGGATCGGCAACTGGACGCTGTTCATCTTCGGCTGGACCATCGCCTGGTCGCCCTTCGTCGGGCTGTTTATCGCCAAGATCAGCCGCGGCCGGACCATCCGCCAGTTCGTCTTCGGCGTGATGTTCGTGCCGACCATCTTCACCTTTCTCTGGTTCTCGGTGTTCGGCGACACCGCACTGCACATGATCATGGTCGAGGGTTACACCTCGCTGATCTCCGATGTGCAGGCCGATAACGCCATTGCGCTGTTCAAACTGTTCGAACTGCTGCCGATGACGTCCATCGCCTCGTTCCTGGCGGTGGTGCTGATCATCACCTTCTTCGTCACCTCGTCGGACTCCGGCTCGCTGGTCATCGACTCGCTGGCTGCAGGCGGCGCGCTGCATACCCCCGTGTGGCAGCGGGTGTTCTGGGCCAGCATCGAGGGTGTCGTGGCATCCGCCCTGCTGCTTGCCGGCGGCCTCAGCGCGCTACAGACCATGACCATCGCCAGCGCGCTGCCCTTCGCGATCATCATGATGATTGCGGCACTCGGCATGTGGCGGGCGCTGGTGATCGAAGGCCACCACGAAACCAGTCTGCAAAGCCACATGCAGGGCAGCCGGCTGGCGAGCAATGCAGGTCCCGGACTGTGGAAAAAACGCCTGGCCGGGATGGTCAGCTTCCCCAGCCGGGAAGATGTCGACGGCTTCATGAACACCACCGTACTCAAGGCCATGCGCCGCGTGCAGCGCGAACTCAGCGGTCAGGAATGGGCCGCCGAAGTGCACACCGATGAAGCGCATTCGCGGCTCTACCTCGAGGTCATCAAGGACGACCAGGTGGATTTCATCTACGAGATCCGCGCGGTCGGTTACGCCATGCCGGCCTTCGCCCTGACCGAGGGGCCCGAGGCCGACGAGCAGTACTATCGCGCCGAAGTGTTCCTGCGCCGCGGCGGCCAGCATTACGACGTCTACGGGTACGACCAGGCGGACATCATCAGCGACATACTCGACCAGTTCGAGAAGTACCTGCACTTCCTGCACATCTCGCCTGGCAGCTTGCCGTGGAAGATGGCGGAACACGATGAAATGCTGACTGACGATCCCGAGCAGCCCAAACCCGACCCGTCCTGAGAGCCGGGGGCAGGACGGCAGCAGAACGCCGCCGCTCTGCCGTCAGTCCAGCCGCTGGGGCAGCTGCACGCGGGCGATGCCAATTTCATCTATATAGATAGGGGCACCACAGCGAGCCGGCGAAATATGACCAACCGGTCATGTAGCTCAACGCCGCATCGCGCTTGGCGCATGCCGCATCGCATGCTAGGTTTGCGCCTCGCCAGGATGGCGAGCAGTTCGCGCGGAGCGCACCAACAGAATATCTAGACCATGGCGGCCTTCGCCGGTCTGTAAGAGGACCCCTCATGGCCGAGGCCATCCCTGCACTGGAAATCCGCAACCTGCACAAGCGCTACGGCGATCTGGAAGTTCTCAAAGGCATTTCGCTGACCGCCCGCGACGGCGATGTGATTTCCATCCTCGGCTCTTCAGGTTCCGGCAAGTCCACCTTTCTGCGCTGCATCAACATGCTGGAAAATCCCCACGAGGGCGAGATTCTGGTGGCCGGCGAGCAGCTCAAGCTCAAGCGCGACAAGCAGGGTGACCTGGTCGCTGCCGACGGCAAGCAGCTCAACCGGATTCGCAGCGAATTGGGTTTCGTGTTCCAGAACTTCAACCTCTGGCCGCATATGACCATCCTCGACAACATCATCGAGGCCCCTCGCCGGGTGCTCGGCCAGAGCAAGGCGGAAGCCACCGAAGTTGCTGAGGCTCTGCTGGCCAAGGTCGGCATCGCCGACAAACGTCATGTCTACCCCAATCAATTGTCCGGTGGTCAGCAGCAGCGCGCGGCAATCGCCCGTACGTTGGCGATGCAGCCCAAGGTGATCCTGTTCGACGAACCCACCTCGGCGTTGGACCCCGAGATGGTACAAGAAGTGCTTACAGTGATCCGGTCGCTCGCCGAGGAAGGCCGGACTATGCTGCTCGTCACCCACGAAATGAATTTCGCCAAGCAGGTTTCCAGCGAAGTCGTGTTTCTTCACCAGGGCCTGGTCGAGGAACAGGGGACGCCCGAGCAGGTATTTGACAATCCTCAATCGGCGCGCTGTAAACAATTCATGTCCAGCCATCGCTAATGGAGCAACACCGCATGAAGAGCTATAAAAAGATCCTGCTGACCGCTGCTGCCTCGCTGATCATTGGCACCCAGGCATTCGCCGCGGAAAAACTACGGATTGGTACCGAAGGCGCCTACCCACCCTTCAACCTGATTGACGCCAGCGGCAAAGTCGTTGGCTTCGATCTGGACGTCGCTCACGCCCTTTGCGCCAAGATGCAGACCGAGTGCGAAGTGGTCACCTCCGATTGGGACGGCATCATCCCGGCTCTGAACGCCGGCAAGTTCGACTTCCTCGCCGCCTCGATGTCGGTTACCGAAGAGCGCAAGAACGCGGTCGACTTCACCGATCACTACTACACCAACAAGCTGCAATTCGTGGCGCCCAAGTCCACCGACTTCAAGACCGACAAGGGCTACCTGGACGGCAAGGTCATTGGCGCCCAGCGTGCGACCATTGCCGGTACCTGGCTGGAAGACAACCTGGACCGCGTGGTCGACATCAAGCTCTACGACACCCAGGAGAACGCTTACCTGGACCTGGCCTCCGGCCGTGTCGATGGCATCCTCGCTGACACCTTCGTGCAGTGGGAATGGCTCAAGAGCGATGCCGGCAAGAACTTCGAGTTCAAGGGCGAGCCGGTATTCGATGACGACAAAATCGCCATCGCAGTGCGCAAGGGCAACGACCAGCTACGCGAGAAGTTGAACAAGGCACTGGCCGAGATCATTGCTGACGGCACCTACAAGCAGATCAACGACAAGTACTTCCCGTTCAGCATTTACTGATCCAACCGAGCCGAAGCCCGGTCGCCAGCCTTCTGGCCGACCGGGCTTCGGTGTTTGAGCTCCTATGATTCCTGACCTTCACGGATTCGGTCCGGCCCTGATCGCCGGCACCTGGATGACCATCCAACTGGCCCTCGCCTCCCTGGCGCTGGGGCTGGTGCTCGGTCTGCTCGGCGCTCTCGCCAAGACCTCGCCCTACAGCGCACTGCGCTGGCTCGGCGGCACCTATTCGACCATCGTGCGCGGCGTTCCGGAGTTGCTCTGGGTGCTGCTGATCTACTTCGGCACCATCAGCCTGATTCGAGGCATCGGCGAGCTGTTCGGCATCGAGAATCTGGCCCTCAGCCCATTCGTCGCCGGCACCATCGCCCTTGGCCTGTGCTTTGGCGCCTATGCCACTGAGGTCTTTCGCGGCGCACTGCTGGCCATCCCCAAGGGCCATCGTGAAGCCGGCCTGGCACTGGGGCTAGGCAAGCGGCGGATTTTCACACGGCTGATCCTGCCGCAGATGTGGCGCCTGGCACTGCCAGGCCTGGGCAACCTGTTCATGATCCTGATGAAGGACACCGCGCTGGTCTCGGTGATCGGCCTTGAGGAAATCATGCGCCGCTCACAGATCGCCGTGACCGCCAGCAAAGAGCCCTTCACCTTCTTCCTGGTAGCGGCCTTCATCTACCTGTGCCTGACCATCGTTGCCATGGTCGGCATGCACTTCCTTGAAAAACGTGCCGGCCGCGGCTTCGTGCGGAGCGCAGCATGACCTGGGAAACCTTAATCAAGTGGCTGCCGAGCTTCGCCGATGGCGCCTGGCTGACCCTGCAACTGGTTGGCGTCTCGGTGATTGCCGGCCTGATCCTCGCCGTGCCGCTTGGCATTGCCCGCTCATCCAGGCATCTGGCCGTTCGCGTACTGCCCTACGGCTACATCTTTTTCTTCCGCGGCACGCCGCTGCTGGTCCAACTGTTTCTCGTCTACTACGGCATGGCGCAGTTCGAGGTCGTGCGCCAGAGTGCGCTCTGGGTCTATCTGCGTGACCCTTACTGGTGCGCAATCATCACCATGACACTGCACACCGCCGCCTATATCGCCGAGATCATCCGCGGCGCGATCCAGAACGTTCCCCCCGGCGAAATTGAAGCCGCGCGGGCGCTGGGCATGTCGCGTACCCAGGCGCTGCTGCACATCATCCTGCCGCGTGCCACTCGCATCGGCCTGCCGGCGTACAGCAACGAAGTGATCCTGATGCTCAAAGCCAGCGCGCTGGCCAGCACCATTACCCTGCTGGAGCTGACCGGCATGGCGCGCAAGATCGCTGCACGCACCTATCAGCATGAGGAGATGTTCCTCACCGCCGGCCTGATCTATCTGCTGATCGCCTTCGTGCTGATGCAGGGCTTCAAGCTGCTCGAACGCTGGCTACGGGTCGACGCCTGCCAGGGTCGCTGAGCCTGGGCTGCCTCCTCGCGCCCTGTGAGGAGGCAGCTGTTCTTGGCCGTTCCGGCTGAATCCCGCCTCCCCTCCGCGGTCAGACGCACATCCCGAGCCCATCACGAGACTACCCATGCCTGTCGATATCCAACGCATCGAAATGGACCAGCTCGCCTGCTGGCGAATCCGCCGCGGTGAGGACGAACTGCTGATCGCCGAACAGGGCGCGCAGATCCTCAGTTATCGCCAGGGCGACGCGCCGCCGATCATCTGGCTAAGCGAAGAGGCAGCCTTCCAACAAGGCCAGTCAGTACGCGGCGGTGCGCCCGTATGCTGGCCCTGGTTCGGCGACCTGGCGCGCAATCCGCAGCCGGTGCAGGCAAGCTACAACGGCGAACAGCCCGCGCCCTTTCATGGTCTGGTGCGTGCGCTGCCCTGGCAATTGCGCGAACAGCGCAGCGAAGGCGACGCGGTGATTCTCGAATTCCATTGCCCGCAGGCCCTCGGTGAGCTGCCGGGATGGCCGCATCGGGTCGAACTGATGTTGCAGGTCCGCCTTGCCGGCGATCTTCAGCTCAGCCTCACCAGCCGCAACGCCGGTGATGAAAGCGTTGCCATCAGCCAGGCACTGCACAGCTACTTCGCCGTCAGCGACATTCACCAGGTGCGTGTAGAAGGCCTCGCCGGCTGCCCATACATCGACACGCTGCTGGACTGGAAAGAACTCCAGCAACAGGGCGACCTGCATTTCAGCGGCGAAACCGATCGGGTCTACCAGCAGCTGCCGACCACCCTGAACCTCATCGACCCGGCGTGGCAGCGCCGCATCCAGCTGACCACCCGCGGGTCGACCTCCGCCGTGCTGTGGAACCCCTGGATCGACAAGGCGCAACGCCTGTCCAGCTTCGCCGACGATGCCTGGCAGCGGATGCTGTGCATCGAAACGGCCAATGTGCTGAACGATGTGGTTGTGCTCCAGCCAGGCCAGCAGCACACACTGGGTGTTTCCATAACAGCGGTTTCTACCGAGCGTTAACGGCGGGCCATCCTGCAGGGCTATAACATCTATTCATGATGTTCTGTGACCGAGTAGCTAGTTATTTGTAAGTGATCACCTACAAATAACTAGCTTATGTCGCACAACAATAATTGCTCCTCAAAAACACTAATCACAGCAGTTTTGAATTAGTTCCCTCGATTGCTGATTAATATCCCCCGCTGCAACAGAGATCACACTTCTCGCCTTGAACGGCGCATACCCCCCGTCTAGGATGCCCATCCCATAAGGCTCTGTGCAATTTGTTGCGCAGGGGCGGTGCGCAAGAAGTTGCGCACTCCTTTCTCGGAAACTTGCCTATTACTTATATACGGCTCGTTTCAAAGTTCACGGATCGAACTTGAGCGTCACGGAAGACCCAATGCACGCCAGCGCACTCAGCAAGCATTATCTGGAACTTGCCAGAAAGCCGGTCAATGACAGCAATTTCGCTGGCGACGATATTCGCTACAGCAGCGAATTCGAATTGCTCGAGGCCGAGCTGGCAAAGGCCGGGGCTTTGCACCAGACCACCGGCATCGACTGGCAGAAGATCCGCGAGGGCAGCGAGATGCTGCTCGCTTCGCTGTCCAAGGATCTGCGCGCCGCCGCCTGGCTGACCTGGAGTCTGTTTCAGCGCGAGTCTTTCGCCGGGCTGCAAGCCGGGCTGAATGTGCTGCAGTACCTGTGCAGCAATCACTGGGACACGCTGCATCCACGCAAACCGCGCACCCGTGCTGCCGCTATCAACTGGTTGCTGCCGCGGCTGGAGCAAACCTTTTCCGAAGACGTGCCAGTCGGCGAGCAGCTGCCATTGTTCCGCAGCCTCGCCGAACAAATGCGCGCACTGGAACAGTGTCTGTCCGGCCATCTGGGCGAAGATGCGCCATTGCTGCTGCCGCTGTGTCGCCAGCTCGATGGTATGGTCAAACGCGCCAGCCAGGGGCAACCGCTGCCAGGTACGGTTGGCGCAGCCATCGCTCAGGTGAAGCAGGTCGCCAGTCAGGTCTTCACCCCCGGCTCACCCATCGAGAACGACAAGGAAGCTCTCCGCTCGGTGCGCAACCTGCAGGAGCAAGCACGCCCGCTGACGGCCTGGTGGCTCAAGCAGCGCACCAGCGACCTGCGCCCATTGCGCCTGGCGCGCACCCTGCTCTGGCTGAGCATCGACAGCCTGCCGGAGCACAACAGCGAGCAAGTCACTGCGCTACGTGGCGTACCCACAGACAAACTGGCCAGCTACCGTGAACGCTTCGCTCAGGGGCAGTACGCCGACCTGCTGGTGGATCTGGAAAACAGCACCGCGCGCGCGCCATTCTGGCTGGACGGCCAGCGCCTGGCATGGGAATGCCTGCAGGAGCTGGACGCCGAGCAGGCCATGCGCGAGGTGGAAATCCAGCTCGCGCTGTTCCTGCAGCGCGTACCGCGCCTGGAGGAGCTGTGCTTCCACGACGGCACCCCGTTCGCCGACGCCGAAACCCGCGCCTGGATCAGTGGCCAGGTCATGCCCCATGTGCAGCCAGCTACCGCGGCCAGGCAGGAAGATCCGCCTGCAGCCGGTACCGCCCAGCCAAGTTGGGACATCGCCCTGCAAGCAGCCGTGCCGCTGCTGCGCAAGGACGGCCTCAAGCCTGCCGTGCAACAGCTTAAACAGGGCTTGGCACGCGCCCGTGGCGGCCGTGAACGCCTCTTCTGGCAGCTGAGCCTCGCCCGCCTGTGTTACCAGGCCAAGAAATACGAGTTGGCCAAGACCCAGCTCGAAGCACTCGACCAGCAGCTCGAGGCCAGTGGCCTGGGCAGCTGGGAACCCGATCTCGCCCTCGAGGTACTGCGCCTGCTGCACAGCTGTTGCGAGCTGCTGCCGCAGAACCACGCCGTGCGTGAAAGCAAGGATGAGATTTACCGCAGGCTGTGCCACCTCGATCTCGAAGTGGTGCTGGATTAACGCAAAGGAGAACACCATGGCCAAAGAAGGCTCGGTTGCACCCAAGGAACGCATCAACGTCACGTTCAAGCCGGCCACCGGCAACGCTCAGGAAGAAGTCGAGCTGCCCCTCAAGCTGATGGTGCTGGGCGATTTCACCCAGCGCGCCGACGATCGCAAGATCGAAGACCGCAAGCCCATCGCTATCGACAAGAACAGCTTCGATGAGGTCCTGGCCAAGCAGGAGCTGAACCTGACCTTCGGCGTACCGAACCGTCTGCAGGACGAGCAGACCGATGACGAGCTGGCCGTACAGCTGCGCATCAACTCGATGAAGGACTTCAACCCGGCCAATCTGGTCGAGCAGGTCCCTGAGCTGAAGAAACTGATGGAACTGCGCGACGCCCTGGTCGCCCTGAAAGGCCCGCTGGGCAATGCCCCGGCCTTCCGCAAGGCCATCGAAAGCGTACTCGCCGACGACGATTCGCGTGACCGCGTACTCGGCGAACTGGGCCTGGCGGCCAAAGAGAAGCTGGACGCCTGATATCACCGACAAGGAAGCAGATTCATATGACCACTAGCGCAGCCGCCGTCGAGCACGGCAACCACCTCGCCGAAGGCGGCATCCTCGACCGCATCATCGCCGAAACCCGCCTGACCCCGGATGACGAGGCCTACGACATCGCCAAGCGCGGCGTCTCCGCCTTTATCGAAGAACTGCTCAAGCCGCAGAACGAAAATGAGCCGGTGAAAAAGGCAATGGTCGACCGCATGATCGCGGAGATCGACGCCAAGCTCAGCCGGCAGATGGACGAAATTCTCCATCACCCGCAGTTCCAGGCCCTGGAATCCTCCTGGCGCGGCCTCAAGCTGCTGGTGGATCGCACCAACTTCCGCGAGAACATCAAGCTCGAGCTGCTCAACGCCTCCAAGCAGGACCTGCTGGACGACTTCGAGGACAGCCCTGAGATCGTCCAGTCCGGCCTGTACAAACACATCTACACCGCCGAGTACGGCCAGTTCGGCGGCCAGCCGGTCGGTGCGCTTATCGCCAACTACTTCTTCGACCCCAGCGCGCCCGACGTGAAGACCATGCAGTACGTCGCCAGTGTCGCCAGCATGTCCCACGCGCCATTCATCGCCGCTGCCGGCCCGAAATTCTTCGGCCTGGAAAGCTTCACTGGCCTGCCGGATCTGAAGGACCTCAAGGATCACTTCGAGGGCCCGCAGTTCACCAAGTGGCAGAGCTTCCGCGAACAGGAAGATGCCCGCTACGTCGGCCTGACCGTACCGCGCTTCCTGCTGCGCAACCCCTACGATCCGGAAGACAACCCGGTGAAGAGCTTCGTCTACAAGGAAAACGTCGCCGGCAGCCACGAGCATTATCTGTGGGGCAACACGGCCTACACTTTTGCCAGCCGCCTGACCGACAGCTTTGCCAAGTTCCGCTGGTGCCCGAACATCATCGGCCCGCAGAGTGGTGGTGCAGTGGAGGACCTGCCGCTACACCACTTCGAGAGCATGGGCGAGATCGAAACCAAGATCCCGACCGAAGTGCTGGTTTCCGACCGTCGCGAATACGAGCTCGCAGAAGAAGGCTTTATCGCCCTCACCATGCGCAAGGGCAGCGACAACGCCGCGTTTTTCTCTGCCAATTCGGCGCAGAAACCCAAGTTCTTCGGCAACAGCGAGGAAGGCAAGACTGCCGAGCTGAACTACAAGCTCGGCACTCAGCTGCCCTACCTGTTCATCGTCAATCGCCTGGCTCATTACCTAAAGGTGCTGCAGCGCGAGCAGATCGGTGCCTGGAAGGAGCGCACCGACCTCGAACTGGAACTGAACAAGTGGATCCGCCAGTTCGTCGCCGACCAGGAGAACCCAAGCTCGGAAGTCCGCAGCCGCCGTCCACTGCGCGCCGCCCAGGTCAACGTCAGCGACGTCGAGGGCGAGCCGGGCTGGTATCGCGTAAGCCTCAGTGTGCGTCCGCACTTCAAGTACATGGGCGCGGATTTCACCCTGTCGCTGGTCGGCAAGCTGGACAAGGAATAAGCACTTGAACGGATACGGCAGCCTCTTCGAACGCCTCGGCGGCGACGCCGCGCGGCGTTCCGGCTGGAGCCGCGAAGTCGCGGCAATGGCCTCGGTGGCTGCCCATCTGGCGAAGATGCTCA
Organism: Stutzerimonas stutzeri; assembly: GCF_038561965.1. NCBI lineage: Bacteria > Pseudomonadati > Pseudomonadota > Gammaproteobacteria > Pseudomonadales > Pseudomonadaceae > Stutzerimonas > Stutzerimonas stutzeri. Next base: position 134,750 of record NZ_CP139348.1, on the reverse strand, counting down.
GCACCCGAGCGGGCAGCGTGCAGACGCTGCCCGACTACGGGTTGCCCGATCTCAACGATATGCGCCTGTCGCTGCACGACTCGCTGCAGCAGGCGCGTATCGCTATCGAACGCTTCATCGAAGCGTACGAACCCAGGCTGACCCAGGTTCGTGTGCTGTCGCTGCCGCGAACCCACGACCCACTGACGCTCGCCTTCACCATCGAAGGCCTGCTGGAGGTGGATGGCCTCAAGCGCCAGGTCAGCTTTTCCGCCAGCCTGGATGGCAGCGGACAGGTCAAGGTCCAGTAAGGAGACAACGGATGTCCGGCAAACCCGCAGCCCGCCTAGGCGACCCCACCGCCTGCCCCAAGAAGGGTCACGGCACCAACCCCATCGCCGCCGGCTCACCCGACGTGCTGCTCGACGGCCTGCCGGCCGCACGCATGGGCGACGCCTCCGCCTGCGGCGGTGCGATGGCCAGCGCAGTGATCCCCAATGTGCTGATCGACGGCAAGCCGGCTGCGGTGGTGGGTAGTGTGGGTAACCATGGCAACGTCGTCACCGCCGGTTCGGGGACGGTGATCATCGGCAGCGGTCACAGCCCGGTGCCCTTCGTTGCACCCGAAGTGCTTGGCATTGCGACCGCTGCTATTGCTGCGGCAACCAACGCGGTCAAATCCCTTCTCCCGGCCACACCGCTGGCCCGCGCCTGGCAGGAAGAGCCGGGGGACCTCGCACCGTTGGGCCTGGAAGAAGAAGACGAGGAAGAGGAGCTGGGCGAGCAGCCGCAGCAACAGGCGCGCCAGGCCATTACCTTACGTATCGGCGTGTTCTTCGACGGCACCGGCAACAACCTGGCCAACGCCGCCGTGACCGAAAAGTGTCGCCGCGACGACCTGAAACTGTTGGACGAGCGCACCCTCGGCGAAGTCGTCGACAACTGCCGGGCCCATGGCTTCGGCGGCAGCGAAGGCAACGGTTTCTTCACCCAGACGCCCGACAACAGCTACGGCAACGCGCCGAGCAACGTAGCGCGGTTGTTCGACCTGTATCAGGACGATGCGACGCGGAGCCTGGCGAAGGACGAGCGTAGCGCCAGCATCAAGGCCTATCTCGAAGGCATCGGTACCAGCAGCGGGGAGGAAGACTCGGCATACGGGCTGGCTACGGGCATGGGCGATACCGGTGTAGTGGCTCGGGTGATGCAGAGCCCGAACACGATCAGTCTTCAGCTGGGCCTATTTGCGGAAAGCAATCCCGGAGTGCAGGTCGACGCGCTGGAATTCGATATCTTCGGATTCAGCCGCGGTGCAGCAGCAGCCCGCCATTTCGCCAATGAATTGCTCAAAGCCAACGGTGGGGTGTTGGCTGGTCTCCTGCGGCCAGGCCAGTTCGGTCTGCCAGAAGACTTCGAATGGAGCGACCAGGCCCGCATCAACTTCATCGGTCTTTTCGATACGGTGACGGCCGTGGTCGATCCGATGAAGTGGGACCTCAGCCCTGCGGACCATCTCAACCCAGGCGTCAACCTGTACCTGCCACCAGGTTGCGCGCGCAAAGTGCTTCAGCTGAGAGCTCGTGATGAGATGCGCTGGAACTTCGCGCTCAATAGCGTGACTCCGCATCATCAGGAGATAACCCTTCCCGGCGCGCACTCGGATATCGGTGGTGGCTATCTTCCGATTGCCCAGGAAAAGCTGATCCTGAGTCGTCCTGTCAGCTCCACGGTGCCCGCGGGTACGCCAACTGAACGTACTCACGCCTGGCGCGAAACCGAGCGCCAGTATGAAAAGTGGAAGGCTTTCGGGCTGCCAGAGGATCAACTAAAAAAAGAGGTTCGCCGCATCCGCAAACTCCACCCCCGCGGCCTTAACCATCCGCCGGAGGATTGGATGTTAGGCCTGGTAACCATTGAGCGTCCGATACGCGGTGAACTTGCGCTGGTGTATTTGCGTGTGATGCGGGAATTGGCGGCCGAACATGGGGTTCCCGTCAAATCTATCCCCGACACTCCGGTTTTTGCGCTTCCTTTCGAACTCCAAGATATCGCCAAGAAGATGATGGCTTTTGCCAACGGCAGCCGGTTTGACCTAAACAAAGATGAAGAGCGCTTGCTCCGATCGCGGTATATCCACCTATCTGCACACTGGAAACCCACTAGCGGCCTGCTTATCAGTAAACCCGCGCCCAATGTCCGTTTGGTCTACAACAACCAGCCACAGCAAGGCTACCCCGAATGAAGAAGCTCCTCCTCGCCTGCGCACTCGCATTGCTCAGCGGCTGTGCCACCAGCCAAGCCCAACCGAAGCTGCCTTTTGACGCGTGGTACGCCGGCACTTTCGCGCCGGACCATATGGAAGTATGGGTAGAAAGCGTGGACGTGATCGACCGCCGCGGTCTCGCATACGAAAGAGTTAACGGCGGAGTGCCATCCTATGCCAGCACGACCGCGGGCTGGCCTTCACACCCGGCAGGAGGAGCAGGCAAAGGCCTGCGCGGCATTGACCTGCCAGAAATTATCTTCGCGCGCTGGCAATCGCTGGTCGAGCCGCAGACCTATAACGTGCGGATCAATATTCCCGAGTGGGTACGAGAGGAGATGCTCAAGCCACAGGCGCCTTACTGCCGTGGCGAGAAGCGCGTCGTCGAAGGAATGTATCGCCGCTTCATCACCATCGGCCTGGCCCCCGGCGGCATCGCCAAGGCCTGGGTAGGCGGACCCTGCTTGCAATCCATCGAAATCGGGCGCTTCGAAGCTGCAGTTAGCAAGCTAGGGCCGAGCCTTGGACAGAATGAGGGGCGCTACGCCTACCCCCTTTCGGACAAAGCCAAGGCCTATATCGAGCAGCACGGGGTGCCCTATGGCTCTTGGTAAATCCTCCTCGCCCTACGCCCGCTTGGCACTCGCATCCCTCGCGCTGACATTGGCCGCCTGCACCAGCACGCCCCCACCACCGCGCGAGCTGGCCGGGCATTACCAACTGGTCGGCGTGATGGAAATGAGTTCGCTTCTGCTGCTCGACGAACAGGGCACGTTCGAGGCGGTGCTCTACTACGACAACCTCGATATCCAGGCTCAAGGGCGCTGGGCAATGGTGGACGGACAGATCGAGTTGCGCGAGCGCGGGATGAGGGCCTTCTTCGACGGGATGAGGCTCGTGCCACGCGGCAACTGCCTGCTCGTGAACATGGACACCACCACGGGATGCTACCGCCGACGCTAGGTGCAATCCGCACAGCGCCGGACACGGAACGACAAGGATGAATCGTTAGACATGTCTTTCAACCACTACTACCAGAGCGAACTCACCGCCCTGCGCCAACTCGGCAAGCGCTTCGCCGAGCGCAGCCCGGCGCTCGCGCCGTTCCTAGGGCAGGCCGGGCGCGATCCGGATGTCGAGCGGCTGCTCGAAGGGTTCGCCTTTCTCACCGGGCGGCTGCGGCAGAAGCTCGATGACGAGCTGCCGGAGCTGACCCACTCGCTGATGCATCTGCTGTGGCCGAATTACATGCGCCCGCTGCCTGCGTTCAGCATGCTGCAGTTCGATCCGCTGAAACGTCCGGGCCCGGCGCTCACAGTACCGCGCAACACCCCTGTGGAATCCAATCCTGTGCAAGGCGTCAGCTGCTGTTTTCGCACGGCCTACGCCACCGAAGTGCTGCCGCTGGCGTTGCAGGCGCTGGAGTATTCGGTAAAGGGCACTGGCGCGCTGCTCAGCCTGCGCCTGCAGATGAGCGCCGACGGCCATCTTGGCGAGATCGGCCTCAGTCATCTGCGCCTGCACCTGGCCGGCGAGCCCTATATCAGCCAGCTGCTCTACCTGAGCCTGTTGCGTCACCTGGGCGGCATCGAACTGGTGCCGCTGGACGATCAGGGCAAACCGCTGTCCGGCCCCGATGGCAGGCCGCTGGCGCCCTTGCAGCTCAACGCCAAGCAAGTCGAACCGGTAGGTTTCGCTGAAGACGAGGCGCTGATCCCCTACCCGCTCAACACTTTCCGCGGTTATCGCTACCTGCAGGAATATTTCGCCTTCCCGGACAAGTTCCTCTTCGTCGATCTCAAGGGTTTGGAGATCATTCAGCGCATTCCAGACGACCTGCTCAAGCAAGCCCGCGGCCTGGAGCTGCGCTTCGACATTCACAAGGCCGGCGTGCAGCGCATCCGCCCGACTCTGGATAACGTGCGCCTGTATTGCACGCCCGTGGTCAACCTGTTCCCCCATGATGCCATCCCGATTCGCCTGGACGGCAAGCAGGACCAGTACCTGCTGCTGCCCGCCGAATACGATTCACAGCAGTGCGGCGTGTTCTCGGTAGACCGCGTGACCGGCTGGAAACCCGGCGGCATGGGCTACGAAGAATACGTACCGTTCGAGTCCTTCGAACATGACGCCAGCTTCGATGTGCCGGTGGCGCGCCCCCACTACAGCGTGAGGCAGCAGCCTTCGATGCTCGGCGAAGGCCAGGAAACCTGGCTGGGATTCGGTTTGCGCAGCCTCGACCAGCACGAGACGCTGTCCATCGAGCTGACCTGCACCAACCAGAACCTGCCGCGCCAACTGAAGCTCGGCGACATCTGCAAGCCCAGCGAAGACACCCCGGAATTCCTCAGCTTCCGCAATATCTCGGCAGTCACCCCGAGCTATGCCCCGCCACTGCAGCGCGACTACCTGTGGAAGCTGATCAGCAACATGTCGCTGAACTACCTGTCGCTGGCCAACGTCGAGGCGCTCAAGGTGATCCTCGAGACCTACGACCTGCCGCGCTATTACGACAAGCACGCCGAGAACGTCAGCCGCCGCCGTCTCGGCAGCCTGACTCACGTCGCCCACCAGCACGTCGATCGCCTGCATCGCGGGCTGCCGGTGCGCGGCGTACGTACCGAAATGACCATGAACCAGGACGGCTTCATCGGTGAGGGCGATCTGTTCCTCTTCGCCTCGGTGCTCAATGAATTCTTCGCCCTCTACGCCAGCCTCAACTCGTATCACGAGCTGCGCGTGCAGAGCACACGGGGAGAGGTGTACCAATGGACGCCGCGCATGGGCCAGCAACCGCTGCTCTGAAACCGCTCAACCGCGGCATCCGCGAGTACAGCCTGTTCCAGGGCGTGCTGCTGGTGCTCGATCGCCTGCGGCAGTTGAATCCCGGCCTGGAGGACGAGGCGCTCTACGAGCAGCTGGAGTTTCAGGCCAACCCAAGCCTGGGCTTTCCCGGCAGTGATATCGAGCAGGTGCAGTTCTTCCAGGAGCATGGCGAGTGGCGGGCGCGCCTGCGCATCAACCTGGTCAGCCTGTTTGGCGCCGGTTCGCCATTGCCGGCGTTCTACGGCGAACAGGCACTGGGCGACAGCGAGGACGGCAACCCGACCCGCGACTTCCTAGACCTGTTCAACAACCGCCTGCAGCGCCTGCTGTTGCCGATCTGGCAGAAATACCGCTACCGCGCCCGCTTCACCAGCGGCGCCCATGACCCCTTCTCCGAGCAGCTGTTCGCCCTGGTCGGGCTCAGCGGCGAGGCCATCCGCAGTGCACCGGAGCTGAACTGGAAGCGACTGCTGCCCTATCTCGGCCTGCTCAGCCTGCGCGCCCACTCGGCGGCATTGATCGAATCGGTGCTGCGCTACTACTTCAAGCACGCCGAGCTGAACATCGAGCAGTGCCTGGAACGCCAGGTGGAAATCCTCGGCGAGCAACGCAACCGTCTCGGCCAGGCCAACAGCCAGCTGGGCGAAAGCCTGGTGCTCGGCGAGCGGGTCCGCGACCGCGGCGGCAAATTTCGCATTCATATCCGCCAGCTGGACTGGAATCGCTTCCACGAATTCCTGCCCATCGGCAGCGGCTACCAGCCGCTCTGTGCACTGGTGCGCTTCACCCTGCGCGATCCACTGGATTACGACCTGCGCCTGGAGCTTCGCCCAGACGAGATCCGTGAGCTGCGCATCGGCGCCGAAAACAACTGCCGCCTCGGCTGGACCAGCTGGCTCGGGCGCGAACGCGCCGACGGTCTGGTCACCCTGGGCAGCAAAACTCATTAAGGAAGATGAAAATGATCAATGTCGACTTGCAACAGCTGGTACTAGCACTAGACGCCGAAACCAAACGCGACTTGGAAAGCGCCGCTGAACGCTGCGTGGTGCGTGGTGGCAGCAAAATCCTCGTCGAGGATCTGCTGCTCGGTCTGCTCGAGCGTCCTGAGGGGCTGCTGACGCGAGCCCTGCTGGATGCCGAGGTGGACGCCGGCGCACTGGCGCAGGCGCTGCAACCACGAGGCGAGCGCAGCGAGTCGCGCAATCCGGTGTTCTCCACCGAACTGGTGCAGTGGCTGCAGGATGCCCTGTTGGTGGCCAGCCTGGAGCTCGGTCAGAGCCAGATCGACCAGGCCGCGCTGATCCTCGCTCTGCTGCGTAATCCGCTGCGCTATGCCGGCAGCCACTACCAGCCATTGCTGGCCCGGCTGGATGCCGAGCGCCTGCGCGACTTCGCCCTCAGCCAGCAGCCGCAGACTGCGAATGGCAAGCCGGCAGCCGGTGGCGAGTCGAACCTGTCGCGCTTTACCCACAACTTCACCCAGCAGGCCCGCGACGGCAAGCTCGACCCGGTGCTCTGCCGCGACTCGGCGATCCGCCAGATGATCGACATCCTCGCCCGACGGCGGAAGAACAATCCGATCGTGGTCGGCGAGGCCGGGGTGGGCAAGACTGCCATCGTCGAAGGCCTGGCACTGCGCATCGCCGCCGGCGAAGTGCCTGCGGTACTCAAGGGCGTCGAGCTGCTCTGCCTCGACCTCGGTCTGCTGCAGGCTGGCGCCAGCGTGAAAGGCGAATTCGAACGCCGTCTGCAGGGCGTGATCGACGAGGTGAAGGGCTCACCCAAGCCGATCATCCTGTTTATCGATGAGGCGCACACGCTGATCGGCGCCGGCGGCCAGGCCGGCAGCGGCGATGCCGCCAACCTGCTCAAGCCGGCGTTGGCACGCGGCGAGCTGCGCACCATCGCTGCGACGACCTGGAGCGAATACAAGAAATATTTCGAGAAGGACCCGGCCCTGGCCCGGCGCTTCCAGCCGGTGCAATTGCACGAGCCGACCGTTCAGGAAGCCGTCACCATTCTGCGCGGGCTGGCGCCGGTCTATGAAAAGAGCCACGGCATCTACCTGCGCGACGATGCCGTCGCGGCCGCCGCCGAGCTATCGGCTCGTTACCTGGCTGGCCGACAGCTGCCGGACAAGGCGGTGGACGTACTGGATACCGCCTGCGCGCGGGTGCGCATCAGTCTCGCCGCCGCGCCCGAGGCGCTGGAACGTCTGCGTGGCGAAATCGCCGAAGGCGAGCGCCAGCGTGAAGCCATGCGCCGCGATCTGGCCGCCGGCCTGCCGGTCGATGCGGCTGCCCTGGAGCGGCTGGAGCAACGCCTGATCGCGGCGGGGGACGAGATCGAGCTGCTCGAATCCCGCTGGGCCAATCAGCGCCAACTCGCCGAGCGCCTGCTCGACCTGCGCAAACGCACGGCCGAAGCGCGCAGCGATACGAACGAGGACGGAGAAGCACCATCGCTCGATGAGCTGGAGGCCGAGCTGCGCGCCGTGCAGACCGAACTTGCCGCGGCCCAGGCCGAGCAGCGACTGGTCAGCCATGAGGTCTGCCCGCGCCTGGTGGCGGAGGTGATCAGCCACTGGACCGGCGTGCCGCTGGCGCAGCTGGCCCGTGAACATAACGCACAGGTCGCCAACTTCGCCGCCGATCTTCGCGCCCGGGTGCGTGGACAGGAACAGGCCGTGGAAGCGCTGGATCGCGCCATGCGCGCGGCAGCAGCCGGGCTGAACAAACCCGACGCTCCGGTGGGCGTGTTCCTGCTGGTCGGCCCCAGCGGCGTCGGCAAGACCGAAACCGCACTGGCCCTGGCCGACCTGCTGTACGGCGGCGAACGTTTCCTCACCACCATCAACATGTCCGAATTCCAGGAGAAACACAGCGTTTCCCGCCTGATCGGCGCGCCTCCGGGTTACGTCGGCTACGGCGAAGGCGGCATGCTCACCGAAGCGGTGCGGCAGAAACCCTACTCGGTGATCCTGCTCGACGAGGTGGAGAAGGCCGATCCGGATGTGATGAACGTCTTCTATCAGATCTTCGACAAGGGCGTGGCGAATGACGGCGAAGGCCGCGAGATCAACTTCCGCAACACCCTGATCCTGATGACAAGCAACCTCGCCAGCGAGCGCATCGCCAGTTTCTGCACCGCCGGGCAGCGGCCGACTGCCGAGGACCTGGAACTGGCGATACGCCCGCAGCTGTCGCAGCACTTCAAGCCGGCCCTGCTCGGGCGCATGCGCGTGGTGCCCTATTACCCGATCGCCGGTGAGGTGCTCGACGAGCTGGTTGCGCTCAAGCTTGCGCGCTTCGCTGAGCGGTTGCAGCGGCGCCAGCTGCAGTTCAGCCACTGCCCGGCGCTGGTCACGCACCTCTCCGAGCGCTGCGGCGACAGCGACAGCGGCGCGCGACTGATCGACCACCTGATCGAGCAGCACCTGCAACCGCTGGTTGTGGACCGCCTGCTTGATGCCATGGCCAGTGGTGAGCCGCTGCAGCGGGTGCATGCCACGCTGAATGGCGACGGCGCGCTGATCTGTGAGTTCGCCTGAGATGTCCGCGATGTTCAATCAGGTGCCACAACCACTGCGCTATGCCGAGGCCCTGCTGGGGTGTTTCGCCGGGCTGGCACGCGCGGCGAACGCCGACAGCCTGCTCGGCGGGCTGGTGGAAACCGCCGCGCAGCTGAGCGACTGCCAGCTAAGCCAGCTCTATCTGCTGGACGCCACCCACACCCGCCTGACGCGCTGCGCTGAATGGCACAACGGCCTGTTGCAGCCGCGCGAAGCCACTAGCCTGCCGAGCGATTACGACGGCGAGCAATTGCTGCAGTACTGCCTGTGCCAGAACCAGACCCTGTGCCTCAGCGAACTGGATAGCAGCCTGCATGCTTCGGGTTTCCTGCCGGATAGCCCGAAACCCTGGCGCAGTCTGCTCTGCCTGCCGGTGCATGACGAGCAGCAGCGCGCCGCCGGCCTGCTGCTCACGGCCAGTACCGAGTCGCGCGAGCTACAAGGCTTCAGCGGCTCCTTGGCCCAACTCGGCGCCTTCGGCCTCGCCCAGCTGCGTCTGCTCCAGCGTCTGCGTGCACCCGGCAGTACCGCGCCACCCGCCGCACCGGTCAGCCCCTGCGCCAGCGGTTACGGCCTGATCGGCGACAGCCCACGCATGCGGGCGGTCTACCAGCTGATTGGCAAGGTGCTGCACAGCCCGGTCAGCGTGCTGCTCACCGGTGAAACCGGCACCGGCAAGGAACTGGTGGCGCGCGCCATCCATGACTGCGGTTTCCGCCGCAGCAAGCCCTTCGTCGTGCAGAACTGCGCCTCGTTGCCAGAGCAGTTGCTGGAAAGCGAACTGTTCGGTTACCGCAAGGGTGCCTTTACCGGCGCCGACCGCGACCGCAGCGGCCTGCTCGACGCAGCAAACGGCGGCACCCTATTTCTCGACGAGATCGGCGATATGCCACTACTGCTGCAGGCCAAGCTGTTGCGCGTGCTGCAGGAAGGCGAAGTACGCCCGCTGGGCTCCACCGAAACCCACAAGGTAGACGTGCGAATCGTCGCCGCCACCCATCGCGACCTGCGCAGCCAAGTGGAGAACGGCCTGTTCCGCGAGGACCTGTTCTATCGCCTCTCCAATTTCCCTATCGAGTTGCCGCCCCTGCGCGAGCGCGACGAGGACATCCTGCGCCTGGTCCGCCATTTCGCCGACAAGGCCTGCGCCTTCCTGCAGCGCGATCTGTGTCGCTGGTCCGACGCCGCGCTCGAACGTCTGGCAGGCTATGCCTTCCCCGGCAACGTGCGGGAACTGAAGGGCCTGGTGGAGCGCGCCGTGCTGCTCTGCGAGGGCGGTGAGCTGCTGCCGGAACACTTCAATCTGCATGTGGAGGCGAGCCTGGACAGCAGCCTGAACCTGCGCGAACGCATGGAGCGGGTCGAACGCAGCCTGCTCATGGATTGCCTGCGCAAGAACGGTGGCAACCAGAGCCAGGCAGCCCGCGAACTCGGCCTGCCGCGGCGCACCCTGCTGTATCGCATGGAACGGCTGAATATCAGCCCGGCCGATCTCTAAGGAAGGAAAGACGCCATGTTCAACCCAGCCAACCAGGCCCACTTCACGCTAACCCTCGAAGGCATCGAGCACGACTTCAAGGTGCTTGAGTTCCAGGGCCGCGAGGCTATCAGCCAGCCCTATCGCTTCGATCTGGAACTGGTCAGCGAGCGCCCCGACCTGGATCTGGAAAGCCTGCTGCATCGTCCGGCCTTCCTCGCCTTCGCGCCGGATGGCAGCGGTGTCCACGGGCTGGTGCATCAGGCCGCTCAGGGTGAATCCGGCAAGCGCCTGACCCGCTACCGCCTCACGCTCGTGCCGCAGCTGGCGTATCTCGCCCATCGCACCAACCAGCGCATTTTCCAGTACCTCAGCGTGCCGCAGATCGTCGCCCAGGTGCTCGAAGAACATGGCATCCAGGCCGACGCCTACCGCTTCCAGCTCGGCCCGGTGATCTACCCCGCGCGTGAATACTGCGTTCAGTACGACGAATCGGACCTGCATTTCATCCAGCGTTTGTGCGAGGAAGAAGGTATCCATTACCACTTCGAGCACAGCGCGGCCGGCCATGTGCTGGTCTTTGGCGACGGCCAGACGGTCTTTCCCAAGCTCGCCGTCACCGCCTATCAGCAGGACAGCGGCCTGGTCGCCGACCAGCCGGTGGTCAAACGCTTTGGCCTGCGCCTGGAGACCCGCACCACCCGCGTCACGCGCCGCGACTACGACTTCGAGAAGCCGCGCCTGACCATGGAGGCGTCCTTTCACAGCGACTTCCAGCCGGATCTCGAGGACTACGACTATCCCGGCCGTTTCACCGAGCGCACCCGTGGCAAGCACCTGTCGCAGCGTGCCCTGGAACGCCATCGCCACGATTACGAACTGGCCGAAGGCGAAAGCGACCAGCCGCGACTGGTGAGCGGACATTTTCTCCTTCTCAGCGAGCACCCCCGCGCCGACTGGAACCAGCTCTGGCTGCTCACCGAAGTGCTGCATGAAGGCAAGCAGCCACAGGTGTTGGAGGAATCAATTACCAATGTCCCAGCTCACCACGGACTGGCCCCCTCTCCCCTATGGGGAGAGGGCTGGGGTGAGGGGGCTCTTGCCAGCTCCGACCTCCAACAAGGCTACCGCAACCACTTCACCGCCACCCCCTGGGACATCCCCTTCCGCCCGGCTCTGAAGCATCCGAAGCCGAAGGTTCTCGGCAGCCAGACCGCCGTGGTCACCGGTCCTCCCGGCGAAGAAATCCACTGCGATGAGTACGGCCGAATACGCGTCCAGTTCCACTGGGACCGTGAAGGCCAGGCCGACGACAAGACCAGCTGCTGGCTGCGCGTTAGCTCCAGCTGGGCCGGCGACCGCTACGGCGGCATCGCCATTCCGCGAGTCGGCATGGAAGTGCTGATCACCTTCCTCGAAGGCGACCCCGATCAGCCGCTGGTGACAGGCTGCCTGTACCACAAGGAACACCAGGTCCCCTACGACCTGCCGGCGAACAAGACTCGCACGGTGTTCAAGACCCTGAGCTCCCCAGGCGGTGGCGGTTACAACGAACTGCGCATCGAAGACCGCAAGGGCGCCGAGCAGATCTATGTCCACGCCCAGCGCGACTGGGACGAGAACATCGAGCACGACCAGAAAAGCCGCGTCGGTCACGAACGCCACGACACCGTCGAGGCCAACAGCTACAGCGAATTTCGCGCCGAGGAACACCTGACCGTTGCCGGCGACCGCAAAGTGGAAGTCAAACCCGACGACCACCTCACCATCGGCCAGACCCAACACATCAAGCTCGGCACCGCCCAGCTGACCAAGGCCGGCCGCGAGATCCATCTCAAAGCCGGGCAGAAGATGGTCATCGAAGCCGGCATCGAGCTGACCCTCAAGGCTGGCGGCAGTTTCATCAAGCTCGACCCGGGCGGCATCACCGTCTCCGGCCCGCTGGCGCGAATCAATGCCGGCGGCGCGCCGGGCAAGGGTTCAGGGATCAAGATCAAGCCGCCGGTACTACCGGGGATTGCAGATAGGGATAAGGCGGGGAGTTTGTTGGAGCAGGTGTCCGCCAGTCCGCTCAACCGAAAAAAGAAAGTCAAAAGAATGATGAATTTTTCAGGCTGAACCAAACGATGAATATCAACCTCAAGAGCCGTCGCCCCTTTCACCACCCTGCACGCCAGACCTTGCTGTTCGTTCTGTCCTGCGGGTACCTGGCTGGCTGCGCCGCCCTAGAACTCGAACCCATCACTTATCAGGAAGCCGTCAGTCGGTATCAGGAAACAGGCGGTATCGAGAATTATCGCTGCGCACTGGTTGCAGCCGATGACCAATATCGGGCCATACGTGACGCCCAACCGATTGCCGTCGAGATAGATGAAGTGTTGTTCGTAAAAACTGCCGGCACCGTCCAAGAGCTGCAACAGACCGATATAACCGAAACCCGTACGGCCTACGCTGCTGATGGCATGACCGCCACGCTCACCATGGTCCGGCAGTTCAATTATTCAGAGTACAACGAGTCGGACGACCGACACGTTGACCTTGTCATCGAAGTGGAAGGCAAGACAGAGATCTACAAGACCTTCGGAGCGGCCTGCGGCCTCTAAGCGCACGACTACAGCCTAGGAACGGACATGACAGGACGTCGCTACAAAATTGTTGAAAGTGTCGGAAACCGCATCGAGGATGTGTTTCGCTACGAAGACCTCGCCAAACATCACCCTTCTTTAGGGCGTGAGCCAAACCGCGAATACGAGACCATCAACGGACAGCTCGAAGAGGTGCGCCATGTCGGTGGCCGCACACTCATCAAGAAGGATTTCGTGTTGCTCGTCGAAGGCAGCAACCAATCCATCCCTGTTCCCAGCCCCTTGGCCGGCTATGCCAAGATCAACCGGGCTTACGGCACGCTGCAGATTTATGACGCCCCGAGCAACGGACAGCTGCTCGGGCAGATCCTGCATCTTCACCCGGCATTCAAAGTCAACGATGGAGATGCAATCACATACGGTCAGCATATTGGCCTTCAAGCCGGAACGGACAGGGCGGGCGGGCAGAGCTACGCCATTCACGTCCATGCCGAATTCGAAGAAAGCGTTTTCAAGCGTTATATCGCGGACATGGTCAACGGCACCCTGAGCCCGGATGACGAAAAGCCAAAAGCCGCTGTTAGTGGCAGCGAAAACGGCGCCAAGGGAGATTGGTGCTACCCATGCAAGCCCGTAGCAGGCCACTCGTTGCAACCGCTGACCGCACTATGCAAGGCCCAGGCAGGCTTCTATCCCATCGGCGGGAATGGGCTGTGGCATGGCGGCATTCATTTCGACAGGGGCACATCTGGAGCCTTCGATCAGAGCCGCGTCAACTGCATCACCCATGGAGAAGTGGTCGCTTATCGGATCGATGACGAATATCCCATCAGCACCTACACCGGCAAACCGCCGCTTCAGATACAAGCTCCGTTTTCCACGGGTTTCGTGCTGGTCAAACATACGCTTCAGGCCAAAGCCTTCATTACCGAGAGTGACCCGAAAGCAAATCCGCCGGCGCTGACAATCTTCAGCCTGTACATGCACCTCAAGTGCTGGAAAGACTATCGCCAAGACGAGAAGCTGGAGCGACCGTCATTCTGGGCTTCAGGGTTGTATACCGTTAGCACCAGCAGCGGCGAGCTCAACGTCAGAGCCGAAGCCCGAATGAACTCACCTGTCGTGGGCAAGCTCAGTAGAGGCGCCCAGATCCGCGCATCGGGCGAAGGTGCGCTTCTCAAGCTCGAACACGTGATTAGCGGCAACAACGAGCCGGTGCTGACGCCACAGGTAGATGGGTCTATGCCTGGCTATGTCTCTTCTTCCTTTCTGACGGCCCAATCAAAACCCAAGGCGCTGGGCTCCGTGGTGCTTCTTAATCCACCCGTGCCCATCAAGGCCGGTGATCTGATCGGCCATCTAGGCAAGTACCAGAATCAAAGCGACGGTTTACCTCAGGAGCTGCTGCATCTGGAGGTCTTCAGTTGTGAGGACGTGCCATCGTTCATAAGCGAAAGCCGCAAGTGGGCACATAATCTGCCGGCGGAGAAAAAGAGTTTGCTAAAGGTCCATGCGGGTGCCAGCAAGTTGATCTGTCACCAGGGTGACATCAATAGCGGAAACCCTCCTAAGCAGAGCGATGAGGGATCCGAGATCGGCGTCGACCTGATCCTGCCGCAAAGTCTGCTGGACGTGCTTCCAAACGAGGCCAAAATCAGGCTTCCTGCCAACAACACGGCTTACAGCCATTCACGCGAGACCATTTGGTGGCGACTTGATGATCTGTTAGCCGACAAGGAAGGCCAGCCCATCAGCGGCTGGCTACCGGAACAGGAGTTGATCACCACCCGCCACAGTCCCTGGGAGTGGGAAGGCTTCGAATGCCTTGAGGATGCTGATCCGCCCAGTTCAGGACTCGCCTACTACCTCAACGCGGCGCTTCGCCTGTCCGACGACGAGAAAGCCAGCTACCAGGGTGTCGTCGACCAGGCCGACAAAGGCCCGGTGCGCAGCCGCCTCTACGACATCATCGACACCAACCGCGACGGCAAGATGACCTCCCGAGAGATCCAGGGGGCGCTGGAAAAGCCTTGGCACGCCCAGTCCATCTCGCAGCTCATCACGCGACATGAAAGTGAGTGGTTTTGGAATGCGGCGCGTTGGGACGAACTCGATGAGCTGATGGGCCACCGCTCCGATGATCCCAATCAGGATTGGGCCGAAGAGAAGAACCGTATCAAAACTCTGAGCTGGTGGGGCGATATCGCCGGGAACTACTCTATTCGCGCAGATGGGAAAGCTTGGCACTTCCAACCACTCGCCCTTATCGGCGTATTCAGTACTGTAGCGAAGGCCCTCCCTACGATTAGCGAAGGGAGAATAACATTTGACGCCGAAGGAAATAATACCCCCACATCTCCATTCTTCAGCCGGGTCGTTCATTGGCCTGGAAACGATCTATCGGGAGTCACCCTCGGTCGTGGTTATGACATGGGCTCCCGGCCCAAAACAGAAATCTACGATCATATGACAAGTGCCGGAATTGCACACGACCAGGCAACCAAGATTGCTCAGGCGCACGGAAAGAAAGGCGTGATTGCTCAGCAATTTGTTAGAGAGCACAAAGCTTCCATTGGGCAAATAACTCTCGAGCAGGAAATAGTCCTTTTCAACATTATCTATCCGAACTACGTAGATCGTGCTATCAGAAACTATGACCACTGGACCGCGAGCGAGCCTGAAAGAACCGAGTGGAACGCCCTAGATCAGGTCATCAGGGATGTGCTGGTTGACTTCGTCTATCAAGGCTTTACAAAGGGGCCCAACCCGATGAAGGCTGGAATGAGGAATGATAAGGCCGAACTGATACGCTACATAGAAAATACGCCTGCCATTAGACAGTATGAGCCAGGGCGAAGCAGAGCTCGCTACCTTAGGAATAACTAAATGTTCAATAGCCGAACAATAGCTCTAATTTTTTTAATTCTATTTGTGCGTACAGCATTAAGCGATGATGTTAGTAATCCATGCAAAGAGATTGAAGCCTCCTCTCAGATAGCACTGTGCGCGCAGTATAACAAAGAGCAATCTGACGCTTTTCTTAACTCATCGTACAAGGCTACCTTGAATCGAATCAGACTTCAGTATCGAAATTCCCCTTTTCTAGCAAACCAATACATTTTCCTATTAAAGACGGCGCAGCGAGAGTGGATCGATCTGCGAGACGCAGATTGCAAGCTTGAAGCCTTTGAAATAGAGGAGACCGCAGAGGCTTACCAAGTAACGATTGATAATTGTATCGCTAAAATGAGTGATGACAGGGCGGACTATCTGAATCGCATCGCCCCTGACATATGAGGACTCTGGAAACAATCGGGTATAGGCTTCGCTCGAGATTTTAAAGTATGGGGTGGACCGCACCGACACTATTGTCCGTCACGCAAAAAGATGCCGCCGTATTGCCATCACCCCACAACCCTGCCATAAACGCGCGCTCGCCATAACGCTACAAGGACGTAACTATGCGATTGCTGCGCCGAGCCCTGGGGGCTGTCTTGTTGTTGGCCGTGCTGGCCGTAGGGGTTGGGCTGTATTTCGTGGCCTACCCGAACCTGCCGGAGTACGAGGCGCCCGAGGCGTTGCATTATCTGGAGCAGTGGGACGCCACGCAGCGGCAGACTTATTACTACACGCCGCAAGGCACCCAGGTTAAAGGGCTGGAATACGACTGGTTCCGTGCGCTGGAGCTGCCCCTAAGCCAGGACAAGTTCGCCACGCCCGGCTACCTCGCGCGCTTCGGATTTCTGGTCGATCCCGCGCAAAAAGCCACAGCGCTGAACCCCGGCAACCTGCCGGTGGGCTTTGCCCGGCATGATGATGACGAGAGCGGTCGCGCCTATCTCGATGTCACCTGCGCGGCCTGCCACACCGGCGAGCTGCGCTACGGGGGGCAGGCCATTCGTATCGATGGTGGCGCGGCAATGCATTCGCTGGCCTCCACCGTGCCGACGCTACGCGGGGGCGCCTTTGGCCAGGCACTCGGCATGAGCATGGCCTTCACCTATTACAACCCGCTCAAGTTCCGTCGGTTCGCCCATGAGGTGCTGGGCGAGCGCTACGAACAGGGTCGAGCGCAGCTGCGTCATGACTTCAAGCAGGTGCTCGACCGCCTGCTAGGGACGGCCTACAACGACTGGCACCGTGGGCTCTACCCCACCGAAGAAGGCTTCGGCCGCACCGATGCGTTCGGCCGCATTGCCAACAGCGTGTTCGGCGACGCCATCGATCCGGTGAACTACCGCGTGGCCAACGCGCCGGTGAGCTACCCGCATCTGTGGGATATCTGGAAGTTCGACTGGGTGCAATGGAACGGCTCGGCCATGCAGCCGATGGCGCGCAATATCGGCGAGGCGCTGGGTGTCGGCGCCACGCTGAAGTTGCTGCACGAAAACGGCCAGCCCGTTGCCGAGGCCGAGCGCTACGCATCGGGCGTCCGCGTGCGCGATCTACATAAGCTGGAAACCACTCTCATACAGCTGGCCCCGCCCCGCTGGCCAGAACAGATCCTGGGTGTAGTCGATCTAGAGCAGGCCAGCCTCGGCCGCGCGCTTTATCGGGAAAACTGTGCGCATTGCCACGACGCCAGACCCACGCCGGTCGACAAGCGCTTCGCCGCCGAACGCGACCCCGAGTGGCGCATGAAGGTGATCCCCACCTCATTCGTCGGCACCGATCCGACCACTGCCGACAATATCGCCGACCACCGATTCGACCTGACTCGCCTGGGCTGGACGCAGGATGAGTTGGATCGTCTGGACGTGCGTCTGTACGGAAAGTCGTCGGGTCCGCTGGATCTGAGCGAGGTGTCCAGCGCCAAGGGCTTGGCCTACATCACCGCGTATGTCGAAGAGCACGCCTATCGCGACGCAGGCATCGGCGAGGCCGAACGCGCGGGGTTCGACGGCTTCGGCCTGCCGATCGGCGTGCAGGAGCTGCGCGGCTACAAGGCGCGACCGCTGGACGGCATCTGGGCGACAGCACCGTTCCTGCATAACGGCTCGGTACCCACCCTGTTCCAACTGCTGTCACCGGTGGCCGAACGGCAGAAGCAGTTCTGGGTCGGCAGCCGCGAATACGATCCGCAACACGTCGGTATCCGCACCGAGCGCTTCGACGGAGGCTTTTTGCTGGATACCGCGATCACCGGTAACAGCAACCGCGGCCATGAGTTTCGCGCCGGCTGCCGAGGCAATGGCGTGATCGGCCGGGCGCTGGCGCCCCACGAGCGCTGGGCGCTGATCGAGTACCTCAAGGTGCTGGGCGATCCGCGCTTCGAACCGCGCCTCACGCAACTGCCGGCTCGGCCGCATAACCCTGGCCCACGCTGCCCCTGACCCGACCATCGCACAAGGATTTGCTACATGCTCACGACACTCTGGATCTGGATCGGCCGCCTGCTGGGGCGGCTGCTGCTGGCCACCGTCTGCATCGGTCTGCTCGGCTGGGCCATCGCCGCGCTGCACTATCACTTCACTTACCGCGGCACCGTTTCGGTCGAAGAGGAGATTGCGCCGACCGAAGCAGCGGATACCCAGGCGATCATCGCCGACGCCATCGCCGTGGTCGAACAGCACAGCGAGAACACCCGCGTGCTGCGCGACGCCCATGCCAAGGCCCACGGCTGCGTGCGCGCCGAAGTCAGCGTGCGCGCCGACCTAGAACCCACACTGCGCCAGGGTGTGTTCAGCGAGCCGGGCAAGACCTGGCAGGCCTGGGTGCGGCTGTCCAACGGCAACGCCTATCCGCAGTTCGACCGCATCCAGGACGCCCGCGGCATGGCGATCAAGCTGCTCGATGTGCCGGGGGAAAAGCTCACGCGCGACCCGCGCCGCGCCGGCGAGCAGGATTTCGTGATGTTCAACCACCCGGTGTTCTTTGTCCGCGACGTCGCCGAATACCGTAGCAATTTCGCTGCCCAGGCGCAGGGCAAGAAGGCGCTGGCGTTCTTCCCGACCGCCGATCCGCGTAGCTGGGAATTGCGCCATTTGCTCATAGCGCTGCAGACACTGGCGCCCGCACCCGAAAGCCCGGTCGCGACCACCTACAGCTCGGTCGCGCCGTACAAGTTCGGCCCGCACAACATCAAGTACCGGGTTATCCCGACACCGGAAAACTGCCCGTCCTATCAGTTGCCGGAACAGAATCGCGACCTGCCGAACTTTCTGCGCAGTGCGCTCTACCAGCAGCTGTCTCTCGACCGCGCGCCCGCCTGTTTCGCCCTGCAGGTGCAGCGACAGAATGCCGAGCACTACATGCCTATCGAGGACACCAGCATAGAATGGGACGAGGCGATCGCGCCGTTCGAGACGGTCGCCGACATCCGCCTGCCGGCGCAGGACTTCGACAGCCCCGAGCAGAATCTGGCGTGCGATAACCTCAGTTTCAATCCTTGGCACGCATTGCCGGCGCATCGCCCCATCGGCGGCATCAATCGACTACGCAAGGCGGTATACGAGGCGATCAGCAGCTATCGACTCGAGCGTAACGGCGCGCTCTGACGGCACCTGGTCTATGGATCAATAACCGGCGCTTGTCGTCGTTAGCCATGCTCGGGCGAGCGGGTCCTGTCTTGCCAGGCAGAGCCCTGCTAGCATCAATCAGGACTCTATCGCCCAAAATAGGCACCGATTTGCAGCAGATGAGCGCCATCACGTCTTCGTCCCCCGGTTCGCTGACGCTCGATCAGAGCGCTTCACCGGCACAGGTTTTAGTGGCCGGCGACTGGACACTTGCGCATTACGCCGCGCTGCGGCGTGAGGTCGAGCGATTCAAAACGCGCATCGACGAACGCAGCGAGGTCCGGCTGGAACAGCTCAGCCGGCTGGATACCGCGGGTGCCGGCCTGCTGGTGGAGTTGCTCGGCCGCGAGCGGATCGCTGCCATCGAGGCATGGGCACCGCAGTTACCAGCTGAACGACTTGCCCTGCTGCGTACCGTCGCGGCTGCGCTGAGTCAGCCGGACGCCACCCCGCCACCAAGTGGCTATGCCTTCGGTGATGTGCTGGCGCATATCGGTCGCACGGTTGCCGCCGTATGGAAGCAGCAGCGCATGCTGCTGGGCTTTATCGGCCTGACCCTGCAGACCCTGCTGCTAACCCTGCCGCGGCCTCGGCGTTGGCGGCTGACGTCGCTGGCCGTGCATGTCGAGCAGACCGGTCTGGATGCGGTGCCAATCGTCGCGCTGCTGACTTTTCTGGTCGGCGCGGTGGTGGCGTTTCTCGGCGCCACCGTGCTCGCCGACTTTGGCGCAACCATCTATACGGTCAATCTGGTGGGCTTTTCATTCCTGCGCGAGTTCGGCGTGCTCCTGGCGGCAATCCTGCTCGCCGGGCGCAGCGCCAGCGCTTTCGCCGCGCAGATCGGCTCGATGAAGTCGAATGAGGAGATCGACGCCATCCGCACCCTCGGCCTGAGCCCGATCGAACTGTTGGTGCTGCCGCGGGTGCTGGCAATGCTGATCACGCTGCCGATCCTGACCTTCGTCGGCATGCTCAGCGGCATTGCCGGCGGGCTGGTGGTGTGTGTGCTGGCGTTGGATATCTCGGCGACCATGTTCTTCAACATCATGGCCCGCGACATCGCCGTCAGCCACTTCCTGGTCGGGCTGGTCAAGGCGCCGGTGTTCGCCTTCGTCATCGCAGTGATCGGCTGTCTGGAAGGCTTCAAGGTCACCGGCAGCGCGCAATCGGTGGGCGAACACACCACCTCCAGCGTGGTCCAGGCGATTTTCATGGTGATTCTGCTGGATGCCATCGCCGCGCTGTTCTTCATGGAGATGGGCTGGTGAAGGGCGACGACGCGCTGATCCAGGTACGTGGACTGGTCAATCGCTTTGGCAGCCAGACCGTGCACGAGAACCTCGACCTGGACATCCGCCGCGGCGAGATTCTCGGGGTGGTAGGCGGCTCAGGAACCGGCAAGTCCGTGCTGCTGCGCAGTATTGTCGGCCTGCGGCGGCCGAATGCCGGCAGCGTGACGGTGTTTGGCGAGAATCTGCTGGAACTGCCGGCCGAGCGCCGCTCACAGGTGGAGCGACGCTTCGGTGTACTGTTTCAGCGCGGCGCGCTGTTCACCTCGCTGAATCTGCAGGAGAACGTTGCCCTGTCCCTAATCGAGCACGCCGGCCTCGAGCGCAAGGATGCCGAGCACCTGGCCCGCCTGAAGCTGGCGCTGGCCGGATTGCCGCCAGATGCCGCCTGCAAGTACCCCGACGAGCTCTCCGGCGGCATGGTCAAGCGTGCCGCCCTGGCCCGTGCACTGGCACTGGACCCTGAAGTGCTGTTTCTCGACGAGCCCACTGCGGGGCTCGACCCCATTGGTGCAGCGGCATTCGATCAACTGATCCTGACCCTGCGCGATGCCTTGGGCCTGAGCGTGTTTCTGGTGACGCACGATCTCGATACGCTCTACACCATTTGCGACCGGGTCGCGGTGCTGTCACGCAAGCGAGTGCTGGTGGCCGACCGCCTGGACGTGGTGGAAGCCACCGACGATGCCTGGATCCGCGACTACTTCCACGGCCCGCGCGGCCGGGCGGCACAACAAGCCGCCGATTTGCTGGAGAACTGAAAATGGAAACCCGTGCCCATCACGTGCTGATCGGCCTGTTCACCGTCCTGGCAGTCGGCGGCGCCTTGCTGTTCGCCCTCTGGCTGGGCAAGTCGAGCATGGATCGCGAGTACAACTACTACGAGATCAGCTTCAATCGCGCGGTCAGCGGCCTGTCCAATGGCAGCTCGGTGGAGTACAGCGGCATCAAGGTCGGCGACGTCGAAGCGCTATGGCTCGAGCCGGACGACCCGCGCATGGTCCGCGCGCGCATCCGCGTTTACTCCGGCACGCCGATCAAGCAGGACACCCGTGCCCGCCTGGCCTTGGCCAACATCACCGGCAGCATGATCATCCAGCTGCACAGCGGCACGCCGCAGAGCTCACCGCTGGAAGGCACGCGTGGCGAACCGCCGCTGATCATCGCCGACCCATCGCCGCTGAGCGCGCTGCTGGAGAACGGCGAAGACTTGATGACCAACATCAACAACCTGCTGCGCAGCGCCAATCTGATGCTCTCAGAAGACAATGCCGGGCATATCGGCCGCACGCTGGCCAACCTCGAGCAGGCCACCAGCGTACTCGCCGAGCAGCGTGGTGATCTTAGCCAGGCGCTTACCCAACTCGGCCAGCTAGGCCAGCAGACTAATAAAGCGCTGGAGGAAATCAGCCTTCTGACGCGAAATGCCAACGGCCTGATCGACGGAGAAGGCCGCCAGGTATTGACCAGCGCCAGCGAGTCGATGGCTGCGCTGGAGCGTGCCACATCGCGCCTGGACGAACTGCTGGCAAGCAATCAGGGCGCACTCAACAACGGCCTGCAAGGCTTCAGCGAGCTGGGCCCGGCAATCAACGAGTTGCGCGGAACCCTTGGTGCACTGCGTCGCGTCACCCAGCGCCTCGAAGACAATCCGAGCGGCTTTTTGCTCGGCCGCGAAAAAATTCAGGAGTTCACCCCATGAGCCGTCTTGCGCTGATTCGCTCGTTCGCCGTCGCAGCACTGCTCGGCACGCTGCCTGCCTGCACGCTGCTGCCCGAGGCCGAGTCGATTCGGGTGTTTTTGCTGCCGGCCAGCGAGGCTCCAGCGAACCAGGCCGCCGGTACGTTGCGCCAGGCACTGCGCATTCATACGCCACATGCCAGCAGGATTCTCGCCGGGCCCCGTATTGCCGTAATGCCCGATGGCAGCCAGATCAGCAGCTATCAAGGAGCACGCTGGGGCGATACGGCACCGACCCTGCTGCGCGATCGGTTGATCGAGCAGTTCAGGCAAAGCGGGCAACCGACGGCGGTGAGCAGCGAGGAAAGCAATCTGTTCGCCGAACTGGAGCTGTTTAGCGACTTACGGGCATTCCAAAGCGAGTACATCGACGGTAAACCGCAGGTGCGGATTCGCCTGGACGCGCAGCTGGCATCGGCCGCAGATCAACGCATCCTCGCCAGCCGTCGCTTCGAAATTCTCCAGCCCAGTGGTAGCGCGCAGTTGGAAAGCGTGGTCGAAGCGTTCGGCCAAGCCAGCGACCAGCTCAGCCTGCAACTGCAAAACTGGGTATTACAGGTAGCAAAAAGCCAGCCTGTGCAGTGAATTGCCGCGAAATGGTCAGATAACGCAATAGGTGCGCTTTTATTGACTCAGGCTAAACGCAACCTTCATGACAATCGCTTAGCATGCGAACTATTGCTTCACGAAAGGAATGCTCATGAAAGCGCCAGCCCAAAAAAATCTTCGCCGCGTGCTGTTAGGGCTCGTAGCGCTCGTGGTGGTCGGCCTGCTGGCTTGGTCAGAGCTACGCACGGATGGCCTGGGGGAAGGCTTCGCCAGCGGCAACGGGCGTATCGAGGCCACCGAAATCGACGTAGCGACTAAACTGGGTGGGCGCATTCGCGAGATCAGCGTCGACGAAGGTGACTTCGTCCAGCCGGGCCAGGTCATCGCGCGAATGGATACCGAGGTGCTCGACGCGCAACTCAACCAGGCCCGTGCCCAGGTGCGCCAGGCAGAGAACGCCATTCTCACCGCGCAGGCCCTGGTTACCCAGCGCGAGAGCGAGAAGGCCACAGCCGAGGCGGTGGTGTTGCAGCGGCGTGCCGAGCTGACCGCCGCGCAAAAGCGCCACCAGCGCACCGAAACCCTGGTCGGGCGCAATGCCTTGCCGCGCCAGCAACTGGACGATGACCTCGCCGCCATGCAGAGCGCGCAAGCCGCTTTGGCCGCTTCCCGCTCGCAGGTACTGTCGGCCGATGCCGGCATCGCAGCCGCCAGGTCTCAGGTCATCGAAGCGCAGTCGGCGCTGGAGGCAGCACAGGCCAGCGTCGTCCGGCTGCAGGCCGACATCAGCGACAGCGAGCTGAAAACCGATCGCGTGGCGCGCGTGCAATACCGCGTGGCGCAGCCGGGCGAAGTGCTCGGCGCCGGCGGCAAGCTACTCAATCTGGTCGACCTGGCCGATGTCTACATGACTTTCTTCCTCCCCGAGCGCCAGGCCGGCCGGGTGGCGATGGGCGCGGAAGTGCGCCTGGTGATCGACGCCGTACCGCAATACGTCATTCCCGCGAAGGTCACCTACGTCGCCAGCGTCGCGCAATTCACGCCGAAAACGGTGGAGACCGAGAGCGAGCGCGAGAAGCTCATGTTCCGGGTCAAGGCCCGGATCGATCCCGAACTGCTGCGCAAGCACATGGAGCAGGTCAAGACCGGTCTGCCCGGCATGGCCTATCTGAAGCTCGACGCTGATGCCGAGTGGCCGGTACACCTGCAGATCAATGTCGGCTCATGAGCCAGCCGCTCGCGCCGGTGGCGCAGATCGATGGCGTCAGCCTGCAGTACGGCAAGTCACGCGCGCTGGACGACCTCAGCCTGGCACTGCCGGCGCGCTGCATGGTCGGCTTGATCGGCCCGGACGGGGTTGGTAAATCCAGCCTGCTGGCGCTGATCGCTGGTGCGCGCAAGCTGCAGCAGGGCCGCGTACAGGTGCTCGAAGGTGACATGGGCGATGCCGGTCACCGCCGCGCCGTGTGCCCGCGCATCGCCTACATGCCCCAGGGGCTGGGCAAGAACCTGTATCCGACACTCACGGTTTTCGAGAACCTGGAGTTCTTCGGCCGCCTGTTCGGCCAGGGCGCCGAAGAACGCCATTGGCGCATCGCCGAGCTGACCCGCAGTACGGGCCTGGCGCCGTTCGTCGAGCGCCCGGCCGGCAAGCTGTCCGGCGGTATGAAGCAGAAGCTCGGCCTATGCTGCGCACTGATCCATGATCCCGATTTGCTGATCCTCGACGAGCCCACCACCGGCGTCGACCCGTTGTCCCGGGCGCAATTCTGGGAACTGATCGAACGCATCCGCACCGAACGGCCGCAGATGAGCGTGCTGGTCGCTACCGCCTACATGGATGAGGCGCAGCGCTTCGATCATCTGGTGGCCATGGACGCAGGGCGAGTACTGGCCACCGGTACGCCGGCCGAGCTGCTGGCGCGCACCGATAGCGAGAGCCTGGAAGAAGCCTTCATTCGCTTGCTGCCAGAAGAGAAAAGGCGCCGCCATCGCGCCCTGGAGATCCCGCCGCGCCAGGCCAGCGATAGCATCGCCATCGAAGCCCATGACCTGACCATGCGTTTTGGCGACTTCGTTGCGGTAGACCGGGTCAACCTGCGCATCGAGCGTGGGGAGATATTCGGTTTTCTCGGCTCCAACGGCTGCGGCAAAACCACCACCATGAAGATGCTCACCGGCCTGCTGCCGGCCAGCGAGGGCCAAGCCCTGCTGTTCGGCAAGCCGGTCGACCCGCACGACCTGCAGACCCGTCAGCGCGTCGGTTACATGTCCCAGGCCTTCTCGCTGTACAGCGAACTGACCGTGCGCCAGAACCTCGACCTGCATGCGCGGCTGTTCCACCTGCCGACCGAACACCGCGAGCCGCGCATACGCGAAATGCTCGAACGCTTCGAGCTGGTCGAGGAAGCCGACAGCCTGCCGGAAGCCTTGCCGCTGGGCGTTCGTCAGCGCCTGTCGCTGGCAGTGGCGGTGATTCACGCGCCGGAGATGCTGATTCTCGACGAGCCGACATCGGGCGTCGACCCGGTGGCTCGCGACGGCTTCTGGGAGTTGCTGGTGCAACTTTCACGCGAGGACGGCGTGACCATCTTCATTTCCACCCACTTCATGAACGAAGCGCTGCGCTGCGACCGCATTTCGCTGATGCATGCCGGGCGGGTACTGGACAGCGACACACCGCAAGGGCTGATAGATAAACGTGGGCTGCCGACGCTGGAAGCCACGTTCATCGCCTACCTTGAGGACGCCATGGCTGAAGGCGCGGCGAAGGCAACGCAGCCTCTGGTGAACAGCAATAGCGTTCGACCGGCCGAGTTCAAGAGCAGTGGCGAACTGCAGGCGCGATTCAGCCTGCGCCGCCTGCTCAGCTACACCCGCCGCGAATCCATGGAACTGCGCCGCGACCCGATCCGCGCGACGCTGGCCATGCTCGGCACGGTGGTACTGATGTTCATCATGGGCTACGGCATCAGCATGGACGTCGAGGACCTGACCTACGCCGTGCTCGACCGCGACCAGACCACGGCCAGCCAGGCGTATGCACTGAACATCGCCGGCTCACGCTACTTCATCGAGAAGACGCCATTGACCAGCCCTGCGGATCTCGACCGGCGCATGCGCAGCGGTGATATCGCCCTGGCCATCGAGATTCCGCCCAACTTCGGCCGCGACCTGAAACGCGGTGCCGTGCCACAGGTCGCGTTCTGGATCGACGGCGCCATGCCGATGCGCGCCGATACCATCAAAGGTTACGTGCAGGGGCTGCACATGAGCTACCTGCAGGACCTCGCACGTAGCGCGGGTGTAGACGGTCGAGCGCTGGCCAATGTGGCGATCCGTTATCGCTACAACCCCGACGTGCAGAGCCTCCCGGCCATGGTCCCGGCAATGATTCCGATCCTGCTGATGATGATTCCGGCCATGCTGACGGCGCTCGGCGTGGTACGTGAGAAGGAGCTGGGTTCGATCACCAACTTCTATGTCACGCCAGTCACCCGCCTGGAGTTCCTCATCGGCAAGCAGCTGCCCTATATCGCGCTGGGCATGATCAATTTCGCCACGCTGGTGCTATTAGCGGTTTTCGTCTTCGGCATTCCGATCAAGGGCAGCCTGTTCACCCTGGTGCTGGGAGCGCTGCTTTACGTCACCTGCGCCACCGGCTTGGGTCTGTTGATGTCGTCGGTTCTCAACAGTCAGATCGCGGCGATCTTCGGCACGGCCATCGCTACCCTGCTGCCGGCCGTACAGTTCTCCGGGCTCACCCACCCCGTTTCGGCGCTGGAAGGCGTTAGCGCTTTGCTCGGCCAGATCTACCCGACCAGCCACTTCCTGGTCATCAGCCGCGGGGTGTTCTCCAAGGCGCTGGGCATGGCCGACCTCTATTGGTACTTCATCCCCTTGCTGCTGGCGATTCCGCTGCTGACCCTGCTCAGCGTCGCCGGTCTGCGCAAGCAGGAAAAATGACATGCGTACACTTGGCAACGTCTTCCAGCTCGGCCTCAAGGAACTGCGCAGCCTGTATCGCGACCCGGCGCTGCTGGTGCTGATCGTCTACGCCTTCACTCTGGCGATCTACACCGCCGCCACCGCATTGCCCGAGGCGCCCCACCGGGCAACCCTCGGGGTAGTGGACGAAGACCAGTCGCAGGCATCGCAGCGCATTCTCAACGCCTTTCAGCTGCCGTATTTCCTGCCACCGGTGCCCATTGACCTGCGGCAGATGGACAGCGGAATGGACGCAGGCCTGTATACCTTCACGCTGAACATCCCCCCGGGTTTCCAGAAGGACCTGCTCGCTGGCCGCAACCCGACCATTCAGCTAAACGTCGACGCGACGCAGGTCAGCCAGGCGTTCACCGGTGCCGGGCATATCCAGCAGATCATCAACGACGAGGTCAGCGCCTTCGTGCAGCGCTATCGCGCCAACACCGCACTGCCGGTCGAGGCGGTGGTGCGCACCGCCTTCAACCCCAACCTGACCCGGTCCTGGTTCGGTGCCGTCAACGAGGTGATCAACCAGATCACCATGCTTTCGATCATCCTCACCGGTGCAGCGCTGATCCGCGAGCGCGAACACGGCACCATCGAGCACCTGCTGGTGATGCCGGTCACCCCGTTCGAGATCATGCTGGCCAAGGTCTGGGCGATGGGGCTGGTGGTACTGCTGGCCTCCGCATTCGCCCTGCGCTTCATTGTCGAGGGCTGGCTGCAGATTCCGATTCAGGGCTCGCTGCTGCTGTTCATGGGCGGCGCAGCGTTGCACCTGTTCGCCACCACTTCGATGGGTATCTTCTTCGGCACCGTGGCGCGCTCGATGCCACAGCTGGGCCTGCTGATCATCCTGGTATTGATGCCGTTGCAGATCCTTTCGGGCGGCATGACCCCGCGTGAGAGCATGCCCGATCTGGTGCAGCACATCATGCTGGCAGCGCCCACGACTCATTTCATCGAACTGGCCCAGGCAATTCTGTTCCGAGGCGCCGGCGCCTCGGTGATATGGCCGCAGCTGCTTGCCCTGGCTGTTATCGGCACGGTGTTCTTCCTCGGCGCGCTGTCGCGGCTACGCCAGTCGTTGCGCTAGCGCCGGCACAATCTTCCTGACGCATCCATCGCCGCGCCCCCTCCCCCTGCCGACGTCATGTGGCACGACGCCAGCATCCTATGCTTACCTTGGTAACCATATGGTTACCCATGACCCCGAAACGCTCGGGAATTTTTGTATCAGTGGCCGGTCTATCGTGCCGACATGCTAAGAGCCTGATGCTCGACAGCGCGCCAAGGAAGCCTCATCACTATGCGCATTCTCGTTACTGGCGGTGCCGGATTCATCGGCTCCGCACTGATCCGCCACCTCATCCTCGATACCGAGCACAGCGTGCTCAACCTGGACAAACTGACCTACGCCGGCAACCTCGAGTCGCTGGCAACCGTGGAAGACAACCCGCGCTATCAGTTCCTCCAGGCCGACATCGCCGATCGTGAGCGGGTCAGCGAGGCGCTGTTGGAGTTTCAGCCGGACGCCATCATGCATCTGGCCGCCGAATCTCACGTGGACCGCTCCATCGATGGTCCGGCCGAGTTCATCCAGACCAACATCGTCGGCACCTATCAGCTGCTGGAGGCCACCCGCGCTTACTGGCAAAGCCTGCCGGCCGAGCGCCGCGAGGCGTTCCGTTTCCATCACATCTCCACCGACGAGGTGTATGGCGACTTGCACGGTTTCGACGATCTGTTCACCGAAACCACGCCTTACGCACCCAGCTCGCCCTACTCGGCGAGCAAGGCGTCATCGGATCACCTGGTCCGTGCCTGGCAGCGTACCTACGGGCTGCCGGTGCTGATCACCAACTGCTCGAACAACTACGGCCCTTATCACTTCCCCGAGAAGCTGATCCCGCTGGTGATCCTCAATGCGCTGGACGGCAAGCCGCTGCCCATTTACGGCAACGGCACCCAGGTGCGTGATTGGCTGTTTGTCGAAGACCATGCCCGCGCACTGTTCAAGGTGGTCAGCGAAGGCAAGGTCGGTGAGACCTACAACATCGGCGGCCACAACGAGCAGAAGAACATCGAGGTGGTGCGCGGTATCTGCGCGCTGCTCGAAGAGCTGGCACCGAGCAAACCGGCCGGCCTGACGCACTATGAAGAGCTGATCACCTTCGTCAAGGATCGCCCGGGCCACGACCTGCGCTACGCCATCGACGCCAGCAAGATCGAACGCGAGCTCGGCTGGGTGCCGCAGGAAACCTTCCAGACCGGCCTGCGCAAGACCGTGCAGTGGTATCTGGACAATCTCGAATGGTGCCGTCGCGTTCAGGACGGCAGCTATCAACGCGAGCGCCTTGGCGCACTGGAGAACGCATGAAAGGAATCATCCTCGCCGGAGGCTCCGGCACTCGTCTGCATCCCATCACCCTTGGCGTATCCAAGCAGCTGCTGCCGATCTACGACAAGCCGATGGCCTACTACCCGATTTCGGTACTGATGCTCGCCGGTATCCGCGACATTCTGCTGATCTCCACCCCGCAGGATCTGCCGCAGTACCGGAACCTGCTGGGTGATGGCAGCCAGTTCGGCGTCAACTTCACCTATGCCGAGCAGCCCTCTCCGGACGGCCTGGCCCAGGCGTTCCTGATTGGTGAAGAGTTCATCGGTGACGACTCGGTGTGCCTGATCCTCGGCGACAACATCTTCCACGGCCAGCACTTCACCGAGAAGCTGCAGCGTGCCGCGGCACA
The DNA here is from genome assembly GCF_038561965.1 of Stutzerimonas stutzeri. NCBI lineage: Bacteria > Pseudomonadati > Pseudomonadota > Gammaproteobacteria > Pseudomonadales > Pseudomonadaceae > Stutzerimonas > Stutzerimonas stutzeri. Next base: position 105,210 of record NZ_CP139348.1, on the reverse strand, counting down.
GCCAAGCGGCGCCACGGTGTTCGGCTATTGGGTCAAGGACCCGGAGCGCTTCGGCGTGATTGACTTCGACGAGACCGGCAAAGCCCTGTCTATCGAGGAAAAACCGAAGAAGCCCAAGTCCAGTTACGCGGTGACCGGCCTGTATTTCTATGACAATGACGTGATCGAGATCGCCAAGTCGATCAAGCCGTCGCCACGCGGCGAGCTGGAGATCACCGACGTCAACATGGCCTATCTCGAGCGCGGCGATCTCAATGTCGAACGCTTCGGCCGTGGCTTCGCCTGGCTGGATACCGGCACTCACGACAGCCTGCTCGAAGCCTCGCAGTACGTGCAGACCATCGAGCACCGCCAAGGTCTCAAGGTCGCCTGTCTGGAAGAGATCGCCTACCAGAACAAGTGGATCGACCGCGAGCAGCTACTGCGCCGCGCCGATGCCTTGGGCAAGACCGGTTACGGCCAGTACCTGTTCAAACTGGCGGGTGAAGACGCATGAAGATCATCGAAACCAGCATTCCCGACGTACTGATCATCGAGCCCAAGGTCTTCGGCGACGAACGCGGTTTCTTCTACGAGAGCTTCAATGCGGCCGCTTTCGAAGCGGCCACGGGGCTCAAACGCCAGTTCGTCCAGGACAACCACTCCAAGTCCCAGCGCGGCGTGTTGCGCGGCCTGCACTACCAGATCCAGCAACCGCAGGGAAAACTGGTACGGGTCGTTGCCGGCGAGGTGTTCGACGTTGCCGTAGACCTGCGCAAAAGCTCGCCGAGCTTCGGCCGCTGGGTCGGTACTCACCTGAACGCGCAGAACCAGCGCCAGCTGTGGATTCCCGAAGGTTTCGCACACGGATTCGTGGTGCTCAGCGAAAGCGCCGAATTCCTCTACAAGACCACCGACTACTACGCGCCGGAGCATGAACGCAGTCTGTTGTGGAACGATCCGGAGCTCGGCATCGAGTGGCCGATCGAAGAACCGCTACAGCTGTCCGCCAAAGACCAGGCCGGCAAGCGCCTATGCGATGCGGAGCTGTTTCCATGAAGATCCTGATCACCGGCAGCAAGGGGCAACTCGCCCGTGAACTGCAGTTGGAGCTGGCGGGTGCCGGTAAATTGCTGGCGCTTGGACACAACGCACTGGACCTGTCCGATCCGGATCAGGTCCGTGAACAGGTGCGCCTATTGCGACCGGATCTGATCATCAATGCGGCGGCGTACACCGCCGTCGACCCTGCTGAAAGCCATCGCGAGCTGGCCTTCGCTGTCAACGCCCGCGGCCCGCAGGTACTTGCTGAAGAAGCGGCGCGTCTTGGCGTGCCGCTGATTCACTACTCCACCGACTACGTGTTCGACGGCCGCAAGGCCGAGCCCTACACCGAAGCCGATGTGCCGCAGCCATTGAGCGTCTACGGCGCCAGCAAGCTGGCCGGAGAGCAGGCCATTCAGGCGGTCGGAGGGGAATACCTGATCCTGCGCACCAGCTGGGTCTACTCGCAGCACGGCAAGAATTTCCTGCTGACCATGCAACGTCTGCTGCAGGAGCGCGATGCGCTTTCAGTGGTCAGCGACGAGATCGGCGCGCCGACCTGGGCCGCCACCATCGCTCGCACCACGGCGGAAATGGTGCGCAAGCGCAGCAGTGGCGAAGCAGGCCCGAGCGGTCTGTATCACCTCACAGCCAGCGGCGAGACGTCCTGGTATGGCTTCGCCTGCAGCATCGCCGAAAAGCTACGCCAGCAAGGCCGCCTGCGCGCCGAGATTACCCCGATCCTGTCGAGGGACTACCCGACCGCAGCACAGCGCCCGCTCAATTCCCGACTCAACTGCGCGCGACTACAAAACGACTGGGGCATCGACCTCCCGGATTGGGAAACCGCCATGCATGAGTGCCTTGCCCAATCGCAAGACTTCGGCATGCCCAACACCCTCCAGGCTGCTGCCGTCGGCCGCTGAGCCGAGCGGCGAATAGCGGCAGCAGCGGACAGCTGCCGTACAAGCATCCGCTGCCTGGCCGCCTCGATCATCGACGCTGAACGCCGGCACGCTCTGCGTGCATAATGCGCCCGACACCCAGGCGCCCACGCATGACCGCACAGCATCCTCCTCGCCGCCCTCGCTGGCGCAACCTCGCCCTGCTGGCCTTGCTGCTGGCGCCTTTGCTCTGGCCGTTGCAACAGCTCGCCGAGCGCTACTACCGCAACGAGCTGACCGAACAGAATCGTCAAACCCTCGACCTGTACGTAGCCAACCTGCTCGGCACGCTGAATCGCTATGAAGTGCTGCCGCGCATTCTCGGCGACTTGCCGGCTTTGCGCGCCGTTCTGCAGGGCGACGCACCGGCGGTGCGGGACAACGCCAATCGCTTGCTCAAGCGTCTGCGCAATCAGACCGGCGCCGACGTGATCTACCTCATGGGAACGGACGGCAACACCCTGGCGGCCTCGAACTGGGACGAGGAAGACAGCTTCGTCGACCGCAACTTTGCCTTTCGCCCCTATTTCCGCCAGGCCATGGAGGGCCGTCTGGGACGTTTCTTCGGTCTGGGTACTACCTCCGGAAAGCGCGGCTACTACTTCGGCGCCGCCGTGCGCGACGACAGCGGCATTCTCGGCGTACTGGTGGTCAAGGTCGATCTGGACCACACCGAGACCCTCTGGGGCAATACCCCGGAACAGCTGCTGGTGACCGACAATTTCGGCGTGGTAATTCTCACCTCACGCCCCGAATGGCGTTTCCGCGCGACGCGGGGACTGGCCGTCGACGAGCGCGAACAGATCGCCTTCGACCAGCCCTATCCCACCCTGTATCCACAGGACCTCACGCTGAACATCGACGCCTGGCTGATCCAGAGTCGCGAGCTCAAGGAAACCGGCTGGACGGTGCGCATTCTCGCCCCGGTCAACCTGGTCGAGCGACCGGTACGCACCGTCGTCGCCATCGGTGCCGCTACCCTGCTGGCGCTGCTGCTTTGGCTCGGCCTGCTGATGCAGCGCCGTCGGCACTTTCTCGAACGGCTGGCCCTCGATGCCCAGGCACGCCAGCAGCTGGAGCAACGCGTGCTCGAGCGCACCCGTGATCTGGAGGCGCTGAACAGCCGGCTGAAGGTTGAAGTGCTCGAGCGCGAACACGCCCAGCAGGAATTGGTGCGCGCCCAGGACGAGCTGCTGCAAGCCGGCAAGCTGTCGGCGCTGGGCACCATGTCGGCGAGCATCAGCCACGAACTCAACCAACCGCTGGCGGCGATTCGCAGCTATGCCGACAACGCCGGCGTGCTGCTCGACCATCAGCGCAACGGCGAGGCCCGCGACAATCTGCGATTGATCAGCGAATTGACCGCGCGCATGGCCTCGATCATCGCCCACCTGCGTGCCTTCGCCCGTCGCGACCAGCATGCGCCAGAGCGCGTCGCCCTGCAGCCAGCGCTGGACGACGCCCTTGCACTGCTCGCCAAGCGCCGCCAGGCGATGGGTGTGGAGCTGATCCGCGACCTGCCGGAAGCGACCCTATGGGTGCAGGCAGGCGAGACACGGCTGCGGCAGATCCTCGCCAATCTGCTGGCCAATGCCCTCGACGCGCTGACCGAGCGGCCGCAACCACGACGCATCTGGCTGCGCGCCGAGCAGCAGGGCGACGGTGTACTACTGAGCCTGCGCGACAATGGCCCGGGCTTTTCCGCCGAAGCCCTGCAGCGCGCCCGCGAGCCGTTCTTCACCACCAAGACCAGCGCACAGGGTCTAGGCCTCGGCCTGGCGATTTGCGATACCCTCACCCGCGCCTTGGGCGGCGAGCTGCGCATGAGCAACCATCCCGAGGGTGGCGCACAGCTTGGCCTGTTTCTGCGCTGTGCCGAGCCTGGCGTCGCCTTTCCCACCGAGGACCATTTCCAATGAGTAGCGACCACCCGATCAGTGCCCAGGCGCAGGTGCTGCTGATCGACGACGATCCCCATCTGCGTCAGGCATTGAGCCAGACCCTTGATCTCGCCGGGCTCAAGGTCGTCAGCCTGGGCGATGCACGGGATTTGGCTGCACGCCTCCCTGCGGATTGGGCAGGCGTGGTGGTCAGCGACATTCGCATGCCGGGTATCGATGGCCTGGAGCTGCTGCAGCAGCTGCGCGCCCGCGATGGCGAGCTACCGGTAATCCTCATCACCGGGCACGGCGACATCCAGCTGGCCGTGCAGGCGATGCGCGCCGGCGCTTACGATTTCCTAGAAAAACCCTTCCCCAGCGAAGCACTGCTGGACAGCGTGCGCCGGGCACTGGCGCTGCGTCAACTCGTGCTGGACAACCGCTCGCTGCGCCTGGCGCTGGCCGACCGCCAGCAACTCTCGGCGCGCCTGCTCGGCCAGTCCAGGGCGATGCTGCGCCTGCGCGAGCAGATCGGTGCGTTGGCCGGCACCCAGGCCGATGTACTGATCCTCGGCGAAACCGGCGCCGGCAAAGAGGTGGTTGCCCGCGCCCTGCATGACCTGTCCAACCGGCGTAACGGGCCCTTCGTGGCGATCAATGCCGGGGCGCTGGCCGAGTCGGTCGTGGAAAGCGAACTGTTCGGCCATGAGCCCGGCGCCTTTACCGGCGCGCAGAAGCGACGCATCGGCAAATTCGAGTTCGCCAACGGTGGCACGCTGTTTCTCGACGAGATCGAGAGCATGAGCCTGGACGTGCAGGTCAAGCTGCTCCGGCTGCTGCAGGAACGGGTCGTCGAACGGCTCGGCGGCAACCAGTCGATCGCGCTGGATATTCGCGTTATCGCCGCAACCAAGGAAGATCTACGAGTGGCTGCTGATCAGGGCCGCTTTCGCGCCGACCTGTATTATCGGCTCAACGTCGCGCCGCTGCGAATCCCACCGCTACGCGAGCGCAACGAGGACATCCTGCTGCTGTTTCAGTATTTCGCCGAGTCTGCCGCCCAGCGCCATGGCCTGCCGATACGCGAGCTGCAGCCGGAACAGCGTGCGGCGCTTTTGCGCCACGCCTGGCCGGGCAACGTGCGCGAGCTGCAAAATACAGCCGAGCGCTTCGCATTGGCCCTCGGCCTAGGGCTCGACCAGCCGGATGGCGAACCGGCTGACCGCCTGGCTGACAGCGGCAATCTTGGCGAGCAGGTTGACGCGTTCGAGCGCGCACTGATCGCTGCCGAGCTGAACCGCCCGCACGGCTCGCTGCGCAGCGTCGCTGAAGCACTGGGCCTGCCGCGCAAGACGCTGCACGACAAACTGCGCAAGCACGGCCTGACTTTCAACGACGCTGGCGGAAGCTCGCCCGACGAGAACGACTGAATGGCGGAAATCCGCCATCCTCTTTGCTAGTGACGGCACCGTCCATCAGGCAAAGGCGCGGTGAGGTCGACCATCCGCCTCAAAGCCCCCATCTGCCGCAAAGGTGCGAAATAGACGCGTTAGTTGGCAATTGGCCATTCAAACTTTCATCTATTGCTGGGTAAACTCCCCGCCCTCGGGTAGCGCTGCCGGTGATTGGCACAGGCATTGCTCCTGAAACTCGAAGAACCGGACGGAACAAGTGGCGATGGTGCATCGCAACCGGGCCATTGCGCCTAGACTTAAACCGCTGGTTACTGCCGGGAGCGCCGGACGGCCTCCCACTCACAACAAGAGGAAACATCAATGTTCAAACTGACTGCCAAGGCGCTCGCATGCGCCCTGTCGCTGAGCATCGCCGGTCTGGCCCAAGCGGCTGACCCGATCACCATCAAGTTCTCCCACGTCGTCGCCGAGAACACGCCGAAAGGCCAGGGCGCACTGATGTTCAAGAAACTGGTGGAAGAGCGTCTGGCCGGCAAGGTCGAGGTGCAGGTTTACCCGAACTCCTCGCTGTTCGGTGATGGCAAGGAAATGGAAGCCCTGCTGCTGGGCGACGTTCAGCTGATCGCTCCGTCGCTGGCCAAGTTCGAACATTACTCCAAGGGTGTTCAGGTCTATGACCTGCCGTTCCTGTTCGACGATATCGCGGCAGTCGACCGCTTCCAGAAAGGCGAAGCCGGGCAAAGCCTGCTGCGCACCATGGAAGACAAGAACATCACCGGCCTGGGCTACTGGCACAACGGCATGAAGCAGCTGTCGGCCAACAAGCCGCTGCGCGAGCCGAAGGATGCCCGTGGTCTGAAGTTCCGCGTACAGGCTTCTGCCGTACTGGACGAGCAGTTCAAGGCCGTGCGCGCCAACCCGCGCAAGATGAGCTTCGCCGAGGTCTACCAAGGCCTGCAGACTGGCGTTGTGAATGGTGCCGAGAACCCCTACTCGAACATCTACTCGCAGAAGATGCACGAAGTGCAGAAGTACATCACCGAGTCCAACCACGGTCTGCTGGATTACATGGTGATCACCAACACCAAGTTCTGGAACGGTCTGCCGGCTGACGTACGCGGCGAGCTGGAAACCATCCTGGACGAAGTGACTGTCGCGGTGAACAAGCAGGCTGACGAGCTGAACCAGGCCGACAAGCAGCGCATCGTCGATGCTGGCACCACCGAGATCATCAACCTGACTCCTGAGCAGCGCGAAATGTGGCGCGAAGCCATGAAGCCGGTCTGGAAGAAGTTCGAAGGCGAGATCGGTGCTGACCTGATCAAGGCTGCCGAAGCAGCCAACCAGGCTAACTAAGCCTTGCCGAGGGGCGGATACTCCGCCCCTTTGCTGTAACACCCGAAATACCCGACAGCTCAGTGAAAAAACATAGCAGCTGACGAAGGCGAAGCCCACACCAAGGGCAGACAGGCCAGGCCAAGGTGATCCCCTAGCCACGCCGCTTCGATAGTGACAACAAGAGTTTTTCATTGCTCTGTCTGCCAGCCCACCCCGGCTGGTTCACGGCGCACCTCCGTGCTGCCTTTGCACAACAGCAGTCCATCGGGAGATGTCATCCATGAACGCCCTCTGGCGCGTCTGGGATCGCTTCGAGGAAGGCTTCATCGCCTTTCTGTTGGTCACCATGACACTGGTGACCTTCGTCTACGTGATCCTCAACAACCTCTACACACTTTTCTACGATCTGGGCGACCGGTTCGAAGGCAGCGCCGACTTCTGGTTCGCGATCGGTGATTTCATCATCGGTATGGCCCAGGCCATGACGTGGAGCACCGCACTGACCAAGGCGCTGTTCGCCTGGCTGATCTTTTCCGGCCTCGCCTATGGCGTGCGCACCGCCGGTCACATCGGCGTCGATGCACTGGTGAAGCTGGCGCCGCGGCACATCCAGCGCATCATCGGCATCATCGCCTGCCTGTTCTGCCTGGGTTACGCCGGCCTGCTGACTGTAGCCAGTTTCGAATGGATCCAGACGCTATTCATCGCCAATATCGGCGCGGAAGACCTGGGGCATATCGGCATCAAGCAGTGGCACATCGGCATGATCGTGCCGTTCGGCTTTGCCATGGTGTTCATCCGTTTCGTCGAAATCTTCGTGCGCATCCTGCGCAACGAGCAAACCGGACTCGGCCTGGCCGATGAAGCGGCCGAAGCGGCCAAGCTCGGCGAAGAGGAGCCCAAGCAATGACCATTCTGTTCCTGTTCCTCGCCCTCTTCGCACTGATGTTCATCGGTGTTCCGGTGGCCGTTTCCCTCGGTCTGGCCGGTTCGCTGACCATCATGATCTTCAGCCAGGACTCGGTGCGCTCGCTGGCAATCAAGCTGTTCGAGACCTCCGAGCACTACACCCTGCTGGCAATCCCGTTCTTCCTGCTTGCCGGTGCCTTCATGACCACCGGCGGCGTGGCGCGTCGCCTGATCGACTTCGCCAACGCCTGTGTCGGCCACATCCGTGGCGGCCTGGCGATCGGTGCGGTGCTGGCATGCATGCTGTTCGCCGCGTTGTCCGGTTCGTCACCGGCAACCGTAGCCGCAGTCGGCTCCATTGCCATCGCCGGCATGGTGCGCTCCGGCTACCCGCAGGCATTCGGTGCCGGCATCGTCTGTAACGCCGGCACCCTGGGCATCCTGATCCCGCCATCGGTGGTCATGGTGGTCTACGCCGCCGCGACCGAGACCTCGGTGGGCAAGCTGTTCATGGCCGGTGTCGTCCCCGGCATCATGCTCGGCGGCGCGCTGATGCTGGCGATCTACATCATTGCGGTGAAGAAGAACCTGCCGGCACTGCCGCGCGCCACGTTCCGCGAATGGCTCTCCGCCGCGCGCAAGGCGGTCTGGGGTCTGCTGCTGATGGTGATCATCCTCGGCGGCATCTACTCGGGGATGTTCACGCCCACCGAAGCGGCTGCCGTGGCTGCGGTGTATTCGGCCTTCATCGCCCTGTTCGTCTACAAGGATCTGACCTGGCGTGAGTGTCCGAAGGTGCTGCTGGAGTCCGGCAAGCTGAGCATTATGCTGATGTTCATCATCGCCAACGCCATGCTCTTCGCCCACGTGCTGACCACCGAGCAGATCCCGCAGGCAATCACCGCCTGGGTCATCGAGGCCGGGCTGCAGCCATGGATGTTCCTGCTGGTGGTGAACATCGTGCTGCTGATCGCGGGTGCCTTTATGGAACCGTCGGCGATCATCCTGATCCTGGCACCGATTCTGTTCCCGATCGCCATTCAGCTAGGCATCGATCCGATTCACCTCGGCATCATCATGGTGGTGAACATGGAGATCGGATTGATAACGCCACCGGTGGGGCTGAACCTGTTCGTCGCCTCGGCGGTGACGGGCATGCCGGTCACCCAGGTGATCCGTGCAGTGCTGCCGTGGCTGGCGCTGATGCTGAGCTTCCTGGTGATCATCACCTACGTGCCGTCGATTTCGCTGGCGCTGCCAAACATGCTTGGCATGTAGCGCGGAGCAATTTCTTCCCTTTAGCCCGGCTTATGCCGGGCTTTTTTTCGCCCGGAGAAAGGCGCGTCAGAGCGCCAGTACGTCCGCCGGGCGGCGGCGGAACCAGCCCGTCAGCGACAGGCGATCGGCCTGGGTGACCAGCACCTCGTGGGGGAATTCGCCGGAGAGAAACACCACCAGATTACCGGCCAGCGGCGGCACGTCCTGCTGCGAGCCATCGGGCATATGCATGCGCAACTCGCCGGCATGGGCCGGCTGCCAGTCCGGATTAAGGTAGATCACCGCGGTCACCGAACGGCTGTCGTCATCGCGAAAGCGATCCAGATGGGTCTGGTAGAAGGCGCCGGGCGGATAGAAGGCGAAATGGCACTCGAATTCTTCCAGGCCGAGAAACAGCTCGCGGTTGAGCGCCTGACGCAACTCGTCCATCACCCCGAGGTACTGATCGCAGACCGCCGCCTGGCCAGGTTCCAGCCACTGGATATGGTCGCTGCGAATGCCTTCGCGCACAGCCTGCGCCTCGCCGCGGCCGACGCCGGCCGGTGCCAGGGCACCTTCGGCCTCACGCCTGCGGCACTCGTCGGCCAGCTTGTGGGTCACATCACTGGGAAGAAAAGAACTCTGCAGCGACCAGCCGCGCTCGGCGAGGTCGTCGATGATCGAAGAGAACTGCAAGGAAGTGACTCCGAAGGGATACCGCAGGAGTCTAGGGTCTGTTACGACCCCGCCACAAGCACCGTCGCTGCGCCAATTGGCTGCAGCGCTCGCGCGCCTCGACAAGCATGCGCCGGGGCACGGAAAATGAACCGCCCGCCAGACAGGAGCTTCCATGCGCGCCCTTTTAGCCTGTGTACTGCTGACCTTCAGCTTCGCCAGCTTTGCCGATACTTATCAGGAACTCTACGAAACCGCCGGCTGGACCGAACAGCGGGCCAATTTCGCCGATGCCCTGACCGCCGCCCAGCAACGTTACAAGGACACCCTGCCGCCTGCGGTATTCCAGGCACTGGTGACCAACAGCAACCGTCGCTTCGCCTCTCACGCCATCGACCAACGCGCTCAGCGAGCGCTACGCGAGCACCTGCCAGAGCCGCAACCAGCACTGGAGTTCTTCCAGTCGACACTGGGACGCAAGATCGTCTCTGCCGAAGTGCTGGCCGCGCGCCGCGAGCAACTGGCGCGGCACAGCAACGGGTTGCCACGGGTCGAGGCTGGCAGCAATCGGCAGTTGCTGATCCGCCACCTGGCCACGGCCATTCCGGCCAGCGAGGCGGGTGCGGAAGTCAGCCTGGCGCTGGCCGGCGTTGCCGCCGACAGCTTGAGCCAGATGATTCCCGGGCTGCTTGGCGGCAATCAGGCGCAGAACCTCTTGAGCAGTCAGCGCAAGCGGATGATCGAGCAGACCGAAGCCGACCTCGATAACACCCTGCTGTATGTCTATCGCGACCTGTCCGATGCCGAGCTGGAGGAATACGTGCAGTTCGCCCAGTCGGACGCGGGCAAAGCCTATTACCAGGCGGCGCTGCAGGCGCTGCGGGCCGGGCTGGCAGTAGGCATGAGCGGCACCGACCTGGAGCCGCAGCAGGGCATCTGAGCGGCTACTTCAGGCGCTCGCGCAGGAACTCGAAGTAGGCACGGCGCAGCTCCTCGCGTTCGTTCACCAGATGGTGGCGTGCCTCGGGCAGGCGCAGAACTTCCGCACCAGCGAACTTGCGTTCGAGGATCGGCAGGTTGTACTGCCAATCCACCGTCATGTCCGCCTCGCCCTGGATGATCAGTGGCGAGTGGGTGCTGCCCGCTGCACCTTCGATGCGCGGTATCCAGCGTGACAAGGCGCCGACCCAGGCGGTTGGCAGGATGTCCGGCTGCAGCGGGTCCTGGCTCTGGACGAACTCGAGAAAACCCGGATCACCGGAGTTCTCACTGAACGTCCGCGGTATCTGCTGTACGAAGCGCCGCAGCAATTCGTAGCTGATGCGCGAGCGCAACCAGGCACGCGGGCGGATCAATGGCGCCAGCAGGATGGTGCGGCCCAAGTCAGGACTGTCGGCCTGATGCAACAGGTAATCCAGCGCGATGGCACCGCCGGTGCTCTGGCCAAGCAGATGCCAAGGCCGCGGCAGATCAAGCTGGCGCGCCTGCTCGAACAGCCCGCTGAGCACCGCCTGGTATTCGTCGAATTCGTTGATGCTCGCCCGCGGGCCACTGGACAGGCCGTGCCCCGGCAGGTCGCAAGCAAGCACGGCGAAACCCATCTCCAGCGCCCAGTCGACCACATGTCGATACAGGCCCATGTGATCGTAGTAGCCATGCAGGATCAGCAGACTGGCGTGGGGCTGCTCGGGCCACCAGGCCTGGGCGACCACATCGTAGTCATGCACACGGAAGCGCCCTAACCGCCGCTGCACATTGCGCCGATGCGGCATGTCCAGGCCGTAATAGGCCTGGTAGTGCAGCGTTTCGGCGCAAGCGTCGGTTGCCTCGACCAGGGCGGGCAAACTGTTGCGCAGACGATCAGGCTGGATACGCGAAGGCATGGGCTTTCTTTGGACGGTTGGGACTCGGGATATTCAGCTCTGAGCCGCGTCATGGCAAGCTTGCGCACCCACATCGGAGCCAGCCATGAGTGCCCGCCGCAAATACCTGATCGCCGCCTTGATCGCCCTGCTCTGGGGCGGCGCCATGCTGGCCGCGTTCTGGTGGTTCGAGGCACGCTACCTGCGCACCTTCGAAGGTGAGCGCGCCGAGCTGTTTTCCGGCGACGAGCTGCGCCTGCCGGCGGAACTGCAGGGCCCTGGGCCGGTGCGTTTCGTGCATTTCTGGGATCCGAGCTGTCCATGCAATGTTGGCAACCAGCAGCACCTGGAAGAGCTGCTGAAGCGCTTTGCCGGGCAGCCCGTGGACTTCTATGAAGTGCGCAAACCCGGCAGCAAGGGCCGTCTGCCGGGACCGCTGGCGTCACTGCAGTCGCTGGACGTGCTGCCCGGCTCCGAGCAACTGCCGGCCAGCCCCGCCGTGGGCATCTGGGACCAGAGCGGCGAACTCGCCTATATCGGTCCGTACAGCGAGGGCGCGGTGTGCAGCTCGGACAATAGCTTCGTCGAGCCGATCCTCGATGCGGTGCTGGCCGGGCGCAAGGTGCGCGCCACCCATTCGCTGGCGGTGGCTTGCTTCTGCGACTGGCAGCAACCATAGGCTATGACCGGCAAACTTGATCGCAATCAAATGATAACTATTATCACCTGAACGAGAATCGCTCCCATCCAGTCGGCATCACAGTCGACGCACCATCCGGGAGCCGTTCGATGATCCTCCGCCTTCACCCGCTCGCCCTGGCCTGCCTGGCCGTAAGCACTACTTCCGCTCTCGCCGCACCACTCGAGTTGCCGGAAACTGTCGTCACCGCCAAGGGCTACGAAGCCGCGACCCAGGACATTCCGCAAGCCATCGAGGTACTGCAAGCACAGCCAACCGAAACGGCAGCGCCGGCTGGCAGCCTGTTCCGCGGTAAGCCCGGGCTCGCCGTGCATAGCGACGGCGCCTGGGGGCAGAACCCGGTGTTGCGCGGCATGAAGAAGGAAAGCGTGGTGCTGATGGTCGACGGCGTGCGGGTCAATTCCGGCCAGCCGCAAGGCTCGTTAGCCTCGCAGCTTGATCTCGGTTTGCTGGAACGCGCCGAAGTGGTCAAGGGTCCGGGCTCGGTGCTGTACGGCAGCGGCGCCATGGGCGGGGTGGTCAACCTGGTCACGCCACAGGCACGCTTTACAGAGCAGGACGAACGCAGCGGACGCTTCTCCACCAGCGCCAGCAGCGTCGACAAGGGCTTCACCGGCGCGACGCTGCTGCGCGACTCCAGCAGCGATCATGCGCTGGTGCTGGGCGTTGCAGGGCGCAAGGTCAACGACTACAAAAGCCCCAACGGTACCGAAGAGAACACTGGCTACAGCTCCGATACCCTGCTGTTCAAGTACAAGCAAAGGCTGGCCGAGGATGTCAGCGTAAACCTGAACATCCAGCGCCACACCGACCGCGACGTCTGGTACCCGGGCTCGGCGCGTACCGGTGGGCAGCCGGGCGGCGCCGGCATCCCGGTACCGCTCGGCACCGCGACCATTCATTCGCCGGAACAGCAGCGCGAGCTGTTCCAGATCGGACTGGAAAACGGTCTCGGTGCAGGCACCCTGAACACCGAACTCTACCGTCAGGAGGTCTACCGGGAGATCCGTGCCTACTCCGAGCGGCTCGATCGCGACTACGTTCGCAACGACGTCAGCTTCATTACTCACGGGCTGCGCTCGAGCTGGGTGGTGCCAGTAGCCGATCACCTGCTGACGGTGGGCGTCGACGGCTGGAAGATGACCGGCGATCCGGAGCGCTACGTGGATGGCCCGCCGACCTTCAACAACAACCAGCGCAACGACCCCTTCAAGGATGCCGAGATCGAGTCCTACGGGCTGTTCGTGCAGGACGAATTCGACCTCGGCCAGACGCGCCTCACCGCCGGAGCCCGTTACGACCGCATCAGCGCCGATGCCCGAGCCAAGGGCAACGGTCCTTCATTTACAACCAGCGGCCTGGACAGCACTGACCACAACCTGTCGTGGTCGCTGGGTGCGCTGCATCCGCTGACCGACACCCTTAACCTTTATGCCAACGTCGGCCAGGCCTATCGCGCCGCCGACATGCGCGAGCGCTATGACGATGCGCCGCGCGGCGACGGCTATTTTCACGTCGGCAACCCGCAGCTGGACGCCGAGCGCTCCACCAGTTTCGAGGTCGGTCTCAAGGGTAACGATGGCGATTTCACCTATCAGCTGGCTGCCTTCCACACACGCATCGACGACTACATCGCCGGCCGCGTGACCGGCACTAACGCGCCCAACGGGCTGCCGATCAAGCGCACCGAGAACCTCGACAAAGTGGTGATCTACGGTTTCGAAGGCAGCGCCAGCAAGGCCGTTGGCGTCTTCGTGGTGGACGGCAGCTTCACCTGGCTGCGCGGTGAGAACAAACAGGACGACGAACCACTGAACCAGATGCCGGCCCACGAGCTTACCCTGGGCATTGGCCAGCCGGCCGAGCGCGGCCTCTACTGGCATGCCCAGCTGCGTGCGGTCGCCGAACAGGATCGTGTAGCGACCGAGTTCACCCGCGGTGGCGAGGACCGTACCGCAGGCTTCGTTACCGCCGATGCCAGCCTGGGCTGGGGCTTTGGCAAGATCGGTGTACTGCAGACCGCCAATCTCGATGCGCGCCTGAGCAACCTGTTCGACAAGGCCTACCACGAGCATCTGGCTGACGGCATCAGCGGCAACGAGCTGGAAGCACCCGGGCGCGGCATCACCGTCGCGCTGAGCGGGAGCTTCTGATGCTCCGCCACCTGCTGATGGCCGTTCTGCTGGTGGCTGGAGCACCAGCGTTGGCGGACAAGCTGCCGCGCCTGGTCCTGGCCGGCCCGTCCTCGTCGGTATCGAATCCGTTGATTCACATGGTCGAATCCGGTGCGCTGGACGACCTGGCGGACAAGGTGGAATTCGTCAGCTGGCGCGATCCCGACCAGCTGCGCCTGCTAGCGCTGAACGAGCAGGCAGACGTGCTGGCCATGCCGGTCAACGTCGCCGCCAACCTGTACAACCGCGGCGCCAAGCTGCGCATGCTCAACGTTTCGACCTGGGGGCTGCTCTGGCTGGTGTCCCGCGAACAGGGCCTGACCACCCTGGACGATCTGCGCGGCAAGGAGATCGCCATGCCGTTCCGTGGCGACATGCCGGACATCCTCTTCGGCCTGCTGGCCGAGCGTGCCGGCATCGATGTACGCAAGGACCTGCGTTTACGCTACGTCGCCACCCCAATCGACGCCATGCAGCTGCTGCTGATGCGCCGTACCGACCACGCGCTGCTGGCCGAGCCGGCAATCTCCATGGCCCTGCGCAAGGCCAGCGAAGGGCCGTTGGGGCTGGTTGCGCCGGATCTGTATCGCAGCGTCGACCTGCAACGGGAGTGGGGCCGTCTGCTGCAACGCGAAGCACGCATTCCACAGGCCGGCATCGCGCTGATGGCCAGTGTGAAGGACCAGCCGCAGATCGCCGCACGTATCGCCCAGGCCTATGCCGACTCGCTGCAGTGGTGCAGCGCCAACGCCGAGCGCTGTGGCCAGCTGGTCGCCAAGCATCTGCCGATGCTCAGCGCTGCTGCGGTAACCGATTCGCTGGCCGTGGCGCAGATGGAGGCCGTGCCCGCCGCCGAGGCGCGGGCAGAAGTGGAGTATCTGTTCGAGCTGCTGTTGCAAAAGAACCCGGCGCTGATCGGCGGCAAGCTGCCGGCCGATGACTTCTACTCGCCAGTCAGCGATCAGCCATGAGCCTCCTGCGCAGCTGGCTGGCCAGCCTGCCCGGCTATCTGTGGAGCGGCTGGGGCGCGCTAGCCAGCCTGTTTCTGCTGCTGGCGGGCTGGGAGGCAGTGGCCAGTCACTATGGCGCACTGGTGCTGCCTACGCCGCTGGACACCTTTGCCCGTCTGCTCCAGTTGATCGATGAAGGGGCCGCCTGGCCGGAGCTACTGGCCACCAGCCGCCGGGCGCTGCTCGGCTTTGCCTTGTCCGTGGTGGTCGGCAGCGTACTCGGGCTTGCCGCCGGTGTCTCCATGACTGCCTCGATGATGGCGCGGCCGCTGGTCACCGTGCTCATGGGCATGCCGCCAATCGCCTGGCTGGTACTGGCGATGCTCTGGTTCGGCGCCAGCGACGGCACTCCGGTGTTCACCGTGTTCATCGCCAGCTTTCCGCTGGTGTTCGTCGGTGCACTGCAAGGCACCCGCACACTGGACAACCAGCTAAAGGGCATGGCCCTGGCATTTCGCCTGCCGCGGCGGATGCTGTTGCTCGATGTCTATCTGCCGCACGTCGTCTCCTACCTGTTTCCGGCCTGGATCACCGCACTCGCCATGGCCTGGAAAATCGTGGTGATGGCCGAGTTGCTCGCCACCCAGGACGGCGTCGGCGCCGCGCTCGCGGTGTCACGCTCGCATCTGGATACCAGCGCGACCATGGCTTGGATCACCGCGGTGGTCGGCCTGTTGCTGGCGGTGGAATACCTGCTGCTGGAACCGATCAAGCGCGAAGTCGAGCGCTGGCGCGAGGTGTCCTCATGACGCAATTGCACATTCACGGCCTGGCCCACGCCTTTGGTCGCGAGGAAATCTTCAGCGGCATCGACTTCAACCTGGCGGCAGGTGAAGTGGTCGCGCTGGTCGGCCCTTCGGGCTGCGGCAAGACCACCCTGCTGCACCTTTGCGCAGGGCTGCTGGACGTGCAGGAAGGACGCATCGACAACGGTTTCGGTAACCCCGCCAGCATGTTCCAGCAACCGCGGCTGCTGCCATGGAAAACCACACTCGATAACATCGCCCTGGGCCTCAAGGCCGCCGGCATGCCGCGACCGCAACGCCTGCAGCAAGCGGCGGCCCTGGCGCTGCGCCTGGGCCTGGCTGCTGGCGATCTTGGCAAATTTCCGCACCAGCTTTCCGGTGGCATGCAGAGCCGTGTGTCCCTGGCGCGGGCGCTGGTGTTGCAGCCGGATCTGCTGCTGCTCGATGAACCCTTCGCCGCGCTGGATATCGGCCTCAAGGAAGACCTCTACGCCCTGCTGCTGGCCGAGCAGGCTGCACGCGGCATGGGCGTGCTGATGATCACCCACGACCTGATGGAAGCCGTGCGCCTGGCCGACCGCATCCTGGTCATGGCGGCCACACCGGGACGCATCGTCAGCCACCTTGAGCTGGATCTGCCAGCCGTGCAGCGCAGCGATATCTGGATCTATCAGCACACCGCCGAGCTGCTGCAGTTGCCCGCCGTGCGCGAGAGCTTCGGCCTGGCCAGCCGCGCGCCGCAGCCCTTGCCCACCGACGCCAAGTTCGCCATTCGCGAGGCAGCCCCCTCACCCACCGCCAGTAGAGCGCGCTCACGATGCTGAAGACCTTATCGCCGCGACTCGCTGCCTGGCCATTGCTGCTGTGCAGCTTCCGTCCGCTGTTTCTCGCCACCGTGCTGCTGGCCGTGGCCGGCATCGCACTCTGGCTCGGCTTTCTCGGTTTCGGGTTGCCGCTGCCAAGCGTGCCGGGTGGGCCAATGGTCTGGCATGCCCATGAGATGCTGCTCGGCTTCGGCCTTGCCGCGGTGGCCGGCTTCGTGCTCACCGCGGTGCCCGAATTCACTGCCACCGCGGCGTTCGGCCGGCATGTGGGTTTTGCCTTTTTGCTGCTCTGGCTGGCGGCGCGGCTGTGTTTCTGGCTCTCCGGCATCATTGGGCCGTGGCCGGCGGCGCTGTTCAACAGTGCCTTCGCGCTCGCCCTGCCGCTGCTGCTCGCCCCGCGCCTGCTGGGCGATCCCTTGCGCCGACAGTACGGTTTCTTTGGCGGGCTCAGCGCGCTGGCCCTGGTGACAGTCGGCTTCCATATCGACGCCGTCAGCGGCCAGTACCCGATGCGCTGGTTACATGCGGCGGTCGGCGTGATGATGGTGCTGATCGTGGTCGCCATGAGCCGAATCTCCATGCGCATCCTCAACGACGCCATTCAGGCACACCGGGATGCCGGCCACGAGGTGGACGACGACTATCGCGCGCGACCGCCACGGCGCAACCTGGCGATCTTCTGCATCAGCCTGTTTTCCCTCGTTGAGTGGCTGGCTCTGCCGGCCCCGCTGAACGGCTGGCTGGCGCTCGCCACAGCCGCTGCCATGTTCAATCTGCTCAACGACTGGCACATCGGCCGCGCGCTGCTGGAACGCTGGTCGCTGATGCTCTACAGCGTTTACTGGTTGATGGCCTTGGGTTATGGCGCACTCGGCGTCTCGCTGCTCGCCGACGGTTATGCCAGCAGCGCCGGTCGCCATCTGCTGACGCTTGGCGCCATGGGCGTATCGATTCTCGCGGTGCTGTGCATCGCCGGGCGCACCCACAGCGGTTATGCGCTGGATCGCGGGCCCTGGGTGCCTATCGCAACGTGCCTGCTGGTATTCGCCGCGCTGCTGCGCGCCAGCGCCGGGCTGCCGGGTGCGCCCGTGCCACTGCTGAACATGCTCGCAGGGCTCGGTTGGCTGACGGCCTTCGGCCTGGCGTTGCGCTACCTGGCACCACTCTGGCTGCGCCCGCGCCCGGATGGCGGTGCGGGATGCGACGAGCCACTGAGTGAGAACGCAACTGGTACGGGTTGCCGACCTGAAGGCTGATCGGCACATGGACGCGGAATGGTTGCTGGGGAAGCGCAACGGACGCACCGAGACGTGATGCCTGAAGATGGCGCGACTCGCGTTATCCGCTCTCCGGCTGCACATGGCGTTGCGGAGCAGACAACTGAAACAAAAAGGGCGCATCGATGCGCCCTTTTCGTTTTGCTGTCGAGCCAATGCTCAGGTATGTACCGAGGGCGGCACCAGCACTTTGCGGCTGTCGATCACCTGGCGCCAGGTCGGATTGCCAGCGGTTTCAGCAGCGGCCTGCTGCATCGCGCGGATACGGCGTTTTTCGGCGCGGCGGGTGAGGAACCAGGCAAGGAAGGTCGCCAGCGACACGCTGAGCAGGATCAGGCTGGCCACCGCGTTGATCTCCGGTTTCACGCCCAGACGCACGGCAGAGAAGATCTCCATCGGCAGGGTGGTCGAACCTGGACCGGAGACGAAGCTGGCCAGTACCAGATCATCCAGCGACAGGGCGAAGGAGAGCATGCCGCCAGCCGCCAGCGAGGGCGCGATCATCGGCATGGTGATCACGAAGAATACCTTCCACGGTCGCGCACCGAGGTCCATCGCGGCTTCCTCGATGGACAGGTCCAGCTCGCGCAGGCGCGCCATCACCACCACCGCGACGTACGCCGAGCAGAAGGTGGTGTGGGCGATCCAGATCGTCACCAGCCCGCGCTGCGCCGGCCAGCCGACCAGTTGCGCCATGGCGACGAACAACAGCAGCAAGGACAGACCGGTGATCACTTCCGGCATCACCAGCGGCGCGGTGACCAGGCCACCGAACAGCGTGCGGCCACGGAACACCGGGATCCGCGTGAGGACGAATGCAGCCATGGTGCCCAGCGCCACGGCGGCAACCGCGGTGTAGGCCGCGACTTCCAGCGAGCGCATCACCGCGCCCATCAGCTGGGAGTTGTCCAGCAGCCCGGTGTACCACTTCAGCGACCAGCCACCCCACACCGTCACCAACCGCGAGGCGTTGAACGAGTAGATGACCAGAATCACCATCGGCAGGTAGATGAACAGCAACCCGAGCACCAGGATCAGATTGGAAAAGCT
This sequence comes from Stutzerimonas stutzeri, assembly GCF_038561965.1. Taxonomy (NCBI): domain Bacteria; kingdom Pseudomonadati; phylum Pseudomonadota; class Gammaproteobacteria; order Pseudomonadales; family Pseudomonadaceae; genus Stutzerimonas; species Stutzerimonas stutzeri. The sequence continues at coordinate 86,126 of NZ_CP139348.1, read as the reverse complement.
CCAGCGCCTCATAGCTTGCCCTCCAGTTCCTTGGCTTGGTTTCTGTTGAACAGGATGATCGGTATCAGCAGGATCGCCAGCATCACCACCGCCAGAGCCGAGGCCACTGGCCAATCACGGTTGTTGAAGAACTCCTGCCACAGCACCTTGCCGATCATCAGCGTCTCCGGGCCGCCGAGCAGTTCGGGGATGACGAACTCGCCCACCACCGGGATGAACACCAGCATGCAACCGGCGATGATGCCGTTCTTCGACAGCGGCACGGTGATCTTCCAGAAGCTGGTGAGGTTGCGCGCACCGAGGTCGGAGGCGGCCTCCAGCAGGCTCTGGTCGTGCTTCACCAGGTTGGCGTAGAGCGGCAGGATCATGAACGGCAGGTAGGAATAGACCACGCCGATGTACACGGCGATATCCGTATTGAGTATCTGCAGCGGTGTGTCGATCAGCCCCATGCCGAGCAGCAGGCTGTTGAGCAGACCGTTGCTGCTGAGAATGCCCATCCAGGCATAGACGCGGATGAGGATGGCGGTCCAGGTCGGCATCATGATCAGCAGCAGCAGCACCGTCTGCAGATCCTTGCGCGCCCGCGAGATCGCATAGGCCATGGGATAGCCGATCAGCAGGCAGAGCAGGGTGCTGAAGAAGGCGATCTTCAGCGAGCCCAGATAGGCCGCCAGATACAGCTCGTCTTCGCTGAGGAAGATGTAGTTGCCGAGGTTTACCAGCACCTGCAGCTGCTGGTTGGCATAGGCGAAGATGTCGGTATACGGCGGTATCGCCACATCGGCTTCGGCGAAGCTGATCTTCAGCACGATGGCGAATGGCAGCAGGAAGAACAGCATCAGCCAAACGAAGGGTACGCCGATGACCAGTCGGCGCCCGGTGTTCAACGGCGAGCGCTTCATGCCTGCAACACCACGCCGCTGTCATCCCACCAGTAGACGTACACCTCTTCCTCCCAGGTCGGCAGTTTCACGTGGCGCTCGGCGTTGGCCATGAAGGCCTGCAGCACGCCACCGGATGGCAGCTTGATGTAATAGACCGAGTGGCCACCGAGGTAGGCGATGTCGTGCACGACGCCTTTGGCCCAGTTGTAGCCAGGGCGCTCCAGTTCTGGCAGTTCGGTGCCGATCAGCAGCTTTTCCGGACGGATCGCGTAGGTGATCTGCTTGTCCTGGGCGCGGGTACTGATGCCGTGACCGACGTAGATCGGGTTCTCAAGGCCTGGGCTGGCAATGACGGCGTGATCGCCCATGTCTTCGATCAGCTCGCCATCGAACAGGTTGACGTTGCCGATGAACTCGCAGACCAGGCGGCTCGCCGGGGTCTCGTAGATGTCCATCGGGCTGCCGACCTGGGCGATCCAACCCAAATGCATGATGGCAATGCGTTCGGCCATGGTCATGGCCTCTTCCTGGTCGTGGGTGACCATCACGCAGGTCACGCCGACGCGCTCGATGATCTGCACCAGCTCCAGCTGCATCTGTGAGCGCAGCTTCTTGTCCAGCGCGCCCATCGGCTCGTCGAGCAGCAGCAGCTTGGGACGCTTGGCAAGCGAACGCGCCAGCGCGACACGCTGGCGTTGGCCGCCGGACAGCTGATGCGGCTTGCGCCTGGCGTACTGACTCATCTGCACCAGCCCGAGCATCTCCTTCACCCGCGCTTCGACCTCCTCTTTCGGCAGCCCATCCTGCTTGAGGCCGAAAGCGATGTTCTGCTCCACTGTCATGTGCGGGAACAGGGCGTAGGACTGGAACATCATGTTGATCGGCCGCTCGTAGGGCGGCATGTCGGTAATGTCCTGGCCATCGAGGAAGATGCGTCCCTCGGTGGGCCGCTCGAAGCCGGCGAGCATGCGCAGCAGGGTCGATTTTCCCGAGCCCGAACCGCCCAGCAGCGCGAAGATTTCGCCCTGATGGATGCTCAGCGAGACATCGTCGACCGCCACCGTTTCGTCGAACTTCTTGGTGACGCGATCGATCTTCAGCAGCACCTGCTTGTTCTTGCTCTCGCCACTGAGGGCTTTCTTGTAGGCGCTGGAGGCAACGGCCATGCGCGAACTCCCGAAATGAAAAAGGTTGGCCGGCCTGCGCCGGGTATCTAGTGGTCATTGCAACGAGCGCGTCGCCAGACGCGCCCTTCGATCAGGGGTTCACTTGCCGGACTTCACCTTGGTCCAGGAGCGGGTCGTCAACCGCTGGATCTTCGGCGGCAGCTCGGCCATGACGTACAGGCGATCCAGCACTTCCTGCGGCGGATATACCGAAGCGTCCTGGCGCACCTCCTGGTCCATCAGCTCGCCGGCCTTGAGATTGGGGTTGGCGTAACCGACATAGTCACTCACCCCGGCAATCACTTCGGGGCGCAGCAGGTAGTTGATGAACGCGTGGGCTTCGTCGACGTTACGTGCATCGGCCGGAATGGCGAGCATGTCGAACCAGAGGTTGCCGCCCTCCTTGGGAATGGCGTAGGCGATCTCGACCCCTTTGCCGGCTTCCTCGGCGCGGGCGGCCGCCTGGAATACATCGCCGGAGAACCCGGCGGCGACGCAGATATTGCCATTGGCGAGGTCAGAAATGTATTTGGAAGAATGGAAATAACGCACATGTGGACGCACGGCCAGGAGCTTCTCCTCGGCCTTCTGATAATCCGCGGCGTTCTCGCTGTTGGGGTCCAGCCCCAGGTAGTTGAGCATGGCCGGGATCATCTCATCCGCCGAATCGAGAAAGGCGATGCCGCAGCTGGCCAGCTTTGCCGCGTTCTCCGGCTCGAAGATCACCGCCCAGGAATCGATCTCATCGACGCCCAGCGCGGCTTTGACCTTCTCCACGTTGTAACCGATGCCGTTGGTGCCCCATAGATACGGCGCCGCATGGGCATTGCTGGGGTCGTTCTTCTGCAGCTGCTTGAGCAGCGCCGGGTCGAGGTGTTCCCAGTTCGGCAGCTTGCTCTTGTCCAGCGCCTGGAACGCACCGGCACGGATCTGCTTGCCGAGGAAATGGTTGGAGGGCACCACCACGTCGTAGCCGCTGCGGCCAGCCAGCAGTTTGCCTTCCAGGGTTTCATTGGAATCGAAGACGTCGTAGACGGGCTTGATGCCGGTTTCCTTCTCGAACTCTTCCAGCGTCGTTTCGCCGATGTAATCCGACCAGTTGTAGATGTGCACGGACGCAGCCTGGGCGGTCGCGGTACCGGCAATGGCGGCGGCGACGATCAGCGACTTGAATGTCGAACGCATGAATGAGTCCTCTTGTTACAGACCGCGCGCGATCCCGGCGGGAAAGGCGGGCTGTTTATTGGAAAAACCTCTGAAAATCAACAGATTTGGTGTAACGGACAGTGCTGCCGCGACGAGCAGGCGTGCCGGGGCCGTGTTCGGATGCTTACTCTCGCAACCCAATGTGCGGCAGGTACTGCTGTCGATGATTGCCCCGATAGCCGTGCATGCGTGCGTACACACTAGCCGGCATCGGGGCGGGCCCATCAACGTCCGGACTTGATCTTGGTCCAGCTGCGGGTCATCGCGCGCTGGGTTTTCGGATCCAGGTCAGGGAAGGTGTAGAGCTTCTGCAGCACCTCCTTGCTCGGGTAGATACCTTCGTCCGTGCGAATCGCTTCATCCAGCAACGGGGTAGCAGCGGCGTTGCCGTTGGGGAACTGCACGTAGTTGGTGATCGACGCCATCACTTCCGGCTTCATCAGGTAGTTGAGGAAGACGTGGGCGTTGTCGACGTTCTTGGCATCGGCTGGCACCGCCAGCATGTCGAAGAAGCTGCCGGCGCCCTGCTGCGGAATCTTGTAGCCGACGTTTACGCCGTTGGCCGCTTCCTCGGCGCGGGATTTGCCTTGGTAGATGTCGCCGGAATAACCGATCGCCACGCAGATATTGCCGTTGGCCAGGTCCGAGATGTACTTGGACGAATGGAAGTAGGCGACGTGCGGGCGGATCTGCATGAACAGGTCTTCGGCCTTCTTCAGCTCGTCGGCCTTGCCGCTGTCCGGCGCATAACCCAGGTAGTGCAGCGCGGCAGGCAGCATCTCGGTCGGCGAGTCGAGGAAGGCGACGCCACAGGACTTCAGCTTCTCGATGTTTTCCGGCTTGAACACCAGATCCCAGGAGTTCACCGGCGCGTTATCGCCGAGTACGGCCTTGACCTTGTCGACGTTGTAGCCGATGCCGATGGTGCCCCACATGTAGGGAATCGAGTACTGGTTGCCCGGGTCGCTCGGCTCCAGCGCCTTGAGCAGGTCCTTGTCGAGATTTTCCCAGTTCGGCAGCTTGGACTTGTCCAGCTTCTGGAACACGCCGGCCTTGATCTGCTTGGCCAGGAACGGGTTGGACGGCACCACCACGTCATAACCGGAGCTACCGGCCAACAGTTTGGCTTCGAGCACTTCATTGCTGTCGAAGACATCGTAGACGACCTTGATGCCGGTTTCCTTGGTGAAGTTTTCCAGGGTGTCTTCGGCGATGTAGTCGGACCAGTTGTAGACGTGCAATACCTGAGCCTGAGCAGCCCCGGCAACGGTGCCGGCCAGCGTCATGGCAAGAAGGGTCTTGGCGAAGGGTTTCATCCGTGCAGCTCCTGTTGTCATCGTTAATTGTCGGGGCAGTGGAGCAGGCCATGTAGCGGAACGGCCCGCGGTGTGCCGGCGTCGACACACCCCTCGGCAAGTCTGGCCTCCAGCACGCGCGCAGTCTGGCAAGGTCAGGGGCTTTTTTTCAACAACCCGAACGCACGCAGCTGGCAATCGACAACCGTGGCCCAGCTAGCACCGGCTGCCGCGTCGCTCAACCCAGCACATCCTTGGCCGTTGCATCCAGGCACAGACGCACCTTGCCGATCAGCTCGTCGATCTGCTCCTCGCTGATAACCAGCGGCGGGGAGATGATCATGGTGTCGCCAACCGCCCGCATCACCAGGCCGTTACGGAAGCAATGCTCACGACACAGCATGCCGACGCCGGGGTCGGCAAAGCGCTCGCGGGTCTTCTTGTTCTTCACCAGCTCCAGCGCACCGAGCAGGCCAACGCCACGGGCTTCGCCCACCAGCGGATGCTCAATCAGCTCCTGCCAGCGAGACTGCAAATAGGGTGCCGTCTTGGTCTTCACCCGCTCGACGATCTTTTCCTCGCGCAGGATGCGGATGTTCTCCAGCGCCACCGCGGCGGCCACTGGATGCCCCGAGTAGGTGAAGCCGTGATAGAACTCGCCGCCCTCGTTGAGCGTCTGCACCACTTCGTCGCGTACCACCACGCCGCCCATGGGGATATAGCCCGAGGTCAGCCCCTTGGCGATCGGCATCAAATCCGGCTCGAGGCCGTAATAGTCGCTGCCGAACCACTCACCGGTACGGCCGAAGCCGCAGATGACTTCGTCGGCGATGAAGAGGATGTCGTAGCGCGCGAGAATTTCCTTGATCCGCGGCCAGTACGTTTCCGGCGGGATGATCACGCCGCCGGCGCCCTGGATCGGTTCGGCGATGAAGGCGGCGACCTTGTCCTCACCAACTTCGAGGATCTTCTGCTCCAGTTGGTCGGCAATGCGCACGCCGAACTCTTCCGGGCTCATGTCGCCGCCCTCGCCGAACCAGTAGGGCTGATCGATATGCTCGATGCCGGGGATCGGACCGTCACCCTGCTCGTGCATGGCTTTCATCCCACCCAGGCTGGCGCCGGCGATGGTCGAGCCGTGGTAGCCGTTCCAGCGGCCGATGACCACCTTCTTCGCCGGTTGGCCCTTGATCGCCCAGTAATGGCGCACCATGCGCAGCACGGTGTCGTTGGCTTCCGAGCCGGACCCGGTAAAGAACACGTGGTTCATGCCGGCCGGTGCGATGTCGGCAATCGCCTTGGCCAGCGCCACGGCCGGCGGGTGCGCAGTCTGGAAGAACAGGTTGTAGTAAGGCAGCTCGCGCATCTGCTTGGTCGCGGCCTCGACCAGCTCCTCGCGGCCATAGCCGAGGTTGACGCACCAGAGCCCGGCCATGGCGTCGAGGATCTTGTGCCCCTCGCTGTCCCACAGATAGACGCCGGACGCCTTGGTGATGATGCGCGTGCCCTTGGCATTCAGCGCTTTGTAGTCGGTAAACGGCGGCAGATGATGGTCGCGGCTCAGCGCTTGCCAGTGCAGGGTTTGCGAATCGCTCATCAGTCACCTCTCGATAAAGTACGTGCATGTTTGGCGAATGAGAAAAACGTCATCCGCCCTACGACCGGTTCCGGTGGAAGCGGCGCTTATACCGACAGCATCAGGAACTCCCGCTCCCAGGAACTGATCACCCGGTGGTAGTTCTCCTGCTCGGCGCGTTTGACCGCGACGTAGCCGGTGATGAATTTCGGGCTCAGGTATTTCTCCAGCTCGCGGCAGGTTTCCATCCGTTCCAGCGCCGCTTCCAGTGTCAGCGGCAGGCGCAGGTTGCGTCGTTCGTACCCGCGACCCTTGACCGGCTGGCTCGGTGGTAGCTGCTCGACCATGCCGATGTAGCCGCACAGCAGGCTGGCGGCGATGGCCAGGTAAGGATTGGCATCGGCGCCGGCCAGGCGGTTCTCAACGCGGCGGTTCTGCGGATCTGAATCCGGTACGCGCAGGCCCACGGTACGGTTTTCCTCGCCCCACTCGACGTTCACCGGTGCCGAGGTATCCGGCAGGAAGCGGCGGAACGAATTGACGTTCGGCGCGAACATCGGCAGCAGCTCGGGGATGTACTTCTGCAGGCCGCCGACGTGGTGCAGGAACAGCTGGCTCATGGAGCCGTCTTCGTTGGAGAAGATGTTGCGTCCGCTCTGGTCGATGACGCTCTGGTGCAGGTGCATTGCACTGCCCGGCTCGCCGGTCATCGGTTTGGCCATGAAGGTGGCGGCGACGTTGTGCTTGAGCGCCGCCTCGCGCATGGTGCGCTTGAACACCAGGATCTGATCGGCCAGGTGCAGCGCCTCGCCATGACGGAAGTTAATCTCCATCTGCGCGGTGCCTTCCTCGTGGATCAGCGTATCCAGATCCAGTCCCTGTGCCTCGCACCAGTCGTACATATCCTCGAACAGCGGGTCGAATTCGTTGGCCGCGTCGATGGAGAACGACTGGCGGCCGGTTTCCTGGCGACCGGAGCGGCCGATCGGCGGCTGGAACGGCAGGTCCGGATCTTCGCAGCGCTTGGTCAGGTAGAACTCCATTTCCGGCGCGACGATGGGCTGCCAGCCGCGGTCGGCGTACATCTTCAGTACGCGCTTCAGGATGTTGCGCGGTGACAGCTCGATGGGATTGCCCATCTTGTCGTACGTGTCGTGGATCACCTGGGCGGTGGGCTCGATGGCCCAGGGCACGAGAAAAACGGCATCCGGGTCGGGCCGGCAGAACATGTCGATGTCGGCCGGATCGAGCAGCTCGTAGTAGATGTCGTCCTCGACGTAGTCGCCGGTCACGGTCTGCAGCAGAACGCTTTCCGGCAGGCGCATGCCTTTCTCGCCGAGGAACTTGTTGGTTGGTGAAATCTTGCCGCGGGCGATCCCGGTCAGGTCGCTGATCAGGCATTCCACTTCGGTGATCTTGTGTTCTTTCAGCCAGCCGGTGAGCTGGTCGAGCTGGATACTCATGTTGACCTCGGGGTTGCTGGAAAGGGCCGCCTGGATCGGCCGTCAGCGTTGTCGGGCGCGGGCCTCGCAGGCTTCGGCGAAGCCCCGGAACAGCGCCAGATAATGCGGATGTTCGTGAACCTGCCACTCCGGGTGCCACTGCACACCGAGGGCAAAGCTGCGTGACTGCTTGACGGAAAACGCCTCGATCAGCCCGTCCGGTGCCAGCGCTTCGATGCGCAGACCGCCACCGAGCCGTTCGACACCCTGACCGTGTACGGAGTTGACCTGAATTTGCGCCGGCAGGCCCATTTTCTCGAGCAGGCCGCCAGGCTGGACATGCAATGCATGACTGAGGCCGTACTGCACCTCCAGTGGATCATCCTGACGCTCACGGTGATCCTGATAAGGTCCGGCCTCGTGAACCTTCTGGTGCAGCGTGCCGCCAAAGGCCACGTTCATTTCCTGAAAGCCCCGGCAGATGCCAAACACTGGAATACCCGCCTCGACAGCTGCACGAATAAGCGGCAGGGTGAGGTGATCACGCGAAGGATCATGATGCGTACCCGCCTCGCTCGCTGGGCCGCCATAATGAAGCGGCTCGACATTCGACGGCGAGCCGGTGAACAACAGGCCGTCGAAGCTTTCCAGCAGCGTCGTCGGGTCGATCAGCTCGTCCAGTGCCGGGATCACCAGCGGCACACCGGCGATCGCCGCGGCACGCAGGTACTTGTCACCAGCGATGTGGAATTTGTGGTGGCCGATCTGCTTGGTACAGGCCGAAACGCCGATCAGAGGCTTGCGCGACATGGGATACTCGTCGTTCGAATGAGGCATACCGGAGAGTAGTCTTGTTCATTTTTATAGACAATAGCCCGAGCATTAGCCCGTCGCAGGTTATCGTCAGCGCCTTCGATATGCCCCAAAAAAGGCCTGTTGTGGGCACTGATGGGGCGCTAGCGGGCTACTATTGACAGTGAACAGGCTTTTCGATTGACTCCCAGACAAGCATCTGATGATTGAAATTTTTAACAATTAAGGTAATTCATCATGGCCCCGCCGCGTGCCGTTCAGCTCAACGAAGCTAACGCATTTCTCAAGGAACATCCGGAGATCCAGTACGTCGATCTGCTGATCACCGACATGAATGGAGTAGTGCGCGGCAAGCGCATCGAGCGCGCCAGCCTGCACAAGGTCTACGAAAAGGGCATCAACCTACCCGCTTCGCTGTTCGCTCTGGACATCAATGGCATCACCGTTGAAAGCAGCGGGCTGGGCATGGATATCGGCGACTCCGACCGCACCTGCTTCCCGATCCCCAACACACTGTGCAAGGAACCCTGGCAGAAGCGCCCCACCGCGCAGCTGCTGATGACCATGCACGAGCGTGATGGCGACCCGTTCTTTGCCGACCCGCGCGAGGTGCTGCGCCAGGTGGTGAGCAAATTCGACGAGCTCGGCCTGACCATCTGCGCCGCCTTCGAACTCGAGTTCTATCTGATCGACCAGGAGAACATCAACGGCCGACCGCAGCCGCCGCGCTCGCCGATTTCCGGCAAGCGGCCGCATTCGACCCAGGTCTACCTGATCGATGATCTCGACGAATACGTCGACTGTCTGCAGGACATTCTCGAAGGCGCCAAGGAGCAAGGCATTCCGGCCGACGCCATCGTCAAGGAAAGCGCTCCGGCACAGTTCGAGGTCAACCTGCATCACGTTGCCGACCCGATCAAGGCGTGCGACTACGCAGTGCTGCTCAAGCGACTGATCAAGAACATCGCCTACGACCACGAGATGGACACCACCTTCATGGCCAAGCCCTATCCGGGCCAGGCCGGCAACGGGTTGCACGTGCACATCTCGCTGCTCGACAAGAATGGCAACAATATATTCGCCACCGACAATCCGCTGGAAAGCGAAACACTGCGGCATGCCATCGGCGGTTTGCAGGAGACCATGGCGGCGTCGATGGCCTTCCTCTGCCCCAACGTGAACTCCTACCGCCGCTTCGGCGCGCAGTTCTACGTGCCCAATGCGCCCTGCTGGGGCATGGACAACCGCACGGTGGCGCTGCGCGTGCCGACCGACAGCCCGGACGCGGTGCGTGTCGAGCATCGTGTCGCTGGCGCTGATGCCAACCCGTACTTGCTGCTGGCGGGCATCCTCGCCGGGGTGCATCACGGCCTGACCAACAAGATCGAGCCGGACGCGCCCATCGAGGGCAACTCCTACGAGCAGGTCGAACAGAGCCTGCCGACCAATCTGCGCGACGCACTGCGCGAGCTGGACGACAGCGAGATCATGGCGCGCTACATCAGTCCTGATTACATCGACATCTTCGTTGCCTGCAAGGAGAGCGAACTGGCCGAATTCGAGCACTCGATCTCCGATCTGGAATACAACTGGTATCTGCATACCGTCTAGCCGCCTGTCATGGCGAGGCGATAGCACGGCGGTTTGCATCCGCCGCCGTGCTGGCTTCAAATAGGCCGATGACCAAGCCCAGCCCAGCGACGCCCAGTCGCCGCCCGCGCGCCAGCAGCCAGACGCGCATTCGCCAGATCCTTGCCAGTGCCCGCGAACTGCTCGCCGAGCAGGGCGCCACGACGTTATCCGTATATGCCGTGGCCGAGCGCGCCGGCATTCCGCCTTCTTCCGTCTATCACTTCTTCTCAGGTGTGCCGGCGCTGCTCGCAGCACTGACGGCGGACGTCCACGCGACCTTCAGAGCCAGCCTCGAACAGCCCATCGATCATCAGAGCCTGACCAGCTGGCGCGACCTCTCACGACTGATCGAGCAGCGCATGCTGAGGGTCTACGAGCAGGACAGCGCCGCTCGCCAGCTGATCCTGGTGCAGCATGGCCTCGGCGAGGTGACGCAAGCCGACCAGCGCCTGGATCTCGAACTCGGTCAGGCGATGCAGACGGTGTTCGACCGCCACTTCGCCCTCCCGCCCCTGCCGCAGGACATTGATGTCTTTGCGCTGGCCCTGGAACTGGGCGACCGCGTCTATGCTCGATCCATACAGCTGTACGGCAGCCTGACGCCGCGCATGGCCGAGGAAGGCCTGCGAGTGTTCGACGCCTACCTGGGTCTGTATCTGCCGCCGTGCTTGCCGAAGCGGGCGCAGGCTGAGTAATAACCGATAAATATCGATAAACGGCCTAATCGAAACCGACCACATGCCAATCGAACACTATCAATCCGGATAAGTATCGAATAAATTTGCGCCTTCGATAACTGCCGCCCTTTCAACCGCAGCCGCGAGGTTTCCATGTCCCGAGTCGTTACCGTTGCCGCCACCCAGATGGCCTGTTCCTGGGATCGCCAGGCCAACATCGCCAATGCCGACAAGCTGGTGCGCGAGGCCGCCGCCAAGGGCGCGCAGATCATCCTTATTCAGGAGCTGTTCGAGACGCCCTACTTCTGCCAGAAGCCCAATGCCGAATACCTGCAGCTGGCCTCGTCGGTCGAGGAAAATCCGGCCATCCAGCATTTCCAAAAGGTCGCCGCCGAACTGCAGGTAGTGTTGCCGATCAGCTTCTTCGAGCTCGCCGGGCGTGCACGCTTCAACTCGATCGCCATCATCGATGCCGACGGCAAGCTGCTCGGCGTCTACCGCAAGAGCCACATTCCGGACGGCCCCGGGTATCACGAGAAGTACTACTTCAACCCGGGCGACACCGGCTTCAAGGTCTGGAATACCCGCTACGCCAAGATCGGCGTGGCCATCTGCTGGGATCAGTGGTTCCCCGAAACCGCGCGCAGCATGGCGCTGATGGGCGCGGAACTGTTGTTTTACCCGACCGCCATCGGCAGCGAGCCGCACGACCCGAACATCACGTCGCGCGACCACTGGCAGCGCGTGCAGCAGGGCCATGCCGGCGCCAACCTGATGCCGCTGATCGCCAGCAACCGCATCGGCCGCGAAGAGCAGGACGGCTACGACATCACCTTCTACGGCTCCTCGTTCATCGCCGACCAGTTCGGTGCCAAGGTCGAGGAAATGGATGAAACCAGCGAAGGCGTGCTGGTGCACCAGTTCGATCTCGACCAGCTCGAACACATCCGCAGCGCCTGGGGTGTGTTCCGTGATCGCCGGCCGAATCTCTACGGCTCGATCCGGACTCTGGACGGCTCGCAGCCGTCAGAGTGAGTCGCGCGCCCGCCGCTACGCACCACGGGAAAGGCCTGCCCTTTCCCGCTTCATGAGAGATACAGATGACCACGCTGACCACCACGCCACGTACCGATGGCTACTTTATGCCCGCCGAATGGGCGCCGCACAGCCAAGCCTGGATGGTCTGGCCGCAACGCCCGGACAACTGGCGTGACAACGGTGCGCCCGCGCAGGCTGCGTTCACCGCCGTAGCCAAAGCCATCGCGCGCTTCGAGCCGGTCACCGTCTGTGCCAGTGCCGAGCAATACATCACGGCACGAGCGGCATTGGATGATCCGCGAATCCGCGTAGTGGAGATAAGCACCGACGATGCCTGGGTGCGCGACACCGGACCGACTTTCGTCGTCGACGACAACGGCGGGCTGCGCGGTGTGGATTGGACATTCAACGCCTGGGGTGGTGAAGACGGCGGGCTCTATGCCGACTGGCAGCGCGACGACGAAGTGGCGCGCAAAATTCTCGAGATCGAATACTGCGATCGCTACCGCACCGAAGGCTTCGTGCTCGAAGGCGGCTCGATCCATGTCGACGGCGAAGGCACGCTGATCACCACCGAGGAATGCCTGCTCAATCGCAACCGCAACCCGCATCTGACCCGCGAGCAGATCGAGGCAGTGCTACGCGATCACCTGGCGGTCGACAGCATCATCTGGCTGCCCCACGGCCTGTTCAATGATGAAACCGACGGCCACGTCGACAACTTCTGCTGCTTCGTACGCCCCGGTGAAGTGCTGCTGGCCTGGACCGACGATGCGAACGACCCCAACTTCGAGCGCTGCCAGGCGGCCATGGCTGTGCTGCAGAGCGCCCGAGACGACAAGGGCCGCGCGCTGACAGTGCACAAGATGCCAATCCCCGGCCCGCTGCACGCAACCGCCGAGGAATGTGCTGGCGTCATCGCCCTGGATGGCAGCCAGCCGCGCGATCCGTCGGTCCGCCTGGCCGGCAGCTATGTGAATTTCCTCATCGTCAACGGCGGCATCATCGCACCAGCCTTCAGTGACCCGCTGGATGCCGAAGCCGAGCGAATTCTGGCGCAGGTGTTTCCGCAGCATCAGGTGGTGATGGTACCGGGTCGCGAGATTCTCCTCGGCGGCGGCAACATTCACTGCATCACCCAGCAGCAACCGGCGCCGCTGTTACGCTGACGCGACGAACTTGAGCCTGACCATCAGGCACGAGGAGGTTCGATGACGTTTCTGGTGAACCTGGATGTCGACGACCTGGAGCGGGCTGTCGACTTCTACCAGTCGGTGTTCGACCTTCGTGAAGGCCGCCGCCTCGGCAGCTTTGCGGTGGAGATGCTCGGTGGCCCGACACCGATCTATCTGCTACTCAAGGACGCGGGCAGTGCCGCGATCCCCGGTGGAACTCTGCAGCGCAACTACGGGCGGCACTGGACTCCACTGCATCTGGATTTCGTCGTCGAGGACATCGAAGCCGCCACGGCCAGGGCCATCGCTCATGGCGCGCATCTGGAACAGCCGATAGCGACTCAGGTCGGACACAAGCTGGCGCTGCTGGCCGACCCGTTCGGCCATGGCTTTTGCCTGCTGCAGTTCATCGGGCGGGGTTACGACGAACTGGCCGACTGAGCAGACCGGCCAGCGTCAGTTCGATCCGCTGAGCTGCGTCTCAGCCGACGATCACCTGGTTCTTGCCCAGGCGCTTGGCGGTGTACATCGCCGCATCGGCGCGGGCGAAAACGCTGCTCAGCTCGGGATCGCTGGCTTTCAAATAAGTCAGGCCCAGGCTGGCGGTGACACGGAAGCGCTCGCCATTTTCAGCGGTAAATACCACGCGTTCGATTTCGCGCTGCAAGCGCTCGGCAATCTGCTCGGCCAGGTCCGGCTGACAGCCCGTTAGCACGGCGGCGAATTCCTCACCGCCGATGCGCCCGAACAGATCGCTCTGGCGCAGCACCGAAGCGCCGCAGCGGGCCACTTTCTGCAGCACCTGATCACCCATCTGGTGCCCGTGGGTATCGTTGATGCGTTTGAAGTCATCGATGTCCAGCAGCAGGAATGCCAGCGACGAGGCGAACTGCCGGGCTCGCTCGAATTCGTTGCGGGCGCAATCGAAGAAGTGCCGGCGGTTGCTGCTCTGGGTCAGCACGTCGGTGGTCGCCAGGCGCTGCAGCTCGCCTTCGAGTTGTTTCTTCTCGGTGATGTCCTCGGCGATGCCGACGATGATCGGGCCCTGACCATGCTCGGCCTCGCGCCCGATGAAGCACTTGTCGCTCAGCCAGCGCAACTGCCCATCGCCACGGATGATGCGGTACTCGCGGGTCTCTACGGCGCCCTCGTCAAGCACGGCAAGCATGCTCTTCTGCGCATACTCCACGTCATCGGGATAGATCGAGTTGCGCCATTCGCCGTAGTCGGCCAGCAGCAAGGCCGGCGAGCGACCGAAGATGCGCTCGTATGCCGGGCTGACGTAGATCATCCGCTGCGCCTGCCAGTCGAACGCCCAGAGCACCGCGTTAACGCCGCCCAACAGGGTGCTGAACAGCTGCTCACGCTCACCCAGGCGGGCCGCTTCGGCACGCGCGTGCATCAGTGCCAGCAACGTCTGCGCGTCGCCGCCCGGAGGCATTCTCATTCCCGAATCACCCTGATTGCTCGCCAGCCGCATAGCCATTCTTCCTGAATCGACCGCCGCACATGCGGCGGTACTGCATAGATAAGAGTGCTGTTCAGAGAGTTGGCCAGGCGCAAAGTTCCGAGCGCCGCCACACCGGCAGGCTAAGCCGATCGAAGGTCAAGCCGAGGCGACGGGCGGCCTCAGGGAGTAGGTACGCAGGTGCTCGGCGAATTCACGCAGCGACTGGATGCCGCTGGCCTCGGCCTCGTGCACCCATTGTTTGATGGCGGCAAGCATGTCGTGGCCGTTGGAGCTGGTCCGGGTCCAGATCTGCTGCAGTGCCAGACGCTTCTCGTAGATCACCTTGAGTGCCTGGCTTTGCGCGAGCATGAGGTCGATATGCGCTTGCTGCTCCTGCTGCAACAGACTCGGTTCACGCGATAGCAGGCGCTTGGCACGGCGCAGCTGATGACGTACGGAGGCGTCGGCGCGGCTCAGTTCCTGGCGCACCAGCGGCACGATGACCAGCTTGCGGTACTGCGCCATGATCTGGAAACGGTTGTTGAGGATCGCCATCGCGCTGTCCATGTCCAGCTGCTGCTTGCCTTCGATGCGATGGGCGATGGGTGCGGTACGGTTGACCTTGGCCAGCCCGAGCAGGCTGAACAGGCGAATCCAGGCCCAACCCATATCGAACTCCCACTTGCGCACCGAGAGCTTGGCCGAGTTCGGATAGGTGTGGTGATTGTTGTGCAGCTCTTCACCACCGATGAGGATGCCCCAGGGCACGAGATTGGTCGCCGCATCGCGGCATTCGAAGTTCCGATAGCCGACCGCATGGCCAAGACCGTTGACCACGCCGGCGGCCCAGAACGGAATCCAGATCATCTGCACGGCCCAGATGCTGAGGCCGATGACGCCGAACAGCGCCAGGTCGATGAGCAGCATGAGCACGATGCCGCCATTGGGGAAACGCGAATAGAGGTTGCGCTCGACCCAGTCATCCGGGCAGTTCTTGCCGTAGATGCGCAAGGTCTCCTCGTTCTTCGCCTCTTCCATGTACAGCTCGGCGCCCTTGCGCACGACCGTGGCGAGGCCCTTGTGTACAGGGCTGTGCGGGTCGTCGGGGGTTTCGCACTTGGCGTGGTGCTTGCGGTGGATGGCGGTCCACTCGCGGGTGTTCATCGCCGTGGTCAGCCACAGCCAGAAACGGAAGAAGTGTTTGAGCGCCGGATGCAGCTCCAGCGAACGATGCGCCGAATAGCGATGCAGGTAGACCGTGACGCTGACGATAGTGACGTGAGTCAGCAGCAGCGTGGTCGCGATGAGTTGCCAGACCGAAAGGTCGAGTAAACCGGTGTGCCACATAGTTACGGGGTGCCTCGTGGATTAGGCGCGCCGACAACCTCGCCGGCGTTGGCCTGCTTGCCAGCCTAACATCACGTCGCAGCGAGTCTATAAAACAGCCTGACCGACCGTCTAAAAGCTGGTGCTTTTTTAGCCAGCTTCGGCTGCAATCGCCAGGCTGTTTCAGCATGCTCCGAGCGTGCTGATTACCCCCATTTCCAGCAAGACGCTATCAGCCGTGCTGGCATACGGCTATCATTGTTTCTTTTTCCGCCCCGGAAAGTTGCGTCTCATGCAAACGTTGTATGTCGAGCGCAGCACCTCGCGCTTCTGGCCGGCTTGCCGATGACCACCGCCGGCATTTCTACCGCCAGATGGATCTTCGCACTAGGCAGCCTGCTGCTCGCGCTGCTGTTCGGCAGCCTTGCGTTCAATGATTACAGCGCCCGAGATATCGCCTGGCATCTGGAAATCGAAACCCACGGCGAGCTGCAGAGCCTGGCGCTACAAAGCGCTCAGCTCAACCAGCGGCGTCAGGCGGATATGGTCGCTACGGCCTTGGCCGGCAATGCCGAGGTTTTGCGCCAGGTGCGTCGGATCGACACCAAGCTGCGTGATGGCATTGCGCTGGACGATGAGCGCGTGGAGCGCTCGCGCCAGCGCCTGCTCGCGGCACTGACCCCGGCCTGGAACTCGATGCAGCGCAACCAAGCGCTACAGCTGCAGATATTCTGGGGTAATGCCGGCATGGCGCTGCTGCGCATGCAACAGCCCGAGCATTTCGGCGACACGCTGGCCGAGCAGCGCCCGATGCTCGCGCGGGTGCTGCTCGATGACATCGCGCAATTGGGCCTGGAAGTCGACGCACTCGGCGCCAGCAGCCGCGCCATCATTCCGCTGCACGCCACCGACCGGCCGGGCAGTGAAGTGATTGGCGCGCTGGAAGTCGGTTACAACGTACTGCCGGAGCTGTCCGACCTGAGCAGTCAGCTGGCTGCCGGCCTGGCATTGATCGTCAATCGAGACGCGCTTCAGGCGGCCAACCTGCCGCCACCCAGCGGCGTTCAGCTGCATCGAGACAGCAACTGGCTGCTGATCGGCCATTCAGCGACGCAGGTTCTGCATTGGGCCGAGACCGGCATGCTGCCAGACCCGGAAAGCGGCACCGCCTCGCGTCTGCTCAGTGCCGCCGGGCGCAGCTACATGCTCAACCAGATCCCGCTGCACGATGAGCAGCAGGCCCAGCCAAAGCGTCCGCTGGCGGCAGCCCTGGTGTGGCGCGACATCAGTGCGATGGAAAACGAGCATCACCAGGCCGAGCGCCGCCTGCTGATCAAATGGAGCCTGGCCTGGCTGATCGCCGAAGCGCTGCTGCTGACATTGGCCTTCCTCCTGCAGCGACGCTTCAGCGTGCAACGGCAGCATCAGTTCGCCCAGCAGCAACAGAGCCGCCGCCAGCAACGCCTGTACGACCGCGCGCAGAAAATCGCCAGCCTGCTGCCCGGCGTGGTGTTCCAGCTCAAGCGCTTCGCCAATGGTCGCTACGCGTTCCTGTATGCCAGCGAGGGCGCGCGCGAACTCTATGGCATCGATCCTCAGCAGCTGCTGGATGAGCCCACTCACGCGCTCGCGCGCGTACACCCGCAGGACCTGACTCGCTTAAAGTTCGCGCTGCTGCGCCTGGCGGCGCGTCCCGGCACCGGCTCGGTCGAATTCCGAATCCAGCATCCGCAGCGCGGCCTGGTCTGGGCTGAAGGGCGTGCGACGGCCGAGCGGCTTTCCGACGGCACGGTGCTGTGGCATGGCTTCGTCACCGAAATCACCGAGCTGATGGAAGCCACCCGCGCACTGAAGAAAAGCGAAAGCCGTTATCGCGCCATGGTCAGCAATCTGCCCGGGGTGGTCTACCGCTGCCGCAACGATGGCCGTCGCCGCATGAGTTACCTCAGCGAGGGCATCGTGCGCCTGACAGGCTATCCGGCCAGCGACTTCGTCGGCGACCGCGTGCGCAGCTTCACCAGCCTCATCCACACCGAGGATCTGCCGCTGGCCTGCCACCGCCCCGAGCAGGACACCTTCGAAGGCATCTACCGGCTCACCAATGCCGAAGGACGCACGGTCTACGTGCGGGAAAAGGCCCGTGTAGTGCGCGAGCGCGACGACAGTGTCGGCTGGTGCGACGGCTTCATCTGGGACGTCACCGACCAGGCATTGGCCAAGGAAGAGATGCAGGAGCGCGAACGCTACCTGAGCATGCTGATCGACAACGTGATCGACGCCATCATCATCATCGATGAGCGCGGCATCATCGAAACCTTCAACCACGCCGCCGAACAGATCTTCGGTTACGGCAGTGACGAAGTGCTGGGTCGCAACCTCTCGATGTTGATGCCCGAGCCGGACCGTTCGGCCCATGACGGCTATCTGGACAACTATACGCAACGCGGCACTTCGCGCGCGCTGGAGCAGAACCGCGAACTGACCGCGCTGCGCCGCAACGGCGAAACCTTCACCATCGAGCTGCGCGTATCGCAGATCAGCCACCATGGTGAGCGCAAGTTCATCGGTCTGGTGCGCGACATCACCGAGCGCAAGCGCATCGAGCGGATGAAGAGTGAACTGGTATCGATCGTCAGCCACGAGCTGCGCACGCCGCTGACCTCGATCTCCGGTGCGCTCGGCCTGATCGTCGGTGGCGCGCTGGGCGAGCCTTCGCCGACGATGCTGCAGATGCTGACCATTGCCCACCACAACAGCCTGCGTCTGGGCCGCCTGGTAGACGATCTGCTGGATATGGACAAGCTGGTCGCCGGCAAGATGGCGCTGGATCTGCGCAGCCATTCGCTGGCGATGCAAATGCAACTGGCCGCGGGCGCGAACCAGGGCTATGCGGCCAAACACGGTATCCATCTGGAGCTGCTGCCGGTACCTGCGCTGCAGGTGATCGCAGACGACGACCGGTTGCAGCAGGTACTGGCGAATCTGATCTCCAATGCGGTCAAATTCTCACCCGAGGGCGGATCCGTCTCGCTCGGCGCGCAACAGCACGGCGCCTGGGTGCGCATCTGGGTGCGCGATCAAGGCCCGGGTATTGCAGCTGAGTTTCATGCACGGATTTTCCAGAAATTCTCCCAGGCCGATTCTTCGGATACCCGCCAGAAAGGTGGTACTGGGCTGGGGCTGGCGATCAGCAAGGAACTGATCGAATACATGAATGGCCGGATCGGCTTCGATTCGGAGCCCGGCCAGGGCGCCTGCTTCTGGTGCGAATTGCCACTCGCGCCGGCTGCGACCGAACTATCCTGATGCTTCCGTTGATGCGGACGCGCACGCAAACCGACCCTCGGAGGCACAATGGCAGAGCTCAGGCGCATCCTTCACGTTGAAGACGATCCGTCGATTCAGGCGGTAACCAAACTGGCGCTGGAAGCCATCGGCGGCTACCAAGTGCTGTCCTGCTCTTCCGGTGCGCAGGCTCTGGAGGAAGTCGAAGCCTTCGCACCGGACTTCATCCTGCTGGACGTGATGATGCCGGGCATGGACGGGCCGCAAACACTGCTCGGGCTGCGTGAGCGAATCGACCTGGAGCAGATTCCGGTAACATTCATGACCGCCAAGGTTCAGCCGAGCGAGATCGAGCACCTGCGTAAACTCGGTGCGCGGGACGTTATCGTCAAGCCGTTCGACCCGATGCAACTGGCGGAGCAGATTCGCAGCATCTGGCTTACTAGCCGATACTAATCTGATCTGACTACGCCCCTGTCGTGACTCTTCGTCCGACCTGGACGACATTCACCGAACCAGCAAGGCCCGACGATGGAGTCACCGCAAGCAATCCTGGCGTCGATGCCATCCAACGTTCAGCCGCGTGAGCTTTCGCGCCTGGCAGCGTTGCTGCGCTACGAAATCCTCGATACGCCCGAAGAAACGGCCTTCGACGATTTCACCGAGCTGGCGGCGCAGATGTGCGACACGCCTATCGCGCTGATCTCGTTGGTCGACGACCGCCGTCAATGGTTCAAGAGCCGCGTTGGCCTGGAGGTCAGCGAAACGCCACGGGAAATCTCGTTCTGCACCTACACCATCACCGGCGATGAAATCTTCGAAGTGCCGGATACCCTGCAGGACCCTCGCTTTCGCAACAACCCACTGGTACTCGGCGATCCGCATATCCGTTTCTACGCTGGCACGCCGCTGACCTCACCCGACGGCCACAACCTCGGCACACTCTGCGTGATCGACCGGCAGCCGCGGCGGCTCAGCGTGGAACAGCGCGAAACCCTCGAGCGCCTCGGCCGCCAGGTGATTCGCCTGTTCGAACAGCATCTGCTGACGCACCGGCATGCCGAACAGGCGGCACTGCAACAGGCGATCCTCAACAGTGCCTCCAGCGCCGTGCTGGTAACGCGCCCGGACGGCATCGTCACCAGCGTCAACCCGACCGCCGAGCGCCTGCTCGGTTACAGCGAGCAGGCTTTGGTCGGTCATCCGCTGACCGCCGCGCTGTTTCGCCCCGAAGCGCTGCAGCGCCGCGCCGCGCTGTTGTCCAATGAGCTGCAGGCATCGGTACAGGCGGATTTCGCCGTCTTGACCGCTCCGCTGCAGCGCGGCCAGCGGGAAATGTCCGAATGGCGCCTGCGCCATCAGAACGGCAACGATGTGCCTGTGCTGCTCGGTGTTACCGCCATCCATGACGAGCAGGAGCTGCTTCGCGGCTATCTGGTCAATGCCTATGACCTGGCCTATCAGGAGCAGCTGCAGCTGCGTTTGCAGCAGATCGCCGCGCAAGTACCGGGCATGCTCTTCCAGTTTCACTGGAAACCCGATGATGCGGCGTGCTTCCCCTACGTCAGCGAAGGCGTCGAGCAGATCTACGGGCTGAGCCCGGGGCAGTTGGCCGGGAGCTTCGCGCCGATCATCAGCCGCGTACACCCCCTCGACCGCAGCGCCCTCTTGACGAGTATTCGCAATGCGGCATCGGAACTGGCGCCCTGGCATATCGAGCATCGCGTCGAACATCCTCGCAAGGGACTGATCTGGGTTGAAGCCCGTGCGACGCCACTGCGTCAGGTCGACGGTTCGGTGCTCTGGCATGGCTTCGTCACCGACATCACCGCGCGCAAGGCCGAGCAGCTGGAGCTGGATAAGCAGCAGGAAATGAACCGGCGCCTGCTCGAAGCGTTGAGCGAAGCGGTCATCGCCTGCGACGCCGACGGCAACCTGACCCTATTCAATGAAAAGGCCAAGCAGTGGCATGGCGCCGACGCCGAACCAGGCTCGCCAAACGAGTGGGCGACGCGCTATCAGCTTTACCGGGCCGATGGCGTCACGCCGCTGCAGCCCGATGAGATTCCGCTGCGGCGTGCCCTGAGCGGCGAGCACGTTATCGACCATGAGATGGTTCTGCTGAGCAATGGCGCGCCGCGCCATGTGCTGTCCAACGCCGATCCGCTGTACACCTCCGACGGTCAGCCGATGGGCGCGGTGGCCGTGCTGCACGACATTACCGAACGCAAGCGCATCGAGCGCCTGCAGCGCGAATTCATTTCCACCGTCAGCCATGAGCTGCGTACGCCGTTGACATCCATCACCGGCGCACTGGCCTTGATCTGCTCGAATGTCATGGGAGAAGTCCCCGAGCAGATGCACGAGCTGCTGGATATCGCCCTGCAGAACAGCCAGCGCCTGAGTGCGCTGATCGACGACCTGCTGGACATGGACAAGCTGCACGCCGGCAAGATGCGCTTCGAGCTGATCGAGCAGCCGTTGCGACCGCAGCTCGAACTGGCGTTGCGCAGCAATAGCAGCTACGCCGAGCGGCATGGCGTGGAGTTGTATCTCAGCGCCTGCCCTCCTGTACTGGTTGAGGTCGATGCCATGCGGCTGCAGCAGGTGCTAAGCAATCTGCTCTCGAACGCCGCGAAGTTTTCCCCTGCTGGAGAGCGGGTCGAGCTATCGGCCTGGATGAGTGACGGACGCGTTCGGGTTGCCGTCCGAGATCGGGGCCCGGGAATTTCCGATGAGTTCCGCTTGCGGGTATTCCAGAAGTTCGCTCAGGCCGACTCGTCCGACAGCCGCCAGCAAGGCGGAACAGGCCTCGGCTTGGCGATCAGCAAGGAGCTGATCGAACGCATGGGTGGGCAGATCGGCTTCGACTCCGAACCCGGTCATGGCGCCTGCTTCTGGTTCGAACTACCCGTGCAAGGCCCTGCCATGGAGAGCACTCGATGAAACAGCTCAAACGCATCCTGCACGTCGAGGACGTACCGTCCATTCAAGTGGTGACCCGTATCGCGCTGGAAAAAATCGGTGGCTTCGAAGTGCTCAGCTGCCCGTCCGGCCAGGCTGCCCTGGACCAGGTGCAGGCCTTTGCCCCCGACCTGATTCTGCTCGATGTGATGCTGCCGCAAATGGACGGCATCGAGCTGGTCCGGCAGCTCGCCGATCTGGTCGACCTGCAACAGACACCGGTGGTGTTTCTCACCGGACACCTGCAACCCGAACGATTGCAGGAGCTGCGCCAGCTCGGCGTGCGCCAGGTACTGGGTAAACCCTTCGATCCGCTCCAGCTGTCCGCCCAGTTGCAACAGATCTGGGAGGCCGAGCATGGATGATCGCACCCGCCTCGCGCTGCAGGAGCAGCTGGCGGAACTCGAGCAGCAGTTCGGCGAACGGCTACAGGCCGACCTGGCCGACTTGGCCGCGCTCGCTCAGGAACTGCAGCAGACCCCCTCCACCGTCAACCGTCGCCAGGTGATGCTGGCCATCCGCGAGCGCCTGCACCGGCTGGCTGGCGCTGCCGGCACCTTTGGTTTCGCCAAACTGGGTGACGCCGCCAGGCAATTGGAGCAGCGCGCCGATCGCTGGCTGGATTCGGCCAAACCCGGCAGCCGGGCGGCAGAAGCCTACGCGCGAGCACTGCTGCAACTGGCCAGCGAAACACCCGGCCAGGAGCGCGAGGGTGCACCGGAGCTGCCTGAACATCACGAGGAGCCGGCACCTGGCTGCCGCATCTATCTGATGAAGTCCGACCCGGTCGCCGGTACCAGCATGGCGGTGACGCTGCGCAATTTCGGCTATCTGGTCAGCCAGTGGCCCGACTTTGCCTCGCTGCAGCAAGCCGTGGCCAATGAACTGCCCGATGCGCTGATCGTAAGCGTGCAGAACGACAGCGAGTTCGAATCGCTGGCTGCTTTGCAGCAGAGTCTCGAGCAACCACTGCCGCTGCTGGTCATCCACGACCGCGCCGACTTCGCCAGCCAACTGGCCGCGGTACGCGCTGGAGCCCAGGGTTTCTTCGTCCGCCCACTGGACATCACCCAACTGGAAAACAGCCTGGAACGCTGCCTCGATCGCCAGCAGGGCGAGCCGTTCCGGGTACTGATCGTCGACGACGATGCCGAACTGGCGACACGCTACAGCCTGGTCCTGCGCAACGCCCAGATGCAGGTACAGACGCTCACCGAACCGACCCGCGTGCTGGAAACCATGCGCAGCTTCAACCCCGAAGTGCTGCTGCTGGACGTCAACATGCCGGACTGCTCCGGCCCGGAGCTGGCGCAGATGATCCGCCTGCACGACGAGTGGCTGCGGGTGACGATCATCTATCTTTCGGCAGAAACCGATACCCACCGGCAAATGGCAGCACTGCTCAAGGCCGGCGACGATTTCATTACCAAGCCAATCAGCGACAGCGCCTTGGTCGCGGCCGTGTATTCCCATTCACAGCGTGCGCGCTCGCTGAGCACGGCATTGGCGCGCGACAGCCTGACCGGCCTGCTCAAGCACGCCGACATCAAGGAACAGCTGGCACTGGAAGTACAGCGCACCCTGCGCACCGGCAAGCCGGCCAGCGTGGTGATGCTCGATCTCGACCACTTCAAGCAGATCAACGATACCTACGGGCACGCCGCCGGCGACAACGTGATCCGCGCGCTGGCCAACCTGCTGCGTCAGCGCTTGCGCCGCATCGACAGCCTCGGCCGCTACGGCGGCGAGGAGTTCGTCGCGGTATTGCCGGAATGTACCGCGTTGCAGGCCAGGCGCATCTTCGATGAGATCCGCGTGCGCTTCGCCGCGCTGGGCTTCAATGCCGGCGATCACCATGACTTCCGCGTGACCTTCAGTGCGGGCATCTGCGAAACCGACGGCCACAGCGCCTCGGGCATGTTGCTTGAGCGCGCCGATCAGGCCTTGTATGTGGCCAAGCACCAGGGCCGCAACCAGGTGCAAATCGCCGAACATTGAGTGGCGCCGTGTTTCGCTGCGAACGGCTGTGCTTTGGACGGGTCTGACTATACTGCGTTAATCCCGGTGACCACGCTCGAGCGAGGCAACCGGGGATACTGTGCAGTTGTCCCCGGCGAAAGGAGTCCGGTTTGCCCGCAAGACTCGCGATCGGTTGGCATTCAATCGCATTTTTGGCTGCTTTCATGCTGCTCGCTGCCCTTGGTTGGCAAGGCAAGCGCACGCAGGAATCCCTGCTGCAGACAAATCGATCCGTCAGCGAAAGCCTGGAGGTCATCACCTCCGTTCAGGCCATCCTCTCTTCCCTGCAGGACATCGAAACTGGCTCTCGCGGTTTTATCCTGACGGGTGAGCCGGCTTATCTCGAGCCCTATGAACGCGGCCTCAGGCAGCTGGAAGGCTATCGTCGCAGCCTGGAAATTCAGGTTGAAGGCGAAACTTTTCCTGACCAGCGCTGGTTCCAGACCC
Source organism: Stutzerimonas stutzeri (assembly GCF_038561965.1). Taxonomy (NCBI): domain Bacteria; kingdom Pseudomonadati; phylum Pseudomonadota; class Gammaproteobacteria; order Pseudomonadales; family Pseudomonadaceae; genus Stutzerimonas; species Stutzerimonas stutzeri. Next base: position 61,728 of record NZ_CP139348.1, on the reverse strand, counting down.
TCGATTCGACGATTGCCGAACGCCTCGAAGTGGCGGCCGGCAACATCCAGGCGCGCCGTGATGCTGGGCTCCAGGCGGCAGTGGAGCGACTTCGCGTGGCTGGCGGCAATGTACTGATGGACCGCCTTCGTGCGCTGCTCAATGCCGTCGAGCAACAGGAGCGGCGCGAGCTGGCAGCAGCCAGCAGCGCGGTAACGGCAACCACTCAGCGCGCGCAGCAACTGGCGCTGATCGGCAGTCTGGTGGTGGTCGGGCTGTTCATCGCCGCCTTCTGGGCCTTGCAGAGGAACCTGCAGATCCGCCAGCAGCTCGCGCGCACGGCACAGGCCGGGGAGGCGCACCTCGGCGCACTGCTGCAGGCCATTCCGGATCATCTGTACGCGATCGACGAACGGCAGCAGGTTTCCAACGTTTCGCGAGGTACGCCGGGCCGAGCGCCCGCCCCTGAAGCGATCGAACCGCTGCTCAGCGATCTGCTGGAGCATGGCGATGATGATGATGCGCTGCGGCAGAAGACCTGGTGCGAATTGCAGACCCAGCGCACCTTCGAGGTCCGCCTGATGCCTACCGGGCTGGGCGATTACCTGGCGATCGCGCGAGACGTCAGCGAGCTGCAGCGCAGCCGCGATACGCTGCACGACCAGCAGGTATTCCTTCGTCGAGTGGTGGATACCGATGACAATCTGATCTTCGTTCGCGACGCCCAGGGCCGCTTTTTGCTCTGCAATACGGCGCTGGCCGCCCTGCTCGATGTACGCCCGCAGGACATCGAGCAACGCCGTCCGGACGAGGTGCCTTCCGCCCGCTTGTTACAGCCGCTGCTGCTGGGCGACGAAGAGCTGGCGGAACTGGCAAGCGGCAGCGGCGATCTGCGCTCCAGCGAGGTTGCGCTGACCGACGCGCTCGGCAACGAGCATTGGTTTCAGGTGGTCAAGCGGCCGCTGCGCATTTCGACACGCACCTGCCATGTAGTCACGGTGGCGGTGGACGTCTCCTTGCGCCGACGCATGGAGCAGATGAAGACCGAGTTCATCTCCACGGTCAGCCACGAACTGCGTACGCCGCTAACCGCCATCCGCGGTGCTCTGGGCATGCTCATTGGAGGCATTGCCGGCGACATTGGCAAGGACGCCCGCCCGCTGCTCGATATAGCGCACAAGAACAGCGAGCGCCTGGTGCGCCTGATCAATGACATCCTCGACATTGAAAAGCTGGAGGCCGGACGTCTGGCGTTCAATTTGGGTCGGCACGACGTGCGCGCGCTGGTACAGCAGGCGCTGTCGGACATCACCCCCTACGGACGCGATTACGAGGTCAGCCTTGAACTGCTGAACGAAACCGAGCCGCCCTTCAGCGAAGCAACGCTGGACCCCGACCGCTTCGCCCAGGTGATGGCCAACCTGCTGTCCAACGCGATCAAGCATTCCCCTGCTGGCGGCCAGGTGACCGTGGACCTGCGGCGCAAAGGCGGCATGCTCGAAATCGGTGTGCAGGATCACGGCGCCGGCATTCCGGAAGCCTTTCGCTCGCGGATCTTCGAGCGCTTCGCCCAGGCCGATTCCTCCGATGCCCGGCAGCGCGGCGGTACCGGCCTGGGCCTGGCGATCACCCGCTCGCTGGTGCAGCAGATGCACGGACAGATCGGCTTCGACTCGCAGCCCGGGCTGGGTACCCGCTTCTGGCTGCAGCTGCCGCTGGAACAGCAGCAGCCGGCGCAGCCGCAAGCACCCGCCGCTCCCGCAGCCCAATCGACGAGGCCCGAAAAGGCACCGCTGATCCTGATTCTGGAGCCCGACACCCGCGCCGCCGGTCAACTGGCCGATGCCCTGCACCAGCACGGCTACGCCACTCTGATTGCCAGAAACTCCGCCAACGCGCGGGAACTGCTCGCCCAGTTCAAGGTGCAGGCGCTCACCCTGAGCCCGGCGCTGGATGATGAGAACAGCGTGGCCTTCCTGCAGAACCTGCGCAGCCAGCAGCACTACCGCAACCTGCCCGTGTTGATCGTCAGCCTGCAGCCACAGCGTCGCGACGAGGACGATGGCGTGCTGCGTGGCGGGGCCGTGGGCGTGATCGACTGGCTGCACAAGCCGATCGACCCCTCACGGCTCATGGAGGTCGTGCGCGCCTGCCTGCAACTGGGCGGCCATAAACCGCGCATCCTTCACGTCGAAGACGATGACGATCTGCGTGAGCTGATGGCCAGGCAAATCGCCACGCTGGAGATTGATCTGTATGGCGCAGCGACACTCCATGAGGCGCGCCAGCTGATCACGGCGCAACCGTTCGACCTCGCCATCATCGACCTGATGCTGCCCGACGGCGATGGCACCGAACTGTTCGACCAGCTCGCACAAAGCAGCCCACCGCCCCCCGTGATCATTTTTTCCGCACTCGACACTCCCATCCAGGACAACCGCCTAGCGCTGCGCCAACTGGTGAAATCGCGTCATGACGGTGATGAGCTGGCCAGGTTGATCCAGCATCTGCTGCAGCACTGGCCGCCGGGACACACTCACGAAACTGACGAGGTTCACGCATGAGCGAATCCGGCAGCAAACGCATCCTCATGGTGGAAGACGAAGAAGACATCGCCTTTCTCATCCGCTACATGCTCGAACGGCACGGATTCATCGTCGATCACGCCGCCGACGGCCGCCAGGCCCTCGAGCATTTCGCTCAGGCAGAGCCGCCAGACCTGACGCTGATGGACATCATGCTGCCCTATCACGACGGGCTCGAACTCATCGAGCGTCTACGCGCGCAGCCCGGTTGGGAGAGCGTCCCGGTGTTGATGCTCACAGCCAAGGCACGCGAGGTCGATATCGTCCGCGCACTGGAACTGGGCGCGGACGACTACGTGACCAAACCCTTCCAACCCGAAGAGCTGCTGGCGCGCATCCGCAGACTGCTGCGAGGCCGTCGATGAGGCGAGTGGTCCTGTTGCTCGCCCTGGCGATGCCATGCACCGTCGCGGTCGCGGACGTCGCCACCGCCGAGCGCCAGATCCAGGCACAGCAACTGGGTGCCGCAGAAGCCACGCTGCATGCCCATCTGACAGAGCAGCCGGACGACCAGGATGCGCAGTTCCTGCTTGCCCGCGTATTGAGCTGGCAAGGCCGACCCGAACAGGCGCTGCCGATCTATGCTCACCTGCTGCAGCGGCAACCGGACAACGCCGACTATCTGCTCGGCCAAGGCCAGGCGCTGCTCTGGGCGGGACGTCCGCAGCGCGCGCTGATATCACTGGAACGGGCAGCTCAGCTCGCGCCGGATTACGTCGAGGTGCAGCAGGTCATCCTACAGGCCCGCTCTGCTCTGACCGTCCCCACTACCGCATCTGCGCCGGTCCCGGTTACCGACGCGGCAACCAAGCGCCGCCATGAGCTGGAAATCTCGGCCCGCCAGGATTGGCTCGACAACGGTTTCGACAACTGGCGCAGTCAGCGCCTGGACTACACCTCGACCCAGCCGGAGCGCATCGGCTGGTACGGCGCGCTCCTGCGCGAACAACGCTTCGGCGAGTGGGACGAAGGTGTCGAGGCCGGCACGGTGATTTCACTGGACGAGAACTGGACCCTGCAATCCGAGCTTGGTTATCAGCCCTCTCCGTATTTCCTTCCCGAGTGGCACGCCGACCTGCGCCTGCAGCGACGCCTGCCCGACGGCTATCTAGGTGCTGCCAGCATCCGTCGCACCGAGTACGAAACCACCCGGGTCGATCGGCTTGCCCTGAGTGCCGAGCGTTACTGGGGCGCCTGGCGCGCCGGCTACACGCTGAATGTCACCGATGTGGCCAATGCCGGCACGCCGGTCGGCCATGACCTTGCGCTGGACTACTACTACCAGGGCCTGAGCTACGCCGGTCTGCGCCTGACAGTGGGCGAGGAAGAAGCCGTGGAAGAACAGCAGCTGATCACCAGCGATGTGCGTGCCGTCAGCCTGCAGGGTCGGCACTGGCTCGACAGTCGTTGGGCGCTGAGCTGGGAGATCGGTCATCACCAGCAGGGCAGCTACTACGATCGCCAATGGCTGCAGATCGGCCTGCGTCATGCGTTCTGAATGGCTGACGACCTGTCCTCCGTGGCTATGCGAAGCTGCCGGGCGCGTCTGGGTCAAGCTCTGGCCCGAGGACACCATGCTGCAAATGGCGCTCTACTGCGCCTTCGGTCTCGGTGCGCTGACGCTGCTGGTGTTGCTGCAAGTGTTGCTGCTCGGTGAGCTGTCCAGACGCCGAGCCGTGCGTCGGCGACAGTTCAACGAACAGTGGCGGCCCTTCTTCGCGCTGTGCAGCCTCAGCGACGAACTTCCTTCGACCGATGTGCCGTTGCCGCGCCGACGTCAGCTCTGGTTCCTGCTGCAGTGGAACCGTGCGCAATTGCAGTTGCGCGGGGCTGCCCGCGAGCGCATGAACCGTGCACTGGTAGCGCTCGGCATGGATCGCCATGCGTTGAGTCTGCTGCGCGGTCAGGTGCGCAGCAAGCTGATCGGCCTGACCTGCCTGCGTCACCTCGCCGACCCGGCGCACTGGGATGCGGTACAGCCACTGCTGCTCAGCCGCAACTCCATCGTCGCGCTGGCCGCGGCTCATACGCTCGTCGCGATCAACCCAGCCAAAGCCATGCAGCTGATTCTGCCGGCGGCGGTCGAGCGCCCCGACTGGGCACTGCCCCGCCTGGTCAGCCTCTGCCGGCAAGCCGGTGAACACGCGGTGACCACCCCCTTGCTGATCGTACTGGCGAGTTCCGACAACCCTCGGCGTGAGCGCCTGATCAGCCTGCTGATCTATGGCGACCCGCGACATGCCGCCCCCTGGGCGCGGGCGCGACTGGATGAACAGGCGCCGGCCGAGCAGCTACAGGTCGCCCTGCGCTGCCTCAGCGAACTCGGCGACCCGCGCGACCGCGGTCGACTCCTGCGAGCCCTGCAGCACCAGCAGGCGGACGTACGCCTGGCCGCGCTCCAGGCGCTGCACAAACAAGCGCGCAGCGATGACCGCGAACTGTTCGTGCCGCTGTTGTCGGACTCTAGCTGGTGGGTGCGGCAGGCCGCAGCCGACAGCCTGGCGACCATGCCCGGCGCCTCCCCCGACACGCTGCAGCAGCTGCTGGAGCAGGTTCAGGACCGCTACGGCAAAGATGCCCTGCGCCGCGCGATTGCGGAGGTACGCCGGTGACCGTTGATTGGCTGTGGTGGTTGCAGGTCGCATTCATCCTTTACTTCCTGCTGCTCAACGGCATGTACCTGCTGCTCAACGTGCTGTCGATGGCAAGCCTGATGGGCTACATCCGGCAACGTGCCGAGATCGGTGAGGTGGCACCCTACCTGGGGGTTGAACCGCCGGTATCGGTGCTGATGCCGGCGTTCAACGAGGAAGCGACTATCCGCACCTCGGTGCGCTCGATGCTGCAGTTGCAGTACCCCGAATTCGAGATCGTGGTGATCAATGACGGCTCGAAGGACAACACCCTCGCCGTGCTGATCGAGGAGTTCGACCTGGTGCCGCACCCCGAGCCGTTGCGCCAGGCGGTAGCGCACCAACCGGTGGCGGCGATCTATCGTTCACGCCGCTACGCCAATCTGCGTGTGGTCGACAAGGCCAACGGCGGCAAGGCGGACGCACTCAACGCAGGCATCAACGCCGCCCGCTACGGCCTGTTCTGCGGGGTCGACGCCGACTCGATCCTGCAGCGCGACAGCCTGTTGCGCGTGGTGCAGCCCTTTCTCGAAGACGAGCGCACCATTGCCGCGGGCGGCACCGTGCGTATTGCCAATGGCTCCCAGGTTCGCGGCGGCTTTCTCATCCAGGCCGGCCTGCCGAGCAACTGGCTGGCGCGCTTCCAGATCGTCGAATATCTGCGCGCATTTCTCTTCGGCCGCCTTGGCTGGTCGCCGCTGAACGCAGTGCTGATCATTTCCGGCGCATTCGGCCTGTTCGATCGCGAACGGGTAATGGCTGTCGGCGGCTATCGCACCGACACCGTTGGCGAAGACATGGAACTGGTGGTGCGCCTGCACCGTTATCACCGCGAGAAGCGCATCCCCTACCGCATCCGCTATCTGCCCGACCCGATCTGCTGGACGGAGTGCCCGGAAGACCTCGGCACCCTGGGGCGCCAGCGCAGCCGCTGGCAGCGCGGCCTGGCTGAAAGCCTCGGCCGTCATACCCGTCTGGCCTTCAGCCTGCGCGGCGGTACACCGGGTTGGCTGGCCTGGCCGTTCATGGCGTTGTTCGAATGGATCGGCCCGCTGATCGAACTGGTGGGCTACGCCTTCATGCTCACAGGGTTCGCCTTCGGTGCAGTTTCCTACGCGGCGCTGGCGGCGTTTCTGCTGGTGGCGATCGGCATGGGCATCCTGTTGTCGGTCAACGGCCTGCTGCTGGAAGCCATGTCCTTTCGCGTCTATAACCGTCGCCGCGACATGCTGCAGCTGTTCCTGATGGCCGTGCTGGAAAACTTCGGCTACCGCCAGCTCAACACCCTGTGGCGCTGCCGCGGCCTCTGGCAATGGTTCTCCCGGCGCAAGCACCACTGGGGCGCCATGCGCCGCAGCGGCAGCTGGGGACAGTAGGAAGCGGGCTCATGCGGTACGAGCCTCGGCTTTTCGCCGATTCACCATGCGGGGCTGTGGTGGATGTAAAAGGCGATATCCACCCTACGAACTCGGTGCCGGATGAATAAGGCGCGCCATTCACCGGCGCGCGGTCGGCTTACCAAAGCTTCGATGAAACACAGCCCGTAGGGTGGATCACGCTTCACCGATCCACCGTGGCGGTGCTGAGGTGGAGGTGAATGCGGCACCCCCGACGCACTGCCGCTACAGCTTGATCCATGTCGCCTTCAGCTCGGTGTACTTGTCGAAGGCGTGCAGCGACTTGTCACGGCCATTGCCGGACTGCTTGAAGCCACCGAACGGTGCGGTCATGTCGCCGCCGTCGTACTGGTTGACCCACACGCTCCCGGCACGCAGCGCCCGCGCGGTGCGGTGCGCCTTGGACAGGTCGGCGGTCCACACGGCCGCGGCCAGACCGTAAGGCGTGTCGTTGGCGATCGTGACCGCTTCTTCCGCGCTGTCGAAGGTGATCACCGACAGCACCGGGCCGAAGATTTCTTCCTGAGCGATCTTCATCGCATTGTCGACGCCATCGAAGATGGTCGGCTCGACATACAGCCCGCCGGTTTCCTCCAGCGTACGCTGGCCGCCGATCAGCACCTGCGCACCCGCTTCGCGGCCGGCGTCGATGTAGCCGAGCACGGTGTTCAGCTGTTGAGTATCGACCAGCGCGCCGACGTTGGTAGCCGGGTCCAGTGGATTGCCCGGTTTCCAGCCCTTGAGCGCCTCGACCACCATGGGTAGGAAGCGCTCCCTGATCGAACGCTCCACCAGCAGGCGCGAGCCCGCGGTGCAGACCTCGCCCTGGTTAAAGGCGATGGCGCCAGCGGCCGCCTGCGCTGCCGCCTCGAGATCGGGTGCGTCGGCGAAAACGATGTTCGGGCTCTTGCCGCCGGCCTCAAGCCAGACGCGCTTCATGTTCGATTCGCCGGCATAGATCATCAGCTGCTTGGCGACCCGGGTGGAGCCGGTGAAGACCAGCGTGTCGACATCCATGTGCAGCGCCAACGCCTTGCCGACGGTGTGGCCGTAGCCGGGTAGCACGTTAAGCACGCCGGCCGGAATGCCAGCCTCGATCGCCAGCTGGGCAATGCGGATCGCGGTCAGCGGCGACTTCTCGGACGGCTTGAGCACCACCGAGTTGCCGGTGGCCAGCGCCGGGCCGAGTTTCCAGCAGGCCATCATCAGCGGGAAATTCCACGGCACGATGGCCGCCACCACGCCAACCGGCTCGCGGGTGACCAGGCCGAGCTGGTCATGCGGTGTGGCCGCTACTTCGTCGTAAATCTTGTCGATCGCCTCGCCGCTCCAGCGCAGCGCCCGCGCCGCGCCAGGAATGTCCACCGCCAACGAGTCGCCGATTGGCTTGCCCATGTCGAGGGTTTCCAGCAGCGCCAGCTCCTCACCATGCGCCTCCAGCAGATCGGCGAAGCGGATCAGCACCGCTTTGCGCTTGGCCGGTGCCAGTTTCGCCCAGCTACCGGCGTCGAAAGCCGCGCGGGCGCTGGCCACGGCGCGGTCGGCATCCGCCTGGTCGCAGCTGGCGACCTGCGTCAGCACACGCCCGTCCACCGGACTGATGCAGTCGAACTGGCCGCTGTCAGCCGCGGCGCAATGCTCACCCTGGATAAAGGCGCGACCTTCGATGCGCAGATCACGGGCACGCTGTTGCCAGTCGGCGAGGGTCAGGGTGGGCATGGTGAATCCTCTCTGTCAGGTCATCGGGATGTGGAAAAAGCACCCTAAACCAGCGGCGCGGACCCTATCAATATTTTTTACGAACGGCCGGCTAATCGCCTTGTTTTGTTCGTTTTATTAAACATAGACTCGATCAAAACGCTGCGGCACCGCCGCAGCATAGCCGCTCGCCCCCGGAGCCCGCCCCATGTCTCAGGATTTCAATCCAAATACCTCGCCCGATCACTTCTGGATGCCCTTCACCGCCAACCGCCAGTTCAAGGCCAGTCCGCGCCTGCTGGAAAGTGCCGAGGGCATGTATTACACGGCGAGTGACGGCGGCAAGGTGCTCGACGGCACGGCCGGCCTCTGGTGCTGCAATGCCGGCCACGGACGCCGCGAGATCAGCGAGGCGGTAAGCCGGCAGATTGCCAAGATGGACTTTGCTCCGACCTTCCAGATGGGCCACCCGCTGCCTTTCGAGCTGGCCGAAAAGCTCGCGAGTATCAGCCCCGAGGGCCTGAACCGGGTGTTTTTCACCAACTCCGGCTCTGAATCGGCAGATACCGCGCTGAAGATCGCGCTGGCCTATCAGCGCGCCATCGGTCAGAGCTCGCGCACACGGCTGATCGGCCGCGAGCTGGCCTACCACGGCGTCGGTTTCGGCGGCATGTCGGTGGGCGGCATGGCCAACAACCGCCGCGCCTTCGGGCCGATGCTGCCGGGCGTCGACCATCTGCCGCACACCCTCGATCTGCAGCGCAACGCCTTCAGCAAGGGTCTGCCGCAACATGGCGTTGAACGGGCCGATGAGCTGGAGCGGCTGGTGACGTTGCACGGCGCGGAGAACATCGCCGCGGTAATCGTCGAACCGATGTCCGGCTCGGCCGGCGTGATCCTTCCGCCCGTGGGCTACCTGCAACGGCTGCGCGAGATCACTGCCAAGCACGGCATCCTGCTGATCTTCGATGAAGTCATCACCGGCTTCGGTCGGGTCGGCGAGGCCTTCGCCGCCCAGCGCTGGGGCGTGACGCCGGACATCCTCACCTGCGCCAAGGGCTTGACCAACGGCGCGATCCCGATGGGTGCGGTGCTGGTCGCCGACCACCTGTTCGATGCCTTCATGAAGGGCCCGGAAAGCGTCATCGAGTTCTTCCACGGCTACACCTATTCCGGGCACCCGGTGGCCTGCGCAGCGGCGCTGGCAACGCAGGAGATCTATCAGCAGGAGAACCTGTTCCAGAAGGCCATCGACCTCGAACCTTACTGGCAGGAGGCGCTGTTCAGCCTCAGAGACCTGCCCAACGTGATCGACATTCGCACGGTCGGCCTGGTCGCCGGCATCCAGTTCGCCGCCCATGCCGATGGCGTCGGCAAGCGTGGCTACGGAGTGTTCCGTGAGTGCTTCGAGAAAGGCCTGCTGGTGCGCGCCAGCGGCGATACCATTGCCCTGTCGCCGGCGCTGATCGTCGAGAAGACCGATATCGAGCAGATGGTTGCGCTGCTCGCCGACGGCATCCGCAAGGCGGGATGACGCACATCGACGCCCGGCCTGCGCCGCTAGCTGCGCAGGCCTTGGAAGGCATGGACGAGCGGCGCCAGAGGCCATGCTCGTCGATGCACCTCTAACCCGTAGGAACCAGTTTGCCGGCGAGCAGCCGGCAGTCGCCTGGAACGGCTATCGGCTGTGCGGGAAGGCGCGGTATATCACAGCGACTCCAGGCAACCAGCCAGGGTTTCGCCAAGCCCTTCAAGCAGCTTCTCGTAGCCCTTGGCATCGGTCGCCAGGCCGACGCCCAGAATATCCAGTTCAGCCATTTTCACCGGCAACCCGGCGGTCAGCGTTTCGGCCAGGCGCGGGCGTGCCGGCGGTTCGCTGAACACGCAGCTCGGCCCCGCCTGCTGCAAGCGCTCACGCATCGCCGCCACATGCCGCGCCCCTGGCTGGGCCTCGCCGCCGGCCGTGAACACACCGGCATGGCGCAGGCCGTACGCCGCTTCGAAATAGTCGTAGGCCTCATGGAAGACGAAGAACGGCTTGTTCTGCACACCGGCGAAACGCTGCTTCAGGTGCGCATCGACTGCCTCGATGCGTTGGGCGAAGATCGCCGTGTTGGCGCGATATTGCTGGGCGTTCGCTGGGTCGGCAGCCGCCAGGTCTGCCGCCATACGCTCGGCGATCACCAGGGCATTGGCCGGCAGTAGCCACAGGTGTGCATCGAGCGAGCCGGGACGATGGTCGTGATCATGTTCGTCAGCGTGTGCGGTGTCGGCATGCTCATGCTCATGCTCGTCGTGGTCGTGGTCGTGGTCGTGCCCGGCGTGATCGTCGTGATCGTCGTGATCGTCGTGATCGTCGTGATCGTGATGCTCATCTTCGGCGTGCGTGTGGGCATCGCCGAAGCGGCGCAGGGTCAGCTCAGGCAGCTCCTGCACGGCTACAGTCGTACCCTCGCGAGCTGTCAGCGCGCGCGACAGGAAATTCTCCAGATCCGGGCCGATCCAGTAGAACAGTTCGGCGTCGCGGATGCGCCGTACATCGGATGGGCGCAGCGAGTAATGGTGCGCCGAGGCGCTGGCCGGAAGCAGTACGTCCGGCTCGCCGATACCATCCTGCACCGCCGCAGCGATCAGCTGCAGGGGCTTGATGCTGGTCAGGACACGAACTTCAGCCTGGGCGGTGGCGGCGCCAGCGAGCAGCGCGGCCAGCAAAGGAAGGGAGCAAAGACGATTCACGGGCATCACTCGAAGGCGTTAGATTGGTACATAATAACGTCTCTCTCCCAACACGTCGCCGCCCATGTCCAAGACCCCGCTGGCCTGCACGCCTCACGACCACGACCATTGCGTCAGCCACGCGCTGGCCGAAGCCGACAGCCTTTGCGCGCGCCAGGGCGTGCGCCTGACCGCCCTGCGCAAGCGCGTGCTGGAGCTGGTCTGGCAGAGTCACAGGCCGCTCGGCGCCTATGACATCCTCGCGGTACTGAGCGAGCAGGACGGCCGCCGTGCAGCGCCGCCGACCGTCTACCGCGCGCTGGATTTCCTGCTGGAGAACGGCCTGGTGCATCGCATCGCGTCGCTCAACGCCTTCATGGGTTGCAACCACCCGGAACATCCTCATCAGGGTCAGTTCCTCATCTGCCGCCACTGCCACACAGCCATCGAACTGGAGCAACCGTCCATTGCCGCGGCAATCGATACGGCCGCTGGCGCCGTAGGCTTTACGGTTGAGGGCCAGACCGTAGAAGTGGTCGGCCTCTGCTCTACCTGCCGGAACGCCGCATGAGCGAGGTGCTGCTGCGACTGGATGACATCCACGTGCGCTTCGCCAATCAGGACGTGCTGGAAGGCGCGCAACTGCAGGTGCATCGCGGCGAGATCGTTACCCTGATCGGCCCCAATGGCGCTGGCAAGACCACGCTGGTGCGTGCTGTGCTCGGCCTGCTGAAACCCGATCGCGGCCAGGTCTGGCGCAAGCCGAAGCTACGTGTCGGCTACATGCCGCAGAAGCTGCACGTCGACCCCACCCTGCCCTTGTCGGTGCTGCGCTTCCTGCGTCTGGTGCCCGGCGTCGACCGTGCCCGTGCGCTGGCGGCGCTGGGCGAAGTCGGCGCCGAGCACGTCATCGACAGCCCGCTGCAGAAGATTTCCGGCGGCGAGATGCAGCGCGTGCTGCTGGCCCGCGCCCTGCTGCGCGAACCGGAGCTGCTGGTACTCGACGAACCCGTTCAAGGTGTGGACGTGTCGGGCCAAGCCGAGCTGTACCGGTTGATCGGGGTACTGCGCGACCGTTACGGCTGCGGCGTGCTGATGGTTTCCCACGACCTGCACCTGGTAATGAGCGCCACCGACCAGGTGGTCTGCCTGAACCGGCACGTCTGCTGCTCGGGGCATCCGGAACAGGTCAGCAGCGACCCGGCCTTCGTCGAGCTGTTCGGCCAGGATGCGCGCAGCCTGGCGATTTATCACCACCAGCACGACCACAGCCACGACCTGCATGGCAGCGTGGTGATCGACAAACCCCACGTCCACGGCCCGAACTGCAAGCACTAGTAGGGCCTATTGATGCTTTGTCACGGCCGCGCCGGATCCAGTTTTAGCGCGGGGCAAGGCATGAGGAGAGAAGTTTGGTTATTCCAAATAAACGACGAATAACGCAGCACCGCGCTAAAACTGGCCCGGCCCTTCGGGTTGCGCGTCAAATGGTGCCATGCGGCGTTGCGGGACTTGCCAAGGGAGCGACCATTGCCTGCGTCCCGCGCCTTGCCTGGCACCATTTGACGCGGCAACGCGGCTCGCGCCAAAGCATCAATAGGCCCTAGCATGCCCGATTTCCTCCTCAACGCCCTGCTCGCCGGCCTCGCCCTGGCGCTGGTCGCCGGCCCGCTCGGCTCTTTCGTCGTCTGGCGGCGCATGGCCTATTTCGGCGACACCCTATCCCACGCCGCGCTGTTCGGCGTTGCCCTCGGACTGATGCTCGACGTCAACCTGACCCTGGCAGTGACGGTCGGCTGCGTGCTGCTCGCCCTGCTGCTGGTGACGCTGCAACAGCGCCAGCCGCTGGCCTCGGACACCCTGCTCGGCATCCTCGCCCACAGCACGCTGTCACTGGGGCTGGTCTCGCTGAGCTTCATGAAGGATGTGCGCGTCGACCTGATGGGCTATCTGTTCGGTGATCTGCTCGCCGTCGGGCCGAGCGATCTTGCCTGGATCATGGGCGGCAGCGCGCTGGTGCTACTGATGCTGATACCGCTGTGGCGGCCGCTGCTGGCGATCACCGTGCACGAGGAACTGGCCAAGGTCGAAGGCCTGCCGGTGGCCGGCATCCGCCTGGCGCTGATGCTGCTGATCGCCGTGGTGATCGCCGTGGCGATGAAGATCGTCGGCGTGCTGCTGATCACCTCGCTGCTGATCATTCCCGCCGCCGCCGCGCAGCGCCATGCGCGGACGCCGGAGCAGATGGCCTTTGGTGCGAGCCTGCTGGGTATCGTCGCGGTGTGCCTGGGGCTGACGCTGTCCTGGTTCGAGGACACTCCCGCCGGCCCGTCCATCGTGGTCAGCGCCGCCGCGCTGTTCCTGCTCAGTTTCGCCTGGCCGAAGCGCGCCTGATGACCGACCTGAAATACCTGCGCGGCTACCCCGAGCCGCTGCTGGCGCAGGTTCGCCAGCTGATCGCCGAGCAGCGCCTGGGTGACTACCTGCAGCGTCGTTACCCCACACGGCACGAAGTACAGAGCGACAAGGCGCTGTATGGCTATGTGCAGAAGCTCAAACAGGACTACCTGAAAAGCGCGCCGCCAATCGACAAGGTGCTCTATGACGGCAGACTGGATCTCACCCATCGCGCCCTTGGCCTGCACACCGCGGTATCACGGGTGCAAGGCGGCAAGCTGAAGGCGAAGAAGGAAATTCGCGTCGCCGCACTGTTCAGGGAGGCGGCGCCGGAATTCCTGCAGATGATCGTGGTGCACGAACTCGCCCACCTGCGTGAGAGCGAGCACAACCGCGCCTTCTACAAGCTGTGCGAACACATGCTGCCGGGCTACGGACAGATCGAGTTCGACCTCCGCCTGTTCCTGCACTGGCGCGAACTGCGGGCGCAGCAGGCGCTACCCCGCGAGCACGCCTAGCGCCTCCGTGGCGCCAGGCGTCGGTATGCCGGCGGTGCCGCTCAGATCCAGCCCAGCCAGCGCCACCAGGTCGCCGCGAACAGCAACATGCTCAGGTAACCGATCAGCGTGACCAGCACGCCGACCTTGGCGAACTGCCGCGCGCTGAAGGTTTCGGTGCCCAGGCAGACCATGTTCTGCGGTGCGTTGATCGGCAGAATGAAACCGTAGCTGACCACGAAGCCGAGCAGCATGGTCATCCCCAGTCGGCTGAACTCACCGGGCAGGCTGAGCAACACCGAAATCAGGATCGGCAGCATCGCCGATGTCAGCGCCGTAGCACTGGCGAAGCCCAGATGAATCACGATGAGAAAAGCGCCGAGGATGGCGAAGATGCCCAGCGGCCCCACTACGCCGAGTCCGGTGTGCGCCACCACCTGAGCACCCAGCCATTGTCCGGCCTGGGTTGTCAGCAGTACGGTACCGAGGCTGATACCGACCCCAAAGACGATTACCGTGCCCCAAGGTACCCGCGCCTGAACCTCCTTCCAGTTCATCACACCGACGCGTGGCAGCATCAGGATCACCAGTCCCGCGTAGGTGGTGCTGGTGGTGTCGAAGCTGTGCAGCTTGCCTTCGGTGGCCCAGCACATCAGCAGCGCGATAGACACGGCGAGCAGGCGCTTCTGCGCCGAGGTCATCGGCCCGAGCTCGGCGAGCGAGCGCGCCACGGCTTCCTTGCCACCGGCTATCCGCTCGGTTTCCGGCGGCAGCAGCTTGAGCACGATGACCAGCAGCACGAAGGACATCAGTACGGCCCAGGGAGCGCCGGCGATGAGCCAGTCGATCCAGCTGACTCGCTCTCCCAGCAATTTGTCCATGAAGCCCACCAGCAGCAGATTCTGCGCCGCTGCGGTCTGGATGCCGATATTCCAGATGCTGGTGCCCTGGGCGACGATGATCATCATGCCGGCGGCAAAGTTCGAACGCTTGTCGATGCCGAACGCATTGATGATGCCGAGCATGATCGGAACCACGCAGGCGGCGCGGGCCGTGGCGCTGGGCACCACCAGACTGAGCAGGACGATGACCACCAGCGTGCCGCCGAGAATATGCCGCGAACTGGTGCCGACCCTGGACAGGGTCATCAGCGCGATACGACGGTCGAGCCCGGTAAGGGTCATTGCCGCGGCGATGAACAGGGCGCCCGCTACCAGCGCCAATGCCGGATTGGCGAAGCCGGAAAGCCCCATGCTGATCGCTTTGGAGGTGCCGTAGACGACCTCGGGGTTTTCCAGCGTAGGCGCCGTGCCGACGAGGAAGGCCAGCAGTGCGGTGATCATGATCGCGCTGACCTCGTAGGACACCGCCTCGCTGATCCACACCACCACCGCGAACACCAGGATGGCCAAGACACGCTGACCAGCCACGGGCAGATCGGCCGGCAACGGCATCAATAGCACGCCAATCAATGCCAGTAAGGCCACCAGCAGGCCGATCGGGATGCCGAGCAGACCCTGGCGGGCTGCATGTTGGGTATCGCTCATGGTAAGGCTCCATCCGCTGACAGATACGCTTACAGCATGGGCAAGCCGGGCGGCCGCAACCATGACCTGCGTCTATTGCAGGCCTTTGCGGGCGAATTAACCAAGTAAAGAAAGCAGAACGCCGGCGAGCGCCGGCGTCTTGTGGTCGTTAAAACACGCCAGGTTCGAGCGGGCAGACGCCCGACACAAACCTGGCACTACGTCAGGCAGGGATTGCTTCCGCCGCGGCCTCACGTGCCCATACCCGATGCTGACCGAGCGCCTGGGCGAAGTTGCCGAACACCCCATCCACATCGTCGCCTTCCAGCAGACCGGCGTCGGGCTGCAGGCCGAGGGTCGCCAGCAACGGACGCGCCGCGCCAAGCATGACGATAGGTTTCAGATGCTTGTAGGCTTCCAACACGTAGTGCTTGGCCTCGCCGGACTTGGCCATGGCCGCAGCCGCATCGGCGCCGCCGGGGACGAACACAGCGTCGAACATCACCGAGGGCATGCCATCCATCGCGGCGTCGACTGGCAGCATCTTGCCGTCCGCCGTTTTCACCGGCGCCGGTGACGGGCCGATGATCTTTGCCAGCGCGCCCTCCGAGGCCAGCTTGGCCTTGAACGCATCGATTGCCGCGCCATCGACGCCGTTCGCCACCAGGATCGCGACCTTGCGCGACTTGATATTGCCCGGCACATGATTCATCAGGCTCAACGCCGGCGAACTCTGCACGCTGGAGACCTTGCTCGTCACGGTCGGCGCGCTCGGTACCGGCAGGCCCAGGTTCTCGGCGACACGGCGGGCCAATTCCAGATCGATGTTGGCGAGAATCTCGTTGACCTGGCGCTCACGGATGAAGATTCGCTCCACCTTGCCCAGCTCGAAGGTGTACGCGCCGACGATGTGCTCCTTCTCCGGCGCGCTCATGCTGTTCCAGAACAGCGTGGCCTGGGAGAAATGATCGCCGAACGATTCGCTGCGGTTACGGATCTTGTGCCCCTCGACGCGCTCGGGGTAACTCTCGAAACCGCCACCCTGGGCCGCCGGCGGGGTTTCCTTGGGCCAGCCGCTGTCGATCGAGTTGGGCTCGTAGTTGGCGCGGCCCTTGTGGATGGTCTGGCGGTGGAAGGCGTCGCGCTGGTTGTTGTGGAACGGGCACAGCGGCCGGTTGATCGGGATCTCGTGGAAGTTCGGGCCACCGAGACGCAACAGCTGGGTGTCGGTGTAGGAGAACAGCCGGCCCTGCAGCAGCGGGTCGTTGGTGAAGTCGATGCCCGGCACGATATGACCGATGTGGAAGGCCGCCTGCTCGGTTTCGGCGAAGAAGTTGTCCGGGTTGCGGTTGAGGGTCATCTTGCCGAGCTTCTGCACCGGCACCAGCTCTTCGGGGATGATCTTGGTCGGGTCGAGCAGGTCGAAGTCGAATTTGTGCTCATCCGCCTCCTCGACCACCTGCACGCCCAGCTCCCACTCGAAATAGTCGCCCATCTCGATGGACTCCCACATGTCGCGGCGGTTGAAGTCCGGATCCTTGCCGGCGATCTTCAGCGTCTCGTCCCAGACCAGCGAGAAGGCGCCGGCCATTGGCTTCCAGTGAAACTTGACGAAGCGGCTGACGCCCTCGGCGTTGATCAGGCGGAAGGTGTGCACGCCGAAGCCTTCCATCGCCCGGTAGCTGCGCGGTAGCGCGCGGTCGGACATGGTCCAGAGCACCATGTGCGCCGATTCCGGCGTTAGCGAGACGAAGTCCCAGAAGCTGTCGTGGGCCGACTGCGCCTGCGGGATCTCATTGTGCGGCTCGGGTTTGACCGCATGCACGAAGTCCGGAAACTTGATGGCGTCCTGAATGAAGAACACCGGCATGTTGTTGCCGACCAGGTCGAAGTTGCCTTCATCGGTATAGAACTTGGTGGCGAAACCGCGCACGTCGCGCACGGTGTCGGCCGAGCCGCGTGAGCCTTGCACGGTGGAGAAGCGCACGAACACCGGAGTTTCCTTGCCTTCGCCGGCGAGGAACGAGGCCTTGGTCAGCCAGGCGTGGTCGGCGTAGCTCTGGAACACGCCGTGGGCCGCGGCGCCACGGGCGTGCACGATGCGCTCGGGAATGCGCTCGTGGTCAAAGTGGGTGAGCTTCTCGCGCATGATGAAATCTTCGAGCAGCGAGGGTCCGCGGTCACCGGCCTTGAGGGTGTTCTGGTTGTCGGCGATCTTCACGCCCTGGTTGGTGCGCAGCGCCTCGCCGGTGGCGTCGCTGCGAAACGCTTCAAGCTGGTCGAGCTTGGCGTTGTGATTGGCGCGGTCGACGGTATTGGTACCGGCAAGTTCGCTCTGTTCTGGGGTCTTGTCCGTCATGATGGGCCTCCATTGCAGTGAGCAGAACCGCGAACGATCGGGCCTTGATCGGGCCAAATGCGTAATCATTTCACGGCGTACCGGTTAGTGACCCCCATAGGGACTACATGGTTGCCGGCTATGCTGATTTGCTTTGGCTATAGCGCCAATGCATTCGCTCAATCGACACAGCGCAAGCGAGCGACCTCGGCGGCAAACGGGTAGAATGCCCGGCTTTCGCCGATTATCCCGGCAACGAACGTCGCACCCACAAGGTTCGCCCGTGATCGAATTCCATCAAGTCCACAAAACCTATCGGACCGGCGGCCGGGACATACCCGCGCTGCAACCGACGCAGCTGGAAATCGCTTCCGGTGAGGTGTTCGGCCTGATCGGCCACTCCGGTGCCGGCAAGAGCACGCTGCTGCGCCTGATCAACCGCCTTGAAGAGCCCTCGGGCGGACGTATTCTGGTCAACGGCGAAGACGTCACCGCACTCGACGCCGACGGCCTGCGACGCTTCCGCCAGCGCGTCGGCATGATCTTCCAGCACTTCAACCTGCTGATGTCCAAGACCGTCGCCGACAACGTCGCCATGCCGCTGCGCCTGGCCGGCATCCGCTCGCGCAGCGAGATCGACGCCCGCGTCGCGGCCCTGCTCGACCGGGTCGGCCTCAAGGAGCACGCACGCAAGTACCCGGCGCAGCTCTCCGGCGGGCAGAAGCAGCGCGTCGGCATCGCTCGCGCGCTGGCCACCGAGCCGAGCATCCTGCTCTGCGACGAGGCCACCAGTGCCCTCGACCCACAGACCACCGCATCGGTGCTGCAACTGCTGGCCGAGATCAACCGCGAACTGAAGTTGACCATCGTGCTGATCACCCACGAGATGGACGTGATCCGCCGCGTCTGCGACCGCGTAGCGGTGATGGATGGCGGTGCCATCGTCGAACAGGGGCCGGTCACCGAGGTGTTCCTGCACCCCAAGCACCCGACCACCCAGCGCTTCGTGCTGGAAGACGAAGCGGTAGATGAAGGCGAGCAGCACGACGATTTTGCTCACGTGCCGGGTCGTATCCTGCGTCTGACCTTTCAGGGCGACGCCACCTACAAGCCGCTGCTGGGCACGGTTGCCCGCGAAACCGGCGTCGACTACAGCATCCTTTCCGGACGCATCGACCGCATCAAGGACACGCCCTACGGCCAGCTCACGCTGTCGCTGATCGGCGGTGACATGAGCGCGGCGATGGCGCGACTGCAAGCCGCCGACGTGCATGTGGAGGTATTGCGCTGATGGACGCGTTGTTGAGCTCTTTGTTGGGGAATGTCGACTGGTACGAGATCTGGCTGGCCACGCTGGACACCCTGTTGATGCTCGGCGGGTCGCTGCTGTTCACCATCCTGCTCGGACTGCCGCTGGGCGTGCTGCTGTTTCTCTGCGGCCCGCGCCAGCTGTTCGAAAACGGCCCGCTGTATGCCGCGCTGTCCTTCGTGGTCAACGTGCTGCGCTCGCTGCCGTTCATCATCCTGCTGATCGTGATGATTCCCTTCACGGTGCTGGTCACGGGCACCTCGCTGGGCGTGGCCGGGGCGATACCGCCGCTGGTGGTGGGCGCTGCGCCGTTCTTTGCACGGCTGGTGGAAACCGCCCTGCGCGAAGTGGACCGCGGCATCATCGAGGCGACCCAGGCGATGGGCGCCACCACGCGGCAGATCATCTTCAGCGCATTGCTGCCTGAAGCGCGTCCGGGCATCATCGCCGCCATTACCGTCACCGCCATCACCCTGGTGTCCTACACCGCGATGGCCGGTGTGGTGGGTGCCGGCGGGCTTGGCGACCTGGCCATCCGCTTCGGCTACCAGCGCTTCCAGACCGACGTGATGGTGGTCACGGTGGTCCTGCTGCTGGTGCTGGTGCAGGTGCTGCAGAGCGTCGGCGACAGGCTGGTCACCCACTTTTCGCGCAAATGAACCGCAACCAGGGCGAGCGAACCATCGCACCCCGCTCAACTCCTGAAGGAACCGAACGATGAAGAAACTGATTGCCGCCCTGGCCACCGTTGCCGCGTTTTCCGCGCAGGCTGCCGAGACTCTGACCGTCGCCGCCACAGCCGTACCGCACGCCGAGCTGCTGGAGTTCGTCAAACCGCAACTGGCCGAGCAGGGCGTGACGCTGAACGTAAAAGTCTTCACCGACTACGTACAGCCGAACATCCAGGTCGCCGAGAAGCGTCTGGACGCCAACTTCTTCCAGCACCAGCCGTACCTGGATGAGTTCAACAAGGGCAAGGGCACTGACCTCGTCAGCGTCGCCGGCGTGCATATCGAGCCCTTTGGCGCCTATTCCAGCAAGCACAAGTCGCTTGATGCGCTGCCCAATGGCGCCACCGTGGTCATCCCGAACGACGCCACCAACGGCGGCCGCGCGCTGCTGCTGCTGGCCAAAGCCGGCGTGATCAGCCTCAAGGATGGCGCCGGCATCACCGCCACGCCGAAGGACATCGCCGACAACCCGAAGAACATCAAGGTACGTGAGCTGGAAGCGGCGACCCTGCCGCGCGTACTGACCCAGGTCGACCTGGCGCTGATCAACACCAACTACGCGCTGGAAGCCAAGCTGAACCCGACCGAAGACGCGCAGGTGATCGAGGGCAGCGACTCGCCCTACGTCAACATCCTGGTTGCCCGTCCGGACAACAAGGACAGCGACGCCATGCAGAAACTGGCCGCCGCGCTGCACAGCGAGGACGTTCGCCAGTTCATTCAGGAAAAGTACAAGGGCGCCGTGGTTCCCGCGTTCTGAAGCTGACCGCGTAACCTGCGAAAGAAACCCCGCTTCGGCGGGGTTTCTCGTTTCTAGCTGATTGCCGTCGGCGGGCTTCAGGCCACCGGCAACACCCGCACGGCACGCTCAGCGTTGCGCATCCGCCTCCCGCAGGGCCTTTTCAACCTCCCGCTCCAGCGCATACGCCGGGCCTTCGACGGTGCGATAGTCCTGGGTATAACGCCGGGCGAATTCGGCCACGCCCCAGTCCAGATATTGTTCGACGTGCTTGAGTTCATGAGCCCAGAGCGCAACGTTGTCCTGGGCGTCGCTGGCGTGGCGGAAGACGATGACGTCGATCAGGGTGACCGCGTTGACATCGGGATTACGCAGCAGGGTATTGCCGGCATTCAGCGTCACCTCATCACCGACGCGGTAGTGCGCGCTCTCCAGCACGGCGAGATCGAAATACGGCTCGAGTTGCGAGCGGATGTGCAGCGGCATCGGCTCCACGCCGCCGGCCACAAGCCGGTCCCGCGATTGCTGGATCCAGTTCTCCAGCCCCAGCGTGGCCATGCGTTGCATCCGTTCGTAGACGACGCGGGTGTCCGCTGCCGAGCCGGGCACGCACAAGCAGTTGCCACCGAGGCAGATCGGTTGTTGACCGGGCGGGCAGGCGGTCTGCGCGGCAACGGAGGCGCTGCCGAGCAGCGCGGCCAGGAGCAGCAGGAACGGGAAGCGAAAAGGCAGGCTGAACGACACGCGATGTCCTCGAAGGCGAGGGCGAGCCTCGGGTCGGTGCGCACTATAGCCGGGCGCCCGAGGCTCGCGAAGCGCCTGCCGCGCTAGATCACCGGCGATGCCGCGCTCACCACACGCAGGGCCAGGCCCTCGTAGGGGTCGAGGTTGATCTGCAACTCGCAGTTGTCGGTGAGATCACCTTCGACGCGCTCGTGAATGATGTCCACCACCGGGCCAGGTGCGACGCCCGGCAGGCAGACGGTTTCGCTGATGGTCTCGGCGCTGAAGTTGAGCGCGGTGATCTGCACGCCTTTGCCGGCCGGCAATTCGTGAACCATGATCAGCAGCCCCGGCGCCTGTACGTCAGGAATCAGGATCTGCTTGCTCGCGGCAATGTCGTAGGCCTGCCGCACGCTGAGGATGCGCTTGAGCTGGCAGGCGAACGAACCTGTGGTCTGCAGCTGCTCGGCCAGGCTGCCGTACAAGGCGCGGGCTTTTGGCAAGCCTTCGGCGGAGGTGGATGCCTCCGGTGCCAGATCAGCGAGGTCATAGCCGCCGCGGTTGATCCAGCGGGTGTCGCCGTCGCCCATCAGGTGCTCGACCTGCTCGGGCGCCAGCGGCAGGGCGCCGACCAGATCCCAGCCGGAGAGGGCGAACACGCCGGGCTGCATGGCATTGAACATCACCAGCAGGATATGCAGGCGCTGGATCTGCTCCACTTCAGCCGGGCCGATGGCGTCCAGATCGCGGATGTTCAGCGCCGCGGCAATCACGCTGGCGGTGGTGCAGGCCACGCCATTGGTGACGAACTTGAGGTTGTAGGGGGCATGTTCGCCGGTCAGCCGTTCGTACAGTTCTTCGCGGATCAGCTCGCGCAGGTGCCCGCCAGGCAGCGTCTGGCCCTTGTAGTGGTAATGGTCGTAGGCGTGCAGGGTCCAGAAATGCACCAGCTCCAGGGTCAGCTCGTCATGGTTCTGCAGCGCGTGGATCAGCGAGGCCGGGTCGATGCCGAAGGCGTGCACTTCGCGCAGCATCATGCGCAGGAACTCGGTGTCGCCAGTGAGCAGGGCGTGGTGATAGGCCGGGCGGCTGATGAAGTCGTAAGACAGGTCCGCGCCACCCTGAGACATGGCGGCGATGTCGTCGATGGTCAGGTTCAGCTCCTGGAAGCTGAAGCCGCCGGCCTTGCGGATCGCGCCGGCGAGCAGCTGGTTGCCGGTGACCGACAGCGGATGGCCTTCGGACCAGGCGGTGCCCTCGGCACGGCGCTCGACGCCGAGAAAGCCGTTGGCATCCAGGCGCAGCATCCGCGCACCGGCGACATCGATAGCGTGCAGGGCATCGCCGATGATCAGCTGCTGGGCGGCGAAGGTCGGATCGAGCCAGTTCAGCGATGGCTGGCCTTCCTTGAAGTAGTGCAGGTAGACCCAGCGCCTGACCTTGCCGTCGACTCCGGTGACCTCGCCGGTGACGCTCCAGTCGGTGTCCTTGATGCCGGGTTCGAAAAAGATCACCCGCTGCAGCTGGCCGACGATGTAGTGCTTTTCATGCAGCCGATCCACCACCGGCGGCTCCAGGTTGACCGAATCGCGTCCCGGCGGGACCTCGGGCAGCAGCTCCCAGTCCTCCTCGCGGATCTCCACCATGTGATAGAGCCCGGGATAGTCGCCGTAGGCCATTTCCGCGAGGCGGAAGTCGGCGCCCTTGCCGGTGTGCGCCGGGACGATGTCGTCGATGACGATGGCGTTGTGTGCAGCAGCGACCCGGCTGAGCTGGAGCATCTGCTCCTCGGTGCCCAGCTTCGGGTCGATATCGAAACTGATGCGGTCGAAGTTGCCGTCGATGGTCGGCGTGAACTCGCGCCCGCTCAGGCCGCCGGAGCGCTTCATCGGGCCGTTGTGGATGCCCTGCACACCGAGTTCAGACAGCGCGCTCCACAGGCGATCATTGCCCAATGTCTCGAGCACCGAGCAACCCTCGGGAGTGATGATGGCCGCTGGGTAGGCGGTGAACCACACCGAGCCGATGGCGCTGGCATCACGCGGGCGGGCCTGGGCGTAGGGCCGCTGCCAGAGCCGCGCCTGGCCGGCATAAAGGCGCGCGCGTTCGCGGGCCGCGTGCAACATGGACTGGTCGACCAGCCACTGGATATAGCTATTGTCTGGGGTGCTCATTCGACGTCGGTTCCCGCTGTGCTAAGGGAAATGTAGTCGTTTGAGTCAGGCGCTCCGTCATCGTTGCATCGAATTGAGCGCATGAAGCCCGCCGCCGGCGGAACCGCGGCGACAGCGACGCCTCGAAAGGCCCAGGCGGTGACCTTTGTCATCCATTGCAGACCGATTGTGGAGTTATCGATGGTGCGTCTCCCCCTGTTATCCGCCTGGCGTTCGCTGTCCGGCTTCGGTCTGCTGCTGGGCACACTGTTCTTCTGCGCGGCGCTGACCCCCTCGCTGGTGCCGCGCTCGACGCTGAGCCAGGGCGTGCTGGCCGGCGCGGCGCTGGCGGTCGGCTATGGCATCGGTGTGCTCTGGCGCTGGCTGTGGCGCTATCTGGGTCTGCCGGAACGGCCGGAGCGCCTGCGCGAGCGGGTCAATCTGGTAATCGCTGGCGGCTGCGTACTGCTGGCGGGGGGCTTTCTCAGCCAGGTTGCCGGCTGGCAGAACGCGGTGCGCGCGCTGATGGGCATGGAGCCGGTAAGCAGTGCGCACCTGATCGAGGTAGTCCTCACCGCGCTGGCGACCTTTCTCATCCTGCTGACGCTGGCGCGCCTCTACCGGCTGCTGTCGCGCTTCGTCTCACGACATGCCGACCGCATCCTGCCGCGCCGGGTGGCCAACGTCATCGGTGTGCTGGTGGCACTGGCACTGTTCTGGTCGCTGGCCACTGACGTTCTGGTGGCCCAGGCGCTGCGGGCGCTGGATGCCTCGTTCGCCCAGTACGACGCACTGATCGAGCCGGAAACGGCGCCGCCGATCTCGCCGCTGAAGAGCGGCAGTGCGGCATCCGCGCTGCGCTGGGAGGAACTGGGCCGCACCGGGCGCGGCTTTATCGGCTCCGGTCCTTCCGCAGCCGAAATCTCGGCCCTGAGCGGCCGCCCGGCGCTGGAGCCGATCCGCGTCTATGTCGGCCTGCGTGCGGCCGAGACGCCAAGCCAACGCGCTCGCTTGGCGCTTAGCGAATTGCAGCGCAGCGGCGCCTTCGAACGTTCGGTGCTGGTGGTGGTTACGCCGACCGGCACTGGCTGGATCGATCCCGCGGCGATGAACACGGTGGAGTACCTGCACCACGGCGACATTGCCAGCGTGGCGTTGCAGTACTCCTACCTGAACAGCCCGCTGGCCTTGCTGGTAGAGGCCGACTACGGCCGTGATGTTGCCCGCGCATTGTTCGCCGAAATCTATGCCTACTGGACGGAGCTGCCGCCCGAGCGCCGACCGCGGCTGTATCTGCACGGGTTGAGCCTCGGCGCCTTGCACTCGCAGCGCTCGTGGGAGCTGCACGAGCTGCTTGGCGACCCGATCCATGGTGCGCTGTGGAGCGGGCCACCATTTCGCAGCGATCTGTGGCGCAGCCTCACCGACAGTCGCAACGACGGCAGTCCAGAGTGGCGCCCGCAGTTCCGTGATGGCCGCTTCGTGCGTTTCATGAACCAGCACGGCACCCCTGAGCCGGCCGACGCCCCCTGGGGACCGATGCGCCTGCTCTATCTGCAGTACGCCAGCGACCCGATCACCTTCTTCGACCATCGTTACGCCTGGCGCCGGCCGGATTGGCTGAGCGAGCCGCGTGGGCCGGACGTATCGCCGTCGCTGCGCTGGTTCCCGCTGGTGACCATGCTGCAGCTGGCGGTGGACATGGCAGTGACCACACCAACGCCGCCCGGTTACGGGCACGTCTATGCGCCGGCCGATTATGTCGATGCCTGGCGGATCGTCAGCGCTCCGACCGGCTGGAGCGACGCCGCACTGCAGCGCCTGAAGCGGCATCTGGCCCATGAGCTGGCCAACGCCGACGAGGAGGACAGCGACGAAGCCGCCTACGGCAACCGCGGCGGCTGAGCGGCACGCGCGGTCCTCTCTCGGGCACGCCGTGGTCGACCGCGCAGCCGACGCCAGCCCAACAGCACGCCGCTGATGGCGATCACCAGCATGCCGCCACTGAAAGCCAGCAGCAGGCCGTCACGCAGCAGCGGCCGTTGCAGCAAGGGCAACCAGTCCCAGCTGTGCAGCAGTTTGAACACCCAGCGCACGGCTCGCCGGCGCTGGTCGAGCTGTTCGATCACGGTGCCGCTGTAGGGGTCGATATGCAGCCAGGTCGCGGCCGGGTCGTCGAAGCGCACCCGCAGCAGCGGCAGGCGTCGCGGCAGATGGCTGTAGAGGCTCGGTTCGCTACGGGCGTAGTAGTGGAAATCTTCCCGTTCCAGCCACTCGAAGCGCATTCGCTGCTCGGACCAGGCTTGCCGGGCGCTGCGCTCCAGCAGGTGGCGTTCCAGGCGAGGCTGCGCCGGCAGCGCAGACGCCACCGGCAGGATGCGCGTTTCGCCGCGGGCATCGATGCCGAGCAGATAGGGCTGGTCGCCGAGCATATGCCACTGCAGTTCCACCGGCGCGATACCGGCCTGCTGCAGGCGGTCCAGCACGGGCGCCAGCTCCCTATCCAGCACCTCGGCACTTAGCGGTGCCTGCCGCAGCGCGCCCGCATCGATGATCGAGCGCTTCTCGAACAACCCCCAGGGCTCCATCGACAGCATGCCGCTGCCCAGCCAGACCAGCAGCGCCACCCCGACCAGCAAACCGCCGACATGATGTACACGCCCAGCGCCAGTCGGGTAGGGCGAGTGCGAGCCGTTGCTGTAGTGCCCGGCAAAGCGCCAGCGCAATAACCCGATCGCCATGCCCAGCAGAACCAGCACCGCGGCGAGCAGGGCGCCATAGACCAGCGCCACCGTCCAGACCGCCTTGGGCAACACCTCACGCAGCGGATAGAGCCAGTGCAGCCAGGCCCCCAGCAGGTTCCAGGCGCGCTCGTGAGCTGTGGCGTCGCGCACCACCAGCCCGGTGTGGCTGGAGATGTAGAGCAGCTGATGTTCGGCATCGTCCGCCTGCACGCGATACAGCGGCCGCTCGCGAGCCAGAGCGTGGTTGCGCGTCCATGCGTCTTCCTCGACCAGGTCGAGCAGTTGCACCTCGGCACCCTGAGCGAACTGCCTCGCGCTGGCCAGGGCCTCGGCGGCGCCGATGTGCTCGATCCGCTGGCCGCTCTGCGCATCGACCGCCAGTAGCGGGCCGTCGCCGTAATCCAGCAGGTAGCGCGGTCCGCCACCGGCGCTGGTCAGACGCAGGCTGAGCGGGGTGCGCGAATCATCGACAGCCGCGAATGCCACGCCAGGCGCGACGCAGCAGTCCGCGCTCAGCGGTGCCAGCCGCGCCAGATGCTCGGCCGGCGTCAGCTTGGGATAGGCAACGAAGAGCATCACCACACCACTGACGACCCAGAGCAGGACGAACACGCCCAGCCCGATGCCGAGCCAGCGATGCGCCAAATACAGGTAGCGCTTCATGCCGGTCAGAAGTCCAAGGTCACGGCGGCATACAGCGCACGGCCGGCACCCGGCGCATGCAGCGTCTCGGCACCGTCGTACCAGACATACTCGTAGTAGCGATCGGTGAGGTTCTTCAGCTGCACGTCGAGGCCCAGTTGCTCGGTCAGCTGATAGCTCAGCCCGAGATTGAGCAACACGTAGCCACCAAAGCGGCCTTCACTGTTTTCCCGCTCCAGGTAGTAATCGGTCTGGCCGTTGAGCCAGCCGCTGAGCTGCAGGGCCTGGCTCGCTTGGTAGGTTGCACCGGCCGAGTAAAGTCGCTGCGGCACGTGGTCGATCTGCTGCCCCTGGCTGGCCGGCAGGCTTGGGTCAGCCTTCTCGATTTCCGAAAACTGCCAGGAATGGGCTAACCACAGGCTCAGGTCGGTACTGGGATAGACGTTGAGCTGGGCGTCGTAGCCCCAGCGGCGAGTTTGCCCGAGGTTCTCCGATTCGCCGCTGGGATCGTTGAGCCGACGACGCACCTCGTCGGACGCCACCTGCTCCCAGTAGGCGATACGCCCATCCAGCCAATGCGCTGGGCTGAACTTGATGCCGGTTTCCCAGCCGTCGTTGATCGACGGCGACAGATCGCTGGTGCGTGGCGGCACCTTGTAGGCGGCCGCGCCCGTGCCGGTCTGGAAGGTACGGCCCCAGTTGCCGTAAAGGCTGAGCTGCTCGATGGGGGTGTAGATCAGGCTGATCTTCGGCTGCTCGATGCTGCCGTAGTCGTTGATGGCGTAGTCGTTGCCGCTCAGCTCATCGGTGAAGTCGCCGCGGATGCGGTCGACGCGAAACGCCGGGATGACCTTCAGCGACTCCACCGGCTGGACCACCGCCTGCAAGTAGGCGCCGTAGCTGTCGTAGTCGAAGCGCTGGTCGCGGGTCTGGGTCACGGCCTGGCGCTCGACGGTGGTGTAGCGCTCGCTGCGGTTGCGCTGCTGTTCGGTGTCCAGACCACCTTCGATGGCCAGGTCGTACAGCCAGGCCACGTCCGGGCGATAGGTCAGCGAGGTCCGCGCGCCGTAGTGCTTCTCCTCGGTGGTGCGGCGCTGCTGCGGCTGGGCCTGGGAGAAACGCACCCAGCGGTCATCGTCCAAGGTATTGAGCCAGACCTTGGTTGCCCACGAGAGGTCGCCCGTCAGCTCGCTGTCCAGGTGCAGACTGAGTTGGTTCATGCGCCTTTCACCCATGTCACTGGATGACAGTGCGTAGGACTGACGCGGCGAGCGGCGCGCATCATCGCGGGACAGGTAGCCCGGCTCGTCGGCATCGGCCTCGTAATGCCGGGCGATCAGGCCGAGACGCCAGCTGCCGGCATCCGGTGTGTAAAACCATTTGCCGGACAGGCTGGTGCGCTCGCTGCCGGCATGGTCGCGGTAGCCGTCGCTTTTCTGCTGGCCGATGAAGTAGTTCTGCGTCCAGTTGCCGCTTTCGATGCCCTTGGCCAGCTGCAGCTCCTGGGTGTCGTAGCTGCCGTAGCGCAGCCGAGCCTTGCCGTAGTCACCGCCGATGCGCGACTGCACGGCGACGTTGCCGGCGATGTTGTACAGGCCGTAGCGTGGGTCGTTGGTGCCGCGCACCACCTCGATGCCGTCGATCTCCAGGGGGAACAGCATGTCCAGATAGGGCATGTTGCCGTCGTTGCTATTGCTTGGGATGCCATCGATCAGCAGCTTGACCGCATTGACTTCGCCTTCGCCGTTGAAGCCGCGAAAGGACAGTTTGCCGGAGCTGGTGCCTTGACCGAACTCGGTGAGCATCACTCCCGGCGCACGACGAAACAGCTCCCAGGAATAGAGCACTGGCTGCTGCTCGAGAATGTCGCCGCCGAGCAGATCGACCGAGCTGATCACGCTGCTGGTCGGCAAGCCGCCACCCGACTGGGTCGCGGTGACGGTGCTGCTGCCCAGCGACAGGGAAGATCCAGTGGTTTCGGCAAAGCCTGCCGGTAGATAGCTGGCGGCCAGAACCGCGATAAGCAGTGGGCGCAGCGCTGGGCGCCGCGAAGTTTGCGCAGAGTGGTCGAGCATCTCACATGCTTCCTTGTGCAACAGGCATGGCCATACGGCGAGTAGCCGCAAGCAGGCGCCGGCACGAAGCCAATGGCTGGTGCAGGCGGTTCAGGCGTGGCAGCGAAGGGTGACGCCGGGGCGTCAGGCGAGGGGGGAAGCGCGGGGATTCAGGGCCGGCCACTGTTCCCGTGGCGATGACCAATGGTCACGTGATTCGGCGGCGCGGACTTCACGTCCGACAGGTTGTAGCGGCAGCAACGGTGATGCGCCTGGCAGCGCTGCCAGGCCAATCGAGCCGGCGCAGCAGCAGCACGGCGGCATCCCGCCATGCGTGCCCGGCTCATGCTCGCCATGACCTGCAGCTTCATGCAGCGCATGCGACTGCTGCACCTGCGCCTGCATCAACGGGCAATGCCCACTCCAGCCGAGCAGGCGCTTGGTCTCCGCCGGCAGCAGGCCCGAGAGCGGCATGCTCAGCAAATGGATCAGCAGGGCCAGGCTGGCGAGCCAGGCGGGAAGACGGCGGCGGTTCATCGGCAGTCCGATAAGGCGCGGTTGCGAATGGAGTTCATGATAGGAATCCCTATCAGGAAAAGAGTTGCGCAAACTCAAGAACGAGCATCAGGTCCCACTGGACGGGTTAGCTGCGCGACGCATTCGTCACGCAGCGAGCATTGGGCCTCAGCGTGCGTCGAGCAGAGCCTGCGCCGCATCAGCAGGCTGGCCGGCCAGCTGGCGCTGGGCCTGCTTCTGCTGCTTGTAGGCCAGCGCCGCGGCGGGCACAGGAGTCACGGTGCCGGTTTCCAGCCACTTCTTCAGGCGATTGGCGTCAGCCATATGGGTGTACTTGCCGAACGCATCGAGCACCACGAACGCCACCGGGCGCTGCTTCATAGTGGTACTCATCACCAGGCAATGGCCGGCAGCGTTGGTGAAGCCGGTCTTGCTCAGCTGGATGTCCCAGTTGTTCTTGCGCACCAGGGCATTGGTGTTGCGAAAGCCGAGCGTGTAGTTGGGTTTGCGGAACGCCACGGTCTTTTCGTCGGTGGTGCTGAACTGCTGGATCAATGCGTACTGGCGGCTGGCGCGGATCAGCTTGACCAGATCATTGGCGCTGGAGACGTTGCGCTCGGACAGGCCGGTAGGCTCGACATAATGCGTGCGGGTCATGCCCAGCGCGTGCGCCTTGGCGTTCATCGCCTGGATGAACGCCGGGTAACCGCCCGGGTAGTGGTGCGCGAGGCTGGCCGCAGCACGGTTTTCCGAGGACATCAGGGTCAGCAGCAGCATCTCGCGCCGGCTGATCTCGCTGCCGATACGCACGCGCGAGAACACGCCCTGCATTTCCCTGGCGTCGCGGATGGTCACCGGTAGCACCTGATCCAGCGGCAGTTTGGCATCCAGCGCAACCATGGCGGTCATCAGCTTGGTCACCGAGGCGATCGGTACCACCATGTCGGGGTTGCTGGAATACAGCACTTCATTGGTATTGAGGTCGACCAGCAGCGCACTGCCGGAGGCGAGCTCCTGAACGGCCGGCTTGGCAGCCTGGGCATGGTGGACTGGCAACGAGGCCAGGCAGACGACAAACAGGCTGGCCAGGGTACGACGAAAGTTCACGATGGGTTTTTCCCCGCGATGAAAGGGCGAAATGCGCTAAATGCGACGTGGTAGACGTTGTGCCAGTATAGGGAATCGCCCGACGGCCCGCCTGTTCCCGATGAACGGTTCGTCGGATGCCGTTCGGTGGCTGCCGGCATTGCGGAAACATTCTGACGTGCCTCCCGCAGCATGGCCGTTTCTGATCGGCTGCACCTCTCGGTCTTTCCGGGGTCAAACGCTGACACTTACCGAGGGGAGGTCCCGCCATGTCCCGTTTCAGCCACAAGCCCACCACCCGCGAAGAAGTCCAACACGAGATCGAAAGCCTGATGCGCGCGCTCGACGAGCTCAAGCACGATGCCGCCCGCGATTCTCGCAAGCGCCTGGGCGCACTGCGATCGCGAGCCGAGTCGCTTTGGCAGGATCAGGATTGGGATGAGCACTATGCCGACCTGTCCAAGCGTACCCGCGAGGCCAGCCGCGCGGCGCGTGACTGCGCCAAGGAACACCCGCTGAGCACACTGGCCCTGGCCGCCGGCGCGTTTGCGGTGATTGGTTACCTGGTCACCCGTCGCTGACCGGCAAACGCCATGCTCAACGCCGAAACGCCGCGGTTGAAGTTCGCACTCTACGGTGCGCATGCCGACCTCGGCAGCGCGCTGCTGGTGGAGTTGCTCAGCCGCCAGCATGAGGCCGTCGCCTTGATCGACGATCTCAATTCGATATCGGCTCGCCCGGGCTTGCGCACCAAGCCAGGCGATCCATTCGATCCGATCAGCGTAAGCGAGAGCGTGGCGGGTATGGACGCGGTGATCTGTCTGTTCCAGACACCGCGCCTACCTGGCACCGATGCAGTCACCGGCGAGTCGCCCAAGCGAGACTTCTACCAGGCGGTGGAAGCGCTGCTGCTGGGCATGCAACGCGTCGGGGTCGAGCGTTTGCTGCTGATTGCTGACTTCCCGGCGATCAAACTGCAGCCAGAGGTCGAAGCAGCCTTGCAACGGCTGATCAAACATCCGCTGCGCTGGACACTGGTAGACGCACCGTCAGCCGGTAGCCAGTTGACCGTCGAGGCGCTAGCCGAGGCTGCCGGCAAAGGCGACGCCAATCCCTATCGGCAATTGCAGCGCATCGCCGCTGGCATCGTCGATGAACTGGAACAACCCCAGCACATCCATCAGCGCATTCACTTCAGCGGCTAGCTCAGCTGTCGACGCAGTTCGGCCAGCACCGGCGCCGTATCCGGGCGGATTCCACGCCAGAGTTCGAATGCTTCTGCCGCCTGCTCCACCAGCATGCCGAGCCCGTCACGGGTAATCGCACCCAATGCAGCCGCCCACCGACAGAATGCCGTGGGCGTTGCGGCGTACATCATGTCGTAGCAGAAGGTATGGCCTGGCTCGATCAGCGTCACGGCCAGCGGTGGCAGTTCGCCGCCGAGGCTGGCCGAGGTGCCATTGATGATCAGGTCCACCGGCGCGGTGAGGTCGGCAAAGTCGCCTGCGGACAGCGGGCCGAGTTCGGCGAATTCCCGTACCAGTTGTTCGGCCTTGCTCGTGGTGCGGTTGGCGATGGTCAGCGCGGCGGGCTGCTGCGCCAGCAAAGGTTCCAGCACGCCACGCACGGCTCCGCCGGCACCCAGTAGCAGAATGCGCTGACCGGCCAGCGTCACCCCGGCATTCAGCAGATCGCTCACCAACCCGGCGCCGTCGGTGTTATCGCCGAGCAGGCGCCCGTCATCGAGCTTCTTCAGGGTATTCACCGCACCGGCTCGGCGCGCGCGCTCGGTCAGCTGATCGGTCATCCGGTAGGCCTGTTCCTTGAACGGAACGGTGACATTGGCGCCCAGACCGTCACGGAAAAATGCCTGGGCGAACGCAGGGAAGTCGTCCAGCGGCGCCAGCAAAGGCTCATAGCTCAGCACCTGACCGGTCTGGGCGGCGAACAGGGCGTGAATCTGCGGTGACTTGCTGTGGCCGATGGGGTTGCCGAAGACGCCGTAGCGGTCCATCCAATACCTCTGCATCAATCTGTTCTGAAGGCGTTACG
Source organism: Stutzerimonas stutzeri (assembly GCF_038561965.1). Taxonomy (NCBI): domain Bacteria; kingdom Pseudomonadati; phylum Pseudomonadota; class Gammaproteobacteria; order Pseudomonadales; family Pseudomonadaceae; genus Stutzerimonas; species Stutzerimonas stutzeri. The sequence continues at coordinate 29,214 of NZ_CP139348.1, read as the reverse complement.
GGCTGCGTTGCGCGTCGATCTACGGCTGCTCGGCAAGCCAGTCGCGGTCCTGCAGGAAGTACTCGGTCAACCGCGCTTCTGGCGTACCCGGCTCGGGATGCTTGTCGTAGCCCCAGGCCACTTGCGGCGGCAGCGACATGAGGATGGACTCGGTGCGCCCACCCGATTGCAGGCCGAACAGGGTGCCGCGGTCGTAGACCAGGTTGTATTCGACGTAACGCCCGCGTCGCAGCAGCTGGAACTGCCGCTCGCGCTCACCGAACGGCGTGGCCTTGCGCCGCTGGACGATGGGCAGATAGGCGTCGAGGTAGGCGTCGCCGACCGCACGCATGAAGGCGAAGCTGGTGTCGAAGTCCCACTGGTTCAGGTCGTCGAAAAACAGCCCGCCGACACCACGGGGTTCGTGGCGGTGCTTGATATGGAAATAGCGATCACACCACTCCTTGTAGCGCGGGTAGACGTCCGCACCAAACGGCGCGCAGGCATCCCGCGCGACCCGGTGCCAGTGCACACAGTCTTCCTCGGCACCGTAGTAGGGTGTCAGGTCGAAACCACCACCGAACCACCAGACCGGTTCCTCACCTTCCTTTTCGGCGATGAAGAAGCGCACGTTGGCGTGGGAGGTCGGTACGTACGGATTGTGCGGGTGGATCACCAGCGACACGCCAAGCGCTTCGAAACCACGCCCAGCCAGCTCCGGCCGGTGTGCGCTGGCCGACGGCGGCAGGCTGTCACCGTGGACATGGGAGAAATTCACGCCACCCTTTTCGACCAGTGCGCCATTCTCGATCACCCGGGTCCTGCCGCCACCGCCGGCGGGTCGCGTCCAGGCATCCTCGGCGAAGCGCGCACCGCCATCCTCGGCCTCCAGCGCAGCGCAGATGCGGTCCTGCAGATCGAGCAGATAGGCTTTGACGGCTTCGGTCCTGTCGTTCACGAAATCACCTTGCAGAAGACCGCTCGGCAGCCATCAAGGGCGGCTGAGCGATGCTTGAAACGGGGTCGGCCGGCAAGCATAGCATTCAGCCGATTGACGAACGCAGCCCTGACGGGTTGGATAGGCGCTCTTTCAACGACCAGGAGCCAGACATGTCCCAGCGCGTCCAATTCAGCCAGCACGGCGGTCCCGAAGTGCTGGAACAGGTCGATATGCCGCTCAGCGAGCCGGCCCCAGGTGAGGTACGGGTGCGCAATCACGCCATCGGTTTGAACTTCATCGACACCTATTTCCGTGGCGGCCTGTACCAGCCGCCGAGCCTGCCATCCGGGCTGGGCACCGAGGGAGCCGGCGTGGTCGAGGCAGTAGGCGAGGGCGTGCAGAAACTGCAACCCGGCGACCGCGTCGCCTATGCAACCGGGCCGCTGGGCGCCTATGGCGAGCATCACACGTTGCCGGCACGGCATCTGGTCAAACTGCCGGATTCGATCAGCTTCGAGCAAGCCGCCGCCGCAATGCTCAAGGGCCTGACCTGCCAGTACCTGCTGCGCCAGGTCCATCCGCTGCAGGCCGGCGAGACGGTGCTGTTCCATGCCGCGGCTGGCGGCGTCGGTTCCATCGCTTGCCAGTGGGCCCACGCGCTGGGCGCGCAGCTGATCGGCGTGGTCGGCTCGGCGGACAAGGCCGCGCGTGCCAAATCGCTCGGGGCCTGGGCCACCATCGATCGCACCCGCGAAGATGTGGTGCAACGCGTGCTGGAGCTCACGGAGGGCAAAAAATGCCCGGTGGTTTACGACTCGGTGGGCAAGGACAGCTGGGAGACCTCGCTGGACTGCGTCGCCCCACGCGGCCTGCTGGTGAGTTTCGGCAACGCCTCCGGTGCGGTCACCGGGGTGAACCTGGGCGTACTGGCACAGAAGGGTTCGCTGTTCGTCACCAGGCCGATCCTCGCCGGCTACGCCGATACGCCAGAACGCCTGCAGGCGATGGCCGATGAACTGTTCGAAATGATCGGCAGCGGCAAGATCCAGGTCGAGATCGGCCAGCGCTACCCGCTCAGCGAAGCGGCCGAAGCCCAGCGCAAGCTGGCTGCAGGACAGACCACCGGATCGACCATTTTGTTGCCCTGATGGGTTTGCCGACTGCTCCGCTATGCGGACTGGAGCAGCCGTGCAGAAAAGCTGGCCGTCAGGCAGGACGAATGACGTCGCCGCTACGCAGATCACGGATGACGCTGGGGTTGCGTCGCCCACCCAACGGGCCGGTAAACACCGCGTCGAGCTGCTGTGGGAAGTATTGCTCCACCCGCAGCCGCGAACGCGCTGCGGGACGGCCCGCTGGATTGGCCGAGGTTGAAACCAGAGGCCCAGTCAGCGCGCACAAGCGCGCAACTAGCGGGTGGTCCGTGACCCGCAGCGCGACGCTGTCATGGCGCCCGGTGATCCACTCCGGCAGGCGGCCGCGGTGCGGCACCAGCCAGGTGTTCGGCCCCGGCCAAGTGCCGGCCAGGCGATCGAGCCAACGCTCGGGTAGATCATCCAGCAGGAAATCGAACTGCTCGATGGCGTCAGCAATGAGGATCAAGCCCTTCTCCACCGGCCGTTCCTTGAGCGCCAGCAGTCGCATCACCGCATCTTCATCCCACGGGTCGCAACCCAGACCCCAGACTGCTTCGGTCGGGTAGGCGATTACTCCGCCAGCACGGACCACCCGCGCCACCTGCTGCACACGCCAATCGCCGATCATGCCGACCTCTGCCTGGATGAAAAGTCGGCAGTGTACCCAAGCCATATGTCGCCGAGCAGGGGGCTGACCGGCTGATTCGCAACAGGCTGCAACAGGAAATCCTTTTTCGCATACGGGAAGTACGCAGCGGGCGAGCGGTTTTGCCGGGCGACGGTGATGAGCTCACGCTGAGCCGTAGCGATGAAGCCGCCTAGCAGGTAATGACCGACCAAAGCCCGTTATCGCAGGCGACCAGCCCATCGACTTCCAGCTCGGTCAACTGCGCCAGCACCTGCCCGAGCGGCTGGTCGAGCGCCATTGCCAATGCTTCGCTACTGCGTGACGCCGCCAGCAGCTCACGCAGCAGCGGATTATCCGTCTGCATCGGCGTTTCGCCAGCCAGCGGCTCGATGCGCTGCCAGCCACGCAGGGCTTCGAGCACATCCTCGACCGATTCCACCAGCGCCGCGCCCTGGCGGATGAGCTGATGGCAACCTCGGGCGCCGGGATGATGGATCGAACCGGGGATCGCATAGACCTCGCGGCCCTGTTCCGCGGCGAGTCGGGCAGTAATCAGCGAGCCGCTGGACGGGCTCGCCTCGACCACCAGCACGCCCAATGACAAACCGCTGATGATGCGATTGCGCCGGGGAAAGTTGCTGGCCTGCGGCGGGCAGTCCAGCGGCAGCTCGGACACCAGCGCACCGCCTTGCTCGACGATCTGCCGCGCGAGGCCTACATGGCGCTGGGGATACAACCGCTCGATCCCGGTACCGAGCACAGCGATGGTTTTGCCACCGGCATCCAGCGCGCCCTGATGCGCCGCGCCGTCGATGCCCAGCGCCAGTCCGCTGGTGATGACGAAACCGGCACCGGCCAGGCTGCGGGAAAAAGCCCAGGCGTTGTCCAGGCCGTTGCGCGAAGCACGGCGACTGCCAACCATCGCCAGCTGCGGTCGCTCAAGCAGTGACGGGTCGCCGGCTATGAACAGCAGCGGCGGCGCATCTGGCAGCTCGGCGAGCAAGGCAGGGTAGTTTGGGTCGTCCCAGCAGAGCAGGTGCCGGTCCGGCTGTTCCAGCCAGGCAAGGGCTGCACTGGCACGCTCGCGGATTTCAGCACTGCGTCGCGGTTCGGCACAAACGGCCGGCAACCCCAGCGAGCGCCAGGCACTAGCAGGGGCGCTCAGCGCCGAAGCGGCATCGGGAAAGGCACTAACCAGCTTGCGCAGACGGCGCGGGCCGAGTTCGGGCAGCAGATGAAGACGCAGCCGGGCTTCGAGCTCGGCAGGGGAAATGGCAGGCATGGGCGAGCGCTCCTTGTCTCGTGGCACCGCATCCTTGCGGTGTTATCACAGCATGAAAAAGCCCCGCGTTCGCGGGGCTCTCGTGCTCAGGGGTTACGGACCTTGTCCTTCACCGCCAGCGAGCGAGTCGCCTGCAGTACCAGGCCATAACTGAGCTTGTCGTAGGTACGGAACACCATCAGCAGACCGGAGCGCTCGTCCGGGATCTTCACGTTCTCGCCAGTCACACGGTCGCGCACGGTTTCGCCGGTCTTGTAGACCGCCAGCACGTTGCCATCCTTCAGGCCGTCGCGGGCGCCCTTGTTCAGCGTGACCACGTCGAACTGGCCGATCTGGGTTACGCCACGCGGTACGTCGAGGATCACGCCTTCGACATCGGTAGCTGGCGCGCTGGGCATGAAGGTGGAGTTGATCGCACGCTCTTCGCCCGGGAACAGGCGATCACCGATGCGCGCTTCCTGGGTGGTGCGGGTCAGCTGCATGGTGGCGATGTCGCCTTCGACTTCGACGATCTCGACGGTGCCGACGTCGTCGGCGTTGATGCCGAGGAACTCGCCGCTGTCCGGATCGACGTAGGTTTTGCCCTGGCGGAAGATGCCATAAGCCGGCATGTTGGCCTCGAAACTGCCGCGGCCGTAGATGCGATCACCTGCGCCGCTGATCACCCGCTCGGCATTGCCGGCAACGATATAGGGCGCACCCTGAAACTCTTCGGCGGTGTCGACGATGCGGTTGCTCAGCAGGAAGCTGTTGATCGCCTCCAGCGGAATGGTCGGGATGGCTTCGGCCATCGGTGTGGTGCGTACGGTCGGCGACAGCTTGATGGTGCCGCGCGAGGCACCGCGGTCGAGCACCAGACGCGGCTGGCCATCGACATAGACCAGGCTCAGGGTGTCGCCGGGATAGATCAGATGGGGATTGGATATCTGAGGATTGGCATGCCACAGCTCCGGCCATTTCCAAGGCTCGCGCAGAAAGCGGCCGGAAATGCCCCAGAGTGTGTCGCCCTTCACCACGGTATACCGCTCCGGGTGATTGTCCTTGAGCTGCACCGCGGCCTGGGCGAGCCCGCCGACCGCCACCAGCAGCAGGGCGAGTAGTGATTTCCTCATGTGGTGAATCCCTTTATTATGTGCCTTCACGTAAAGCGCCCTAGCGCCGCGGAACCCTTTTGGATCGCGGCATTAAGCCGTTTTCCATGCTGCTCGGCATCTTAGCAGCGGCTTTTGATTTTATTCCATAAGTGCATCACAAACGCATATGGCCATTCTGAACATCCTTGAATTTCCCGATCCACGGCTGCGTACCATCGCTAAACCGGTGGATGTGGTCGATGACGATATTCGTCAGCTGATCGATGACATGTTCGAGACCATGTACGAGGCTCCTGGCATCGGCCTGGCCGCGACGCAGGTCAATGTGCACAAGCGCGTGGTCGTGATGGACCTGTCCGAAGACAGGTCCGAGCCGCGGGTTTTCATCAACCCCGAATTCGAATCGCTGACCGACGAGATGGACCAGTACCAGGAAGGTTGCCTGTCAGTACCGGGCTTTTACGAAAACGTCGATCGCCCGCAGAAAGTGCGAATCAAGGCGCTGGACCGTGACGGCAAGCCTTACGAGATGGTCGCCGAAGGCCTGCTCGCAGTATGCATCCAGCACGAATGCGATCACCTCAACGGCAAGCTGTTCGTCGATTATATCTCCAGCCTCAAGCGCGACCGGATCAAGAAGAAGCTGGAAAAAATCCACCGCCAGCAGGCTTGATTCCCGAACCTCAAAGGCTTGCTACGGCAAGCCTTTTTCTTAGCGAGTCCCCATGACCCAGCCCTTGCGCATCGTTTTCGCCGGCACTCCGGATTTCGCCGCCCAGCATCTGCAGGCCCTGCTCGATGCGGGCAAATCGGTGGTCGCCGTCTACACCCAGCCGGATCGCCCGGCCGGTCGCGGGCAGAAGCTGATGCCCAGCCCGGTCAAGCAACTCGCCATGCAGCACGGCATTCCCGTGCTTCAGCCGCAGACCCTGCGCGATCCGGCCGCACAGGCGGAACTGGCAGACCTTCAGGCAGACCTGATGGTGGTGGTCGCCTATGGCCTGATCCTGCCGCAGGCGGTGCTCGACATGCCGCGCCTGGGTTGCATCAACAGCCACGCCTCGCTGCTGCCACGCTGGCGCGGCGCCGCACCGATCCAGCGTGCGATCGAGGCCGGCGACAGCGAGTCCGGCGTCACCGTGATGCAGATGGAGGCGGGCCTCGACACCGGGCCGATGCTGCTCAAGGTCCATACGCCAATATCCGCCGAGGACACCGGCGGCACTCTGCACGACCGTCTCGCCGAGCTCGGCTCGCAGGCGGTGGTGCAGGCCGTCGACGCACTGGCTGCCAGTTCGCTGGTGCCCGAGGCCCAGGACGACAGCCTGGCCACCTATGCGCACAAGCTGAGCAAGGACGAGGCGCGCGTCGACTGGACCCGCCCAGCCGTCGAGCTGGAGCGGCTTATCCGTGCTTTCAACCCATGGCCGATCTGCCACAGCACACTCGCTGGCGAGGCGTTGAAGATCCATGCCGCGCGCCTGGGCGAAGGACAGGGCGAGCCGGGCCGAATCCTCGAAGCGAACAAGGACGGGCTGACCGTAGCTTGTGGCGAAGGCGCTCTGTCGCTGACTCGTCTGCAGCTGCCCGGAGGCAAGCCGCTTGGCTTCGGTGATCTGTACAACAGTCGCCGCGAGCAGTTCGCGCCCGGCCTGGTACTTGGTCAATGAACCCGCGCCTGGCCGCCGCCCGTGCGCTGAGTGTCGTGCTCTCGGGCAAGGCTTCGTTGGGCAGCAGCCTGCCCGAAGTGCTGGGCAAAGTGGACGCTCGCGACCGCGGTCTGACCCAAGACCTGGCCTTCGGCGCTGCACGCTGGCAGCCGCGCCTGGCCGGCCTGGCTGACAAGCTGTTGCAGAAGCCCTTCAAAGCAGCCGATCGCGATGTCGAAGCCCTTTTGCTGGTGGGTCTGTATCAGCTGTTCTACACCCGCGTTCCGGCCCACGCGGCCATCGGCGAAACCGTCGGTTGCGTCGACAAGCTGAAGAAGCCCTGGGCCAAGGGGCTGCTCAACGCCGTGCTGCGGCGCGCCCAGCGCGAAGGTGAAGCCCTGCTGGCCGAACTCGAACACGACCCGGTGATCCGCCTCGCCCATCCGCGCTGGCTGCAAAAGGCGCTCAAGGCGCACTGGCCGGAGCATTGGGAGGCCATCTGCGCGGCGAACAACGCGCATCCGCCGATGATGCTGCGGGTCAATCGGCGCCAGATCAGCCGTGACGGATACCTCGCCGAGCTGCAGAGCGCCGGTATCGAAGCCCATCCCTGCGAGTTCGGCGAGGACGGCATTCGCCTGGCCGCGCCGTGCGATGTACACCAGCTGCCGGGCTTTGCCGAAGGGCGTGTCAGCGTGCAGGACGAGGCCGCGCAGCTGGCCGCCTCGTTGCTCGACTTGGCGCCGGGTCAGCGCGTGCTGGACGCCTGCTGCGCGCCGGGGGGCAAGACCTGTCATCTGCTCGAACGCGAGCCGCAGCTGGCCGAGCTGATCGCGCTGGATCTGGAGCCCAAGCGTTTATTGCGGGTACGTGAGAACCTCGATCGCCTGCATTTGCAGGCCGAGCTGGTTGCCGCCGATGCCCGTGCCACAGAGCAATGGTGGGATGGCAAGCCATTCCAGCGCATCCTGCTCGACGCGCCCTGCTCGGCCACCGGCGTGATCCGTCGGCATCCGGACATCAAGCTGACCCGCCAGGTCGACGACATCGCGCCCCTTGCCGTGCTGCAGGGTGAGATGCTCGACGCACTGTGGCCGACGCTAGAAGTTGGCGGCGTCCTGCTCTATGCCACCTGTTCGGTGCTGCCGACCGAGAATCGCGAGGTGATTGGTGCCTTCCTCAATCGCACGCCGGGCGCACGGGAGCTGGATCTGCCCGGCAGCTTCGGCCTCCAGCAACCGCACGGGCGCCAGTTGCTGCCGCAGGAGAACGGCCACGACGGCTTCTACTATGCCAAGCTGATCAAGATCGCCGCACAGCCGCGTGGTCACAATGCCTAAGCCGAACCCCCAGCACTGCGTGCGCGGGCCCAACATGGAAGCGGCGGCTGTCATCCGCCTCTCAGGAGTGATCGCGTGAAGATCATCATTCTCGGTGCCGGGCAGGTCGGTGGCACCCTGGCCGAACACCTCGCCAGCGAAGCCAACGACATCACCGTGGTAGACACCGACGGCGAGCGCCTGCGCGACCTCGGCGATCGCCTGGACATTCGCACCATCCAGGGCCGCGGCTCATTTCCCACCGTGCTGCGCCAGGCCGGCGCCGACGACGCCGACATGCTGGTGGCGGTGACCAACAGCGACGAAACCAACATGGTCGCCTGCCAGGTCGCCTACACGCTGTTCCATACACCGACCAAGATCGCCCGCGTGCGTGAATCGGCGTATCTGGTCCACTCAGGCCTGTTCAACAACGAAGCGATCCCGGTGGACGTGCTGATCAGCCCCGAGCAGGTGGTCACCAACTACATCAAGCGCCTGATCGAGCACCCCGGTTCACTGCAGGTGATCGACTTTGCTGGCGGCAAGGCCCAGCTGGTCGCGGTGCGTGCCTATTACGGCGGGCCACTGGTCGGCCAGGAACTGCGCCAGCTGCGCCGCCACATGCCCAACGTGGATACCCGCGTCGCGGCCATATTCCGCCGCAACCACGCGATCCTGCCCCAAGGCGACACGGTGATCGAGGCCGATGACGAGGTGTTCTTCATCGCCGCCAAAGGCCATATCCGTGCCGTGATGAGCGAGATGCGCCGCCTCGACGAGAACTACAAGCGCATCGTCATCGCCGGCGGCGGCCATATCGGCGAGCGGCTGGCCGAGGCGATCGAGAGCCGCTATCAGGTCAAGATCATCGAGATGAACCCGGCGCGTTGCCGCTACCTCTCCGATACTCTGGACAGCACCATCATCCTCCAGGGCAGTGCCTCGGACCGCGACCTGCTGGTCGAGGAGAACATCAACGAAGCGGACGTTTTCCTCGCGCTGACCAACGACGACGAGGCCAACATCATGTCCTCGCTGCTGGCCAAGCGACTGGGCGCGCGCAAGGTGATGTGCATCATCAACAACCCGGCTTATGTCGACCTGGTCCAGGGCGGCGAGATCGACATCGCCATCAGCCCGCAGCTGGCGACCATCGGCACGCTGCTGACCCACGTCCGCCGTGGCGACATCGTCAGCGCCCACTCGCTGCGCCGAGGTGCGGCCGAAGCCATCGAGGTGATCGCCCACGGCGACCCGCGTTCGAGCAAGGTCGTCGGACGCGCCATCGAGCAGATCGCCTTGCCGCCGGGAACCACCATCGGCGCGGTGATCCGTGATGATCAGGTGCTGATTGCCCATGACGATACGCGTATCGAATCGGGCGACCACGTCATCCTGTTCCTGGTCGACAAGAAACACATTCGCGACGTGGAGCGCCTGTTTCAGGCCGGGCTGACCTTCTTTTAATCCCTCTGTACTGCCGAATAAACGACCCGCCAACTGGCGGGTCGTTTTGTTTTATCAATCAGGAAACCCTTGCGTCCGCTTCCTCGCGTTTTTTCACCATCTCCTCCGATTGCATCCATTCGTCTCCAATGCCCTCCGATTTCCATTTTATGGCCAGCTTTTGTACTCTCCAGGCTTGACGCAGACTTTACCGGTCGATTGAACGAAACTATCGTCAATCGGTTTGACGGCACCATGTCGCGCCAAAAGCGCTTTTAACCTGAGCATGAGCAATGCCCCTCCTAGACAAATAACGATCCGATTCCTCGGGTCTCTACAAGGAACAGGAGAAACTCCCATGAGGAACAGCACCATCCCGACACGCTCTCGCCGGCTGTTGACCGGCTGCGCCGCCCTGGCCAGCATCGGTTTCGCCAGCATCACCCAGGCCGATACCCTGGAAGAGATCAAGAACAACAGCAGCGTCCGCATCGGCTATGCCAACGAAACGCCGTTCGCCTACACCGCCCTCGACGGCAGCGTCACCGGCGAATCGCCGGAGATCGTGCGCAAGGTCTTCGAGCGCATGGAGATCGACACCATCAAGCCGGTGCTGACCGAGTGGGGCTCGCTGATTCCCGGATTGCGCGCCGGTCGCTTCGATCTGATCGCCGCCGGCATGTACATCACCCCCGAGCGCTGCAAGCAGGTGCTGTTCACCGATCCGCACTACCGCCTGCTCGACACCCTGCTGGTGGCCGAGGGCAACCCGAAGAATCTGCGCAGCTACGAGGACATCGCCGGCAACCCCGAGGTGAAGATCGCCATCATGTCCGGCACGGTCAACCTCGGTTACGCACGCAAGGCTGGCATCAAGGATTCACAGATCCTTCAGGTCCCGGATACCACCTCACAATTGCAGGCGGTGCGCAGCGGTCGCGCCGATGCGGCCATCGGTACCCAGCTGACCATGCGTGGGTTGGCGGAAAAGGCCGGCAACGATGTCGAGGCCATTGCCGACTTCAAGGACGACCCGGCCCGCGCCGGCTATGGCGCGCTTGCCTTCCGTCCGCAGGACGAAGCGCTGCGTGATGCGGTCAATGCCGAGCTCAAACAATGGCTGGGCAGTGAGGAGCACCTGAAGACCATCGAGCCGTTCGGCTTCGATCGCTCCAACATCACCGACAAGACTGCCGCCGAACTCTGCGGCGCCTGAAAGCCCGTCGGGCGGCTGGTCGGCGCGGCCGACCCGCTGTCCCGCCTGTGAACGCTGACCAAGGCTTCGTAGCCCGCTGCGCAGCCTCGGTCAGCGCTCCGGAAAACCGGATAGCGCCATCATGATCGAACTGCTTCCACTCCTGCTGCAGGGCGCCTGGGTCACCGTCAAGGTGACCTTCTTCGGCTCCCTGCTGGCGATCGCCTGCGCGCTGATCGCCGCCCTGGCGCGGCTCTCGCCACTGACGCCGTTGCGCTGGCTGGCCATCACCTATATCGAAGTGTTCCGCGGCTCGTCGCTGCTGGTGCAGCTGTTCTGGCTGTATTTCGTGCTGCCGATGCCGCCGTTCAATATCGAAATGAGCGCCTTCGCCGTGGCCGTGGTCGGCCTGGGCCTGAACATCGGCGCCTATGGGGCCGAGGTGCTGCGCGGCGCGATCCGCTCGGTGCATCAGGGCCAGCATGAGGCCTGCCAGGCACTGAACATGACGGCAGCCACCCGCATGCGCCGAATCATCCTGCCGCAGGCATTGCTGGCGGCCATTCCACCGGGCACCAATCTGCTGATCGAGTTGCTCAAGAACACTTCGCTGGTTTCGCTGATCACGCTGTCGGATCTGGCCTTCCGCGCCCGCCAGCTGGATCAGGCGACGCTGATGACCATGGAGATCTTTGGCCTGGCATTGGTCATCTATTTCGTTCTGGCCCAGGCGATCAACTTCGGCATGCGCCAGCTGGAACGACGTCTGGCCCGCGGACGAATGCGCGGAGGCCTGTCATGAATTTCTTCGACTGGCAGTTCGCTCGTGAAATCCTGCCACGCCTGCTGGATGCCTCGCTGACCACCATCGGCATCGCCCTGGCGGGTTTCGCCATCGCCGTGGTGCTCGGGTTGTTTCTCGCCATCGGCCGCCGCAGCCGCTTACGCTGGCTGTCCTGGCCGATCACCGGCCTGATCGAGTTCATTCGCAGCACGCCGCTGCTGATTCAGGTGTACTTCCTCTTCTACGTATTCCCCAACTACGGGCTCAACCTTAGTGCCATGCAGGCCGGCATCATCGGTATCGCCCTGCATTACGCCTGCTACACCGCCGAGGTCTACCGCGCCGGTTTGGATGCGGTGCCACGTTCACAATGGGAAGCCGTCACCGCACTGAACATGAAACCCTGGACCGCCTATCGCGACGTGATCCTGCCGCAGGCCCTGCGCCCGGTGCTGCCAGCGCTGGGCAACTACCTGATCTCGATCCTCAAGGACACGCCCGTTCTCTCGGCGATCACCGTGGTGGAGATCATGCAACGGGCCAAGAACATCGGCTCCGAAAGCTTCCGCTATCTCGAGCCGATCACCATGGTCGGTATCTTCTTCCTCATTCTCAGCCTCGGCCTCGCCTGGTGCGTGCGTCGCCTGGAAAACCGCATGGAGCTGGCCCGATGAATACCTCGATGCACCCTGCAGCAACCCTCAACCCGGCAGCCGAGTCAGCGCCAGTACAGCCAATGGTACGTTTTGCCGGCGTGACCAAGCGCTACGGCGAACTGACCGTACTCGAAGGACTGGACCTCGATGTGCACGAAGGCGAGAAGGTGGCGATCATCGGTCCCAGCGGTTCGGGAAAGTCGACGCTGCTTCGGGTGCTGATGACACTGGAGGGTATCGACGAAGGTGTGATCGAGGTCGAGGGCGAGCCGCTGACGCACATGCCAGGAAACAACGGGCAACTGGTGCCAGCCAATTCCCGCCATTTGCGACGAGTACGCGGCAAGGTCGGCATGGTGTTCCAGAGCTTCAACCTGTTTCCACACATGAATGCCTTGCAGAACGTCATGGAAGCGCCGGTGCAGGTGCTCGGCCTGAGCAAGGCCGAAGCGCGCGAACGCGCCGAAGAGTTGCTCGCCATGGTCGGCCTGGAGGACAAGCTCGAACACTTTCCGGCCCAGCTCTCCGGTGGCCAGCAGCAACGCGTAGCGATTGCCCGCGCGCTCGCCATGCGGCCCAAGGTGATGCTCTTCGACGAAGTGACCTCGGCGCTCGACCCCGAGCTCTGCGGCGAGGTGCTGAACGTGATCCGCCGCCTCGGTGAGGCGTACAACCTGACCATGCTGATGGTCACCCATCAGATGGGTTTCGCCCGGGAGTTCGCCGATCGGGTGTGCTTCTTTCATCAGGGCCGCATTCATGAACAGGGCAGCCCGAACGAGTTGTTCAACAACCCGCAGGAGGAGCGCACCCGTGAGTTTCTCAGTGCGGTCAACGAGGCCCACTGAACCGCCACACGGCTGTCACGCGCTGCCCGCAAGATACGGGCGCAACAGCTAAGACCAATGGCGTATGCTGGCAGCCTTGCCCGGCGAGCGCTGTGCACTACAGTGACAAAACCTCCTTGGGCGCCGCGCAGCAAAAAGGTTTAAAAATGCTCGAATCGCTGGAAAAGATGCTTTCGCAAGGCATGGACAATCCGATGCTGCGTTTCGGGCTCGGCAAGGGTTATATGGATGCCGGTCAGCCGGGCAGGGCAGCGGAGCATCTGCGTCGCTGTGTCGAGCTTGATCCGAAATATTCAGCTGCCTGGAAACTGCTGGGCAAAGCGCTACAGGCCGACGGCGACAAGCCGGGCGCCCATCAGGCCTGGGAGCGTGGCATTGCCGCAGCGCACACGCAGGGCGACAAACAGGCGGAAAAGGAAATGACCGTGTTCCTGCGCCGGCTCGACCGGCTGACGCCTGACTGAAGCGACACTGCGCGCCGAAGAACTCAGTCTTCGCGCACGAACTGCAGGCCAACCCCTTCGGCATCCACACGCATCACCACCATCCGCAGTTCCGGGGCAGGAATGGGCAGGTCCTGGACTTGGCCGGTCACCTCGTCCCCCGGGTGCAGCACCACCAGCTCCGGATGTCTCACATAGACGCCGCCGTCCGACAGATCCCGGGTATGGGCGAAGACCTCGCCGAAGGCCGAATGCGCGATGCGGATGCGGCACTTCATATTGGTACGCGGATGCTGACGCTGGTTGTTCATTGAATTCGTCCTTGTCGTTATTGTTCGGGCCTAGTCAGTACCAGCGCTTCTCACCGGCGGGGCGTTTCTTGAAGCGCTTCATGGTCCACATGTATTGGCTGGGATAGGCGCGAACGTACTTCTCGATCATCGCGCTCATCGCTGCCACACCAGTTTCGGCGTCCTCGCTGTACATGCCTTCGGGCGCGGCCTCGAGCACCACCTTGTAGCCTGATCCACCCTCAAGGCGCACCGCGTGGAGAAACACGCCAACCGCTTTGCCGCCTGCCAGCATGCCCGGCACGAACTTGCTGGTCAGCGCCTGCGTGGCGAAAAACGGCACGAATATACCGCTGCCTTCGCTCGGCTCAGGGTCGGCCGGAATGCCAACCGCGCCGCCACGGCGGACTTCCTTGATAACGCTGAGAATGCCTTCGCGGGTCGACGGTGCCACCCGGTTGCCCAGTTGCACGCGCTGTTTCTGCAACAGCTCATCCACCGCCTTCAGCTTTGGCGGACGATAGAAGATGATCGGCTTGCACTGGTCGCAATAGAAATGATTCAGGACCTCCCAGTTACCGAGATGGCTGGTGATGCCGACCACGCCTTTGCCGGACGCCAGCGCCGCCTGTAGCACTTCAAGGCCTTCGACCTGCCGGACCAGGCCCAGAGTCTTCTCCGCCGGCCAGATCCAGGCGCAGGCGCTTTCGGTGAAGGTCATGCCGGTCTCGCGCAGTGTGCGGCCGAGCAGCGCTTCGAGCTCCGCGCCGCTCAGCTCGGGAAAGCATTTTTGCAGATTGATCCGCGCCACTTCACGCGAACGGTTCGGCAGCTTCCACATCAGCCAGCCGATCATCGCGCCCAGGCCCTGGACCATGCGCCAGGGCAGTCGAGCGAAGAGTCGCAGGGAGCCGACCACCAGGGCACCTTTGAGCTTTTCCACACTGAACTCCGAAATTTTCAGGTCGCCTAGTCTACCTGCAACCGTGCTCAGCGTTCAGGCGCAGCCGCCGCAACGCCATGCATCTTGGCAGCGCAGCCCTGCAGCGGATCAATCATCGCCAGCCAGCTCGGCATACCGCTCGCAGTCGCTGAGGTGGTCCATGACCAGGCCGCAGGCCTGCATGTAGGCATAACAGATGGTCGGCCCGACGAAACTGAACCCAGCTTTCTTCAACCCTTTGCTCATGGCCTGCGCCTCGGCCGAGACGGCAGGGACCTGATCGATGCGCTCGAAACGGTTGATCTTCGGCGCGCCATCCACGAAGGACCAGATGAAAGCCACCGGATCTTGCAGCTGCAGCCAGGCGCGGGCGTTGCTGCGTGCGGCCTCGAGCTTGCGGCGATTGCGGATGATGCCAGCGTCCTGCATGCGCTCGTCGATCTCGGCATCGCTCATGCGCGCCAACCGTGCGGCATCGAAACCGAACAGCACCTGCCGGTAGCGCTCGCGCTTGCGCAGCACGGTGATCCAGGAAAGCCCAGCCTGAAAGGCTTCGAGCAAAAGGAATTCGAACAGCACCTGCGGATCACGAGTCGGCACACCCCATTCGCGATCGTGGTAGTCGACATACAGCGGATCCGTGCCGCACCAGGCGCAACGTGGCATATGGTCTCCTTGAGCAGGCCTCGCCCGATGGCCGAAACCATCGCAAGCGCGACCATGCGGGGGGTATACTTCGAGGCTTTCTGTCGAAGCCCAGCACAGGTGAAATTTTGAGCCAGACTACGCCTGCCGTGCGCACCTTCCAAGACCTGATCCTCGCCCTGCAAAGCTACTGGGCCGAGCAGGGTTGCGTGGTCCTGCAGCCCTATGACATGGAAATGGGCGCCGGTACATTCCACACCGCCACCTTTCTGCGCGCCATCGGTCCCGAGACCTGGAACGCCGCCTACGTTCAGCCTTCGCGTCGCCCGGCCGATGGCCGCTACGGCGAAAACCCCAACCGCCTGCAGCACTATTACCAGTTTCAGGTGGTGTTGAAGCCCAATCCGGAAAACATCCAGGATCTGTACCTGGAGTCGTTGCGCCGCATCGGCGTCGACACCTCGGTGCACGACGTGCGCTTCGTCGAAGACAACTGGGAATCGCCGACTCTCGGCGCGTGGGGCCTGGGCTGGGAAGTCTGGCTCAACGGCATGGAAGTCACCCAGTTCACCTACTTCCAGCAGGTCGGTGGCGTCGAATGCTACCCGGTCACCGGCGAGATCACCTACGGTCTAGAGCGCCTGGCCATGTACCTGCAGGGCGTCGACTCGGTCTATGACCTGATCTGGGCCGATGGCCCGTTCGGCACCGTGACCTACGGCGACGTGTTCCACCAGAACGAGGTGGAGCAGTCGACCTATAACTTCGAGCACGCCAATGTGCCGAAGCTGTTCGAACTCTTCGATTTCTATGAGAGCGAAGCCAACCGCCTGATGGCCGCCGAGCTGCCGCTGCCGGCCTACGAGATGGTGGTCAAGGCCTCGCACACCTTCAACCTGCTCGATGCCCGTCGCGCCATTTCGGTTACCGCACGCCAGCAGTACATCCTGCGCGTGCGCAGCCTGGCACGCTCGATAGCCCAGAGTTACTTGCTGGCACGAGCCAAACTCGGCTTCCCGATGGCCACCCCCGAATTGCGTGACGAAGTGCTGGCCAAGCTGGAGGCTGCAGAATGAGTGCACTGGATTTCCTCGTCGAATTGGGTACCGAAGAGCTACCGCCCAAGGCACTCGCCAAGCTGGCCGACGCCTTCTGTGCCGGTATCGAGAAGGGCCTGAAGGACGCCGGCCTGGGCTTCGTCAAGACGCAGGCCTATGCCGCGCCACGGCGCCTGGCAGTAGTGGTCGAGCAGCTGGCGACCCAGCAACCCGATCGCAGCATCAACCTCGACGGCCCGCCGATGCAGGCCGCCTTTGATGCCGACGGTGAGCCGACCCAGGCCGCCCTGGGCTTCGCTCGCAAGTGCGGCGTGGATCTCGCCGAGATCGATCGCAGCGGCGCGAAACTCAAGTTCAGCCGCACCATCGAAGGGCAGCCGGCTGCCGAGCTGCTGCCGGGTATCGTCGCAACCTCGCTGAACGATCTGCCGATTCCCAAGCGCATGCGCTGGGCCGCGCGCAAGGAAGAGTTCGTCCGCCCGACTCAGTGGCTGGTGATGCTCTTCGGTGAACAGGTAATCGATTGCGAGATCCTCGCCCAGCGCGCCGGCCGCGAATCCCGAGGTCACCGCTTCCACAGCCCGGGCCAGGTGCATATTTCCAAGCCGTCGAGCTATCTGGAAGACCTGCGCGGCGCCCATGTGATCGCCGATTTCGCCGAGCGCCGCGAACTGATCGCCAAGCGCGTCGAGCAGCTGGCTGCCGAGCAGAACGGCACAGCCATCGTGCCGCCGGCGCTGCTCGATGAAGTGACCGCACTGGTCGAATGGCCAGTGCCGCTGGTGTGCTCGTTCGAAGAACGCTTCCTCGACGTACCGCAGGAAGCGCTGATCACGACCATGCAGGACAACCAGAAGTACTTCTGCCTGTTGGACAGCAACGGCAAGCTGCTGCCGCGCTTTATCACCGTGGCCAACATCGAATCCAAGGACCCGGCACAGATCGTTTCCGGAAACGAGAAGGTCGTGCGTCCGCGTCTGACCGACGCCGAGTTCTTCTTCAAGCAAGACAAGAAGCAGAAGCTCGACAGCTTCAACGAGCGCCTGAAGAACGTGGTATTCCAGGCTCAGCTCGGCACCGTGTTTGACAAGGCCGAACGCGTCTCGCGCCTGGCCGGACTGATCGCCGAACGCACCGGTGGCGACAAGCAGCGTGCCGCCCGTGCCGGTCTGCTCTCCAAGTGCGACCTGGCCACCGAAATGGTTGGCGAGTTCCCGGAAATGCAGGGCATCGCCGGTTATTACTACGCGCTCAATGACGGCGAGCCGGAAGACGTGGCGCTGGCGCTGAACGAGCAGTACATGCCGCGCGGCGCCGGTGGCGAATTGCCGACCACGCTGACCGGCGCCGCCGTGGCGGTGGCGGACAAGCTAGACACCCTGGTCGGCATCTTCGGCATTGGCATGTTGCCCACCGGCTCCAAGGACCCCTACGCCCTGCGTCGTGCCGCCCTTGGCGTGCTGCGCATCCTCATCGAGAAGCGTCTGGATCTGAATCTGGTCGAGGCGGTCAATTTCGCCATCGGCCAGTTCGGTACACAGGTGAAGTCAGCCGGGCTGGCCGATCAGGTACTCGAGTTCATCTTCGATCGCCTGCGCGCCCGCTACGAGGACGAAGGCGTCGACGTCGCCGCCTACCTGTCGGTGCGTGCCGTGCAGCCGGGCTCGGCGCTGGACTTCGATCAGCGCGTGCAGGCCGTACAGGCCTTCCGCACGTTGCCGGAGGCTGCAGCACTGGCCGCGGCCAACAAGCGCGTCTCCAACCTGCTGAGCAAGTTCGATGCGAAGCTGCCGGAAGCCGTCGAGCCACGCTGGTTCGACAACGCCACCGAGTTCTCGCTGTACTCGGCGATCCAGCAGGCCGAGCAGGCGGTGCAACCGCTCGCCGCGGCGCGTCAGTACCGTGAGGCACTGGAGCGTCTGGCGCACCTGCGTGGTCCGGTGGATGCCTTCTTCGAGGCGGTGCTGGTGAATGCTGAAGACGCTTCGGTACGCGCCAACCGTTATGCCTTGCTGGCCCGGCTGAGAGGACTGTTCCTTGGCGTTGCCGATATTTCCGCACTTGGCTAAGCCCGTGAAGCTGATCGTGCTGGACCGCGATGGCGTGATCAACGAGGACTCCGACCAGTACGTGAAGTCGCTGGAGGAGTGGATCCCCATTCCCGGCTCGTTGGAAGCCATCGCGCGGCTGTGCAAGGCTGGCTGGACGGTAGCCGTGGCCACCAACCAGTCCGGCGTCGCACGCGGCAAGTTCGATATCAGCACGCTTGGCGACATGCATTTCAAGATGCAACAGCTGGTGATGGAGCAGGGCGGCCGCATCGACTTGATCGTGCACTGCCCACACGGTCCGGACGACGGCTGCAATTGCCGCAAGCCGAAACCTGGGATGTTCCGCACCATCGCCGAGCATTTCGGCCTGCTGGATCTGAAAGGCGTGCCGGTGGTGGGCGACAGTCACCGCGATCTGCATGCTGGCATGCTGCTCGGCGGCGTTCCTTATCTGGTCAGGACCGGAAAAGGCTTGCGCACGCTGGAAGGCACGCTGCCGCCGGGCACTCAGGTCTTCGATGACCTTGCCGCCGTAGTCGATCATCTACTCGAGAGTTCTCGATGAGCCTCCTGTTTTCCGTCCGAATCGCCCTGTTCTACTTCCTGTTGGCGCTCACGGCATTCGCCTGGTGCCTGGTGAGCCTGGTCTTCGCTCCGTTCATGGCGTTCCGCCCGCGCTATCGCTTCGTGGTGCAGAACTGGTGTCGTTGCGCCGTATGGCTGGGCAAGACACTGGTAGGCCTGCGCTACGAAGTGCACGGTGCGCAGAACGTGCCGGCGCGTCCCTGTGTGATCCTGGCCAAGCACCAGAGCACCTGGGAGACTTTCTTTCTCTCGGCCTATTTTGAGCCGCTGACCCAGGTGCTCAAGCGCGAGCTGTTGCGGGTGCCGTTCTTTGGCTGGGCGATCATGCTGCTCAAGCCCATCGCCATCGACCGCAACAACCCCAAGGCGGCGCTGCGTCAGGTCGCCAAGCAGGGTCACGAGCGCCTGGAGCAGGGCGCCTGGGTGCTGATCTTCCCTGAAGGCACGCGTGTGCCGGTTGGCGAGCAGGGCAAGTTCTCGCGCAGTGGTGCAGCGCTGGCGGTCAACGCCGGTCTGCCGGTGCTGCCCATTGCCCATAACGCTGGTACGTTCTGGCCAAAGGCGGGCTGGGGCAAGCGGCCGGGCATCATCCAGGTAGTCATTGGCCCAGCCATGTACGCTGATAGCGAAAGTCCACGGGCCATTGCAGAACTCAATCAGCGCGCCGAAGACTGGATCAACGCGCAGGTCGCACAACTCGAAACACAGGGTCGTCCGACCCTCTGATCAACACGCCGGGGCAGGGCAGGGACGTCCGCCCATCTTTGCGAGTCCCCTATGCACCACATACCCAACCATCAGCTGGTCACCGAATGGCTGCGCCTGCTGGACGGCTATCCGGCCGAAGCAGCTGCCGCGCTGCAGTCTGTTGCCGAACAGAAAAGCGCTGAGCTAGCCGAGCATTTCTATTCACAGATGCTCGCCGATCCGCACTCGGCCAGTTTTCTGTCGCACGACCAGGTGAAAAATCGCCTCGGCAAATCCATGCAGAAGTGGATTGTTACGGTCTGTTCCTAGACGTCACGCAGCGACCTCGACGCGGTAGTCGACCTGCAGCGCAAGGTCGGCGATGTCCACGCGCGTATCGAGATTCCGGTCAGCCTGGTGTTGCGCGGCGCTCGCTCACTCAAGGGGCGCCTGCGTCAGCTGCTCGAACAGCGCGATCTCGACGAGCCGGTACGGCGCAAGGCGGCACGCATGGGTGCCGATCTGATCGACCTGGCCGTGGAGATCATCTGCTTCGCCTATTCTCAGTCGCACGACCGCAACTCCCGCGCGGAGGAAGCCTACCGGCTGTTCTCCGTCTCTCAGAACATCGGTGTCGAGAAGGAACGTCAGCGTGCCGCGCTGCTGGACTGGGAGAACCAACTGATGTTCGATCTGGCCGTCGGCAACCTGACCGGGGCGCTTCCGCAGCTCGCCGGTTCCGAATTCGGTCTTTGGTTTCGCCACAAGGCGTCCCACGCCTTCCAGGGCTCGCCTGAGAGCGCGAGCATCCTTGATTACATCGTGGGCATCGACCAGGAGCTCAAGTCCATCGCGGCACTGCAGGATGCCGCCGGACGCCTGGCGAAGCTGCATCAGATCCGCGAGCAGACCCGCTCGATCAAATTCCTGCTCGACAGCCTGTTCGAACAGGCCAACGATCTGGAAGCGGGTCGCGATGTCCTGACCCGCCTGCTCAACCGCAAATTCCTGCCGGTGGTAATGGCTAAGGAAGTGCTGTACGCACGTCAGTCGAGTAACACGTTTGGTGTGTTGGCGATTGATGTCGACCACTTCAAACGCATCAACGACACCTACGGACATGACGGCGGTGATCAGGTGCTTCAACAGGTTGGCGCCCTGCTGGCCAGCAATACCCGCGGGGGCGACTATGCCTTCCGCTTAGACGGCGATGAGTTTCTCCTGGTGCTGGTGGATATCGACGCGAGCAAGGCGTTCGCTGCGGCGCAGAAGCTGCGCGAGCGCATCGCCGGAGAAAGTTTCCGCTTAGCCAACGGCGAAGTGCTACAGGTAACCGTTAGCATCGGCATGGCTGTGCACGACGGGCACCCGGACTACGAACGCCTGCTGCAGCAAGCCGATCAGGCCCTTTATCAGGCGAAGAACAGCGGGCGCAACTGCTGCGTGCTGCACGAAAGCTGATTTTCAGCAGCGCACGCCGGGTGTGAAAAAGGGGAGCAGATGTGAATCTGCTCCCCTTTCTTTTTCGCTTCTCGGATCAGGCCGGCGCGGAAGACCGGATCAGGTGATCGAAGGCGCTCAGCGAAGCCTTGGCCCCTTCACCCAGCGCAATCACAATCTGCTTGTACGGCACCGTGGTCACGTCACCGGCCGCGAACACGCCGGGGATGCTGGTCTGGCCTTTGGCGTCGACGATGATCTCGCCGAAGCGCGAAAGCTCCACGCTACCCTTGAGCCAGTCGCTGTTGGGCAGCAGGCCGATCTGCACAAAGATGCCTTCCAGCTCGACGGTGTGCACGGCGTCGTTGGTGCGGTCCTTGTAGACCAGGCCGGTGACCTTCTGGCCGTCGCCCTGGACTTCGGTGGTCTGCGCCATCTTCAAGATGTTCACGTTGGGCAGGCTCTGCAGCTTGCGTTGCAGTACCGCATCGGCACGCAGTTCCTCACCAAATTCGAGCAGGGTGACATGGGCGACGATGCCGGCCAGGTCGATGGCCGCTTCCACGCCGGAGTTGCCGCCACCGATCACCGCCACGCGCTTGCCCTTGAACAGCGGGCCGTCGCAGTGCGGGCAGTAGGCGACGCCACGGCCGCGGTATTCCTGCTCGCCAGGCACGTTCATTTCGCGCCAGCGTGCGCCGGTGGCAAGGATCAGGCTCCTGGCCTTGAGCTCGCCGCCGTTCTCGAACTGCACGCGATGCAGGCCGTCTTCGCCAGCCGGAATCAGCTTACTGGCACGCTGCAGGTTCATGATCTCGACGTCGTATTCACGCACGTGTTCTTCCAGCGCGCGGGCCAGTTTCGGGCCTTCGGTTTCCTTCACCGAGATGAAGTTCTCGATGGCCATGGTGTCGAGCACCTGGCCGCCGAAGCGCTCGGCCGCCACACCGGTACGGATACCCTTGCGTGCGGCGTAGATGGCCGCTGCCGCGCCGGCCGGGCCACCACCGACCACCAGCACGTCGTAGGCGTCCTTGGCCTTGAGCTTCTCGGCGTCACGGGCGCTGGAGCCGGTATCGAGCTTGGCGAGGATCTCTTCCTCGCTCATGCGGCCCTGGGTGAACAGTTCGCCGTTGAGGTAGATGCTCGGCACCGACATGATCTGGCGACGCTCGACTTCGTCCTGGAACAGCGCGCCGTCGATGGCGACGTGCTTGATGTTCGGATTGAGCACGGCCATCAGGTTCAGCGCCTGGACCACGTCCGGGCAGTTCTGGCAGGACAGCGAGAAGTAGGTTTCGAAGCGGTAGTCGCCGTCCAGCGCCTTGATCTGTTCGATCACCTCGGGCGCGGTCTTCGACGGATGGCCGCCGACCTGCAGCAGCGCCAGCACCAGCGAGGTGAATTCGTGGCCCATGGGGATGCCAGCGAAACGCAGGCTGATGTTGCCGCCGATGCGGTTGAGCGAGAACGACGGCTTGCGCGCATCGTCGCCGTCGGTCTTGAGGGTGATCTTGTCGCTGAGGCCGGCGATGTCCTGCAGCAGGCTCAGCATCTCCTGGGATTTCTCGCCGTCATCGAGGGACGCAACGATCTCGAAGGGCTGGGTGACCTTCTCCAGGTAGGCTTTCAACTGGGTCTTGAGATTGGTATCCAACATGAATCATTTACCCCATCAAATATGTGTGGCGCTCAGGGCGCAGTAAGGTGAGCAACTTGATGAGGTGACCATACGCCGAGCAGGGCTGTACTCGAAATTGATTAAACCAGTCACGGCGATTCACTCTGTCTATCCCTAGAAAAGCAAAAGCCCCGACATGACGGTCAGGGCTCTGCTGTTTGGATGTTTCGCCTAGTCCAGTGCACTAGCTAGGAGCTAGCTAGCGCGATCAGAAGTCCAGGTTCGACACAGCCAGGGCGTTGGTCTCGATGAAATCGCGGCGCGGCTCGACGGCATCACCCATCAAGGTATTGAAGATCTGATCCGCACCAATCGCATCCTCGATAGTGACCTTGAGCATGCGACGCACGTTCGGATCCATCGTCGTTTCCCACAGCTGATCCGGGTTCATTTCACCCAGCCCCTTGTATCGCTGCACGCTATGGCGGCGGGTGCCCTCGGTCATCAACCACTCAAGCGCTTGCTTGAAGGTTGACACCTGCTTCTTGCGCTCGCCCCGCTGAACATAGGCGCCCTCTTCGAGCAGGCTGTTCAACTTCTCGCCCAACGCGGTAACGGTTCGGTAGTCGTTGCTGGCGAAGAAATCACGATTGAAGGTGATGTAGCTCGCCAGGCCGTGGGAGCTGATCTCAACTTCCGGCAGCCACAGATGGCGTTCCTTGTCTTCACGCAGGCTGACGTTGTAGACCAAACCGGAGCGTTCACCAACCTTGAGCTGGGCGCTGTACTGTTCGAGCCAGGCCTGCATTGCAGAATGATCGGCCAGTTGCTCTACCGGCACGCGCGGCAGGTAGATGAAGTGTTCGGTCAGTTCCAGCGGGTACAGACGAGACAGCCGCTGCAGCGTTTTCATCACCGTGCGGTAATCGTTGACCAGCTTCTCCAGCGCGCCACCGGAGAGGCCCGGGGCGTGTTCGTTGACATGCAGGCTAGCGTCTTCCAGAGCCGACTGAGTGAGGTATTCCTCCATCGCCTCATCGTCCTTGATGTATTGCTCCTGCTTACCGCGTTTGACCTTATATAGCGGCGGCTGAGCGATATACACGTAACCGCGCTCGATCAGTTCAGGCAGCTGACGGAAGAAGAAGGTCAGCAGCAGAGTCCGGATGTGCGAGCCATCGACGTCGGCGTCGGTCATGATGATGATGTTGTGGTAGCGCAGCTTGTCGATGTTGTACTCGTCGCGCCCGATACCACAGCCCAGAGCAGTAATCAGCGTGCCTACTTCCTGGGAGGAAATCATCTTGTCGAAACGTGCTTTCTCGACGTTAAGAATCTTACCTTTGAGCGGCAAGATGGCCTGGGTCTTGCGGTTACGTCCCTGCTTGGCAGAGCCGCCTGCGGAATCACCCTCCACTATGTAGAGTTCGGAAAGCGCAGGGTCTTTCTCCTGGCAGTCAGCAAGCTTGCCCGGCAGACCGGCGATATCCAGAGCGCCCTTACGACGGGTCATTTCCCGAGCCTTGCGCGCAGCCTCACGAGCGCGGGCGGCGTCGATCATCTTGCCAACTACGGCCTTGGCTTCGCTGGGGTGCTCAAGCAGGAAGTCGGCGAAGTGCTTGCCCATCTCCTGTTCCACAGCGGTTTTCACCTCCGAGGAGACCAGCTTGTCCTTGGTTTGCGAACTGAATTTCGGGTCCGGCACCTTCACCGAAATGATCGCGGTCAGGCCTTCGCGCGCATCATCGCCAGTGGTGGCGATCTTGTGCTTCTTCGCCAAGCCTTCCTGCTCGATATAGCTATTCAGGTTTCGCGTCAGTGCGGAGCGGAAGCCAGCCAGGTGGGTGCCACCGTCACGCTGCGGAATGTTGTTGGTAAAGCAGAGGATGTTCTCGTTGAAGCTATCGTTCCACTGCAACGCCACCTCGACACCAACGCCATCGTCGCGCTGCATGTTGAAGTGAAATACCTGATTGACCGGCGTCTTGTTGGTGTTCAGATACGCAACGAAGGCACTCAGCCCGCCCTCATACTTGAACAGCTCTTCCTTGGCGGTACGCTCATCGCGCAGGACGATACCGACGCCAGAGTTGAGGAATGACAGTTCACGCAGACGCTTGGCCAGAATATCCCAGCTGAAATGGATGTTCTGGAACGTTTCGGCTGATGGCTTGAAATGGATCTGCGTGCCCGAGGAATCGGTTTCACCGACCGGAGCAAGCGGAGCCTGGGGCACGCCATGACGGTAGAGCTGCTCCCAGACCTTGCCCTCGCGACGGATCGTCAACATCAACTCTTCGGAAAGCGCGTTGACCACCGAAACACCTACGCCGTGCAGCCCGCCGGATACCTTGTAGGAGTTGTCATCGAACTTACCGCCAGCGTGCAGTACGGTCATGATGACCTCTGCGGCCGAAACACCTTCCTCGTGAATATCCACCGGGATGCCCCGGCCGTTGTCACGGACGCTGATGGACTCATCGGTATGGATGGTGATGGAGATGTCAGTGCAATGCCCGGCCAACGCTTCGTCGATCGAGTTATCAACGACCTCGAAGACCATATGGTGCAGGCCGGTGCCGTCGTCGGTATCGCCGATGTACATGCCAGGGCGCTTGCGCACTGCATCGAGGCCTTTGAGTACCTTGATGCTCGACGAATCGTACGTGTGGTTTTCGCTCATGCCTTCACTCCCGAGGGGCCGTGGACTTGGGTGATTTGCCCATGTTCCACGTGAAACATTGAGACTGGCGTCTGTTCATGCCAGCCTTCTTGCAAAACAGTTGAATCAACACAGGTGATAAAAACCTGACAGTTAAGTTGCTCGAGCAACTTGCACAGCGCTAGTCGATGCTGCGCGTCCAACTCGGACGGCAAGTCATCGACCAGATAAATGCACTGCCCACGCTTGGCCTCGCTAACCAGGTGGCCTTGAGCAATGCGCAACGCACAGACAACAAGTTTCTGTTGGCCACGGGACAACACTTCAGCAGCGTTGTGATTGCCAACTTTCAATCGCAGATCTGCACGCTGAGGACCCGACTGGGTATGACCTAACGAACGATCCCGTTCCAACGACGAAGCGAGCACCTCTGCCAGGGACCTATCTTTGTCCCATCCGCGGTAGTAGCTCAGCTTCAAGCCATCCAGATCGAGCAAAGCCTGGAGCGTGGTTTCGAACACCGGCTTCAGGGCCTGGATATAGGCCCGCCGATAGCCGTCGATCTCGTCGCTGGCCAGGCTCAGCTCACGGCTCCAGGCCGCGTCCGAAGCGCCGTCCAGTGTACCATGCCGCAGCCACGAGTTCCGTTGCCGCAGGGCCTGTTGCAGGCGCTGCCAAGCAGCCATGAAGCGATGTTCCACGTGAAACACGCCCCAATCTAGAAATTGTCGCCTCAGTTTGGGCGCGCCTTCGAGCAGGCGGAAGCTATCGGGATTGATCAGCTGCAACGGCAGCATGTCGGCGAGTTCGGCTGCCGACCTCACACTCTGTCCATCAATCCGGATTCGGACCTCGCCACTGCGATCACGCGAGACACCGAGCGCGCGACTATGCTGATCGGGCAACTCCACCTGGCCGAAGACGGTGCAGGCAGATTGCTCGTAGGTGATGACGGGGTTCAGCCGAATGCTACGGAAAGACCGCGCCAAGCCAAGCAAATGGATAGCTTCGAGCAGGCTGGTTTTACCGCTGCCGTTATCGCCAAAGAGGATGTTGATGCGAGGAGAGGGAGGCAACGTCACCGGCTGCAGATTGCGGACCCCGGTGACGGAGAGACGACTAAGGGACATTCAGCTGGGTTACAGACGCATCGGCATTACGACATACGCGGAGTCGTCGTTGTCGAATTCCTGAACCAGTGCGCTACTGTTCGCATCTGAAAGAATCAGGCGAACCTGCTCGGTGGTCATCACGCCAAGCACATCGAGCAGGTAGCTTACATTGAAGCCGATTTCCAACGAGCCGCCGTTGTAATCGACCGCTACCTCTTCTTCGGCTTCTTCCTGCTCAGGGTTGTTCGCCTGGATTTTCAGCAGCCCGTTTTCCAGCTGCAGACGAATACCGCGATATTTCTCGTTGGAGAGAATCGCGGTGCGGCTGAAGGCTTCGCGCAGCAGCTGGCGGTCACCGACCACCAGCTTGTCTCCCCCGCGAGGCAGCACGCGCTCGTAATCGGGGAATTTGCCGTCTACCAGCTTCGAGGTAAAAGTGAACTCGCCAGTGGTGGCGCGAATATGATGCTGACCCAGGACAATACTGACGTCAGCGTCCTGGTCGTTGAGCAGGCGGGCAAGTTCAAGAATCCCCTTGCGCGGCACGATGACCTGATGCCGATCGGGCTGCTCGATACCGGCTTGCATCGAACACATCGCCAGGCGATGTCCATCGGTCGCTACGGCACGCAACATGCCATTGGAAACCTCGATGAGCATGCCGTTGAGATAATAGCGAACGTCCTGCTGCGCCATGGCGAAACTGCTGCGCTCGATCAGTTTGCGCAGCTTGCCTTGGCCGACGCTGAAGGAAAGCGAACCTGGGGCTTCTTCCACCGTCGGGAAATCGTTGGCGGGAAGGGTCGAAAGGGTGAATCGGCTGCGGCCGGATTTGATCACGACTTTTTGATCATCCAGACGGATATTGATCAACGCGTCGCCCGGCAAGCTCTTGCAGATATCCATGAGCTTGCGTGCTGGAACGGTGATCTCACCCGGCTCGGCGGCGTCTTCAAGCGCCACGCGGCCAACCAGCTCGACCTCGAGATCAGTGCCGGTCAGCGACAATTGCTGGCCCTGCACCACAAGAAGAACGTTGGACAATACCGGCAAGGTCTGACGGCGCTCGACGACGCCAGCAACCAGCTGCAGGGGTTTCAACAGGGCTTCGCGCTGAATGGAGAAATGCATGGTCTGGTCCCTTGCCTATAAATTAGGTCGCACTCAGGTTGTCAAAGTTCGCAGCAAATTCTTGTAATCTTCACGGATATCCGCGTCGATTTCCCGCAGTTCGGCGATCTTACGGCAAGCATGCAACACCGTGGTGTGATCTCGACCACCGAAGGCATCGCCAATTTCCGGCAGGCTGTGGTTGGTCAGCTCTTTCGACAGGGCCATGGCTACCTGTCGCGGACGCGCCACCGAACGGGAACGCCGTTTCGACAGTAGATCGGAAATCTTGATCTTGTAGTACTCGGCCACGGTGCGCTGGATATTGTCGACGCTGACCAGTTTATCCTGCAACGCCAGCAAGTCCTTCAGCGACTCACGAATCAGTTCGATGGTGATGTCGCGTCCCATGAAGTGAGCGTGAGCAATCACCCGCTTGAGCGCACCTTCCAGTTCGCGGACGTTGGAGCGGATACGCTGTGCGATGAAGAACGCTGCATCATGGGGCAGATCGACCTTCGCCTGGTCGGCCTTCTTCATCAGAATCGCGACACGGGTTTCCAGCTCAGGAGGCTCGACCGCGACGGTCAGCCCCCAGCCAAAACGCGATTTCAGGCGTTCCTCGAGACCATCAATTTCTTTAGGGTAACGGTCGCTGGTGAGGATGACCTGCTGACCGCCTTCGAGCAATGCGTTGAAGGTATGAAAGAACTCTTCCTGCGATCGCTCTTTCTTCGCAAAAAACTGGATATCGTCGATCAGCAGCGCATCAACAGAACGATAGAAGCGTTTGAACTCGTTGATGGCATTGAGCTGTAGCGCCTTGACCATGTCGGCAACGAAACGCTCGGAATGCAGGTACACCACCTTGGCATTCGGATTCTTCTTCAGCAGGTGATTGCCCACCGCGTGCATCAGGTGAGTCTTACCCAGGCCCACGCCCCCGTAGAGAAACAGCGGGTTATATCCGTGCTTGGGGTTGTCGGCCACCTGCCAGGCAGCCGCTCGCGCCAGCTGGTTAGACTTGCCTTCGACGAAATTTTCGAACGTAAAGGTACGGTTCAGATAGCTGGTGTGCTTGAGGCCACCTTCCACCTGGACATTGCGCTCTACCCGAGGTTGCTCGGGTTCGCGGGCGTCTGCCGACAACGGTTCGAAACGCGCAGGAGGCGGCGCTGATGCGGCCGGGGTACTGACAACCGACGGCTGCGGCTGGGCACGTGCTACAGCTGCGGAAGGTAGCGCCGCGGATGAGGTCCGTTTACTGCCTATCAACAGAGAAAGTGCGGGGGCCAGACCGCTAGAACGCTCTGAAAGCAATTCCAGAAGACGAGACAGATACTTTTCGTTGACCCAGTCAAGCACAAAACGATTGGGTGCGTAGACACGCAGCTCCTCATCGGTGCCTTCGACCTGGAGTGGACGAATCCATGTGTTGAATTGCTGAGCAGGCAGTTCATCGCGCAAAAGCTCAACACACTGCTGCCAAAGTTCCACCGACACGGAAACTCCTATCGACTCTGTCGAGGTAAGACGGCGGCCATTGTAGCGGCGTGCCCAAGGGTTATCCACAACAACTGGCTGCTCCATCTAGGTGGAATGTGCAGT